>CAVQRZ010000010.1:0-43591 GCA_963715335.1 uncultured delta proteobacterium
CTGCGCCTTACTCTTTTGCTGGCCCAAAAGAGTAAGCAGAAAAGGGCCTGCGCTGCGCTGGGCATGTCTGGCGCGTAACGATGGCAACCTCAATCCGGAGGGTTCTGATCAATCAGGAGACCAGCTTTCCCCCGCGGGTGACGAGGCTCTTGAGAGCCTCTCCTTTTGTGGAGAATTGCTTCGTTAGATGTTTTTTTGGCTTTTCCCTTGTAAATCACACAGAAAGGCCAGGCCCTTTGACACAGGGCCGGATCCCATCACAGTAGGTTCTTGAAGTCACAGAGATTCGGCAAAGGAGATGCCCTCCGCAAGGAGAAAGGCATTTTTGCATACTTTTGTTGCCGGACAAAAGTATGGTGTCTGGCGGGACGCGACCCGCCGGTCCTGCTTTTGTCTTTAAATTCCAAAGTCCAATAAAAAGGGCAACAGATGAACCACCTGTTGCCCTCCATAAACATCTAAGCCGAACGTTGTCGGCAGCCTCCGCCTCGGCCAGGCCAGAGGCGAGAGGCTGTCAAGTCCCTGCACAGGTCAGACCGCGCCGGGGTCAGACTTGTGCCCGCAACAGCCACCGCCACCGGCAGCCTTGCTGCCGCAGCAGCCACCGCCCGTTGGCCCATGCAGCAGCTCTTCGATGCTCTCGTCCATCGCCTGTTCTAGGTCGGCAATGATTGCGGCGAACTGGCTGGCCGCCAGCCCTTGTCCGCAATGCGGGCAGCTTGAATAGGTTTGCTTGAACCAGGACAGCGCCGCGTAGATCGTCTCGCGGCAAGAGGGGCAGTCCAGGGCGATATTCGGTTCGGCATGCATGCTGTGACTCCTTAAGGCTTTGTTTAGCCCGGTCGCCGGGATTTGGTCAGCCCTTTGACCACGAGGTCGTAGGATTCATCGATCATCGACCGGAGTTCAGCATCGGCGATCGAACCATCGAGCACGACGGTGTTCCAGTGGCGCTTGTTCATATGGTAACCGGGGAGCACCGCCGGGTAATGTTGGCGCAGGAACTCGGCCTTGAGCGGCTCGCACTTGAGGTTGACGCGCAAAGGCTCTTCGGTGATATCGGTCAGGGCGAACATCTTGCCGCCGACCTTGATCACCAGGGTCACCGTGTCGAAGGGGAAATCCTCGCTGGCACCGGGTTTTTGCAGCAGGTAGCCGCGCAGGGCGTCAAAGTTCATTGGCAACGTCTCTCCACCTGGCCACTTTAACATGAAACCGCCGGGCTGTCTGCCAGGGCTATCTTGTGCCCCGACTTGCACCGGGAGTGCTGCCCGGACTATTATGACCATTGTTGTCTGAATTAATACAAATCAACCGATCGCTTGAGAGGCATACATGTTGGAAGCACTTTTTTACCTGGGGTCAATCGTCATTGCCAACCTGCTGGTCATGAACTTTGGCATCATTGCCGTGGCAGGGCTGACTTTTCCCGCCGGGGCTGCGGTGGTGGGGTTCACCTTTACGGCCAGGGACCTGGTGCAGAGACGCTACGGCAAGTGGGGGTGCTGGGTCTGGATGCTGGCCGCCGCCGGGATCTCCGCGCTCTTCTCGCCGACTTTGGCCCTGGCCAGCCTCGGCGCCTTCGTGGTCGCCGAAGGGCTGGACTGGGCGGTGTTCACGGCCACGCCGCTCTCGTTTCGCGGCCGCGCCATCTTCAGCAATATCGTCGGTACGCCGCTCGATTCGGTGATCTTCGTCTACCTGGCGTTCGGCCCGGTCTGGGATGCGATGTGGGGGCAGACGCTGGTCAAGCTGGCCAGCAGCCTGCTGATCGTCTTCCTGGTCAAGAACGTGCAGGCAACCGATTTCAAATCGCCGGTGCTCAAAGAAGAGGTTGTGTGACCTGTCTGGGACGGTAACTACTTGGACATCTGGTCCGGCAGGTACATGACGATATCCGGCCAGACCGCAATCATGGCCACGGCCAGAATCATCAGGAGGAAAAAAGGAACGGTGGCTTTAATGATCTCACTCACCGGTTCCTGGGAAATGCCCTGGATGACAAACAGGCTGAAGCCCACCGGCGGGGTAATCTGCGACAGCTCCACCATAATCACCAGGTAAACGCCGAACCAGATCGGGTCAAACCCGGCCGCCAGGACGATCGGCAGGACGATCGGCAAGGTCATGACAACGATCGAGATGCCGTCGAGGATCATCCCCAGGACCAGGTACATGACGCCGAGAACCATCAGCAGGACATAAGGTGAAACCTGCATACTGACGATGTACTCGCTGAGGCCGCGGGCCACGCCGACAAAAGCGACCACCTGTGAGAGGAACGCGGCCCCGGCAATGATGAAGCAGATCATGCAGGTGGTGCGCACGGCGTTGAGCAAAGCCTCGCGAAAGTTCTCCCACGACAGATTGCGATACCCGGCGGCCAGCACCAGGGCGCCAATCACACCGATGGCTGCGGCCTCGGTCGGCGTGGTCACGCCGAGGTAGATCCCGCCAAGCACCGCCACCACCAACAGCACCACCGGCACCAGTTCCTTGAGAGCCGCCAGTTTCTGCGGCAGGGTATAGGTCTCGTCACTGTCGGGAACGATCCCCGGCTCAATTTTGGCGCGGACGATGATGTATGTCGAGTACAGCGTGGCCAGGAGCAAGCCCGGGAGGATGCCGCTGGCAAAGAGCTTGCCGATCGACGTGTCAGAGAGCACCCCGTAGATGATCATGATCAAGCTGGGCGGGATCAGGAAACCGAGGGTCCCGGCCCCGGCCAGCGAGCCGATCGCAAGACTGCGGTTGTAGCCGCGCCGGGATAGTTCGTCCAGGGTGATCTTGCCTACTGTCGCCGTGGTCGCCGCACTGGAGCCTGACACTGCAGCAAACAGCGAACAGGCGACGATATTGACATGCAGCAGTCGGCCGGGAATGCGCGAGAGCCAGGGGACCAGGCCGTTCAGCAGGCGGGTGGAGATTGAGGTGCGGAAGAGGATCTCGCCCATCAGGATGAATAACGGCAAGGCGGTGATGGACCAGGAGTTCAGGCTGTTCCAGACCGAGGTTGCCATCAGCCCGCCGATTTTGTCCCAGATTGAAATCGCTGCCGGCAGGTTGGTCTGGTAGAGGAGCATCCCGGCCACGCCGACGCTGAACAGGGTAAAACCGATCCACACCCCTGCGAGCAGCAGCAAGAGCAGAACGGCAAAGAGCAGCAGCGTGATGGTCAGGGGGTCGGTGAACAAGCGCGGCATCTCCTCAGCAAAAGGCCGAACAGCTGAAGAATCAGCCCGGCCAGACCGAGCGGCACCACCAGTTGCGGCAGGTAGATCAGCGTTTCGGATATGGAATCGGCCCGCATGTCATAGCTGTAGGAGTCATAAACCATCAGTACGGCGTGGTAGCAGATGAAAAGGGTGAGGACAATGGCAAAGCAGCTCGCCAAGAGGTCCATGCCGCGTTGCACGCGCGGGCCGAACTTTACCAGCAGGATCGTAATGCGGATGTGTGAATTTGTTTCCAGGGTATAGCCCAGGCCGGCCATGACGGTCGTGACCATCAGGTAGCCGCTGAATTCATCGGACACCATGGTGGAAATACCGAACAGCGACCGGCAGATGATCTCAACGACGATCAGGGCCACGATGACGATCATGGATAAAGCGGATAGATACGCGCCCAGCTTCGAGCACGTATCTATCCCTTTCAACAAGGTTGCGATCATTTAGCGTACTTGGAAAGGACCGCCTGAACCTCGGCGGAAGCGCCCTTGCTGAACTCATCAACCAGGGCCTTGGCCGCGGCATCGAGGTCCTTGGTGAGTGCCGGCGCTTCATCGGAAATGATCATGCCATTGGCCTTGATGGTGGCGAGTGACTCAACCGTCCGCTGTTCGGCCTTCTGCCACTGGGCTTGCTCGGTCTCCGCGGCGGCCTTCAGCACCGCAGCCTGTTGCGCTGCACTCAGGGCGTTCCAGTAGTCGAGGTTGATGGTCACCATGTTCAGCGGGTAGGCGTAATTGATGTTCTTGAAGTACTTGAGAACTTCCCAGAACTTGCCGTTGGAGGCAGACTCGCCCGAGGTCAGGACCGAATCGATGATGCCGGTGGTCAACGACGAATAGACTTCGCCCCAGGGCAGCGAGACCGGCGAACCGCCAAGCGATTGCAGGAATTGTGCACCGTTCTTGTCGTAGGTGCGGGTTTTCAGGTTGGCCAGGTCAGCCTTGCCGTTCACCTCGGTTTTCGTGACCAGACCGCTCGGCGGCCAGGGCGCGGCGTAGAGCATCTTCTGCTTCCACTTGGCCGCAGCTTTTTCATACAGGGGCTTGCTGTCTGCGTAAAGGCTCCTGGCGGCGTCAAAGGAGTTCACCAGGCGCGGCAACGAACTGATGCCGAAGACGTCCTCGCTGCCGGCAACGACGCCCATCAGGATGTCAGACATGGGAACCTGGCCGTCCTTGACGACCTTGAGCAGTTCAGGGCCTTTGAAGCCGAGGCTGCCGCCGGGGTGAACGGTGATCGCGACGCTGCCGCCGGAGTACTCGCCGGCCAGCCTGGCGAACTCGGTGGCGCCCTCGGTATGAAAACTGGTTGCGCCGTACACAGCGTTAAGGTCAAGTTTGACAGCCTGGTCCGCGGCGAAACAGACCGGGGCTACGGCCAGTGACGCGGCCAGCATCATCAGTAAGCTCTTCCTGAAACTCATAATCGTTCTCCTTGTAAACTGTGGTTGAAAGGGAGACTCCCGGCAGTCGGCAGCCTCGAACAGTGCATCAGGTTTGAGCCGAAGAGCCCTGTGGCCAAAGCGCCGGGGCCCGACTCAATTCTGTTAATAATACCGGATTAATGCAAAAATTCATCTTTCGCAAGAATATCTGCTGTGGTTTTGTTGTCCCGGCCGGCCGGATCAAGCTCAGCCGGGCGGGTCCTGGTAGCGGCGGCACAGGGCTTCGAGTTGGGCACGCTTCTGCAGGGCCGCGGCAACCGCCTCAACCAGGTGCACCTTGCGGAAGCGTAGACTCTGACCCGGCGCAAATTGCGCCAGAAGATCGACGTCGGCGCTGATCACATTGTAGATCCGCGGGTAGCCGCCCACGGTCTGACGGTGTTTCAGCAGGATAATCGGCCCTTTCGGAGTCAGTTGCACGGTTCCATCGGCCACCGCATCCGAGATCAGGCTGCCCGTCTCGGCCTGCAACTCCGCGCCGCCTTCAAGCCGGAGGCCCATATCGCTCGCCTCGCGGCTCACCAGCCAGGGTTGCCGGGTAAAAGCCTCCGGCTGGCGCAACCAGGAATACTCCGGGCCTTCGACCAGGCGAATCTTGCCGAGCGGGTCGAACCAGCTGAACGCCTCGGCAAAGGCGCCGCGGCGGCGTTGCAGAAACCTGTCATCAGGTGAGGAGGTAAGACAGGCGCGGGCACAGAGATACCCCCGCAGGCCTCTGGTTCTCCTGCCGAAGAGCAGGCTCGAACCGGCCGGGGCGAAAGTCACGCAAGCGTGACCCACCACGACGTCGGGTTGGTTTGCGCCGCGGAGAGTGGCCTGCATGTGGGCTCCGGTCAGAATAAAATAGGCCGGGCGTTGGAAGTTGACCACCGGCGGGAGCAGGAATTCCAGAGCCTCGTCGTCAGCAGGGCTGCCCAGCAGGAGGTTGCCGCTCTGCAGGGCAAAACGGTCCATTGGCCCGCCGGGTGAGATCCCGACATCCTGGCGGCCGAAGCAAGGGGCGCTGCGCAGCCAATACATCCCCTTGCCTTGAAAGCTCATCAAGCGATTCAAACCGGAGGCAGGTTTCTTGGTCACGGCATGCCCGCCTGATGCTGTTGGAGGAGGGCTGCCAGGCCGGTGGCCAGGGGCAGGGCGATCTCGGAATCGGAATGAATGCAGAGGGTTTTTGCCGACATCGGCTGCGCGCTGATGGACAGGGTCCCATCCTCATGTTCGATGACGGCATCGATGCGCTGCTCGACAATAATTTTGCGGCTGTGCTCCAAAGCCTCGGCCAGATCGTGAATCGAGGCGTAGTGCTTGTTGCGGCTGACCAGGACCAGTTGCCCCCGTTCCGCGAGCCAGCTGTAGCGCCGCTCGGCGAAAGCCTCGGCGCAAACCGCGAGGCCCAGCTCATGGCAGGCGCCAGCAAGCTCTGAATCAAAAGGGGTGACAACTTCCCTGATATGGCTGCTGTGCAGCCAGACCGCGATCTCCCGGGCCAACAGGCCGTTGACGTTGCAATCGTTGTAGAGGGCGCCGTGCAGCTTGACCCTGCTCTGCTCGACGCTGAGAGCCAGCTGCCGGTCCAAAGCGGTCAGCAGCTCCTTGATCGCAATGTCCATCGAGACGCGACCGAAGTTGGGCCGATCCGGGTAGCCCAGATGGGCAGCGATGCGGAGCCCCTTTGCTTTGGCTATGGTGGAAAAAACCGCAATACTCTCTGCGTCGCCGGCATGGCCGCCACAGGCAATATTGGCCATGCCGATGTGGTTCATGAGCTCCAGGTCGATGGGGTGTTGAGCCCCCCGTTCGCCGATATCGCAATTGATGATCATGGCTCCTCGCACTGCACAAACATAATCGTGTCGCCGGGGAGGATCACCCGCAGCCGCTCCGGCGACATCCGGCCAATCAGGTTCCAGCCCCCGGGGGACTCTTCCGGGTAAATCCCGGTCTGGGCCCCGCCGATCGCCACGGATCCTGCCGGGACGCGGGTCCGGGGCGATTCCAGGCGGGGCGTTTCGAGGCGGGGGTCGAGACCGATCAGGTAGGGGAAATACGGTTTGAAGCCGATCATGGCAACCGGGTAGGGGACCCCGGCGTGCAACCGGATGACCTCCTCCGGCTGCAAGCCGTTGAGCTCGGCCACGCGCGCCAAGTCTTCACCATCGTAGACAACCGGGATTTCGACGGTTTTAGCCGCCTGGCGCGGACGGTCTTCGGCAAGCGCGCCCCCCCGGGTCAGGCTCTCTGCCAGGCTCTTCGCCACTGCCGCGGGATCCTGTCCGGGTTCAAAGTGAACGGCCAGCGATCGATAGGTCGGCACAAGGTCATGAATGTTTAGTTCACGCAGCAGTGTGCTGCCCTTGAGTCGATGATAGGCCCTCAGCACCTTGCGGCTGTTGCTGAGTGAGATCTCATCGCCAAACAGCAGGCTCACGCAGGCATCGCCGATCAACTGCATATCCATATAAAAACTGTTCCCCTTGCCAGGGCTCGGGAGCCTGCTGGACGATAATGCCAAGACGCAAAGCGCCTGTTCGCCTTTGATTTTAACCCGTTTGTCGGGTCATGGCCAGAGCTAGGACTGAAAAGGCGCGGCAAGGCAGGGAGGGGCCCTCAAAATTCCAGCCGACCGGCGCTCTCCACCGCCTTCCGCAACAGCTCATCGAGCCCATCTGGCCAAGCGCATCGCCGGTTGAGGATGCGCATTATCTGTTCAGGGGCTCGCCGAGCAAGCGGGCAAAATCATCGGGGAGCCCGGTCTCAAAGTGCAGCGCCCGGCCGTTGCACGGGTGGCTGAAGGTGATCGAGCTGGCGTGCAGGGCCAGGCGCCTGGCGAGCGGTTTGTCCCGGCCGTATTTTTTGTCACCGACCACCGGGTGCCCCCGCTCGGCGAAGTGCACACGGATCTGGTGCTTGCGGCCGGTGACGAGATGGATATCCACCAGGCTCAGCCCTTTGGCCGCCCGCAGCACCGTGTAGTCGGTATGGGAGAGCTTGCCCTTGGCCGGATCAGGCGTCGAGTAGACATTGTGCGCGGCGTTTTCGGCCAGATGCGAGGTGATCCGCCCTGCCTTCGGCAGCAGTTGGCCATGCACGACCGCCAGGTAGTGCTTTTCCGTCTCTGCCCAGTGCTCCTGGAGGAACTTTTTGACCGGCTCGCTCTTGGCAAAGATCAGCAGTCCGGAGGTATCCTGGTCGAGACGATGGACCACATACACCCGGTTGCGTGATTTCGGATTGCCCTTGCGGACATAATCGTTGAGCAGGTAATGGGCGGTCCGCGATTTGTTGGTATCGGTGCCGACGGTCAGCAACCCGGCAGGCTTCTCGACCACCAGCAGGTCTTTGTCCTCATAATGGATGGCGAGCCCGCCCGGTTGACGCTTCGAGGCAAGGCGGTTGTTTTGACGCTGCGGGTCCAATCGGTTGCTTTCCGCGCTTTACACCGGCCAGCGCTGGTAGTTTAGGGACACTTTCGTGCAAGGCCCTGATCTGAGTGTCGACGCCATCATCAACGGGGTTTGGTCCTGCTCAGCCGGCGACCGAGCTTTGGTGCCGCTGCGGCTTTGCCGCTGCGGCCGGTCGTCGTCTTACCGGCAGCCTTGCCTTGCTTCGGGCCCTGGGCCTGCGCCGGGCGCTTGGCTTTCGGTTTAGCCCTGGCCGCCGCTGGCCTGGCAGGTTTCTGCTTTGGCCTGGCCGAGGTCTTTGCTTGCCTGCCCGGCTTCGGCTTGGCGCCGCGCTTGACGGCAAGCACCGGGAATTCGGCGATCGCCTGTTGCGGGATGGCATACTCGAGCAACGCTTCTATCGCCAGCAGGCGCGGCTGCTCTGCCGGACAGACCAGGGAGATCGCCACGCCGTCCTCGCCTGCCCGACCGGTCCGGCCGATCCTGTGCACATAATCTTCGGCGACCTGGGGCAGGTCGTAATTGACGACGTGCGGCAGGCGTTCGATATCCAGCCCGCGCGCGGCCACGTCGGTCGCGACCAGCACCCGGAACTCCCCCTGCTTGAACGCCGCCAGGGTCCGCGTTCGCAGCGACTGGCTCTTGTTGCTGTGCAGCGCAGCGGCCGGGATGCCGTCAAAAAGCAACTCATCGGTCAATTTGTCCGCACCGTAGCGGGTCCGGGCGAAGACCAGCACCTGCTGCCAGTCCCCCTTGCGGATCAGGTGCGAGAGCATTTCGCGCTTGCGGCTGCGCTCCACCGGGTAGACCACCTGGGTCACGGCATCGGCGGCGATGTTGCGGCGCGCCACTTCGATACGCCGCGGCTGGTCGAGCAGTTCGTCGGCAAGCTGCTTGATGCTCTTCGAGTAGGTTGCCGAAAACAGCAGGTTCTGCCGCTGCGACGGCAGGTACTCGGCGACCTGGAGGATGTCGTCGATAAAGCCCAGGTCGAGCATGCGGTCGGCCTCGTCAAGGACTAAGAACTCGATCTCGGCAAGGCTAATCGTCCGCCGCTCGACGTGATCGAGGAGTCGCCCCGGCGTCGCCACCACGATATCAACGCCGCGATGCAGTCGCTCGATCTGGGCCCGGATATTCACCCCGCCGTAAATCATCGTCGAGCGCAGCGACAGGCGCCGGCCGTAATTCTGCATCTGGCCGCTGACCTGGGCCGCCAGTTCGCGGGTCGGTACCAGGACCAGGGCCCGCGGGTTTCTGCGTTTCTTCTTCGGGTTATGTTCGCTCAGCATCTGCACGATCGGCAGGGCAAACGCGGCGGTCTTGCCGGTGCCGGTTTGGGCGCCGGCCAGCAAGTCGCACCCCTCGAGCACGGCCGGGATCGCCTGGCGCTGGATCGGGGTCGGGATGGTATAGCCCTGGGCGGCAATCGCGCTCAACAGTTCGGCCCGCAGGCCAAGAGATTCAAATGACATCGATGCAGATCCTTATCCGTTAAAGTTCAAGCATACCTGATCTGCCACGCTGATGTGCCGATGTCCAGAAAATTCGCGATTCCTTGCATCGAGCCGCAGCCCTGTGAGAAGCTTTGTCCATGCACAAGCAAGCCCTCCTGGAGAAAATCGTCACCACCCTGACCGCCGATCTCGCTGTCCTGACCGAGGCCGCCAGGGCGGCCCATGCCGCGGCGACCCACGCAGAGTGCCTGCCCGACAACAAGTATGACACCACCGGGCTGGAAGCCTCCTACATCGCCCAGGGCCAGGCCAATCGCGCCCAGGAAATCCGCCAGGCGCTGGAGCATTACCGGAACCTGGCGCTGCGCGCTTTCGACCACACAACGCCGATCCGCCTGACCGCTGTGGTGACCATTGAGGCCGACGACGGCAGTTGCCGCCAGCTGTTTCTCGGGCCCGACGCCGGTGGGCTGAAGTTGACGGTTGCTGACGCTGAGATCGTCGTCATCACCCCGGGGTCGCCCCTGGGGCGCGCGCTGCTGGGCAAGGTCTGCGGCGATCAGATTCATATCGGCAGCGGCAGGGACCGCAAGACATTTACCGTTGTTGATGCGGCCTGAGATCTGGGCCCGATTAAACCAGACACTCTCTTTTGATAGCCCCGGCTCCCCAATCAGGACGAAGAGGGGCTCTCTAGAATTTTGATGAGCTATAAATCCTTAGGCCTTGTGAGAATGTCTTGCGAGGGGATATACAGTAATCGTTTCTCGGCACTTTACAACATTACTGTCAATCGTGATTATTGGGAAGAAGTAAGCCGAAGCAGTCGACCGCCCTTTTTATCCTCAAGGACCCATATTGCCCCTTTCGGCCCTTGCTCAACCTCTCTAATCCGATTTCCCATGTCGAAACGCTCGACCTCCGCGGCCTGTTTACCTGAAATCCTTATCCGTACGAGTGCTTCTGACCTGAGCCCGCCGATAAAGGCATTATTCTGCCACTCCGGAAACATGGAGTCGTCGTATATTATCAAACCCGACGGGGCAATAGTCGGGACCCAGTAGACCTCAGGGGTATGAAATTCCGGGCGCGTATCATGATCGGGAATGGGGATGCCGGAGTAATGATCACCCCAGGAGACAATGGGCCAACCGTAATTTTCTCCGCCAACGATAAGGTTGAATTCATCTCCGTGCCTTGGACCCATTTCGTGAGACCACAAATAGCCCTGTCGGTCGAAGGCAATGCCAAGCAGATTGCGATGCCCCAGGGACCAGAAAGTTTTTGCCAGTTCCCCCTTGTCCTGAAATGGGTTGTCAGGGGGAACAGATCCATCCGCGTTTATCCTGATAATCTTGCCCAGGTTCTGCGTCCAGCTTTGGGCCGGCTCCTGCTTTTGCCGATCCCCGGAGGTGATGAAGAGTTTACCGTCAGGGCCGAATACCAATCGGTGCGAGTAATGCCCACTACCTGAGACTTTTGGAGTCTGATGCCAGAGGATTTGAAGATTCTCCAGTTTTGGGTTGGCAGACTCGTGGTTGAATTTAGCCCGGGCAACAACGGCCCCCTTTTCCCCTGTCGCATTCTCCTCGGCGTACGACAAATATACCCAGTGGTTCTCACTGTATTGGGGATGAAGGATAATATCGCCCAGACCGCCCTGCCCGCCGTAGGCGACCTCAGGCACACCTGAAACAGGGACCCTGGAGCGGTCATCCAACTTGACCAGAAGCAGAGTTCCGGGTTTTTCGGTGATCAGCAGGTTCCCATCAGGCAAAAAGGTCATGGCCCAGGGTTCATTGAAACTCCCAAAACTTTCTACGAATAGTTTTGAACCTGCATTTCCGTAAAGCATATTACCAGCTGACTCGCCGCAGGCACTGGAGGAAAGCAAGACAAATAAAAGGGATAGGCAATATATTAAACGTCGTGACGGCATAATTCTCTCCATTAAACCACCATTATTTTCGTAGACTCTCAAGCCGTAATTTTCAAAGCTACAAGGATAATCTGCACAATCATGCCTTACCTCTCCCACATTTTAACTGTAAGGAAGGCATCAGTCGAGTACAGCCATTCTCAAAGTTCCTGATAAAAAGGAAAAGGCCACCCGTTTCCAGGTGGCCATTTTCGTTTTGATTAAAGTGCCTCTCAAATATCTCCATCCATAACGCGCCAGTTATTGTCTCATTTGAAGCATGATCTCAGTGACACCACATTCCCTTCTAAACATGGCTTTTCGATTGAGCCAAACAATAAAAAAAGCAGCGGCCACAAAAAAAAGCGTGTCGTAAGGTTGTGCATCAGGCCACATTGGATTGATGAGCTGGAAATGCAGCAGTGCTGGGAGCAGGATACTGCCACGCGAGGTATTGAATAATTGTGTCGCAATCACGCTGACGGCAACCGAGCCAATAAAAAAGGGAGTGAACGACCATGCGCTTTGCGGTGTCCCGCTCAACATGAATGCTGGAAGGTGCCACAAGCCCCAGATAACTCCAAGAATCAGTCCAGCCCAGAGTGGCGCGAACTTACGCTGTAGTAGAGGCAGGGCCAGGCCACGCCAGCCAAACTCTTCGACCGGGCCTTTGATGGCCATAAGTAGCAACGCAACAACAAGTGTCTGAAACGAAGGGGATGGGAATGGTTCGTCGAAAAGGTTTCCCTTTAACAGCGCTCCACCGAAGAAAAGCAGTGGAATACCAATAATCAAAAAAGCATACCAAACCGGAGGGCAGCGCCATATTAATGCCCTTGACAGGTAACGCCGCAAACCTCCAGTACCACCGTAGTAGATGACAATGATGAACGCAGCGATTGCTGGTGAGTACACAGCTAAAAAGAAGAGTGGATGTTGTCCGGTCAATTCACCAACTAGCGAGGTCATCTGGTTCGGGAGAAAAATGAACAACGCTATGATACCCCAAGCCAGGCCAAAAGTAATAAGCAGGAATGGCACAAGAGAGTTGCTAGGAACCTGAGTGCTGTTGCAGCTAGATGAATCTGTAACCACGATAGCTTCCTTTATTTTCAGTCGCCGCTGGTTTTGTAGACATCTTTACCCAACATAAAAAGCCGTACGTGTAAGCCCCGTTGATTGTCTGAACACTACACAAATCAGACATTGAAGATGATACCCAGGCATAGATCGAAGTCAAAAGATTAGAGAGTCTCTTATTTATATTCCTACAGTATTCAGGAGTAGTCAGATTGACAAAAATGCGAAATTCTTACAGCCCTTAATATTTAAGCAAACTTGAGAGTGTTGTTCGAGTCCAGGATGATCTCCCCTACCAGAGCGGGTAAAAGAAACTCAGGGTCATGGAGCCGAAGTTGTGCGCACCATCCTGTCCGGCAAATTCACTGGTCCGGGTGACGTGGGAGTAGGTCAACATCAGGTTGCCATGGCTGAGCGTCACGCCTGCGGCCAGATCGGCCACCCAGGCTTTTTTATCAACGCTGTGGCTGTCGGTAAACGTGTTGCCATCCAGAAAGATATCGCGCATCACATATCTGCCATCAACCGCGCCAAACAGGTAAAGGCTCGGTTTTTTCAGCGGTTTGAAGAGCGTGCTGCCGGCCAGACGAATCAGCGAAACCCCGAAGCTGCGCGGCAGGTTCAGCCCGTACCGGACTTCCAGGCCGGCATTGAAATAAGTGGCGACATTGCCGACGGCGGCGCCGGTATGGACGATCGCATCTGCGGTGAGCACGTTTGGCGATTGCGGATAAAAGAGCCACTTGCGCTCAAAAGCCACGACCAGGCCCGGCTCGTTTTTCAGCTGGTTGTCCCACCCGTTGGCCTTGTCGATCCCGCGCAGGTCATGGACCAGGTCCTGGGTTTGTTTCGCGTACGCCTGCGGCCCGACGATCCCCAACTGAACTTCCACACTATCGAGAAAGTCGAGGTGATCGACAAATTGCGTCTTGCGATGATAGGCAAGACCGACATAACTCCATCCGGCATAAGGCCGGTCATCGCCGACAAGGTCCGAACGACTGGTGTCTGACGGGGTGTACATATTCTGGCCAAAAGAAAACTCGGCCTGGTGGCTGTATTCAGGGCCGGAATCGCGGAGGTACGGCAGCTGGTGGATCAGCTCCAGGACTTTACGCGGAACCAGCCCCTGTTCGGCGTGCGGCGACAGGTCGGGTGAAATCAGCGAGTACTTGACGCCGTTGGTATAATTGCTGTCGGTCCCGCTGAACAAGTCGTTTTCGAAGAAGAACGATTGCGTCCAGGGATTGCCCTGGGCCTCTTCCGCCAGCACGGTGCCGGGGAGGGCCAGGGCGGCCGCCAGGATCATGGCCAGCCACAGGGTTTGCCGGCGAGGCCCTGGCGCTGGCTGTTTACGGGAGCCATTGGGCATATTACGATTTTTCATATCTCTCTCTGGTATTTAATAACAGAATCCAGAATCCAGAATCCAGAATCCAGAAGCCAGCGTTCACCGGGTTCTGAACTGATAGCGGTCATGTTCCTCGCGGGCAAGATCGGCTTTCACTTCGGCAACACTGCGCTTATAGATGATCTCCCGCCCCATGATGCTGCCGGCATAGGCGAGGCTGTTGCGCGTCGGCGTCAGTTTGCATTTGACGTTGTGCACCCCTTCGCCGAGGACGATCCAGATCGCCTCGGCCGTTTTGTCGGCAACCACCACCTCCAGGATCTTATCGTCTTCTACCTGCACCTTGATCTTCGCTTCGACCATTACGGTTCAAATCTCCTTCAAATCATTCTTAGGGGTTGAATGTATAAATCAAGGAAGGGGTCCCCCGCAGTGGAGTGTCCCTGTGCCCAAAAACCTGCTGTTCAGTCACACCCCGACAAGAGAGAGTTAATCTCTGCATCAATCTCCTGTCTGGCGGCAAGCTGGTCAAACAACTCGACAACACTCTGTCCTGAAGCCAGTCCGAGCAGAACCCCCATGACGGCACCGCGATGCACGTTGTCGCCGCCGAGGTTGGTGTTGGCGATTAAAGCCTGCTTCGGCCGGTCGAGGTACTTGTAGGCCAGGTAGAGCAACGACGGCCATGATTCGCTGATGTAACAGGCGCTGGAAAAGCGTCTGCCGACAACATCGTGGTCACTGCGGGCATTGGCCACAAGACTGTCCAGGTTCAAGCCGAGCGACGCCTTCGCAGACGCGAGTAACAACGGGCCAGGCGGCTGCCCGGCGTCACGCAACAGCAAGGCATCGAGCAGTGCGACGTAGTCGCGGCAGACCCTGGCCAGGCTGTCGTCCGGATGGGTTAGAAACAGGTGCTCTTTACAGATGGTCTGCACCTCGGCCAGCGGCGTGCCCTTCAGGCGTGCGGCAATCACGATCGGTGCTATGGTGACCAGGCCGCCAACCGAGGCGGTGTCGTGGGTTGCCGCGCCGCAGCGATCTTTCGGCTGGCCGTTGATCAGGTTGGCGAAGAAGCCCCTGTGGTACGATTCGGCATAGGTGTCCGGATGCCTGGGTCGGTCGGCGGTCATGAAGTCGATGTAGGCGTCGAGAAACTGAGCCTTATGGTAAGTCCCTGCCGATGCGGTCAGGGTCCGCATCAGCAGCCGGGCACAATGCGCGTTGAGCGTATTCTCGCCGGCCTTCATGCGGTGATGGTAGTGCCGGTTCGGCTGCCCCCAGAACTGCGCCTTGCCTTTTAGGATGACCTCGCCCACCACCTGGCGCTGTCGCTCGCTCACCGCCCCCGCTTTACGGCCGCCATGGCTGACCGAATGCAGCGCCATGATCGACGAGGGGTGGCACTCAGGCGCGTCTGCCATGGCCCTGATCCCCCCCGGGAAAGCCTTTTCGATATCCGGCAGATTGTAGTA
This sequence comes from uncultured delta proteobacterium, assembly GCA_963715335.1. Lineage (GTDB taxonomy): Bacteria > Desulfobacterota > Desulfuromonadia > Desulfuromonadales > BM103 > JAFDBW01. The sequence goes on from CAVQRZ010000010.1 coordinate 15,357, forward strand.
CCAGTGCACCGGCATAGCCAGGGCGTCGGCAACAAACAGCATGCGCAAGGCGGCGGCAGCCCTGCGCCGGGGGAGCAATGAATCGGTTTGAATCACGTCATGCTTCGGCAAGGATGGCTTTCTCCAAGGCGCTAGGGAGAGGCTTGGGCAGCGAGGAGTGTCGCGCGCAGCTCTTCGATGCGCTGCCGGTTGACGCCGAAATCATAATACCCGGTTCGCGCCGCCGAGCGCACGGCAATCAATCCTTGCGCGGCCCGCAGCTGGAACTCCAGGTCATCGACAAAACCAAACAGCCTGCTGCGACACTCGACGTGCAGATAGCCGGGTTTTTCGCTGACGACGATTGTGCGCGGCAGCTTGGTGACCTGCTCTTGCAAGAGTTGCCAGGCCTCTGCAGCGGGAGCTGAAAAGGTCAGTGGCGCGATCTGGTGCCGTTCGTCACGAGCATCACTGGAAACGCAGTTGGGCGAGTCCGGGCAGGGGCTCAGTCCGGGCCCGGACGGCACCGGGTTGGTCGACGGCTCCGCCGCGCAGGACACCGAAAAAAGTGTGCAGAAAAGGATGATGGAGACCAGACAGCTGTGTTGAGGAGTTGGCATAGGATCCGTTATCCAGCAGTTAAGAGCGGCTTGCAGCGCTCAGGGTAAATCTTTATCATGGTGCCGCAACTTCGATCAAAACCTCATTGCGACGCAGGAACCAGAGACTGAATGGTGCGTTGTAGCGGGCGAAGATCGGCGCCCCCAGGGTTTTCAACCCGGCGGCCTGAACCGCCGCGAGCAAGTCCTGTTCGTTGCTGCGATAGCGCTCTTCATCCCAGGTTCCGGAATAGCGCCGGGCCGCCACCAGCCTGGCGGCAACGCTCCTGATCCGGACCTCTGCGTTCTCAGGTCTTGGCAGATCGTCCAGAGTGTACCCTGCGGGCATCACAAAGGCAAAGCGATAGAGGTTATCAACCCCTGGCGAAGCGTCGTTGACGGCAGACTGTTCGGTCGCCACCGGCACAGGCTGCTGCATGACCGGCGTGGTCATGGCGATCTTGCCCTGCGGCCGATTCCCTTCGCTGATGTAATTGAACAGCCGGCGAAACGCCTGTCCGCCGACATCGGCAAAATCGCCCGACACAGAGGTCTCGGCGACCAGGTAGGCATCGTATTGCCGTAATTCGAACTCCCGGTAGGTCTTGACGACTGTGTAGACGGGTTCTTCGTAAGCCAAGGCAAATCCTCCGGGCAAGCTCAACAACAGTCCGAACAACAGGGCTTTCGTCATCATTCGCATCACAAACCTCGATGATCCCGGAATCGGCCATGCTGCGGGCACGGTGCTTCACAGTCATCGCCTGCTTGACGATGGTTCCGGGATAGAATTTCAGATGTCTTCACTTCCAACGTGCCTGCAGCGCTTCAGTCTGTTTCGATCGTACCGACGACCGCAAGTTCGCCGGTTTCGGCGCGACGCACGATCACCAGTTCGCCGGAGCCCGGATAGACCCCGGTGAGGGCGGTGATATTGACTTGGTGCGTCACCAGCACGATCGGCTCGTTCAGGGACTGCTTGTCGAGCCACTCGCGAAGCCCGCTGGTTTGCGGTTCCCGCCGGGCATAATCATCGAAGAAGGAGTTAAGGAACGGCCGTTCCTCGACAGGGCCGAGCCCCAGCAAGCGGGCCGTCTCCAGGCACCGGCACCACTGGCTTGAGAAGACCCGCGCGGTCTGAATGCCGTGAGCACGAAACAGCTCGCCGATCCTGGCCGCCTGATCGCGCCCCTGCGCCGAAAGGGTTCTTTGCGTCTGGCAATCACCCAGCCTGAAACCCGGTGGGTCGCCTGTGCCGGGAGCGATGGCATGACGCAACAAGGCAAGATGGCCGCCTGCACGCAGAGCGTTCCAGAGCGCGACATCACGATCTGACGAATGCGCCGTGGAACCGCATAAAACAGCGGCAAGAACTGCGATCAGCAAGCCGATCGTAACGGGTCGTGAACAGGCGAGCCGTTGCCGCAACGCGCTCGATATGAAGGTAACCTGAGAGGTCATGCTCAACTCCGTTGATGAAATGATGGCCGGGGTCCAACCCAAAGAGTCCCGACAAACAGCAGATCCCATGAGATCGAGGGCAGACATGTCTCCCCGGCTGGCGCAGGGTGCAGATAATTTTTCTGCCAGGCGCGGTTTGGCCTCATCAGGGTAGTGTCGATTCATATCCCCTTGCAGGTATGGCATGGTTCGCTCGCTCCAAATTAAGAGAGCTGAAAGGGATCTGTCTTCAAGGCTAACCAGTCATGGCGCCAAACGCTCGATCAGCCAGCTGCCCGTATCGTCGCGCCGGTAACGCAGCCGGTCGTGCAGCCGGTCTTGACCTTCCTGCCAGAACTCGACGCTTTCGGGGATCAGCCGGTAGCCGCCCCAGTGCGCGGGCCGCGGCACCTCCTGGCCGGCGAACTTCCCGGCCGCCGCTGCGAACTGCTGCTCGAGAAAGGCCCGGTCCCTGATCGCCTGGCTCTGCGCCGAAGCATGGGCTTCGAGTTGATGCCCCCTGGGACGACTGGCAAAATAGCGGTCCGATTCATCGGCTGCGACCTTTTCCACGAGCCCCTCGATCCGGACCTGGCGTGACAGGGGGAGCCAGTAGAACACCAGCGCGGCAAACGGGTTGTCCATTAACTCCTGGGCTTTGCGCCCTTCGTAGCTGGTGTAAAAGACCAGGCCGCGCGCATCGACGTCCTTGAGCAAGACGATGCGCGCCGAGGGTTTCCCCTGCCGGCTCGCCGTGGCCAGGGTCATCGCATTGGGCAGGGGCAAATCCGCTTGTTCCGCTTCTGCGAACCAGCGGGCAAACTGCCGGATCGGGTCCGGGTCCATGCGCCCGGCAAGCAGCGGGGCACTGGGTTGGTCTGGCAGCATATCGGTAGTCTCTTTTCCGGGGGCGTCTGAGTCTTGAGTTACGCTCCGACATTCTAGCACAGATCATGCAGTTTAAATTTTGTCATCAGGGCGAGCAAAAGGGACACCTGGTTTGAATGTCCCGGCGGCCGACTCCTCTTCGCCGCCCCCCGGCCTGACCGGCGAGCTCTTTTCATATATAATGAAAGCTCTTGTTGTCCGAACCCGAGGAGACGGCATGGCGATTCCCCCCTCATCCGGCGACGCCCCGGTCGCCGGCTGGTTGCAGCGGCTGGTCAAGGTGGAGCCGCAGGAACTCCCGGCGCTGCTCTGGGCGTTCAGTTACTTCTTTGCCCTGCTCTGCGCCTATTATATCGTCCGGCCGATGCGCGACGAGATGGGCATCGCCGGCGGGGTCGAGCATCTGCAGTGGCTCTTTACCGGGACCTTCCTGGTCATGCTGGCCGCAGTCCCCCTGTTCGGCTGGGTCACCTCGCGCTTCTCCCGCCGGCAATTCCTCCCCCTGGTCTACGGCTTCTTCATCGCCACCCTGCTGATCTTCTTCGTCCTGTTTCGCTCCGGCCTGACCCAGGTCTGGGTGGCGCGGGCGTTTTTTATCTGGGCCAGTGTTTTCAACCTGTTTATCGTCTCGGTGTTCTGGAGTTTCATGGCCGACCTGTTCGACGATGTCCAGGCCAAGCGCCTGTTCGGCTTTATCGCAGCCGGCGGCACCGCCGGCGCGCTGGCCGGCCCCGCCCTGACCGCAAGCCTGGCGATCCCCCTTGGGCCGACCAACCTGCTGCTGATCTCCGCCGCCGCCCTGGGATGGGCGATCCTCTGCATCCGGCGGCTCAGCGCCTGGCGGAACAGCCCGGACCCAGAACAATCGGTGAGCGTCAACGGCAGCGCGGCAGATCCGGGCAGCGACCAGAACGCCGGTCTCGGCGGCGGCGCGCTGGCCGGCCTGCGGCTGATCGTCCGTTCACCTTACCTGCTGGGGATCTGCCTGCTGATCCTCTTCTACACGACCCTGTCGACCTTCCTCTATTTTCAGCAGGCGCAGATCATCCGCGACAGCTTTGCCGACCCGGCGCAGCGCACCGCACTCTTCGCCGCGATCGATTTTGCCAGCAACGCCCTGACCCTCGTCATCCAGCTTTTCCTGACCGGGCGCATCGTCCAGTCCCTGGGCCTGGGCTGGACCCTGGCACTGATCCCGCTGCTGCTTGGTGCCGGTTTCCTGATCCTCGGCATGGCACCGATTCTGGCCGTGCTGGTCACGCTGCAGGTGGTGCGGCGCGCCGGCAATTACGCGATCATGAAGCCCGGCCGGGAAATGCTCTTCGTGGTGCTCGACCGGCAGGAGAAATACAAGGCGAAAAACATCATCGACACGGTCATCTATCGCAGCGGTGACGTGGTGAGCGCCTGGGCCTATACCGGGCTGCAGGCGCTCGGCCTGGGGTTGGCGGCGATTGCCTTCCTCGCCGTTCCGCTGACCGGGCTGTGGGCCTGGATCTGCTTCCGCCTGGGCCGGAAGCAGGAGGCCCTGGCCAAACAACTGGAGGTACAGCTATGAAACTGAATGACTATCCGCTTTCCCGCAGGACCTTCGTCGCCACCCTGGCGGCCGCACTGGCTGCGGTCTGGCTGGCACCCGGCAGGCTGTCCGCCGCGGACAAAGCGCTGATCCGCAAAGCGATCCCCGCTACCGGGGAAGCGTTGCCGGTGATCGGACTCGGCAGCTCGCAAACCTTTGACATCGGCAGTGACCAGGCCGCTCTCGAGGGTCTCGTCGAGGTGATGCAGACGTTTTTCGCCAACGGCGGGCAATTGATCGACTCCTCGCCGATGTACGGCGCAGCGGAACGGGTCATCGGTGAGCTGCTGCAACGCAGCGGGCCGCAGGACAAGCTGTTCGCCGCGACCAAGGTCTGGACCGACGGCAAGCAGGACGGCATCCGGCAGATGGAGGATTCGCTCAGCAAGTGGGGGCTTGAGCGCTTCGACCTGATGCAGATTCACAATCTGCGCGACTGGCAGGTCCACCTGAAAACCCTGCGCGACTGGAAAGCTGCCGGCAAGATCCGCTATATCGGCATCACCACCTCCCACGGCCGGTATCACGGTGAGCTGGACACGATTCTGCGCAATGAGCCGTTCGACTTCGTCCAGCTCAGCTACAACATCGAAGACCGCAGCGTCGAGCAGAGCCTGCTGCCGCTGGCAGCCGAGCGCGGCATCGCGGTCCTGGTCAACCGACCCTTCCAGCGCGGCGCGCTGTTCGACAAGGTCAAGGGACAGACCTTGCCGGGTTGGGCCGCCGAGATCGATTGCACCAGCTGGGGGCAGTTCTTCCTCAAGTTCATCGTCTCCCACCCGGCGGTCACCTGTGCGATTCCGGCTACCACCAAGGTCCATCACCTGAAGGACAACATGGCGGCCGGCTTCGGCCAGCTGCCTGACGCCGCCATGCGCAGGCGCATGGGCGATTTTTATGCCGCGTTGTAAAGGTCGCTGCTATGCAGCATTTCATGGAACGAGATAGTGCGGGCTTTTCCCCTGTAAGTCACACTGCAAGGAAGGCCCCCTGTAACGGGCCGGCTTATTAAGCCCCGTCGTTAATGGATTTATCAGAAATCCGGCAAAGGAGATGCCCTCCGCAAGGAGAAAAGGCGTTTTTGCTTACTTTTGTCGCCGCTTGGACAAAAGTATGGCGTCTGGCGGGACGCGACCCGCCGGTTCTGGTTTTAAACATAAAGAAATAAGGGCAACAGATGAATCACCCGTTGCCCTTCTAAACATCAAAGCTGAAATTTGTCAGCGGCCTGAGAGCCCCCTGTTGAACGCCCCCGAAGCTCAGCCGGCGTCGAGCCCGGGCATGGCAAAGCCGAGGGCATCGAGTCCCTGGCCCAGGGCCTGCACCTGCGTCGCGTCCAGTTCGACCAGTGGCGGGCGCACGGTCGCCCAGGCCGGGTCGTTGCGATAGCGGGCCAGCACGGCCTTCAGCGCGGGGAGCATTGCGGCGCGCTCAACCACGCCGCGCACAGCAATCAGGCGTTGCTGCTGGTCGTCGGCGTCGGCGGCCTGCCAGCTGCGGAACAGCCGGTCGATCGCCGCGGGATTGACGTTGGCGGTCGCAGAGATACAGCCGGCGCCGCCGTGCTGCATGTTAGCCCGCAGGAACGACTCGCTGCCGACAAACACGTCGAAGCCTGAGGCGGCAAAGTTATCGAGCATGGTCCTGGTGTTGTTCCAGTCGCCGGAACTGTCTTTCATGCCGGCGATCACGCCAGGGTAGCGGGCCAGCAGCCGCTCGACCAGGCCGGGGCTGATGCCGACCATGGCCACCGGCGGGATGTGGTAGAGATAGATGCGCAGGCGCGCATCGCCGACCCGTTCCACCGTTTCGCTGAAAAAACGGAACAGCCCCTCCTCGGAAACGTTCTTGTAGTAAAACGGCGGCAGCATCAATACGCCGGCGCAACCGGCCCTGGTCGCACGCTCGGTCAGCTGCACGGCGTCGCTCAGCGCGCAGCTGCCGGTCCCCGGCATCATGCGGGCCGGATCGATCCCGGCCTCCAGCAGAAACTCGAGCAGCGCCAGGCGCTCGTCGAGCGACAGCGAGTTGGCTTCGCTGTTGGTGCCGAACACGGCGAGCCCGCTCCCCTGCGCCAGCAGCCAGCGGCAGTGGGCGAGGAAGCGCTGCGGATCGACGGCCAGATCCCTGCCGAACGGGGTAACGACCGGGGCCAGTACCCCGCGGATGCGTTGTTCCTCTGTCATAGGAGTCCTCTCTGGTGTGCGGATAACGGGTCGAGCATCGACCCGCAGTTGAATTTATAGCATGTTTTGCAACGGCGCACGCAAAAGGGAGACGCTATTCTGCATGTCTCCCAGATTGTAGACAAAATCCGCACATGATACGGGTTTTTACCTAGCAGGTGACGCTGAAATTTGCCATTAGTCTGAAGGGACACTCTATTTTGAGTGTCCCCGGTTCTATTCCGCTTTTGACTTTCCGCACCTCTCACCTCTCACTTAAACGCGAGAGATGATCTCAACCCCGGCAATCGGCTTGTATTCGATGGCCAGGATTTCCAGGTCCCTGGTCCCGGCAGGCGTTCTCACGGTGGCAACGTCGCCCACCGCTTTGCGCAGCAACGCCTTGCCGATCGGCGACTGCCAGCTCACCAACCCTTTCGCGCCGTTGGATTCGTCGGCGCCGACAATACAGTAGGTCTTTTCCCCGCCGTCCTCGTCCTCGACGGTGACGGTCGCGCCGAACAGCACCCGGCCGGCAGCGGTTTTGCCCTGGGCGGCCGGATCGACGATTTCGGCGCCCTCAATCCTTTTGCTCAGAAAATGTATGCGCGAGTCGATCTTTCTCAAGTGCCGCTTGCCGTAAATGTATTCGGCATTTTCCGAGCGATCACCCTCGGCGGCGGCATCGGCGACGCGCCGCACCGTGTCGGGGCGTTTTACATAGAGCAGCGCCTTGAGTTCTGCGCGCATCTGCTCGGCACAGGCCGGGGTCATGTAGATCGGGGTCTTGGTCATCATGTCCCTTATTGTGCCTACTTTTGGCTTTCTGTAAAGGGGCTCTTAAGTAGGGGACACACAATTTGTGTGCCCCCGCCATCTAAATGCAGAAGCAAAGTGCGAAAAAACAAAAGGAAAACCGGCGGGTCGCGTCCCGCCAAACGCCATACTTTTGTCCGGCAACAAAAGTATGCAAAAGTGCCTTCTCCTTGCGGAGGGCATCTCCTCTGCCGGATTTCTGTGACTTCAAGAAATTCTACTGTGATGGGGATCCGGCCCTGTGTCAAAGGGCCTGACCTTGCCGTGTGATTTACAAGGGAAAAGCGTAAAAACATCACAACCGATAGACCTCTCTACAAATGGAGACTCTACAGGGACACTTTTCACCCCAAGGTCCCCGACACCTTATCCTGCGGCCACGGTCAAGACCGCGATTGCCAGACAGGCCACGGCCATGGCGGCCCCTTTTCTCAAGCTGAACGATTCAAATCGCAGCACGACAGAGAGGACCATCGCCATGACAAAACTCATGTTGGCGATGGGGATGACGATGCTCGCTTCACCGTATTTGACGGCCAGCATGAGAAAGTCGACGACCAGAAAGACCAGCACGCCCGAAACCAGGGCATAACCGACTTTCTTCGCCGTCAAGCGGAACCTTCCTTCGCGCAGGCGCGCATAGAGCGCACCGCCAACGACCCAACTGAGGGCACAGAGCAACAGCATGGTCTGCGGATCGGCCTGGTGCAAAATCCCGCCTCGTGTAATCACGCCATAACCGGCCCGGAACAGGGAGGCGGCAACCGCCAGTAAAAAAAAGGGCAGGAACCGGCCACGATTCTCCTGGGCCATCGCAGAGGAATCAGGGCGATAAAGCAGTCCGACCGCAACGACCCCCAAACCGACGCCCAGCAGCTTCACCCCGCCGAGCGCTTCGCCCAGGAAAAGAGAGGCCATCACCACCACGCCGATGGTGTTAAGGCGGTAAACGGTCGAGCCCAGGCTGATATTGATGTGGGTCAGGCTTTCCAGCAAAAGGAGGTTCGAGAGAGTCAGGCAGAGTCCGGCAAACAGTCCGTACCGAATCGAAGTTACATCGACCAGCAGCGCTTCCTCACCGATTGCGAGCGTCGCCGCCTGCAACACGCACCAGACCACACCGATGCCGAAGACGTAGGTACCGCGGGAGCGCTCTTTCCTGCTGTAGCGTTTATACACAACGTCCAGCAGACCGGCAAAAAAAAGACTTAACAGGGCAAACAAGATGGCACGTGACAATGCGCTTACCTCAACAGGGGATGGCCGGTCATGTGCCAATATAACAGCTTGGGCATTTATGGGAATACTCACCTGACATATTAAAAGGGACACCCTCTTTTGAGTGTCCCTTTTGAGTGCCCCCGGCGGGCCAAAGGCTGGATCAGCCAATCACCCCGGCGAGCATGAGCGCGACCGGGCTGCTGGCGCGCGGCAGGCTCAGGAGCACCAGGCTGATGTAGCAGCCAACGCAGACCGAGAGCAGGGAAAATTTTGCCAGCAGCGGCAGCCGGTTGAGCTGGAACCGGCCTTTTGACTCGAAGGTTACCCAGGGGAACATAAGAGGGAGGGCTTTGACGAGGCCGAGTGAGAGGAGAAAGAGCCAACCCATGCTCGTATAGAGCAGGAAAAGATCTATGCCGCTGTAACAGCCGTAGCCCATCACCAGCGCCGGGACCGTCAGCAGCAGCAGGGCCTGGACAAAGCTGTTATGCAGCAGCCTGTGACGGTTGCCGTAGCGCCTGATGCTCAGGCACAGACCCTCGGCGATCCCGGCGAGAAGCTTCTCGATCTGGGGGCTCTGAGTGGTCATCTTGATGCACGGCCGGGCGTTCTGCGGAAAGCTGATTTCGACGCTGATGATCTTCGGCGCGCCGAGCGTATAGACGATGCTCACCTGCCGGGTCCGGGACTCGAAATAGGATGTCGACAGCTGCTGGGCAGAGGGCAGGGTGCGGGCACCCTTACGCTCCTCGACGACGATCTGGTACTTTTCGAGTTTTTTGTGGTCCTTGAGGCCGAGCCCCTGCACAACTTTAGCCAGCAGCGGCTGCAACAGCTTGGGGATCCCGTAGAGCAGGCGTTTCTCGATCTCGGTAAGCAGTGATTTGTTCAGAGTGCAGGAAGGCAGGGTCTTCTGGTAGCTGTAAGTTTCCATGATTGTCCTCCGCTGTTGGCATGAGCCCTAGCCGGATTAAATCAAGAAACGTGCCTTTTCGTCGGCCGCGACGAAACGGCCGGTAAAGCTGGCTTTTGCTCGGACAGCCTGCCGCAAAGGGAGAAAAATGTGACAATCTGTGTCGGTTGCGGCGGTGAATAGACCGCACCGGGATGGCGGGGACAGCACTTTGTCCTGGCTTGACCCAGGCTCAGGCCGGGCATGAGCTCCGCCGATTTAGCAAAGGGCAAGCGGGGGCGCTTGCAACAAGCGCCCCCGGCGGCAAACTACTTGTCGATGCAGAGCCAGCCCCAGTCACGCTGCTTTTGCACGAGTTCCTGCGCTTTCGCTTCGCAATAACCGGCTTCGTTCTCGGCGGTCCAGAGCGTTGCCGTGCTGTCGCCTTTTTGATAACGGACTTCGCAGGGGATTTTCATCTCCTGGTCCTGGTAAACCACGGTGATGACGCGCTCTTCCTGCCCATAGGTGCAAACATAGGTTTCGTCGGCAAGGGCATAGCCGGCGAGCATGCTGAAAGCGATCGAGAGACAAAGGATGGTAAAACTTTTCATTGGCGCTACTCCTTCACTGTGCGTTGTTAAGATTGGGGGACACCCAGCGTGCGTGTTCCATGCTCCATGAATTCCGCAGAGACCATAGTAATCTGCCGGCGGCGCCGAGATCAATAGCGTGATGATCTCCTCTGCTGCCGTGGCCAGATCACAGGTTTGCAATATGCAAGCCCGGCCCCGTTCGCTTCGGGGCGTTGGCAGAACCGGGGGGATTTTCGGGAAATCTTCTGCCTTTTCCCCTATTGCGAGTTTTTCGCAGTATAATTTCAAGGTCGGGTCACGAATCCTGTGCAGATCAGCAAAAGCTGCCCGAAGCAACTCACAACCTCATCAAAGGAGCCGTCCATGAAAACGATTTTACCTCTTCTCTGCCTTGCCCTGCTGGTCTTCTCCGTCGCCGCCGTCAGCGCCAGCGACGATGTCGGCAAAACGGTTTACACCAAGAGTTGCGCCTCCTGTCACGATACCGGGGTGATGGGTGCGCCGAAAATCGGCGACCAGAAAGCCTGGGCCCCCCTGACCGCCGAAGGCGTCGACGTGTTGAGCAAAAACGCCATCCATGGCGAAGGCAAGATGCCGGCGAAAGGGGGCAATATGCAGCTGACCGATGAAGAAGTGAAGGCGGCTGTGGAGTACATGGTGGAGAAGAGCAAGTAGCTTTTTTGGTTTCCCGCTTGCGGGGACACGCAACAGGGAGAGTCTGTTTTGCGTGTCCCGCGGCTGTTGAGAAAGTTCAGATTTCATGTATAGAGAGGGCAACAGATGTTCATCTGTTGCCCTCTGTCTTTATTCTTAAAAGCTTAAAAGCAAAACCGGCGGGTCGCGTCCCGCCCGACGCCATACTTTTGTCCGGCAACAAAAGTATGCAAAAGTGCCTGCTCTTAGCAGAGGGCTATGGACGTTCGCCAAGGGGATATGGCTTCCAGGAACAGCAGAGGAGACGAGCCGGCCCGTTACAGGGGGCCTCGCTGCACTGCTGTCATTATGGGATGGCGGGATCGTGCTGATGAGATCGATTGCAACCGGCGGGCGTGGAACTTAAACTCCTTTTCCATTTGCTTTCGGCATCGACACCGGGTCTATTCTTTTAAATTTGTTTGTAACTTAAAAGAGTTATCCGTTGGTTTATCGAGCACAATGCAACTATAGGCCACCGGGCCAAGAAAGCAATGCCGTGAGGCCCCCTGTAACGGGCCGGTTCCCGTACCCATAAGCCAATTGAAATCACGACAATCATGCGGACGTCTATGCCCAGCGCAGCGCAGGCCCTTTTCTGCTTACTCTTTTAGGCCAGTAAAAGAGTAAGGCGCAGTCGGGGGGCGCGACCGCCGGGTTCTGATTTGATTTTGTCTTATGGCTTAATAGGATTAAAATCAAAACCGGCGGGTCGCGTCCCGCCCGACGCCATACTTTTGTCCGGCAACAAAAGTATGCAAAAGTGCCTTCTCCTTGCGGAGGGCATCTCCTCTGCCGGATCTCTGTGACTTCAAAAACCTTTACTGATGGGGATCCGGCCCTGTGTCAAAGGGCCTGACCTTGCCGTGTGATTTACCAGGGAAAAGCCAAGACAACTTCTACTGATGCAAGCCTTTACAACCGGAGAGGCTCTCAAGAGCCTCGGCTCCTGATCGTTCTAAACGATCCGGATTACGGGGACACTTAAAAGAGACACTTGATGTTAAGTGTCCCCGGCTCCAAGCCCCATTTTCTGCAATTTTATAAGTAATAAAATTGCACTTATTTTTTACGCTTACTTGCGGCCATACAACAGTCTGCTATACATTACCAGAATAGTCATGTATAAATGTTTGACCCAAGTGATTCGAGCAGAACCCAAGTCGACACCCGGAACACAACAACCTTTCAATCAAGATGGAGAATATTATGTCTTTTCTAACTAATATCTGGCGTACGTTGATCCCCGTGATCCTGCTGGCATTTGCAGCGACCCCGGCTGTGGCCAATGAGCCCGGCACCCTGCAATGGTACGGTCAGGCGGCTTTTAAAATTACCACCCCGGGCGGCAAGGTTATCGTCATCGACCCGTTCATCACCAGTAATCCGAAAACTCCGGCCGAACTCAAGGATCTCGGCAAGCTTGGCAAGGTCGACCTGATCCTTGTTACCCACGGTCATGGCGACCATCTCGGCGATACCGGAGAACTAGCCAAGTTGACCGGCGCCAAGGTCGGGGTGAATGCCGACATGGGGAGTACCATGGATGTCCTCGGCATCGTGCCGGCGGAGCAGCTGATCCGTTTCAACAAGAGCGGTCCGATCAAGCCCCTCGAGGGCATCACCGTGACGATGGTCCATGCCGAACACAGCTCGAGCATCGTGCACAGCGATCCGGTAACCAAAGCCAAGAGCGTTCACAACGGCGGTGAGCCGGCTGGCTACATCATCGAACTCGAGAACGGTTTCAAACTCTACCATGCTGGTGATACGGGGATTTTCTCCGATATGCAGCTGATCGGCTCCTACTACCAGCCGAACCTGGCCCTGTTGCCGATTGGCGGCCATTTCACCATGGATCCCGCCCACGCCGCCTATGCGGCCAGGGACCTGCTCAAGAGCAGCCATGTCATTCCGATGCATTACGGCACCTTCCCGCCGTTGAAGGGCACTCCGGAGGAATTGCAGCAGGCGCTGAAAGGCAGTTCCGTCAAGGTGACGGTGATGCAGCCGGGCGACATCTTGAAGTACTAAACAACCCCTTGAGAAGCGCGGGGATCTACAGCTGATTTAACCTCAAGAGATTCCGCGCCCGTAAACAGAAAAGCCCGGCTTCATAGCCGGGCTTTTCATTTGCCGGAGGTGGCGGCCATCCAACTCATTGGTTCATATCTCTGTTTTTATAGGGGGACACTCAATTTCGTGTGTCCCCGCAACCGGTGCAACTTACCCTGTCTGACGATGCTTGGCTATGAACCAAACCAGCGGGGAGACCATGTAGCCAACGGCTGTGGCAAAAGCGATCAGGAGGGGCACCGTATAGTGATCCCGATGAGCCCCCAATGCCAAAAGGAAGAGAAACGTCCCAAGGGTAAGCACCCGCACGACTTTGGGGATTTTCGGCAGGATGGAGCGACCGAAGTGAGCATAAGGCACCCGGGAGACCATCAGCAGGGCGGTTACTGCAATGATTATCCCACTGGTCGCATCATTGGCAATTAAGACACAAGTGGTTCCCACCAACAGCGCGGCGGCGGGCGATGGCATCCCTGAGAAGGTGGTCACTCCGCCGAGGATTCCCTGCTTTCTCTTCTCGACGACAAAGCGGACCAGGCGATACACCGTCGCACCAACGTACACCCCCCCCAGCACGATGCCGACCCACAGGTGGGTAAACGATGCGGCAGCGATCAACCCCGTGGTGAGCCCAAAACTCGTGCCGTCGGCCACATCGTCGAACAATTCCCCTTTGGGGGTGGAGCCCCACCGTTCTGCGGCACGCCCGTCGAAGAGATCAAGAAACTGTCCCAGGAACACCAGTCCGAGGGCGTAGACCAGGGGATGGCCGGTGAGCACCACCCAGCAACCAGCAAGCCCGCATAGCAAATTCATGATGCTCAGGATGTTGGCATACCAGTAATTGGGGACGACCTTGAAGGCCGTAGAGCAAAAAGCCAGGCCCGTGCAAATCGCTAACAGCGGCAAAATAGTGCGGGGAAGCAACGGCAACGGCCCATAGATCCAGACCAGACCGACGACGATCAGGAGCACGACGACGAGAAACGTCTTGGCTTTACCAAACAGGTTCGCCGCCTTGATCTTGGTAAATCGCCTGGAGATCTGACCGGTGACATCGAAAGCCAGGAACAGAGTCACCAGCACAGGGTCCAGCAAGCCTCGCCAGGCCATGTAAATCAGCATGGGAGAGTACATCATCTTATCGGAGAAGGGGTCAATCGACTCCCCCTCCACGGTGTGCAGGTCGCACTTGCGGGCGATATCACCATCGGTGATATCGGTAATCATCCAGAAGGTAAAGAAGAGAAAACACAGCCGCGGGTAGCCCATATGCAGAAATATCACGGAGAGAAACCCCATGGGATAGCGGGCCCGACTGATGGCGTTGGGGTGGAGCAGGGAGTGGTTGCGTACCCATGCGATCTGCTGGGGGGTTCGCAGAAACCGGAACACGACGAAGCGCTCCGCACCCAGCATCAGCAGGAGCGGAATCGCGATCTCAATCAGGATTGCATTGTAGGGCGGCATACTTCCTCGGTCAAATCATCAAGGATCGCTCTCGAGCCAAAGCTCTTGTCAAAGCCATTATAGTACATCAGAACAGGGCTTATGTCCCCGGATTCCCCGGCTCCCGATTCTTACGGCTAGCCACGAAGGCACTAAAACACCAAGCTTGAGAGTTGAAAAAATCGAACTTTACCATATAAAAGCACTTCTTGGTGCTCTATGATTGGAGACACTCAATATTAAGTGTCCCCGGCTCAACATCCAACCGAAGGGTCAACCCAGATGGGAATCGCCAGGCGCCCTTCGTGCGTCAGCCTGCCCGATGCCAGCAAGCCCTACCCGACGATTCTCAGCTTTCTTGTGCAGAGATTTCCCCGGGTCGGTCAGGCTCTGTGGGAGCAGCGCATCGCTGACCGTAAAGTGCTCGACGCTGCGGGCACGCCGATCACCCTCACCACGCCCTACCTGCCCCGGCAGCGGCTCTATTATTTCCGAGAAGTTCCGGCAGAACCGTCCATCCCTCTGCCAGAAACCATTCTCTTTCAAAACGATGAGCTCCTCGTCGCCTGCAAGCCGCCGTTTCTGCCGGTCACGCCAGCGGGGCCCTACGTCAACGAATGCCTGCTTCATCGCCTGCTGCTAAAGACCGGCAACAACGATATCGTGCCTCTGCACAGGATCGACCGGGAGACTTCCGGCCTGGTTTTATTTTCCATGCATAAAGCGACCCGGGGGCGCTACGCGGAGCTGTTCGCCAAAGGCCAGATGGAAAAAAGCTACGAAGCCCTTGCAGAGCTCGCGCAATGTCCGGAAAAAACCGAGTGGACGGTGGCGAACCGGCTGTGCCGGGCGGAGGTCTGGTTTCGCAGCCAGGTCACGGCAGGGCCGGTTAATGCACGCTCGCAAATCAGGCTGGTGGATTTTGCCCAGAACCGGGCGCGCTTCCTGCTGTACCCGCTAACCGGCAAGAAGCACCAGCTCAGAATTCATATGAGCGGGCTGGGTTTCCCCATCATGCACGACCGGTATTACCCGGTGTTGCTGGACAAGCAGGAGGACGACTTTGGCCGGCCGCTGCAGCTGATCGCCCGCCGGGTTAGATTCACCGACCCGATTTCCGGAAAAGTCATGGAATTCGAGTCTGAGCGTCAACTTGCCGATTAGATAAAGCGGCGACACTCAAAAGGGACCCTTGTTTTCAAGTGTCCTCGGCTCAAAAAAAAGCTGCTCCTTAGAGCCTATTCCAGGAGAAAATCCTGCAGGTTGGTTTTGCCATAGCGAACATCGGGGTTGGCATCCTTGATCTGCTTGGCAATCGTCGCCATGATCATCTTCACCCCGGGGGTTTTAGCCGGGTCGGTAAGGGGCAGCAGCCTGACCGTCAGACTCGCTTTCTTTTGTGACAGTTCAACAAAAAAGCTTTGGTTGTGGTTGTTTTCAATCGCCAGAGATTCCACGAGCACTTTATTTTCGCCGGAATTGATATAGGTGTCTGTGACTTTGAGAATGCCGTCGTCGATCCTGGTTGCAAACGGAACAATGCTGTGCAAAACCTCTCTTACGGAATTGATATTTTCCAACACAACATGGGGCATCTTGTTCCTCCAGTCTTTACGGAGGGACACTCTATTCTGAGTGTCCCCGCTTTGATTCATCGCCAGGTAATCGGTGGCGTTTTACGCTTGGGGATACGATGATAACGAAACTGCGGATAACCGAGCATCATCGCCCCAAAGCACTGATGCCCTTCAGGTAGGGCCAGGGCCTGCTGCAGTGGGGGGAAAGTGCTCGCAGCAGCATTAAAGTAACCCGCCCAACAGCCGCCAAGGTCCATGCCGGTTGCGGCCAGCTCCAGGTAGGTTAGAGCGATCGTGCAGCTGGTCAGGCTCACCCGATCATCTTGCGGTGCATGGGCAAGCACCAGCACCGGAGCACCGCGCAGAACCACATCCTCGCCCCCCTCCAGCCTGCGCAGGGCATTATCCAGGTGGTAGGTCAGAGCGACCTCTGGCATGTTTTTCAGCATCCAGGCCATCCACTGGCCAACCCCCCGGATCAGCTTGTTCAATTCATCACGATCGCTTAGCACCAGCCATTCCACCGTTTGCGTGTTATGCCCGGTCGGCGCAAACCGAGCGGTTTCAATCAGCTTTTGCAAGGTTGCGCGAGGCACGGCCTGATCGCGGTAATTTCGGATCGAACGGCGGCCCCGCAAGAGCTGCTCACACTGCTCGGCAGATAACGACAGCTCCGGTTGCATGTCCGGGCACTCGGTTAATGGCATCTCGGCATGCAGCAAGCTGCCGGTTTTGCAAACCGCAACGCAATGGCCACAGCGAATACACAATTTTTCAGCCGCATCAATCGGGGTTGGATATTCGCCTCTGCTGAAGGTGATCAGCTTGGCCGGACACACCGCGCTGCAGAAGCCATCCTTGTTGCAGGTTTGCTGGTCGATTTCGATAAAACTCACGGGTTTTCTCCTTGGGCGCTTATTGCTGCAAGGACTGGCAGCTAAACTCTTGGTGGAGCAGTGGGACTCTTCACGTAGGGATTGTAGCAATGATGAATACGAAGGGCAAACGACTTACAAGGGACACTTGATTTTAAGTGTCCCCGAATCCTATCGTCTCACTGTACTCCCTTAAAATAATGTTATCAGAAGATTAGAATTGCTATGATGACCCCAGCTTCACACCATCCGCCCTGTCCCGGAGATTCATGTGAACCGCACGGCATTCGAACAACTGGTTGAAAAAACCCTGGCAACGCTACCGACGGAGTACGCCGGCCGGCTGCACAACCTGGTCTTTTTGATCGAAGACTGGGCCGACCCCGCAACTCTTGCCGAGGTTGGGATCGACGATCCGGCCGAACTGCTCGGCTTCTACAACGGCACGCCCTTGACCGAGCGGTCGCATGACCAAATCGTTCCAGGACCCGATCGGATCACTCTCTACCACGGAGCCATCGAACTGCAAGCCAGCTTGAGCGGACTGCCGGTCCGCCAGGTGATCCGCGAAACCCTGTGGCACGAAATCGCCCATTACTTCGGCTTCAGCGAGGAGGACATGGACCGTATCGAGGATTTCTGGGCGGATCGGGGTGTTCCGGAATCACGGTAGAGTGGTTGCAACGCGGAGTTTGGGGACACTCTATTTTGAGTGTCCCCGGCTCCAACTTAATTTCCAGATGGGCTCCCATTTTTCGAATCAATACCCGGTCAACTCAACATAGCCGACACCACCGAGCGGACTGTCACGCTGCGTGCCTTGCACAGAGACCGCACCTTCCCAGTAGCGCACGGTTGTCTGCAACTCCTGGTCAGCCAGAACAGGGGTTATGTCCAGGCTGATACCTTCTTTGACCATGTCCAGCCTCCATTTGGCCGGATACCTTGCGCCGCTCTCGTCACTCTGCCAATGCTCAAGCACCTTGATTTGCAGATCACCTGTCTGCAATCTCTGGGTCGCTCCGTCTGCGTCGACCAGGACTCCGCTGCTCAAAGGATCGGGCGTACCGTCCTGCAAACGAAGCTGGTAATACATCAGCTCGCGGCCGTCATCGAATTGCAGACTGAACCAGTCCCAGCCAACCTGGTCTTCGCCCAGGGCACTCGTGCTCCACTCGCGATCCAGCCAGCTGGTGCCGGCAACCTGAAAGGTTTCCCCCGCAATCACAATCTGCCCGGAGGTAACCAAACGGGTCATGGAATAGTAGTAAGACGCATTGCCGGGCTGAGCGCTTTTTTGACTCAGCCCGTTCTGGCCCTGCAAAACGATGGGCTTGGCACTCTGCAAATGCAAATCGATCGCGACGTCATCTTCGCTGGCGGAAAGCCTCATCGGCAAAGGTTCGCCCTGCCCGCCCTCGGCACGCCAGTCTTCCAGCCAGACCTGGAAAGGCTCGGCCTGGGCTCCGGCCAGCCCCAAAGAGTCGCGGCTAAAGCGCTCAAAATAATAAAAACGCCCGCTGACCGGGTCAGTCAGGGCGAAGTGGCCCATGTAGACCTGGTTGGTCGCCCAGCTGGACGCCCGCTGCGGCGGCTCGGGCGTCAATGCGGCCCGGAAAAAGGTCAACTGGTAGCCGAAACGGCGCTGGTTTGCGGAGAGCAGGTTGCCCGTGTAGTACCACCATTCGGTTTTGAAGCGGGGGTGCGGACCATGGTCGAGCGGAAAGCGGAACTGCCGCGGCCGGTCGGCTCGCGCATAGTCCCCCGCCTCGGCACCGCCCAGCAGCTGATCGACGCGCAGGGCCGGCCCCGGCTTGGTCTCGGCAGGCGCTTGCCCTGCCAGGCAGAGAAGGCCGGCCGC
This sequence comes from uncultured delta proteobacterium, assembly GCA_963715335.1. Taxonomy (GTDB): domain Bacteria; phylum Desulfobacterota; class Desulfuromonadia; order Desulfuromonadales; family BM103; genus JAFDBW01. Next base: position 34,063 of record CAVQRZ010000010.1, read on the forward strand.
CGCCAGCGCGCAGCCCAGAACCAGAGAGATGAAGAGCCGTGTATTCATGAGCTACTCGTAGCGCATCGCCAGCGCCGGCGAGGTCCGCGCCATGCGCCAGGCCGGGTAAATGCCCGCAGCGAGTGCGGCAAGCACGGACAGGGCCAGCGCCTGGAGCAGGACGCCGGGATCGATGGAGATGGCCATGCTCCAGCCGAAGGAGCGCTGGTTGATGACCAGGATCAGGGCCAGGGCCTGCAAGATGCCAAGGGGCAAAGCGAGCAGCCCGGCGATCAGGCCGACAATGCTCGTCTCGGCGATGACCAGGCGCCACAGCTGCTGCGGCGTCAAGCCGTTCGCGCGCAGGACCGCCAGCTCCCTGGCCCGCTCTATCTGCATCGCCATCAGGGCATTGAGGATGCCGATGAAGGCCACCAGCACCGCCAGCATGCGCAGGACCGAAGTGACGGCAAAGGTGCGGTCGAAGGTCGCGAGCGAGGCTTCGCGCAGGCCCCGGTTGGAATAAACCATGACCTGCTGCTTCCCCGCTGCGGCGCGCCTGAACTGCGCGGCAACGCGCTCTGCATCATAGCCGTCTTCAAGATAGGCGGCCAGGGCATCGACCTGATCATCAAGCCAGTATTTCTGGTAGAGGTGACGGCCCATGGTGATGCGTCCGCGGTCGGAGCCGTAGTCGGTGAAGACGCCGGCGACCAGGAAAGACCGCTCGCCCTGGTCGGTGCGCAACGAGATGCTGTCGCCCTGCGCGAGGTCGTGATGAAAGGCGTAGGGTTCGGACACGATGACGGCATCGCTCTGCAGGAAGGTCTGGTAGATCTCCTCCGGCTCGCCCTCGGCAAACCAGTAACTCAGGAAAGTCTCGGAGGGGATTTCGGCGACAAACAGGTCACTGGTCCCCTGCGCGGATTCCAGGGTGATGTGGCGGGCCGCGACGATCCGCGCGATGCCGTCGATCCGGCGTACTGCCCGCAGATAGTCATCCTGCAGAGGCTGCCGTCCGGGGCCGAACGTCGAGCCCGATGTGGACACGTAAATATCGGCCTGCAAATAGCTTTGCAGCCAGGTCTCCACGGTTGAGCGGAAGCTGTTGATCATCAACCCGACGCCAACCGTGGCTGCCACGGCAATCACCAGGGCCGAGGTCGCCACGCCGGTCCGGCTCAGCCCGCCCAACAGGTTGCGCACCGCCAGCTTGCCGAGGATCCCCGAGAAACGGCCCAGCAAAGGCTGGATTTTCCTCAGGATCCATACGAACGCGCCGGGGACGATGAGGGCATAGCCGGTAATCAGCAGGAACATGAAGAAAAAACTCGCCGGGATGCTCTTGCCGGGGACCATCAGGCCGAACCCGCCCAGGGCCATCAGCCCCAGCCCGACGCCCACGCCCCAAGGGAGCAGCCTGCGCTGCCGGCTTTCGACGTTGGAACGGAGCAGCGCACCGCGCGGGGCGGTCCTGGCCGCCTCCAGCGCAGGCATGAGAGCGGCCAGGGTGGTCGCGCCAAGGCCGAGCAGAAGCCCCTTGGCAAGGGACAGGGGGGTCACGAAAAGGGTCTGGATGTTGAGGACGAAATACAGGTCGTTGATGGTGCGCGTGACAATGGCGAGCAGCCCGTTGGCGAGCAGCACCCCGGCCGCGAGCCCCAGCGCCGTGCCCACGGCGCCGATCAGGAAGGCCTCGACCAGGACCATGCTGAAGATTTCGCGGCGGGTCACTCCCAGGGTGCGCAAGGCGCCCAGCAGCCCCCTGCGCTGCAAAATCGAAAACGTCATGGTGTTGTAAATGAGAAACATCCCCACCACCAGGGCCAGCAGGCTCAAGGCGGTGAGGTTGAGCTGAAAGGCCCGCGTCATCTGCGCCATGGTTTGCGCGCGGCTGTCGGCAGGGAGGATTTCGGCGTTGGCGGGGAGCAGCGGGCGCAGCGCGTCGAGGCTGGCCAGGCCGGCCGCATCGAGGGGCACAATCAAATCGATGCGGGACAGCCGGCCCTTTTGCGAAAAGAGCTCCTGCGCGGAGCTGAGGTCCATGACGACGAGGTTGTCCAGGGCCCTGGCGGTGACCTGCTGGCGCGGTTCCAGCAGGCCGACCAAGGTGATCTCACCGGGCTTGCCGCCAATGGTCAGAGGCAGCCGGTCCCCTTGACTGAGACCCAGTGAACGGGCCGTTTCCCTGGTCATCAAAGCCGCGCCCGGCTCGGTGACCAGGCGGCCCAGGTCGAGCCGGCGGTCGGTGGCCGGCGCATAGTTGCGAAAAGGCCTTTCGGCGAAGGGGTCGACCCCCAGCAGCTTCAGGGTGAGGCCAGGTTGGCCCGGCACGGTTGCGTAGCCCTCCACGACCGGCGCGCTGTTGCGCCAATGGCCATTGAGCCGGATCTGCCGGTAGCTGTCCTCGGGCAGGCCGTTGGAACCGCCGACAATCATGTGGGTGGTACGGCCCGTCAACGCCTCGGCCGAGAGGTTGAAGGCGCGCTCGGCGCTGCTGTTGGCCAGATCGATCGCAACGACAACCGCGACCCCCAGGGCGACGCCGATCACCGCAAAGACAACCTGCAAGGGATGGCGCAGAAGATATCGGAAGCCGGCTCGCCACAGGATCATGGCAAACCCTTTGCTTCTGCAACCTGTTCGATTAGGATCCCGTCACGGATCGTCAGGACGCGGTCTGCAAGCCGGGCGATTTCAGGACTGTGCGTGACCATCAGGGTGGTCATCCGGTTGGTTCTGATCAGTTGACTCAACAGCTTGAGAACCTCTGCGCCGGTCTCGACATCCAGGTTGCCGGTCGGTTCGTCGGCCAGCAGCAGCAGCGGTTTGTGGATCAAGGCCCGGCAGATGGCGATGCGCTGCTGCTCACCTCCGGAAAGACGGTCCGGATAACTGTCGGCACGATCGGCGAGGCCCACCTGGCCGAGGATGTCGAGGGCCTGTTGTTTTGACTCGGTCGCGATGCTCTTTTTCAGCTCCAGCGGCAGGAGCAGGTTCTCGATAACGGTGAGCGTCGGGATGAGATTGTAGAATTGGAAGACAAAGCCGATGTGGTCGCGCCTGAAGAGGGTCCTCTGCTGCTCGGTCATGGTGGTCAGGTTCTGCCCACCGATCCGAACCTCTCCTGCGGTAGGCAGATCGATGCCACTGATCAGGTTCAGCAGGGTAGATTTCCCCGAGCCGCTCCGTCCTAACAGGACGACAAAATCACCTCTGTTGATCGATGCATCAAGCCCATGGAAAACCACCCGTTGACTCTCGCCTTCGGCAAAAGTCTTGCTCAGATTGCAAATTTCGAGGATTTCATCAGACACAGGCAGAAGGTCCTTTTGAAGTCGGTGTCATCGGGGTCCGGTGTCAGGCTTGACTGATGGGTCTTTCGCATACCACCTCTCCTGCAAAAATAAAGAGGAATGCAACGCCTGAAACAGCGTCACAGCCCCCTCCCGTAAAAATAGACGACATATTAGACCAGACTAAATCACCCTGTTAAAAATACCCTTTCAACTGTGATTGTCAATTATTCTAATGACCTGCCACGAGCAACCGGCACCACCCGGATCATGAAATCGGCACAGGCTGCGGCTCCTATTCGGCTTTGACAATATGCACATCCCGTTGTGGGAAAGGGATACTGATTTGCGCTTCGATTAACGCTTTGTGGATCGCCAGGTTCACTCGGTAGAGGAGATTAAAGTACATTTTGGTCGGCACCCAGTAACGCAGGCCGATATTGATGGATGATTCCGCGAACTCTTCGATACCAATCTGCGGGGCCGGTTCCTGAGTAATCTCCTCAAAACCGGTCAAGACCTGTTGTAAAACTGCGATGGCTTGTTCCGGGTCATCCCGGTAAGAAATCCCCACGCTAGTCTCAATGACCCTGTTCTCAAATGAGTTCACCAGGATTTCGCCGACGATATGCTTGTTGGGGATGGTTATCTGTTCGCCATCCTCGGTGTCAAGCAGGGTCGCGGCCAGACGGATCTCATCGACGACACCGCTGACCCCCTGCACCGTGATGGTGTTGCCAACCACAAAGGGGCGAGTCAGAATCAGGGTCAGTCCGGCACCGTAGTTGGATAAAGGACCCGCGATGGCAAAGCTGGTACCAAAAGCCAGGGCACCGAGAGCGGCGATAAATGGCGCGATGGAAATACCAAACTTGCCAATGGCTATGATGATGACAAACATCATCACCATAAGTTTGACGCTGCTGGCGAGGAATTTCGACAGCGTGATGTCGATATTGCGCTTTTCGCAGATCCGCAACATCAATCTCGACAGCCAGCCAGAAAGCTTGAGGCCGATAACCAGAATAATCAGCGCACCGACGATCTGGAAGCTGTACTGAATGCAGAACTCAACCACCACGTCGATGATCTTCTGCAGCATCTGGAGTTCTTCGCCGATCAACGCATTGGCTTCAGGATTCATCTGAGTACCTCCCAGGTTGGTATGGAGTTAGACAAAGCGGTCATTGCTTAAGGGCTTTTGATTTTGAGTGTCCCCGACACCCATTAATTATCCCGACTCTTGGCCTTGTATTCATTGTATTTTTTTGACGAGCCTTTGACCTGCTCGGCAGGATATTTTTCTTCGTTCAGCGAGATCTTTTGCTGGGCTGCCTGAACCAAATCAACCCCTAACTTTTCTGACATGCGCAGCAGATAAATAAAAATGTCGGCAAGTTCCAAACGGACTTCCGCCAGCTTGTCATCTGACAATGTGTAGCTCTGTTCTTCGGTTAACCACTGGAAGTGTTCCACCAGTTCAGCAGCCTCGGCGATCAGAGCCATGGATAAATTTTTCGGCGAGTGAAACTGGTCCCAATCACGTTCGGCAGCGAAACCTTTTATTCGTGCAATCAATTCAGTAAGTTCTGACATTTCTATCTCCAAGAGCACGCATTGAATATCCTTAGCTTAAAAGGGGCTCTCTGCTTTAAGTGTCCCCATTTCCATGATTGGGGACACTCAAAAGGGACACTCTATTTTGAGTGTCCCCGGCTCCGGCTCAACTGATACCCGCTTCTTCCTGCAGCAGAGACACCCAGGCGGCCAGGCGCTGCTCGGTAAGCTGGTCCTGATTTTCGACATCAAGGGGCAGACCGAGGAAATAATCCCCTTCAACCGCGGCGGAGGCAGAGTAATCGTAGCCTTTATCCGGCCATTTGCCGATGATGGTCGCTCCGGCCGCCACCGCCAGATCATGCAGTGCCTTCATCCCGTCGACAAAGGCATCAGGGTAACCGATCTGATCTCCGACCCCGTACAAAGCGACCTTTGCCCCCTCCAACCGTGCCTCGCGCAGGCAGTCATAGGCGTCGTTCCAGTCGTTTTGCAGGCGATCCCCCTCATCGTGCCAGCTTGAAGTGCCGAGAATCAGCAGGTCACAGCTTTCCAGATCCGCCCGGGTTGCGTTGGCAATGGGATAAAGGCGTGCGGTGGTGATTCGCTCCGCAAGACGTTGCGCGATTAAGGCGGTATTGCCAGTGCTGCCGCCGTAAAATATTCCGATTTTCATGATGACTCCTTTATCGACGAAGATAAAATCAATTTAAAACGTTAACCAGTTTGACATGTTAGCATATCAGCGCGGTCAGAGTGGAGTGGGGTCAGGTCTTGAAATTTGAATTGACTCAAGATTAATGACCTGACCCCGTTCAGGAGTGTCCCCTATGCCCAAATAAGTCAAACGGAGTCTTGACCCCTTTACACAATTGGGGACACTCAAAAGGGACACTCTATTTTGAGTGTCCCCAAACTTAAAACTTGCGATTCAGCAAACCTTCCAGCGTCAGCAGAGTCTCTGGACCACACAGTGGCCGACCACTTCTGGTTGCTCGCTTGATTATATCTACGGTTCTTTCATCATCTTCTTTGAGGAATTTACAGTATTCTTCTCGAGCACTTTCGTGCAACCAGTCCGGCCGGCACATAAAAGAATCGGGCTCTCCTTTTACATGACACCTGGCACTGGACCAACGGTAACTCTCAGCATCATGCGTCAGACCGGCTTTCACCGGGTTGTTTTCAATATAGCGGGCGACACACCAAAGATAGTCGTCTGTATCGACAATGCATGCAAAGAAGCGATTCTGCCACAAGCGGCCAGAACGAAAATATTTACGGTTTACATATCGGGTGTAAACCTGATTTGCCAGCCCCACCCCGCATGCAAGCGCGTCTTTAGTTTGAGGGACTACAAGGAGATGAACGTGGTTGGGCATCAAACAATACGCCCAGATATCCAGACGGAATTTCGTGGCATACTGCTTCAACGAATCAAGATAGGTTAAACGATCCTGGTCATCAAAGAAGACTGTTTGACGATTGTTGCCGCGTTGGGTGACATGATGCGGATAGCCAACGGCTACCGCCCGAGAAGTGCGTGGCATGATTCCCTCCATAAAATTTCATAACAAATCAATCAAATCAGATGCTGAGATATTAACGAAAATCAAAACACAAAACAATTTTCAATTGGGGACACTCAAAAGGGACACTCTTTTTTGAGTGTCCCCGGCTCCGGCTCAAAGGGGCTCTCTGCTTTAAGTGTCCCCAATGCTATTTCTTAGTTCTGGGTGGAGAAGATTCCAGGATTCCCCTGCTGCGGAGTGTCAGCCAGACGGGTGCTGCACCGAGATCGTACCGGACTTCGAAAAGCTTCAGCGGGACGACACCGGCGGCATACTCGTTAATCGCTTTGCGCCAGTTTGCATCGTCTGTGAACGGGGCTCCCGCATCACGGATGCCCTCGTCACCGGTAAACCCCAGATAAACCAGGATGACAGGGATGCCGAGGCTACCCAACTTCCAGGTAAAAGCCAGTCGGTTCGCAAGTTGGTAATGCGAGTCGCGGGAGATGTTGACGTGTGGATTGATGGCCTGCCAGGCTTTGCATGCTTCGTCGATCGCAGCGCCAATGCGCTCGTGGTTCTCGATCCCTTTAGGTGAAGAGGCCTTGTCAAGTCGCTTGCCAGCTGCACCCAACTCAGGCCAGTTCGCTTTCGCTTCAACAAGGACGAGTCCAGCTTTCCCCTCGATTTCACAGGTCGCAGCGATATCCCAATTCGGCGTATTCGCGCCGCGTCGATGAGCCAGCCACCAGCCCTGCAACTGTTCCCAAACGGCATGCCCTGACATAACTGCTGGCCCGAAACGCTCAAGACGCGCTTCCGTTGGATCATTGTAACCACGAGGCATATAAACGGTGTCAGGTGGGAAACGGACGGGGAGCGGGGCAAGAAGGGATTCAAACTCTCTGAGGAAGTTGGGGCTTTCGGTCCAGTCGAGAACGTGTTTACGACTACCTCTTTCCAAAATTCCCCCTGTTTTCTTAGGCTTCAATTTAATTGGTATAAAAACACAGTATCAAGTTTCTGGGCTACTTCATTTTTCAGAGGACACTTAAAAGGGACACTTGTTTTCAAGTGTCCCCGGCTCTTAATGTTTAATCAACTGTTGCGGTTAAAAGCAATTGTGATGTTGATCGCGTCATCGCAACGTACATCAACTTCATTTCATCTTCATCAGAATGCTTGCTCGTGATGATTTTTCCGCTGGGGATGGCGACAAAGGGGAATTCAAGCCCTTTGCTGCTATGAAAAGTAAGGAGCTTTACCCGTTCTTCCTTTTCATCAAAACTTATATTTGTTTTACCAACAAAAGGGATCTTCGCTTCACACAGGGCCTCAAAAAGAATCTTTCGGTCAGATGCACCGCGATACAGTATAGCCATATCCTTCCAGGACATGCCCAGGTTATGTGCCTCAAGCAGTTTTTCGGCAATATATTTTGCTTCGTCAGGCATCGAAGGTAATTTTATGATAAGTGGTTTAGTCCCGTGTCGACCTGCAGAGACCGGTGCCAGGCGTGGGATATTGTCCTCATCGGCTTCTGCAGGAGTCAGGAGATTCGCAACTAACTTTGAGGCGAACTCGAGAATTTCCTGTGTGTTACGATAATTCACCCGCAGGATTGTCGTACGACCTTGAGCCAGAATGCCTACACTTTTAAAGCTGAAGCCTCTTTTTTGCTGGCCATAAATTGATTGGGCATCATCGTAGAGCAGCAACAACGAATTCGTTGTTGGTGAAACCATCTGAGAAACTAATTTAAGCCACTCCGGACGGAAATCGTGCCCCTCATCTATCAGCACAGCATCATATTGGCCTGCAGGGACAAGCTTACGGTCAACGGAGTTAATGACCATATCAACCATTTTTTCAAAGAAATCATCGTTTGAGACGTGATTGTCAGGTGGCTTGATATTGTAAGTCTTGAGCTGAGCTCGGCACCAACTATGAAAGGTGTAAACGTGAACTTTTTCTTCGAGATTTTTGATCTGCATCCAATGCTTCAGGCGCTGAGCTAGGAGCCTGTTGTAACATAAAATCAGGATTGGCCGTGTGCACACTTTTGCCAGATGTTCCGCCCGATATCCCAATATAAGAGTTTTTCCGGAACCAGCAACGCCGTGGATGATTCTGTGGCCGTCCCCCAAACTTCGAGCAAGTTGCTCCTGCTGAATGTCCATGACCTTTAACAAATCAGGGATTTCCTGGACATCCTCCTCAAGTTGATCAAAAAGGGATGCTTCTTGTTTCGGCAGTCGAATTTCCGGGAACAGATGCCACCTAATTCGGTCAATCTGGGGCAAAGTAAGCACACCCCAATTACCCAACGTGAACATTCCCCACAACCTCTCTTGGAATTCTTCAGCATCCACATTTTCGACCATCTCGTCCTGACAGATGACTCGATGTTCCGGAATGACTTCGCCTAAGTCCGTCGCTTCAAAAGCCTTGCGTGTCACCCTTGTCAAAATGACACCATAAGTCCAAGGGAAGAGAAGTTTCCCTTGCCAGCGACCTTTGTCAGCAATTAATTGAGGATCGCGCTCTAAAACATTTACAACGGCATGGGCATACTGCCGTGCTTGTTCGAGAGGATTGGGTTTTTTGACGATGCCGGAATTTGTTTGCAGAGCGACTTGAAAGCGGTCGAAGGTTTGGATATTGTCGAGTCGCCAGTCTTTAACTTCGAGGATCAACAACCCTCGCTGGGGGTGGAGAATAATGAAATCCGGGTGCAACCTACCAGTACCGACAGGGACGTCATACCAGCAGAGATAATCCTCTTCCAGCTTACTTTCCAGACGTTGTGCAAAACGTCTTTCCCCTGTCGTATCGAATTTGCAGCAAGAGATACTAGGAATCAATGTTGCCATAATCGGCTGCCCCCTCTCAACGCTACGATGTTTCTATTCAGCGATTCACTGCTCATGGATTTAAAAAATCGATAAAACCCTTTTAACTCTGTTTATTCATACAAAAGTTAGGCCCAAAAAAGGCCACCTCCTGCAAGCAAAGGTAGCCAAAAAAAGAAGTTCCAGTTTTGTTTTTCAACTGGCAACCCGGCTGTCCCGTGCGGGACCCGTGGCTTTGCGTCATCGGATTACTCCGATTTTGCCTTTGCAGAATGTCAATTTATCAGAAACTTAGAAAAATAAGAAAGTATTTATAGAGGTTTGATTGGGGACA
>CAVQRZ010000011.1:0-10358 GCA_963715335.1 uncultured delta proteobacterium
TCCAGGGTGCCGAGATCGAAATCGTTTTGCAGAAACCTGGCATACTCCTCTGCCGCCAGGCCGGCCTCGAGCCTGAACGCAGCAGGCTGTGGTGCCTCGAGCGGCATATTGTCGATGGAAGGATTGATCGCCAGGTCGGTTGCGAGATCCCAGGTCAGGCGATGACATCCGCGCCCCCGTACGGGGTGCAGATGCAGCAGGTGCTTGATGGCATGCTCCAGCAGCGCCTGCTGCTCTTTGGGGTGGAATTCGTCAAATTGCCGAGGGTCGACATTGAGGGTTGGGGTGCCGTTGACTACCGTGACACCGATCGCATGGGCCCCGTCAGCAAGACGACGACGGAACCCCAGCAACAGGTGCCCGTAAAAGGGTTTACGCTTGAGCAGGCGGACCACCGCATTTTCCAGAGCCCGCTGCGGGTTCTCGGCTGTTTCGATTCGTTTGGGGAATTCCAGAAGTTCAGCATTCATGGGATAACGTGGCGTGTGGCGGGTAGCGCGTGGCGAGATAATTCAAAAGCTTTTTCGCGCGACTCGCCACGCGCCACGGCAGTTAAGATGCTTCCCGGCTGATCGTTTCGATCGCTTCCAGAACGACGTCATCATAATCATCTTTGCACAGGACCTCGGCGACCCTGGGGATCTTGATCAGCGCCTTGACCAGGCCGAAACGCAGATCGCGCGGCAACGAACCGATATAGGCGACCAGGTTCTGCTCCTGCTCAAGGGACATAACCGGATCGACATCGAGCGTCGTCACGACATCGTTGAGGGTCACGGCCTGCAGATCGTCACGTTGGCTGCGGACTAGCTCTCCAACCTCCGGCCAGTTGTCGAGGAGCTGACGGGCGGTCACCGGCCGCTCCTTCTGCTCGTTGGTCCAGCGCAGGAAGCTGATCGCAGCCGCCTGGCCGACGATCCCGGCATAAATCTCCATCTCCAGGTCTGCTGGAAAACGGCACAAGCGGCGCAGCGTGCTGACCATCTCCCAGGCCCGCTCGGTCGGCTCAACCTGCATGTCGATCGGCGAACCGGGTTTGGCGAGCAGGTTCGGGTAAACGGCAAGGAATTGCTGGACGCCATCATCAAAGTGCTGTTCCCGGGCATAGCGGGCCCAGCAGTTGTAATCGGTTTCCACGTAGATCATGACCATCCGGTCGAGCAGGGCACGGTCCAGGGTTGCCACCTGGTAGCTGCCATCCGGCGGGTTGATCGACACGACAACTTTATGCTTCTGGTGCAGGGTGTGGGTATGCAGACGGCGCTGCTGGTTCTCGACCGGCGGCTCGACAAACTGGAAGATCGCCTGCAGGGTGTCTTCCTGTTGCGCCCGGTTCAGTTCATCACAGTGAACGATCGTCTCGGCGGCATCATCGGCCGGCCACCATGACGGCCTCGACCAGTGCATGATCTTCTCGTCACGATACGGGATGCCGACCAGGTCGCCGACTTCCATCTGGCCAAGCCGCAGGGCAACATAGTCGCGGCCAATTTCCCGGCAAACCTGCACGATACCGGCACTTTTACCGACGCCACGGTGGCCGACCACGCAGGGCGTCAGGTCGGTTTTGGTGAGAATTTCAGCGAGCACCTGCTTCATCTGGGTGATATTCATATCAACCTCGACTGAGATTTATTCGTTTTGCACACAACAAGGCCCAAAGTGTTGAACGCCTTTGAACCGGCAATGAACCCTTCTGACGGCAAAGATAACTCTGCGAGTCAACTTTGACACCATACAGCAATCCGCATATTAAAGTCCATGCCTGGCCTTTTTGTCCACCGGCAAAATCTCTTGCTTGGGAAACCTCAATCTGGTTCAAAAGTTTGCACAAGTGACCGTTATGATATAAACATTAACAAGGTTAGATGTCGATTGACAAACCATGGATTCCGATACACCGTCTGTCACCCCAGTCTAAGGAGATTGATTTCATGAGGGAACTGAGCACGCCAGGCAACAAACCGGCCGTTGCCGCGGGGCAGGGATTGTCCAGATACAGGTGCTACATAACCGTTGGCCTGATCCTGACTCTGCTCATGCTTACGGGCTGCGCAACGGGGAAAAAGACCTCCAGCATGGTGTTGACCCCGGTCACCGACACGCCCACCGGGATACATCACCAGGGGAAATTCGTCTGGAATGACCTGCTGACCGACGATGTGGAGACCGCCAAGGACTTTTACGGCCAGTTGTTCGGCTGGACTTTTACGCAACTGGGCCGCTACACGGTCGTGCAGAGCGAAGGTCGAAGTATCGGTGGCATGGTTGAGCTCAAAGCGGATCCGGAAAAACCGAGTGCTGCACGCTGGCTCTGTACCCTTTCCGTTGATGATGTGGACGCTGCCGTCGCACTGGTCAAGAGCGAAGGGGGGACGGTCAATGAGGGGCCACTGGAGCTGCTGAATCGCGGCAGAGGCGCACTGGTCAGAGATCCGCAGGGAGCGCAGCTGTTACTGCTGCACGCGAAAGAGGGGGACCCGGATGATGAAGAGCCGGCCATGATGTCCTGGCTGTGGCACGAGCTCTGGAGCAATAACGCCGAGGCCTCGCTGGCTTTTTACCAAAAGCTCGCCGGATACGATTATGAAGGAGATGCGACCGACTACCTGATCCTGACCAGAGAAGATCAGTGGCGGGCAGGCATCCGCTTCATTGATGACAGTGAACTCGAAATGCGCTGGGTGCCGGTTGTCCGCGTCGTCGATACCGAGGCTATTGCGGAAAAGGCCGAACAGCTGGGTGGTGAAATTCGCGTCGCACCCCGCCCGACCGAAAGTGGTGGCAGCGTCGCATTACTGGTTGACCCGTCGGGTGCACGCGTGATTATCCAGAGCTGGACGGCGCCCACCCCTGAGCAGGAGAATTAATCATGATGAGATATATAGGATACCTGCTCATCGGTGCCATGCTTTCAACGATATTATTGCTGACAGGATGTTCCGGTTCGGGTGGCCGTTCATACTCCTCGGTGGTTTACGGCAGTTACTATGACCCCTACCCCGGATGGGGCCACAGAACTGTTTACAATGACTACAGACCGCGCCCTCCTCATTACCGGCCTCCTCCTCCAGGGGACCGGCCTCCTCCAGGGTACCGGCCTCCTCCGGGGCACAGGCCGCCACCGGGCGGCAGACCGCCGGGTATGGGCCGTCCACCGGGGGGCAGGCCGCCGGGCATTGGCCGTCCACCGGGGGGCAGACCGCCAGGAGCCAGGCCACCGCGACCGACGCCCAGGCCGTCGCCCAGACCGACGCCACGGAGCAGATAAAGAGAACTGTCGCGGGCAGATAGTGAGATGGACATCCCGGGGAATACCGGGGGGGGTCTATACAACATCAAAGCGCCCCGAAGATTCTCGGGGCGCTTTGCTAATCACTGTTTCTGAGTGACTCCCGTCGTGGGAATCTTTGTCGGATCACCCGAATGCTGCGATCCTGATTTTAGGTGCATTCAGTTCGATGAGACTTCCCCTAAATGGCCCGGCGGATCAGAGACTGACATAAGTCTTCCTCCTTTGCATTTGCAGGACCTCTTTTGCGATTGAGGTATTTAAACTATACCACAATGGCCGGATAAAAATCCAACCAGGAAGTTAATTTTTCAGAATTTAGACAAAGCCAGCGCGTGATGCGGGAGTTGTTTTTTTTACTTGGTAGATGGAGGTTCTATGAAGCTTGGGGCAACAGAGGATTAATCTGTTATCCTTGTGCCTTTTCTGAAAGACAGAACCGGCGGGTCGCGTCCCGCCCGACGCCATACTTTTGTCCGGCAACAAAAGTATGCAAAAATGCCTTTCTCCTTGCGGAGGGCATCTCCTTTGCCGGGTTTCTTTGACTTCAAGGAGCTACTGTGATGGGAATCCGGCCCTGTGTCAAAGGGCCTGACCTTGCCGTGTGATTTACCAGGGAAAAGCCAAAACAACCTCTACCGATGCAATCCTCCACAAAAGGAGAGGCTCTCAAGAGCCTCGGCTCCTGCGGGGGAAGCGTAGGCTTCTGATCGGATAGAACGATCTGCAATTGAGGTCGCCGCCTGACGAGCCAGACATGCCCAGCGCAGCGCAGGCCCTTTTCTGCATACTCTTTTAGGCCAGTAAAAGAGTATGGCGCCGTCGGGGGGCGCAACCCCCGGATTCTGGTTTTGATTCTATCTTTGAATTCCAGAGAACAATAAAAAAGGGCAACAGATGAACCATCTGTTGCCCCCTCTAACATAAAGTCTGGTTGAACTTAGAGCCGCCAGACTTTTTCTTGTTACTTGGCGATCTCAATCTCCCGTTTCGATTTGTAAAGCATGCGAATCATGTCGTACTCAAACGGCGAACCACTCCGATAGTAACGGAACGACTGCCGGTGGCGCTTATCGACCGCGGCCACTCCATTGAAAACCATGGTCGTCGTGTCGTCGTCCACCCAGGCCGGCGGGCCGACGACAGAGAAGGCCACAGCATCGGTTACCAGACCGGTGGTGTCACGCAGGTTCGACGGGCCGAAGATCGGCAGGACGAGATACGGGCCGTCGCCAACCCCGTAACGGCCCAATGTCTGGCCAAAATCCTCGGTCTGGCGCCGCAGCCCTAAATCTGTGGCCGGATCCCACAGGCCGGCGATGCCGAGGGTTGTGTTGACCACGAAACGGGCCAGGGTGATCCCGGTCCGCTTGAGTTTCAACTGCAGCAGGTTGTTGGTGAAGTTGTTGAATTCAAAGACGTTGTCGACGAAGTTCGACACCCGCTTTTCAACGTAGTTGGGGGTGATGAATTCGTAGGTGTTGACCACCGGCAGGTAGAGGAACTTGTCAAAGTAGTAGTTAAAGGTGTAGGCCCTCCGGTTGAACCCTTCCAGGGGATCATAAACATCGGCGCTGTAGACCACAGTTTCCTTGATGTAGTCCTCGGCCTTGTGCTTCGGCGGTTCGTAGGCGATGTTCGGATCAACCTTTGGCGTGACGCTGCAGCCGGAAACAACCAGCACCGCCAGCGCGGCCAGGGCGATCATCAATATACGCAATTTATGCTCAATGGATTTATACATCGGTCTTCCCTCCCTTAATTCTTTGCATCGGCAAAAAAGCCGACCATGGCGGACACGTTGTCCGGGTAGGCCATGTTGCCGCAATGCCCGCCATGCGGGAAGATCGTCGCCCGGCTGCCGAACAACTCGCGCAGGTAATCGATCTCTCCGGGCAGCAGTATCACGTCATCTTCATTGTGCAACATGCCGAACTTCTCGGAGTTGCGCAGGTAACCGTCGAGTGAGCGAAGGCTCAAGGTCTTGATCAGCTCAGCTTCGGTCACACTCGGGTCCTTGGCCTGAAAATGCGGCAGGAAGATCCCGCGAAAATAATCGAGGAAGGTAAGTCGTGCCAGGACCTTGGCATAGTCCCTGACGTTGTCGTGCCGCCGCAGCACCACGTTCTTCGGCACCACGTAACCGGCCTTGGTCAACACGTCAGTAGTGAACACCATGTTTTCCGACGAGATTCTGAACGAGGTGCCGATCAGGGCGGCCAGAGGTTCCTCGCTGGTCGGTGTGCGGTACTGGTAGGCCCGGTAGAGGAAGTCGTTATTGAATTCAACATTCTCGCCATGCGCATAGACATCGGCGAAAGCGTTAACGATCCGCTGGTAGAAGGCGTTGAAATTGTCCAGCCCCCCGGGAATGTTCCTCTCCAGCATCTCGTCGAGGATCAGGACCGAGTTGTAAAGGCTCACCGGTGGGTTGATCAGCAGGACCTTGCGGAAATTGAAGGCTTTTTCCTGCTCGTCGAGTTTGGCGATAAACGCCGACTGGGCCGCACCAAGGCTGTAGCCGGTCAGGTAGAAGTCAGTGACTTCCATCTTCTTCTGATGCTTTTGCCAGATCGCCTGCATGACCTTGTAGAGGTCGGCGGAGTCTTCTTCGAGATGCCCCGGCACGCCGCTGGCCGAGGCCGCAACAATGAAATTCGGGTGGGTCGGCGAAGAGACCGAGATGACATGGTAGCCGGCCTGGTAGAAGGCCTTCTGCATCAGCTGCATCTTGGGGCTGTTAAAGCCGGCCCCGGTCCCGGCGATCAGAAAAATCAGCGGCGCCGGGCCTTGCTGACGAGCATATGAGTAATACAGCTCATCGAGGTTCCAGAGAATTCCCGGCACTTCGCGCTCGGGGAACATCTTGAGGGTGTCGACCTTGACCGGCACGTCCGCAGGCAGAACGACTGAGTATTCCGAAGGGGTGCCGACCACCGTGGCGGCAAAAGGATCCGCGAAGGGATAGTCGTATGCACCAGCCAGACCGCAACTCAGCAACAGTGCACAGAGACAGCCCCCCAGTATCCTGTCGAATCGTTTAAACATGGGTTCTCCTTCAATCAATTAGGGATTAAATTCTCCTCCCACCCCGGCAATCATCCGGACCAGGAGATAATTTCTTCAGGTTATGTTGTTCTTTTGAACTGATTGACGCGGCATTATATCAGCCTAACCGAGGAATGAAACAATAATAAAACGTATAATTGTGCAGGAATCCCAAATAAATGAGGTGAGAATAGGGATGGCACGAGGTTATTTGTTTCGGCCGTCACCCTTCGGCGTAAACGTTTCAATCAGCTTGAGCGGTGACTTGATGGTCCGCTCCCCCAGCCTCAGCAGACTCGACCCGATTGATGATGCCGATAAAACCCGAACCTTCGGGTCATCCAGTGGCCCTTTGACACTGACCGGGATAGCGACCAGGCTACCGGCCATCAAGTAGTTTACGCCGGGAATGTTCCTGACCACCGTGTCGACGGTTTTGAAAGGGGCCGCCAGCAGTTCAAGGTTGACTGTCTTCTGCACCAAGTCGATTTCACCCTGGCCAAGGGCATCCAGAGTCTTGCCGTCCATCTCGATCTTGCTGATCAACAGCTTGCCTGCCTGGAATTCCCCCTGCAGGGTGATGGTCGTATAGGCAAAGGCCTCGCTGCTCAGGCTGGGGAGTCGACCCTTGACAATCTCGGTGACGTTAAGCACTTCAAGGGTCCTGGTGAGGTATTTGCTCTGTTGAATCGTCCCGTTTGAAAAGGTAATTTCCAGAGGGCCCTGCAGAGCATTGACCAACTCACCGACCTGGCCTTGGCCGCTGATCTGCCCTGAAAAATCCAGGGTTCCGGTCATTATGACCTGCTCGTGTTCCACACAGGTCGAAACGGTTTTAACATCGAGCGCCTTGCCGTTCAGTTTGACGTCCAGGGCAAGGTTCTCACCATCAATGGTCCACACTCCGGGCGCATTGAGGCCGCAGAGATTCGCTTCCGCGACCCTGACACGAGGCTTGTCCTGACTGAAATCGAGTGTGGCCTTGACGGGATCCCAGGTCAGGTCCTGCCACGACAGCTTCGACAGATCGATGTCGATCTGGTCACCACTCGCAATCAGAGCGGCCTGCTGTACAGCAAGCTGATCGCCTGACGGCAGGGTAAACACCAGGTCTGAGCCTTCTAGATGTCCGGTTGCCAGGACCCCGGCCTGTTTCGTCACAGGCTTTTTGACAGAAAAAACGCCTTCCACCCTGCCTTTGCCAAAATCCTGCTCAACGAACAGCGCGTTCAGGGTTTCATGCTGCAGAGCCCCGGTGAAACTCAGGGCAATCCCGCTCGTACCGTAATCCAGGGACAGATCGGCATCGGAGTGTTGATCCTTGAGCCTCAGGCTATGAATATTGAGCTGTTCAGGCTGCCAGACAAGATCGAGGACCAGGTCCGGGCCGTCCTTGACGGAGAGGCCCCCTTTGAAAGTGGTCTTTGTCCCCTCTTGCCAGTCAAGCTCGGCCGCGGAAAGCTTGAGAGGAGAGCGTATCATGTAGGTCTGCGGCACCTCGAAAGCTTCGCTGAGCCATTTGACAAGATCTTCCTCCAGTGTGCCATCGAGGCCAACTTCGATCCTGCCCGGTCCCTTTGAAACGTCTTTGTCATCACTGGCTAGATCAATTTTAGAGGAAAGTTCGGAGAATTCCGAATCTCCGACAGTGCCCTGCCAACCCTTGAGGCTGATAAGGTCTTTCGCAAACGCAACCTGGCCACTGGCGACCTTGATCGGAAACGGCAGCCGCTGGTAATCGGCGGTGAAATTCAGATCCGAGACAGCGACCTCGGCATTGAGGTCGTTAATGCTGTCGCCGAGGGTCAGTTTTCCGGTGCCGGTGCCTTGCAGACGGGTGATCCGGTTTACTTCCTCGATAAACTCCGGATTAACGACGATACGTTCAAGGATCTGCTTGGCCTGAGCCAGGTCTGCGTCCAGCATCAGCTGCAGCTGAAACAGGGCATCATCTTCGGCCAGACCAACTTTCAAAGTCCCGTCATGCCCGGTGGAGCCTTCCAACCGGGTTGACATATTAGTACCCTGAAGGATGCCATCCGCAACCAGCACATCACCGACCGTCTCGGTAAGGTCGAGTTCGATCTCCGGAATCGAAACGGAACCATTCTGCAGCTTACCCTCGATGCGGATATTTTTCAGTTCGCCTAGTTCGTCAGCCGTCTGGCCGTGCGACTGAACGGTGATCTGCGAGACCGCTCCGCCCCGCAGGTAGGTGAAAATTTTATCTACCAGCGAAATATCTCCGGCCAGGGCCAGGGCAACCCGGCGGGTCGCATCGACATCGATGTTCTTGCCGGAGATGTCCAGGGCAATAGCCGGGGGACCCGGCGCCTGTTCAATTTTACCGCTCAGATCAAGGCCCGGTTCCTCCAAGAGTCAGCCGTTTGAGCGCCAGGCTGATTGTCTCACCGTCAATCGCAATGCTGCCGTTCAGCTCTGCTCCCTTGAGGACCTCTTTATGACCATTGTACCGAATCTGCAACACGGCAGCCTTGCTGCGCAGCGATGCACTTGCTTTGCGGGCATCCGTCACTGCCAGACTCAACCGCAGGTCCAGGTCTTCAGCTTCAAACCACTGTTGGTCTTGGCCAACCTTTAACTGCCCTTCGCTGACCGCCAGGACAAAATCGGGGGAGACCTGCCCGAACTTCGCGAACCCCTTGGCCAGGCTCGCCTCAAGCCCGCCATCCGGACCAGATGTTGCCGGTGATTTTTGCGACTTTGAGTCCGGCAGATCAAGACTGAATTCCGGCTTCTCCAGGCTGAGACGACCGAGGCGCAGATCACCGACCAGCAAGGCCAGGAGGGCCGGGGAGAGGCTGATTTCGGCAACCTTGCCCTGGCCATAATCCGGGATGATGAGGTTGACCTGCTGCAGAGCTATGGCCGGTTGGGGGAAGTAATCCAGTTCGATCGACTGGAACTCCATCTTGATCCCGGCCTGCTCGGCGACCACCTGCTGAATTTTTTTTATGACGGTGGGAGAAGAGATGTACTGGCCTGCAAGCAACAGCCCCGCCAGCATCAGGAGCAGCAGCGCAACGACGCCTCCAAGGAGCCGGTATCGAAGCCGCTTCCCGGCAGATTCAGGAGGTTTTTGTTCAGACAAGGAGTCCATCTTACCTTCCTGTTTAGTTACGCAGTGGGTAACATTTTATAAAACCGGGTCAAAGAGTTTACAAGTTCGACTCCGGTTGTCTTTAACCACATCTTTCGAAACCTCAATCGGCACCAGGAGATTCCTGGCCGGTTTCGCCTGAGGATTCTTTCTAAGGTCTGCGCAGGATGAGTTCTTCCTTGTAGCCGAACCCCAGGCCGTTGTCGATCAGGCGAATCCAGTCCGGTGACAGCCGGTAAATGTTGGCCTCACGCAGGCGCATGGCGATGGTTTCTTCGTTCTTGTCCTGCGGCCGTTCCAGTAAAGAGCTGACATCCGGAAACTTCGAGAGATAGGTTTTCAATGCCGACAGGCGCGCAAGCCCTTCGAGTACAGTGACTTGCCCTTGCAACTGCAGACCCCGGATCTCACTCCAGGTTGTGCAATCGGCACTGATCGCGCCGGCCACCCGTCCGTTGTCAGCGAGATTGCGACCGTGCTGTGTACGCCGGTCGGACACGAAGTACAGGTTCAGCTCCGCATCACTGGCAAAGAAGACAGCCGTAGCCCATGGGCTCTCACCGTCGGTGGTTGCCAGCGTGAGGGTGTTGTGACTCTCAAGAAGTTGACGGATGGCCTGGCGAACCTCGACAGTCATTGGCGGACCACCGGCTGAAAGCAGACTTCAGATTCTAGATTGAACTCGTTGGTGTAACCTCTGCTACTCATAAGAAACCTTCCGGAAGTGTCTCTGTCACAGTTCAGGACTATCGACAAAAACAGGGGGTTCACAACAGTTTACCCCGAGGAAGCTTTGATCCTCGCTGCGAGCGCAGCGACCAGGGGATTGGCGCTCAGGCCATGGCCGACAACGCTCAAGATGATGGTACAGACCACGGTCATCGAAAGCGTATGGCC
>CAVQRZ010000012.1:0-73982 GCA_963715335.1 uncultured delta proteobacterium
GCGTTAAGGTTCTCCTGCCATGCCGTCGACCAGAGCTGGGTCTCCTTGGCGGCAATGTCAATGATCCATTTCAGGTCAGCCGGCAGCTTGTCGTAGGAGTCCTTGTTAATGAACAGGGCGCTCTGGCAAGAAGGCTGGTGAACGCCAGGCTGGATGACGTACTTGGTGATGTCGTCGAAGCCCATCGGGTAGTTGATGGCGGGCGTGCTGAATTCGGCGGCATCAATGACGCCACGCTCCAGGGCGAGATAGACTTCGCCGCCAGGCAGCGGCGAAACGCTGGCTCCCAGCTGGGTCATGATGTCCATATACCAGCCCGGGGTCCTGACGCGCATGCCTTTGAAGTCGGACATCTTGGATGCTTTCTTGTTCGAGAACAGGCCCAACTCCTGACCGACGTTGCCGCCTGGCAGGGCGAACAGGTTGTAACGGCCATACAGCTCCTGCATCATTTCCAGACCGCCGCGCTCGTACAGCCAGATGTTATAACCTTCGGCATCCAGGCCGAAAGGGACCGACGCGAAAGCGACAAACGCCTCGTTCTTGCCTTTCCAGTAGCCCGGCCAGTCGTGGCCGATGTCGGCCTGCCCTTTGCTGACCGCATCGAAGCTTTCCATGGCGCCGACCAGTTCGCCGGCTGAGAACAGCTTGATCTCCAGACGGCCGCCCGAGGCCAGGGCAACGGAGTCGGCAAAGTGTTGCGCCAGGTCATAGAACAGCAGGCCCTTGGACCATGGCATGACCATCTTCCACTTGAACGTTTCCGTTGACGGCTTAATGGTGCGCAGTTCCTTTTTGACCTCTTCGTGACGTTTGTCCGCGCCGAACTTTTCGCGTTTGGCGGCGAATGCGGTTGGAGCCAGGGCCAGGCTGAGAACGACCAGCAGGCCAACGATCTGTTTCATTTTCCTCATGGTGTGCCTCCTTCGTGTAGGTTGCAGGGTTGTGGGTGCCATAGGATCACTAACCAACAGCATGATAAGACCAATAAATGGTAAGACCAGTTGTTGAACGGTAACGAATGATCCTTTTCAGGTCAAGAAAAAAAATAAAACGATGTTATCTGTTACCTGAAATCGTCTTTATTAAGCTCTTTTATCTGCCTGCGCTGGCGCAAACTTTTCACTTTGCGGGCGGCGGTCGGTTGGCTCAGGCCAAAGTGCGTCGCAATCTTGCGGGTTGTCCCGTATTCTTTTAATGCCCGGATCAGCAGCGAATCTTCATATTCCTGAATCAGCTCGATCAGGGTTTTGCTCTCGGCGGTCTCAACAGCGGAGCGGCGGTCAATTGGCCCCAGCGAGTTGATCTCGCTAACGGTCGAAGTCACGATCATCCGTTCGACAACGTTTTCCAATTCCCGGATATTGCCTTTCCATGGCAGTGACATCATCTTCTCGATCAACCTCTCGGAGAAACGCCTGTAGCTGTTGTAGCGCCGGTTGTAATGATCGGTGAAATACCGGATGAGGAGCGGGATGTCCTCCCGGCGCTCGCGTAGCGGCGGGATCTGCACCGGCACGACATTGAGACGATAATAGAGGTCCTCCCGGAAACGGCCAAGGCTGACCTGTGCAGACAGATCACGGTTGGTTGCGGCGATGATCCTGACATCAACAGACTGCTCCCCTCGACCGCCGATCTTGTGGAAAGCTTTGTCCTGGATCACGCCGAGCAGTTTCGACTGCAGGTGAAGGGGGATCTCGGTGATTTCATCCAGGAAGATCGTGCCCCCGTCAGCCTGCTCGAACAGGCCCGCCTTGCCTTTCCGGTCGGCGCCGGTAAAGGCCCCGGATTCGTAGCCGAACAGTTCTGCCTCGATTAAGGTTTCGGGGATAGCCGCGCAGTTGATTTGCAGAAGCGGCTTGTGTCTGCGTTCGCTGGCGCGGTGAATCACCTTTGCCAGCAGGCTTTTGCCGACTCCCGATTCCCCGGTCAGGAGTATGGTTGAATCGGTCCCAGCGACCCTGAGTGCAAGGTCAATGACATCGCTCATGTTCTGGCTGCAGGTGACGATATCCTCTTCGTTCAGCATCTGGGTGCGGGCCGTATCGGCATCAATTTTCTTGCTGTACTGGACAACCGTCAGGTCCCAGATCGTGTTGACAATGTAACGGATGCCACCCTGTTCGTCGAACACCGGGCGCCCCTTCACCAGCAATTTACGGCCGGTCCGGGTCGAATAGGTTGCGGTCACCGGCATTTTCTTTTCGATGACCAAAAGGCTTGCCGAGCCGGAGAAGTAATTGTCCGGGCCGACCAGGTCATAAAGTGAGCGGCCAACCAGTTCATCGTTGGTAAAGCCGGACATCTCCTCGAAGGTTTTATTGACCCGTACGGTCACACCTCTGCCGTCAACGATATAGATGCCGTTGGCGACATTGTCGAATATGATTTCCAGCAGTTCTTGATCCAAGACAGTCCTCTAACAGGCGGTCCAGCCGCAATCGATGGTGAAGTCGGTGCCGGTCATGCAGCGGGCAGAATCCGAACAGATGTAGAGTACGGCATCACCTATTTCGCTCGGCTCGATCATCTTCTTGACGGCGGCTTTCTTCAGCATGATCGTTTCGATGACGTCGTCTCTCGGGATGCCGTGGGTTTTCGCCTGGGCATCGATCTGGTTGTCAACCAGGGGGGTGCGGACGTATGCCGGGCAGATGGCGTTGACCGTGATCCCGTGCGGCCCTCCTTCCAGAGCGGCGGTCTTGGTCAAACCCATCATGCCGTGTTTGGCGCTGATGTAGGCCGCCTTGAATTCCGAGGCGCGCAGGCCGTGGACCGAACTGATATTGACAATGCGCCCCCAGCCCTTTGCCTTCATGTGCGGCCAGCAATATTTAGTCAGCAGGAACGGCGCTGTCAGCATCAGCGCTATGATGAAATTCCATTTTTCTTCCGGGAAATCTTCGATCGGACTGACGTGTTGGATGCCAGCATTGTTGACCAGGACGTCGACAGAACCGAACCTTCCCACGGCATCAGCAACCAGGGCTTTGCAAGCCGATGCGTCGGTCAGGTCGACTTTGACGAAATGTCCACCGATTCGGTTGGCCTGTTGGCCGCCGATCTCGGCATTGACATCGGCCATCACGACCTGATAGCCGGCATTGGCCAGGCTCTCAGCAACAGCCAGGCCGATACCGCTGGCGGCGCCGGTAACAAGTGCAACTCGCTTCTCCATGCTCATCTCCTTGATTCCGTTTCAGGCGCCTTTGAGCTTCGGCGCGATTTCAAAAACGCAGCCGGTCGCCGCGCGGATTTCATCGAGGGAAGAAAATGGTGACACCTCGAGGAGGGTCATCCCTTGCTCGGCGCTAATGCTGAAAACCCCTTTGTCGGTGACCAGCAGGTCGACAACGTTCTGGCCGGTAATCGGCAGGTCGCACTGCTCGAGGACTTTCGGGCTGCCATCCTTGGCATTGTGCTCCATCATCACGACCACTTTTTTAACCCCTGACACCAGGTCCATGGCGCCACCGGGCCCTTTGACCATCTTGCCCGGGATCATCCAGTTGGCCAGATCGCCGAAACGGTTGACCTGCATGCCGCCGAGCACGGACAGGTCGACATGGCCACCGCGAATCATGGCAAACGATTCGGACGAGTCGAAAAAGCTTGCGCCCGGAATCGTGGTGATGGTCTGCTTGCCGGCGTTGATCAGGTCGGCATCGACCTGGCCTTCAGTTGGGAATGGGCCGATGCCGAGCAGGCCGTTCTCCGATTGCAGTGTGATATTGATCCCTTCGGGGATGAAGTTGGCTACCAGGGTCGGCATGCCGATACCGAGGTTAACATAGTCGCCGTCAGACAGCTCCTGAGCAACCCTTTTCGCCATCCATTCGCGGGTCTCGTTGAAGCCCTTGGCCGAGATGCCTGCCCCGGATACGGTGCGCTGCTCGATCGGCTTCTCATAATCCATGCCGAGCACCAGGCGGTCGACGTAGATCCCCGGGACGTGGACGTGATGAGGGTCGATCTCGCCGATTTCGACGATCTCTTCGACTTCAGCCACGGTGATCCGACCCGCCTTGGCACAGGAGACATTGAAGTTGTTGGCTGTTTTGCGCAGAATCAGGTTGCCGGCCTTGTCGGCCTTCCAGGCTTTGACGATTGCAAGGTCGGTGGTGATGCTTTCCTCCAGGACATAGGGAATACCATGGTACTCCTTGACGTCTTTCCCTTCGGTCAGGACCGTGCCGACGCCGGTCCTGGTAAAAAACGCCGGGATTCCGGCTCCGCCGGCGCGCATTTTCTCAGCCAGAGTCCCCTGCGGAGTCAGCTCGAGCTCCAGTTCGCCGCTCAAGTACTGCTGTTCAAAAAGGGCATTTTCGCCAACATAGGAAGAAATCATTTTTTTGACCTGGCGGGTTTGCAGCAAAAGTCCAAGGCCGAAATTGTCAACCCCGGCGTTGTTGCTGACAACCGTCAATCCTTTCGTGCCGGCTTCGCGCAGGGCCAGGATCAGTTTCTCGGGGATACCGCAGAGGCCGAAACCTCCCGCAGCGATGGTCATGTTATCGTGGAGCAGGCCCTCAAGGGCTTTTGCTGCATCGGTGTAGATCGGTTTCATGTTCTCTCCTTGGGTCCAATGTCTCAGACGGTTTCAAACAGGGCGGCTACGGCTTCACCGCCGCCGATACATAGAGTGGCAACTCCGTAGCGGACGTTGCGCTGTTTCAGTTCGCGGACCAAGGTTGCAGCCAGCCGGCCGCCGCTTGCGCCGATCGGGTGTCCGATCGACACGGCGCCGCCATTGACGTTGACCTTGTCTGGGTCGAGCTGGAGTTGCTTGATTGCGACCAGCGGTACGGCAGCAAAGGCCTCGTTGATTTCAAACAGGTCGATGTCGTGTAATTGCAGCCCTGCCTTGTCAACGACTTTGCGAATGGCCTCAACCGGCGCCTCGGCAAAATTGTTCGGCGCGATACTGTGGGTTGCAGAGGCGACAATTCTGGCGACGGGGTTCAGACCGTGCTGTTTCACCGCCGCGTGCCCTGCTACCAGCACCATGGCGGCTCCGTCGTTAATGCTCGACGCGTTGCCGGCCGTGATGGTTCCATCCTTTTTAAAGACCGGTCGCAGCGAAGCAAGCTTGTCAATGTTGCCCTTGCCCGGTTCTTCATCGATCTCCACGACCACGTCTCCCTTGCGGCCTCTGACCGTGACCGGCACCAGTTCGTCGGCAAAGGTGCCATTGGCCAGCGCAGACAGGGAGAGTTGATAGGAGCGGGCGGCATACTCATCCTGGCCGCCCCTGCCGACCTGGTGTCGTTCTATCCACGCTTCGGTAATGTCACCCATATGGTTGGCGGTGTCAGGGTCGAGCAGGCCGTCGACCAGCAGCATATCAAGCATCTGTCCGTGCCCCATACGCTGGCCGAAGCGAGCGGACGGGAGCAGGTAAGGCGCCAGGGACATGTTTTCCATGCCGCCGGCCATGACCATGTCGGAATGGCCCAAACGGATCGAGTCTGCTGCGAGCATGATCGATTTCAGGCCGCTGCCGCAGACCTTGTTGACCGTCATGGCATGGGCCTTGTCCGGAATGCCGGCCATGCGCATAGCCTGGCGGGCCGGGGCCTGTCCAACGCCACCCTGGAGGACCTGGCCGATAATGACTTCGTTGATCGTTTCGGCTGGCAGCCCGGTCTCTGCCAGAATAAACTGGATAACCTGCGCGGCGAGCTGGGGGGCTGGCATGGTCGCGAGGACGCCGCCGAAGGAGCCGAAAGGGGTGCGGCGCGCAGAAACTACGAAAACGTCCGACATAAGGACCTCCTGAAATTATTGATCGACAGTGAGTAGCAGGACGCAAGTCCCGTACCAAGGGCGGAAAACATGGTAGAATGGGAACCTTGGCGTCTGCGTGAACGTCCCGGCGCAGGAGGGGCGAATCATAATTGAATCATCATTTGTTCAGTTGTCAAACCGCTCCTCCTGAAATACCGCAAACACCCGTTGATTCATACATGGTTCAAAAGATTCATATATGAATCAAAACGCGCTGATTGAATCAATGATAAAATAGCGTTTGTTTTATTCCTTGACAGACTCGGGAGTAGAAGTCTACCATAATTGGTCATACCAATAACTCATTTTACCAAAAGGCCGAACATGGAGAATTTTATCAATGCAGCAAGAAATGTCGGCGCAGACGTTCAGTCGCTTGCAAACCTGGAAGAACTCGTCTCGTACGTCAATGATCGCATCGACGGCAGCCTGATGCTGCCGCCCTGCCCAAGTCTCGTGCGCTCGGGAGTGTCCGCGAAGCTTAAAGCTGCCGGCCTGGACGTGCTTGAGCAGGATTTTCGTAGTCAGGGCGCTGCCGCGGCTGCCGGTTTGACCGGGGCGAACTTCGGCATCGCCGCGACGGGTACGATCGTCCTTGAAAGCACTGATGAAGCCGTGCGGCTTGCCACCACCCTGCCGGAAAAACATTTTGTGGTTCTCGACCCGCGTAAAATTCTGGCGACCGCCGACGAAGCCGTGCCATTGCTCAACGATTTCCACAAGCAGTTGCCCCAGGCCTACCTGGCCTATATCACCGGACCCAGCCGGACCGCGGATATCGAGCGGGTCCTGACCATCGGCGTGCATGGCCCTGCTGAACTGCATATTCTTCTTCTGGAAGGGCTGTCGGAAGATTTGATGGAGAGATAAGTTCAGAAGCGTGAAGCGCGAGGTGCGAAGCAGGAAACGACGCCCCTCTTCCCTCGATCTTTTCACTTTTTACCAATCACTGATCACGGATAACGGACTTGACATGAATAAAGCAGACCGCAGCAGACATTACCAGGACCGGGTCCGCAAGGCCATTTCGAAACCGCGCCTGCAGGACACCTTGCACCGCTTTGCCGATGCCTACGTGATTGCTCGCGAGGCGGCCTTTGCCGGACAGGATTTCGAGGCGTTGCGTACTGCGATTGGTGAGATGAAGGACGAGGTGCGCGACAACCTGCCGCGTTACCGCGATGAATTCATCGCCAACGCCGAAGCCGCCGGGGCAAAAGTCTATATTGCCCGGACCGCGGCGGATGCCAACAACTACATCTGTGCCCTGGCCAAAGAGCGCGGCGTTAAAACCGTGGTCAAAAGCAAGAGCATGGCGAGCGAGGAGACCCATCTCAACCAGGCCCTCAAGGCCGCCGGAGTCGAAGCTCTCGAGACCGATCTGGGCGAGTGGATCATCCAGCTGGCCGGCGAGAGACCGAGTCACATGGTGATGCCGGCGATTCATATGCTCAAGGAAGAGGTCGCCGAACTGTTCAGCAAGGTGACCGGCAAAGAAGAACCGGCCGAGATTCTGCACCTGGTGCGGCTCGCTCGCGGTCAGCTGCGTCAGGCCTACCTGGACGCCGACATGGGGATATCCGGTGCCAACGTCGCGATCGCTGAGACCGGCGGGATTGCCCTGGTGACCAACGAGGGCAACGCCCGGCTGACCACGACCCTGCCGAAAATTCATGTCGCCCTGGTCGGCATGGAGAAGCTGGTGCCGACGCTCGAAGATGCCAACCGGATCATCAACGTCCTGCCGAAGAACGCCACCGGGCAGCTGATCACCTCCTACATCACCTGGATCCGCGGCGCAGTCCCCTGTGGTGACGAGAGCAAGGAGTTGCATATCGTCCTGCTCGACAACGGCCGCTCCGCCCTGGCCGAGTCGCCGCACTGCCGCGACGCACTGCGTTGCATCAAGTGCGGGGCCTGTGCCAACGTCTGCCCGGTCTACCAGACCGTGGGCGGCCATGTCTTTGGCCACATCTACATCAGCGCGATCGGCGTTATCCTGACAGCATTCTTCCACGGCCTTGAAAATGCCTCCGAGCTGGTCCGCGCCTGCATCGGCTGCCGCTCCTGCGTCGCGGTCTGCCCGAGCAATATCGACCTTGAGAGCATCATACTGCACCTGCGCGAAGTCATCGGCGAGGAAGAAGGCGTCGGTGCCGGCAAATCAATTGTCTTCAAGAATGTGATGCGCAACCGCAAGCTATTCCACGGCATGCTCCGCGCCGCCAGCGTGCTGCAGAAACCGGTGACCCGGGGTGAGCGCACCATCCGTCACCTGCCGTTGTTCTTCTCGGGGCTGACCGAATGGCGGACCTTGCCGGCGATTGCCGACAAGCCTCTGCGCGACCTGTGGAAAGATCTCCCGCAAAGGGTCGAGAAGCCGCGTTACCGGGTAGCCTTTTTCGCCGGCTGCCTGAACGACTTCGTCTATCCGGAGATGGGGATCGACCTGGTCAAGGTCCTCAATCATCTCGATGTCGAAGTGACCTTGCCGCTGGAGCAGAGCTGCTGTGGTGTGCCCGCCCTCTACTCGGGCGACAAGGACACCGCCGTCGCCATGGCCGAACAGAATATCGACGCCATGCTCCGGGACGACCCCGACTTTGTCGTCACTTCCTGTCCGACCTGTACCATGGCGCTGCAGCGCGACTTTATCGACCTGCTCAAAGACAACCCGGTCTGGGCCGAAAAGGCCCGGAACCTGGCTGAGATTACCATCGATATCTCCTGTTTCATCGCCGACAAGCTCGACGGCGCGGAAGCCTTTGGCAAGGCCATCAAGGCCGAGAAGGTGACCTATCACGACTCCTGCCATCTGAAGCGCGGCGCCGGGGTCTGGGAGCAGCCCCGTCGATTGATTGCCGACTCCGGTCGAGAAGTCGTTGAAATGGCGCACAGCGATCGCTGCTGCGGCTTCGGCGGGTCCTACTCTTTTACCAGCCACGCCGACATAGCCAAGCAGATTCTGGGCGACAAGATCAAGGACATCGAAGCGAGCGGTGCGGCCTGCGTGGCGATGGACTGTCCGGGCTGCATGATGCAGATCCAGGGCGGGCTGCAGAAGCAGGAAAAGAACGTCAGGGTCAAGCACACCATCGAACTTGCTGGCAGAGAACCTCGACGATTAACAGCCCACCTGATAAGCAATTGCACAGGGGCACTTCCGGGACACTTCCCGCAAGTGCCCCGATTTATTTCGGACTTATAACCGGAAAAATGGTTGGCCGCCAAGACTCCAAGACACGAAGACAAGACAACCGAACCTGGGCGGGAATCGATTCAAAATGCGCTTTATAGCTCATAGATAACTGATTTTCTTGGTGTCTTCGTGGCTTTGTGGCGACGAGTCTTTGTTTGGGTTATATGCTTATTATCATCCAACCCCACCACCTGTTATGAAAAACCCTCCACCGGTTATCATCGAAAACCTGCCACCCAGAATCATCGAAATTCACCCACTGGTTCTTGACTGAAACCATCTACTTGCCGTCCACCAGTTTTAATTTAACGCATCCCTTTGATATCGCTTTGGCGAAAAACATATAGCAAGGAACCTCGCGGCGACGGTGTTATTTATCCTGGGGTGATATAGTAACTCAATGCAACAATACTTATAGGAAAGTCACAATCCAGAGAAACCGGATGGGGTTTTATTTTGTTGGAAATGGTGATTAATGATAAGCACTCGGCACCTCGATGTATCAATAAATTCATCAACGGCTTGAAACCAATGTCATGTCTAATCTAAAAGTCGCTAGCAATGAGTTTAAATCCCCTTAGATAACATCCAGTCAGTCGTGTTGAAGAAACTAGTCACGTATCTCCCTGGTGGTACTAGGTCATCACAAAAGGCGCGATCCTCCATCGTGAGTTGAATTTTGCAACTCGGAAGCAGGTCATCAAATTGTTCAATATTTCTGGGGCCTATAATTACTGAGGATATTCCTGGTTGACTTAACACCCAGGCTGTTGCTAATTGGCTAGGCCTATAATCTTTTTTCTTGGCATACTCAACAAATGCTTTACCTATTTCTATTCCAACCGAAGAGATACGCTCCCTAAATACATCTCGCAAGTTTCCTCTGCTTCCTTCAGGGAAGTTTACAGAATTCAGATATTTCCCAGCTAATATACCTTGGGCAATTGGTGACCATGCCATGACCCCAAGATCATAGTGCTGGCACATGGGAATAATTTCATTTTCACTTCTCCGATCAAGCAAATTATAGGGGGGTTGCTCGCAGACAAAACGTGGGTACCCATACCTCTCTGAGATATTTAATCCCTCCACTGTTCTCCACGCAGGCTGTGTTGAACAAGCTGCATAGCGAATTTTGCCTTGCTGCCTGAGATGATTGAGCGCTTCTAGTGACTCTTCTTGATGTACAAAGAAATCCGCGCGGTGAAGGTAGTAAATATCTAGATAATCTGTTTGCAGCCGCTTCAAACTATTCTCGCAACCTTCGATAATATGATGTCGAGAATTTCCTTTGTCATTGGGACCAGAAGACGTTGGATTAAAAACCTTGCTTGTAAGTAAAACGTCTTTACGCTTTCTATTCGATTTCAGTATGTTGCCAAGAATTCGCTCTGCCTCACCTTGGTTGTAAACATCGGCACAATCAATAACATTAATCCCTTTATCAATAGCTTCATTTACAAGACATGAAGCCTCTATCTCCCCTGTGGGTGAGCCAAAGTTCATAGTACCAAGCGCCAGAGCTGACACCTGCAAGCCTGATCTGCCTAATCGTCTGTAATTCATAAGTAAGTACCTATCGGAATAAATATTGTTTAACCGCTGATGGGTTCAGAGGAGACCACATCCAATGCGTTGCCTATAATTCTACGGATTATCTGATGCCACCGATACGTCCATAATCTTTCATTGGTGACCAAAACTCCTATTTGTTGTGTCAAAAGTTAATCTGCTCTGAATTGAGTTGATGAACCTTTAGCAGATTAGTTGTTCCGGGATCCGAGAGGGGACTGCCCATGGTAATCACAACCATATCTCCTGGTTGTAAAACTCCTGCGTCTAGAACGCTCTTTTCCACTAGCTGAATCTGTGCTTCAGTATCTCCCTGGATATCGACCCGTAACGATTGTACGCCAAAATAAAGTGCCAAGCGACGGCGAACTGTCCGCGATGGGGTGACAGCATAAATTGGCATTGTGGGGCGATACTTAGCCACTAGGGCTGCGGTATTGCCTGACTGGGTAAAGGCGAGGATGGCTTTGGCTCCGACACTTTGTGCGATTCGACAGGCTGCCTGCCCGATCGCTTCAGACAAGTTGACAACCTGCATATCCTCTCTCACTTGAAATTGTTTTGGAGCGATCAGCGTTGCTTTCTCGACATCTCTGGCTACCGAATCCATTATTTTCACGGCCTCAAGCGGATATTTCCCCGAGGCGGTTTCGGCGGAGAGCATAATTGCGTCGGTACCGTCGAGGATCGCATTTGCCACATCGGATGTTTCCGCGCGCGTTGGGCGGGGATTATTGATCATGCTTTCCAGCATCTGCGTGGCGGTTATAACCGGTTTGCCAACATTGTTACATTTACGGATAATCCTTTTTTGGATCAGGGGAACTTTTTCCGGGCTAATTTCCACGCCCAGATCACCTCGGGCCACCATCACGCCATCGCTCACTTCAAGGATGCTTTCAAAGTTCTCAACCGCTTCCGGTTTTTCGATCTTTGAAATCACCTTAAGTGTTGAACCACTTTTCTGTAACAACGACTTCAGCTCGAGCACATCAGCAGCTCGACGGACAAAAGATAATGCCACGTAGTCTATTTCCTGATCGATGCAGAATTGTAAATCCTGCTTATCTTTTTCCGTCAGGGAAGGCGCCGAGACTGTAACGCCCGGCAGATTGATCCCTTTGCGGTCCTTGAGAATCCCACCGAATCGAACCCGGCAGCGCACATCTTCCCCCTGGACCTTGACAACTTCCAACTCCATCAGACCATCATCGAGCAGAACTTGATCTCCGGGGCTAACATCTTGAGGAAGGTTTTTGTAGACGGTCGGAATCAGTCCAGCTTCCCCCAAAACGTCTCGCGAGGTGATGATGACTCCCTCCCCCTCAGTAAGAGCCATCGCTCCTTCTTTGAGCAAGCCAACGCGGATTTTAGGCCCCTGCAGATCGCCCAAAATAGCCACTGCCTGTTGCCGTTGTCGTGAAACGCTTCGGATCCGCTGGATCAGCAGGGTTTTATCTGTCAGGTCGCCGTGGGAGAAATTGAGTCGAAAAACTGAAACACCGGCCTCGATTAGGGCTTTGATGGTATTCTCTTCGCTGGTCGATGGACCCAGTGTAGCGATAATTTTTGTATGTTTGAACATGATGAGTTCATTTCTACTGAAAACAAGAGTCAGAAAGCTGAACGGGAATTTTCCTTATTTACTCAACTTCAAAAATGCAAAGCTCGATCAATCGTCTAGATCGTTATTATTGTTAATAGAATGCTCTATGTTGACTTGATCTTCCTGTTCCCCGATCAGGTCTGAGACCTTAGGGATTATTATCAGATGAAGATCCATAACATTTGTATTCGTAGGGCCTGTAATCAAAAGATCATCGAGAGCTTGAAAGAAGTTGTATGAATCATTATTTTCTAAATATTCACCGAAGTTGAGATTTTTGGCTCTCGCTCGTTCCAGAGTTGTATTGTCAGCAATGGCTCCCGCGGCATCGGTCGGTCCGTCGTTTCCATCTGTTCCACCTGACAGAATGACTATAGGTATTTCACCGGCGATGTCGCCAACTGTGCACAAAGCAAATTCCTGATTACGCCCGCCTAACCCGCTACCTTTTAATGTAACGGTTGTTTCACCACCTGAGAGAATACATACCGGTGGTCTTATGGGATGACCTGAATTGATGGCCTCTTTGGCAATAGCCGCATGCATTCGAGCAACTTCGCTAGTTTCACCTTCGATCAGGGAAGAAAGGATTATTGTCTTGTATTTAAGATCAGTTGCTTCTTTTTTTGCTGCTAATAAGGCTTCAATATTACTTCCGATGATATTGCTACATGTTCTTTCAAATATAGGATTATCGGCTTTTGGCGTCTCTAGCGCTTGATCGGCCAAGCCATTTTCAAAGTGGTTTATCACCGATTTTGGCAATCGATCATAGATTCCATACTTGGCCACAATATTTAAACAATCTTTAAAGGTACTGTTGTCCGGAACAGTTGGCCCAGATGCGATGACATCGAGATCGTCACCAACAACGTCGGACAGAATCAGAGAAACCATAGTAGCTGGGTAGGCAGCGACGGCCAATCTGCCGCCTTTAATACACGAAAGGTGTTTCCGGAGAGCATTAATTTCATGGATTGTCGCACCGCATGCCAACAGGGTACGGGTTGTCTCCTGTTTATCAGTCAGGGTAACACCAGGTACGGCGAGTGGAAGCAGGGCAGAGCCACCTCCTGACAATAAACATATGCATAGATCATTGGCTTTTGCGGCATTGGCAATTTCCAGAATCTTTGTCGTACCAATTTCTCCGTTTTGATCAGGGACGGGATGACCGGCTTCGATGGTTTGTATCTTTTCTAAAGCGGCAATGTGTCCATACTTGACGGTAATAACTCCAGCCGTAAGTTTTTCACCTAACAAACGTTCAAAAGCCACAGCCATTGGGGCAGTGGCCTTTCCCGCGCCTACGATATATATATTTTCGAAGGCGTTAAGGTCGTAGGTTTCTTTTCCAATGGTTAACACATCTCCTTGGCGTCGACAAAAACGGTCGATCGCTCCTTCGGGAGCGACAGCCTTAAGTCCAGCTCTAAAAATCGCCAAAGCGTCTTTTCTAGCCTTTTGAAGTAAAGATGTCATCGTTTTGTATGCCTATTGGGCTGTTTTATTGAGTGACAGTTTAATGTCAGGCCAATATGCAATGTCAGCTCAGTGGATTGGAGATGCCTGGGTGGCGCCCCCCCCTGCTTCCATTTGCAGGGGCAGGGGGGGCAGTTTTCTTCATGTTGGCGGGATGAATCCTTGTTTGCTATCAAGCGACTTCGTGGGATGCAAGCAGCTCCAGAGCTCGCACCATGGCAGAGTGGTCCCAACCAGAGCCGCCGTTTGCAGCGCAGGCATTGAACAGTTCCTGTGCTGTAGCAGTGTTAGGCAGGCTGAGCTTCATGGCACGGGCACTACTCAGCGCCAGATTCAGATCCTTCTGATGCAGTTCAATGCGAAAGCCTGGATCGAAGGTTCTCTTGATCATGCGCTCGCCATGCACTTCTAAAATTTTAGAAGAAGCAAAACCGCCCATCAATGCTTCTCGCACTTTGGCAGGATCAGCTCCGGCCTTGGAAGCGAAAAGAAGGGCTTCCCCAACCGCCTCGATATTTAGGGCAACAATAATCTGGTTGGCAACTTTACAGGTTTGGCCGTCACCATTTCCTCCAACAAGCGTAATATTCTTACCCATGAGTTCAAAGAGTGGCTTTGCTTTTTCAAAAGCCGCTTCTGTGCCGCCAATCATGATTGTAAGTGTTTGCGCTTTCGCACCGACCTCGCCGCCGGAGACCGGGGCATCCAGATATTCACAACCAAGCTCGTTGATGCGTTTTGCAAATACTTTGGTCTCAATTGGTGAAATTGAGCTCATATCAATGACGACTTTCCCCTGGGTCAATCCTGTAGCAACACCCTGCTCCCCAAACAAAACACTCGCAACATGTGGGGTGTCGGGAACCATAATAATAATGAATTCAGCTTTTTCTGCTACTTCTTGCCCATTCCCACAGACAACTGCTCCTTTGTCGATAAGCTCTTGGGGTACTCCTTCCAGGGTAAAAGCATACAGATCATGTCCACCATCGAGAAGATGCCCAGCCATGGGTGCACCCATAATACCTAGTCCTATAAATCCGATTTTGCTCATTTTTTTCTCCTTTGATATTTTTTGTAATCTTGCTTCTCAAGGCCCTGGAAAGTGAGATGTAAACAACGTAGACCTTCTTATTTGTAGGGTTCAAACCACCCTAACCCCTCCTCTGTTTTATTGGCAGGGACATATTCGCAACCGATCCATCCTCTGTAGCCGATTCGATCAAGAAAATCGAAAAGAAAGGGATAATTAATCTCGCCTGTTCCTGGCTCGTGACGTCCAGGGCTGTCTGCCAACTGGATATGCCCTATGCTGTTGAGATTTTTTTCAATTGTAGGGGCAAGATCACCTTCCATGATTTGCATATGGTAAATATCATATTGCAACTTGATGTTGTCTGATCCGGTAGCTGCTATGATGTCAAGAGTCTGCTGGGTACCACACAGGAAAAAACCTGGGATATCCCTTGTGTTGATCGCTTCTATTACCAGACAGATGTCATTTTTGGCCAATTCGGAAGCTGCAAACGCTGCATTGTCAGTCAAAGTTTTATTCAACACATCGATATCAACACCTTCAGGTGCTATTCCTGCCAACATATTTACTTGGGTATTCCCTAAAGCTTTTGCATATTCGATAGCCTTGCCAACGCCATCCTGAAACTCACCAATTCGATCGGGGAAAATACCAATACCACGCTCACCTGCGCTCCAATCACCTGCAGGCAGGTTATGCAACACTTGTTTGAGATTATTTTTCTTTAGCAAATCAACCAATTGATTCACTTCAAAAGCATAGGGGAACAGATATTCAACCCCCTTGAAACCAGCCTTGGCGGCGGCATCAAAACGATCTAAAAAATCTACTTCCTGAAACATCATTGATAAGTTTGCGGCGAAATTTGGCATACATACCTCCTTTTTAAATATCTCTCTTTTGCGATAATTCTGACTTCAATAATTTATAAATTATAAATTATATTTTTGCAAGTCCGAATTCACCAGAAAGCATAAAACTCTCTTCATACTTCCAAAGACAAGGAAGCGGCTCTAGACACCTCTGAGGAAATCTGTGAGAAATGAATGTGTTATGTCAGAAAAAGCATCTCGCAGGAAAAATCGGCGGGTTAAACCTGACCTGACAGACACCGTGATTGCGTCAGGTGATAACTACTAGGTTTTATTGAAAAGGTTTTTGCGCATCGAACGAATATTTATTTCAATAGCTTTTTGTGCTGCTAAAACATCTCTTTTTTTAATCGCCTCGGTAATACTCCTGTGCTCCTTGAGAGTGGCTTTGTTTTTTATTTCAGGATCGCTCTTTTTTTCTTTTATTCGGACCAACTGGAAAAAAGCTGAAAACTCGTCTAATAACCTTATTAATCGAGCATTGTTTGAAAGTTGAGCAATCATAGAATGAAATTTGCTATCAAGTTTATTGCATTCAACAAAATCTTTCTGTTCAAGCGCCTTTTCAAATTCTTTCAATGAATTGCAAATTGCCTCAATATCCTCATCTGTCGCACGTTCAATGCATTTCTGGATAGACAAATTTTCCAGGGAAATCCGAATTTCAATATGGTCCTGAATCTGCTCTGGTAATGGATCAATAAGATATAAACCTTGTTGAGATTTTTTGACTATTATCCCGTCTGAAACAAGTCGGTTTATTGCTTCACGAATCGGTGTACGACTCATCGAAATCTCTTTAGCGAGAAGGTCTTCTCTTATTCTGCCGCCAAGCTCGAATTCTCCATCCAGTAATTTCATTCGGATGATTGAGTAAGCCGCTTCATTCATGCTTTTATACATCATGTATTGCTGTGATCCTTTTCCTTAAGATTTACGATCTAACACCGCAAATATTACTATTTTGTGTTGCATGATTCAAGGATACTTCATCTTGGTGAAAAATCGTTGATATTGTTTTCACTGGTCTTTTCTTTAGGGAGCGCCTTTATTCATAGTGAAGCAGAATCTGGAACAACCCAGAGAAATTCCGGTTTCAAACGGCTGCAATAGCCTGCATTTCCACCAGAGCACCTTTTGCCAAGGCAGCGACCCCTACAGTCGCCCTGGCCGGATAACTGTCGCTGAAGTATGATGCATATACTTCATTCATCTTTTCAAAATCATTCATGTCGGTAAGATAGATCACCACTTGGAGGAGGGTTTCCATCGAGCCTCCTGCCGCCTCTACGACAGCTTGCAGGTTTTTCAGAGTTCTATGCGTCTGCTGCACGATTCCGCCATCCACCAGTGCACCGGTTACAGGATCGAGCGGCAATGCACCGGAAGTAAAAACCATTCCGTTGAATGCCATAGCCTGACAAAATGGTCCAAATGCGGCAGGCGCATTATCAGTTGATATTTGTTTCATATCCATTCACTCCTACATTGTACTTGGCAGCCAAAGGACGATCTGCGGAAAGATAATAAGTAGAATAAGACCGAGGGCCACGATAAAGACAAAGGGAAGCATGCCGCGAATGATATCTTTCGTTTCGATGCCAAGGCTTGGATCGGCCGCACCTTTGAGGAAAAACATTGCGTAGGCAAAAGGTGGCGTTAAAAAAGACATCTGCAGGTTAACGATGATCATCATTGCAAACCACAATGGGTCAAACCCTAGAACAGGGACGATAGGAGACAGAATAGGAACGAGGACAAAAATAATTCCGACCCAGTCAATAAATGCTCCCAACAGGAAAGTGACTACCATGATAGCCGTAAAAACAGCCCATTTACCGCCTGGGAACCCCAGGATTAAATCTTTGACGACGTCGCCACCGCCACCGGCAAGAAAAACACTGACGAATGCAGTGGAACAGGCGGCAATAAGTAAAACCATGCACGTCAGCTTAATCGTACTAATCGAGACCTCCATAAGACCCTTAAAAGATAACTGTCTGTAGCTGGCAGCAAGGATTACGGAAACTACTGCGCCGACAGCCGCAGCTTCAGTTGGAGCTGCAATACCAGAGTAGATTGCGCCTAGAACGGAAAGGATGAGAATCAGTGCGGGCACCAATGATGTCACAAGCATTTTCATTTTCTGAAAGCTTGTATTTTGCCCCTGTTCTTCCACACTTATAGCTGGGGCTATCGACGGTTGCAGAAACGCCCTGATGGCGATATAGATCATATACATGACCGACAGCATCAGGCCTGGCCCAAAAGCAGCCATAAACAACTTGCCAACCGAGATCCAGGCTGCGGGGCCATAGACAATAAGCATGATACTCGGTGGAATCAGGATTCCAAGCGTACCACCTGCACAGATACACCCAGTAGCTAAGCCTTTATCGTATCCTCGTTCTATCATGACCGGTAGTGCGACCAAGGCAAGCATGGAAATTGAAGCGGCGATCACCCCAATACAGGCAGCCATAATAGTACCGATCAAGATACTGACAATCGCAAGACCACCTCTGAAATTGCCAAAACTGACATACAAACTCTCGTACATTTTCTTGGCAATACCTGAACGCTCAAGCATTCCGCCCATAAAAACAAAGAGCGGGACAGCCATAAAGCCGGTGTTAGTCAGTTGGGCGTAAACTCGGGCGTATATCATGTCGAAGACTGAATCTCCGAACATTAGAAAACCGAAGAGGGCACCCGCTCCTCCAATAGGAACGGCCAATGGATAGCCTGTCAACACGCCAAGAAACAGAACCGTGAACATTCCTATCGTTACAAACTCGGGAGTCATTGTAATGTCCATCAGATCATTCCTTCTTTAACGTATATTGCATCCGTCTCGGCAAGACTTTCTCCTTTTGAAAGAAAATATATATTCTTTATTAATTCTGAAAGCGTCTGCATAAAAAACAAAATAAATCCAATAGTTAGTACCGCACGAAAAGGTGCTGAAGGGGGAAGCCAGCTACTATCAACCATTCGTTCGTTCACCTTTAATGCGAACAGCGTCCACTTTGTTCCCGAATAAATCAGGATGAACTGAATTGGGAACAGGAAAAGCACAGTCATTATGACATCGACGATTGCTTTCCACTTTTCGGAAAACATCGTATAGAACACATCGACCCGCACATGTCCGCCAATTTTCAGTGTGTAGCCCCAACAAAGCGCGGCAATAGAGCCAAAAATCATCTGTGATGTTTCAAGTGCCCATATTGTTGGCTTATTAAAAACGTATCGTGAAACCACTTCGTAGGTGAGGACAAAAATCAACAACAGGATCAGATATTTTGAGAATTGAGCCATGAAGTCACTCATTCTGTCGATAGCACCAGTGATTTTTTTCAGTATTTCTGAACTCATGCCGCGTCTCTCCATGATTACGCCGCCGCAACTGATGAATCAGTTGCGGCGGCGACACACAAATTACTGAATGTTAAATTGCTTACTGATCAGCTGCCATCTTTTGACGGAGTCGTAAATCTCCTTAAAAGCAGGATCTTTCGCAGCCTGTTCATCGTAATAGGCTTCTGCCGTTTTGTAGAGAAGAGCTTCAATATCAACAGGCACTTTTGAAATGATAGTGCCATATTTTTCGAACTCTTTCAGTGCTTCTGCGTCACGCACAATTTCGGTTACATAATATTGGTCTGCAACTGCAAAGGTCGCGTTTGTAACAATGGCTTGAAGGTCTGCCGGCAGTTCGTCCCATGCCTTCTGGTTGACAAAAAGCGCCTGAGCATCAGTTGGAGCTCTGGATGTAGAAAGATACATGTATTTGGTCACTTCTTGAAATCCCATTCCCCAGTTAACAGAAGGTGTTACATATTCAAACCCATCTATAATTCCGCGTTGAGTCGCTTCGTACACTTCCCCTCCTGGCATAAAGACAGGGGATGCGCCCATCCGCGCAAAAATTTCATTCAGAGCCGCTGACCCCATCCTTATCTTGAAACCCTTGAGATCTGCGACACTGTTGAGCTGTTTGGTGCTGTGCGCCCAGACCTCTGCGTTATGGGGAGTTAATGGACCGACGTAATGAGCACCCAACTTTTTATAACTCTTCTGGGCTAGCTTAAGACCTTCGTACTCAAGCCACATTCTTTGCTGGTTGGCGGTTAATCCGCCAACAGTATTGTTATAAAAAATGGCCCCAGGGAAATACCCAAGTGACCAACCTGGCGCTCCGTGAACAGCTTCAACCGAACCTGAGAGAACCGAATCAAATTCTTTTCCTGCTGGAATAATAGCCCCTGCATTAAACGGCTTGATAATCAAACGACCATCGGAAGCTTTCTTAACCAGGTCAGCGAATTTAAGACATGCATCATAGGTGGCATCTCCAGATGATGCCCAGGATTGAAGTTTCCATGTAATGACCTTTTTGTCGGAAGCAGCTTGACTTTCACTAGGTCCCGTGAATAACGCTACACTAATCAACGCGACCAACACGAACAACGAGGTAAAACGGACTCTTTTTTTCATGTCTTTTCTCCTTTTTGTATAATTTATAAATTATAAATTAGGCTTACTATCATCATTTTTTTAATGCGTGTCAAGAAAAAAAATGCTCTAGAATTATTGTTGAATTTAGCTATTTGAAAGCGCTCAGGGAACAACGTGTTTTTTCGTTTGGAATTCGGGGGACACCCCATTTAACTTACCTCAGGCAAATACATTGTAGATAGAGCGGCAATCTCCGGTCCGCCACTGACTCCACCACACACGGCTCATCCTTCGGGATGGGCCTTTTTTTATTTCCAGAAAGGAGAAACATCATGATCCGACTACTGTCCACCGACCAAGCCCTGAGTCTCAAGGGCAAAATCCCCGAGTTGGCCATCCTGAGATCCATTCAATTCCAAGGCGAAGGCTATGACCCCGACATCCACGGGGTCATTCTGGTCTTGGAGCCTGGAGACAACCCCTGCCTTATACCCGAGATAGGCCCTGAAGGGTTACTTGATAAGGCTGGCCTGCCCTGCTGGGAATTCGCTGAGTGTTTCATTGAGGAAGATGGAAGCCTGGCCTTCGAAGTCGTCGTTGTCATCTCGAATGACAAAGTGGTGGAGAGCGATCTTCCCAAGGTCGCTCTTTAATTTCTTATAAGTCCTCCTACATTGTTCTAAGTCACTCAGATTGGTTCAAATACGAAATTCCTACTAATCCTGATTTTTAGGATTCAATTGTAAAATCATTTTTTGCAAATTCTTGCAGTCCAAAACTTTGAGTTTTTTAAACAGTGGATTCCAAGTAGGCGATTAACTCTCAAAACCTCTCCTTCCTGACCCGGAGTTACGGTTGTCATTTTAGAACAAGGGGATGGGTTTCAGACAATAATCGGTGGATGGCTTTCAGCAATTCCAGGTGGAAGGGTTTTGTAATCAGTGGATGGATTCTTTTGATAACAGGTGGATGGGATTGATCATAATAAGCAGGTTATAGGACCGATTTATTTGTTTGGCATCGTTTAATATGGCACAATTCAGGGAATACTGACCCGTGAAGAACTGGAGTGGCCGTGTCTGATTTCAGAGAACAGCTTAGCAGCGCAATCGTTGAATTGCCCAAGGTCGCTTTCAGGCGCATGATCGGCGTCGTGCGATTGCTCGACAAGCTGAGCCGCAATCCCGAATACCGTGAGCAGGTTTACGCAAAGGTCCCGGACGTCGCCCGCTTTGATCCGGGACACGATGCGGTCATGATGTGCTACGATTTTCATCTTGACGGAGAAATGCCGCGGCTGATTGAAGTCAACACCAATGCCGGCGGTGGCATGCTGGCCTACCTGGCGCAGGCCCCTCCCCTGCCCGTCGATCACAAATCCCTCCCGGCAAGGCTCAGAGAGCGTCTGCTGCGGACCTTCTCGGATGAAATAAAAAAACATTCGGCAGGGGTGAAACTGAAGCCGGAACGGATTGCGATCATCGACGAGAATCCGGCCGAACAGTATCTCTATCCTGAGATGGTGGCCTTTGCCGACCTGTTCAGGGCCTGGGGGGTGCCGACAGAGATCGTCGAACCGCTCCGGTTGCACGCTGCCGCCGATGGCGTCAGGCTCGATGGTCGGCCCGTCGACCTGGTCTATAATCGGCATTGCGATTTTTACCTGGCAAGCGACGAGATGGCCGGGCTGCGGCAAGCCTACCTGGCCCACAAGCTTTGCCTGACTCCCAACCCGCACATGTACGGCCTGCTTGCCGACAAGCGGCGGATGCTCCTTTGGGCCGATCACGCACAACATGCCCTGTGGCGCATCTCCGACAAGGAGAGCAGCCTGCTCGACCAGGTGCTGCCCGCAACCTCATTGCTTGCCGAACTCGACCCGCAGCAGGCATGGTCCGACCGGAAACAGCTCGTGTTCAAACCTGTGGACGGCTTCGGCAGCAGGGGCGTGCTGGTCGGCGAGAAAATCTCCCGCAAGCGGTTTGATCAGCTCCCGGCAACAGACACCCTGGCCCAGGAGCTGGTTCCGCCGAGCCTGACCGAGGTCGTTGAGCAGGGCGCTATGAAAACCGACCTGCGCGTGTACGCATATCGCAACCGGGTGCTCGGTGTGACCGCCCGCCTGTACCGTGGGCAGGTCACGAACATGCGCACCCCAGGCGGTGGTTTCGCCCGGGTCCGAATCGTTTGACCCTATCCTTCCCTATTGATAGGGGGATTTAGGCCCCTTGAAAAGCTGCAAAGCAAGGACCAATTCCACTTCTTGACTCCTAGGTGACGGAATAGGTAATATTTAGCTGAGGCAAGGTGGTGAACTTGCCGCAACGTCAACCAGCCCCACAGTCTCTCCCCCTCCTAGACTGTGGGGCTTTTTTATTTAATGTCAGAGTTTTCTCGGAATGGTCAAAAGGGTCACATTTCAGACATGATACAATCGACACGAGTCCCCTGATCTTTGACGTTGCAGCATCATCCGCTATAATGGCGAGGGTTTCAATTACCTGGTGAATAAGACGACGGGACCAGCCTCCTTTGGGTGCCGCATCACCCTCGGAAAGGCGGTGATCCCGAGGGCGATTGCCGCATACAATATGAAGACATTGACTGAATCGAGGAGTAATTTATGACGCGTGAAGAAATAATGGCAATTGTCGAGGAAAAGAATGTCAATTTTTTCCGGTTGCAGTTTGTTGATATTTTCGGGTTCATGAAGAATATTGCTATCCCCCGAAGCCAGATCAAAAAAGCTCTCGACGGTCAGATGATGTTCGATGGATCGTCTATTGACGGCTTCGTTCGCATCAACGAATCGGACATGTACCTGAAGCCTGACTATGACACGTTTTTGGTTTTGCCCTGGAGAGTTCGCAACGACGTGAATGCAGCGCGCATTATCTGTGACGTTTACAAAGCGGACGGAACACCTTTTAGTGGTTGTCCCCGCGTCAACCTGAAAAGGGTTCTGGCAGAGGCCAAGGATCTTGGCTACACCATGAACGTCGGAACCGAATGTGAATTTTTCCTGTTCCAGGAAGACGCGCAGGGTAAACTTAAAACGGAGACCGGCGACGTCGCCGGTTACTTCGATGTCGATCCCGAGGACAAGGGAATCAACTGTCGTCGAGAGATTATAGAGACTCTGGAATCGATGGGTTTTGAAGTAGAGGCCTCCCACCACGAGGTGGCAGTTGGTCAGCATGAAATCAATTTCAAGTATGCCGACGCCCTGGCCGCCGCCGACAACACGGTCACCTTCAAATGGGTTGTACGCTCAATCGCCGCAAAGCACGGCTTGCACGCCACATTTATGCCGAAGCCGGTCTTTGGCATAAACGGGTCCGGCATGCATACAAACCAGTCATTGTTCAATCTGGACGGGACGAATGCTTTTTTTGATGAAAACGGCCCCCTGAAACTCAGCGAAACAGCCTATCACTACATCGCCGGGATCATGAAAAATGCTCGTGGCTTTACAGCGGTGACCAACCCTTTGGTCAATTCATACAAACGTCTCGTGCCCGGTTATGAGGCCCCGGTCTACGTTGCCTGGTCTGCTTCAAATCGTTCAGCCCTGGTCAGAATCCCTGCCTCCCGCGGTCTCAGCACAAGAACCGAGGTCCGCTGTCCGGACCCGGCCTGCAATCCTTACCTCGCTCTTGCGATGATGCTCAGCTCCGGTCTGGATGGGGTGAAGAACAAGCTGGAAGCGCCACCATCGGTCAATGTGGATATTTTCGAGATGACCCTGGCGGAAAAGGATGCCGCCGGCATTGACAGCTTGCCGGGGAGCCTTGAAGAGGCGATCCTGGCACTGCAAGAAAACCCGATTGCCAAGGAAGCGCTGGGTGGGCATATCTTGGAAAAATATATCGATGGCAAAACAAGGGAGTGGGATTCATATCGAACCTGGGTCACGGACTGGGAAACCAAAACATATATAAAAAATTACTAAAGGATACGTTGAATCACCCGGTATCGTGCTGGTCAATCGTGAACAATCAAAGCAGTTGTGCTTAATAGCCAATCAGCCAGAAAGCGAAAACGGAGCTGCCGGTTGTACGGCCCCGACACATGATTTCCGGTGGCTTGCCCACCAAGGGGATCGGGGCATAGGGTAAACCGTTATTCTATGAGACTTCTTGCAATATTTTTTATTGTTTCGGCTTTTGTGTATTACGTGACCGGCAGGTCTCGAAAATATTCACGCCGGCAGAGATTTGTATTTGCGTTGACTACGTACGTGGCATTGTATGCTGTTTTGCTTGCAACGATATTATTGTCCGGGAACACGCCTTAAAGAATCCTGGCCATTCTGGTGAATCACTACGTGGTGAGATGTATGGGCTATGGCGTTACCGGGTTGGACTGGGGGCATTCTCAACACTAGATGACAAACATCCGTATTTTTTTGGCTTTTCACGCCGAGCTCTTGGCGCTTCGATCATTTAAACATCTTCTTGAACAGACTCTTCTTCTGCAGCTCCTGCTGATCTTTCATGGTGCGCAAGCCCCGGCGTGCTATCGACAGGCGAGCATCAAGTTTCAGGGCCTTGTTGAATTCCGCTTCGGCCATCGCTTCCTGCCCTGATTCGAAAAGCATCCACCCCTTGTAGGCAAAGGCCTGGGCCGTCCGCTCCATGGTAATCGATTTGTTGAGCATCTTCTTCGCCTTGTTCATCATTGCCTGGCTGTCGGAGTATTTCGGGTTGCGGTAAATCGACCAGGCCAGGTTTGCCAGGTAATCGCCGTTGTCCGGCTCTGCGTTGACAGCATCCTGCAAGGCTTTTTCAGCGTTGTCCCATTCTTCCATTTCAAGGAAGACTTTGCCCGATTCGGCCTGAACCTGGGCCTGGAAGCGTTCGTCGCCTTTCTGCCCAAGACCAACCTTGTCGGCACCGAGCATCTCGTCGTAACGCTC
Source organism: uncultured delta proteobacterium (assembly GCA_963715335.1). Lineage (GTDB taxonomy): Bacteria > Desulfobacterota > Desulfuromonadia > Desulfuromonadales > BM103 > JAFDBW01. The sequence continues at coordinate 24,937 of CAVQRZ010000012.1, forward strand.
TTTTTTGACGACATCGGAGAGTGTATCGTACGCCGTGGCGACCCTGGAAAGGATGCCTTCAACCATGGCGGCTTCTTCGCCGCCGAGCTGCATGAGGACCTCCGGGCCAAACTTTCGTGTGATCGCGAAGTAGCGCTCTTTGAGGCGATCTATGGAAAATTTCCCCTGTTTGATACCGAATACCTCGTAATGGCTCTGGTTCTCCAGGCTCCTTGCAATCAGGCGGATCTCCTGGGCATGGTCCTCCTGGGTGGCTTTCGTCCCGTTCGATTCTGCCAAACCCGGTTGGACCATCGTTGTATCCACCTGGGCGGCAACGTCGCCGTCATCGCCAACAAGATCGGAGAAACTCTCAAGGATCTCCTCAGCGTCAACTTCGACTTCTTCCTCAACAACATTGAAGAGGGTGCGCAACGGCAGGTTCTCCGGGTCAGCGGAAACAGCAGGTTCGGCAGAGAAACGCGCCATGTTGAGGTTTGTCAGAGTCAGCAACAACGGGCTGCAGTCAAATTCATCGGTAACCAGGTCAGCCAGCTTATGCTGGCCGTCAATGCGCTGCACGAAATATTTTTCCTTCTCATTCAGGCGCAGAAAATTAATGTGCCTGTAGTAGTTCCTGTCGAGGATGGCGTACTTGTCGCTGAAGGTCTGCAGCAGTCGGGAGCCATCCTGCCCGGCGTGTTTGTGGAAACCTTCATAGAAGAGTTGCGGGACATTGAGCGTGATCAATTGCAAAAGCTCCGGAGCCGGAATGACTTTCCATGCCGCCCGGGCTGGACCACCGGCAAAGGCACAGACCAGTTCCTGACTGAGGTAGTCTATTTCGGCCTGCAGCAGGTCGTTGTATTGCAGGCAGCCGATCTGCACCAGGCTGTCATGGCGATACGCTGCCGTGGTCACGAAGTAGTGATATTCATCGGCAGTGATCTGGCCGCGAAGGCAGAGGAAGTCGCCGAAGTCGCGGCTTTTGTAGCCGGGTCGAAGGGCGACCGGGGCACCGTTGATAAAAGTCAGCATGCGCACGGTGTCCGGATATTGAAGTGTCAGCAAACCTGAGAAGGGCTTCAGGAAGGCAGTGCGCAGATGTTGCGCGAAAGGTCTTGGTTCCCCCTGTGTGGCTGGTGAAACCGATCTTTCCGGGGTGAGCTCCTGGTCGATGGCACTGAGGAGGACAGAAGCCTTGAGGGGTTTTTCCAGATAGTGCCGAACCCCGAGGGCTTCGGCCGCCGTGTGGTATTTCTCCCCCTTGTAGAACCCGGTCAGGACGATCACCGGAAGATCTGCGGCGCGCTGGCTCTGCCGGAGTTTCTTGATCAGTTCAGTGCCGTGCAGACCGGGCAGCTTGAGCTCGAGCAGCAAAAGGTCGGGGGGCTCTGCCGCGATAGCCCTGAGTGCGGAGACACCATCGCTCACATGGTCGACCACGAACCCCTGCTGTCTGAGCCGGCCGGCAATTGCCGCAGCAAGGGGCTGGTTTTCCTCCGCCAGCAATATTCGTTTTGCCATGCTCTTGCGGTCCTTGTTTGTCAGCGTCTGAGCTGATAGCGGCGCACCGCCCGGTTGTGTTCTTGCAGCGTCGCAGTGAATTCGTGAGTCCCGTCACCCCGTGCCACGAAAAAGAGATCTCCGGTGTCGGCCGGGTTGGCTGCGGCATGCAGGGCAGACTGTCCCGGGCTGGCAATGGGGCCGGGCGGCAGGTCTCTTTTCAAGTAGGTGTTGTAGGGGGTCGGCGTCTTAAGGTGTTTACGGGTGAGGTTGCCATCAAAATCAGCAATCCCGTAGATCACTGTCGGGTCCGCCTGCAAAGCAATGCCGCGCTTGAGGCGATTATGGAACACAGCCGAAATCAGCGGCATCTCCGTGGCATTGCCGGCCTCCTTCTGGATAATCGATGCCAGGGTCAGCAGTTTGTGCCGGTCCATGCCCAGAGCCTCGGCGCTGGCCAGGATCGACGCGGAAAGATGTTGATCGAGCTGATCGGTCATGGAGCGTAATATCTGCCGCGCAGTCGTCGAAGTGGTGTAGCTGTAGGTCTCCGGAAAGAGGTAGCCTTCAAGAGAGTCGGCCTCAACACCCAGTTCCTTGATGAATCCGCTGTCGTAGCAAAGCGTGAGAAAGTCATTCTCTGAACCGATCCCGGTCTTGGCCAGACGTGCGGCAATGTCCTTCAGGTTGAACCCTTCAGGAATTGTGACCCGGTACAGGCGAATGTCGCCGGCAACCAGGCGGTCGAGGACCTCGCCGGGTCGGGCTTTAGATTCGAAGAGATATTCTCCGGCGTGGATCTGCGCGGTGGCGTCACGCCAGCGGGCCAACCAGGTGAAACGGGTCGCATCGCTGATGATATCGGCTTCTGCAAGCTGATTGGCAATCCGGGTGAATGAACTGCCGGCCTTGATTTCGATAACCCGTGGCCCGGGAGGAGTCACTGTGGTTGCAACAAAACTCTCCATCCAGAATCCGACGCAGAAGACCGGAATAACGATCAGGGCAAAGGCGGTCAGGATCAGGGTTCGGGTGCGTAGGGTCATGCAAAGGGGCTCCAGTCGGGTTGCCAAACAGGCACCACGCCATTGTTGGAGGGTTGAGGGGAAAAGTCAAGACTATGACTGGAGGCTCAAGCTTTAAAACGGTCTTCCGCGCCGTCCAGTAACCGCTTGATGTTGCTGCGGTGACGCCAGATGATCAGCGTGGCGATAAACAGGGTGGCCAGGAAGATCGGCTGCGGTTCGTTGAGCATCAGGACCAACAGGGGGGCCGACATGGCCGCCAGGACCGAGGCGAGAGAAACGAAGCGGGTGGTGGCGACCGTGATGCCGAAGACGATTGCCGCACCGAGCACGGCTATCGGGGAGATGACCAGGAAGATGCCAAGGGCCGTGGCGATCCCTTTGCCACCCCTGAACTTAAGGTAGACCGGGTAGCAGTGGCCGACAATCGCCATGGCGCAGGCGATGCCGAGCTGGATCGAGGTCGGAGCCAGCCAGGTCTTGCATGCCAGCAGCGGCAGAAACCCCTTCAGGATGTCGCCGGCCAAGGTCAGGATGCCGGGCAGTTTGCCAGCAACCCGGTAAACGTTGGTCGCGCCGATGTTGCCGCTGCCCTTGCCGCGCACGTCCTCATAGCCCATGACCTTGGCCAGGACAATACCGGTCGGTATGGCGGCGATCAGGTAGATGGAGGCCAATACAACAATGAAAAGCAGTGTGTTCATCAGTGCTCAGACCCCCGGGTTGGTAACCACGACAAAGCCGTCGCCTCGTATCTGATAAAAAATGCTGTCAAACCGGTAGTATGTCTGTCCCTTGGCTTGAACCGCCACGGCATATTCCGGGATGGTCGGCACCATACAGTTGGTTGACGCAAAGGTTATGAGGGTTGCCGGGAACCTACTTCTGTGACCAGTTCCCCTTGGCGTCCTGAAGATACCAGCCTTTGGCGGCTTTGTCACGCCACGACTCGGAGAAGATCGCCTCTATTTCACCGGCCTTGTCGGGTAAACCGTTGGCTTTGGCGATCTCCTGGTAAAGTCGTTTGCGATCCTGATTTTCGGCATCGACCAGGCGCTTGATTTCGGCGCGCTGCTTGAGGCCGAGTCCATCTGTGGAGCGCAGGGCGAGATAACCATTGGCGTCAATGCCGACCTGTCCGGCGTCCAGTGAAGGCCCTAATTGATCGAAACGATCCTTCATGTCGGCACGCAAGGCCCGGATCTCGGGGGTGCTGACGTTGATATCCTGGGCCGCGTAGGCAGAGCTCACTCCGAGCCTTGGCAGAAAGCTGCTTCCGGGTGATGCGGGGGCTTTTTCGACCGAGCCTGGTTTTTCACCGTAGACCTCGTCGACAATCCGGTCGGCCGCTCCGCGAAGCTCCTCGGCGGGGAAGTAAATGTTGATCGTCACGCATGACACTGTCGCAACGATAACGAATAGTGTCAGGCCTCTCAGAACGTTGCGCATGATTATCCTCCTTCGGGATTAGAGCCCTTTTGTTTCGACTTCGACTATACTCGATCAGTAATTAAAATCAATGGTCAGTCCGTTCGATACGCTTCAGCCGCCGCATCATTTCCTTGAAGGATATGGCCGGCGAGGAAATGATGACGTCAATCCTGGGTGGCAGCAGGCCCCCATCAACCAGGTACTGATCAGACCCTTTCTTCGCTGTGCCCCGCAAGTAAAAAGCGTCGTTATGCAGTGAACATGTCATGCCTATTTTACGATAGCGGTAAAAATCGATAAAGCGATAGATCCCCTGGGAGAGCACCGCTGACAGCCCCCCCTGGCTGAGGGTATTGAGGTTGCGGATTGCCTTGACGCTGATATTGCGGTGGCCGGATTCAGCGGTTTCGAAACTGGCTTCGAAAGCCGAGGGGATGCCGTCGAAAAGGCGCAGTTTCCGCACATGTCCTGACGCGACACCGTTCATCTCGCCGAAGGCAAAAGTGCGGGTCAGGGCATACAGGTCGATATCTTTGAAATCGATGTCGACGTGGTAGGTCGGATAGCGGGAAAAGGGCTTGATCACCTTGAGGTTTTGCAGGTGCAGCGTCCCGCCGAAGGCCTGTGCAGAAGCCTCTCCGGACGAGGTGATCTCCTTTTCACTGAAACGGATGCCGTCGAGTGAGGCGCTAAGGAGTCCTTCCAGTTCGGGCCAGCCAAACGCCCGGGAAACTTCTTGCAGGTCGACGGCCGAGAGACTCAGGGCCGCCTCGCCTTCTGGAACAAAGTCCTGCCAGGAGACTCGCAAGCTACTGAGGCGGGCCCTGCCGCCGGCGACGGCGATTTCAAGAGGACGGGTCGAACGCCAACCGTTGGTTCCAGCGAGAAGCTCCATTTCGCCGGCCGCCGACGGGATCAACGGAGTACTCAACTCATCCCAGGACAGATAGCCGGTGCGTTGTGGAGCCCCGGTTTCAGGCAGTGTTCCGGACTGCAAGATGATGGGCAGGTTGCCGCGCAGCCCGGACAGGGTGAGGGTCCGGTTGAATCCGACCGCGAGCCTTTCCGGATGCAGGTCCGCTTCGATACGCCAGCCATCTTCCTGCCAGTCGATCCGGATCTGCACTTTGAGTGCGCCGGCCAGGTCAACTCCCTTGAGCCCCGGGGCAAGCTCTCCGCCGAGGCGGTGCAAAGTCTCAAGGAACCGCCCCGACAGTTGAGGCAGGGCCAGCTGGGCTACGGCCTCAGCGTCACGCGCCGAAAGCAGTCCCGTCAGCTCACTGGTTGCCAGTCCCGCCAGGTCAAAGTCGGCCCGGTCCAACTGCAGCAACATCTCCTGGTGCAACCAATGCCCCTGTACAGCGAAGGTCAGCGGCAGCCCACTGAGATTGCCATACCAGCTTCCGGCAAGAGCCTCGTCGAGTGACGCCTGCCCGCCCAGTTCGAGTGCGACGCCCTTTTCCGTCAAGCGCGACTGCCCTTTGAACGAGATTTGGCCACCGACTGCGACGAGAGTGCCATCGCTGTTGCTGTACTCGATATCCTGGAGGGACATGTCCCGGATCGTGAGCAACGGAGTTGCCGGAGCGCTCAGATCCAAGGCCAGTCGGGCCAGGAGGTTTCCGGCAACCCCTTGTCCGTGCAGACTGCCGGCCAGCTCCATATCCGGAAGCAGCACCCGCTTGTCCTGAACCTTCAGCCCGCCGGCCAGTCTCACTGCGCGCAGGGTTGGAATTTGTTCTCCGACAGGAAAGCCTGCGTCGGTGGCGAGCCCTTTCAGGTCGTCACACTGGATTTGCCAGTTGCCCTGCCAATTGCTTGCGGTCGGGTTGCCTGTGATATCGAGCGATGCTGTTGCCAACGGCCCGGTGCCTTGCCTGCCGGTGAGTTTGACATTCATCAGCGTCGCTTGAACGGACGGGTCTCGCCAACTGCCGTGCAAGTCGCCCGAGATACCCCCGGATTCCTGCCAGCCAACGCTGAAGCGGCCATCGGTGACCGCACCACTGTCTCGGCCGGCAATGACACGGGCCGAGATAGTGAAGTCGTGTAGTTGCACCAACTGTCCGGGGAGGACGATGCCATAAGCTTCAGCCAGAGGGGCAGGATGTGGCACTGTAATCCCGAAGTGCCCTGTAAAGAGGTCGTCCTTCCAGGTTCCCCGGGCCTCGATCTGACCGGCCTCCATCAGGTCCAGGCGGGAATCAATTCGCCATGTGTCGTTGACCTGTTCCAGGGCAACGCCAACAGATTGCCAGGGCCAATGGCGACCGGAGAGGAGAAGCTCCCCAGCGCCTGTCTTTAATGTCAGGGTCAACTCTTCGTCGGCAAAGCGCAGGCCAACAACCGGTTCATTCACCCGCCACTTCAGTTCATCCGGCCAGGGAAGCGGTTGGTCAAAGGCCTGCAGGAGCTTTGCCGCATCGCTTCCGGAGAAATGCGGCAAGGCTATTTCAATCGCCAGGTCACCTGATGTGCCGGGGCGTATAGTCACCGCCTCCTGCAGCAACGGGATCCGGTCCCAGACAAGCTCTTCGAGGGTTACTTCCAGGCCGTTTTGCCAACGGCCCTGCCCGGCCAGGCTGATGTTAACGCCATCGCCTTGCCCGACTTTTGCAGAGGCTGCGAAATGCATGGCCTCAGCAAAGTTGCCGGTAGCAGCGAGTTCCTGCACAACATAACTCCTCTGCCCGGAGTTTATCTGCAACCCGCCGTCCTGAAGCGACCAGGCAGCAACAGTGAAAGGGATGCGGCTCGGTAGCGACAATTCTGGCGCCTCGTCGCGCTCTTCGGCCGCATCGATTTTTAGCGACACTTCTGGCTTCTCTACAACGATTCTTTCGATGCGCCGCTGCAGCAGACCACCTGCCGTGAACAGAACTCGCAGGTTCGCAATCCTGGTTTCTGCGTCCGACCGCACGAGATGGAGGCCCTGAAGTTCCGCCAGCCCCCATGACAGGGCCAATCGATCCAGGGTAACCTCACCGGTCAGGGCCAGGCCGAGCCGTTCCTCCAGCCAGGGGTGCAGCACGTTGCGGGTCAGAGGCTCTCTGGCCACCCATACCATGGTTGTCAGCAGTGCGACTCCAGCAAGAAAAATTGGCAGCAGATGGCGCAATCGAAACGACATGAAACCTCTTCAAGAGAAGCGAAGGTGACCGATCTACATTTTACGCGCCAGATGGGGTTCTGTCGATTCAAAGTCTTTGCATGGGAACGGGTCTTGATATGGGAAAGGTCTTTATCCGCTGGAGTTATTCCCCTGGGCAGAAACATGGGCGGGTCGGAACAAAGATTGGACGGGCGGCTCCGCGGGGACCAAGGTGCCCCGGTTGGGGATAAGGGGCTTCCTTAGAAAAGGCAAGGTATCCGTCGGCATTTCTTGCAAAACAGGCATTGTTTTTTTAAGCGGAACTCCCCGGAGCCTGCCCCCTGTCTCGTGAGGTCTTCATGGCTACAGTAAATCCGTAAATCACAAAACATAGCGAAACCAGCTGTTGAATTGACAGCATGGGTTTGTGCTGAAGAAACATCAACGCAGCCATGCTGACGTTCATCAGCATAAAGAAGAGCCATCCATATGGATTTTTCTTTGCCAGCAGGTAGCTTCCAAGCAGGAAGCCGATCATGACCCCGACTTCCAGTATCTGCGAACCGGAGGTAATCCCTCCGTAATCATACAGACTGTAACCGACTCCAAAGAGCAGGGCTGAGTAGGTGAACAGGGAGGTTATGAAATCCAGAGGTTTGCTGGGTGAACCGCTATTTTTACAGGCGTTGAGCAGGCCAAACAGCATCGCAGGGACTCCGCCTGCTTCTATGGAAGCCGCGATCCAGTCATGCTTGCTGACAAGAATGATGACCCACGCCGGGACCCCCAGGAGATAGACAGTCCAACCAAGGATTCTCAGTTTTCGTTTGATCGCCTCTTGCCGGCCTTCTGCGAGAGCAAAAAAGACCTTGTTGAGAAGATAAAGACCTCCGCCCCAGGCCTGTAAAAACAGATCCATCACATATCCAATTGCTAATTAAGCCAGTTGCCCGGCCAAGGTGACCCCTCTGCCATGAAAAGTACCTGGTGGCGCCCGGGGTTCACAAGCAAGAGCGACCCCGGGGAGGTCGCTCTGAGTTGTTTCGGTGCCCGGACGTGGCCCACATCGTTGGAGATGCTATTGCAGAATCCGGCTCTCCTCCATTTTCTCAACGATCGTCGGAATCAACAGGTTAACCGCTTTCTCTGCGGACTCGTCGACTTTGATTTGCGAGAGGTAAGACCAGACAGGCTTTTGGCCTTCCACATCATAGAGCTTCGTGGAAATAATGAACAAATTTGAATCGTATTCCCTGTTGTATGAATACCCGTAACTGTATCCGTACCAGCCGCCATCGTAAACAGCCACGCCTCCCAGGACAACCCCTCCATACTGGTGGTTCGTGATCTCCGTCTTGCCGATCGAGCGCGCCACCAGTACGCTGTCAACGCCAAGCTCCCTGACTTTAGCCTCGATAGCTTCCCGATCGGGGGCTGCCCCCGGGTTTGGCAAGACCTTGTATCCGGGGATGGCCTCGACCCCGCGCTTGGTCAGCTGGTTGAAGAGTACGTTTTCAGCATGTCTGCGGACATTCTCCCGTTGAGCGAGAACAATCAACAGGATTTTCTCGGGCGGTTTGGTGTAAGCCTCGTCCTTCCAGACTTCCAGAGTTTTGATCGGAGCGCAAGAGGCCGTCAGCATTACGAGCAGCAGGCAAAGAAAGGGTCCACGTATTTTGAGGGAGTTCACGTTGTTCTTCCTTTAATATCAGGTTTGAAATAACTTCAGGGTTGCTTTTATAGCGAATTCATTCGGCCGGCAACAGTCGCATTGAACCAGAAAAGCCCCCAAAGGGAAACCATTTTATCAGAAATTATTTCTATTTATTGTTTGGCACAGGCAAGACAGCATCATCGATAGCTTCTCCTGTTATCACAGGAGGACCCGGAGTAAGATGAGGGCCAAATTCAGGGGAAGCCGAAAAGGGCTCAAGCAGTCAGAGCCCCTCCCGTTCCCGCTTTAAATATTGCCCCATATCCATATCTGTCTTTCTTATGTGATCAACCAGCCAGTCGAGAAAAGAGCGGTTAAAGCCGGCCAACAGACTTATGGAGGGCCCTTGCTTGGAGAGCTGACTTTGAAACGCGTGAACTTTGCCGGTTAATTCCCGATGTTCTTTGATGTGGGCCTGTTTGCCGGGATAATCGGATTGGGCCATCAATTTCTCTTCCATACGAAAATGGCTTTCCACGTATCGCCCGAGAAAACCAAGCATGTCAGTCAGGCTCTCCTGCCCTTTGCCTGCCTTGCAGGCACTCCGGAACTCATCGTACTTGGCGAATATCTCCTGATGTTGCCTGTCGATCGGATCAATGCCTATGGATAAATCTTCAGACCACTCTAATGCCATTGCGTTCTCCTGTTGCTATTGGACGCGCAGAGATCAAAGGCCTTGATTTGCCAGCCAATTGATAGCCGTCGGCCTGCCCATTTTGTGCGTCCATCCATGCTCACGACTATGTGCTGTTTTCGATAACCAGACAAGCCTTTAATTGTTTCAGCCAGAAGCTATCAGTTTAGCCGCCCCTCCTTTTGCCGACAAGGAAAGTGTTGAAATCGCCGGGACCAGTGACTGGGAGTCTGGGAGGGCGAAGCATGTAAGAGAAAAGCCCCAACTCTGGGAGTTGGGGCTCACTGTAAATCCTGACGGACAACTGGTCGCAATTGATTTCGATTTACTCTCGAGACCTATATTCGACGATCATCTGATTGCTCCTGTTCGTGAATTATTCTCCGACACTTCACCGCGCAACCGCTTGTTCGGAGGACTCGGTTCTTCATCCTTGCTGAAGCGTTCAAGGAATCGTTTGTACTCCGCCGCATCGGCGTAGTCATCGATCTCGATGCCGGAATTTTGCACGCACCATAAATCTTCCATGTCACAGCCCCTTTAATATGCAGGAAAGTCTTTCAGATAAAAACATAGTCATCTGCTTCAACCAGGGCAGAAGTAGCGCTGAGAAAAGACCCGGCTTGTGAGTCCTTTACAACTTCTATCTGGTCGTGTGCAGAAGAACAGATCGTTCCGCAGTTGACGCATTCCAGAATTTCTTCGTGAAATTGGAAAGCATCCAGATCTGTCTCAATGCACAACACCGACTTGCATGTGGGACAGTTAAAATCTGCATACACCTGCACTCTTTTGTTGAGCTTTTGCTTGATGATTTTTGGGCCGTTCCCGGAAAGCGCCCAGAGTGTTCCGCAGTCACCGCACTCGCATACATCCTGGGCATATCCGTCGGCGTGCAAATCAATTTCAATGTGTCCTTTGTTGCTGCAAGATGGGCAGTTCATGATCTTCTCCTTCTGTGTGTGGACAGGTTTCTGCTGTCTGTTATCTTAAGGGATAATAAATAACACAAGTGATGTCAATTATCGTCGAAAGAGAGCTCATGTCAAGCAAAAAGATTTAAATTATCTATATTTATCAATAGCTTAGATGATTTTGTGTTTTACTCTATAGACAGGGGGTCTATTTTTTTTCAAGACGCCAGAAGAGGAAATGATTAAACAGTGCCTAACAAACTGAAATTGATTGGAAATCCGATTTAAAAACGGGGTTTCGCAAATTTGATATTTTATTCCATCAATGGTCAACAAGATAACGACAGGGGAATGCGGGCCTCGGGGGGAGGACGAACGTCGAAAGCAAAGAGCCCGCCGGGGAGAGCCATGACATTATGAAAGGGGCTGGTCGGAATGACTGAGTTTTTCGTATGTGGCCTCTATGGAGGGACTAATACGGCCGCATTTATCCGGATATCGGGTTGCACTGTAGGGCCCTTTTGGTCTGATCCAGCGGTCGTCATACCTCCTGACGTTTTGGCTGGACCTGCCCAGCAACTGGTGAGACGAGAATGAGGAAGGAGACAAAAAGTGCCTGTTGAATTACATTCCGTGAGTCAAATGCTCTATAATGAACAAAACGTCTCATTGCCTGGCGTTCAAACATAGGGGCAAAAATCGTGAAAGAAATCATCCCTTGGCTGATAGATATAGAATCATCGGCTGCCAAACTTTATGCGGAGGCAGCAGTTGCTTTTCGTGAGGACGAAGGCTTCTGCCGATTTTTGTCCCAGATGTCTGCAGAAGAAAAAGAGCACGAAAAGTTATTGCAGCAGGCCAGGTCCGCGACCTCGGATAAAGAGATAAAGTCTGCATGCTTTTACTTTGATGACCATTTTCGTGGGAAAATTGAGGCCCCTTTTATTCGTGCTTGGCGGCTGTTGAAAGACGGCGAGTTGACCAAAACCGCCATGATTGACATTCTTGCAGAGGCAGAGTTTTCCGAATGGAATGAACTCTTCCTCTACATCCTGGACGCCTTGAAGGTTTTGGATAAAGATGTGCAAAAGGCCGTCTCAGATATCAACCAGCATAGAAAACGCATCCAGGAATTCATTCTATCGTTACCCGGTGGGGACAGTCTCATCCAAAGGGTCCGCAGACTGGCCCATGCTGGCAGCAAGCGTGTTCTGATCGTTGAAGACAACAATGCCGTTGCCCGTATGCTTGAGGCTTTGGCTGCGGATAATGTCGAGGTGGTCATCGCCCATGACGGCCTGGAGGGTCTTTTGCACATCCAGCAAGGATATTTTGACCTGATTGTTTCAGACATTGAGATACCGGAAATGAACGGCATTGAAATGTACAACCAGGCTCTGGCGATGGACCCTGCTCTGTATCGTAGATTCATTTTCTTCACCGGTACGGAAAATCCAGAGTATCTAAATTTTGTCAGGGACTCGCTAGCCTTGCTGCTGCCAAAACCGTCTCCAGTCAAGCTGATATGCGAAATGATGAATGAGGTGCTGAACTCAGCTCCCGTTCCAAAGGACACCACAATCCATTGAAGGGGGTTGACCTGGCCTTACCTCGAACGCTGCTCTCTGTGTATTGGGCGAAGGTCTTCGGGGCAGTGAAGATTGGCCTGCCCTTGCGGACAGACTGGGTTCTGGTCAGCCACCAATCCCGTGCATCCGCCGGCTGGGTGCCTGGAAATCGCTGGCATTGATCCGGTGCTTTTCCGGTTTGGCGCAGGCGGCCATCAGCAGCAACTCTTCCAGAGCCTTATCATCTGAGTCGCCGCGCAGTACCGGCTTGAGGTCGGTCTCGTAGTTATCAAACAGGCAACCGCGCACCCGACCATCAGCCATCACCCGCAAACGGTTGCAGTCCGCGCAAAAATGACCGGATACTGACGGGATCAGGCCGATCCGGCCCCTGGCTTGCGGCAAACGGTACATATACGCAGGGCCGGATGAGTCCTGCTGGGGGGGAAGGAGTTCCAGATCACCGATCGCGAGGAGACGCTCCTTGATCTCTTGCATCGGCAACCCGTCGCCTGAAGCGTAATCAAGGTCTCCACTGATCGGCATGAACTCGATGAACCGGACATCCCATGGATGCTCAATGGTCAGACGGGCAAAATCAACAATTTCGTCGGCATTGAAGGCCCGGAATGGAATCATGTTGATCTTGACCGGCAGCAAGCCGGCCTGCTCGGCGGCATGAATTCCGGTCAGCACCCGTTCCAGACCGGGACGCCGGGTCAACTTCAGAAAACGTTCCGGCTTGAGTGTATCAAGGCTGACATTAACCCTTGATAGCCCAGCCTCATGCAAGGCTTCGGCGTGCTCTGCCAGCAGCAGTCCGTTCGTCGTCAGGACGACTTCCGGCTGCCCTGGCAGGGCGACCAGCCGGGCGATGAAAGCATCGATGCCACGCCTGACCAGAGGCTCGCCGCCGGTTACACGGATCTTGCGAATCCCGAGCCTGCAGGCGGCCGCGGCAACCCGCAGCATTTCCTCGTATCGCAACACTTCACCGTGGGCGATATCCGTCACACCCTCTTCGGGCATGCAATAGCGGCAACGCAGGTTGCAGCGATCAGTCACCGAAAGGCGCAGATACTCTATAGTTCGCCCGAAATGGTCTCGCACGGGGCATCCTTGTCGGTCCGGAACTGTGCCTTGAGGGAGCAGCGGAGAGGTATCGAACAGTGTCGGGAGAGCATCTCACTGACGTTTCTTCGGCAGATAAGGTTCAAAGGCCTTTTTGTCGAGCGCGCAGCGGTAGGCTTCTTCGCCACTGATGTGCTTGGCCTTGAGGAGTTCAAGAATATGCTGGTCCATCAGCTGCATGCCGTCACCCTTGGCGGTTTGCATGATCGTCGGGACCTGGAAGGTTTTGCCTTCGCGGATCAGGTTGGCGACAGCCGCATTGCAGATCAGGATCTCCAGGGCGGCAACGCGGCCATTGCCGTCGGCCTTGCGCAGCAGCTGCTGGCAAACAACGCCCTTGAGGCTTTCCCCGAGCATGGTGCGCACCTGCTCCTGGGTATCCTTGGGGAAGGCATCGATGATCCGGTCGATGGTTTTCGGTGCCGAATTGGTGTGCAGGGTCCCGAACACCAGGTGTCCGGTTTCCGCGGCGGTCAGCGCCAGTGAGATCGTCTCCAGGTCTCGCATCTCGCCGACCAGGATGACGTCCGGATCCTCGCGCAGGGCGGCGCGCAGGGCGTTCGCAAAAGAGTGGGAATGCTGGCCGATCTGGCGCTGGTTCAAAAGAGAGAGCTGGTTCTCATGAATAAACTCGAGCGGGTCCTCGAGGGTCAGGATGTGCTCGCGGCGGGTACTGTTGATCAGGTCGATCATCGCGGCAAGGGTTGTAGACTTACCGCTCCCGGTCGGTCCGGTGACCAAGACCAACCCCTTTTTCAGCATGGTCAGCTTACGAATCCCTTCCGGCAGACCGAGCTGATCAGCGGTCAGAACCTTACTCGGAATAATCCGGAAAACAGCAGCGACTCCCCGATGGGTCTCCATCAGGTTGCCGCGAAAACGGGCTACTTCGGGCAGGGCGTAGGCAAAATCCAGATCATGGGTTGCCTCGAACGCCTCGTGCTGCTCCCTGGTCAGAATCTCAAACAGCAAGCCACGGGCCTGCTGATCGGACAGGGGAGGATAATTGAGCTTCTCCATCACGCCGTTCAAGCGGAACAGGGGCGGCGCACCGGTAGAGATATGCAGGTCGCTTGCGCCCTGTTGCTTCATCATTTTGAACAGCGAGTCAATTTTGGCCATCGGCGCTCTCGAAAGTCATAATTTTCCAGATTAATCTACAGAGTAGACTGCCGATCATTCTTGCAGATGGCCATTTGAAAAGTCAAGTTGATTGCCGACCCCGGGTGGGCTGGATTCAAACTTGATAACCGCGGTAACATTGTGGTATCAAGCTCGCCTTGTACAAACATGAAACAATGGAGATGCCAATGATGAGTAAAGCCCTGGGGCTCCTCTCCGGAGGACTTGACAGCAGTCTGGCAGCCTTGTGCCTGAAACGCCAGGGGATCGAGGTCACCGGGGTTGCCTTCGTCACGCCGTTCTTCAGCAGCAGCAAGGCTGAACAGGCGTCCCGCATGATGGAGATCCCGTTGATCATCAAGAACATCAGCGATGTCCACCTGGACATGGTGAAAAGCCCGCATTACGGCTACGGCAAAAACATGAACCCCTGCATCGACTGCCACGCCATGATGTTTCGCCTGGCCGGCGAAATCATGGTTGAACGCGGCTTCGACTTTCTCTTCTCCGGCGAGGTCCTCGGCCAGCGCCCGATGAGCCAGAACGCCAACGCACTCCGCTCGGTTGCCAACTACTCGGGCCACCCGGAGCGGATTCTCAGACCACTCAGCGCCAAAATCCTGCCGGTCACACCCATGGAAGAGAAAGGTCTGGTCGACCGCGAACAACTGCTCGATATCCAGGGCCGCTCCCGGAAACGCCAGGAAGCCTTGGCAAAGGAATGGCAACTGACTGATTTTCCTTCCTCGGGAGGGGGCTGCCTACTGACTGAAATTCACTTCTCCGACCGCTTGCGTGATCTTTTCGACCACCAACCGGAATGTACGGTCAACGACGTTGAACTGCTCAAGGTTGGCCGGCAGTTCCGACTCTCGGAACGTGCCAAGCTGACCCTCGGCAGGCACCAGAGTGACAACGAGGCGATCCGGACTGTCGCAAATGAGAGCCATATACTGTTGCGCACCCTCGGCGTCACGGGCCCCCTCGGTCTGGTTTCCGGACTTCCGGAAGAAGAAGACCTGCGGACCGCCGGAGCTATTGTCGCCTCTTACAGCAAAGGCAAAGATCAGCCTGAGATTGAGGTCCTGGTAGAAACGCCGGGAGACGAACGGCGCTTCAGCGTGACCCCGATGGCAAGAGAAAAGTCACAAAAGTTGATTGTCTGATTTTATGAGGGATGAGTGTCCTGCCTTTGCAATAGAATTGTGGAGGTTCTCTCTAACGAACCTAATTGAACAACAAGATAAACCGGCGGGATGAAATCCACCGATTTTGTTTCCAACCCTGATGTATAATCAATAAAAAAGCCCCCCGGAAAACCGGGGGGCTTTTTGCATCAGGATCAGGCGATCGGACGTTACATCATACCACCCATGCCGCCCATACCGCCCATACCACCCATACCGCTCATATCAGGCATACCACCACCTTCATTCTTGGAAGGCTTGTCGGCAATGCAGGCCTCGGTGGTCAACATCAGGCCGGACACGGAGGCAGCATTCTGCAGCGCATAGCGGACCACCTTGGTCGGGTCGATGATGCCGGCTTTGACCAGGTCGGTGTACTCATCGGTCGATGCGTTGAAGCCGTAGGCCCCTTTGTTTTTCTTGACTTCGTTGACCACGATTGAGCCTTCCTGGCCAGCGTTGGCGGCAATCTGGCGCAGCGGTTCTTCAAGAGCGCGCTTGACGATATCCACGCCAAACTTCTGCTCGCCAGTCACTTCAACTTTAGCAACGGCCTCAATAACGCGAATCAGAGCCACACCACCACCAGGGACAATCCCTTCTTCAACCGCAGCACGGGTTGCGTGTAGGGCGTCTTCGACACGGGCTTTTTTCTCTTTCATTTCTGTCTCGGTCGCAGCGCCGACTTTGACTACAGCAACACCGCCAACCAGCTTGGCAAGACGTTCCTGGAGTTTTTCCTTGTCGTAGTCACTGCTGGTCTCTTCGATCTGGCCACGAATCATCTTGACGCGCCCAGCGATATCAGCCTCGGAGCCGGCACCGTCGATGATCGTGGTGGTGTCTTTGTCGATGACAATGCGCTTGGCGGAACCGAGCATATCAAGGGTGGCTGTCTCAAGCTTGAGGCCGACTTCCTCGGCGATCACGCGAGCACCTGTGAGAACGGCGATATCTTCGAGCATCGCTTTGCGACGATCACCAAAACCGGGAGCCTTGACAGCGGCAATATTGAGGGTGCCGCGCAGCTTGTTGACCACCAGGGTGGCCAGGGCTTCGCCATCGACGTCTTCAGAAATAATGAGCAGTGGACGGCCCTGCTTGGCAACCGGCTCGAGAATCGGCAGCAGGTCGCGCATGTTGCTGATCTTCTTTTCGTGCACCAGGATCAATGCGTCTGTCAAGACCGTTTCCATGCGCTCGGGATCGGTCACGAAGTAAGGTGAGAGGTAGCCGCGGTCGAACTGCATCCCTTCAACGGTCTCGAGGGAGGTTTCCATTGACTTGGCTTCCTCGACAGTGATAACGCCTTCCTTGCCGACCTTCTCCATGGCTTCGGCGATGATATTGCCGATGGTCTCATCAGAGTTGGCGGAGATGGTGCCGACTTGGGCGATTTCTTTGTGGTCTTTGACCGGCTTGGACAGTTTCCGCAGTGCAGCAACAGCGGCCTCTACAGCCTTGTCGATACCGCGCTTGATCTCCATCGGGTTGTGCCCGGCGGACACCAGCTTGACACCTTCACGGTAGATGGACTGGGCGAGAACCGTGGCGGTGGTGGTACCGTCACCGGCAACATCGGAGGTTTTGGAAGCAACTTCCTTGACCAGTTGTGCGCCCATGTTCTCGAAGTTGCCTTCCAGTTCGATCTCTTTGGCGACAGTAACGCCATCCTTGGTAATCAGCGGAGCACCGAAACTCTTGGCAATCACAACGTTACGACCTTTGGGGCCAAGGGTTACTTTTACAGCGTTTGCAAGGGCGTTAACCCCTTCCAGAATTGATGCACGGGCTTCCTGCCCGAATCTGATTTCTTTACCAGCCATGTCTATATATCTCCTTAAAATTGGTCAGGGTAATGATTTATTCGACAACGCCGAGGACGTCGTCCTCACGCATCATCAGGTATTCCTTGCCATCGAGCTTGACGTCGGTGCCGGCATACTTGCCGAACAGCACCTTATCGCCAGCCTTGACATCCAGTGGCAAAACCTTGCCATCTTCGGTTACCTTGCCCTTGCCAACGGCAACGACTTTTCCTTGCTGTGGCTTCTCCTTAGCGGAATCGGGAATGATGATACCGGCAGCGGTTGTTGTCTCCTCTTCGAGGCGCTCAACAATGATCCGGTCGTGCAGGGGTCTGATGTTCATAACTGTGTTCTCCTTTCCTGACAATATTGAATTTAAAGTTTCTCGTTTTCGCTGAGATAACTTGCGAGGCTGACTTGTTAGCACTCTAAGCTTGCGAGTGCTAAAAGCAGGCATAAATATAATCAGCCTCTCGGGATTGTCAAGGGATTTCCAGAAAAAAAATCAGAATATAACGGGAGCGTCCGTGGGTAGGGAGGAAAGTCGAAGACCAGTGGTCAAAACGTGACATTTGCCGCTCCGCAGAGCCCCGACAGGCTCTGCGGCAAACGTTGTCGAGAGACTCGGCTAGCTTGATGCATTGCGTTGCGGGCCCCTGTCCGGCATCAGGCAACCAAAGCGCCTCCGCATGAGGAGCCGCAACCAGCCGTACAGCCAAAACAGTGCTCTCCCGTGACTATAGCCCGGCTCTCCAGGTCGGCGGGGTCAAGCTCGTCGATGTGGCGTGGCAGGCCGCCGGCAAGCGACAGGCCGAGGACGCTGTTGAAGTCACAATCGGCAAGGGTCCCGTCCCAGGCGATACAAATCTGGTGACGGCACATCAAGCCGTCTATGGTTGACCGGTTAAAACTGTCTTTGAGAAGGTGCTCGTAAACCTCGGCCTGGCCATCCCGCTTCAGGTCGCTGAGGAAACGCCCCATCGGCATATTGGTAATTGTCAGCAGGCGGGAAAATTCGACCTCGAACCGCTCTTTGAGCTCCCGCCGGTAAGCCTCCTCCAGCGT
The DNA here is from genome assembly GCA_963715335.1 of uncultured delta proteobacterium. GTDB lineage: Bacteria > Desulfobacterota > Desulfuromonadia > Desulfuromonadales > BM103 > JAFDBW01. The sequence continues at coordinate 43,115 of CAVQRZ010000012.1, forward strand.
TGACTGGTCGGGGGGCAGAAAAGCCCCGCCGGGATTGTAAACCAGGCTCAGTGGCAACCTTTCCTGACGACCGTAGCCGAGAGTATTCAGCCGGCGCAAGGCCGCAACGCTGCGCTTGTACACCCCGCTACCGCGCTGTTTGTCGACGTTGTCGTCCAGATAGCATGGAAGGGACGCAACCAGATGGACGCCCCGGTCCGCCAGGAACTCCGGGGTATCGCCCTGCCCGGCTTCGAAAAAGACCGTCAGGTTGGTCCGGACCTGCACCTGGTGTCCCTGGCCTAGCAGGGCATCGATCAGAGCCCTGAAATGGGGGTTGAGTTCAGGAGCGCCACCGGTCAGGTCAACCCTGGCTTCTGGCAGGTTTTTGGCCAGTCGCAGGACACTCTGCACGGTTTCCCAGGTCATATTTTCGGTACGCAGTGGAGAGGCCTCCACATGGCAGTGTCGACAGCTCAGATTGCACAACAGGCCAAGATTGACCTGGATGGTCTGGACCGCGGCACTCTCAAGGCCAGCGCCGAGCACATCGCGCACGGCCTGATCAAAATTATTCATATAAGCTCCAGCAGAAATTACTATAGACAAGATCAATATAATCCATTTGCACCCCGCAGGTAAATCTCCAGCAGCCGGCAAGATCGCCTTACCCTGGGAGACAGAAGAGAACAGCCGTTCAGCTGTGCTGATGGTCTGGACTCTATTGGATACTGAACACTGGATTCACGGCATCATCAATCTGACAACGACCAACAGACTCCACGGCAAATGGCTGGGAGGCCAACCTTGGAGGGCTCAAACGGACAACGTCTGGCCGTAGCATTAACTACAGCCAGACATTCTCGGACCGAACATGATGACTGGAATCAAATTCAGCTTCGCTTGACAAGAAGCTTTTCGCCGACGGCTGAATTCACGACCTCCTTGAGTGCGGCAACAATCCGTTGATCATAGGCCCCATCAGCTAATTCAAGAATCGTCGTGATCTCGTCTACCGAACGGGCAGCGCGATAGGCCCGCGGCTCAGCCATGGCACAGAAGCTGTTGACGACCGCAAGGACGCGTGCCGGCAGAGAGATCTCATCACCCTGCAAGCCCTTCGGATAACCCCTGCCATCAAGGGTCTCATTCATCTGGCAGACAGCCTCGTAAACAGGCAGGCCAAAATCTATACCCTGCAGGACCTTGGCGGCATGTTCGACGTGCTGCTCCATATTCGCCTTCTCTTCGGCAGTCAGAGGCTCTGCCTTGAAAAGCAGTTCACGGTCGACGAACAGCTTGCCGATCTGGGACAGGTTGGCGGCAGTCTCGACAGTGGTAACATCAATATCGCTGGCGTTCATGGCCTTGGCGACTTCGACACCAAGCCTGCCCATTAAACGCGAATGCCCGGCCAGGTAGGGATCGGTCAATTCAATGGCCCGCACCAGGGCTTCCAAAGATTTTGCTGTCGCCTGCTCCTGGCGTTTCTGCACTTCAATGATCTCGGTTACATCCCGGATGACCGAAACGATGCCGATGATCTTGCCATTCGCATCTTTCAGCCCCGACTTCGATATCTGCAAATGATGCGGCTGTGATTGCAGGTAGACCAGCTCGTTCAGAGTGACCGTTTCCTTGCCAGTCAATAGCTGCTGATCCGAATGTTCCAGACGACGCGCTGTGTCGTAACCGAAGACAGCTTCACTGTCGAGCCCGATCATCTCCTCCGGTTCTCTGCCCACGGCTGCGGCAAAGGCTGGATTAACATAGAGGTAGTGGCCTTGCAGGTCTTTCAGCGCAATGTAATCGGAGATCGTGTTGTTGATCTGGTCAAGCAGCTGCCGCTGTTTTTCAACTTCCTGGGCCAGCGCTTCAAAATGCCTTGCGCTCTTGCGTTCCTGGGAACTGACCAGCAATGCCCAGAATGCTCCAAAGGCAACTCCGAACACGACCACCAGCAAGGTTGCGATGCTCATCATGGCTCTTTGCTGGCTGCGCAGATTCTCACGGGCGATGTCGTAATCCGACTCGACGACGACCCACCATCTTGGCCCCTCCGCCCGGCGTCCCAGCGAATAGACCTGCCGGTCATTGTTGAAGGCAGTCCTGACCGCAAAGGGGAGGTGGTCTTTCTGGTCGAGATCCAGAGGTTGCCTGATGTCCCGCAATTGCTCCGGTAGCCACGCGACGACTTCCTGGTAACCATCAGCGGTTTTTTGCAGCAGGCGCGTCTGCTCACCCTTCTCCATGAGGCGGTTGCTGCCAATAGCCTTTAAATGCTCGCCGGTGATCCTGGTCAGGAGCAGTACCGCCACCGGGGTATGCTCCAGACCGCTTGCTTCAGGAGGAAAAATCGGCAGGTAGGCTTCCAGGACCAATCCCTGCTCGGAAGGCCGTAACGGCCCAAACTGCGGCTTTTGAGATTGCAGGACCTGTCTGACCATCTCCAACTGATCGCTCCGCATGGGCGTTGTCGCCGCATCAGTCGAGATAAAGACCGTGCCGTTCTGATTGACAACCCGGGCATCCCGGTAGTCGGAGATGCGGGTGAATTCAATCAGCAGGCTCTGCATCATCGGCAACTGGGCCGAGAGCTGGGCTATTTCATCCCTGACCTCCCCCTGCCCTGGCAGGGGGCCTGACACCAGCAGGGAGACATCGTCCTGGATCAGGTGGACTTCCGCCGCATAGAGTTTGTAGAGCTCCGAATTGATCACCCGGTTGGCCTGTTCGATGGCTGTTTCAAACAGTGCATCGATTACCTGCACCTGGGAAGCCGCCATGACTTCAAGCCGCTTCTGCATATTGGCTTCGAACTCCTGTGCCTTGCTTTTAAGCCCCCAGGCAACCCAGACGACAGCGGCAACCGCGACCAAGGCAATGCTGGCGAGACCGACCCAGAACGCCTTTTTGCCCGTCTCGTAGTGGAGCCCTGGAATCTTTGCAGAATCAAAAATCGTCAGTTTCTTCTTGTTGGCCAGCATGGCTCTGCCTCTCATTTACCAGACTATCTTATTTTGTCTTTATCGTGCCACGCGCCTCGCACCTCTGCTCCTAGTACTTAACCTCCACCCGGTAGCTCAGCAAGCTTTCCCCCTTGGCGGGCACCTTGATCTGCCAGAGCGCCATATCAGCCGCGGCCTTTACGTGCTTGTGACTTTCCTGCTGCATCTCCCAGTCGCCCGGCACCGGCTCGGCGACGGTCACTGTCACCTCCTCGTCCTTGGCGTTCTTCAGCCTGATCTCGTAGGCGCTTTCGAAGCGGTAGTTGTAGCGGGAATCGCCGCCCAGCTTGCGGAAATCGGTCTGCTTGCGGTCGGCGGTGACGTCGAAGGCGTCGCCGAGCTTCAGGCGTACCGTTTCGTTCTCCGGGGTGTGGTCAATACGGTCTTCGCCGACAAACTGCGGGCGCCCCTGCTGGTCTTGCTTGTAGACCCGCACCACCCCTTTCGGCAAGGGCAGACCGAGGTTGTCCTGCTTGCGGTTGTCGAACTCGACGAACACCCCGACCTTGAGCTTCTGGCCCAGGTCGGCCTGCCGCCCCTGGTAATAATAGGGGCTGCCCTGCAGGCGGAATTCCTTGCTGACGGTGACGCCGGAGGCGTTGAGCAAAGCGACCTGTTTGGTCTGGTTATCCCTGATGGTGGTCGGCCGCGGCAGGGTATAGAGGTGATACTCGAAGAGACTCTCTTCACTCATCTGCGGCGCACCCTCCTTGACCATGGCAGAAGCCATCACCACATCCGCGCGGAAGCGCATCTCCTCGCGCACCCGATTGACATCGCCGGCCACCAGCTGCAGCAGGGCGTTGCGATAGGTTGCGCCGCTCCGGTTGGTCAGGGTGACCCAGCCGGAGAGGTCAAGGGCCGTATCCTCCGGGTTGAGTTCGGCGACGTAATCAGCGCGCCAGCCAAGCCCGCCGGTCAGGTAGCTGAGCTCCGTGGTCTGCGACCCACCCTTGGCATTTTCGAGGGAGACGACCAGGGTCGGACGGTCACGCAGGTTGTTCGGCACATCGGGGAACACCAGGCGGCCCGGCACGCCGGTCTCGATCCGGTCGCCAATCTGCAGTACGACCCCGTCATTGGCGGCGAGGACACGGGCGGTTTCAAACCGGTCCTCGCCGGTCTCCGGGTGGCTACGCACCAGCTGCACATCCCTGCCGACGTACTTTTCCAGCAGCTTGCGCGGGGTCAACAGATCGAAATCGAAGTTCTGTTCGAGGATCGTCAATCCACCGGCTTGGGTCAGGCTGCGCAACAGCGCCGTCTCCGGACGAATCCCGGCACTCACCTCGCGCAGCGCAAGATCAACGCTGCCCGCCGGCAGAGTTACCTGGCGCTGGTCACGCACCAGCGCCAGGTCCTCGTTGTAAATGGTCACCGCCACTTCCTGTTGATCGTCCAGCGTGCTGACAATTTCAGCTGCCCCGCAAGTTACTGCAATAAACAACAAGACCGTAACGGCGAAAAATACGATTCGTTTATTTGTCATGATATCCCCTCTTGAACACTCTGCTTTCTTTGTATAGCCACCAAGACACCAAGGCACTAAGATTATCTTTGAGCTGTGTATGGTTTTGTTCTCTTAGTGCCTTGGTGTCTCTGTGGCAGAGTAATGATTAACAGATTTTAGAAGGATTGCCAGTGACCTGATGCTCAGGCAGGTTCCAGCCCGGCGAACTTGACCAGCAGCTTCTTCGGCCCGAAGCGGTGGAAGTAGACCGTGACCTTCTGGTTGTCACCCTGCCCCTCAACGCGGCGCACGGTGCCGACACCGAACTTGATGTGCCGCACCTGCAGGCCGATCCGCAAGCCTTCTTCGGCATCGGGGACCATCCTCACTTCGTCATCATCGAAAAACGGGTCTTCGTCGGAGAAGTCGGGCTCGGTCTGGTCAAAGAGTGAGGCCAGATTGTGGCTGGAGGACTTGCGCAGCCCGTCGGGCGTCTCCCGGCCGATCAGCCGAGCCGGGATTTCGCCGAGGAACCGGCTCGGCGGGTTGAACTTGAAATCACCGTAAATCCGGCGGCGCCGGGCGTTGGTCAGGTAGAGCTTCTCCATGGCGCGGGTCATGCCGACATAGCAGAGCCGCCGCTCTTCTTCCAGCTCTTCCTGCGCCCCGCCGGAGCGGCTGTGGGGGAAGATGTCTTCCTCCATCCCGGCCATGAAGACGATCGGGAACTCCAGCCCCTTGGCCGCATGCAGCGTCATCAGGGTCACCCGGTCGAGGCTCTGGTCGTAGGAGTCAAGATCGGTGATCAGTGCGACCTGCTCCAGGTAGTCCTGCAGGGTGCCCTCGCTGGCGAGGTGTTCCTCCATTCCCGCCAGCAGCTGTTGCAGGTTGTCCATGCGATTGCGGGCTTCTTCAGTCTTTTCAGCACGCAGTTGAGGGCCGTAGCCGGTCTCCTCGATCAGCTCCGCGGTCAACTGCGGATAAGACGTATCGACAGCACGCCGCATGAAAGATTCGATCAGCTCGACAAACACCCTGACCTTGCCCGCCGCCGCGCCGCTTAAAGCCCCGCGCTCAAGCGCCATGCGACAGGCGGCAAGAAAACCGCCGGCGTCATTTTCAAAAGCGGCGACCTTGTTGACGGTCACGGCACCGATCCCCCTTGGCGGGACGTTGATAACCCGCCGTGCCGAGACCGTGTCGGCCGGGTTGCTGATCAGCCGCAGGTACGCCAGGATGTCCTTGACCTCCATGCGCAGGTAAAACTTGAGCCCGCCGAACATCACATAGGGGATGCGCTCGTTGCGCAAGGCTTCTTCAAGCACCCGCGATTGGGCGTTGGTCCGGTAGAACACCGCGATGTCACGCAGATGCCGGCCCTCCCGTTTCAGTCGCGCGATCTCGCCGGCCACGTAGCGGCCCTCCTCTAGATCATCAGGCAGGACTTCCAGGGTGACCGGGTCACCGTCCGGGTTCTCGGTCCAGAGTTTTTTCACCTTGCGCCCGGCGTTATGGGCAACCACCGCTCCGGCAGCATCGAGGATGGTCTTGGTCGAACGGTAGTTCTGCTCCAGGCGGATCGTCTCACAGCCCGGATAGTCACGTTCAAAACCGAGGATGTTGCCGACTTCGGCGCCACGCCAGCGATAGATCGACTGATCGTCGTCGCCGACCACGCAGAGGTTGCCGTGCCCGGAGGCGAGCAGGTCAATCAGCCGGTACTGCACCTGGTTGGTATCCTGGAACTCGTCGACGAGGACATAGTGGAAGCGCTGGCGGTACTTTTCCAGGACAGCAGGATGCTCTTCTAGCAACCGCACGGTCTGCATCAGCAGGTCGCCGAAGTCAAGCGCATTGGCCTGTTTCAATCGTTCCTGGTAGAGGGCGTAGATACGGGTAACCTGTTCGGCCTGGGAATCATTGTCTTCGAGCTGCTCCGGCCAAAGCCCCTTGTTCTTGGCCCGGTCGATCGCCGCGGCCACGGCCCGCGGCTTCAGCTGTTTTTCGTCGATCCCGAGCTCCTGCAGCAGCACCTTGAGCAGGCGTTCCTGGTCCTGGTCGTCGTAGATGGTGAAGTTGCGGTTAAAGCCCAAGGCCCCGATTTCCTGGCGCAGGATCCGGACACAGGCCGAGTGGAAGGTACTGACCCAGAGCCCCTGGCTGTCGCCAAGGATTTCTTCCAGGCGTTCCTTCATTTCGCCGGCAGCCTTGTTGGTAAAGGTAACGGCGAGGATCTGCCAGGGGTCAACCTTGTACTGCTGGATCAGCCAGGCGATCCGGTGGGTCAGGGCACGGGTCTTGCCGGAGCCGGCGCCGGCCAACAGGAGCAGCGGGCCGGTATCGTGTTTGACTGCCAGTTGCTGCATCGGGTTGAGTTTGGCCAACAGGTCTGTCAACTACTTGTCCTCGAGAGTCCGGGACATCAGCGCCCGGTTGTATGCAGCAACGATATCCCGACGGGAAATGATGCCGACCAGTTTGCGATGGGTCTCGCGATCAACGACCGGCAGCTGTTCGATGTTGCGGTAGCCGATCTTGCGCATGGTCTGGTCAAGGTCTTCGTCGGCGTGAACCGTTATGACGTCGGCGGTTGCCAGCTCCTTGACCACGACCAGGTCCATTAGTTCCCGCTCGAAAACCACACCCATGAAGTCCTGTACCGAGATGATCCCGGTCAGTTCATTCTGCGCATTGACCAGCGGAAAGTTGGTGTGCTGGGTCCTTTCGATAAAACGGGCGAACTGGCCAAGGGTCATATGTTCCGGAATGGTCTCCACATCACGCTCCATGACATCGCCGACCAGCAACGACTTCATAATGTTGCGTTCCTTGCCGGCTTCAAGATCGATCCCGGCCCGGGCCAGTTCAAAGGTTTCGAGACTCTCCTTCTTGAAATGACGCGCCACGGCCGTACCGATGACGCAGGTCAACATAATCGGCACGATAACTTCGTAGCTGTCGGTAATTTCAAAAAGCAGGAAGATCGCAGTCATCGGGGCATGCGTGGCAGCGGCGAGGAAAGCCCCCATACCGACCAGCGCATAGGCTCCGGGAGCGATGTAGACCTGGGGCAGGATTTTAGCGGCCACTTGCCCGAAAAACCCGCCGATGACCGCGCCGAGATAGAGACAAGGGGCGAACAATCCTCCCGGCATGCCTGAACCAAGGGTGATGGATGTCGCGACCGCCTTGGCCACCACCAGGGCACCCAGCAGGTACCAGGCCGGCTGGTGCATCAACTGGTCACCCATCAGGACCGTCTCGACAAACTCGTAGCCATTACCGAACACCTGGGGAAAGAGAAAACCGATCACGCCCACCAACAAGCCGCCGAAGAGAGGCTTGGCCAGCCTGGGTATCGACAGCGCGACGAAACGATCCTTGATCCGGTAATGAATTTCGATGAACAGTGCCGCCAGGGCGCCGACCAGCAGGCCGAGGATGACGTAGAGACCGATCTCCCAGTAGTGCTGCACCAGGTAGAGTGGCGCAGTGATCTCCGAGTGATTGCCGAGCAGCGCTCGCGAAACCACGGTGGCCATACCGCTGGCAATCACGATCGAGGTAAAGCTCGAGAGGTCGAAAGCCGCAAGCAGGACTATTTCCTGGGCGAAGAAGACCCCGGCAATCGGCGCGTTAAAGGTCGCAGCGACACCGGCAGCGGCACCGCAGGCGACCAGGACCTTGAGGCGGTCGCCGCTCATTTTGAAGAGTTGACCGAACTGGGAGCCGATCGCTCCGCCGATCATGGCGATCGGACCCTCCTGCCCGGCCGAACCGCCGGCACCGATGGTAATCGCCGAACCGAAACCGCGGGTGAAAATCGGTCGCATCCGCAGCTTCGCGCCGCGCAGGTTGACCCGCTCGAGGAAGGCCGAGAACCCCCCCTTGAGATCCTCTCCGAACCAGTACCAGAGCGGGATGACCAGCAGGCCGCCGATAATCGGGCATAACACTACGGCCAGCCTGGCCAGGCTCCACTCCTGCAAAGAGTAGCCGAACAGCTGCTCACTCTGTTCAAACACCGCCCAACGCACGAATTCGATCGTCTTGCGGAACGCGTAATTGCCCAGGCCGCCGAGCAGACCGATAATCACCGCGAGGATGACCAGGAAGGTGTTCTCGCTGAGGCGGAAGCTGCCCTGCAGGGTCGTCAGGAATCGACGGAGCGCCACGGCAAGGGGATTAAGTGAGGTAAGAATTGACACGCGACTTCCTGTTCTCTGTTGCCAATACAACGGTTCCGGTGCCGACGCGAAAGCGCCGAGACAACCAGGGCTTACTTCCGGAGCAATGCAAGGCATCGACAGACAGTCGCTTTCTGGTGCACAAGCAGAACGGCCGGGGGGTTGATAATAGTTTTTATCGATACGTCTGGCAACACCGTTTATTCCAATTATGAGGTAGACAGCCAACTATCCATCTTGCTTCTTGAATGAAAAAGCCCCATGACACAAAAGGTCATGGGGCTCAAGACGGTTCTTTTGTCCGGAGTCATTTCAGTAAGCAGTGCGCAAATAAATACACATATATTGTTTAAGCAGGGCTTCCAGCAACAGGCCGCGGGGTCGCTTGCCGTACTGTTCAGAGCAACCCGTTATCCTTGAGGTCTTTGGTAACGACCGCGATAAAGTCTTTGATAAGCGCATCCAGGTTGGTCTCGACCACGGTCTCCAACTGTGCCGACCAGATCAATTCCCCGCTGGCCGCACTGTAAAGATTGGCCTCGATCGTAATGATCTGGTATTCGCTCACGGTGGCCGGCATGTAGACAACATCATAACTGCGTGAATAGTAGCCGCCATAGTTGCGATAGTAGGGGTCTGGATAATAACCCCGACCGCCGTAGGCGGGACCTGCAACGTAACCCGGGTTGACAACCTGTTCGGTACGTTTGCCGACCGCACGGGTCATCAGGACCGAATCTGCACCGTTCGCCTTGATCCTGGCGGCGATCAAGTCCTGGTTGGTCTCTTCATTCATCTTCAGATCACCGTAGCTCGAGATCCCGATCGCCCCGAACTTGGCCAATTGCTCGCGGAATTCGTCTTCGAAGATGCGCCGGGTGGTCTCCTGCTTGGCGATACCTACGACATAGACCTTTTCGACCTTGCCGTTAAAATCAGGATTTTTCCAGGAGCCTGTGATCATGGTGCTGGAACATGCACTCAGGACGATTCCTGTAGCAACCAGGGCCAGTAAAGCAATGCGGTTAATCATCAGATAGCACTCACTTTCAATAAAAAAATTTTGTCTGTAATTCTAGCTTATTATTCCGAATTTTCCAGTCCGTCACCACTCCAGGTCTTTACTGTCCCCTGCTAAGGGTCGATACAGCACGAATCGACCGGCAAATCCGGCTTTACGGTTGCGCAGGCCGTTGCGGTTTGATAGCTTTAACACTGGTCTTCTGGCATGAGCCGTGGCGTTAAAACCCTTCCCTGCCCCTTACGATCAGTCCGGTCTTGGCAACAGGGCCTTTGGAGGAGAGATCATGAGATCCGCGTTTATGGGCTTTCTGGAGAGAGATTCTTCGGTCGGAGTCCTGTTGATGATCGCCACCGGCCTGGCGATGCTGTTTGCCAACACACAACTTGAGGGTGTCTACAACTATTTCCTGGACACCCCTGTTGAAGTCCGCCTGGGACGTAATCTCCACATCGCCAAGCCCCTGCTGCTCTGGATCAACGACGGCCTGATGGCGATCTTCTTCCTGTTGATCGGCCTCGAGGTCAAGCGTGAAGTATTGGTCGGGCAACTTTCCAGCCGTGCGCAGATCGCCTTGCCGGGAATCGCAGCGATCGGCGGCATGCTGGCGCCGGCGGCCATCTACGCCACGATCAACGCGGGCGACAGTACGGCTCTCAACGGCTGGGCGATTCCGGCCGCAACAGACATCGCTTTTGCCCTGGGAATCCTGGCCCTGGCTGGTGACCGGGTCCCTGCCTCGCTGAAGATTTTCCTGCTCGCTCTGGCAATCATGGATGACCTTGGCGCCATCGTCATCATCGCCCTCTTCTATTCAGGGGACCTCTCCGACAGCATGCTAATGCTGGCAGCGATCTGTCTGGTGGCGCTGGTGATCCTGAACCGACTGAAGGTCATGAATATCACACCCTACATGTGGGTCGGCGCCCTGCTCTGGATCTTTGTCCTCAAGTCGGGAGTACATGCCACCCTGGCAGGTGTGGCTCTGGCCTTTGCGATCCCTTTGAAGAACCACGATGACCCGGATCACTCCCCTCTCGAATATCTCGAACACGAGCTGCATCCCTGGGTCAACTTCCTGATTTTACCGGTTTTTGCCTTTGCCAACGCCGGGATCCCCTTCGCCGACATGTCGTTCGGTGACCTGTTCCACGCCGTGCCGCTGGGAATCATGCTCGGCCTGGTGGTCGGTAAACTGGTCGGTGTTTACGGTTTCTCCATGGCGGCCATCAAGCTGGGGCTGGCGCAAATGCCCAGAGGGGCGACCAGCCAACATCTGCTCGGCGTCGCTGTCCTCTGCGGGATCGGCTTCACGATGAGCCTGTTCATCGGCGGTTTGGCCTTCGAGCATACCGGCGGTGATGCAGAGACCTATCTCCTCACCCATCGCATGGGTATTCTTGCCGGCTCCCTGATCGCCGGGATCGCCGGCTACCTGATCCTCAAACTGGCCCGGCCTGCTGTTGCGGAGCAGAACATTGCGACAGAGCCGGACCATCAGCACCCGGCAACCGGGGCGGACTCTGCGGCCTCGCCATGAACTGCAAACATTGCATAACACATCAACCGGGTTTTTACTCGACGACCACAAGGAGCCCAATGTGAAAAACGCCTTACGCATCGGCCTCATAATCCTGTTGACATCAGGGTTTGCCGTCGGCCCAGTCCACGCGGTTGATTTGCGCCTGATGACCGGCGACGAACAGGGCACTTATTACCAGATCGGCCGGGAGATCGCACGGGAGACTGAAAAAGTCGGAGTCAACCTCCAGGTTCTGCCGTCAGCCGGGTCCTGGGCCAACATCATCGCCCTGTTCAACAGCGACACCGAATTTGCAATCTTCCAGTTGGACGCCTACATTAAGGCAGCCCGCAACCTCTACCAGAATACAAACCTGGATATCCGCGATGAAATCAAGGTGGTGATGCCCCTCTACCATGAGGAAATCCACATCATCAAAAACAAGGAGAGGGTTCTCGATTTTGCTACGCAAGAGAAGTTTGTGGTCGGGTGCGGGCCGGAGAACAGTGGCTCCTGCCTGTCCGCCGATGTCATCGCGGAGTTTTACGGCAAGCAATTCACCTACGTCCACAACAGCTATGAGCAGGCTCTTGCCGACCTCAAGGCCGGCACACTCGACCTGGTGGTGATTACTGCCGGCAAGCCATACAAGCTTTTGACCGGGCAGACCGGCCTCGACCTGGTCTCGCTACCGCGCACCAGAAAAGCAGCAGAATTCTACCTTTACACGACCATCAGCCAGGAAGACTATGCCTGGCTGGAGCAACCCGTCGAGACTTACGGAGTCCGCTCGGTGTTGGCAACCATGATCCAGGAACAGGAAGGCCTGGCTAACGATCTGGTCGGCGCCGTGCATTTCACCATACTGATCAACGAGGACCACCTGAAAAAGGCTGGTCACCCGAAATGGCATGAGGTGTTTTTCCGGGCATACAACGAGAAGACCTCTCATGCCGCCGTTATCAATTCGCTCGGCGCATACAATGTGATCAAAAGCTACGGCTACAACGGCCGCAACCTGGCAATCGGGGATTAAGCCCGGGCCACAATAATTGTTTGTTGTGACAGCCATTTCAGCATATTATTGGATCAGGCTTGTATCCTCACCCTCAAACGGATCGATCGCGAGATGCATCAGATTGCCTGCCACGAATGTGACCTGATCCACGATATCCCGCCGATGCCGGCACGGGCGACAGCGCGCTGCGTACGCTGCGACGCGGTGCTGTTCCGGGCCCAACCCAACAGCATCGACCGCACTCTGGCTTGGACCATTGCCGGGTTGGTGCTTTATGTTGTCGCAGTCAGCTTCCCGTTCCTGGCCATGAAGAATGGTCCGATCTTCAATGAAACGGGACTCCTCACCGGGATCCAGCTCCTTTACGATCAGGGGATCATACCGCTCGCGACTCTGGTCTTTCTGACTTGCGTTCTGATCCCGCTGATCCAGATGCTCGGTCTTCTCTACATATTCATTCCCTTGAAGCTGGATGTCCGGGCTCGATATGCAATACCCGTCTTTCGTCTCTTTAAACATGTCAAGCCGTGGAGCATGATGGAGATCTACATGCTCGGCATCCTGGTCTCGATCGTCAAGCTGGGGAAGATGGCAACCATCATACCCGGTCTGGCTGTCATCGCTTTCGGCCTGTTGATCTTTGTCCTGAATTTCGCCCTTGCTTCAGTTGATTCGCATATGGTCTGGGAAAAATTGGAGGGGGGGACATGACCACGACGCACTCCTCAGCCCGGCAGCTCGGCCTGATCAGTTGCCATGCCTGCCACCTGCTCAACCGCAAGGCAAAAACATCCGTGCATGAAGTTGCCTGTTGCTCACGCTGCGGCGAAGAATTGCATCAACGCAAGCCGAACAGTCTCATGCGGACCTGGGCACTGGTGATTGCGGCCATGGTTTTCTACATTCCGGCGAACGTCCTGCCGATGACGATCACTTCAGCTCTGGGCACGGTGCAGGCCGACACCATTATGAGCGGCGTGATCTACTTCATGCAACACGGCTCCTGGGAAATCGCCCTGATCATATTCACCGCGAGCATCTTTGTCCCGTTCCTGAAATTTATCATCCTGATCTACCTGCTGCTTTCCATACATTTCAAATCGATCAAACGACCCAGAGATCGCACCAGGCTATATCGATTCACGGAAGCGATCGGTCGCTGGTCGATGCTCGACATCTATGTTGTGACCATCCTGGTTGCCCTGGTCAAACTCGGTTTCCTGGCGGATATCGAAGCCGGCCCGGCAGCCCTTTATTTTGCTTTGGTCGTTGTGACGACCATGATCGCCGCGGAGAGTTTTGACCCGCGATTGATCTGGGACGTTGTGGAGGAAAAACATGAGTGAAGGAAACTCCGAAAGGAAGCATGCCGAACAGGCCCCGGAAGCCGTGGTGCAAACCAAGCGCAGCTTCTCGATTATCTGGGTGGTGCCGATCATTGCCCTGCTGATCGGTGGCTGGCTGACGTTCAAGGCGATGACGGAAAAGGGACCGGTCATCACCATCACCTTCGAGACTGCCGAAGGGCTTGAGGCTGGCAAGACCAAGATCAAGTTCAAGGACGTTGAGGTCGGCAAGGTTACGGATATTACCCTGAATGCAGACCGCTCGAACGTTGTTGTCAGCGTAGAGATGACTCCAGACGCCAAGCCTTACCTGACCGAAAAGACCCAGTTCTGGGTAGTTCGCGCTACAGTCGCCGCCGGTAAGATTTCCGGATTGGGTACTTTGCTTTCCGGAGCTTATATAGGTATCAATCCGTCATCTGAAGGCGAGAAGACAAGGCGCTTCAAAGGGCTGGAAAAGCCCCCGGTACTGACCGAAAAACTGCCTGGACAACATTATACTCTGGAAGCCCACAGTCTTGATTCCCTCGACATCGGTTCACCGGTTTACTACCGTGGCATCAAGGTCGGCCAGGTGGTCGAATATCACTTCAACGAAGACGCTGAGTCGGTGTTGATTAAAGTGTTCGTCAATGCACCGTACCATGAGAAAGTACGACAGAATACCCGGTTCTGGAATGCCAGCGGCATTGACATGACCATGGACGCTACCGGCATTAAGCTGAACACCCAATCGCTGGTCTCAATCATGCTCGGGGGGGTGGCTTTTGACCTGCGTCAGCACGATCCCCCCGGGGAAGCGGCCAAGAAAAACCATAAGTTTATGCTCTATCCAGACCAGGAGAGCAGCAAGCAGGAATCCTACGAGATCAAACGCTACTACGCGATGTATTTCGACCAGAGCGTGCGCGGCCTCTCACCCGGAGCGCCTGTGGAGATCAAGGGTATCCAGGTTGGCGAGGTCGTCAGTGTCAAACTGCAATTCGATCAGAGCACGCTGGATTTCCGTATCCCGGTCGTGATCGCTCTTGAACCGGAACGTCTGGATGTCGTGGTCACGGAAACCGGAGAGGTTGTAACAGGCGAGGCAAAGGAAGATGTCCTCGAAGAGGAAACGAGCCATACATACTGATCTGGATACTCGCACCCAAAAACTTATCGAAAAAGGCTTCCGTGGCCAATTAAAGACCGGCAACCTGTTGACCGGCCAGTTGTACGTCGACCTTGACTTCTACCCCGATGCAGCTCCGGCCACGCTCGAGAAGGTTGATGGGTACACGGTCTTCCCGACCATCTCGGCACCTTTGGAGCAGATCGTCCAGAAGGTTAACAACATCCTTAAAAAAGTGGAGCAGGTCCCCTTTGGCAAGATCGGCCAGGAACTGCAAGGGGCTATTGCTGAACTCACGACGACCCTGGAAGAGATCAAAGGCATCTCGGGGAAAGTCAACGAAGAGACCATCCCGAAGGTCAATGCTTCGCTTGAGCAACTCCAGGAGACCTTGAACGGTATCGAGTCAACCCTTGGACCGGATTCCGCACTGAACTACAACGCTCGCCAGGTGACCAGTGAGCTGGCACTGGCGATCAGGTCGATCCGGTCCTTGCTGGAGTACCTGGAACGTGACCCGCAGGCTTTGATTCTCGGTAAGGAGGGAGACAAGAAATGATCGGATACAGAACCCAAAAAAGCCTTCAATGGTGCTTGGCCTTCGTGGCAGTCCTCCTACTTGCCGGCTGTATCAGTCGCAGCGCACCGACGGTCAACTATTACAGTCTCTTGACCATGGAGCAGTTGGGGGACACAGAGGTCCTCGCCTCCCTTCCGGAGGTCAAGCTGGGAGTCGGCCCGATTTCGATTCCGGACAGCCTGAAACGTTCGCAGATCGCAACCCGGCAGCAGGACAACCAGTATGAATTTACCGAGTTCCATCGTTGGGCGGGAGTGTTGGAAAAGGATATCACCTCTGTTATGGGCGACAATTTCGGCCAACTACTCGGTATCGAGAAGATCGGCTTCTTTCCCTGGTTGCATCATTTTAAACCGACCTATCGGCTGACGATCGATGTCATTCGGTTCGACGGCAGCCTGGAGGACGAAGCGGTCCTGAGTGCCCGTTGGGCAATTGCCGACGCCGACGGCAAGGATTTCCTCGCCGGCAAGAAGAGCGACTACAGGCAGCCGCTCGCAGACACCAGCTATGCGGCATTGATCAAGGCGGAGAGCCAGCTCCTCGCTGCACTGAGCAAGGAGATTGCCGCCGAGATTGTTGCGCTGAAGAAATAGCCAGGGGGGTATAGATATGAAACGAAAATGCGCCCTTCAGTAGTAAGGGCACATTCCAGGTTGTTGACAACCTCCGCAGTTGATGCGGGGGTTGTTTTTTTGCCTGGCAGGGGGAGTTTCTGTGAGGTTTAGGGCAACAGATGGTTAATCTGTTGCCCTTTTCCCTTTTCTTGAAAGGCTTAAAAGCAAAACCGGCGGGTCGCGTCCCGCCCGACGCCATACTTTTGTCCGGCAACAAAAGTATGCAAAAGTGCCTTCTCCTTGCGGAGGGCATCTCCTCTGCCGGATTTCTGTGACTTCAAAAACCCTTACTGATGGGGATCCGGCCCTGTGTCAAAGGGCCTGACCTTGCCGTGTGATTTACCAGGGAAAAGCCAAAACAACCTTTACCGAGACAAACCTCGACGAAAGGAGAGGCTCTCAAGAGCCTCGGCTCCTGCGGGGGAAGCGCAGGCTCCTGATCGTTTAGAACCATCCGGATTGAGGCTGCCGCCCTGCCGAGCCAGACATGCCCAGCGCAGCGCAGGCCCTTTTTCTGCTTACTCTTTTGGGCCAGCAAAAGAGTAAGGCGCAGTCGGGGGGCGCGACCCCCGGGTTTTGCTTTTATCTTTGAATTCCAAAGAACAACGGCAAAGGGCAACAGATGAACCATCTGTTGCCCTCTCTATCATGGAGTCTGGTTGAACTTTGTCAGCAGTGAGGGGCCCATTGATTGAAGCGCCCCTGTTTGCACCTTGGCTGTTAAAAGCGGACTCTTTTCTACTTGTGAATGTTCAGTATATCGTTACGAGATCGACGCCAGGAGCTGTTTGTAGAAATTGTACGCTTCCATCCCACCTGGATTGTCGTGAGAGGCCAACGAATCGACCTTCAGGAATTCCAGCAGCAACGGAAATCTCGGATCGGCCAGGTACTTTCTCTGTTTTTTACTGAGGTCTTGCGGCTGCTGCAACTGCCAGGAGTGGTGGAAGGTGTGGTGACGGATCACCCAGGTGATTCGCGCGCGACGCTCTTCAGGCATGCCGAGCCTGGCAAGAATAGCCGCCGCCATTTCTGCGCCCCGCTTGGCATGACCGTAGGCGGTGATCCGACCATCGACATTCCGTTCCGTGGTTGCCGGTTTGCCTATGTCGTGCAGCAGAGCAACCCAGAGCAGGTCCGGGTCGCAATCTGCCGGGCAGGCCTCGATCGCCAACCGGGTATGGATGGCGACATCACCCTCGGCATGATATTCCGGCGGCTGTTGTGTCCCGGACATCTCCAGCAACTCCGGAATGACGTCACAAAGACGATTCCACCAACCGCTTTCGCGCCGTCGCAGCTCTTTTTCAAGCAGCTCTGCTGAACTCATGTCTGGCTCTCTTCCGGGCTCTTGACATAATAATCTGCAGATCTCTCCAGGTTGCTCTCCCAGCGACTGCAGGCGATGATAATGCGTTGCCAGCCGCTCGGAATAATTTCCTGGGTGTGGGCCAGGTTGTTACGCAAGGTTTCAAGCTCCTTGATCGCATTACGGGTCTCCTTACGCGACTTATGGCCAAGCTTCTCTCGAAGTTTTTCATCGTAAGTGATGATCCAGCCCTTGTCGCCAAACTGCAGGCAGTCGAGCAGCTCAACCTGCTGGCCACGACGGGTTCTCTCTTCCTGAAGTTTTTTCGCAATATCAATCCGTTTTTCGGAAAGAAATTCCTGCCAGGAATTGTCGGGGTACAGTTGACGCAAGACCTCCGTCATGGTCATTTCGATCATGGTGATCATACCGAACAGGAACATACGCATTGGCGGCTTTTCCAAATCGGTTAAAGTGATGATGGCACCCACATGGTCGAGAATGGTGACAAAGCATTGCTGGTTGATTGCCAGCGACTGGACAACGTCAATCAGGTTCGCTGTATCGGGGATCAGGTCGTCGTCAGGCG
Source organism: uncultured delta proteobacterium (assembly GCA_963715335.1). GTDB lineage: Bacteria > Desulfobacterota > Desulfuromonadia > Desulfuromonadales > BM103 > JAFDBW01. Next base: position 60,852 of record CAVQRZ010000012.1, read on the forward strand.
TGAAAGAATGGAAGTGTTCGCCGCAAAGCCCGGAAGTCAGTTCATCACGGCGGACATAGCCTTCGACCAGGCCGTTCTGGCGAACCCCAACCAGATCGAAGTTCTTTTCGTCCATGAATTGCCTGACATCTGCCGAGTTGGTGCTCTCGTCAAAAGAGACCAGGGGTTCGGCAACATCCATCGCCGAGAACCCTTCGAGGAACAGGCGGCGCAGACGTGAACTTTGGGTGCCTCTCCAGGGCATACAGCCTCCTCTGAAATGATGGGAACAACTTAAACCAAAGCTATTTTATCGTAAAGAGCTGCAAAGCGCTGATCAAAGCGTCTGAAATTTTTGAACTTATTTAAACAGAAAAATGCTTTTAATATTGATAGGACAGGTTCCTATAGTAGAATGCAAACTGCTGGAATACCTAACAATTACTTCCTATAAATGACTGATCTCAGAGGATTAGGAGAGAGGGGAGGTCTCATGAAAATTCATATCCCCATGTACAAGACTTTAATTTTCGGACGCTATGGCAGCCTCCTGATGGCGTTGCTGTTTCTGATATTGCTGCAGCCAACGGTAGACACGGCGATCGGCAAGGGGCTTATCGAGGCACTGTTTATCGCAATCCTGATAGCCGGGCTACGGGCGATCGGTGTCAATAAAGGGCTGTTTCGTTTCGAAGTTGTTTTACTGACCGCCAGCCTTGCGTTGAACATTGCGGGAGCAATCCCCGGATACGAGACTCTCTTCTTCGTCGGCATAGCCGGTCGAACCCTCTTCATGATCCTTGTTACGTTAACCATCCTCTCAGACCTGTTTCGCAGCCAAGAGGTCAGCGGTGACTCCCTGGCCGGGGCAGTCTGTATCTACCTTCTGATCGGCCTGATCTGGGGATATTTTTTCCTCCTGATCGAGATCCTGGTGCCGGGGTCTTTCTCATTCACGCAGGGCAATCAAGCGATGGCGATCTGGTTATCCAAGGAGTTCTACCCGTTCTTCTACTACAGCCTTATCACCATGACGACTGTCGGCTTCGGTGACATGCTGCCGCTGACGACCGCAGCGAGGACTTTGACCACCTTAGAGGCAATTATCGGCCAGGTCTACCTGACCATCCTGGTCGCCCGCCTGGTCGGTATGTACCTGTTGCACCAACAGAAGCCAGAAGCGTGACAACAGCGATCAGACAACCAAAAGGGGTCGGCTGACAACAGCCGACCCCTTTTGGTTAAAAACATTTTTTTCGCTTACTTCTTCCAGCGATAGGTCGCCATCAGGCCGAACATAAACTGCTTGTCATCGCCTTCATCATCGACAATCGGGCTGTCCTTGGCATCGTTGAGCAGGGACTTGTAGGAGAACAGCCCCATGATCCCCCACTTCTCCCAGGGAGTGTAATGGGCAACCAGGTTGATGCCGACGTCCTTGAGACCGGAATCGGCCGAGTAATTGGGCATCGTCGTCCTATTACCGCCGTTGCCGGGATTGACGCCAAAATAAGTGTCCATATAATCATCGTCAGCATAGGTCAGGAACACGCCGGGAGTGAGGGTCAGTTCCGGCATGACCTTCCATTTGTAGCCGGCGTTCACCTGGGCGAGAAAACCATCATGTTCATCGGAGACATCAGCCAGCAGCTCAACACCAAGCAGTACATTGTCGATGTTAACGCCGGCGAAGACACCAGCCTCTAAGGCGGCATCGATTTTGTCCATTCTATCGACCTGGTCATTATCAACATCGTCGCGCTCGAAGCGATAATTCAGAACCGGACCGAGGCTGAACTGCTTGTCGGCGAGCAGGTTGACCTTCAGATTGGGTCCGTTCAGTTTGACAAAACGGCCGCTGTCGTAATTATGCTGGAACAGGAACAACGGCACGCCGGTGGTATCCTCAGAACCTTCATAATCAGGCGCCGCTCCGGCCCCCAAGCCAACCATCCCGTCAAGAGCCCACACCGGACTGGCGACAAGCAGCAGGACCAGACATAGAAACAGCAATTTTGAACTTTTCATGATAGAACCTCCGATACGATTACGCTATTGGAATAATTGCCCTTTAAAATACCTCGAAACAGTATAAATTAGATATATTGTAATGCAACTGACTTTTTTGATACGACATGTTTTGAACACAACATTTGTTAACCTCCTGCTCTGGCAGTAAAGTGGCAATAACTTTCCGATGATCTGCAAGTACCAAAAACTGTTGGTTCTCCTCGCACTCTGTACCCAGCTCACGCTCACACACGTCTGGGCTAACGAAGCATCGGTCCAGGTCGACATCGCAGGGCTGAGTGGTGCCCGGTTGAAGAATGTTCAAGCGGCCCTGACACTGCCGCCGGGGATCGTCAGGGACGATAAGGTTGAAAAGCGCTGGCTCGAGCGCTTTGCCGGCAAGGTGCCGGAGATGGTTGCCACCGCTCTCGAGCCTTTTGGGCTCTACCGCAGCGAAACCACGGTCAGCATAGAACAAACCGACAAGCTTGCTTACCGGGTCGCGGTCAGTGTCAACCCTGGGGCGCAGACAGTTGTCCGCAGCTTGAGCATAGAGCTGACCGGCGAAGGCAGCCAGGAAAAGAGCCTGCTGCGCGAAATCCGCGCGTTCCCCCTGAAACAGGGCGCCCCACTCGATCAGGAACTTTACAAGCAGGGGAAGCTGGGACTGCTGCTTGAGGCGTCCGACCTGGGCTATTTGGAGGGCGTCTATACTACCCATGTCATACGGATCGACCCTGGTTATGAAGCCGCAGAGATCGAGCTGATCCTAGAGACCGGGCCACGATTCTACTTCGGCGAGACCACTTTCAAAGATGAGAACGAAAGTTTTCCGGAAGAGTTTCTGCGGCGCTTTGTGACGTACCGGGAAGGCGAGGTCTTCTCGCACAAGGAGCTGCATCGCAGCCGTCTCAAATTCTATGCAGCCGATCGCTTTGATAATGTCCTGCTAGTTCCCCTGATGGAAGAAGCAGTCGATCACAAGGTCCCGGTCAGGGTCAACCTGACCACGGGCAATCGCCACCGTCTGCGCCCCGGAATCGGCTACGGCACCAATACCGGCGGCAGAGTCTCCCTGAGCTACAAGAACATGATATCCGGCGAGCATCCTCATGTTCACATGTTCGACCTCAGCCTGGCGGAAAAGACGCAATCTTTCGAAGCCAGCTATACCATCCCACAACCCGGTCTCGCCGACAATAACCTGATCGGCACAGTCGGCGTCCGCCAGGATAACCTGGACACCTACGATACCCAGATGTTCTATGCCGAAGTAGAAGAGACCTACGGGCTGGCACGCGGTAAAATCGGCTCCCTGTTCCTGCGCTATCTTTACGAAGACGGCGACGTCGGCAATGAGGGTAACAACATCGCACAGCTTGTTATCCCCGGGGTGCGCTATTACCAGAGGGCCTACGACGATCCGCTCAACCCCAACAGCGGCTACCAGTTCCGCGTTGAACTACGCGGCAGTTATGACTTTTTGATATCCAACCTGAGTATCGGCCAGGTTATCGCGGCGGGAAGTTTCATGCTGCCTCTGACCCGCAACCTGAGCCTGCATCCGCGTATCGAGGCAGCCACCACCATCAAGGATAACGACTTCAGCAAGGTCCCGCCGTCGATGCGCTTCTTCGTCGGTGGCGACAACAGTGTGCGTGGCTATGCCTACAAATCCCGCGGCCCGGAGGACGATTCCGGCGAAGTGATCGGCGGCGAGTCACTGCTGGTCGGCAGCCTCGAGCTTGAGTATGCTCTGAATGAGCGATGGGGGCTGGCACTCTTCTACGACGCAGGGAGTGCCTTCGATGTCTCTGAACAAATGGAGGTCATCCAGGGTGCAGGCATCGGTGTTCGCCGTTACACCCCGATCGGACCGATCAAGCTGGACCTGGCCACCCGGATCAATGACGACAACGGCGGCGTCCGCATCCACTTCAGCGTAGGGTTCGACATATGACTCGCGGCCTTGTCATAGCTCTCGCCCTGTTCGCTTCGATCGGTCTGGCACTGGCCGGTTTCGGCTTCTGGTGCATCGGCACAAACAGCGGAGCCCATTGGCTCATCGACTCGGCCGACAACTTCTCCGGAATCGAAGTGACCACAGCAGAACTCGAGGGCTCACTGCTCGACGGCCTGGCCCTGAGAGGGCTGCGCATTGCGTGGGAGGGGGGTGAAATCAGGACTGCTGCCCTCAAGTTGGCCATCCGTCGATTCAACCCCTTCTCCGGCTTGCTGGCCATCGAAAGGCTGGAGATCAACCGACTGGTTCTGCTGCTTGATGAGGACACCAAAGAGCCAGGCCCCGGCACCGAAGACTCTGGGGTAGAAGTTTTGCTGGCTGTCTTTCCCAACTGGCTTGAATTAGCGATCGACCGGCTGCAGGTTTCCGGGTTCATCTACCGCAGTACGGCCGAACCCGATGAGGAAGTGGTGATCGCCGACCTGATTGCCGGACAGTACCAGCTGGCCGATCAGCGGCTCGCGTCACCGGCATTTTCCTACCATTCCCCCTTTGTCGAACTCGACGGCGCATTCGACTGGCAGCTGGCACTGCCCCACCTGGTCATGACTGCAAGCGTCTATCTGCCCGAAACCAGCGTCGACCCGGCGCTGCTCGAAAGCATCGCGGTTCCGGCCAGGTTCCCCTCTCACCTGGAATTGGACGGCGACTGGAACAGCTACAGCGGTCCGGTCCGTTTCGGTGTCATCGATGATCAAGGAGACAAGGTCTGGTTGTCCGCCCGGGCGACCGGCTCATGGCGTGGCATCCGCTTCGATGATCTCAAGGGCCGCTACCTCGGCGGGGCAATCGCAGGGAATCTCGACATGTCCTGGATAGACTCCTATCGGATCAGCGGCCAGCTTTCCGGGCGGGAGCTCGACCCGTCGGCCCTGATCGAGGAGACGACCGGCAGGGCAAGTTTCGACCTTTCCGGGGAGCTATCCGTCCCCTACGACGATCAACCGTTACAGGCCAACTTCGACGCGGTGATTCACGAAGCGCGTTTCCGTGGCCATACTCTGCAGGGACGCGCCGCAAGTCAGTGGCTCGGCCAGGACCTGGTCGACCTGGATATCGACCTGTCTGGCGACGGGGCACACCTGCGGGCCGAGGGAGTCCCCGCACAAAGGGTTGATTTCGATCTCGAAGTCGCTGACCTCGCCATGTACCACGAAGACCTTGCCGGCAAAGCAGCAGCAAGTGGCTGGTTGAGCTGGGCGGAGAATTCTCTGGCGGGTGAGATAGATGGCCACGGCGAGCAGCTGACCTGGCGGGAAATCAGCGTCCGCAGAGTCGTGTTCCAGGCCCGGCACCTGGCCGGGGAAGAACGGGTCGCGCTGGCTCTGTCCGGGAACGACTGGGATTACGGCAATCTGCGCTTGAACCGGGTGAACGCAGAGTTGTCCGGGACGCTGTCTGACCATCAACTCGAGATTGCGACAGAGACATCCTCCGGGCGCTTTACAGCATCGGCCCATGGCCGTTACCAATCCGGGACATGGAAAGGCCGGGTCGAGCGACTGATCGGCGACGAAACCCCTTGGGGCCGATGGTCGATGCCCACGCCGACGGACATAACCTGGGATGAGGGTCTCTTGACAATCAACAAGCTTCCCCTGGTTGCCGATAAGGGCGCCCGCCTGGAGCTCAAGGTAGACAGTTGGGGCGCACCTGACCGAGCCGGCGCTGCGCTGAGCTGGGCCGATATCGATCTCGAATGGCTGCAGCCTTATACCGATCTCGACAGCCTGTCAGGACGCACCGAGGGGCGTGTAGAGTACATAGCGATTGCAGGACAACCCTGGTCGATTTCAGGGCAGCTTTCTGCACACGGTCGGATCAAGGATCAGCACTACGATCTGACCTATGAGACACTCGAGCTGGAACTGGACTGGGGGCAGGACGGCCTGCAGCTGACCGGGGCATCCAGGAGCGATGCCGGGGAAAGGCTCCGGATCAAGGCAACCGCTCCCGGGCCGCCGGCATGGGAATGGCCGATCAAGACCCTGGAAGCTGATCTGCATTGGCAGGAGTTCAACCTGGCGCGTTTCAACAGCTTTCTGGAAGACGCGCAGGCTGAAGGCGTCAGCGATGGCAACCTCTCCTTTGCTTTGGGCGGCGAGCAGTTGGAAAGGATACGAGGGCAGCTTGCCGCGCACGGCCGGGTCAAGGCTCAGCACTACGATCTGACCTTTGAGTCACTCGAACTGGAATTCGACTGGGGACAGGACGGTCTGCAACTGACCGGGGCATCCGGGAGTGATGCCGGGGAAAGGCTTCGGATCAAGGCAACCGCTCCCGGGCCGCCGGCATGGGAATGGCCGATCAAGACCCTGGCAGGTGATCTGCAGTGGCAGGAGCTCAACCTGGCGCGTTTCAACAGCTTTCTGGATGACGCACAGGCTGAAGGTGTCAGCGATGGCAGCTTCTCCTTTGCCTTCACCGGTGACCAGCTGGAGAGGATGCAAGGGCACCTTGCAGCGAGAGGTCGTCTGATGCAGGGCGAAAGGGAGCTCGGCCCTCGTAGCCTGCTGGCAGACTTAAGCTGGGATGACAAAGAGTTTCAATGCTCGGCAAGGGTTTCCGGAGCGAAAGGTGGCCATGCCGCATTGAAGCTGACGTCGTCTCAAAGGCCAGCCCTTGCATGGCCTGATTCCGGGCAGATCGAACTCAAGATCAATGCCCTGAGCCTGACCGCGCTCGAACCTTTACTGCCTCAGGACATTGACGTCGCCGGAACCATCGACAGCCGGGCCGAGGGGCGCTGGGAACCAAAAGGAGTCGTTGAACTGGACGGGGACCTCCAGCTTCGGCAGAGCCAGCTCAGCTGGGACAGTGACAATGGCCAGATTCTCCTGCCGCTCCGTGATGCCACCATGGCGTGGCGTTGGGCCGGCGACAGTCTCAACGGCAGTTTCGCCTTGAATCTCTCGGATTACGGTAAGCTTGGTGGGACCTGGCAGCTTCCTCTTCCTGCCCGGATCCCGACAGCGTTCGAGCCGGACGGCCCGTTGCAGGTCAAGGTGGATGGTCAAATGCAGGCGACCGGCATTCTCTCAGCGATCGGGCCATGGCTGGTGCAGGACCTCCGGGGCGAAACCCAAATCGAGCTGGCAGTGCAGGGGACCTGGAAAAACCCTGATTTACGAGGGAAAATCCGCCTCGAAGATGGTGCTGCCTACCTGCCTGCAGCAGGCATTCAGCTGGAGGATATCCAGCTGCATTCGGAACTGGTCGGAGACCGGTTGCGGGTTGACCGATTGACCCTTCGTTCCGGTTCCGGCACACTGACCGGACAAGGCGAAGTGTTCTTTGATCGATGGCAACTTGCCGGCTATCGCCTCAGCATAACCGGCGAGGACTTTCAGTTGGCTGATTTTCCCGAGCTGCAGATGACCTGCAGTCCCGACCTGGTCCTCTCCGGCACCCCGGACCGCTTGGCCCTGGAGGGCTCGGTATTGATCCCGAGACTGGCAATCAGAGGGAGCCAGGGAGTTCCTGAACGCCAGCCCAGCAAAGACGTTGTCATGGTCAGGGTAGAGGAACAGCGGCAGGAACTGGAGTTTGCGACCGATATCCAGGTCACGGTGGAACTCGGTGAGGACGTCACCGTGAAATCCGGAGGGGTCGACACCCGCCTCGCAGGTGGCGGCATTTTGACCATGGGGCCAACCGGTGAACTCCTGGCCCGCGGAGAGATTCAACTTGTGTCCGGGTCGTTCCGTGCCCACGGGGTCAACCTGAAGATCCGGCAAGGGCTGCTGAGCTACCAGGGAGGGGTCATCACCAACCCGGATCTGCGGATCTTTGCGGCACGCGAAGTCGGTGATGTGCTGGCAGGGGTCCAGGTGACCGGCAACGCCGAGGCACCCGTGATCACCCTTTATTCGCGGCCGACGATGCCCGAACGGGACATCCTCGGCTACATGCTTATGGGGCGTGCGATCAAAACTGAAAGCCAGGAAGCCGATATGCTGATGATGGGCGCCGGGTCGTTGCTGCCCGGCTACGGCGGCGGGCTCTCCGAGCTCGGCATCACCGAGATCGATATACAAGGGCTGTTCAACGGCACCGGTGGCCTTCGCCTGCGCCGTAAACTTTCTGAAAAATGGGAGATCGAATCGAACCTGGGGGTTGAGAGCGGTATCGACCTTTATTACATCATCGAACTGGAATAGCATTGAAAATCACGGGGACCCAATTTTCAAAACCATTGGGTCCCCGTGATTGAGGGTTATCTGTAACGTTTGATGCTTCTACCAGGTTCAGACTACTTCCTGACTTCGTCCAGTCGCTCACGGAAGCGCTTGGCCCAGTAATCGAACGCATCCTTGGTGTCTTCCCACACAGCACGGGACGCGGGCTTGCCACCCCGGCGATGGTCTACTGCGGCCGCCAAGCGCTCACTGCTCATCGAATCGAGCAGTTCGATCTCGGCCTCGGCCCCGCCGGTTCCGATATTGTCGACGCTCACGGCCTTGGCGACCGGATCGGAAGGTTCGACATCGGTGATCGCCGCCCTGACGCGGATTACATTGGGCCCTGGCTGGTCGACGACCGTGTAGCCATCCTTGACCGCTTCGACCAGAGCATTGAGAAAATAATCGGACATTTTTTTGAACACCGCCGGGTCAACGTCACGAGTCTCGGCCTCGGGGCTCAACCAGACTGAGACCCTGTCGAACATCAGGGCATCATATTTTTTGAAATCGACATCTGGGTCAACATACGTCAGTGCCGCACGATCCCCATCACCCGGCGTCAATTGGCTGTAGTCAACCAGGAACCCGGACTCTCCTACATCGTCCATCCTGCCTGCGGCACATCCACTCAGCAAGAGGACACTAATCAGCAACAACTCGAGCCAATATCCTTGTTTACGCATCTCTCACTCCATAGCTAGTGTGTTGAAAAGCTCACGATCACTATCGGACTATAACAGAAAGGTAAAACCTTGCCCAGAACGACTCACGACATGCTTGAGAGTTCTGGGGAATCTGCTGATCAAGGAGAGCAGGACGCTTCAGGGAGGCTGTGTACCAGCTCGGTGGCGTAAAAACCCGCCGGGTAGTCAGCGCCGAACCCTTCAGCCGGTCGATCTACGGGCTGACCTGTGAGCACCATGAAGAGAGGAGCGTAAGGTGACGCGTCGGACATGTTCAGGTAGTAGGAGGCCTGGATTGTTGCCAGTGCCGGAGATGCTCCAATCAACCAGGCTGCGTCACCGGCTCCGCAAGGGGTAAAACTGCGCACTTCGTGGCCGATCACCACTTCGCCGGCCGCAATGACTTCGCCCTCGGCCAGCATGATTTCTTCCAGCCGTTCTGCTCTGGCCGCCAGATATTTCGATACGGTCTGCGATGGCGGCGTTGCCATTGCTTCCTCCGGGCGACGCTCGGCATAATCAACAAGCACTACCCCGTGGCGGATCGACAACTGCTGCGGGGCGATGCGATCACCGAGGAAGACCGCCCGTGTGCCGACGAAATGGCCGTCCCGGTTGAACGCTACCGCAACATGGTAAAAGGTCCCGCTGCCGCCGGTGGTCTCGACCAGCAGCACGGCCGCATCCGCTGCGCCGTCGCCATCAAGGTCGCCACTGACCGGCTCACCGGCGACCTTGATCACGGTCTTCGACGCAGCACCGGGGAAAGCCTCGATCGTGGCCTGACCTCCTGCAAGGGTAAAGGCCCTGTCATCGATCAAATAAGCTGCATCAAGCGGAGTTTTCGCTATAGCCAAGGAGCCCGATGCGGCGACCGGCTGCAACGGAGCACAGCCGAGCAACAGCCCGGTACAGAGCAGAAGAGTCCATGCTCTGGAGGTCGAAAAACGACAGCTGTTTTCGGCAAATCTGATCAATCGACTGCAACCGTGGTGGTCTCATCCAGACGAATCGCCTTGATGCCGGCCCGCGGGACCACTGCCATGGCCATCGCCGCCCGGTCTTCGACCGGTATGGCCGTCATGGTCTCCATGGCAAGGATTTCGGCGACGCCGCCAGAGGTCAGCGCCACCTTGAAAATATTCGTGCGGTTGTAATAGACGACGTTGCGGCTGAAAACCACCAGGTCGTTCTTGAAATCCACGGCCGGAAGCGCCTCTTCCGGCATAAAGCCCTGCCAGACCCTGGCGAAGGTGGCTGCGTCACCGATATACCCGACCCGGTTTTGCTGCTGGCCGTCGGGCAACAGCCCGAGTGCGGCAACCGGGTAATCGCCACTCCATTTGGCACTTGGCAGCAGATCCTGTGGCCCGCTGCTTTGTACGGCGACCGGCGCACAAGCGAACAGGCAGCCGAGGCCAACGACGAGGCTGATGGCGACCAGTCTGGACATCCTTTAAGCTCCTTCGAAACGCATGAGTTACTTTGCCTACCTTTGTTACCGCTTCAATAGTAAGCCACTTATGCCTGGAAGATTACTCCCCCGCCGTATATTCCAAGAGGATCGTCACCGTTCTGTTGAACGCCCGGGCCTCAGGGGAGACGTTCTCATACAGTGGCACATCGGCACCAACCCCCTGATAGGTAATACGCGCGTCCTCAGCACCGTAATAATTAATGATCTGGTCGTAGACGCTCTTGGCCCGCCGCTCGGACAGCTTCAGGTTGTAATCCTCACTGCCGATGTTATCGGTGTGCCCGACGATAAGCACCTTCGCTTCGGGCAGTTCGCGAATCCGGGCAACAATCTCCGCAACAATGGCCAGGTTGCGGTCACCGACCGAGTCGCTGTCGAAGTCGAACAGGATCAGGGCATATTTTTCCTGGACCAGGTAATCCTGCTGCTGTGCCAGCAGCTGGCTGGTCTGGATGAAGTTGACCTGCACCGGGGATGCCGGCACCTCCAGCATCTGCCCTTTCAGGTCCTCGGCCTGCAGGGTAACCTGGAGATCGCCGCCAGCGGCCAGTTCCTTGAAGCTTTTCGCCGTCAGGGGAGCAAGCACCACCGACGGTGGACTCCCCTCGCCCCGACGTTCCGTGACCATGCCATCGGCATTTTCCACAAAGACGTGCCAACGGGAAAACCCGTAGGCCGAATCGGTCGCCGGCTTGATAGTCAAAAACGAACTGTCGGCCCGGTAGGCAATGTACCTGCTCCGGACCAAATCGAGAATTTCCTGCGCATCGGTCAGCACCTCCACCCGCCGGTTATCCGCCTTGCCCTCTTCCAGTCGACTGGCGCTCGGCATGGCCGGCAGGTTACGTGCTTCAATGGTGAACCTTGCCGGATCAATGCCCCAGACCTCCTGCAGATAATCGCGTACAGCCTCGGCCCGGGCAGTGGAAAGGGCCTTGTTGCCCTTTTCCACACCGTCGTTGGCGTTGCAGCCGACCAGGGTGATTGCCGCTTCGGGGTGATCGGCCATTCGTTTGCCGAGGATATTCAGGACCTGGTAATACTTCTCGAGGGTGTCTTCAAACCTGCTCTCGTCAAATTCCGCCACCTGTGCGGCGTTCTCCATGCGCACATACTGTTCGGGGATGCTGCTTTCACCTTCCATAAAATAGATATGCCCGAGCATCGGCGAGGCATCGAAGGTCTTGATCTCCTCGATGGTCAAGCTGGCCGGTTCTAACTCGAGCTTGCCCTGGGGGGTGAAAATATAATTGACAATATAATAGCGCTGCAGATCGGTTGCCACTGCCTGGAAGATCGGGGCCAGGCCGGCAGTATCCTTGGCTTTCCAGATCGCACCGTTGCTGGCCGAGGCAAATCCCTGCAGTGCCGGCATCAGCTCCTCGGAAGGCATGAAATCGATGGCATAGGCACCAAACTGCGGCAAGCCCTGCGCTGCTTGCTCAACGTCATCGATCGTCACAGAACTGCCCCGATCCTCACCATCGGAGAAGACAACCATGAACTTCTGTTCCTCCGCCGGGACTTTTCTCAACAGATCGTAGCCGGCCAGCATCGCCTCAAACAGCCAGGTCTCGTAAGTGATGTGTTTGCCGTTATAGGCCTGGTCCAAAAACCGCCGCATTTCCCCTGTATCGCTGGTCTGCAGGACGTTAACGTGCAGGTCGCGGCCAGCCACAGAAAGGGTCTTATGCTTGTCGAACACGATCAAGGAGACACGGTCGATGGGTCGGAATATCTTCAGCAGCTCTTCGGTAGCGGCCTTTAGCGGCTCCACAGCATCGCGTTTCTGCATCGAATCGGAATTGTCAAGGACCAATATGATATTGAGCGGTACATCAAATTCTTCGGCGAACGGGACCACGGAGGTCACAGTGGCTTGTCGCCCGCTCTGCTTGATAATGAAATCTTTGAGCGCCAGGCCAAGCAACGGGTGTTTCTCGGCATCTTCAACACTGATGACCAGTTTGCCCTCTTCAACGACCCGGTCCACCTGCACCCTGGCGCCAGGGTTGGCGACCGAAATGTCCAGAGCCATCTCACCTGCAGCAAAAGCCTGCGATGTAACCAGCAGGCAGCCGATACATAACCAGCCAATCCATCCGCGTTTCATTCTCTCCTCCAGCATTCCAGTTATTCAGTCCGTACGAGGCACGACGACAATCCCGGAGTCCGTCACCGTGTACCCCTTGCGCCGATCCGCCGCCAGGTCGTAGCCTATCTTTGTGCCATCCGGAATCTCCACATTTTTGTCGATGATGGCCTTGCGAATCATTACGTTACGCCCGACACTGACGTTTTCGAAAAGAATGGAATTTTCGATCAGGCTGTAGCTATGAATCCTGCATCGGGGACCGAGGATAGAGCGTCTGACCGTGCTGCCGCTCGTGATGCAACCCGCGCAAACATAGGAGTCGATGTTCTGGCCGCGGCGGTCGTCATCGTCAAAAACGGTCTTGGCCGGGGGCAGGTTCCCCTGGTTGGTAAGAATTGGCCACCTGTAGTTGTAGAGATTCAGTTGCGGTGAGACGTCGACGAGGTCCATGTTGGCCTCGTAGTAAGAATCCAGGGTTCCCACATCCCGCCAGTAACCCCGTTCTTCGGCTCTCATGCCGGGGATCACGTTATCGTTAAAATTGTACGCAAAGACCCGGTCGTCATTCGCCAGCATCATCGGAATCACGTGTTTGCCAAAATCCAGGTCTGCATGGATTTTCTTCCCTTCCTGCAGCACTTTGATCAATTTCCGGGTAGGAAAGATATAGTTGCCCATCG
>CAVQRZ010000013.1:0-13946 GCA_963715335.1 uncultured delta proteobacterium
GGAATCGAACCCACCAGGGACGGGATACGCCCCCCATCGGTTTTGAAGACCGAGCGCGCCACCAGGCTACGAACTACTCCCTTAAAAGCTACAAGCGAATGATGCTGCCAGCCCCTTCCAGGGCGTTCACCAGTTCCAGCATGTTGGAGACTCTGCCGACGACCAGGGAGTCCTTGGCGTCAAAATACTCCAGGCAAAGACCGCATGATGCGATGTCGACACCGCGACTGGCAAGTTCCTCCAGGGGTTCGAGGACCTCGGAGCCTCCGATCGTCAGCCTGACGCCGCTGTTGACACAGTAAATGGCGTCGGGGACGAGATCTGCTTCGGTCAGGGTGAAGATAAAGTTTTTCATCAGGACCTGGCCGAGCTTGGGGTCGCCGGACCCCATCTGGTCTGAACCGATAAAGATAATCCTCGGTCCGGTCGCAGGTGCGGTGGCGTGACTCTGCAGTTTCTCTCCCGGGCTCAGCTCAAGCCGGATCGCTGGCCCTGATTCTTCAGCCCTGATGCGGTATCCCATGGTCGTTGCCAGGCGCGAGACATTGTCCTGGCAGACCTGGTCGTCAACCAAAACTTCCAGCACGCTGCCAGGTTCTGCCAGCATGGTTTTGCGGGTCTGGATAACAGGTTGCGGGCATTGCTGGCCGCGGCAGTCGATGGTTTTCATTTAGCTCCCCAGATTAAACTTTCGCCACACTATATATGGAAACCTTTATGTTGGCAAGCAGGCTCTGCTTGACATGTAGCCGGATACGTCCGTAAACTCGAAAATCTTCATGGGCAATTGGATTCTTTTTTAACGCAAAGACGCAAAGGGCGCTAAGAGAACCAGCTTTAAAAGGTTTTGATCGCTTTGCGACTTTCCTTTGCCTTTCAGTGCTTTACTTTGCGTTAATTGTTTTCCAGGGTTTGTTTCGTCTTTTAGGGTGGCCATTTGAGACGTCGGACACGCAAAATCCAGGTCGGCAATGTGGCGGTTGGTGGTGACGCGCCGATCTCGGTGCAGTCGATGTGCAATACCGATACCCGTGATATTACCGCGACCGGTGCGCAAATAGCGGCCCTTGCTCAAGCCGGTTGCGAAATCGTGCGCTGTGCCGTTCCCGATCAGGCGGCAGCGCAAGCCTTGAAGGCGATCTGCGCCCAGAGCCCGTTGCCGATGATTGCCGACATTCATTTCGATTACCGTCTGGCACTGATGTCGCTGGAGGCAGGGGTCGCTGGCTTGCGGCTCAACCCCGGCAATATCGGTGCACGCTGGAAGGTCGAAGAGGTCGTCAAGGCCTGCGCCGAGCGCGCTGTGCCGATCCGTATCGGGGTAAATGCCGGATCGCTGGAAAAGGAATTGCTGGAAGAGTACGGCCACCCGACCGCTGAAGCGATGGTGGCCAGCGCGCTCTCCCATATCCGTATCCTGGAAGAGCTGGGTTATCGCGAGATCAAGGTCAGCCTCAAGGCCTCTGATGTGCAGCGCACCGTTGCTGCCTACCGTCTGCTCGCCGAGCAGGTCGATTATCCGATGCATATCGGGATCACCGAGGCCGGGACGACCTGGAGCGGCACGATCAAAAGCGCCGTGGGCCTCGGCGCCCTGCTCTACGACGGAATCGGCGACACGCTACGGATCTCACTCACAGGGGATCCCGTCGAAGAGGTACGGGTCGGTTGGGAGATTTTGAAAAGTCTCGAACTGCGCGAACGCGGCCCGGTGTTTATCAGTTGCCCGACCTGCGGTCGTTGCGAAATCGATCTGATCGAGATTGCCGAAGAAGTCGAGCGGCGATTGCACAGCTTGCCGATGCGCATAACGATCGCGGTTATGGGTTGCGGGGTCAACGGCCCCGGTGAAGCGCGCGAAGCGGACCTCGGTATCGCCGGTGGCAAGGGCCAGGGCCTGCTGTTTCGCAAAGGTCAAGTGGTGCGCAAGGTGCCGCAGGCCGAACTTGCCGATGCCCTCGTCGAAGAAGCCTTGTCCCTGGCCGAAGACCGTAAGCCCTGAGCCTGCATCACAACTTGCAATCCCCCTCGAAATAGGCTAATTTCAGAGGCCTTCTCTAATCAACTGTGAGAGGGTTATTCTCTTATTCAGAGGTTGACCGATGCGTTATTCCCAGTACTTTTTACCGACGTTGAAAGAAACTCCCGGTGATGCTGAAGTCGTCAGCCACCAGTTAATGGCCCGGGCCGGTATGATCCGCAAGGTGGCGGCCGGTATTTATGACTACCTGCCTTTCGGCTTGCGGGTGATCCGCAAGGTCGAGAATATCGTTCGCGAAGAGATGAATCGCGCCGGCGCCATTGAATTGCTGATGCCTGCAGTCAACCCTGCTGATTTGTGGCAACAATCAGGGCGCTGGCAGCAGTACGGCAAGGAGTTGCTGCGTTTCAAGGACCGCAAGGAGACCGATTTCTGTATCGGTCCCACCCACGAAGAAGTCGTGACGGAAATCGTCCGTGGCACGGTGAACTCCTATCGCCAGCTGCCGCTGAATCTCTACCAGATCCAGACCAAGTTCCGTGACGAGATCCGCCCACGCTTCGGTCTGATGCGCGGCCGGGAATTCATCATGAAAGACGCCTATTCTTTCGATATCGATGACGCCGGCGCGGATCTTTCGTACAAAAAGATGTATGACGCCTATCGGCGGATATTCATGCGCTGCGGCCTGGAATTTCGCGCTGTTGAAGCGGACTCCGGAGCGATCGGCGGCAGTTTCTCCCATGAATTCATGGTCCTTGCCGAAACCGGCGAGGACGCCATTGTCTCCTGCAATAGCTGTGACTACGCGGCCAATGTCGAAAAGGCCGAACTGCGTGCCCCGGTCGGGGAAGCCCCGGCCCCGGCCATGGAGCTGGGCAAGGTCGCGACACCAAATCTGAAAAGCATTGAAGATGTCGCCGCGTTCCTGAATGAAAATCCGCAGAAGATGGTCAAGACCCTGATGCTGCAGAACGAGCGTGAAGAGAACATCGCCGTGCTGATGCGCGGGGATCACAAGCTCAATGAGGTCAAACTGTGCAACTTCCTCGGCTGCAACCACCTGCAGATGGCCGACGAAGCGCTGGTCAGGAAGCTGACCGGTGCCCCGACCGGTTTCTCCGGACCGATCGGTTTGACCTGCCGTGTCCTGGCCGATCAGGCCCTGGCGATATTGAGTGACTTCGGCCTTGGCGCCAATGAGGAGAATTTCCACCTGACCGGCGCCAACCACGGTCGGGATTTTCAGGTTGAGGCTTTTGTCGACCTGCGCGAGGCGCAGGCCGGCGACCCCTGTCCGCGCTGTAACGGTCGGTTGGAGACCTGGCGCGGCATTGAAGTCGGCCACGTCTTTAAACTCGGGACCAAGTACTCGGACGCAATGCATGCCACGGTCCTTGATGGCCAGGGCAAGGAACGAACGCTGGTCATGGGTTGCTACGGCATCGGTGTCGGCCGGACTGCGGCGGCAGCGATAGAGCAGAACCACGACGAGAACGGCATCATCTGGCCGATGCCGCTGGCGCCGTTCCAGGTGATCGTGACCCTGCTCAACCCGAATGATGAGACCGTCCTCGGTGCCGGGGAAACACTGTATGGACAGCTGCTCGCTGAAGGCCTGGAGGTTCTGCTCGACGATCGAGATGAGCGTCCGGGGAGCAAATTCAAGGATGCCGAGCTGCTTGGCATCCCGCTGCGTGTGACGGTCGGCGCCCGTGGGCTGAAAGAGCAGTCTTTTGAACTGCAAGATCGACGCTCTGGCGAGAACTCCATGCTGCCGGTCGCTGGCGCCGCAGAAATGATCGTTGCCCAGGTGCGTGCCGCCTTGTCCGCTTCAATGGGGGCGTAGAGCGGTGAGCGAGATAAGGATCGAAAAGGGCGGCAAGCTGCTGCTGCCGTCGACGGCTTTGAAATCGCTGGGTGACCAGCCGTTGAGGCTGTCCTCCTGTTCCGGCCAGCATCTGCTGCTGGAATCTGCGGCAAGTGCCGACAAGGTATTGATGACCGGCCTGGTCGGGGAAGTCGGCATTGTTGACCTGCTCTCGTTTTTCAACATGTTCCGCAAGTCAGGGCTGTTGCAGTTCGAGCTGTCAGGGGGCAGCAAGGGCCTTTATTTCCAGAAAGGTGAGATCGTCTACGCAACTAGCAACTTTCCGGAAGAGGAGATCGGCGAAATACTTTACAGCCTCGGCAAATTCGATCGGGAAATTCTGCAGGGCGCCCGCCAGTTTGCCAACGGCGAAATCCCGCTGGGCAAGATCCTGGTCGACCAGGGGATCATCACTTCCCAGGATCTCTGGGCCGCGACCAAAAACCAGGTGGAGACGATCACCTACAACCTGTTTGCCTTTCATGATGGCTCCTATCTGTACACCAATATCAAGCCGGATGAAAACCAGGTCGTCAGGCTTTCCATGACCACCCAGAATCTGATCATGGAAGGGTTAAGACGGGTTGATGAGCGGGCCTTGTACATTCAGAAGATCAAGTCGCTCGACGCTATGCCGGTGGCCACCGGCAAGGTCCCCAATGACCTTGACAGCATCTCTCAGAGAATGGTCGCCCTGGCCCAGTCGGGGGTCAGCGATGTCAGCGAGCTGTTGCGTCGTTCAGGGTCCGGTGAATTCGATGCTCTGAGGTTGCTCAGCCAGTTGGTTGAACGCGGCGTGGTGAAGATGGAAGAGGCCCCGACTGTCGCCGTCGAGGGAGTCCTCGGTGAAGTGGTCAAGATCTTCAACGGTGTCCTGGTGGCCATGCACGGCGTGGTCTCGGCCAAGAACCCCCAGTTCCGTGAGGAGATTTCGCGATTCCTGCGCGACCTGCCGCAACCGTTCTCGTACGTGTTCAGACAAACCGCACTGAAGGAAGACGGCTCGATAGATGGCGGCCGTATACTTGCCAACCTGGCTGGCCTCGAGGAAGGTGACAAACTACGCCTGCTCTCCGAGTCCCTCAGCGAACTGGTCTACATGGAATGCATCGCCGCTCGCCGTGAGCTTGGCGCCGTAGACTCTGCCGAACTGATCAAGCGCGTCCAGGACGTCTCGCAGAGAGTCCGGGACCTGATAGGAAACCGTGATGAATAGTGCCAAACAAAAATTGATCTTCGCTCTTGATGTCGACAGCCTGGAAGATGCCCGCAACTGGGTTGAAAAGCTGCAGGAACAGGTCGGGGTCTTCAAAATCGGCAAGCAGCTCTTTACCCGGTGTGGCCCTGATGTGGTCCGCCTGGTTCAGGATGGCGGCAGTGATGTGTTCCTCGACCTGAAATACCATGACATTCCGAATACCGTGGCCATGGCCGGTCTCGAGGCCCTGCGGCTTGGGGTCAGGATGTTCAACGTTCATGCCCTGGGCGGCTTTGAAATGATGGCGAAGCTGGTGGCTGAAATCGACAAGGAGTGTCCGCGCGGCAATCCGAACCGCCCGATCCTGCTGGCGGTGACGATTCTCACCTCGTCGAATGAAGAGACCCTGCGCGGGGTCGGCATCGATCGGCCCGTACAGGTCATGGTGCCCAAGCTCGCCAGGCTGGCCAAAGATGCCGGCATGGACGGCGTGGTCGCATCGCCGCAAGAAGTGGGCCTGATCCGTGATGCTTGCGGGGAGGATTTCCTGATCGTTACGCCCGGTGTCCGGCCGACGTTCGCCGCCAAGGATGATCAGAAGCGCGTGACGACCCCCGGAGAGGCCCTGCGCTCAGGGGCCGATTACCTGGTGATCGGACGGCCAATCTCTGCGGCGGCGGATCCTGCCTTGGCGGCCGGTATGATCCTGCAGGAAATGCAGGCAGCTCTGGACGAATAAAATCTCTCTGTCGCCTTAACTTTGCACGTTTTTTGCATCTTGTTGTCGAAGATTAAATGGGAGGGGTTATGGGGAATGTCTTCAGAAAACATGGTCTCCTGGCCTGCCAGCGAAATTCTTCCTGACGTAGTGGCTCCAGGTCGATTATTGAGAATGCGGCCATTGCAACACCTATGAAAAAGGCTGTCGCAGGCAAAACAGTGCTCCTTGAACGTGTCGGTGCTGTTTGGCGAGATAAAGCGTGCTGCGGGACGTGTTCTCACGTGGTTATGAAAAACGGCTTCTGGTCAATCGTGACCAACCGTATACCTAAAGATGAATAGTGGGCAAAATGCGAGAGATAGCTTGCCAATTGGAGGGCCAGGGGATGACAATGGACAAGGTCCTGATTGTCGATGACGATAAGTTTATCAGGAAAATTCTTCATGATGCCCTGGCGTGCCGTTACATAACGCTTGAGGCTGACAATGGCCAAACGGCTCTCGACCTGGTCTTCAGCGAGACCCCGGATCTCGTGATCCTCGATATCGAAATGCCGGGCATGAACGGCATTGAAGTCTGCAGGATCATCAAGGAGACCGAGCAGACAAAACGCATCCCGGTGCTCCTGATTACCGCCCATACCAATCGCGAAGAGATCCTGCTCGGCCTGCAGACCGGCGCCGACGATTATATTACCAAGCCGGTCCACCCTCCGGAAGTTCTGGCGAGGGTCGATGCGCACCTTCTGTACAAGAACTATTACAACGAACTGGAGCGGCGTGATCTGCAGATGCTGCTCGAGCTCTATGACATTGTCACCGTGTTGCGCAATCCGATGAAAATTCTGCGATTTGTCGTGGAAAAGATTGCTGATGTTATTGAAGTCGAACGGTGTTCAATTATCAGTGTCTGCAATGGCAATGAAATTACCGTCAAGGCCTGCAACAACCTGCAGGAAAACAATGAACTCAGGCTGGATTTGAATCGCTATCCGGAAATACGCAAGGCGATAGAGACTCACAAAGCGGTAATCGTCAACGATGTCAAGCTCGACCCACTGATGGAGCCGGTTCGCCAGCATGTTGCTGCTTTGAATCTCAATTCGCTCATCGTTATGCCAATCATCAAGAAAGAGGCCGTTATCGGCACCCTTTTCCTGCGCACGACAATGAAATTGAAAGACGGTATCTCCGAACGGATCAGCAAGCTTACTCATCTGGTCGCCAATATCTCTGCAAACGCGCTGGAGAATGCGACCCTTTTCGAGTCGATGAAATCCGCCAAGGACCTGTTCGAAGAGATGGCGATTCGCGACGGGTTGAGCAAGCTTTTTACCCATCGACATTTTTATGAGCGGCTCGAGAAAGAATTCTCCCGTGCGGTCCGGCATCATGAGTCGCTGTCATTGATTTTTTTCGACATCGACGACTTCAAATTGGTCAACGATAAATATGGCCATATTCGTGGCGACGAAGTGATCAGGCAGATTGGGGTGATGATCAGGGAGTTTGTACGGGAAATCGATATTGCGGCACGTTACGGCGGTGAGGAATTCGTGATCCTGCTGCCCAAGACGGAAACCGCCGGGGCACTGGAACTGGCGCGCCGGATCAGTTTAAGTATCAGTTCGTTTCGGTACAAGGGGATGGGCGAGCAACAGATCACAATCAGTACCGGGATTGCAACTTTTCCCGGCGATGGCCAACAATCGTTCACTCAGCTTGTCGATCTGGCCAACCAATTGATGTTCAAGTCGAAAGCGGAGGGGAAAGACTGCATTTCAACCACGGATCAGACCACGTCGGTCAACAAGTCGTGATCCGGCATCGGGGTAAGGAGACAGAGATAATTTCGCAGCTGATCTGAACGGGCAGGATTGGAGTAGCCGATTACATCTAATCTAGGGGGGTCACGTGAATTATGGCATATCAGAAGCATCAATAACCAGTGACATCAATGCACTCGATATCACGTTAGCTTTTGCCATCAGGGATCTGGATGGCGTGGAGCTCCTCCCTGCGGGGCTCCTGCTCGACGAGGCGATCATCAGTGATATCGCCAGGCGGGGACGGCTGAGGCAGTTCAAGTCCAGCTGCCTGCTCCAGCACGACAAGGTCCTGGCGGACATGGAACGCTTCATGAGCGATGATCCCTACGCGTTTGTTTTTGGCGGCGCCGACGGGGTTCGGGACCATCTCAGGCCGTTCGGTGAGATACCGATTCCGCAGCCCCTTTTGACCGCGCTGGACATGTTCAAGCAAAGCGACTTCTATACCTATCGCCACTCACTGGTCGTTTTCGCTCTGACCTCTTTCATGATGGAAAAATGCTACCCAAACACAATGGCAGAGAGGAATATCCTGCTGGTCGGGCCGACTCACGACGTCGGCAAACTGTCGATCCCCTCCGACATCCTGCAAAAAAAGACTCCCCTGACCCGCCGGGAGCGCCAATCCCTTGAATTTCACGCCGTGGCCGGTTTCGTGTTGCTCAGTTATTACCTTGGAGATCATCGCCATCCGGCGGCGCATGTTGCCCTCAACCATCATGAACGATGCAACGGTTCAGGTTACCCGAGAGGCCTTGCCGCGGTGAGCCCCCTGGTGGAAATGGTTGCTACCTGCGATGTCTATGACGCCCTGATATCTTCCCGGCCTTACCGGACGGGAGAGTACGACAACCGTACGGCCCTGGAAGAGCTATCCGACATTGCAGAGGAAGGAGCGTTGGGCTGGTACGGTATCCAGGCCCTGATCGGGTGCAACCGGGCTGATCACCCTGCGCCGGATGAGGTCGAGGTCTCACGTGAGAGACGCGGTAAAGCACCAGAGAGCAACTGTCACTCTGTCACCGTTGACCAGTAGCTTATGATGGCTTGGGTGGCTGTTGAGTGTGACAGGCCTGCCGAGCGATCGCGCTGCGGATTGTCACGTCCCGGGCCATGCAGGAAGGAGCCTGTTGTTTGCGCAACCCTTCTGGTCTTGCCGCGCATCAGTCTGGCCCAGTTTAAATTCACGCCGTGTGTCATTCAGCATCGGGCCGAAGTCGACGCACGGAAAAGGTTTCAGGGACCATAGCATGAACCTAGATTATCTCTACGGCATCAACCCCATCAAAGAAGCTTTGCGCGGTCGTCGTCGACCGGTCGAATTGTTTGTCGACGAGAAAGCCGGCGGCAAGCGCATCGAGGAAGTCCTGGCCCTGGCAAAGGATTGTGAGGTGCCGGTTCGACAACGCCGTCGTCAGGATCTTGACCGACTCGCCGGGCTGCCCCATCACCAGGGGGTGGTGATGAGTATGGAGCCATTCCCCTACAGCGAGCTTGAGGATCTTCTGACCGCTTGGCAGGCGTCCGGCCAGGACGGGTTCTTCCTGCTACTGGATGGGATCACCGACCCGCACAACCTGGGAGCGATTCTGCGCAACGCCGACGCGGCAGGTTGTCAGGCTGTGGTGATCACCAAAGACCGCAGCTGCGGGATCACCAACGTTGTCGACAAAGCATCGGCCGGTGCGGTGGAACATCTCGCCGTCTGCCAGGTGACCAACCTGGCCAGGGCCATCGAGACGCTGAAGAAGAGCGGCTTCTGGGTGTACGGCCTGGCTGCCGGCGAAGCGGCGCAGCCCCTGTTTACCTCGAGCCTGTCCGGCCACCTTGCCCTGGTCATCGGGGGCGAAGGCGAGGGCCTGCGTCAGCGAACCCGCCAGCTGTGCGATGGCCTGCTGGAAATCCCGATGAGCGGCGCTGTCGCGTCAATGAACGCCGCTTCGGCAAGTGCCGTGGCTTTGTTCGAGGTTGTCCGGCAAAAAGCTACTGCTAATAAATAGGCCAGACGGCAGTCAGCCGTCTGGCCTCAGGTTGCTGACAAACCTCGCACGTGATGCGGAGTTTCTCTAAATCATAGTGCAGCAGATGGTTAATCTGTTGCACTATTTCTTTTTCTGGAAATGCTTAAAAACAAAACCGGCGGGTCGCGTCCCCCGGGTCCTGCTTTGATTTTGTCCCTAAATTTCGGAGGACAATAAGCAGAACCGGCAGTTCGCGTACTGCCGGACGCCTTCCTTTTTGTCCAAGCGGCGACAAAAAGGAAGCAAAAAACGCCTTTCTCCTAGCGGAGGGCATATACGTTCGCGAGGAGTATATGACTTCCAAAAACAACAGAGGAGACGAGCCGGCCCGTTACATGGGGCCTCGCCGCACAGCTCTCAATATGGTGTGGCAGGATCATA
Organism: uncultured delta proteobacterium; assembly: GCA_963715335.1. Classification (GTDB taxonomy): domain Bacteria; phylum Desulfobacterota; class Desulfuromonadia; order Desulfuromonadales; family BM103; genus JAFDBW01. The sequence continues at coordinate 10,001 of CAVQRZ010000013.1, forward strand.
CTGAGGAGACATCCTGCAACCGGCAAGCTAAATATAACGGCAACAGATTGTGAATCTGCTGCCGTTGCAATGACCAACCAATACACAAGAGCAGGTGGTTGAATTTAAATGTCGCTGGTCATGATAAAGGTCGGCAGGCGCAGGAACGACTCGTATTTCGGCCGTAGACGCTCGGTGTCGTAATACTTGCTGATATCAACGACTTTTTTGCGGCCGGTCACCACCTCGATCGGCACGGTGTCATAACAGCCGTTGTGCAGGCTGATCAGGCGTCCCGAGGTGTTGGCGAGGACCATGTCGAAGGCGAGGTTGCCGAAGGCCATCGGCACGATCGAATCCATCGCGTCGGGGTCTCCGCAACGTACCAGGTAGCCCAGCCTCTGGCTGAGGACGTTGACCCGGCGACCGTTATTGAATTTCGGTGAGAGCTCCTTCAGCTGTGCAGCGACCTGGTCGCCTATCCCGCCAAGCTTCTTGTGACCGTACTGGTCAGTCTCTTCCCCCTCGTAAAGCATGCCGTCGTGATGGGTCATGGTCGCGCCTTCAGAGATCAGGACCACCGAGTAGTTGCTCGGATGTTTGCGACGGTCGTAGCTGAGCAGGTCGCAGAGCTGCTCCATGTCGAAAGCGTGTTCCGGGATGACGCAGCGGTCGGCGGCACCGGCCATGGTCGGCAGGATCGCCGAGAACCCGGCATAGCGACCGAACACTTCGAGGACGAGGAAGCGTTCATGGGACCCGGCGCTGGTGCGCAGCCGGTGGGTCAGTTCGATCGTCCGGGTGACACAGGTCGAGAAGCCGATACAGTAATCGGTGCCAGGCACGTCGTTGTCCATGGTCTTCGGAATGGCGACCACCTTGACCCCCTCTTCATGCAGGCGCTGTCCGTAGCTGAGCGTGTCGTCGCCGCCGATCGGGATGAGGAAGTCCAGGCCGAGGAAGTCGATGTTTTTCAGGATCTGTGGCGTGACGTCGTTGATCGTTTCCCGGTAAGTATCCTGCAGGTGGACCGGGACATTGGTGATCGGCAAGTGGCTTGGACGGGTCCGCGAGGTATGCAGAAAAGTCCCGCCCGTGCGGCCTGCGCGGTTGACAATCTCCTCGGTCAGCTCCTGTACGCAGCTGCTGTTGTCGGCATGCGGGTCGGGAACCAGGTCGACCAGTCCGGCCCAGCCGCGCCGGATGCCGAGAACCCTGTATCCATCTCTAAGGGCGCGCACTGTCAACGCCCGGATCGCCGGGTTAAGGCCCGGGACATCTCCTCCCCCGGTGAGTATGCCGATCGTCCCTTTTATCTTTGACATGTTAAGTCTCCTTGACTGGTTGTTAAGTTGAGCAAGCTGCTGCTCAGGTAATGTTAATCAATCTTTAACGCTTCACAAGTATTATTCGAGTTTTTGACGGTCGGGCAGACAATTGTCATCGTCTGACGACGGCCACATAAATGTTGGCGGTTCCAGCCAGGCGATTCTTGACTTTGTCCGGAAACAACGGGTAAGGTTGCGCCATACATTTTCAGATGCCGCAAGGCTTGACCGGTGTAGCGATCCGTTGCGAAACCGGACAAAAGGGAACCCGGTGTAAATCCGGGACGGGCCCGCCGCTGTGACCGGGGACGAACATCGCTACACAAGCCACTGACACCACTTGTCGGGAAGGCGCGATCAGTAGGACGAACCGGAAGTCAGAAGACCTGTCTGAAGAGATTTGAGTTGCTGCCCCCGCGGTCACGGGGTGGTTGCCGAGAGTTCGTGGAGATACAGGGAATCCCCGGATCAATTTTATATTGACCGGGGATTTTTTATGGCCCCGGTCCCTTGTCACGGGAGTGTGGGTATGTACAGAAGTCTGATGTTGGTGTTGTTGGGTTTGCTGGTAGCTGGGTCGGCGATTGCGGCGGGAGACGATTCGTCGGCGGCGGTGATGGATGAGGTTGTCGTTACGGCGACCAGACAGGAGGAATCTCTCTCCAGGGTGCCCGCTAATGTGACGGTCATCACAGAAGAAGAAATTGAACAATCCGCAGCTCAGAATGTCCCAGAATTGCTGAGAACGATTCCAGGTGTATTGGTGAACGACATCGCCGGGAACGGTCGCAACTATACTGTTGACTTGAGAGGCTTTGGTGAAACAGCTTCATTGAACACTTTGGTGCTTGTTGATGGTAGACGTATCAATCAAGCTGATTTGAGTGGTGTTGATTGGGTCCTGATCCCAAAAGATCGTGTTGAGCGTATTGAGATTGTTCGCGGCGGTAGAGGTAGCGTCCTCTATGGTGACAATGCTACTGGAGGCGTTATCAATATCATCACTAAAGGTGGTGCTGAAGGATTCTCTAGTGGTGTGGGGTCATATGCCGGTAGCTATGATACTTTTCAGGGCTCGGCATCTGTAAATGCCGGTTTAGAAAAATTGTCGATGGCTGTAAACGGTAATTATCTTACCTCTGATGGGTATCGTGATAATAGTGATACAGAATCTAAAAATGTGGGCGCGAACCTGAATTATGAAATCTCTGATCATCTTTCTCTTCGATTAAATACAGGTTATCACGAAGATGATACTGGGCAGCCAGCAGCTCTGTACAAGTCTGCACTTGACAGTGGGGTGTCTCGCAGGTCAACCACTGCTCCGGATGACCGAGTTGAAACAGATGACTGGTATCTTCAAGGTGGTACTCAATATTTTTTGACTGATAATGTTTCTCTCGATATTGATGCTTCAATGCGCAATCGTGAGGCAGATTTCACCTATGACTCTATTGGCACTACCGGGAAGACGGAGATTGATACGGTAGCCGTTTCTCCAAAGTTGGTTTTGGCTAAAGATCTGTTTGGTTTTGACTCTAGAATTTTGTTTGGATTCGACTATCAAAAGGATGATGAGGATATTTTTACAGATAACTTTACGGGGGCAAATAAGCGAGATTTGAGCAAAGAAAGTTATGGCTATTATGCGCATGCAGATATCGCTGTAAATAAGATGTTGTCAATTTCGAGTGGCCTCAGAAAGGAAAGTGCTAGGTTCGAGTTTGATTGGATAAATGGCAGCGAGAAGAACTCAAAGACGATAGATGAGGATCTCTTTACTGTTGGCGGCACTTATAAGATATCTGAAAGTTCTTCGGTATATGCCAGTTATGCAAAAAGCTATCGGACGCCTGTTTTGGATGAGTTTTACAACCTGTTTTACGATACTTTTGACGCGCATTTGGACGCCCAAAATTCCAATGATGTTGAAATCGGTATGCGGCTGAAGTTGGGTATAGATACGGCACTTAAGGCTAATTTGTTTTATGTCAAAACAGAAGATGAGATTTTTCTCAACCCGGTGACATATGTTAATGAAAACTTGGATGGAGACACTATCCGTCAAGGTTTTGAATTGGCGTTCTCCACGGTTGTTCGTGACATCATGTTCAATGGCGGTTACACCTTTAGGGATACCGAGATTGACGGTGGTCAATTTGATGGCAAAGAGTTGCCAAATGTTCCAAAACATCAGCTGAACTTGGGAGTTCAGAAAACTTTTGACAATAGAATACAGTTGGGAATCAATGGCCTCTATGTTGGAGAGAGACGCCATATCTCGGATTTTGATAACGACAAAGGACACTTAGAAGATTATTTCTACGTGACTAGCCAGCTGTCTTATCTCCTAGAGACAGGCAGAGTATATCTTGCGGTTAACAATCTACTTAACGAAGAGTACTCAGAATATGGGGTTGATTATGGTAATGATTACCTTGATGGCTCCCCCATTGTGGGCTTGTATCCTTCTCCCAAAATAAATTTTATTGTAGGTGCTGATTTCAAGTTTTAGTGAATCAATATGAGAATGCTTCTTGTTTTGATATTGTCTCTGCTGTTTTTGACCCCCGCTAATGCATATTGCCGCGAATTGATCGACCAGATCGGTCGCACGGTCGAGATCGCCGAGCCTTTAA
>CAVQRZ010000014.1:0-234967 GCA_963715335.1 uncultured delta proteobacterium
CGCAAGGAGAAGGCACTTTTGCATACTTTTGTTGCCGGACAAAAGTATGGCGTCGGGCGGGACGCGACCCGCCGGTTTTGCTTTTAAGCTTTTAAGAAGTACAAGAACAGAGGGCAACAGATTAACCTTCTGTTGTCCATAAGCTTCATAGAAACTCCACCCTCCAGATAAAAAAACACCCCCCACATCAGATGCGGGGGGTGTCAACAACCTGAGCCGGAGCCCGTAAGGGTTCCGGCTTTATTTTATGTATCGTCAGTGTGCCTTATTCACGCACGAAGGTATCCATGTCAGTCTCATGAACCATCCCCATCAGGCGGGCGTACTCAGACTCGATGATCTGGTAATGATGGTCGGTTGACTTGGCGTTTTGCTCAAAGACTGTACGAACCTCGGCATTGTCGATCTTTCCGGCCAGGGCACGCAGGTGCTCTGCGAGTTTTCTTTCTTTTTCCATGGCGAGTTCCATGGCTTTGCGCTCGTTGAAGTCCCCTGACTTTACCTGGTCCAGTTCTTTCATCCAGTCCGAATCCTTGTCTGCGCCGGAGTTGAGAAATTCCTGCAGATCGGTGATGTCGTCGCCGGGGTAGACATTGTAGAACCATTCGGCATGCTCACGCTCTTCACGGGCCAGCAGTTCAAAAACCTTCTTTGCTTCGGGGTTCTTCATCAGTTCCGCGCCGCGCTGATAAAATTCCATGGCGTTTTTCTCGGTCTGCATGGCCCGGCGTACGGCGTCTTTCACTTCGATATTGTCAAACATGTCATCCTCCTCAAGAGCTTTTATTTATATTTTGCAGAGTTGTTAAACAGAGTTAGAGAATTCAAAGACGGGGAATATTACCAGAAAACATCAACATGCCAAACGAAATTTTTTCCCCGCGCCCATTAAATCAGATAAGGCGGATTGAGCATCCGCCTTATCTGGTCGATATCCGGTTGGGACCCCTGGCTCAGGCTCCTGCCGCAGGGGGTACGAAAGTGCGCTGGGCGAGTTCTTCGTCGAGCCGCAACAGGCCGTTGCCATCGTCGCCAATGCGCTCGAGTTTTTTTACGATCAGGCTGAAGCTTGCCTCTTCTTCCACCTGCTCGGTGACGAACCATTGCAGGAAGATTTCCGATGCGTGGTTGTTGTCTTTACGGGCCTGGTCCACCAGCTTGTTGATGCTGGCGGTGACGAACTTTTCATGCTCCAGTGAATACTCGAAGCAGGCGAGAGGCGACTTGTAATCATTCTGCGGTGCGTCGATTGCACGCAGGTCCGTTCTCCCTCCGGCCTCGCAGATGAAATTGAAGAACTTTTCACCGTGGGTGAGCTCTTCCAATGCCTGGACGCGCATCCACGATGCCAGCCCCGGCAGGTCTTCCGATTCGAAATAACCGCCCATGGCCATGTAAAGATAGGCGGAAAGGAATTCATTTTTCATCTGCTCGTTCATAGCGTCGAGCAACTTTTTGCTAAACATTTTGACTGCCTCCTTGAATTTGATAGATGTTTTTTACATATTCTGCCCTGTTAAAATTTATACCTCAGTAGCAGTGGTTGTGCAATACTGCATACCAAAAACAGGACAAAAAGGATCGTTTTAATTTGTCTGTTGGAGAAACTTTCCCTTGCCTTTGGCCACCAAGCTGCGCAAAGAACGGAAGGCTGGGTGATTTCAAGCCACTGTGTTAGGATGAGACCGTTGAGCTCCGGGCCAAAGAACGTATTCTTGACGACGGGAACCCCCTTAAATGATTGTCCATAGCGCAGACTTCATCACCAGTGCCCCGGCTCTGAAAAGTTGTCCTCCGGCGGACTTGCCTGAGATTGCGTTTGCCGGGCGTAGCAATGTCGGGAAAAGCAGCCTGATCAATTGCCTGCTTAACCGCAGGGGGCTGGTTCGCACGTCCTCAACTCCCGGGCGCACCCAGTTGCTGAATTTTTTTGCCATCAATGAAACACTGTATTTTGTTGATCTGCCGGGTTACGGCTTCGCCAAGGCGCCGCGTTCGGTGCGTGAACAATGGCAACCGATGGTGCACGGTTATCTGCATGGGCGGTCAACGCTGAAAGCTGTCGTCTGGCTGCTCGATGTCCGTCGCGATCCCAGCAGCGAAGATCTGCAATTCCTGGATTGGCTGGAAGAGAATGAAATCCCGACGATTCCGGTGGTGACCAAGGTTGACAAGATCAGCCGTAACCAGTTGCAGCGGCGTATGGCAAAAATCGCCGGCAGTACAGGGCTCTCTGCGAATCTCTTGACGCCTTTTTCGGTGCTGAGCCGCCAGGGGTATGATGAAGTCTGGGAATTGATTGCGGCCGCTCTGCAATAAAATTTTTTCAATGACAACAACCTGTTAGGGCTTGTCGATGCAACGTACACGTATTTACCTGGTGCGCCACGGCCAGGTTGAAGGTTACCAGGAGAAACGCTACAACGGTCAGACCAACGTTCCCCTGACCGGGCTTGGCAAAGAGCAATCTGAACGGGTCTGCGCCTGCCTGACTGGCATTGCTTTGGACGCAGTCTACTCCAGCGACCTGGATCGCAGTCGCTATTGTGCCCGCTTGATCGCCGATCGTCACGGTCTGGTCGTGGTTGCGGAAGAGGCCCTGCGCGAAATTAATTTCGGCGACTGGGAGGGGCGGACATGGGTCGAGCTTCAGGAGGCTTACCCGCACGACTGGCAGAAGCGTCTGCAGGACCTGGCCAATTACCAGGTGCCGGGCGGGGAAAGCCTGCAGGATGCTGCGGACCGTATCCGACCGGTGATCAGGCGTATCTTTGCAAAGCATCCGGATGGCGATGTCGCCCTGGTGGCGCATGGCGGCGTCAACCGGATTGTTTTGCTCGATGCAATCGGTGCCGCCTTGGAGCAGGCGTTTTCCATTGAGCAGGACTACGGTTGCCTGAACATCATTGATTACCTGGATGATGGACATTCGGTTGTCAGGCTTCTGAACGGTACTGCACACCAGAATCCCTGACGAGATCGGCGTCTTGCTCGCACAGAGCGGGGTTGACGAGGCCACAGGGAACGAGTATAGATTTGATTTCAGACTGCTCGCAGGGTGTCATCCCTGTGATCGGGAATGATTTTTCTTCAGCAGCCATCTCCAGGAGGATGCAGGCAAATGAACACAATCCATGTCATCGGCGCCGGGATTGAAGGCCAGGAGGGATTCAGTCGCAGGGCCCTGGAAATTGTCGAGCAGGCGGACATCTTGATCGGTGGCGCCGGACAACTGGCGCTGTTTCCGGACTTTAACGGCGAAACCCTGGTGATCGAAGCCAATCTGGCTCCGGTTGTGGAGTGCCTGGCCGCAGCCAAAGGGGCCGCTGTCGTGCTTGCCTCGGGAGACCCTCTCTTCTTTGGCATCGGCCGCTACCTGCTGCGAAACCTGCCTGATGCAGAACTGGAATTCGTGCCGAATGTAAGCTCGGTCCAGTATGCTTTTGCCAAGATCCGGGAACCCTGGGACGATGCCGTATTTGTCTCGGCCGAAGGCCGGGGGATGAAAGGCACGGTTGACCAGGTTGTCGCCCATGACAAGATTGCGATTTTGACCGACGCAGTCAACACGCCGTCGGCGATTGCCACCGAACTGATCGAACGCGGGCGTGATGGCTACACGGCCTACCTCTGTGAAAATCTCGGCACGTCGGAAGAGGCGATCACCCGTACCGACCTCAAGGCATTGCTTGACCTTGCGGCGGCGCCGCTGAATGTCCTGATCCTGATCAAGGAGTATGAAGCCGGTGGCGATGGCGCCGGCCCCTGCCTGGGGATTCCGGACGAGGATTTTGCAACGGTCAAGAAGCTGATCACCAGGGAAGAGGTTCGGGCCGTGAGCCTGGCCAAGCTGCGCCTGCGTCACGACATGATTCTCTGGGATATCGGCGCCGGTTCCGGTTCGGTCAGCATTGAGGCGGACCACCTGATGCCGAACGGTCAGGTTTTTGCCGTGGAACGCAATCCCCAATGCCTGGCGTATCTGAAGAAAAACCTGCAGAAGTTCAACTCCCGCAACATCACCCTGGTCGAGGAAGAAGCTCCGCATTGCCTCGACGACCTGCCAGACCCCGACCGGGTGTTCATCGGCGGCTCCGGTGGCCATTTGTGGAAGATCCTCGAAGCTGTCGATGGCCGATTGGCGACCGGCGGACGCGTCGTGCTCAATTCGGCCACCCTTGACACCCTGACCGCGGCGACCGAGTTTTTTGAGAACGCCGGTTATGAGCTGGAAGTCACTTCGGTCAATATCGCACGGACCCGGCCACTGACCGATTACAAGATGTTCGAGGCTTTTAACCCGGTCTTTGTCGTGGTGGCCGTCAAGGAATAAGGCGACGCCTGCGTGGTCACGGCCAGGGAGGGGGATGGTGAGATTGACCCGGTGGCTGACTGCAGCGATTCATTGATTCAGACAAGGGCAACAGATGGTTCATCTGTTGCCCTTTTTCGTTGTACTCTGGAATTCAAAGACAAAAGCAAAACCCGGGGTTGCGCCCCCCGACTGCGCCTTACTCTTTTGCTGGCCCAAAAGAGTAAGCAGAAAAGGGCCTGCGCTGCGCTGGGCATGTCTGGCTCGGAGTGGCGGCAACTTCAATGCAGAACTGTTCTAAACGATCAAAAGGCTACGCTTCCCCCGCAGGAGCCGAGGCTCTTGAGAGCCTCTCCATTTGTTGAGAGTTGTATCGGTTGTGATGTTTTTCAGGTTTTTCTCTTGTAGGTCACGCAGAAAGGTCAGGCCCTTTGACACAGGGCCGGATCCCCATCACAGCAGGTTGTTGAAGTCACAGACATCCGGCAGAGGAGATGCCCTCCGCAAGGAGAAGGCACTTTTGCATACTTTTGTTGCCGGACAAAAGTATGGCGTCGGGCGGGACGCGACCCGCCGGTTTTGCTTTTAAGCATTTCAAGAAAAAGAACAAGGGCAACTGACGCGGGAGTTTGGTCTGGACTTGCAGCGGATGAATTGGTATTAATGATTGTTATAAGAAGCTGCAAAAACATCTGCATAAGGAGGAACTCTTCACATGAGCAATACGGTCCACTATTCCGAACTCGGTCTGGTCAATACCCGTGAAATGTTTGCCAAGGCCGTTGACGGTGGTTATGCCATCCCGGCTTACAATTTCAACAATCTCGAGCAGCTCCAGGCGATCGTCACCGCCTGTGCCGAGAGCCGCTCGCCGGTCATCATCCAGGTCAGCAAGGGCGCCCGCGATTACGCCAATGCGACCATGCTGCGCTACATGGCGATGGGCGCGGTGAAGATGGCCCAGGAAATGGGCGCCGCTATCCCGATCTGCCTGCACCTGGACCACGGCGACTCCTTCGACCTCTGCAAGTCCTGCATCGACAGCGGCTTCTCCTCGGTTATGATCGACGGCTCGCACCTCTCTTACGACGAGAATGTTGCTTTGACCAGAAAGGTCGTCGAGTACGCCCACCGGTTCGATGTAACGGTCGAAGGCGAGCTTGGTGTTCTGGCCGGCATTGAAGACGATGTCCAGGCGGAAAAGTCGACCTACACCAAGCCCGAGGAGGTCGAGGATTTCGTCAGGAAGACCGGCGTCGACTCGCTGGCGATCTCGATCGGCACCAGCCACGGGGCATTCAAATTCAAACTGAAAGAAGGCGAAGAAGTGCCGCCGTTGCGCTTTGATATCCTCGAAGAGATTGAAAGACGGATTCCGGGCTTCCCGATCGTTCTGCACGGCGCCTCGAGCGTTGTTCAGGATTACGTCGCCCTGATCAACCAGTATGGCGGCAAGATGGAAGGCGCGATCGGCGTCTCGGAGGACCAGCTGCGCAGGGCCGCGAAGAGCGCGGTCTGCAAGATCAATATCGATTCCGACGGGCGCCTGGTCGTGACCGCCAAGATCCGTGAGTACCTGGCCAAGAACCCGGGCGAATTCGATCCGCGCAAGTACCTCGGCGCAGCGCGCAAGGAGCTGACCGAACTGCTCAAGCACAAGAACGCGACGGTGCTGGGGAGTGCCGGGAAGGCCTAAAGGTTTGTAGCGTGAGGCGCGAAGTGCGAGGCGCGACAAAAGATTGATAAGCACTTAAATCGGCGACAGTTACCTGATTTCATCCGCAATGATGATTAAAAGGTAACGGTCGCCTTTTTTATTTCCCTTTGCCGTGGCTCTTTCATCGTCATGGGCAGGGGGATAAACGTCACCTCCAGTTCGAGGCGTTCACCTCCGCGCTCAATCGTCAATTTGGACCGGTCGCCGCTGACATGCTGGTTGACGGCGTAGATGAGGTCGAAGTTCTCCTTGATTTCAGCACCGTCGAGTGCGACGACGATGTCCCCCTCTGCAACGCCGGCGATGGCGGCCGCCGAGTCCGGCACGACGGCTTCGACAACCACCTTGCCCTCCTCATCCTGCATGCGTACGCCGAGCTTGACGCGCTCGCCGGGCAGCTTCTCGTATTCCGTGTAGGCCAGGTAGTCGTAGGGGACCATCGGGAAGGTCGGCAGCTCGACATCCATGAGCTTGTCCTGAAGCTCGGCCGGCACGACCAGCTCCAGGCTGCCGACCAGAACGTAGGATGTCGGCATGCGGCGGTAAACGCGCCTCGGTATGCCGAAGCCGTGACGGACGTGATAACCGCCGGCAATCACCACCATGCGATGTTCTTGCCCCTTCTCAGCCATGTGCGTGACGATGCTTTCCGCCATGCTTTCATCCCAGAGGGTCTGGACGCGCAAAAAGGATTCAAGCATTTTCGGACCCTGACCATGCCCGGCGAATATGGCTTCGGTCATGGCCTTCTGGTAGATGTCGGCAAAATCCATTTCCGGCAGCTGCATGCGGGTCTCATCGTCAAGTTCGGCCAGATCATGCATGCCGACCTTTTGGCGGAGATCCTTGCTGACGTTGATGCCGACCACAGGAATCTTCGCTTCGCGTGCGTAGTGCAGGATGTCGGAATAATAGGCAAAATCCATCCGCCAATTGTCGTACCAGTCAGAGCCCTTGAGAAGCTCCTTTTCATTCAATTCGCCGGCCACCCACTTGTCGAGAACGTCCTGATGTCCGGAATTGAACATCTCCATGCCCAGGCTGACCTGGCCCGGGTAGCGCTCTGCGACAGCTTTCAGGACCTGCAGCTCCTGTCTATGTGAAGCCGGGTTGTCGTGGGTTTCTCCGACATAGATGATCCGGGCATCGGAGATCGCTGCAGCCATCTGCTCTGCAGTGACTTTGACGCCGGTTGGTAGATGGACAATGTCACCAACCGCCGGATTTAATTCGGGATAAGGGTTTTCAGGGTTGCCGATCGGTTGCTGGGTCATGGTGCAGGCCGTCAGGATCAAAAAAAGCAGACCAGAGATAAGTGCCAGGGGGATGCCTAGTCGGTTCATTCTCGTAACCTTGAATATGAAGATTGTTATCAGTTCGCTTGTCAATTACGAATATACATCATTACCATATCATGTGAAAACTGATTTGACCTGAGTTCCTTTTTCAGTTGACAATCAGGACGGTAAAGGGTGAAAAGAGCAGGATATTTGGGATTTTAGATGAAAATTGATCAAAGGTCAGGAAGGAACTTTAAAATGAGTAAAGTCATGATTATCGGCGCCGGCGGCGTCGGCAGGGTTGTTGCCCACAAATGTGCGCAGCGCACAGATATCTTTTCATCGATTACTCTGGCCTCCCGCACCCGATCAAAGTGTGATGCGATCGCCGCAGAAATCACAGCTGCCGAGATCAAGACTGCGCAGGTTGATGCCGACAGGGTTTCTGAATTGACGGCCCTGCTGCAGAAGGAACAACCTAAACTGGTGATCAACGTGGCGCTGCCTTACCAGGATTTGACAATCATGGATGCCTGCCTGGCCGCCGGTGTCGATTATCTCGACACGGCCAACTACGAACCGCCAGATACGGCGAAGTTCGAATACCGGTGGCAGTGGGATTACCAGGAACGCTTCCGCGAGCAAGGTCTGATGGCACTCCTCGGCTGCGGTTTTGATCCTGGCATGACCAACGTCTATACTGCCCTGGCGGCAAAGAACTACCTGGACGAGGTCCAGGAGATCGACATTATCGATGCCAACGCCGGCAGCCATGGCCAGCCTTTTGCCACCAACTTCAACCCGGAAATCAACATCCGCGAAGTGACGGCGCCCTGTCGGCACTGGGAAAACGGCGAATGGGTGGAGACCAAAGCCTTGGCCACCCGGCGCCTGTTCGACTTCCCCGGCGGCGTCGGGCAGATGAATATCTACCGCATGTACCACGAGGAGATGGAATCGCTGGTCAAGCATATCCCGACGATCAGGAAGGCCCAGTTCTGGATGACGTTCTCCGACAATTATCTCAAGCATCTTGAGGTTCTGCAGAACGTTGGCATGACCCGCATTGACGAGGTCGAATATCAGGGGCAGAAGATCGTACCGCTGCAGTTCCTCAAGGCGGTCCTGCCCGACCCCGGTTCGCTCGGCCCCTTGACCAGGGGCAAAACCTGTATCGGCGTGATTGCCCGAGGTCTCAAGGACGGTGAGCGCAGACAGGTCTATATCTACAATATCTGCGATCACGAGCAGTGTTACGCGGAGGTCAACTCCCAGGCCATCAGCTACACCACCGGCGTACCGGCCGTGGTCGGCGGGATCATGATGCTGACCGGGCAATGGCACAAACCGGGGGTATGGAACATGGAGCAGTTCGATCCCGAGCCGTTCCTCGCCGAGGCCGGCCCGATGGGCTTGCCGCATGTCGTGATTGAAAATGGATATTGGCCGCCACTGTGAAAAATGAGGAAAGATCGGTTAGACGCAAAGGATTATGTATTCAGAATCCAGTATCCAGAATCCAGAATTCAGTCAGGCGACTTCGACATTTGGGCTAGATTCTTAATTCTGGATACTGAATTCTTGATACTAGATACTCTTTAACATTACACCGGTTAGCTCTACTTCAGACGCTTGCTGAATAGTATCAACAGGAATAGTTGTATTGAACAATATCGACATCCCGAAAATTCTTCAGCTGGCACCATCCCCGGCCTATGTCGTCGACCTGGGTCGCCTGCGGCATAACCTGGCAATTCTCGACGAGGTGCAGCAGCGCAGCGGGGCGAAGATTCTCATGGCGCTGAAGGCGTTTGCCATGTGGAGCACTTTCCCGCTGATTCGGGAAACTCTGCGGGGCGTGTGCGCCTCGTCGCCGTGGGAGGCCCGCCTGGGGCGGGAGACTTTTGGCGGAGAGGTGCACTCTTTTGCCGCAGCATTCAAGGCGAGGGACATCGCCGAACTTCTGTCGATTTCCGATCACCTGGTGTTCAATTCCTTCGGTCAGCTGGAGCGTTTCCGCCCACTCTGGGAGAAGGAACGGAGCAGGGTGTCGATCGGCCTGCGAGTCAATCCCGAACACTCCGAGGGACAAACGGAAATTTACGATCCCTGTGCCAGGAATTCCCGGCTCGGCATTCCGCGCCGGGAATTCGATGGCAAATCAATGGCCGGGGTGGACGGGCTGCATTTTCACACCCTCTGTGAGCACCTCTTTGAACCGTTGGCCAGGACCGCGAAAGTTTTCGAGGCGCAGTTCGGCGAATTTCTGCCGGCAATGAAGTGGCTCAATTTCGGCGGCGGCCACCATATTACCCGTGCAGGGTATGATATCGACGGGCTGGTCGCCCTGGTCAAACACTTCAGGGAGAAGTACAACGTAGAGGTCTACCTCGAACCCGGTGAAGCCGTTGTCATAGGCACCGGCCTGCTGGTCGGCGAGGTGCTGGACGTGGTGCCGAACGAGATTGAGACGGCAATTCTCGATGTATCGGCAACCTGCCACATGCCCGATATCCTGGAGATGCCATACCGACCGGAAATCCTGGGCGGGTATGATCCGGGCGTCAAGGAATACACCTACCGTCTCGGTGGACCGTCCTGCCTCGCCGGTGATATCATTGGCGACTGGTCGTTTGAAAAACCACTGACCCCCGGTGACCGGCTGGCGTTTCTCGACATGGCCCACTACACTATGGTCAAGACGACAACATTCAACGGCATCCAGCATCCGCACCTCTGTATGTATGAGCCGGAACTCGAAAGTTTGCGCGTGGTTCGCAGCTTTGGCTACGAGGACTTTCGCAATCGTCTGTCGTGAAATCGTGGCAAGCTTTGGCCGGATATGGAGAATTCAGTATCCAGTATCCAGAATTCAGTAGGAAAGTCTCAAGCTGTAGGGGTAAATTTTTATTCTGGATTCTGAATACTGGATTCTGAATACTCACGAAAGGTTCATCCATGGAACGTTGGAGCACAAAACAGGCCGCCAAAGTCTACAATATCGACAACTGGGGAGATGGCTTTTTCTCAATCAATCGCCGTGGGCACGTCTGTGTGCATCCTTCACCCCACTCGAAATACTCCATTGACCTGCGAATACTGATGGACGACCTGGTCAAGCGCAAGATCAAGCCGCCGATCCTGCTGCGTTTTATGAATGTTCTGAAAGGCAGGATCGATGCGATCAACCGCGCTTTTGATTATGCCATTGAGGAGTATGACTACCCGGCCGGCTACCAGACCTTTTTCCCGATCAAGGTCAACCAGCAACGCCAGGTGGTCGAGGCGATCACCGAGTTCGGCAAGAAACACAACATCGGCCTCGAGGTCGGTTCGAAGCCGGAACTGGTCGCAGCGATTTCTTTTGCCACCGGCAAAAAGCTGCAGATCATCTGCAATGGCTACAAGGACAACGATTACATTGAGACCATCCTCTATGCCAACAAGATCGGCTACGACATCACCATCGTCGTCGAGAAGCTCTTTGAGCTGGAAAAAATCATTGCCCTGTCGGAGAAGACCGGGATCAAGCCGAAGCTCGGCATCCGGGTCAAGCTTTCCTCGAAAGGAACCGGCAAGTGGGCCACCTCGGGCGGCAGCGATGCCAAGTTCGGCCTGAAAATTTCCGAGCTGCTTGCTGCTATCGAGCTGCTCAAGGAGCACAAGCTGCTTGGCCAGGTCAAACTTTTGCACTTCCACATCGGCAGCCAGATTACCAAGATCGACAAGATCAAGAACGCGCTGGTCGAGGGAGCGCGCATCTACGCTGAAATGAAGAAGATGGGTATCGGGCTGGAGTATCTTGATGTCGGCGGTGGTCTGGGGGTTGATTACGACGGTTCAAAGTCGAGCTACTTCTCGAGCGTCAACTATTCAGTCGAGGAATATGCCAACGACGTTATCTACCAGGTGAAGAATATTTGTGATGCCGCCGGGGTGCCCTGCCCGAACATTATTTCCGAATCGGGCCGCGCCATCGTTGCGCACTACTCGGTGCTGGTCACCAACATTCTCAACACCAATACCCAGAACGCTCTGCCCGATTACGATGACGTGCTTGAGGACGCCACAAAGCTCTCGCCGACCGTAAAAAAACTCTATGATATTTACCAGAGCCTGGACCGGCATTCGCTGCGTGAGGATTACCATGACACTCTGCAGCTGATCCAGGAGGCTGTCAGCCTGTTCAATCTCGGTTACCTGAATTTGCACGAACGAGCCCTGGCCGAGTGGCTCTGCAACAAGATCTTTTTCGAAATCAACGAGATAGTCGGGCGCCTGAAAGATGTTCCGGATGATCTGCAGAATTTCCAGTTGAGCCTGCGCCAGACCTATTTCGCCAACTTCTCGCTGTTCCAGTCGGTCCCGGATTCATGGGCGATCGACCAGCTGTTTCCGATCATGCCGCTGCAGAGGCTCAGCCAGAAGCCGGACGTCATGGCGACTGTCGCCGATATCACCTGCGACTCCGACGGTGAGGTGAACAGCTTTGTCGGCGAGAACGGGCGCAGCAAATATCTGCCGTTGCACAAGGTTCAGAACGGCGAAGAATACTATATCGGTTTCTTCATGATCGGCGCCTACCAGGAAATCCTCGGCGACATGCACAACCTGTTTGGCGATACCAACGCCGTGCACATCACCTTCAACAAGAAAACCAATTACATGATTGATACGGTAATCCAGGGCGATGCAACCTGGGAAAGCCTTAAATACGTGCAGTACCAGGGCCCCGAAATCCTCAAGCATGTGCGCGACAATCTGGAGAAGCGGGTTGCCCTGCGCAAGATCTCCTTCGAGGAGACCAGCCATTTCATTGAACTGCTCGACCGGATGTTGATGTCTTACACGTATTTGGGAGAATAGGGCGAAGCTGAAAGCTTCGCCGGAACGAGGGACGCGGTACGAGGAACGCGGGAAACCATCAAAAACGGGGACACTTTATTTCAAAGTGTCCCCGTTTTAGTTTGCAGATTGTGATTTTCGCGTCCCGCGCTACGCGTCCCGCGTCCCGGCCTTTCGTTCATTCATGACCTTGTAGGCACAAAATTGGCCACACATGGTGCACGCTCCATGCTCTTCATCAACCCCCGATTCGGCACGCAGGCGTCGGGCTCTCTCGGGGTCTATGGCGAGGGCGAACTGCCCTTCCCAGTCAAGCGCTTTGCGGCATTTCGCCATGGCGATGTCTTTTTCGATTGCACCGGGGACGCCCTTGACAATGTCGCCGGCATGGGCGGCGATGCGGCTGGCCATGACCCCTTCGTGGACATCTTCCACGGTCGGCAGACGCAGGTGTTCGCTGGCGGTGACGTAACAGAGGAAGTCGGCACCCGCGGCAGCAGCCAGGGTGCCGCCGATAGCACAGGTGATATGGTCGTAGCCGGGAGCGATATCGGTCACTAACGGTCCGAGTACGTAGAAGGGAGCGCCATGGCAGAGGCGTTTCTGCAACTGGACGTTGGTCTCGATCTGGTTTAACGGCACATGTCCAGGGCCCTCGATCATCACCTGTACGCCGGCTTTCCAGGCACGCTGGGTCAGTTCGCCGAGCAGGATCAGTTCGTGGATCTGGGCGCGGTCGGTGGCGTCGGCCAGGCAACCGGGGCGGAAGCCGTCGCCGAGCGAAAGGGTCGCGTCATAAGGTTTGACGATCTCCAGAAGGCGGTCGAAGTGTTCGAACAGGGGGTTCTCGGCGTTATTGTGGGCCATCCACTCGACGGTGAAGGAACCGCCGCGTGAGACCACTTCCATGATGCGACCCTCGTTGTCCATTCGCTCGACCGTGGCCCGGGTCACGCCACAGTGCACGGTAATGAAGTCAACGCCGTCATCCAGGTGCTTGACAATGCCATCGAAGATTTCGTCGACAGTCATGTCGACCATTGCCTTGCCCTTGCGGGTTACAGTATCGACGGCGGCTTGGTAAAGCGGGACCGAGCCGATGCAGGCGTTGGTCTCGTTGATGATTGCGGCACGGATTTCGTCGATCGGTCCACCGGTAGACAGGTCCATGATCGCATCGGCACCTGCGGCCACTGCAACGCGGGCCTTTTCCAACTCCTTGTCAATACTGGTGTCGTCCCTGCTGGTGCCGATGTTGGCATTGACCTTGGTCCGTAGCCCCTTGCCGACTGCGAGCGGGATGCCGTTGCGGTGCCGGTTGTTGTGGCAGATGATCGCTGTCCCCTCGGCGATGCGCTGGCGCAGGATTTCCGGGTCAATATTCTCGGTCAGCGCGGCCTGCTTCATCTTGTCGGATACGACGCCCTGGCGGGCGAGTTCGAGTTGGGTCAGTGTACTTTGTTTCTTCATGAATCCTCTTTATTTAGGTGAAAGTGAAAAGTAAAAGGTGAAAAGTCAAATCCGGTCCTTACTCATAGGCCTTTCCCTTCTTCCCGTCCCCTTGTTAGTGTCCTGGCCCCTGCAAAATGGTTAATCGGCCCATGTCCGCCACCGATCGGGTAAGCGTGACGGATTGCTTCATTGATAAACAGTTTGGCAGACTCAACGGCTCTGGCCAGTGGCAGGCCCTGTGCCAGAAGGGTAGCAACTGCGGCCGAATAGGAGCAGCCTGTACCGTGGGTGTTGACCGTATCGATCCGTTCTGCTGTGAGTTTTTGTATGGTCTTTCCGGCCAGCAGGAGATCGACGGCATCCCCGTCGCGGTGGCCGCCTTTGAGCAGGACGTGGCGTGGGCCCATGGCCTGGAGACTCTTCGCCGCCTCTGCCATTTCCTCCAGGGTGCGAACCTTCAGCCCCGTCAAGGCTTCGGCTTCGGGGATGTTCGGTGTCAGCAGGTAAGCGTTTGGCAGTAATTCGGAGCGTACGGCTTCCATCGCCTCCTGCTCAAGAAGTGCTGCGCCGCCTTTGGCGATCATCACCGGGTCCACCACACTGAGCAGCTTGTATTTGCTGATGAGTGCCGAGACCGCAGTGACGATTTCGGCGCTGTAGAGCATGCCGGTTTTGATCGTGTCGGTACCGATGTCGTCAAGCACCACCTCGGCTTGTTTGATAATGAATTGTGCCGAGGCAGGCGAAAGGTCGTGGACGCCGAGGGTGTTCTGCGCGGTCAGGACCGTAATCGCGCTGGTCCCGAATGAGCCAAGCAGGGCGATCGTCTTCAGGTCTGCCTGGATTCCTGCGCCGCCGCCGGAATCGGAGCCGGCGATAGTCAGTACCCGGGTTGATTCCTGGGCCTGCCTGATGTTGAACAGCAGGGACAGCTCTCTTGCCGCCAGGGCGGGATTCGGGTCGTCGGCAATTGCCGATATGACAGCCAGGGCGTCAGCACCGGCGGCAATGGCCTCGGCACCGTTCATCCAGTCGATGCCGCCAATCGCAACCAGCGGGATCTTGACCGCCATACGCACTCTGCGCAGGGTTTCAACCCCGATCAGCTCCGCATCGTCCTTGGTGCTGGTCGGGAAGATGCTGCCGACACCGATGTAATCAGCGCCGGCCATTTCGGCCTTGAGGGCCTGGTCAACGGTGCGGGTGGAGACACCGATCAATCTGTTCGGGCCAAGTCGTCTGCGAGCGTCGTGCACCGAACCATCCTCCTGGCCCAGGTGGACACCCTCAGCAAAACATGCCAGCGCCAGTTCGGGGTTGTCATTGACCAGGAAGGTTGCACCGGCCTCTTTGCACAGATGCGCGAGCTGGCGGGCCAGGTTGACCTGGGCATCAAAGGAGCGGCCCTTGTCCCGGTACTGTACAATCCTGGCTCCGCCGCGCAACCCATCACTGACAGTGCTCAGGATGTGCTCCTCGGCGCCTTGCGGAGTAATCAGATAGAGACCCTGGATCATATTTTCACCTCAGTGAAAGGGGAAAAGTAAAAAGTGGAAAGTGAAAAGAAAGAACTCTTTCCCCTTTTACATTTTACTGACTACTGAACAAAAAAAGCGCCCGGCTGGTGCCACGGCGCTCTACCCGATATCGGGTGTGGTCGTTGCTGTCCAGTCCGCTTCCCTCCGCCGGTATGATCCGGATCAGGTTCCAAGGGTCGTTCCGTCATGAGACGAAACTCTCAGTAATCTTCTACTCCCCTAGCGGTGGCGCAGTAATGTAGCGGATCACCCGGTCAGGTCAGGCCAATCCGGTTGTTCAGTGTTTTTTCTCCTGAATCGCGGCAGCGATGGCACGGTGCCTGGCGAAGACATCAATCTGCCGCATAAGTTCAAACTTAGATGATCTGACTCGGTCAGCGTAGAATATTGCGAGAGGGGCTGTCAACTTTTAAAGCGGAGGCTTAAGGGCGGAGGCTGGAGACTGGGGGCTGGCAGGAGCTTTGATCTAAACCCCAGTCCCCTCCAGCCTCCGCCGTCCAGCCCCCGCTTTTAACTTTACACCTTTCAAAGCCGCATGATTTAATATTTCCCTCTGGTTTCGGATCAATCTCTGTGGAGTTGTTTATGTCTGCACCCCGTCCGACCTATGCTGAAATTGATCTTGCTGCCCTGAGACACAATTTCCAAGAAGTTCGGCGTGCCGTCGGTGATGCTTGCGAGATCCTGGCCGTGGTCAAGGCCGATGCCTACGGCCATGGCGTCTCAGGGATCGCTCCGGCCCTCGCCGGCGCCGGCGCCGATCTCTTCGGTGTCGCCCTCGTCGAAGAGGGGGTCGAGCTGCGCAGGCAGAATATTGAGCAGCCAATCCTCGTCCTCGGCAGTGCTTTCCCGGGCCAGGAAAATGACCTTCTGAAGCACCATCTGACTCCCGTTATTTACGACCTGGACTGTGCACGGCGGCTGGATGGTTTTGCCTGCAGCGCCGGACGGGTCATCGACTACCACCTCAAGGTTGATACCGGGATGGGGCGGTTGGGCTTCCGGGTTGAATTGCTCGACGAAGCGCTCGCAGCCCTGGACAGCCTGAACAGCCTGAACATGGTCGGAATCATGAGTCATCTGGCCATGGCCGATGAGCCTGAGCGCCCGTTGACCGCCGCACAGTTCCAGTCTTTTGCCGAAGTGAACGCCAGGATGGAAAGGCGGGGGCTCAATCCACGCTATCGTCATATCGCCAACAGCGCCGGGATCTACAGTCGCGACCTTGCCGGATGCAACCTGGTCCGGCCCGGGGTTTGCCTTTATGGCGGATTGACCGGCGGCCCCTACGCAGGAGCTGTCACGCAGCAGCCGGTGCTGCGCTTCCTCAGCCGGGTTGCCCAGCTCAAGGACGTTCCCCCAGGGAGCGGGGTCTCCTATGGCCACCGGTTCGTGGCCTCGCGCCACTCCCGGATTGCAGCGATCCCGGTTGGCTACGCCGATGGCTACAACCGCCTGCTGACCAATCGAGGCGATGTCCTGATCCGCGGCCGCAGGGCCCCGGTCGCAGGCACGGTTTGCATGGACTGGATTCTCGTCGATGTCACCGATCTCCCCGATGTCCAGGTGGGCGATCGCGTGACCCTGCTCGGTCGGGATGGTGATGAATTCATCAGCGCCGAAGAATGGGCGGACAAGGTTGGTTCCATTACCTATGAAGTTTTCTGCGGGATCAGCAAACGGGTGCCGCGGGTGTATGTCAATTCGGATGCTGTAGGATGAGCTAAAAGGAGTGAGAGGACGACTCTTCTGCAAAAACCAGGAGTCAGCATTCAGTCTGCAAGGCTCCGGATTCAGAATGAACGCGACTGGCCTCGACTGCCCTGAAAAGGGTTGCCTTACTGCCAGAGCCCATGTTAGATAAAGCCTCCTCTGCGACCACTGGAGGCTGGCCAGTTTGCATGCCTATCCGGTGGATGAAAGTCTCATAAACGACTGGATAGTCTGACCGCAAAAATCTGGACGCTGATTGAGGCAGAAAAGAGTGATTTTTTAAATCAGCTTTTATCAAGATTTTATCAGTGGCCAATTCACAAGTTGGATCTAAAAATACTAAACAAGAGGTTCTGCCATGGCTGTTATCAAACGTGCATTAATCAGTGTTTCCGACAAAACCGGCATCGTTGAGCTTGCCGAAGGCTTGCGCAAGTTCGGTGTTGAAATCCTTTCCACGGGAGGCACCGCGAGCATGATGCGGGAAGCCGGGCTTGAGGTGAAGGATGTATCCGAACACACCGGCTACCCGGAAATGCTTGACGGCCGCGTCAAGACGTTGCACCCGAAAATTCACGGCGGCCTGCTTGGCCTGCGCGACAACCCTGCCCATGTTGCCAAGATGGCCGAGCATGGCATCAAGCCGATTGACATGGTGGTGGTTAATCTTTACCCCTTCGAAGCAACCGTCGCCAACCCCGACTGCTCCCTCGAAGACGCTATCGAGAACATCGATATCGGCGGCCCGACCATGCTGCGGAGCGCCGCCAAGAACAACCAGGCGGTAACAGTGGTTGTCGACCCGGCCGATTATGCTGTCGTCCTTGATGAGATGAACGCCAATAACGGTGAGGTCTGCCGTGAAACCAACTTCCGCCTGGCGCTGAAGGTCTACCAGCGCACCGCGGCCTACGATGCCGCCATCTCCAACTGGCTCGGCAAACGGGTCGATGCAGAGAGCGCCGATTTCCCGAGCGCTTTGACCTTCCAGTACCAACGCACCGAGATCATGCGCTACGGCGAGAACCCGCACCAGAAGGCGGCCTTCTACGTCGAAAGCGATCTCCAGGAAGCCTCGATCGCCACCGCCCGGCAGCTGCAGGGCAAGCAGCTCTCCTACAACAATATCGCCGATACGGACGCCGCCCTCGAGTGCGTCAAGCAGTTCAGTGACGGCCCGGCCTGTGTTATCGTCAAACACGCCAACCCCTGTGGCGTCGCTTATGGCGACACCCTGCTCGATGCTTACCAGCGCGCCTTCAGCACCGATACCGAATCAGCTTTCGGCGGGATTATCGCCTTTAACCGTGAGCTCGATGCGGCGACGGCCCAGGAGATCGTCGACAAACAGTTCGTCGAAGTCATCATCGCGCCGAAGGTTGGTGCCGGAGTGAGCGAGATTGTTGCTGCGAAGAAGAACGTCCGTCTGCTTGAATGCGGAGAATGGCCGACACAGCCGGCTGCCCGTCTCGACCTGAAACGGGTCAACGGTGGCATGCTGGTACAGGACCTTGACCTCGAGCTGACCGGGGAACTGAAGGTCGTCAGCAAACGTCAGCCGACCGCCGCCGAGATGAAGGATATGCTCTTCACCTGGCGGGTATCCAAGTTCGTCAAGTCCAATGCGATCGTCTACGGCAAGGACTGCATGACGATCGGTGTTGGCGCCGGCCAGATGAGCCGGGTCAACTCGGCACGGATCGCCGCGATCAAGGCTGAACATGCAGGACTTGAAGTCAAGGGGGCGGTGATGGCCTCTGATGCATTCTTCCCATTCCGTGACGGGATCGACAATGCTGCCGCTGTCGGCATCAGCGCGGTCATCCAGCCGGGCGGTTCGATCCGTGATGAAGAGGTGATTGCCGCTGCTGACGAACACGGCATGGCGATGGTCTTTACCGGGATGCGGCATTTTAGACATTAGGCGAACAGAATTCAGTATCCAGAATTCAGAACCAAGTAACTATCAGTAATAGGTTCTCAAATGTTTTCAGAATTCAGAACACGTTGTCTGTTATCCGAAGACTCTCGGATAACGTGACAACCTGTTGAGAATTCTGAAAACATTTGAGAACTATTACTGATAGGTACTTGGCTTCTGGATGTCTGGATACTGGATCCTGGCTTCTGAATACCAAAAGGATTTTAAAAATGAAGATACTTGTCGTCGGTGGTGGTGGTCGTGAGCACGCGCTGGTCTGGAAGATCGCGCAGTCGCCACTGGTGGAAGCGATTTACTGTGCTCCGGGGAATCCGGGGATTGCCAACCTGGCTGACTGTCGTACATATCCCGGCGGATGATATCCCGGCGCTGCTGGATTTCGCCCAGGCCGAAAAAATCGATCTGACCGTGGTTGGCCCCGAGGTGCCTCTGACTATGGGGATTGTCGACCGTTTCCAGGCTGTCGGACTGGAGATCTTCGGCCCGAATCAGGCCGCCGCGCGGATCGAGGGGAGCAAGAGCTTTTCCAAAGACCTGATGAAAAAATACGCCATCCCGACGGCTGATTATGAAACCTTCACCGACCGCGATGCTGCCGTCGCCTACATCAAGGCGCAGGGGGCACCGATCGTGGTCAAGGCAGATGGTCTTGCCGCCGGCAAGGGCGTGATCGTGGCGATGTCGGAGGAGCAGGCGACCACCGCTGTCGATGAGATCATGCTCGACAAGGTGTTCGGTGCCGCTGGTGCCAGTGTCGTGATCGAGGAATTCATGGATGGCGAGGAAGCGTCCTTCTTCGCTTTCACCGACGGCCAGAATATCCTGCCATTGGCGTCCTCTCAGGACCACAAACGGGCCTTCGATAACGACGAAGGACCGAATACCGGCGGCATGGGGGCCTATTCGCCGGCCCCGGTGGTCACGGCAGCACTGCACGACGAGATCGTCGAAACGATCGTCAAGCCGACTATTGCCGGGATGGCCGGCGACGGCTGCCCCTATAGCGGCATTCTCTATGTAGGGTTGATGATCAAGGATGGCAAACCGCGGGTTGTCGAGTACAATGCCCGGTTCGGTGACCCTGAGGCTCAACCGCTGCTGATGCGCATGAAATCCGACATCGTTCCGGTCCTGCAGGCCTGCGCCCGCGGCACCCTCGGCCAGGATTCCATCGAATGGCACGATAAGGCCGCAGTCTGCGTGGTCATGGCTTCGGGAGGCTACCCGGCGTCCTACGACAAAGGCTTCGAGATCACCGGACTGGATGCCGTGCTGGCGATGGATGATGTCTATGTCTTTCATGCCGGGACCAGCTTCCGGGACGGCAAAATTATTAACACCGGCGGCCGCGTCCTCGGGGTCACCGGGCTTGGTGCCTCCGTTGCTGAAGCAATCGAATGCGCCTACAGCGCAGTCGATAAAATCGATTGGAAGGGTGTGCATTTTCGGAAAGATATTGGCAAGAAGGCGTTGAATCGTTAGCGATTCAACGCCGGGACGCGTGACGCGGCACGAGGGACGCGGAGGTCAAAAGCGATATTGAGGTTTTAACACTCATCGCTGAATTATTCATTCTAATCGGCACTTTTAGTCAGATAGGACTTAATTTATGGACAAAGGTTTGAGGTTGTCGCGTCCCGCGTCCCTCGTCCCGCGTCCCGGCTTTCAAAGAGGTTGTATCGATGAGTAAGAACCCTTTAGTTGGAATCCTGATGGGCAGCGACAATGACTACGAGATCATGAAAGAGACCGCGTTGGCTCTGGCCCAGTTCGGTGTCCCGTTCGAAATGACCGTCTCGAGTGCCCATCGCACCCCGGAACGTACTGCGAAGATTGTCCGTGAAGCAAGGGGGCGCGGCATCAAGGTATTGATCGCCGGAGCCGGAGCGGCTGCTCATTTGGCAGGTGTGGTGGCGGCCGAAACCACTCTGCCGGTGATTGCCGTACCGATTGACGCGACGTCGCTGCACGGTCTCGATGCCCTGCTGGCGATGGTGCAGATGCCAGCCGGTATCCCTGTGGCAACCATGGCGATCGGCAAGGCGGGAGCCCGTAACGCCGGGATCTTCGCTGCACAGATTCTGGCGGTTGACGACGCAGGACTTGCCGCGAAGCTGGTGCAGTTCAAGGCCGATATGGCGAAAGGTGTCGAAGCCAAGGCAGAGGCCCTGGGCAGGAAATTGGCGGCAGATTTCGGCTGACGCCTGCTGGTCGCGCCTTCGGCGTTATTTAGACAGCGAACTGGCTCGCTCTTCGTATCTGCACAGTTTCGAACTGTTCTTAGTCGTCTTGACACTTGAAGAAGAGTCATACTATCTTGAGCGGAAGTGCTGTGATATCAAAACCAGTGGCTTGTTTCTGACATGACAGCCTAATCTTTTGAGGGCGTTGGCCTGCGGGTTCTTCTCCCTCTTTTTTAGGAGTAAACAATTTGAGCACACAACAGAACTTCACCGACCAGCTTTGGGACTTTTTCTGTTCTTTGAAGCTGGCAATCATTACGCTGATCCTGCTAGCGACGACCTCGATTATCGGTACGGTCATCCAGCAGAACAAGTCTCCTCAGGAGTATATGGAGATTTACGGCATGAGCGAGTCGACCTTCAAGACGCTCAATGCCCTGCAGTTCTTCGACATGTACCACTCCTACTGGTTCCTGTCCCTGCTGGGGATCTTTGCCGTCAACCTCATCTGCTGCTCGATCAAGCGCCTGCCGCGCATCATCACGGTGGTTCGCGAACCGGTCCTGAAAGCGGATGACGGCCTGTTCCGCACCTTTTCCAGCCGTGAAGAGATCGTTGCGGAAGGCACCGTGGAGAGTGTGCGCAACAAGATTGTTGCCGTGCTCGGGCAGAAGTTTGCCAAACCGGTGGTCACCGACGAGGATGGCAAGAGCTACCTGTTCGCGCAGAAAGGCGCCTACTCGCGTTTCGGCGTGTATCTCACGCACACCTCGATCCTGATTATCTTCCTCGGCGCCATGATCGGCAACGTCTGGGGCTTCAAGGCATATGTCAATATCGTCGAGGGCAAGTCGGTCAACTCGGTCTGGCTGCGGGGAGGGCAGGAGATGTTGCCGATCGGGTTTGAAGTGCGCTGTGACAATTTTGAGGTGGAGTTCTACGACGGCGGCGGTCGTCCCAAGGAGTACAGCAGCGACCTGGTTATCCTGGAAAATGGCCGAGAAATAATGAAAAAAACCATCGAGGTCAACCATCCTCTGACCTACAAGGGCCTGACCTTCTACCAGTCAAGCTACGGTACGGCCAGTGACCCGGTTTATCGCTTCCGCGTCAAGCATCGCGAATCGGGCGAGACAGTCGATGTTGTGGGCGAACAGGGCAAACAGCTGAGCCTGCCCGGTGGTGCGTCGCTGATTCCGATGGGCTATGCCGAGGATTATCAGAGCTTCGGCCCGGCCGCCCAGGTCAACATCAGTACCGGCAACCACCAGCAAGGTACGCCGTTTCTGGTTTTCAAGAATTTCCCGCAGTTTGACGAAAGGCGTGGCGGAGATTATGGGGTTACCCTGCTTGGTGTCGAGCAAGTCTACTTTACCGGCCTGCAGGTCGCCAAGGATCCCGGAGTCTGGGTGGTCTGGCTCGGCTGCCTGCTGATGGTGCTCGGCTCCTGCGGTGCCTTCTTCCTCTCCCACCGGCGCATCTGGGTGACCATCCAGCCGCTGGAGAAGGGGATCGGCGTCAAAGTCGGCGGTAATGCCCACCGCAACCAGCCGGCCTTTGTGCTGTTTTTTGACGAACTGAAAAAAGACCTCGACGACGCGTTGTCGTCCTGACGGAGGAAACATGGACAGCTCACTTCTATTCAATATCACGACGATCGCCTACTTTGCCGCAATGGTGGTCTTCATTATCTATCTGACCTCCAAAAACGACGCGATCGGCTTTGGCGCCACGCTGATCTGCTGGGTCGGCTTCATCGCCAACACCGGCGCGATCGGCATGCGCTGGTACGAGGCCTATGCCCTGGGTTATGAGCAGGCGCCGCTCTCCAACCTCTACGAGTCGGTGGTCTTCTTCGCCTGGTCGATCCTGCTGATCTACCTGTTGTTTGATCTGAAATACAAGCAGCGTTCGATCGGCGCCTTTGTTATCCCGTTTGCCTTCGGCGGCATGATCTGGGCACAGTGGAGCCTTGACGCGACGATCGCCCCGCTGGTACCGGCACTGCAGAGCAACTGGCTGACCTACCACGTCATTACCTGTTTTATCGGCTATGCGGCCTTTGCCCTGGCGTGCGGCGTCTCGATCATGTACCTGATCAAGGTCGGCAAGGAGGAGAAGTCCGCCGAAGAGTCGCCGATCGGCGGCCTACTCGGGGTCTTCCCCAGCACCAAGGTACTGGACGATCTCAACTACAAGGCGATCATGCTCGGCTTCCCGATGCTGACGCTCGGCATCATCACCGGTGCGGCCTGGGCCAACTACGCCTGGGGGACTTATTGGAGCTGGGACCCGAAGGAAACCTGGAGCCTGATTGTCTGGTTCATCTACGCGGCCTTCCTGCATGCCCGCTTCACCCGCGGCTGGGTCGGTCGACGTGCTGCCTGGCTGTCGATCTTCGGTTTTGCCGCGACGATCTTCTGCTACCTCGGCGTCAACCTGGTCCTCTCGGGCCTGCACTCTTACGGGGGTGGCTAATAGGCTGTTGCGCCATGTGAGCGAGGTGCGAAAAAACTGAACAGCAAGGGGACATGTACTCGTTACGTGTCCCCTTTGCTATTGTCTACTGAAATTCAAAGATAAAATCAAAATCAAAACCCGGGGGTTGCGCCCCCCGACTGCGCCTTACTCTTTTGCTGGCCTAAAAGAGTAAGCAGAAAAGGGCCTGCGCTGCGCTGGGCATGTCTGGCTCGGCAGGGCGGCAACCTCAATCCGGATGGTTCTAAACGATCAAGAGTCTACGCTTCCCCCACAGGAGCCAAGGCTCTTGAGAGCCTCTCCTGCTGTGGAGGCTTGCAAAGAGTTGTCATGTTTCGTGGCTTTTCCCTTGTAAGTCACACGGCAAGGTCAGGCCCTTTGACACAGGGCCGGATCCCCATCACAGAAGGTTATTGAAGTCACAGACATCCGGCAGAGGAGATGCCCTCCGCAAGGAGAAGGCACTTTTGCATACTTTTGTTGCCGGACAAAAGTATGGCGTCGGGCGGGACGCGACCCGCCGGTTTTGCTTTTAAGCATTTCAAGAAAAGGAAAGAGGGCAACAGATGAACCCTCTATTACCTTCTCTGTCGCGAAGTCTGGCTAAACTTTGTCAGCAGCCTGATATATAATCGCTCCTTATTTGAATGAAGGCTTTCTCTCATGACTACTCTGCCTGACGAAACCCTGGATGATCTGACCATCGGTGGCCTGAAGATTCTTCAGGCGAAAAACGGTTACCGGTTTTCTCTTGACCCGGTCCTTCTCAACGGGTTCATCTCCGGGGTCAGGGGTTGCAGGGTTCTTGATCTGGGCACGGGCAACGGCATTATCCCTCTGCTGTTGTCGGCACGCAACGAAGCACTGACAATCGCCGGCGTTGAAGTCCAACAGGAGATGGCAGAACGGGCCGGACGAACAATGGTATTGAACGGGCTGGAAGGATCAGTGCGGATCATCCCAGGGGATATCCGTGACCTGCCGTTTGCTGGGCTGGAAGCTGCCGCATTTGATGTTGTGACGGCAAACCCACCATACCGGGCACCCGATACCGGCCGCGTGGCACCTGATGATGAACGGGGCACGGCGCGCCATGAGCTTGCCGGGGGGCTGGACGCCTTTTTACGGGCGGCCGACTCCATGCTCAAAAGCGGCGGCAGCTTTTACGTCGTTTACCTCGCAGAGCGCCTTGCCGAACTGCTGACCGGGATGGCTTCGTTCAAGCTTGAACCGAAACGGCTGCGCTGTGTACACTCCCGTGCGGGGCGACCGGCCGGATTGGTTTTGCTTGAGGGGCGCAAGAACGGCAGGCCGGGCATGAAGGTCGAGTCGCCGTTGGTCGTTTATAAAGGCGAGGGGCGGGACTATACAGACGAGGTTCTAACCATGTATGGACTCGGAGGTAACAGGTGAGGGTAACCACTAACCACTGGCCGCCTCCGCCTTCAAAAGTCTCATTTGCTTCTCTAGGAACTTCTCCATCTCATTTTTCAATTCGGGGTCTTTTACGGCTCTCAGTAAATCTTCGACCTGCTTCTTCTCGCTGTCATCCAGCTTGACCATGCGCCACGCCGGCGGCGGTTCCACCGGTTTGTCGGGATGTACGTTGACCTTGCCACGCTTGAGATAGAGATCTTTGATCGTCGCTTTGCCCAGTTCGGCATTCAACTGGGCGAGGATCTTGGGCTTCAGCAGCTGCAATTGTTGCATCCAGGCAGGCTGGTCGACGTTGATTTCCAGGATATCCTCGCGAATCCTGACCGGGCGGGTGCGGGCGGCGATCTGCGGCCCGACAACGTCGTTCCAGATGATCAGCGCCTTGTACTGGTGCAGGCGTTCGTCGAGCCCCAACCCTTGCAACAGCTTGTCGACCAGCTCCCCGGCCAGGGCCGGTTCCCGCATTTTCGGGCGACGTGGTTTCCTCAAGGATGGCTCCGGCGATAGAGGCGGCTACCGATCATCTGTCCGGCGACGGCCAGGGCGATGGAGAAGGGGATCATCTGCCAGCTGATATTGTTGGCGATCCTGAGCCCCACGATAAAAGGGACGGAGAGATGGATGTAGATGAACCAGCGCACCGAATACCTGGGTGATCCCATGCGTAGGTAGCCCAGGGGGATATTGCTGAAAAGTGCGAAAAGCAGCAGGCTGATTAAGGCGATACTTATGTTGATGTTCAAGGAACTGGCCTTTCGGGAGCGATATTATCTGTTTAGTTTATGCTTTGCGTTTATCGGAAGTCAATGGTCCGAAATGGGAAGTGGGAGGCGCGAGGCGCGAACAACAAAATCTGCAAGGCAAAACCTTCTTTGGCCAAAGAGCACCTCCGATCGAATCAAATTAATGCATTAAAGGGACAAATGGGTTTAGTTCTCTAAGCGAGCTCCGCGCAATGAAGAGGGTTCTTCTCGTCCGCGCGCCACGCACCACTGGTGTTTGAGGCAAACCAACGGAGAATTCAACAAGTCCGTAGCTCATGATAGACTCCCGAGCTTATTTAACACCCTTTTCACAAGAGGCCACCCATGGATCAGAAACAACAGCTATTGCTTGATGCCACCAGGCGGCTGATCCGGCGCGGGGCCTTTCCAAACCTGGCTAAACTGCTTGCCAAGACGCACCCCGCAGACATTGCCCACCTGTTTCGCTATCTCGACCTCAAGGAGCAGCGGATTCTCTTTAATCTGATCGAGGAGGCGGAGAAGAGCGCTTATGTCCTGGCGGAACTCGACCACGTTGTCGGGGCCAAGCTCCTCGAACAGCTTGATAAGGAAACGATTACCGAAGTCCTGCAGGAAATGTCTCCGGATGATGCGGCCGACATCATCGGCAACATGCCGGAAGAGCTGGCCGACCAGATTCTCGATATCATGCACGACGAGGACTCGGAGGAAATCGAACACCTGCTGCAGTACGATGAGGATTCGGCGGGCGGAATCATGTCGACCGAGATCTTCTCTCTGAGCGAAGATCTCACGGTCAAGGATGCGATCGAGGCGATCCAGCGGGCCGGCGACGTGGAGATGGTCTTCTATCTCTACGTGGTCAACGAGGCCGGGCAACTGGTCGGGGTGCTCTCCCTGAGGCAGTTGCTGACCGTCCCGCCATCGAAAAAACTTTCCGAGATCATGACCCGCGATGTCCTGAGCGTGCGCACCGACATGGATCAGGAAGAGGTCGCGCGGATGGTTGAGAAGTACAATATCCTCGCCGTGCCGGTTGTCGATGAGATGAACAGCCTGAAGGGTATCATCACGGTTGATGATATCATCGACGTTATCCGCCAAGAGGCAACCGAAGATATTTACAAGATGGCGGGTGCCAGCGAGGAGGAACTCCTCTATGGCAACAAGTCGTTCAAGATCGCCAGGCTCCGCCTGCCATGGCTGCTGGTCAACCTGTTCGGTGGCGTCATCACCGGCTACCTGATGTGGTTGTTCAAGGTCACTCTCAAGGAAGTGATCGCCCTGATCTCATTCATCCCGGTCATCACCGGCATGGGCGGCAACGTCGGCGGCCAGTCGGCGACGATCATGGTGCGAGGCTTTGCCACCGGTCGGATCGATTTTACGATGATGCGGGAGGTTTTCTTCAAAGAACTGCGAGTCGGGGTGATTATGGGCATCGTCTGCGGCTTCACCGTTGGCCTGGTCGCCTGGGCCTGGCATGGCAACCCCTACCTCGGCATCGTGGTCGGAGTCGCCATGGTGGTGGCGATGGCGGTCGCTTCCTCGATGGGCGTGATCGCTCCGGCGGCCTTTAAAAAGCTCGGTATCGACCCGGCGATCGCCTCGACTCCATTTGTCCAGACCGCGAATGATATCACCGGCATCCTCATCTACTTTGCCACGGCGACGGCGTTTATTTCGTTTTTGCATTAACGCTGTGTATACGTATTTATACCAATATACAGCCATACGTTTTTCTGTTACTTAAAACATCAGGGAATAATTTATGTAATTTGTGTGTTGATTAAAGATAAGCATTCCCTGAGTTGGAAGAGTCAAAAGAGCGTCGATTGTGGAGTGAGTAACACTCTGTAAAGGCAAAATCAGGGCAACTTGATGGCGCAAAGCCACGGGTCCTCAACAGAGGATCGTCGGGCTCCCGGGGGGGATAAATAAGATGATTATACAAGCCATCCGCGTGCTAAGGGGTGGCTTTATGGTTTTTATGGCCAACAATCGTTAACTCAGACTTTATCCTTTAATATTCGGATTTTTTCAACCTGAAACACATGTGCTGTCAAAACCTAAAGCATTAACTTTAACCGTCTGCCTGTGGGGAGATATCAACCTCACTCGTAGAATCCATGTTCTGTGCTTATAAAATTATGAACTCTTTTCAAGCAGATTTATCTGATATCAAATCGGAACTAGAAGCTTATTATGCTGCTGACTTTGATTCAGAGCAGGCCAATGCTGACGAAAGTTCCCGTATCAAGATGCGGCTCGACAATTTGATAAACAATGCCAGTAAAGAGTTAGCGACGAAAGAGTTTCTCGAGCTTAAAAATGGAGTTCTTGGCCTGTTTTCAGAGATTCCCGGAGGTGTCGAAGATGATGTGCTGTTTTTATCTCTCGTTAGCAGTTTACTTAAAAATGGCGTGTTAACAGAGGCAGAGATCAGCAATGTTTTGGATGCGAGCTCTCGCCAACGTTGCGGTAGCACCTAACATATTAATTAGCCCAACTCTGCAGGGAAGTTGGGCTTTTAATTTAAAAGTCACAATGAGTAAGAATTGAGTGCTTTGGCAAATATGAGGTCTTCAAAAGAATTCGAGAGGATTTAAACACCCCGCCCCCTATTCAGGGGGCGGGACATTTCTCTGGCGCGCATTTATTTCGGGTATTGTGCGTCAAGTTCAGATTGAATCAAATGTTGCAATTGTCTGTAGCCGAAAACCTGAAGAGGCTTCCCGTTGACGAAGTACCCCGGAGTCTTCTGAACATTCAACGTTTTTACGTCAGCCATGTCCTGTGCAATAATTTTTGCAATAGCGGGGTCATGCATATCTTTTTTGATTTGCTCGACATCCACGCCTGCTCTGGGGAGAAAGCCCCACAATCTTTCCGGCTGATAGTTATGGTGACTGGCCCAGACCCCTTGCGATTTAAACATGACATCCAGGGTTTCCCAGTATTTCCCTTGCATTCTGGCAGCTTCAAGAATCTTGACAAAGTTATCGGCGCCATCATGGAAAGGGGCGTAGCGAAGAACCAGTTTAATTTTGCCGGGATTGGCGGCCATGATCTGTTTGATAAACGGAGCAAAGGCGGCACAGGTTTCACAGGCAGGATCCATAAACTCGACGATAAAGACTTTTGCATCATCGCTGCCAAGTGTCGGAGAATGGTCTCTGACGAAACAGTTCGGCGTTCTTTTCGGCCATAAAACCAATTTTTTCAGCCTGCTGCCCTTTATAATAAGAGCTGCCGAATACAAAGGCCAAAATCAAGATAAGGCATGCAGTACCTACCAGTACGTATTTCATTTGGATGTTCTCCTCTTCAGTACAAGCAACAGAGCTATGATTGTTGAAAACGCGAAAAAAGAAAGCATTGGTATCGAAACAAAACCAAACAGCTCAATGTATTTTTCTGTGCATGAAACGCCCTTCGAACAGGGCTGGATGCTCTCGGGGATGATCCCGCCGTACAGCAAGGTATGATAAAAGGCCGTCAACCCGCCGGCTATTGCAAGAGGCAGCGCAAACTTGATAACGCTTTTGTCAAAAGCAGGGAAAAGCCCGGCCGCTAAAATGAAGATCAACGGAAACAAACATATCCTCTGATACCAACAGAGGACACAGGGTTCATACTCCAGTACAGAACTGAAAAAGAGACTTATCGTGGTTGACGTACTGACTAAAAACCAGCACAGAAAAAGCAGTGTCCAGTTCGTCTTGGCCGCCTGGTCAGATTGAGACATATCTAAAGTCCTCCAGATTACGGAGCGGGTTGGCACAAATGTCTTGGAAAATGGGGTTGCGTCTCATAAAGGAATTATCCTCGGACCGGAACCCACTGGTAGAAAAACATGGTGATTTCGCCCAACATGTTGGACATGAGCATGATCCCGACAGCGATCAGCATCACACCGGTGCAGATCTCGATCAGTCGGATGTACTTACGGAACCGCTTGAACGCGGACAGGAATTGGTGAAAGAGGAGACCCGAAAGCAAGAAAGGAACACCCAGTCCCATGGAATAGGCTGAAAGCAACCCGATACCTTCACCAACCTGGCCGGAAGAAGCTGCCACCACCAGAATCGAGGCGAGAATAGGGCCGATGCAGGGGGTCCACCCCGCCGCAAAGGCGAGACCAACCACGAAAGTCCCGATAAAACCGCTCGGTTTTTTATGAAGATGGACCCTTTTGTCGCCGAGCAGCACGCCAAAATGAAACAAGCCGGTCATATGAATGCCGAACAGGAGAATCAGCAGTCCGCCGATTTTCTCAACCCACTCCAGCCCTTCACGCAGGGAGGCTTCAATCTGACTGGAAGCGATCCCGGCAATAGCACCGAGCAGAATGAAAACAGCTGAAAACCCTGCAATGAAGCACAGCGAGTGGCGCAGTACCGTCAGGCGGACCTTGGCAGTAGGATGCGTTTCATCGAGCTGGCTGAAAGACAGTCCGGTAATGTAGGTCAGGTACGAGGGAATCAGTGGCAGCACACAGGGGGAGGCAAACGATAGAATCCCGGCGGTAAACGCCAGCCAATAGGTGATTTCGGCAGTTTGTTGCAGCAATTTGCTTATCCTTTGGTCAGTCTCTTGAGGTAGGTAATTGTTTCAACGCTGGACCAGTCGAGTGGGCCAATGATCTTCTCGGCAACGGTCCCATCTTTTCGAATGACAAAAGATTCTGGGAACTTGAACACTCCGTAGAGTTTCTGCACGACACCCTCGTCATCGTAAAGGATGGGAAAGGAATAGGGTGTCTTCTGTAAAAACGCCGGCACAACGCTTCGACCATTCTCTTCGGTATTCACCGCCAGCATGACAAAGTCATCACCAGCCATGACCTCGTTGAGCCTCTCCATTGAGGGCATTTCCTCGATACATGGCGGGCACCAGGTTGCCCATAAGTTAACCAGGACAACCTTGCCGCGAAAATCTGACAGGGAGACCTTGTTGCCTTTGGTATCTTCAAGCTGGAAGTCCGGTGCAAGATCACCGGCAACAACCGATTTGACCCATTCACTGGCTGGACGTGGATTGCTTGAGGACACAAGATAAACAGAGGCACCGACCAACACGATAACAACAATTAACACCAGACCACGCATAAGGAACCCTTTTTATCTCTCGATTTATCAACCTGGCCAAAGTCACGATTCTTGCGCAATTATGACACAAACGCTGAAGCAAAGTCATCTTCTGGCGCCGGTTGCGTTGACTTGTTGTTCAAAAGACAGCGGATTGTAAATGAATGGAAGTCCTATCACAATGGGTATGCGCACACATACAATATGCTCATAAGCACAGTGGATGTTAATGACGTCACGATGGATTTTTGCGCGGCACACGCATAGTTCTCGTCAAGGATTCAATAGCTCAACAACCATTGGTTCCTTGCTATGGCAGGCGGGGCTGAGATAATCTTTTCCAAACCCTTCTAACGAAGTGAACAGGCTTGCCCCACAGGCAATTAATCTTAGCCGCTCCGAATCACCTTAGAGCCTCTGGTTGGCCACAAAAAAAGTCTGGGGTAAGTTGGTGTGGAAGATATCCTCCGGCAGCGGAGGAAACCTGTGAAGCTGGTGGCCAGTTATGGTATTCTCGAGGAAATAAGGTCGCCCACGACAGGGCCTTCAATCGGCTTGGTTTATGACCAAACAATATCTTGTAAACGGTTGCTTTGTCATGATGACCATGCCACGATACAAACGAAACCGAGATAAGCTTTTGCCTACCATCAGATTCGATCAGGTTTTATCTGTGGCTAATCATACGAGGTTTTCGATTCTCCATACCTCGCACTTCGCAGCTCACACCTCATGAAATCAGAGGTTTCATCCGCCATCATCCTCCGCCACACTGACTACGGCGACGCCGACCGGATCGTTACGTTCCTGACTCCGGACCATGGTCGCCTGAAAGGTTTCGCCAGGGCGGCGCGCAAGAGCCGCAAGCGTTTCGGTGCGGCGTTGGAGCCGCTTGCCGAGGTCCAGATGCATTGGGTTCAGCGTGGTTCCGGCGACCTGGTTAGCCTGCGTGACGCCGATCTGGTCAAGCTGCGTGCCGGGCTGCGGCGCGATTTGGAAACCCTGACGCTGGCCGGCTATGGTTGCGAGCTGACCGAAGTGCTCTTCGACGATTCGGGGGCGGGGGTCGAGGTGTTCCGGTTGCTACAGGCGTTTCTGGACCATCTCGACAACGAGGGCTTCTCGGTCGAAGCGCGGTTGCTGCTGGAGATCCGCATGCTTGCCGTATCCGGATATACGCCGCACCTGCAGCACTGTGCCGGCTGTTTCGGCCCCTTGCCGGCGGGCCTGGTCGGTTTTTCAGCAGCCCATAACGGCAGTCTCTGCACGGCGTGTGATGCTGGACGGGCCACCATCAAAGTGGACAAAATGACGCTCGGCTCTTTCGGCCGGATCCTCGAAACGCCCCTGACCCGTTTCTCCGGTTTCAAGCTCAGCCCACAGTCTCGACGGGAGGGGCTCGCCCTGCTTAATGACGCTTTGCGATACCATTTGCACAGGCCGTTGAAGAGTCTGGAGATGTTGAATCGGTTTAGTCCGGAGGAATAATTCGTGGCCACAATACCTTAACTTGTATTGTGGCCACTTTTTGGTTTTGACCGCTGACAAATAAAAAAATCAAAGACAAAACCGGCGGGTCGCGTCCCGCCCGACGCCATACTTTTGTCCGGCAACAAAAGTATGCAAAAGTGCCTTCTCCTTGCGGAGGGCATCTCCTTGGCCGGATGTCTGTGACTTCAAGAACCTGTACTGATGGGGATCCGGCCCTGTGTCAAAGGGCCTGACCTTTTTGTTTAATTTACCAGGGAAAAGCTAAAACAACCCCTACCGACGCAAACCTCCACGAAAGGAGAGGCTCTCACGAGCCTCGGCTCCTTCGGGGGGAGTAACCCCCGGATTTTTCTTTTGCTTTTGATGAGATAAGTAACATCTGTTGAAAGGAATAGGCTTATTCCATGCAGTTTAACACCTACTCTTCTCCAACTCTTTAAACGAAGATTAATATGATTACTTTGCCTCCGCATCAACACATCGAAGTCTTGACAGGGAAAGGCCTGCAAGCTAAGATGCCAAGCCTGTTTGGCCGCAAATTGTATACTGTATACGTTTTCAGGCTCCCTGAAAGAGCTTAATGCAGGATAAAATGTGTGAGTTGGTGAGATAGAAAGATCACGAGAGAATCGTTCAAACGATACGCTCTCTGCATGGCACTCTCAGCAACTCACTTTGGAGGATGTGTGACTTTTCAAGAACTGATTATGGCTCTGCAGAACTACTGGGCCAATCGCGGTTGCATTATTCAGCAGCCGTACGATACGGAGAAAGGTGCGGGGACTTTTCATCCCGCGACCTTCCTGCGAGCTCTCGGCCCCGAGCCGTGGAACGTCGCTTATGTCGAACCTTCGCGCCGGCCGACTGACGGCCGTTACGGTGAGAACCCGAACCGGCTGCAGCATTACTACCAGTTCCAGGTGATCCTCAAGCCGTCGCCGATGAACATCCAGGAACTCTACCTGGACTCGCTGAAGAGCTTCGGTATCGATCCGGCCAAGCATGACATCCGGTTCGTCGAAGACGACTGGGAGTCGCCGACCCTCGGCGCCTGGGGCCTCGGCTGGGAAGTCTGGCTGGACGGCATGGAGATCACCCAGTTCACCTACTTCCAGCAATGCGGCGGCATCGACCTCAAGCCGATCCCGGGTGAGCTGACCTACGGCATCGAACGCATCGCCATGTATATCCAGGGTGTCGACAACGTCTACGACCTCGAATGGGGAGGCGGCATCAAGTACGGCGATGTCCATCACCAGACCGAGGTCGAGTTCTCAACCTACAACTTCGAAGAAGCCGATACCGGCATGATGCTGCAGCTATTCGACATGTTCGAAAAAGAGAGCATCCGCCTGGCAGAGAAGGCCCTGGTCTTCCCGGCATATGATTACGTTCTGAAATGCTCTCACGCCTTCAACATGCTCGATGCCCGTGGCGCCATCTCGGTGACCGAACGTGCCCACTACATCGGCCGCGTGCGTAACCTGTCGAAGCTGTGCGCCGAGGCATATGTCGCCCAGCGCGAGAAGATGGGTTTTCCGCTTCTGAAAAAGTGAGGCGCGTAGTGCGTGGCGAGAAAAACAGAACAATACTTTAACGCAAAGACGCTAAAGAGAAAGCAAGACGTAAAGATTGATTCTATAGGGCTAAACTTAAAAATTGTCTTTCTTGGCCTTCCTTTGCGTCTTGAGTGAGCAAAGCGAACGGGCGTTAAAATAGCTTTCATAAAACGGAGCAATAAATGGCTAAGGAAATTTTCCTTGAAATAGGGACCGAAGAGATTCCAGCCGGTTTTCTGCCGAAGGCGATGGCGGACCTGGAGCGGATGATCCGCAAGGGACTGGACACGGCGCGACTCGAGTACGGCGAGGTGAAAACCTTCGCCACGCCCCGTCGCCTGGCCTTGTCGGTCAGCGATGTTGCCGAAGACCAGCCGACCCTGCGCACCGAAGCGATGGGGCCTGCCAAGCAGATTGCCTTTGATGCCGACGGCAATCCGACCAAGGCGGCGATCGGCTTTGCCCGCGGCCAGGGTGTTGACGTCGCGGCACTGAAAACCATCAAGACCGACAAGGGCGAATATCTCTTCCTCGAGAAGGAAGAGCCGGGTCGGCCGACGGCGGAACTGCTCAAAGAGGTCCTGCCAAGACTGGTGGCCGGTCTGTCGTTCAAGAAGTCGATGCGCTGGGAAAACCAGGAGGTCCGTTTTGCCCGGCCGATGCACTGGATCGTCGCCCTGTATGGCGGTGACGTGATCCCCTTCGTCCACGGCAACCTGACCAGCGGCAACCTGTCGCGCGGCCACCGTTTCATGGCTCCCGGTGAGTTTGCCGTCACCGGCGTCGCCGATTGGCTGGAGGGCTGCCGCAAACATTTTGTCACAGCCGATCAAGAAGAGCGTAAGGCAACGATCCGTGAGCAGGTCGTCGCTTCCGGCAAGGCCGCCGGGGGCTCGACGGTTGTCGATGAGGGGCTGCTTGAAGAGGTGACCTATCTGCTCGAGGATCCGACGCCGTTGTGCGGGACCTTTGAGGAAAAATACCTGCAGCTGCCGCGTGAGCTGCTGGTGACCTCGATGAAGGAACACCAGCGTTATTTCACGGTGGAAGATGCCAGCGGCAAGCTGCTCAACAAGTTCATTACCGTATCGAATACCCGTCCTGCGGACGAGCAGGTTGTTATCAAGGGCAACGAGAAGGTTATCCGCGCCCGCCTTGCCGATGCCATGTTCTTCTGGGAGGAAGACCAGAAGGTCAAGCTGGAAGGCAACCTGGAAACGCTGAAGAACGTCATCTACCAGGCCAGGCTCGGCTCAAGCTTTGAAAAAGTTGAGCGTTTTACGCAGATCGCCAGAGGGCTGGCCGAGCGTTTCGAACCGGCGGCCGTCGCCCTGACCGAACGGGCGGCAAGGCTCGCCAAGTGTGACCTGGAGACCAAGATGGTCTACGAATTCCCCGAACTGCAGGGGATCATGGGTCGCGAGTATTCGCGCATCGAGGGCGAGGACCCACGCATCTCGACTGCGATCTTTGAACACTACCTGCCCACCGAGGCGGGCGGTACCCTGCCGTCGGACAACATCGGCGCCTTTGTCTCAATCGCTGACAAGATCGATACGATCTGCGGCTGTTTCGGCGTCGGCCTGATCCCGACCGGTTCGGCAGACCCCTACGCGCTGCGTCGTAGCGCTATCGGCGTCCTCAATATCATTCTCGATCGCGGCTACCAGGTCAGCATTCCCGAACTGGTTGAACAGAGCCTCCGTCAGCTCGAGGCGAAACTGTCCCGGCCGCGTGCCGAAGTACAGGTTGACGTGGTGGAATTTATCCGTCTGCGTCTGGCCAATATGCTGACCGGTCGTGACATTGCGACGGACGTGGTTGATGCGGTGCTGACTGCGCGGTTTGATGAGCCCGGCGACGCGGTCGCGCGCGTCGAGGCGCTGGCTGCCCTCAAGGGTGCCGCGAATTTCGAGCCGCTGGCGATTGCTTTCAAGCGGGTCGGCAACATCATCAAGGGAGGTGTCGATAACTCTGTCCAGGTTGAGCTCTTCGAGGCCGACTGTGAACGGGCCCTGTCAGACGCCATCGGGTCAGCTCGTCAGGCGGTCGCCGACCAGGTTGGCCGGGGAGATTATGCTGCTGCATTGCAGACGATCGCCAAGCTGCGTGAGCCGGTCGATGCCTTCTTCGACGGGGTCATGGTGATGGCCGAGGACGACCGGATAAAAGCCAACCGGCTGGCCCTGCTGACCCAGGTCGCAGCGCTGTTCGCCGACATTGCAGACTTTACACGGGTCGCCGCTTAGGAAACTAAGCGGCGGTTTTATTTTGGCTGAAAAGTCCCGGCTATTTTTTCCGGTGGACTATAAAAATGCTGATTTTTGTGTAACGGTACAGAGTGAAAGGTGACAAATCGTTTGCGGGCTTCTTGTCATTGATTTATCCCTTTTTACGTTAAACTTTTACCAAATTGGACCAAATACCAATCTCAACGGGGAGGAAGTAACAATGGCAAAGTTTGTGTATTTCTTCGGCAACGGCGAAGCCGAAGGGCGTGGTGACATGAAGAATCTGCTGGGTGGCAAAGGCGCCAACCTGGCGGAAATGACCAGCATCGGTCTGCCGGTCCCGGCCGGTTTCACCATCACCACGGAAGTCTGCACCGAGTTCTACAAGAATCACCGCAACTATCCGGCGGGCCTCGAAGAGGAGGTCAATCAACACCTGGCGAAAGTCGAGCAGCTGATGAACAAGAAGTTCGGCGATTCGCAGAACCCGCTGCTGGTTTCGGTGCGTTCCGGTGCCCGTGCCTCGATGCCGGGGATGATGGACACGGTCCTCAACCTCGGTCTGAACGACGACACCGTCCAGGGCGTGATCGCCCAGAGTGGCGACCCTCGCTTTGCCTACGATTCCTACCGTCGATTCATCCAGATGTATTCCAACGTGGTCCTCAATCTGGACGGTGACATCCTCGAGCACATCCTCGAGCAGATGAAGCATGACCGCGGTGTCACTGAGGACACTGCGCTGACCGCCGACAACCTCAAGAAACTGGTCGGCCTGTTTAAGACCAAGGTGAAAGAAGAGCTCGGTCGCGACTTCCCGATGGACCCGAAGGAGCAACTCTGGGGCGCCGTCGGTGCTGTGTTCGGTTCCTGGATGAACTTTCGCGCCGTCACCTATCGCAAGCTGAATAATATTCCGGCCGAGTGGGGAACTGCCGTCAACGTCCAGTCGATGGTGTTCGGCAACATGGGTGACGACTGCGCCACCGGCGTCGCCTTTACCCGCGATCCCTCCACCGGTGAGGATTATTTCTACGGCGAGTACCTGATCAACGCCCAGGGTGAGGACGTGGTCGCCGGCACCCGCACACCGCAACCGATCAACAAGGCCAAGCATCAGCCCGGCGACCTGCCGGCGATGGAGGATGTCCTCCCCGACTGCTACGAGCAGCTGGCCAAGATCCGCGACATCCTCGAAAAGCATTACAAGGACATGCAGGATATCGAGTTCACCATCGAAAAGCACAAGCTCTACATGCTGCAGACCCGCAATGGCAAGCGCACCGCCAAGGCGGCCGTGAAAATCGCCGTCGATATGGTCAGTGAAGGTTTGATCAGCGAGAAGGAAGCGGTCATGCGCGTGGCCCCGGAGCAGCTCGACCAGTTGCTGCATCCTTCTCTCGATCCCGATGCACCAAAGACGGTGGTTGCCAAAGGATTGCCGGCCTCCCCGGGTGCTGCGAGCGGCCAGGTGGTTTTCTCTGCCGACGCGGCGGAAGAGGCCTCAAAGATCGGTTTGAAAGTCATCCTGGTGCGCGTCGAAACCAGCCCCGAAGATATCCACGGCATGCACGCTGCCCAGGGAATTCTCACCGCTCGCGGCGGTATGACCTCTCATGCGGCAGTGGTGGCCCGCGGCATGGGCAAGTGCTGCGTCGCCGGCTGCGGCGACATCAAGGTGGACTATGCCAAAGCGCAGTTCACTGCCAGAAACGGCCAGGTCTTCAAGAAGGGTGACGTGATCACCCTTGACGGTACCACCGGCGAAGTGATGCAGGGCGAGGTGGCAACGGTGCAGCCGGAGCTGTCCGGTGAGTTCGGCCTGTTGATGGAGTGGGTCGACGGGATTCGCCGCCTGCGCGTACGGACCAACGCCGACACCCCCCACGATGCCCAGGTCGCCCGCGACTTCGGCGCCGAGGGCATCGGCCTGTGCCGCACCGAGCACATGTTCTTCGAGGGCGATCGCATCATGGCCGTACGCGAAATGATCCTTTCGGCTGACGTGGAGGGGCGCAAGCGCGCCCTGGCGAAGATCCTGCCGATGCAGAAGAGCGATTTCCTCGGTTTGTTCCGGGTTATGAAGGGGCTGCCGGTGACGATCCGCCTGCTCGACCCGCCGTTGCACGAATTCCTGCCACACACCGACAAGGAGATCGAAGCCCTGTCAGAAGATATTCATGTCCCGGCCCAGACCCTGAAAGCCAAGGTCGAGTCGCTGCACGAGTTCAACCCGATGCTCGGTCACCGCGGCTGCCGTCTGGCGATCACCTTCCCGGAGATCTACGACATGCAGGTGCAGGCGATCATGGAAGCCGCCTGCGAGCTGATCAGGGACGAGGGCTACGAGATCGTCCCCGAGATCATGATCCCGCTGGTTGGAGAAGTGAAGGAGCTGGCGATCCTGCGGGGCAACGCCATCCGCGTCGCCGACGAAGTGATTGCCCGCTACGGCGTCGAGGTCACTTACCTGATCGGCACCATGATCGAATTGCCGCGTGCCGCCCTGACCGCCGATGTCATTGCCAAGGAGGCCGAGTTCTTCTCTTTCGGCACCAACGATCTGACCCAGACTACCTACGGCCTGTCGCGTGACGATGCCGGCAGGTTCCTGCCGTTGTACGTCGAGCAGGACATCTACCCGAACGACCCCTTCGTCGCGATCGACCAGGCCGGCGTTGGCCAGCTGGTGAAGATGGGTTGCGAGCTCGGCCGCAAGACCCGTCCCGATATCAAGCTCGGCATCTGCGGTGAGCACGGCGGCGAGGCCTCCTCGGTGAAGTTCTGTCACCGCATCGGCCTTGACTATGTTTCCTGCTCGCCGTTTCGCGTACCGATTGCGCGACTGGCGGCAGCGCAGGCGGTGTTGGAAGAGGGCTAAACAACGTGAAGATCGTTGTCCTTGACGGGTATGCGACGAACCCGGGAGACCTTTCCTGGGACGGCTTGGCCGAGTTCGGCGAACTGACGGTTTATGATCGCACCCCTGCCGAATTGACTGCCGAACGCGCCGCCGGTGCCGAAGCCCTGATTACCAACAAGGTGTTCATCGGTGCCAACGAAATGGCTGCCCTGCCGGGGTTGGCCTATATCGGAATCCAGGCCACGGGCGTCAATGTCGTTGACCTGGGCGCCGCACGACAGCATGGGGTTGCCGTCGCCAACGTTCCCGCCTACAGTACCGCCTCCGTTGCCCAGCACGTGTTTGCCTTGTTGCTGGAACTGGTTCGCGGCGTCGGTCGGCACAACGAGCGGGTCAGGCAGGGCGCCTGGAGCAGCTGCCCTGACTTTGCTTTCCAGGAAACCCCCCAGGTCGAATTGGCAGGCAAGGTGTTCGGGATCGTCGGTTTTGGCGATATCGGCCAGGCCACGGCAAAGATTGCCGAGGCTTTCGGCATGCGCGTCCTGGTCCACACCCGTACCCCCGATCCGCAAACCTTCCCGGAGATACAGTATGTCGGGCTGAACCAGCTATTGGCCGAGGCCGATGTGGTCAGCCTGAGCTGCCCCCTTACAGCTGACACCGAAAAACTGATTAATGCCGAACGTCTTGCCAGGATGAAGGCGTCGGCCTATCTGATCAACACCGGTCGCGGTTTGCTGGTGGACGAAGCTGCGCTGGCCTATGCGCTGCGCAACGGTGAGATTGCCGGCGCCGGCCTCGATGTCCTGTCCCAGGAACCACCGCCTGCGGATAACCCCCTGCTTGGTGCACCGCACTGTTTCATCACCCCTCACCTGGCCTGGGCAACCAGGGCTGCAAGACAGAG
Organism: uncultured delta proteobacterium; assembly: GCA_963715335.1. Classification (GTDB taxonomy): domain Bacteria; phylum Desulfobacterota; class Desulfuromonadia; order Desulfuromonadales; family BM103; genus JAFDBW01. Next base: position 39,785 of record CAVQRZ010000014.1, read on the forward strand.
ACTGATTGATGAAATCGTTGCGAATCTCAGAGCTTTTCTGGCCGGAAAATCGCGGAATCGGGTTGATTAAAACCGGTTTGCGGTTCGCGGGACGAGGAACGCGAAAAGCGAAAAGCTTTAACGCAAAGACGCAAAGGGTAATAAAGAGGTTGCATAGATACGAACGACTCAAGACGACAGGGTTCCCCTTTGCGTCTGTCGAGTTATCTTTCTTTCTCTCTGCATTGATCAATGCTTTGTTTCTGAATGGAATTCTCAAACCTGCACTCCTGGGATTTAAACCCTCAAGAAGCCATTGTCCTGCAGAAGGAATTGGCCGGCCAGGTTCTGCTCGAAAACACCCTTGCTCATGGTCCTGGGACGGTTGCCGGAGTTGATGTCTCCTATAAAAAGCGGGGACGCCTTTTACATGCCGCTATCGTTGTTCTGGACTACGAATCTTTGGAAATTATGGAGTCGGTTACGGCCAGTGGTGAAGTTCTCTTCCCCTATGTGCCGGGGCTGTTGTCTTTCCGTGAATTGCCAATTCTGCTGCAAGCCTTTGGAAAGTTACAGACGCGTCCAGACGTCATCCTGGCCGATGCGCAAGGGATTGCCCATCCGCGCAGGCTCGGTCTTGCCAGTCACCTTGGCCTCTGGCTTGGGTTGCCGACGATCGGATGTGCGAAAAGCCGGCTTTGTGGTGTCCATGGGGAACCAAGGTTGATAAAAGGTGAGTGGGCCGAACTTGTCGATGATGGCGCGAGTGTTGGCCGGGTTGTATGCACCAAGGACAGAGTCAAGCCGCTTTATATCTCGCCCGGACACAAAATCAATGCACATCTCTCGGCTGAGATTGTTTTGCAATGCTGCCGGGGGTATCGTCTTCCTGACCCTACCCGTCAGGCCCACCTGTTGAGCAACAGGGCCAGGTCAGAGTATCAAGCGCGCGGCGGGTAACGCGTGGTGCGGCACCTTTGTCAGGCAACAGTAACATTCAAAGTACCGACTCGTTCAACCGTCGCCTCTAGCCTGTCGCCACTCACAATCCTGCCGACGCCTGAAGGTGTGCCGGTCAGCAGGACGTCCCCTTCTTCAAGGGTAAAATACGTTGAGGCAGCGGCAATCAATTCCGCGACCGAACGCATCATGTCTCCAGTGTTGCCGTTCTGGCGCAGCTCACCGTTGATGGCCAACTTGATCTGCAGGTTTTGCGGATCACCAATCTGGTCTGCGGGCACGAAGGCTGAGAGCGGGCAAGCTGTGTCGAAGGCCTTGGCGATCTCCCAGGGCAGGCCTTTTTCTTTCTGGGTGCTCTGGATGTCGCGCAGGGTCAGGTCCAGGGCAACGGCATATCCCGTCACGTGGTCCAGGGCGTCGTTCGCATCGATGTTTTTGGCCTCGGCGCCGATCAGGACGGCAAGCTCGACCTCGTGATGGCAATCTTTCGAATGGGGCGGGATGACGACCGTTCCGCCCTCGGCGATAATCGAACTGGCCGGCTTGATGAAGATCACCGGCTTGTCGGGAATCCTGGTTGCCGAGTTCCTTGATGTGCTCGATGTAATTGCGACCGATGCAGACGATCTTGCCAACCGGAATATTCTTGTTGCCGAGTTTTACGGTGTGCATATTGATCTCCGGGAAAACCTTGGATTGAAGAACTTTATAAAATTTAACGCAAAGACGCAAAGCTGCAAAGAGAAACCGTATCAAAATAAGGTTGATGGTGAATAATGTGAATGTCAATCCAGCTTCATACTGCTATATTTAAAGCACCGGATAAATCGACAACAGCAAGAGAAGCTCCATGTTCCTGCCGATCGGCGATGTGCCAAACCCCAAAACGACCCCCTATGTCAACTGGCTGTTGATCGGGATCAACATTGCCGTGTTCATCGTCGTCACGATGCCACTGAGTGCGGCCCGTCCGGCGCTTGATGATCCGGCTCTGCTCGACTATTTGAAACTGATCGGGGCGCAGGGGGATTGGCCGGCGCCGCTGATTTACCAGCATGTCTCGGCTTACGACCTGGTGGTGTTCAAGTACGGCTTCAGGCCAGCCGAATTTTCACTGATGAGCATGTTCACGGCGATGTTCATGCATGGCGGGTGGATGCACCTGGCCGGCAACATGCTGTTTTTGTGGATTTATGGCGACAATGTCGAGCATCGACTCGGACATGTTGGCTACCTGGTCTCTTATCTTGCCGCCGGGCTTGCCGCGACGCTTTTTTTCGCCATGTTCGTGCCCAACTCGCAGATCCCGATGCTTGGAGCGTCAGGGGCCATTTCCGGGGTCCTCGGCTTTTATTTCCTCTGGTTTCCGCGCAACCAGATCAAGGTATTCGTCTTTCTCTTCCCCCTGATTATGACTACCCTGTTGATCCCGTCGCGCATCGTCCTCGGGGTTTACCTGGTAATCGACAATCTCCTGCCTTTTATGATGAAATCCGCGGAAGGCAGCGGGATCGCCCACGGTGCGCACATCGGCGGGTTCCTGGCCGGCCTCGGGCTGGCCATGGCAATCGATCGCCTGCCGGGGGTGTTGAGGGTGAAAAGGGCTGTTCCGAAGCCAAGCCGCAAACCGGCCAACCATGTGGATGCCGTGACAGATATCGTCCGCTCGATCGACCGTGACGACCTGTCGCATGCGGTGTCGCGGTATGCAGAACTGGAAAGTCGCGCGCAACGCGGTCGGCTCACGACACCCCATCTTCTTGCGATCGGTGATTACCTGCTGGCCAGTGAAGAGCCGGACGAGGCGCTGACGGTCTACCGGAGACTGATCGCCGAACGGCCCGGAGACCTGAGCCTTGACCAGGCCTACCTGGGGGCAGGACGCGCCATGCTGCGCAAGGACCGTTGTGAGACGGCGGCCTGGCATTACCTGGTCGCCGCCGTCGATCTCGCACAGTCAACGGAAGTTGCCGATGCTGCTAAGCGCTACATGAAGATGATTGAGGAGCCGGGGGATGGTGGCTAGGGGCTGGAGACTGGTCATCCAGACCTGAAGCCATGCTTGCATAGCGTTAGCAAACAAAACACAAATTTGCGGGAAGGACTCGGTTTGACTGTCCCCGAGCCCCCGCCAACGGAATCTATGTACGATTACCCTCTGTATCGCCCGCCGAGCGAGGCACGCAGCCAGATATTCCAGATCACCCTGGGCTGTTCGCAAAACCACTGCACTTTTTGTGGCATGTACAAGACCAAACATTTCAAGGTCCGACCTGTTGCGGACATCAGGGCTGAAATTTCAAGCATCCCTGCAGCACACAGACCGTACGTACAAAGAGTTTTCCTCGCCGACGGCGACGCCTTGATTTATCCCCAGGCAGGCCTTGTCGAGCTTCTCGATTCCCTTGCCGATCACTTTCCTAATCTCACCCGGGTCGGCATCTATGCCTCACCCAACAGTCTGAAAAGCAAGTCTGTTGCCGCATTGACCCTGTTGCGTGAAAAGAAGCTGCGAATCCTTTACTTCGGTTTGGAAAGTGGCGATGTGCCAACCCTGTCTGCCGTGCGCAAAGGGTTCACACCGGAAGAGATGATGGCCCTGTGTCGCAAAGCTCAACAGGCCGGGATGAAACTCTCGGTCACTGCAATTCTCGGCCTGGCCGGCCGGGAACGCAGCCGCGAGCATGCCCGGAGTACGGCTGAATGGATCACAGAGCTGTCGCCGGAATTCTTTTCGTTGCTGACCATGTTCCAGCGGCACAACGATGATTTCCTGCGCTCAATCACCCTGCAGACCAATGGCGGAATTCTTGAAGAAGCCCTCGAGATTGTCCGTCACCTTGCCCCGCAGAAAACCATTCTGCGCTCCAATCATGTTTCAAATATCCTGCACCTGGAGGGTTCCTATCCGAAAGACCGTGAGAGGATTATAGCGCAGGCGGAACAGGCGCTGGCCCAAGCAAGGCAGCACCCGGGATGGTTTAATGATGTCCCTGATTATTCGGAAGATAATTTTTGAGACGGGATTGGTCCTGGATTTCGGGCAACAGATGGTTCATCTGTTGCCCTTTGCCGTTGTTCTTTGGAATTCAAAGATAAAAGCAAAACCCGGGGGTCGCGCCCCCCGACTGCGCCTTACTCTTTTGCTGGCCCAAAAGAGTAAGCAGAAAAAGGCCTGCGCTGCGCTGGGCATGTCTGGTGCGTCAGTGCGGCAACCTCAACCCGGATCGTTCTAAACGATCAAGAGTCTACGCTTCCCCCGCAGGAGCCGAGGCTCTTGAGAGCCTCTCCTGCTGTGGAGGCTTGCGTCGGTCGAGGTTGTTTTGGCTTTTCCCTGGCAAATCACACGGCAAGGTCAGGCCCTTTGACACAGGGCCGGATCCCCACAGTAAAGGTTTTTGAAGTCACAGAGATCCGGCAGAGGAGATGCCCTCCGCAAGGAGAAGGCATTTTTGCATACTTTTGTTGCCGGACAAAAGTATGGCGTCTGGCGGGACGCGACCCGCCGGTTTTTCTTTTAACTGTAGGTTTTCAACTTTTTGGTAATTAAAAAGGAAAAAGCAGAGGGATCAGCAAAGTCGCAATGATCCAGACCATGATATTCAGGGGCGCACCAACCCTGGTGTAATCAAGGAACTTGTAACCCCCGGGCCCCATGACCAGGGCGTTTGACTGGTGGCTGATCGGGGTCATGAAGCACATCGAGGCGGCGACGGCGACAGCCATGAAGAAGGGGCGCGGCGACACGGCGAGTTCAACCGCCGTGTTGTAGGCGATCGGTGCGACCAGCACCGCCGCCGCGGCGTGGCTCATCACTTCGGTGAGACAGAAAGTGATCAGGAAAACCGCACCCAGAACGATCAATGGCCCGTATGCGCCGACCCCTTCGATGATCAGATGGGCCAGAAGTTCTGCGGCGCCGCTGTTCTGCATAGCATGGCCGAGCGGCAGGGTGCCGGCGATCAGGACGATGATCGGCCAGTCGATGCCGTCGTAGGCCTCTTTGACCGTCAGGCATCGCAAAAGAATCATGATCAGGGCGCCGAAGGTGGCTGCCACCATGATCGGCGCCGCTCCCGTGACGGTCAGCAGGATCACGCCAAGGATGGTGCCCACGGCGATGGGAGCCCTTCGTGGGCGATATGGGACGGGATCAACACCACCTAAAACGAGGAAGCCGTGTCCCTTGGCCAGGTGCCTGACTTTTTCTTCCGGCCCCTGCAGCAACAGTACGTCGCCAAACTGCAGAATCACGTGTTCAACCTTGCGTACCACCGGTGCGCCGCTGCGCCAGATAGCCAAGACTGTCAAGCCGTGGGTGCTGGAAAAACGTTCCTGGCTCAGGGTCTTGCCGACTATGTCGCTGGTTGGATCGAGTGAAGCTTCGACGACCACAAAATTTTCATCCGCGGTCCCGGGGATGGGATTGTCCCGTTCCGGGACGACAAGCAGCCCTTTTTCCTTCCTGACTTTAAGAATCCCTTCCGGATCCCCTTCCAGAAAAAGGACGTCTCCTACGCGAAGTTTCCGATTGCGTTTCGGCCGTGGATATCTTCTCCCCTTGCGCAGGAGGGCACGCACTTTCATGTTGAACTCCCGCTCCAGCTTGCTCTGGCTGATCGTCTGGCCGTCCAGCGGGGACCCTTCGAGGATCTCTATTTCTGTGATGTATTCCTTGACCTGGTAGGCCTCGGTCAAGGTGCCCGATTTTCGTTCCGGCAGGAGCTTCTGGCCGAAGCAGGCCATGTAGCTGATGCCGCAGGCGAGCAGGACCAGCCCCAGTGGAGTAAAGGAAAACATCTGGAACCCTTCGCCGGTATATTCCAGAAGGAGTTCATTGATCAGGATATTGGGGGGGGTGCCGATCAGAGTGCAGACGCCGCCGAGGAGTGAACCGAAGGCCAGCGGGATAAGCAGTTTACTGGCCGGGCGCTTGGTTCTTCGGGCAACCATGATAACGACCGGCATCAGGACCGCGGTTGCACCGATGTTGTTGATGAATGCCGAAAAGAGAGCCACCGTACCCATGATCGAGGCGATCATCAGCGTCTGGTTGTGACCTGTCCGGTCGATCAGTTGCTCGCCGAACTTGGCAATCGCACCAGTATGGGAAATGCCCGTACCGAGGACGAACATGGCAGCGACTGTGATGACCGCCGGATTGCTGAATCCGGAAAACGCTTCTTCCGGTGTGACCAGCCCGGTCAGAGCCAAGGCCAGCAGGACCATCAGGCTGACGACATCCATGCGCAGCCATTCCGTGGCAAAGAGGATAATGGCGAACAGCAGGATGCTAAGGGTGAGGGCAATGTCCATGTATGGCCTGGTAATGATTCCAGCAGTTTAGATTGTCATTACCATTCTACTGGAGATCGGGCCAAGCTCAAGTCGAGAAAGCCTTTGCTGCGCATTTCGGGGAAGAGGCTGCGATGATGGCAGAGATCAGGGCAATGCCATGTGCGCCCGCTGCCCGAACCTCGGCGGCCCTTTCCGGGGTGATGCCACCAAGCGCGAAGACCGGAAGCGGGCTGTTTCGGCAGGCATCAGCAAGGGCCTTCAAGCCCTGGGGGGCACCGTAAGCGGCTTTGGATGGAGTGGCGTAAACGGGACCGAAAGTGACGAAGTCGGCTCCCTGCTCGAAGGCTGCCCGGATCTCCTCGCTGTCGTGCGTGGAAACCCCGATCAGCATCTCCGCACCGACCTGTCTGCGAACAAGATCTGTCGCAAGGGAACGCCCGCCGAGGTGGACACCGTCGGCTTCTACAGCAAGGGCGATATCAACATGGTCGTTGATCAGCAGCAGGGCGTCGTACTGCCGGGTCAAGGTGCGAAGCTGCCGTGCCAGCGGCAGGAGCTGATCGGCGGGAAGATCTTTTTCACGGAGCTGGACTGCTTTGACGCCACCCTGCAGCGCAGATTCAATGGCGGACGTGAGAGAGTGCCCGGTCGCGACCTGGTGACGGTTGGTGATCAGGTAGAGATTGAAATCGACGAAACGAGACATGGGAAATCCGAAGCGCGAGGCACGAAGTGCGAAAAAGATTTTAATCTAATCAGGCGACTAAACTATAACTGGTTGGCTCAAACATTACCTGTGTTAGCCAGTTTCTCTCACCTCTCACCTCTCACCTCGCTCTTCTCAATCGAATCCCGATTGAGAAAAGCATTATCCCAATCCTTCCACACCGGGTCATAACCACGCGCCCTGAGGATATCAGCAATTTCGGCCGGAGTGCGATCGTCATCGATCTTGAACTGCTCGGTAGCGGAGCCTTGTTCGGCATAACCGCCGGGGGCGGTACAGGAACCGGCACTCATCTGGGTGATGCCGAGAGGCAGCAGGTTGTCGCGCAGGTCAGCACTCTCCCGGGTGGACAGGACCAGCCCGGCGTCGTGAAGCAGGAGGCGCATGGCGCACAGCAGTTGTACGAACTGCCGGTCGGAGACCGGGTGGGGGGGCTGGAAGCCGCCTTCGGCAGGGCGCAAGCGCGGGAAAGAAACGGTCAGCAGGGTGCGCCAGTAATGATGCGCCAGGTAGCGGCCGTGCAAGCCGGCGAAGAAGGCTTCGCTGCGAAAATTCCCCAGTCCCAGCAGGAAGCCGATACCGATCCGGCGCAGGCCCGCCGTTCCGCCCCGCTCTGGGGTCTCCAGGCGAAAGCGGTAGTCCCGCTTGCGCCCGCTCGGATGAAGCTGTGCGTAGAGCTCCTGGTTGTAAGTCTCCTGGTAGATCGTCAGGGCATCGACTCCGGCGTCAACCATTTCCCTGTAGCCATCGGTCTCCATCGGGTAGACTTCAATGCCGATCGATGAGAAAAGCGGTCTGATCCGTTTCGCCGCCGCCGCAATGAAGTCGTTGCCAATCAGGCCCGGTGCTTCACCGGTCAGCAGCAAAATGTGACGGAAGCCTTGATCATGCAAAATCCGGGCATCTTTCTCGACCTCGTCGAGGGTCAGGGTGCGGCGCGGAATCTTGTTGTGCACCGAGAACCCGCAATAGAGACAGCTGTTGTGACACTCGTTGGAGAGATAGAGCGGCGCGTAAAGCAGCACGGTACGACCGAACCGGCGCAACGTGATGGAGTGGGCTTTCCGAGCGATCTCTTCGAGGAACTCCTCGGCGGCCGGCGAGAGCAGGGCCATGTAGTCGCGGTTGTCGATCTGCTCCGCGGCCAGCGCCCGTTGAACATCCGTTGCGGTCATTGCCTCGATTTGGTTCATGACCAGTTGCGGATCGTATTTTTGAATGATGTCGTAGAAGCTCATAAAAATCTCTAGGGAATCAAGCATCCAGAATTCGGTATTAAGAAGAAAATCTTCAAAGCTTTTGATCCTTTGCTGAATTCTGAATACTGGCTACTGAATACTTAAAGTTGTTTCCTCAAAAATCCTGTCAACGGACTGCTCGCTTCCGCCTTGTCCTGCTGTTTGCCGAGCCCGGCGAGGTAGGCTTCGCGGCCTGCTTCGACGCCTTTTCTAAAAGCGGCAGCCATGGCACCGGGGTCGCGGGCGACGGCCAGGGCGGTATTGACCAGCACGGCATCGGCGCCCATTTCCATCGCTTCCGCTGCATGGGAGGGGGCACCGAGTCCGGCATCAACCACCACAGGTACGGTGGCCTGCTCAATGATAATGGCGATGTTGTCGCGGGTCCGTAACCCCTTGTTGGTGCCGATCGGTGCGCCGAGAGGCATGACCGTTGCGGTCCCTGCTTCCTGAAGGTGTTTGGCCAGCACCGGGTCGGCGTTTATGTAGGGCAGGACGATAAAGCCTTCCTTGACCAGGACCTCTGCGGCCTTGAGAGTTTCGATCGGGTCTGGCAACAGGTAATAGGGGTCCGGTGTGACTTCAAGCTTGATCCAGGGCTCGCAACCTGCGGCACGGGCAATTCTGGCCAGGCGAATCGCTTCCTCGGCATCGCGTGCTCCACTGGTATTGGGCAGCAACAGGTAGCGCTTCGGGTCGATATGTTTGAGCATGCTGTCCTGGGGATTGTCGATATCCACCCGACGCATGGCCACGGTAACGATCTCGCTGCCTGAACCTTCCATAGCCGCGACCATCGCTTCGTTTGACGCAAACTTGCCGGTGCCGACCATCAGCCGTGAGTTGAAAGAGCGTCCGGCAATTATCAGTTGATCCATTGTTAAATTCCTTGGGAATGATGGAGTGTTCAGGTGCCAGTATTCAGAATCCAGAATCCAGAATCCAGAATCCAGAATCCAGGAATTCTCGTTTTAAGTTTTATCCCCCCCCGACAAAGTGGATGACTTCCAGGGTGTCGCCGTCTTTCAAGGCGGTTTCCGCCAATCGCTGGCGCGGGATAATCTGGTGATTATGTTCCACCACGACCTGCAGGCAATCCAACCGCAGCTGATCGAGCACTTCCTGTATGGAGGTGCCGGCCATCAGTTTGCGCGGTTTGCCGTTGAAGAGGATATCCATTGATTGAAAACCTTTGGTATTCAGTAGCCAGTATCCAGAATTTAAGGAGAGAGTCGAAGGATGGTTATTCATCCCTTCTGGGTACTGGATACTGACGTATGATTAATTTTCCTCCGGGGCTTGACCCAGCAACAGACGTAACACGGCGTTGGCCTGGTGATGCGCGGCGACCCCTACCCGGGGGGCCATCAGGCCTGTTCCGGGCGCCGCCGCGGTACTGCCGTCGCCGCAGAGGTAGAGATTGTTCCCGACTCTTTGCGTTATGATGGTGTTGGCAGGGCCGAAACCTGCCATGCCGGAGCCGGTCACAATCGGTCGGTCCGGGAAACGGGTAGCGAATGTCTCGACCAGCATGACTTTCTGGTCCGCCAGATCGAAGGCCTCGGCCAGGACCTGGGCATGGCCGAAGACTTCCTTGATGTTGGCGGGAGTCAGACGCAGGTGGCAGGCCGTGACCCGCACATAGGGGTTGATGCGGGCCAGGGTATCGCGCAGGGCGTAGACCTTGGGTAGCCCGATCTGGTCGACGAAGTATTGCTGGCGATTCAGATTGGAAGGCTCGACGACATCGAAGTCGGCAATGATCAGGTGACCGACACCGGTGCGGGCCAGCGCGATCGCAATCGCCGAGCCGAGACCGCCGACTCCGGCAATCCCGATCGTGGCGCCCTTGACAGCCTGGTGGACCCCCGGGGTATGCCGTGCGGTCAACAGGGCGTCAAGTTCATCAGCGCCAGGAACCTCACCGCGCCGGATCAGGACCACCTGGTCGCCGTTGTTCAGGACCGCCTCTGCGGAAGCCGGGAAACCGTTGACGATGATCAGGTCGGCGTCCGCCTTGATGCGATCCCTGAGCGAACCGGCGGTTTCATTTTCCCGGGCAGTATGCTTCTGCTCGTTGACTGTAATCTGCATAGGCCACAATCTTCAGTTAACGCAAAGGGTCAACTTGGTGCAGGTTGCTCTCTCTGCAAAACAAAAAGAGCCGCATAGGACGGCTCTTTCCGGTAGATATCCGAAATTTGCGCCGCTTCCCTACGCCGGTATAACCCGGATCAGGTTCAAGGGGTCGTCTGCCGTGCAGACTCTCAGTAGTCGCTACTCCCCCAGGGCGTGTTGCTTGCTCTGTACCAATGAAGATTAACAGGCGGCTTTAACCGCAGTCAACAGGAAAGCCGCCTTTTCGGTTGTCACGATGAAAAGCTTCGACTAGGATGGAATCTTTCCAGGTCTTTCGGGTTGTCTCAACAGTTATGAAAGGATCCACCAATGAGTATTTCCACCCGCTTCCGGGATATCTCGCGGGACGTTGCGGATTTCCATGAAAGCCTGGCCAGCCAAACCGGGTCTCCGTCCAAAGGTGTGCGGGATGTCAAAAAGGCCAGCAACGGGCTTGCCGAATGGGCAGAACAGGTCGGAGAGGTCCCCCGCATGAGCCTTGAATACAAGCTGACACCGATCCTGCTGAAAGCCCACAACGACCTGGACCGGGCCCGGTTGAGCTTCGAGGAAGAAGACCTTGATGAATCGGTAGCGAAAGCCTGGGAGCTACAGCAGAAAATTTATCGATTGCTGAATGATCTTTGAAACACATTGGTGCGAAGTGTGTCGCGCGTGGCGCGTGGCGCGAAAAAGATAAAAATCTTGACGGCCCTTTACGGATTTCCAGCCTTTCCCCGCCCTTAGCCCCGTAATTTTTCAATCGCTTCCCGCCACTGCCTCAGTACCGTTTCCCGCCAACCATCCTCAGCCTGTGGTTCGAAGCATCGCTCTTCCTTCCAGCTGTTTGCCAGCTCTTCGGTACCATTCCAGAACCCGGTTGCCAGACCGGCGAGCATTGCTGCGCCGAGAGCTGTGGTCTCGACGGTTTCCGGCCTCGATACGGGCCGTCCGATCAGGTCGGCCTGCATCTGCATCAGCAAGTCGTTAGCCGCAGCACCGCCATCAACCTTGAGAATTGAACCCGGCTCGCCACGATCATCCGCCATCGCCATTACCAGATCGTGAATTTGCAAAGCGATCCCTTCAAGGGTTGCGCGGGCCAGGTGGGCTGCGGTTGTTCCACGGGTCAGGCCGGTAATCTGTCCGCGTGCTTCACTTTGCCAGTGAGGCGCGCCCATGCCGGTCAGGGCCGGGACAAAGACCACGCCGTCACTACTCTTGACTTGTCTTGCCAGGTCTTCGATCTCGTGAGAGGTCTCAATAATACCGAGGCCGTCGCGCAGCCATTGCACGGCCGCTCCGGCGATGAAAGCGCTGCCCTCCAGGGCGTAGCTGGTGTGACCGTCAAGTTGCCAGGCGACCGTGGTCAGCAGGCCGTGTTTGCTTCGCAATGGCTTCGGGCCGATATTCTCGAGGATGAACGCCCCGGTCCCGTAGGTGCATTTTGTCTGTCCCGGGACAAAGCAGGCCTGGCCGAAGAGCGCTGCCTGTTGGTCGCCGGCCATGCCGGCAATCGGAATCCCGTCCGGCAGAAAGTCGAGACCGCTGGTCCTGCCGTAGATTTGTGATGAAGGGACGATCTCCGGCAACAAGGCCCTTGGTACCTTGAGGGGCTCAAGCAGCATATCGCTCCAGGCGAGGGATTCAATGTCCATCATGAGGGTCCGTGAGGCATTGGAGACATCAGTGACGTGGGTTTTGCCCCCGGTCAGGCGCCAGACCATAAAGCTGTCGATGGTCCCGAAGGCCAGCTGCCCTGCCTCGGCTTGCGCTCGTGTCCCGGCCGATTCATCGAGCATCCAGGTCAGCTTGGTCCCGGAAAAGTAGGGGTCGAGGACCAGGCCGGTGTGGTGGCGATAGGTTTCTTCCATCCCTTGTTTTTTGAGATTCTGACAGATTTCCGCAGTGCGCCGGCATTGCCAGACTATGGCGTTGCCGACCGGACGGCTGTTTTTGCGTTCCCACAGAAGTGTCGTTTCACGCTGATTGGTGATGCCGATCGCCTGGATCTGACCGGTGGAGGTCGCTGTCGACTCAAGCAGGTCGAGAACGGCCTTGCGCGTCGAAACCCAGATCTCCTCCGGGTCGTGCTCAACCCACCCAGGCCGTGGAAAATGCTGTGTAAAATCGATGGTTTGACGCCCATGGATGCGCAGGTCATGGCCAACCAGCAAAGCCGTTGTCCCGGTTGTCCCTTGGTCAATCGCAAGAATATATGCCGTCATGCCACCTTCCTGTTTCCCCCATTTTGCCGTTCCAGTGAAATACCGACCTGCTCAAGTCAGTATAAGATTCCCTGCAAAACAGTCAAGGTGTTATGATTGCAGGTATTTTCACCAGCGATTCGGTGCGTTGCATCATGCTGGCCACAGTCTGATATCGGCAAACAATTTTGAAAGGCGGAATCATATCATGGAAGGAAAAAAGCCGCAGGAAGTCAAACTCGAGATCCAGCTTGATGAAGAAGTCGCACAGGGCGCATACGTCAATCTTGCTGTCGTCAACCATAACGAATCGGAGTTCGTCATCGACCTGATCTTTGTTCAGCCCCAGGCGCGACGGGCCAAGGTCCGCTCCAGGGTGATTCTTTCTCCGCAGCACGCGAAGCGTTTTGCCGCTGCCGTGCAGGAGAACATCGGTCGCTATGAACAGAACTTCGGCGAGATCAAGTCGACCCAGCAGGTCGTCGATGAATCCGCGGGGCATTATCACTAGTGAGGTGCATGTGCCGTTACGCGCCCGCCCGCCGGTTTTCATCGTGAATTCGAGCAGGATGTGCGGTTGCGCTTTGGGGCGTCTGCCTTTAAACTGAACGGGTGATGATTTCGGCCCTGGCCCGACTGGTCAACGGGCCGGGCGGCGCGATCGCTGCAGGGATAATGCAAAAACTCGCAATAGGCAAGTGTTGTAGGCTGCTCCGGGGAGTTTGGCTGACAGATGTTGACCCATATCGATCGCCGCACCTTTATTCGCCGTACCGTGCAGGCGGCAATCGCAGTTGCCGCGGGTGGTTTGCCTGCGCTCGACCTGTTGCATCTGCCCGCACAGGCCGGACAAGCCCCGCTGCTGGCGGTGCGCAAGGGACAGGATATCCCGCTCTTGGTGCGTGAGACGATCAGTGCTCTGGGGGGGATGGGAAACTTTGTCAAGCAGGGCGAAGTCGTTGTCGTCAAGCCGAATATCGGCTGGGACCGCACCGTGGAACTGGCGGCTAATACCCATCCCGATGTTGTCAAGACTCTCGTGCAGCTCTGTCTCGAGGTCGGCGCCAAACAGGTTCGCATCTTTGATCGCACCTGTAACGATGAGCGGCGATGCTACACGCAGAGCGGGATACGCTCTGCCGTGGAGTCGATCCGGTCGGACCGCGTCAGCCTCGAATACATCGATAGCCGTGCCTTTAAAGAGCTGGCCATCCGTAGCGGCCAGGCGTTTGATCGATGGGAGTTCTATATGCCGGTGATCGAGGCCGACCGGCTGATCAATGTGCCGATTGCCAAGCACCACTCGATTTCACGACTGACCCTCGGCATGAAGAATCTGATGGGAGTGATCGGCGGCAACCGCGGTCGGCTGCACCACAACATTGCCGAATCTCTTTCTGATATCGCCTCGGTCATCCACTCCGACCTGACCGTAGTCGACGCCACCCGGATTCTGACGGCCAACGGCCCGCAGGGTGGGCGGCTCCAGGACGTCATGAACCTGGACACCCTGATTGCCTCCCCGGATATTGTTGCCGCCGATGCCTATGCCACGACTCTTTTCGGACTCAGCCCGGAACAGGTGCCGACGGTGGTTGCGGCAGCCAAAAGGGGCCTGGGGGTCATGGACCTCAAACAGGTCAGAATGGTTTGAAACAATCCTCTTGGACATATGCCCGCCGGTTCAGCCAGAGCTTCTGCCTGGCCGTCTTCCTCTGGTTGTTCCTGCAGACCGAGTACCGTGGGATCGACCAGTTGCCCTATCCGGTCAGTCTGCTGTTTCGGATCGACCCGCTTGCGGCGCTGGCAGATTTCCTTGCGCCTGGACCCTTTGGCTGGAGCATCCTCTGGCCGGCACTGGTCGTGTTGCTTCTGACCTCCCTGTTCGGGCGTTTCTTCTGTGGCTGGATCTGTCCGCTCGGCGCCACTCTCGACGGCCTCGGCAGGCTGGTCGGACGCGGCCGGCGGGCTTTTTCACCAGGCTGGCGGCGCGTCAAATATTACCTGCTGATCGCTCTGGGTGCGGCAACCCTCTTCGGTGTGCAGCTGCTCGGCCTGTTTGACCCGCTGGCGATTTTCCTGAGATCGCTGACCCTGGCGGTCTATCCGGCTTACAACTACGGCCTGAACCGGACCTTCGACTTTTTCTACGCAAACGATGTGCCGCTGGCATCGTCCGTAGCCAAGAATTCCTACCCTCTGTTTCGTGATTACCTCATGGCGTTTCATCAGCCGGTCTTTGCTCTGGGTCTATTTACCTTCCTGATCTTCCTGACGATCGTGCTCCTGGAACGGGTCGAGCACCGTTTCTGGTGCAAGAACCTCTGCCCGCTGGGAGGACTGCTCGGGATCTGTTCGCGCTATGCCATTCTGCAGCGCACACCGCAAAAACTTTGTGTCGATTGTCAGACCTGCGATAGCCTCTGCCGCTCCGGAGCTGTTCGCGGCGAGGGCCTGATGCGTAGTGAATGTCTCCTCTGCATGGACTGCACAGGCTACTGCCCGGCGGAACGGGTGACGTTCGGACTGCGTCGCGGTGCTGCGCATGACCCGGGAATCGATCTGCAGCGTCGAGGTGTGCTGACCGCCATGGCCAGTGGCATCATGGTCGCCCCTGTGGTACGTATCGGACCGCTCACCCATGAACAGAACCCCTATCTGATCCGGCCGCCGGGGGCGGTGGCGGAAGAGGAGTTCCTGCAGCGCTGCGTCCGTTGCGCAGAATGCATGAAGGTCTGTATCGGGCGCACCCTGCAACCGGCTCTGCTCGAGGCTGGACCGGTGGGCTTGTGGACGCCGCTGGTGGTGCCACGGATCGGTTATTGTGAGTACAACTGCACCCTGTGCGGCCAGGTTTGTCCGACCGGTGCGATCGCACCGTTGAAACTGGCCGAGAAACAGAAGAACGTGATCGGTCTTGCCGTAATCAGGAAAGACCGCTGTCTGCCTTTTGCCAAGGGGACAGAGTGTCTGGTTTGCGAGGAACATTGTCCGACCGGTGAAAAGGCGATAGTCATGGAAGCACAGGATATTATTGTCGATGGCAAGACGCGCCGGCTCAAGCTGCCCAGGGTGGTTGACAAGCTCTGTATCGGTTGCGGGATCTGCGAGACCAAGTGCCCGGTGGAAGGTGCCAGTGCTATCCGGATTATCAACGAAGGGGAGAGCCGCCGCAAACGTACCGAACTGCTGGCCGGCCCTTACGGGTAGCACTGTGCGCACTTTTCTTATGCTTTTAGCGGCCCTGTCTCTGTCTGCTCCGGTCTCTGCCGGGGCCGACAAAATCAGTTTTGGAAGTTTTTCCAGCTCCGGACTAAAAGGGTGGACGACGAAAATTTTCAAAGGTGAAACGGATTACCGGATCGTCGAGGATGACCGGCAGAAGGTGCTGCAGGCTAAAAGTCAGGCTGCGGCCTCGGGGCTGGTTTTTGAGACAGAGTATGACCCAACCGAATATCCCGTACTGTCATGGCGGTGGAAAATTGACCACATTCTCTCCAAGGGCGACAGCCGCACCAAGTCCGGTGATGATTATGCCGCCCGTATCTATGTGATCTTCCCTCACTGGTTTTTCCCAAAGAGCAAAACACTCAACTACATATGGGCCAACCGCCTGCCCGAAGGGGCCATCCAGCCAAATGCATTCACCAGCAACGCCATGATGATCGCTGTCGAGAGCGGAGATGAAAAGGCCGGTCAATGGATCTCCGTGCAACGCAATATTGTCGACGACTATCGCCGGGCTTTCGGCGAGGAGCCACCAAGAGTTGGCGCGATTGCGATCATGACCGATACTGACAATACCGGAGAGTCGGCAACTGCCTGGTACGGTGACATAGAAGCCCGTCGTCGATAAATATTTTCGCGCACCGGTTTTTTTCTTTGCCTGACGCCCTGCAAAAGCAAGCATTTCTGTTGTTTGACGTTATAATTGAAAGCCAAATCAACAGCTCACGCCGGAAGTTTGGTGTAAGGGAGGTCCTATGTCTCTGGTGAGAACCTGGTATACCCCGGAAGCGGCAGCAGACAAGTTCGGCATTAAACTCGCCCAGTTGATGGAGTGGGTGGAGGAAGGGTTGGTGCGTGCGGAAAAGGAAGCTGACAAGGTCGTACAGGTCAATATCGATGATGTGCGCATCGAGGTTGAGGCGATGGTTGGGCGTTCCTGACCTTCGCGAACTGATCGCCGGAAAAAAGCGGGCAGGGTTCCTCTGCCTTCTCAGGCTGCTGGCAATGTTCAGCCTGCATTCATCATAGAAAGGGCAACAGATGGTTCATCTGTTGCCCTTTGCTATTTTTCTGGAATTCAAAGACTTAAAAGCAAAACCGGCGGGTCGCGCCCGCCCGACGCCATACTCTTTTCCGGCAACAAAGAGTAAGCAGAAAAGGGCCTTCTCCTTGCGGAGGGCATGTCTGTGCTCGGAATGTCGGTGACCTCAAAACCTCTGTGATGGGGATCCGGCCCTGTGTCAAAGGGCCTGACGCTTCCCGTGCGACTTACAGGAGCCAAAGCTCTTAAGAGCCTCTCCTGCCGATGCAAGTCTCCACAGATAGGAGAGGCTCTCAAGAGCCTCGGCTCCTGAATCGGGGGAAGCGTAGGCCCTTTGACCAGGTCCGGATCCCATCCGCAGATTTGAAGTTGCAGCCATCCGAGCCAGACATGCCCACCGCAAGGCGCAGGCCCTTTTCTGCTTACTCTTTTGGGCCGGACAAAAGAGTAAGGCGCAGTCGGGGGGCGCAACCCGCCGGGTTTTGCTTTTGACTTTGAATTCCAGAATACAATAGCTTAGGGCAACAGATTAACCATCTGTTGCCCTAAGCTTCATAGCAACTTCCACTTGCCAGGTAAAAAAACAACCCCCGCATCGGTGCGAGGGCTGTCAACAATCTAAGCGGGCGGGGTTTTCCCGTCCGCTTTAACAACTCCCGCCACAGTCGCAATTTGGCTCCCCGCCGGTCAGCCAGCCGTTGATTATCGCGCTGGCACAGCCGACCCCGGCTTTCACTGTCAGGGCCTCGACCGGGCAGTTTCTGGCACAGGCCCCGCACTCGATGCAGGCATCCAGGTCAACAATCTGTGCCTCGCGCTCCTCGATTGCAAAAACTCCGTGCGGACAGACCACGGCACACATGCCGCAGCCGATGCATTTTTCCGGGTCAAGTAAGAGGGTACTGACATCCGCCAAATATCTGAGATCGCTCATCGGAAGCCTCCAGAGGCTGTTGTGAATTGTTAGCAGACCTTGTCTGTCTTGTGCCACTCGGCGAGATGCTGCCGGATAAAGTCAACCACGCGCTGCTGTTCTTCCTGGCCTTTACCGGTCACTTCGAAGGGCTCTCCGAAGGCAAAATGAATGGTCCTGTCCGGGTGAATAGGACCGAAGTCCTTGGCCTTTTTGCCGGCCGACCAGGCCCAGGTCAGCAGCGCGACAGGAACCACAAGGGCATTGGCTTTTTTCGCGAGTTTGATGCCGATGCTGTTAAATTGTTGAGTGTCGAATTCCACCGTGCGGGTGTGTTGGGGGAAGATGACCAGTGAGTGACCCTGCTCCAGGCGCCTGGAGCCTTCCTCCATGACCACCTTGAGGTCATCGCGCGGGTTGACGCGATCAACGACAACCGGGTCGCGGGTCCTGACGATATTGCCGAAGACCGGGTAGTTGACCAGGCTACGCTTGATGACGTAGGTCAGGTCGAAAACGTGCGGCATGATCAATGCGGGCAAGACGAAGGTCTCGAGTGTGCTCATATGGTTGCCGATAAAGACGCACGGCCGGTCGAGCCCGATGATGTGCTCGATCCCGGTAATCTCAAGCCGGCAGCCGGTCTCTTCCAGGGCACGGACGACGTTGGCGCTGCTGTCATGCCACGACTTCGAATTGTAAATGCCGCGTTTTGCCTCGCAACTGGCTTTCCATACGATCAGGAAGTTTTTCAGATAGAAAGATGCTGACGGGAAGCTCCGGGTCAGCCAGCCGATCTTGCGTTCCGGACTGTGATACTCGGTACCCTGATAAAATGCCTTGATGTCGTTCATGGGGTCTTCTGTTCTTATGTCACGGTTTTTGCGCTGCGAAAACGAAAGATGATAAAAGCGGTTGCCATACTCAGCCCGGCGCAGACAAAGAGCGCATTCAGACCGACCCAGTCGCCAATATAGCCCAATACCAGAGATCCTGCAAAGATTCCCGTATCTATGCCGCCGGTGAAGATTCCGGTTGCCTTGCCGCGCAGGTCGCCCGGCTCGTCACGTACGGCCATAGTGTTCAGGAGAGGGAAGAGCAGACCATGGCCGATGCCGGAAAGCGCGCCGGCAATCCAGAGCATTAACGGGTTATAGGTGAAGGGGAGGATGAAAATTCCGGCAATGTAGAGCAGAATGCTGTAGGGCAGAATGGTCCGCTCGCCGACTTCATCGGCAATTCTGCCACCGACGAAGCGAATCGCAATCGCGCCGCCTGAATAACAGAAAAAATAGACCGAGATGTAGCCAAGCCCGCGCTCTTCGGCGAGTGGGGCGACAAAGCTTCCCGTGGCGGCCAGACCGACCCCGAACATAAGTGAGAGCAGGCCGACGACAATGAATTTCTCCCGCCCGAGCAGGCTGAAGAAGCTGATCTGCTGATCTGCCGCCGTGGTCTGCGTGTGGCTCTCCTTCAGCGGTTGGTGGGCGAACAGAGCAGCCACTGCCAGGGCGCCGGCGACCAGGAACAGGCCGGAAAAGCCGTAACGTGCCAGGGTGGCTTCCGCCAACAGCGGGCCGATCGCAATGCCGAGCAGGCCGGAAATGCCGAACATGCCAATCCCTTCGTTGAGGCGGTCACGCGGCAGGATGTCTGCCATGAAGGTAAAGACCGCCGTAAAGCAGATGGCCAGGCCCACGCCATGTACGAGGCGGAGCATGATAAACAGGGGGTACCCCGCACCGAGCGGATCGTGCAGGGTGGTATAGAGCAGGGGGGCGACCACCATCAGAATGCTGCCGAGAGTGTAACTGCGCTTGCGCCCGATGCGGTCGATCATGCTGGAAATCCAGGGCCGGCAGAGAGCGGACGCCATGGCGAATATGCCCATGACCAGGCCGACATCCCCCTGGTTGCCGCCTTGCTCCAGAACATAAAGCGGGAGCAGGAAAAATGCGCTGAAGCTGGCTGTGTGACAGAGGTTTGCCAGCGCCATGGCCCAGAATGCAGGAGTGTAGAGCATCGGATCTTAACCGTTCGGAGCGGGATTCGCGGCTATTCTGGCTGGTCACATGTGGGGAGTCAAGATTAACCCGCAGAGGTGCGGATCGCGAAGAGCGAAAATAATCAGCAGGTCATTGAACATCGGCATAACCGCTGCCGATCGCGGTGAAGGGCAGGTCGAGGCTCAGCCCCGGGACCTGCCTGGCAACCCAGGCGGTGAAGGTGTTGCTGTTCGGTCCGGGGAATACCTTGTAGGTGGTTTTCCATGGGTAGTCCTCGGCAGCCCGGTGGACGGCATTGATCAGGTCGTCGACCCCTGTCCCTCTGTGCTCCACGAGGATCCGTGGTTTTTCACCGAACCAGTAACGGTCGGGAATGTCTTTGTCGATCCGCATAACCGGTTGGCCGCGATGTCCGCGCCAGCCGACCACGTCGTAGACCGTGTAAGCCGTTTCGCCGGTGCGTTTGGCGGCGATCCAGGTGTGAATAGCGAGCCAGCCACGCCAACCCCAGGCCCTGGCACCGTAGACATGCAGGACGGCTTCTTCTGTAACGGCAGGGTCGGGCGCGATCCCAGCAGATTCGCGGCTGGCAGTGCGCCAGTCCTTGCTGGGGGAACAATTAACCAAGGCCATACCTATTGCCAAGATCATCGGTAAGATGATCAGTGCTTTTCTCAGATAGCGTTTCAAGCGGAACTCCGTTTATCATTTCCTCTGATTATAGACCATGTGTTTGTGTCGTGGGAAGCCCGGGAACCGATTCATCCTGGAGATGTCTCAAGAAACCTCTAGAATCTCCCGACTGCAACCAGTCGGCCCTTCCAGTAGGGATTCTCCAGGCTGGCATAACTGACGCCTTTGCCGGATGAGGGGGCATGGATAAAACGGTTGTTGCCGGCATAGATGCCGACATGGGCGATTTTTTTCGATGAGATGGTGAAGAAGACCAGGTCACCTGCCTGCAGGTTGCCGGGATTGACCAGGTCGCTGGCTCTGAAGATGTCCTGCGAAGTGCGTGGCAGTTTTAACCCGGCCTTCGCGTATGAATATTGCACCAGTCCGCTGCAATCGAATCCGCGCGAGTCTGCGCCGCCGTAGCGATAGGCGACACCGAGCATGCTGCGGGCGGCATCGAGGGCAACCCTCCCGGCATTGCTGGTCGCAGGGCCAACCTCGACGGGTGCTTCTGTCTTGCCGATGGAGGTCGCCGTTTTCGGTGTGGGTCCGGAGATCCCGGAACACGCTGCGAGCAACAGGACCGGCAGCAGAAATACGATGCCGACCGCCATTTTTCGTAAACTACGGGACATAAATCGTCCATTCCGTTAGAGCAGGGCCATGTTTGGTCTCACTATCAACAGAATCAAGCAAGCATTGTTCCAAGATTGTGAAGATGGCTGGCGATTACCGGGATTGCCCTTTGCCAAGCGGCATCGAATTGAGGTATCTTGAAAATGCATTTTTGCTGATGGAAGGGAACAGGATGACGGACGATCTGCAGACTACTTATCTCAAAGATTATTGCCCCCCGGTGCACCTGGTCGATAGCGTTGACCTGCATGTTGACTTGGCCCCTGAAAAGACCCGGGTTCGGGCCAGGCTGCAGATGCGCGCAAACCCGGATGGCTATGAACAGCCCGCGCAGCTTTACCTGCATGGCCGACGGCTTGAACTTCTGAGCGTTATGCTCGATGGCCGGGAACTTGCCAGTCATGAGTTCTGCCTGGATAACGAAGGGATGACGATCCCCGGTGTCCCGGAGAAGTTTGTTCTGGAGACGCTGGTCGAGGTCAACCCGCAGGCCAACACGGCCCTCGAGGGGTTGTATCGTGCCAGCGACATCTACTGCACCCAGTGCGAAGCCCAGGGCTTTCGCAAAATCACCTTCTTCCCTGACCGGCCTGACGTCATGGCCCGTTACACGACAACCCTGACGGCGGATGCCGATAGCACCCCCGTCCTGCTGGCCAACGGCAACCTGGTTGACTCAGGGGCGCTGAAAGACGGGCGGCACTTCGCAACCTTTGTAGACCCTTTCCCGAAGCCGAGCTATCTGTTTGCCCTGGTGGCCGGCCGGCTGACGATGATTGAAGACCGTTTCATGACCATGACCGGCCGCGCAGTCAGCCTGCAGATTTACGTCGAAGAGCGTAACCGCCACAAGTGTGACCACGCCATGTTGTCACTGAAGAACGCGATGCGCTGGGACGAACAGACCTACGGCCTGGAATACGACCTCGATGAGTACAAGATCGTCGCGGTTGACGATTTCAACATGGGGGCGATGGAAAACAAGGGGCTGAACGTTTTTAACTCCAAGTATGTCCTGGCCAGGCCGGAGACGGCGACGGATGCTGACTACCAGGGGATCGAGGGCGTCATCGCCCATGAATATTTCCACAACTGGACCGGCAACCGGGTTACCTGTCGCGACTGGTTCCAACTCAGTCTCAAGGAAGGACTGACGGTCTTCCGAGACCAGGAATTCTCCGCTGCTATGGGGTCCCGCGCCGTCAAGCGGATTGATGACGTGCGCCTGCTACGCAACATCCAGTTTCCTGAGGATGCCGGCCCCATGGCGCACCCGGTCCGTCCTGATTCGTACATCGAGATCAATAATTTCTACACTGCGACAGTCTATAACAAGGGCGCTGAAGTGATTCGCATGTACCAGGCCCTGCTCGGCGAAGAGGGATACAAAAACGGCCTGAGACTGTATTTTGAACGCCATGACGGCCAGGCGGTTACCACGGATGATTTTCTCGCCGCCATGGCTGATGCCAACGACTTCGACCTTGATCAGCTGCGCACCTGGTACAACCAGTCTGGTACGCCGATGCTCGATATCTCGGGCGACTATGACGAAGAGACACGGCAGTACAGGCTGCACGTCAGGCAGTCCTGCCCGGCCACACCCGGTCAGCCGGACAAGCAACCCTTCCTGATCCCTTTGCAGATCGGGCTGGTTGGCCCCGACGGTCAGGATCTGCCCTTGCAGCTTGTCGGAGAGGAATGCCAGGAGGGAACTTCGCGTACCCTGCGAGTCACCGCATCGGAACAGACTTTCGACTTTGTCAATCTGCCGGATGCTCCGATTCCGTCGTTGCTGCGTAATTACTCCGCACCGGTCAAGGTCAACTTCCCCTACGGCCGTGAGGATTTGGCCTTCCTGTTTGCTCACGACAGTGATGCTTTCAATCGCTGGGAGGCGGGACAACGCCTGGCGACGGATGTAATCCTCGAGCTTGTGTCAGCCTTTAAAGACGATCGGAGCCCGAAAGTACCGGAGACCTTCGTGGCCGCTTTTCGCACGGCCCTGACTGACTGTCAGGCTGACCCTGCACTCCTGGCGCTGGCTTTGACGCTGCCGGCTGAACCTGAATTGGCAGAAGCCATGATTGTCGCAGACCCTGCCGCAATCCACGCCGCCAGACAGGGACTGCGCAAGGCTCTGGCCGAGGAACTGGCCGGGGATTTCAGGCTGGTTATGGCGACGATGCAGGATCGCGGCTTGTACTCGCCCGATTCCGTCTCTATTGGCCGGCGCAGCCTGAAGAACCTTTGCCTGGCTTATCTCTCGCTTGTCGATGCCGCGGAGATCCATCAGGCTTGCTTCGATCAGTACGTCGACACCGACAACATGACTGACCGTATGGCAGCCTTGACCTGCCTGGTGCACAACCGCCTGCCTAAATACCAGGAAGCGCTTGCCGCCTTTTACCACCGATTCCAGGATGACCCGCTGGTGGTCGACAAGTGGTTCAGCCTGCAGGCGACGGCGCCGCAGCCGGAGACCCTGGAACAGGTCAGGGAGCTGATGGGACATCCGGCGTTCACCATGCGCAATCCGAACCGGGTTCGTTCCCTGATCGGTGCCTTTGCCCATGGCAACCCAGCATGTTTCCACGACCCGTCCGGTGCCGGTTATGCCTTTGTTGCAGACCGGGTCCTTGAACTGGATGCGACAAACCCGCAGGTTGCCGCCAGGATGTTGGCGCCGCTCAGCAGATGGAAGCGCTACGCACAGGAATACCAGGCATTGATGCGTGACCAACTCGAGCGGATCAGGCGGCATGCAAAGCTGTCGAACGACGTCGGTGAAATTGTCGAAAAGAGCCTGTTGAACTAGGTGAGATTTTGGATTTGTTGAATCGGTTCAAGGCCTTGATGGCACTTCATCGCCGCTTCAACACCCCAACTCGAGGTTGAGATGAAACCTGTGACCAGAAATGTCCTGATCATTGGCTGCGGCGATATCGGCGTTCGAGTGGCCAGAATATTTCAGGCCTCGGGCGGCAGGGTTGCCGGCCTGGCTCGCTCCGGGGCAGGTGCGGAGCGCCTGCGGAGTTTCGATATCGAACCTGTCATGGGTAATCTGGACGATGCCGATTCCCTGGTGGAATTGCCGATCAAGGGAAACCTGGTCTTCTACTTTGCCCCGCCTCCCGGAGGTGGCCCGATTGACGGACGCATGCGCAGATTCTGTGACGTTGTCGGCGATCGCCAGCCTCCGGGAAAAGTCGTCTACATGAGCACCAGCGGTGTTTACGGTGACTGTCATGGCGCCCGGGTCACTGAAACGACGCCGGTCAATCCGCAAACCAGTCGCGCGCAACGCCGCGTTGATGCCGAAACGGTCCTGCTGGAGTGGGGGCGGACTCGCGGAGTTCCGGTAGTCATCTTGCGGGTCACCGGCATTTATGGCCCCGGCCGACTGCCGTTGGCCAGGCTCCAACAGGGCCATCCGGTGTTGAGCGAAACAGAATCGCCGCCAACCAACCGGATTCATGCCGACGACCTGGCTGCCGTTTGCGTCGCGGCCGCTGAAAAAGCCGCGGACGGTGATATCTTTAATGTCAGCGATGGTCAGTCAGGGACGATGACCGGGTATTTCAATGCGATCGCCGATCTGCTCAAATTACCGCGACCGCAGCAGGTCAGCATGGAGGAAGCGAAGCAGGTGATGAATCCGATGATGCTCTCCTACCTTCAGGAATCCAGGCGTATGGACAATCGGAAAATGATCGCGCAACTCGGTGTTGTTTTGCGCTATCCTGATCTCGAGTCAGGGTTGAAAAATGTCGTCGCGCAACTCGAACAGCCTGGTATGGGGTATTTCGGTTCAGTGGGGCATTGAACAGAGGCGCACGCGGTACGTGGCGCGAAAAAACTTTTTTTAACAAGGACGTTTTTTTAAGGCGCGTTCCTGATTTCCGGAGGGAATCATGAAGAAAATAGCAATTATCGGTGCCGGTATTTCCGGTTTGAGTACTGCCAATGCTGTAGAACGTCTGGCCAGAGAAGCAGGGATCGATGTTGCCGTGACGGTCTTTGAACGTGAAGAGCGGACCGGCGGTAAAATATGGAGCATCAAGGATGAGGGGTACCTCTGCGAATGGGGCCCGAACGGTTTTCTCGACAGCAAACCGATGACCCTGGAGCTGTGCGACCATCTCGGCATCCGTGACCGGCTGGAACGTTCCAATGACAACGCCCGCAAGCGTTTCATCTACAGTGACGGCATTCTCAACCAGCTGCCGGAGAACGGACCGATGTTCCTGAAATCAAAACTGATCAGCTGGCCCGGCAAGATTCGTCTGGCTCAGGAATTCATCAAGCCGAAGCGTACCGACGGGGTCGACGAGACCCTGGCTGAATTTGCCCGTCGCAGGCTTGGCCCGGAAGCGCTCGACAAGTTGATCGGCCCGATGGTCTCCGGTATCTTTGCCGGCAATCCTGAAACCATGAGCCTGAAGAGCTGCTTCCCGCGCATCCACGAGCTGGAACAGGAGTTTGGCGGTCTGCTGAAAGCGATGATCAGGCTGGCCAAGCAGAAGAAAGCTGAGATCAAAGCCGGCAAACAGGTCGCCAGTGCTGCCGGGCCGGGCGGGGTGCTGACGTCCTTCGTAGACGGCATCCAGGAATTAACCGATGTCACGGTCAGGAGTCTCAAGGGCAAGGTGCTGACCGGCAGTGCCGTGACCGGCCTGAAACCGGCTTCGGGCGGATGGGAGCTTGAGTTGACAGACGGCAGCAAGTTCGATGCGGATATCCTGGTGTCTGCGGCACCGGCACATATCCTCAAGGAACTTGTCACATCTTTTGACGATAAACTTTCCGAGTTGCTCGCCGGCATTCCTTATGCGCCGATGAACGTCATCTGTTTCGGCTATCAACGGCAGAAAATTGCACGTGATCTGGATGGGTTTGGCTACCTGATACCCAAAAATGAAGGGTGCGCGATCCTCGGAACCCTCTGGGACTCAAGCATTTTCCCGCAGCGAGCCCCCGAAGGGCATGTCCTGCTGCGTTCCATGATGGGCGGCGCGACCAATCCTGATGCCATCGGGTTCAGCGATGCCGAGGTCAGGAAGCGGACCATGGCAGAACTGCAAAAGATCATGGGAATTGTCGCCGAACCTGATTTCGTGCGGATTTTCCGTCATCAACGGGCCATTCCGCAGTATGTCGTCGGGCATGCTGACCGGCTTGAGGCGATTGATGACAACCTGAAACGGCATCCCGGCCTGATCCTGACCGGCAATGCCTTTTTCGGCGTCGGCCTCAATGATTGTGTCAATGCTGCCAACAAGGCCGGTGAACAGGTTGTTTCCTGCCTGAAGAAGAGCGCCTGATGCTCGGGCCTGCCTAATCTTCTTGAAAGCCTTTAGTGGTTGTTTATAGAATGAAACGTTCGTGAAGCTGAATTTCTCTGTGGGTTTCAACTTTGGGGTATTTTCGTGAGATTGCTGACGCGTTCCGATTTCGATGGTACATGCTGCGCGGTCCTGTTGAAGGAACTTGGCCTGATCGATGAAATGGTCTACGCTCACCCCAAAGACCTGCAGGACGGCAAGGTCCCTGTCACAAAAAATGACGTTCTTGCCAACGTTCCCTATGTGCCGGGTTGCGGCCTCTGGTTCGACCATCACTCAAGTGAGCAGGAGCGCAACGGCCTGATAGGGAAATATGAAGGTCTGAGCAAATCGGCGCCGAGCACGGCGCGCGTTATCAGTGACTACTACGGTGCAGCAAAGTTTGCCAGGTTTGATGAACTCCTTGAGCAGGTTGACAAGATTGATTCGGCGCAACTGACCGAGGCAGAGATTCTTGATCCGGCCGGCTGGGTCCTGCTCGGCTTTCTCGCCGACCCAAGGACCGGCCTTGGTTACTACCAGCACTTCAGGATCAGCAACCTTGAATACTGTCTTAACCTGGTCGAGATGATCAGGACCATGACCATTGACGAGATCATGGCTGATCCGGACACTGTTGAGCGCACAGAGCTGTACTTCGAGAATACTGAAAAGGCCAAAACTTTCTATAAGAACTGTTCCTGGATAGACGGACCGATCGTCATTTCGGATTTTCGTATCATCGGCATGGCTCCCCCCTCTAATCGTTTCCTGGTTTATTCCCTTTTCCCTGAAGCCAATATCTCGATCCGTATGATGGACGGGAAAAACAGGGGATTCGTCTCCATTTCTGTCGGTCACAGTGTCATCAACCGGACGGCGACAGTCGATGTCGGTTCACTGATGCTCAAATACGGTGGGGGCGGGCACAAGGTCGTCGGTACGTGCCAGGTTCCGTATGAGCAGGCGGAAAACATTCTCGATGAGATGATTGAGTTTATTAAATCGAATAGTTAGTTGATTGTTCAACGGTCAACAGATGCTTCATCTGTTGCCTTTGTTGTTTTTGCCCCCCTGAAATTCAAAGATAAAACCAAAACCAAAACCAGGACCCGGGGGTCGCGCCCCCCGACTGCGCCTGACTCTTTTGCTGGCCCAAAAGAGTAAGCAGAAAAGGGCCTGCGCTGCGCTGGGCATGTCTGGCTCGTTAGGGCGGCGACCTCAATTCAGACGAATCTATCCGACGAATCTTCTACACTTCCCCCGCAGGAGCCGAGGCTCTTGAGAGCCTCTCCTTCTGTGGAGGCTTGCCTCGGTAGGGGTTGTTTTGGCTTTTCCCTGGTAAATCACACGGCAAGGTCAGGCCCTTTGACACAGGGCCGGATCCCCATCACAGCAGGTTCTTGAAGTCACAGACATCCGGCCAAGGAGATGCCCTCCGCAAGGAGAAGGCACTTTTGCATACTTTTGTTGCCGGACAAAAGTATGGCGTCTGGCGGGACGCGACCCGCCGGTTTTGACTTTGATTTTAAACATCAAACAATAAACGTAGGGTAGCAGGATCCACCTCCTGCTGTCCCGTATCGGAAGAAATTAAAAACACCCCTTCTGGTCGAGCTGTGTTTTATTTAGCTGTTATTTCTTGCGTATTTTATGTATGATTAGCGACGTGCTAATTCTCTAACCTATGGCTCTATTGGGAGGTCAAGAATATGCGTAAGCTACTGTTGATTCTGATGGTCGGGATTCTGTCTGTACTTTTAACTTCAACTTGTGCTCTTGCTGAAAAAGGCTACCAGGACATCGATGCGGCAGGCACGAAAGCGTTGATGGAGCATGACGGTGCACTGGTGGTTTTCCCTCTCAGTCCCATCGAGTTCGATAACAAGCATATCAAGGGTTCTGTCAATATCGTTATGGACAAGCTGGAGTCCGATCTGCCAAAGATAAAGAAACCAATCTTGTTTTTTACTGCCTCGGGAATCAAGTGTGTCGCTTCATGGCGTGCTGCCGAGAAAGCCGTTGACCTTGGGTATAAGAACGTCTATGCGTTCCGCGAGGGGATTCCAGGTTGGGAGAGGGCCGGATATCCCCTGGTCACTGTCAGGCCGCTGCCGGATATTGAGGTCAGACAGATATCGACAGTGGAACTGGCCGCCATGCTGGATAAGCGATGATATCATTCTGCTTGACATCAACCTCAAGGAAGATGCCAGCAAGTTCTACATTGATCATGCCAAACGTGTGCATATACCCCTCGATGAATTGAATGTCAGCCTGCCGCAAATACCCAAAGACAAAAAGGTCGTGGTGATCTGTCTGAAGGGCCACCGCGCCCCTACGGCCGTGAAATACCTGGTTGATCAAGGTTACGAGGATGTTGTCATGGTCGATGGTGGTGTCCAGAAGTGGGTTCTCGAAGGCCGGCCGGTCAAGCAGGTCGGTTGAGTTCAAAAATTGCGTTGAGTCGCCCGTGTCGACCGCCGATTGAGACTATGCAGGAGTTCTCCGTCGATATTTAAAGCTAAAGCGATGCTCATCCTGTCTGGGAGCATCGCTTTTTTTATTGTTCAAACACCTTTATCCCGATTGTGCCTGAATCGTTGTCGCCATCCATATGGATCGCAACCGCAGCCTTGTAACCCTCGGCGATATCCAGGTCGACCACCCGGTAATCGCGATGGTCTTCTGAGCTTGGGGCGTGGACGCCTGCAGAGACCTCAGTCATGACGGTTTCACTGAGTGGATGGAAGAGCCCCTTGCCGAGTGATTTGACGTATGCCTCCTTGCGGGTCCAGAGGGTAAAGAAGAATTCCCGCTGCGTCGCCGGGTCTTCAAGCCCGGATAATTGTAATACCTCGTCCCCGGTCATGAAATGACGCGCAAGCTGCAGGGGGTTGCTGCTTTCCTGAATCAACTCAATATCTACGCCAATTTCGCCATCACGGCAGACCGCAACCAGGAGTCTGTTGCCGCTGTGGGACAGGCTGAACTGCAGGGTCCGTTCATCGGCAGCGGCCAGATGCGGTTTGCCATGTTCTCCGTAGCGATAGCGGATCGAACTGGCGTCTGTTTGCAGGTATCGGGAAAGTGTCTGCCTCAGGAGATAATGCGAGATAAGAAAGTTTTTTCTGGCGGGTTCAACCTTGAACCTGCCTGCGCGAACCAGCTCTTCGCCCGAGAGACGGGACGAGGCTTTATCGACTAGATGGAGGTTGTCTCCGAACCGGAATGAGTGGATATAGATGTTAGCCACTTAATCTTCCTGTCTTGTCACAAGATCAGCACTTCGTCGGATTGTATCTTTTCCGGGTCATGCATGGCAATCCTTTCAAGAGTATGCACGAGTTTGCCCGGTGTGGTCTACGGATCGCAGTAACTTCAGCGATGATCAGGACGATGCCGGCACGCTCTTGTTCAAGCGGGCAGCGCAACCGGTTGCAGACGAGCCATGTTCACACTTCGACAATCTTTAATGATATACTTATCCGCATGTACCGAATTGCCTTGTCCATGACCCTGGTCTTCTGCAGCATACTGCCTTTCGAGGTGATGGCTGCCGGTCACATTGAGCAACGGATCTCCATCCGGCTCGAGCCGGCGGCGCATCGGCTTACAGCAGAGGCGATCATCACCCTGGCTGGCGACAGGCAGGAATGGCCCCGGCTCTTTCTGCTCGCCCCCCAGGCAAGGGTCGAGTCGGTCGCTGCGGATGACAGCCCCCTGGCGTTTGATTTTAACGGCGGGCAATTACGGCTTCCCGATGCAGGCGAGTGGTCGGTACTGTCGATCCGTTACACGGTCGTGTTCGATGATCCCGTTCCCAGCGACACGATTGGCATCGAAGACCCTTCCTATGGTGTCCGGGCGACGATTATGCCGGAGGGGACTTACCTGTCTGCTGCGTCCGGCTGGTATCTCCACGCGGTTGATGCCCCCCAGCGCTTCACAATCACGATCACCGGACCGGCGAATTTGACCGGCGT
Source organism: uncultured delta proteobacterium (assembly GCA_963715335.1). Taxonomy (GTDB): domain Bacteria; phylum Desulfobacterota; class Desulfuromonadia; order Desulfuromonadales; family BM103; genus JAFDBW01. Next base: position 70,122 of record CAVQRZ010000014.1, read on the forward strand.
GACATCCGGTCGCCTGACGAATATTACCAGGACGGCAGTCGAGACGGTGACAACCTGGCAAACCGTTGTGCAACCGTCTGCGATGTCTCTGGCTGCAGGCCATTATCAACTCCGGCGCGACAGCCTCGGCGAGATCCAGTTGCTGGCTTTTTTCAGCGAGGGCAATCTTCCCCTGGCTGCCGGCTACCTCGAATCGGTCCGCGAGTACCTGTCCCTCTACCAGGGGCTGTTCGGCCCTTATCCCTACGAAAAATTTGCCGTGGTGGAAAACTTCTACCCTACCGGCTACGGGCTGCCGGGGTGGACGCTGCTCGGCAGCAGCGTGGTCCGGCTGCCCTTTATCCGCACGACCAGCCTGCCGCACGAGATCGCTCACGCCTGGTGGGGCAATGCGATAGAGGTCGATTATGCCTCAGGCAACTGGGCGGAAGGGCTGGCCACATATGTCGCCGACTACTATTTGAAGGAACGCGATGATCCGCAGGAAGCTCTCGAGTATCGCCGGAAAATCCTGCGTGATTATGCTTCGCTGGCGGCTGAAGAGGACTCTTTGCCCCTCTCTGCGTTCCGCAGCCGGGCATCCAGGCGTGACCAGGCGGTCGGCTATGGTAAATCCGCCATGGTCTTTCATATGCTGCGGGGCCTGATCGGTGATGAAGCTTTCTGGAAGGGGCTGCAGGGTATCGCTCGCGATGGTCTTGGCAAGGAGTACGGCTGGGCCGACCTGCAGCGGCACTTCGGAGCGGTCTCCGATGTCGATCTGGACACCTTCTTCGCCCAATGGGTCGAGCGACCCGGCGCGCCGCACCTGAGCCTTGCCGACGTCGAAGTCACCAAGACCGGGCCGGTTTGGCAGATCTCGGGGAATATCAGCCAGGACGGGCCGGTCTACCAGCTTGCCGTTCCGTTGCAACTGGTTACGGAGGGCTTGGTCTACGAGCAGGTGGTCGATCTCAACGGGAACCAGGAGCGCTTCGTCTTCACCGTTGCCGAGCAACCGGTCAGCCTCGCCGTTGACCAGGATAGCCGGCTCTTCCGCAGGCTCGATCCGGCAGAGTTGCCAGCCACCGTCAATGACCTGCGAGCTTCGAAAAGCCCTTTGGTTGTGGTCGCCTCGGGCTCTGAAAAGCTGATCGAGGCCTCCCGGAATCTGTTGCGTGGCCTGCAATGGCACCAGTCGGCAATCATCAACGAAGAGATGTATCTGGCAGCGCCTTCACCCGGCAGGGATATCCTCTTTCTGGGTTGGCCGCGAAGCCAGACCTTGCAGCCCGACCTGCCGCCTGAAGTCACTGAATCTACACAACACTTTGCTGTCAGCGGCAAGCTGAGCGACGCTAACGGGGATGTCCTCTTTATGGTCAGGAAAATGGCAAAAGCCGATCAGGTTGTCGCCTACTTCCTGCCTGGCTCGATTGCTGCTGCAGAAGACACGGCCCATCGCATCCCGCACTATGGACGTTACAGCTACCTCGTATTCCGCGATGGCCAAAACCGGATCAAGGCAACCTGGGAGCCTGCTAATGCCTCTTTGAAGACACTTTTTCATAAGGACGTAACAAGATGAAACCCATAAATATCGTGACGCTGAAGATCCTGCTGGCATGCCTTGCCTGGATGGCACCCGCTGCCGCGTTGGCCCATCCGCATCTGCTGGATGTGCAGGAAAAAGTCGAAGTTGCCCCTGAAGTCATGCTTAATGACCTGCGCAAGGCACAGGTCATCTTCGTTGGTGAGCTTCATGACAACCATGGCCATCACCAGGCTCAACTGTCCATCATCGATGCTCTCGATAATGACGAAAGACCCCTGGCGATTGGTCTGGAGATGTTTCGCCGGGACAGCCAGGAAGATCTTGATGTCTGGACTTCCGGAAAAATATCCCTTGTGAAGTTCATGGAAGTCTATAATGAGAACTGGGCCATGTGGCCTGCATACAGACAGATATTCATGCATGCCCGTAATGAGAATTTGAAGATGGTTGGCCTGAATATCCCGAGCGCCATCACCAGGAAGGTCGCCAGAAACGGCTACAACTCATTATCGAGTCAGGAACGCCTGCTGCTTGGTAATGTCCAGTGTGAGGTCAACCAGAGTTATGGCGAATTTATACGCCAGGCCATGGGCGGCCATGGCGGCCACGGCACCCAGTACCTCTATTTCTGCGAAGCACAATTGCTTTGGGACACCGTGATGGCCAGGAACCTGGTTGATTTCCTCAAGGAAAACCCGGATTACCGGGTTGTGGTCATGGCCGGCAGCGGCCATGCCTGGAAATTCGGCATCCCTCGGCAGTTGGTCGAGCAGGCCGACATCAGCTATCGGGTGGTGCTGCCCGAGATTATCGGTCGTCTCGACCGTCGCAACGTCAATGAAAAGATTGCCGACTATTTGTGGCTGGACGAGGGGGATGATGGCTGGGTTTTTTAAGGCCGGGACGGGGGACGCGAAAATTTTAGTCTTTGGACGGTTCAGCCATCAAGAGTCGATTTTTGGGTGTGATCTCTGCCGGAATGGTTTGCGTGTAGATACGGTAGCCTTTACCCTTTAGACGATTGGCCCGGCTGATATCCACCGCCATGGGGCCATCGACCCACCCATCCAGGTTGCCCATGTCCGATTCATCCAGGTTGTGACAGCAGGGCAATACGGCAAGACGTGCTCCGGCAGTTGATGCCCGGTCCAGGACCAGGTCGGTGAGACCGCCGCAGGCGTGTACGGAGACGACCAGGTCGCGCGTTGAAAGCTGAACGTCTTGCAGGGGTCTTTCTTCAAAAATAATCCTCCCCTCCAATCTCGGCCAGTTCTTCACCAGTACCTCATGCAGTTTGCGGGCAGAGGCCGGGATCGATCGGTCTACTGCATAAGCCTCCGGCGAGGTGTCGTCGAGCAGCAGGAGCAGGGCGGCAGTTAAACCGTGGCCGCACGCCAGATCGACGACGCGCCCGCCGCGAAACCGACGTCTTACCCGCCGGGCGACTTCCCACGCTTCAAAAAGTTCCTTGCGCGGCAGGCATCCGGCTTCGCAGACAGTCCGTCCCAGCTTGTCGAGCAGGGTGTCGCCGGGGAAGAGAAACACCTCCTTGTCAGTCAGTCGGTTTTTCGAGGAAAGGTTCATAGAAGCAGGTGCGGGTCAGGGGAGCGGGGCACGAGGAAACAACAAAAAAGATTTCCGCCTCTCGCGTTACGCGTCTCGCGCCTCCCGGTTGGTTTGGCAATCGATACAAAAAGGTGCTTCTGGCTGTGCTTTAAGTCTGGCGAAGCTGATCCCTTCTTCACATTCCATGCACAGCCCGTATACGCCGTTGTCGTATCGACGCAGGGCGGCTTCGATGCGCGTCAACCTGGTCCGGGCGGTGCGGCGGTTGGCCTGCACCATGCTCTGTTGCTGTATGGCATCCATGCGTGAGAGCCTGCCGATCGGTTCATCGAAGCTGACCGGCTTAGCCCCGTCACTGGAGTCTTCGAGCTGCTTCTGCATTTTTTTACGCAGTTTGAGCAAAGCCCGGTGCTGCCCGCTCAATTGTTCTGCGGTCAGTTCGTGCACGCTTGCTCCGACAGACTGTCGATGAAGCTGCCGATTGCCCTGGCACCCTCTTCAGGCCGGGCCAACAGGACAATGTGCGGACCGGGAATCTGCAACAGCTGCATTTGTGGCAGGTGTCTCTGGAGCCTGCCCGCAGCACGTTCAGGGACCAGGCGGTCGTGACCGGCCTGGAGGTACAGGCACGGCCCGCTAAAGCCCGCTTCTGGCGGGGGTGGCAGTTCGGCGAGAATTTTCAGCCGCTGTGAGAGGACGGGCAGCCTGACGCTCGCCAGGGCTTTTTGAAAAAGTGCGACGGCCTCGCGATCCGCAGAACCAAGGCAGAACAAGCGACAGGGCAGATTCGTGGCGAACAGTTTCAGGAGCAGGCCCTGGGGCAGGAGGCGGGCCACATCGAGCAGAAAAGGCTTCGGGTAGCGTTCAAAGGTCGCGACAAAAATCACCCCGGCCAGGTTTGCCGGGGGGGTAGCGAGCAGCTGCAGACCGATCGGACCGGAAAAGGACTCCGCGAGCATGACAAAGGGTTTATCGCCCGGCAGCCGGGCCCTGGCAAAAGCGATATGTTCCTGGAAGGACATGGGCTTGTCACCGGGGTAGCGTACGATTACCGGGTCAATGGTTCCGGGGAGATGTTTTAGGAGCGGCTCGAAGACCAGGCCGGTGCCGTCGAGTCCGGGAAGCAAGATCAAGGTTGTTTTTTGAGAGGTCATAGATGTTTATCTTTCCAAAAAACAAAAATTTGAAACGCAAAGGCGCAAAGGTGTGATTCAAGATGCAAAGAAAAAGTTTTTCAAAAAGGAGTTAAAAAAACTTTCAACTGACATAGCCCAATTCAACGGTTCAGCCGCTCTTATTTGCTCTTCCGTCGATAAAGGTCGGTTTTCAGACTCGATACCCGATCAAGGAACAGCAATCCGTCGAGGTGGTCCATTTCGTGCTGGATGGCAACCGCTTCAAAGCCGCTCGCCTCGATGACGCGAAGCTGGCCTTTACGGTTGGTAAATTCGACGACAATCTGCTCGGCCCTGGTGACATTGCCGGTGTAGTCAGGCACGCTCATGCAGCCTTCGCGCATCGTCTTGCTCCCGGACCGCTCGATGATCTCCGGATTGACCATTTCGAGCAGGCCGTGGTTGTTGTCCCGGCCGAGCTTGCTTTTGGAAACATCGACTACCACAACGCGTAGCAGCACGCCGATCTGCGGCGCGGCTACGCCCACCGAATGACCGGCATCGAGCATGGTGTCGACCAGGTCCTGGACGACCTCGACCAGGCTCTCGTCGATCTGCTCAACCGGTTCGGCTACCTGCTTGAGAATCGGATCAGGATAAACCCGGATGGGACGTACGGCCATGCTCAGAGTTCCACGGTCGGGATGCTGCGCACGTTGATGTCGACCTGCATCTCGTCGCGGATCGGTGCCAGCCAGTTGTCGACATCCTCCTCATCAACCCCTTCGGGGAGAGCCGCCTCGATGACCATCACGTAAACGGGCCGCTCCTCGGTGCCGACCAGCTTGGTGTTCAGGTCGGTGATGTTGACTTTTTTTTCGCCAAGCACATTGGCGACGCGGTAAACGATCCCCGGTTTGTCGGAGCCGTAGACGGAGATCATGCAGATGTCGCCTTCGATGTGTGAGCGAATCTCGCCGCCCGGCTTGAGAACTCGCAAGGCAACTGACAGATCAGAATCTTCCAGGGGCTTGAAGGCGTCACCAAAGCTCGCCCGGTCGGTGAATTCCGGATGGCCGAGAATCAGGATCATGGCGAACTGGCCACCGAGAATCGAGCAGCTCGAATCCGCAAGATTGCAGCCCTGCTTGAAAAGAATCTCGGTCACCTGGGAGACGATCCCGGGGCGGTCACGGCCAACGATAGTCAGGGCGAAATGGTTCATGGCGGACTCCCTCTTTGACACAATGGTTGAATAATTCTATCTTTCTAGCATACATCTGCCAATAAACTCTACTTTTTGGTTCGAGGGTCAAGACTCGTGGTACCGGTTTTGATTGACCACGCACCGCACACGACTTACCAGGCAACGGTTTAAAATATGTTGAATCCAAAGGATTTGAAAATTGATTACTACCGGGGCTCCGGACCCGGCGGCCAGCATCGCAACACCAGTGAAACCGGGGTGCGCATCACCCATCTGCCCACGGGAATCGTCGCGACGGCCACCGAATCGCGTTCCCGTCATATGAACCTGCAGCGTGCCACTGCGCGCCTCGAAGAGAGGCTTGCTGTCCGCCTGAAAAAGCGGCGCCCCAGGATCAAGACCCGCCCCGGCAAGGCCGTCATTGCCAGGCGCCTGGATGCCAAGCGCAAGCAGGGGGAGAAGAAGCGTGATCGCCAGAGGACTGAAGATTGTTGACAAACCCCGCACGTGATGCTGGGTTTGCTTTTTTCCCCTGGCAAGGGGAGTTTCTGTGAAGCCTAGGGCAACAGATGGTTCATCTGTTGCCCTTTACTATTGCCTTTGCAATTCAAAGATAAAATCAAAAAGCAAAATCCGGGGGTCGCGCCCCCCGACTGCGCCTTACTCTTTTGCTGGCCCAAAAGAGTAAGCAGAAAAGGGCCTGCGCTGCGCTGGGCATGTCTGGCTCGAAAAGGCGGCAACCTCAATCCGGATTGTTCTTAACGATCAAGGGCCTAGCTTCCCCCGCAGGAGCCGAGGCTCTTGAGAGCCTCTCCTTTTGTGGAGGCTTGCGTCGGTAAAGGTTGTCTTGGCTTTTCCCTGGTAAATCACACGGCAAGGTCAGGCCCTTTGACACAGGGCCGGATCCCCATCAGTAAAGGTTTTTGAAGTCACAGACATCCGGCAGAGGAGATGCCCTCCGCAAGGAGAAGGCACTTTTGCATACTTTTGTTGCCGGACAAAAGTATGGCGTCGGGCGGGACGCGACCCGCCGGTTTTGCTTTTCAGCATTTCAAGAAAAGAAAAGAGTGCAACAGATTAACCATCTGTTGCACTCTCTATCATGAAATCCGCTGAATCTTGCCAGCAGCCTGAAGCGCCCCACAGTGGGCGTTTCAGGCTGCCGATGGTTAATTTTTGCACAGCTTCTCAATGATAATCCTGATCGCCAGGCCGGCAGCCATGGTACGCAGAACGCACCCTCCGGCCCCTTTATGCCCGCCACCACCGTAATTGCGGCAGAGTTAGCCGACATCGACCGTGCAGGAGTCGTCGAAGATGCTGTGGCCGATGTTCAGGGCGACGAATTTCTTGCCCGGACCCCACTGGATGCGCAATGAGACGTTGCAATGCGGAAAGCTGGTGTACACCATGAAGCGATTGCCGACGAGCGGCTTGCCCAGGTCACGGAAGTCGGTGACGACCACCTTATCGTAAACTTTTGAGTGGACCAGCAGAAGCTCGCGGGATATCGCTTCGGCAAGGTGACAGGACGAATCAGTACATCAGGCGTAGTAAAAGCCCGTTGAGGAGAATGATACCCAACACCAGGCCGAGATAGAGATGCAGTCCGATACGGAGTTTTTGCGCGGTTTTTTCGATGAACAGGGTCTTGCGCTGGACCCGGGTGGTCCAGATTGCGAACGTGATCGCCAATCCGGCAACCAGGCTCTGCAGCAATGGCAGCTGCACCAGCTTGAATGGTGGGAGCAGCAGGGTGGCGGTGATCATGCCGAGAATCCAGAAGTGGCTGACACCCAACAACTGGTGCCCCGACATCCTGGCCGGCAGGACCTTGAAGCCGGCGCGCACGAGTTCCTCACGGTCGGGGATGGCCAGCAGCCAGTAGTGAGGGACCTGCCAGAGGACCATCAGCAGGACCAGCGAGAGTGGCCGGGGGTCGAGCGGATCGCCCCCTGCAGCAATCCAGCCGATCAGGGGCGGCAGAGCGCCACAGGGGGTGCCGGCAATCACGGCCAGGGAAGATATCCGCTTCAACGGGGTATAGACCGCCAGATACCAGACGGTTGCACCCAGGCCAAGCAGGGTGGCCGCGCTGCCAGAGGTGGCAAGTAGGACGCAGAGCCCGCCGCTGGCCAAAAGCAGCCCCACCGTCGTGCCGGCTCCCGGTGCCAGGTCACCGCAAGCGAGCGGCCGGTGGCAGGTGCGGCGCATCAGGGTGTCGGTGAAACGCTCCTGAACCTGGTTGAGGACCGAGCAGGAAGCGCTCAGCAGAAATATCCCCCAGACAACCCCCCAAAGCTTCAGCAAGGGCAGGTAAGGGCTGGCTGCCAGCGCCCCGGCCAGCGCCGAGAGGGCGACCATTGCCGAGAGCGGCAAGCGGATCAGGCGACTCAGGGCCGTCAGGTTGGTCATAGTCACGGATTGACTTTGCATGTTACTTCAACGTTTCCATCCAGCTTTGCATTGCCTTGATATCGTCATCACTCAAACCCGGGTAGGGCGGCATTGCCGCCGGGTAGCCTTCGGAAATTTCCGCACCCGGCTCCCGGATAGCCCGAATCAGGTAGTCCGTATCTGCCTGGACCTTGACGGATTGGCCATCTTTGGTGACGGTGCGTTCACTGCCGAACAGGCCTTTGAGGCTCGGACCGACTTTGCGTGTGCCGTCGGTGCTGTGGCAGCCGAGGCAGCCATTCTGACTGGCCAGAGCCTTGCCGCGTTCGACGGGGTCAGCTGGTGCAGCAGGTGCGAAGGGTTCTCTACCTTTTTGTCAGCCTCTGCTTTTGCAGGTTCCGATTCTGGAGTCGGTTGAGCGGCCGGCTTTTCCTCTGTTGCAGGCTCAGCCGTGGCCTCGCCGCCTTTTGATTCCATCAGGTAATCCAGGATCCCGGTCATGTCTTCTTCCGGAATGCGGCCGGCATAAGGGGGCATGGCCGGCGGGAAGCCTTCGACGATATCGGCATTCGGCTCAAGTATGGATTTCTCCAGATAAGCACGATCGGTTGTCAGGGTCTGTTTTGAGCCGCCGGTTACAACCTTTACCTGGCGGCCGCCGATTCCCTGGAAGGTCGGGCCGACCGAAGGTGAGCCATCGACGGAGTGGCAGCCGAGGCAGCCGTGTTTCTGCAGCAGGGCCTTGCCCGCTTCCGCCGCGACCGGTTTATCTTCGAGCCAGGCGGCAAACTCGGACGCCGGGATCGCTTCCACGGTGGTGATCATAGCAGAGTGGGCGACACCGCAATACTCGGCGCAGAACAGGTCGTAGCTGCCCGGCTCCTCGGCAACAAACCAGGCATAGGTTTCCATCCCCGGAACAGTGTCACGTTTGACACGAAACGCCGGCACGTAGAAGGCGTGCAACACATCCACTGAGTTAAGCCTGACGTTAACCGGTTGCCCAACCGGCACATAGAGTTTGTCCGAAGTCTTGCCGTTTTCATAGGTGAAGAGCCACGACCACATACGCGCTGTCCCCTGGACCGGAATGGCGTTGTCGGGAACCCGCCGCAACGAGAGATAGCCTTCCCATCCATACCAGAACATCACCAGGACCAGGATCGAAGGGATGATCGTCCAGGTGACCTCCAGCCAGACATTGTGGTCTTTCTGGCTGAGCGGTGTCGGGTAGCGTTTGCGGCTGTAACGCCAGGCAAGGTAAACCATGGCGACCGTGATACCGAGCAAGGCCACGCCGCTGATGCCAAAGATGACGTAGAAGGCCGTGTCGACAGCCTCGGTGGTGGTGATCAAAGGTTGTGGATTCACGTCAACTCCTACCGGTAAAGGACATCAAAGAAGGTCAGGCCGATAAAGATCGCCAAAATCGTCAGCGCTGCAAGCAGCGAGATCTTGAACAGCCGATTCTCGTATTTCATGTGCATGAAGACCGCGACCACCAGTGACGATTTGACGGTGGCGATGCCGAGGGCCACCCAGATGTTCAGGGGGCCGAGGTTGTACTGGGCAACCCACACGGTGATGCCGGTCAGAAACAAAAGTGCAATCCAGACGATCATGAAGGTCTTGTACGGGACGATATGTGCGTGCTCTTCGGACATAACTACCTCGTTTGAAAACTATTTTTAACGCAAAGGCGCAAAGGTTGAAGACCAGGACGCTAAGAGAACAAATTTATAGTTTTTAAAATCAAAGCCAACTTTCTTTATTCTTTGTCTATACCCTTTTGCGTCTTGAGTGAGCGCAGCGAACGGGCGTTGAAAGAATTTGTTTTTCGCGTCCCTCGTCCCCTCTTTTAATGCAAAATCAAATAGTACAACGGGAAAATGAAAATCCAGATCAGGTCGACCAGGTGCCAGTAGAGACCGGCATTTTCGAGGATCACAAAATCGTCAGCGTTGACCCGGTCTTTTTTGATCAGGACCATGCTCCAGGCCAGGACCAGCGCACCGATCACCACGTGGATGCCGTGCAGGCCGGTGGTCAGGTAGTAGATGTTGAAAAAAACCGTCTCGCCGGGTTGCAGCTCTTTCAGGTGAGCCGAGCCCGGGTAGATGCCGTGGTGAATCTTGGCGCTCCATTCGAAGTACTTGTTGATCATGAAGATCGCTGCACAGACGACGGTGCCGGTGAGTAGTCCAAGGCAGAGTCGCTTGGCACCGCGGCGCAGGGCGGTGATCGAGATGGCAACAAACAGGCTGCTGGTCAGCAGCACCAGGGTGTTGCCGCCGCCGAACCAGACGTTGAGTTCCTTGCCGGCCGTGATGAATTCCTGCGGATAACGCGCCAGGTAAACCGAGTAAAGGATGAACAACCCGCCAAACAGCAGCACCTCGGTAAAGAGAAAGAGCCACATGCCGAACTTGGCGCCGGTATAGTCCTTGTGCACGTGCCCGCTCATAGTATGCCTGCCTTTTTGAAATCGTACGGGCCATGGGTTACGATCGGGTCCTCTTCACCGAAATTCTCCGTCGGTGGCGGCGAGGGTACCTGCCACTCGAGGCTGGCACCACCCCAGGGATTGTTGCCGATCGGGTCTCCTTTGAAGATTCCACGAAAGATGTTGACAAACATCAGAATCAGGCCGACCGCCAGGATCCATGAACCGACGGTCGAAAGTTGGTTCAGACCGGTAAACTCGGGGACGTAGTCGTAATAGCGGCGCGGCATCCCCTGCATCCCGACGATCTTCATTGAGATGTAGAGGACGAGGAACCCGACAAAGATGACTGCCCAGGCGACAGTGGCGATGGTTTTGTCGTACATGCGGCCGTAGATTTTCGGCAAGCCAATAGTGCATGGCGGCAAAGAAGGCCATGCCAGTGCCACCGAACATGACGAAATGGAAGTGGCCGACAACGAAGTAAGTGTCATGCACGTGTACATCTGCTGCTGCCGCACCAAGCACCAGTCCACTTAGTCCGCCAATAGTGAAGAGCAGGATAAACGACAGGGCATAGAGGAGCGGTGGATCGAGCAAGATTGAGCCTTCGTAAAGGGTCGCCAGCCAATTAAAGACCTTGATTGCCGATGGAATGGCGACAATGAAGGTCAAAAAGGAGAAGATCAAAACGGCCATGTCTGACATGCCGCTGGTGTACATATGGTGGGCCCATACCAGCGAACCGGCAAAGGCAATAGCTATACTCGAGACAACGATTGCCTTGTAGCCAAAGGCTGGCTTGCGAGAGAAGACCGGAACGATGTCGGAGACCACTCCCATGCCTGGCAGCACCATGATGTAGACTGCCGGGTGGGAGTAAATCCAGAACAGGTGCTGGAACATGATCGGATCGCCGCCCTGGGCCGGGTCAAAGAGGCCGGTGCCGAGGACCCGCTCGGCGAAGAGCATGGCAACGGTGATGCCGATGACCGGAGTGGCGAGAATCTGGATCCATGCGGTGGCATAGAGCGACCAGGTAAAGAGCGGGATGCGCATCCAGGTCATGCCTTCGGTTTTCAGCCGATGAATGGTGGTCACAAAATTGAGTCCGGTGAGGATCGACGAGAAACCGAGGAAGAAAACCGCGACTGCTGCCATTGAAACGTTCGTACTGGTCTGGGCCGAGAAGGGCACGTAGAAAGTCCAACCGGTGTCGGGTGGGCCGCCACCGGTGAAGAGCGATCGACGGCAAGGGCTGCGCCAGAAACATAAAGATACCAGGAGAAGAGGTTAAGCTTCGGGAAAGAGACATCGCGAGCGCCGATCTGGATCGGCATGATCAGGTTGCCGAAGGCCGCCGGGATACCCGGGATGATAAACAGGAAAATCATGATCACGCCATGCAGAGTAAACGCGGCGTTGTAGGTTTGAGGACCCATGATCGTTTCGCCGGGAGCAAAGAGCTCAAGGCGGATTAGCAGGCCGAGTAGCACTCCGACACAGAAAAAGATGGTGACGGACCAGAAGTAAAGCAGGCCAATGCGTTTGTGGTCGGTGGAGAATATCCAGCCAAAAATCCCCGGGTAGTTGGCTTCTCCGAAAAAGCCGCGATCGTTGGTTGCCGAGGTCGTTACATCACTCATAAATTCTTATCCTTTTTAGACTTTTTGCCGCCGAAGACCAGGTAGACTGCGAAAATGGCAAGGGTTGTCAGAATCGCTGTTGCCGAGACGCGCAAGATGTTGAAAACATAAGTCTTTTGCTCCGGGTCAAAGCTGAAACAGTATTGCACCATCTTGCGGATCGTGGTGCCGACCTGCCCCGATTTGGCTTCATACAGGGCCAAAGTCAGGTCCTTCGGTACCACGTGGGTGCCGTGAAGGTAGCGCACGATCATGCCGTCTGAGGAGACAACAAAAAATACGACGGGGTGCAGGAATTCAGTTCCGACCTTCTGGAAGCGGTAGCCGGCCGCATCTGTCAACTTGAGAATTGTGTCCATGTCACCGGTCAGGAAACGCCATGCCTGGTCCGGGTACTGGTTTTTCATCGCGGCATAGTAGGTGTCCCGGCTACGCTGGGCCAGCTCGGGTTGTTCCTTTGCATCGAAGCTGAACGAGATGACCTGGTAGTCAGCTCCGGCCTTGAGCTTGAGACCCGGCAAAACACGGGCCAGGTCGCCCTGCAGGAAATGGCAGACGTTGGGACAGCGGTAATAAACCGGGGCGATAATCGTCGGCATGGTGACCAGGTCGACCAACTTGACCGGCTTGCCCTGCTCATCGCGAAAGGTCAGGTCAAGGGGGATGCGGGTGCCGAGTTTTTCATCGAGACCAACCTTGGCTGTGCTGTCCTCGGTCTGGACCGGATGTACGTGCCCACCCGGTTCCACACTGGTCGCGGCATGATTTTTGTGCGTCATATCTGCCATGTCACCGCTTTTTTCGGTAGCGGCATGCTGGTCATGGGTCATTGCAGCCGGTTCGTCATGCTTATGTTGGGGCACGGCAGCAAACGCAGGGATATTGAGCAGAAGGAGAAAGACAAACAGGCGGCAGGTGACAGATCGGCGGGTTCTTGTGTGCCACCATCTTCCAACGGTTCTTTGCATGCTCATAGGATCCTGTAAAGCTTGAGAACTGAGAAGTTGACGATCCCGGTAATAATAGCAACTTTGGGAAAATTTGCAATTTTTCTCATCCGTTGCGCGGATTGCGGAGATCAGGGTCTTCTGGTAGCATATGATGCCACAGGCCAAGGAGAAGAGCATGGACCAATTGACTGAACGGATCGTTGAACTCGAGATTCGCTTTTCCCACCAGAACCACTTGGTTGAAGAGCTGAACGTGGAATTGACCGCATCGAACAACCGGATTAACCGGCTTGAGCGTGAGGTGGGCGCCTTGCGCGAAATGCTTGGCGGCATGGGTCCGGAACTTACCCTGTCTCCCGATGAATAATCATGACTGATGATCTCAAGCGCATCCTCCTGGAAGCCTGCGTCCTGATTGCTTTCGGAGCCCTCGCCGGCCTGACCGCGAATCACCAGATGGTCCTGGATGCCTTCGCCGGCCGCCTGGTCTCCCCGCTTCCGGTGGCTAAGATAGACCAGGCGGTTCGGGAGCATGTCCCCGTGGCCTTGCCAATGCCGGTTCTGCTGGATGAGGTTCAGCAGCTGATGACCGCAGGCGGGCTGCTTCTTGATGCCCGCAGCCCGGAACTGTTTGCGGAAGGTCACATCAAAGGGGCGATCTCTTTGCCAATGGTGGATATCGAAGAAGTCCTGGCTGACTTTATTGCGCGTATCGATCGAGACCAGGTTGTCATGACTTATTGCAGTGGCTTCGGCTGTCCGGATTCCTTTGACCTCGGCATGCGGCTGATCGAAGAAGGTTTCAGCGATGTCCGGGTTTTTGAGGGGGGCTATCCGGAATGGCGGGATGCCGGGCTTGCGGTTGCGGGAGAAGGCCAATGAGTCGATTTCAATGGTGTTTCTACCACCTGGTCAGACTGTCTCTGGCCCTGGTCTTTGTCTACGCCGGGGCAGTGAAAATTCAGGATATCGTCGCATTTGCCGGCCATGTGGCGGCTTACCAGATCCTCCCTTACGCCATGAATTACCTGGTCGCGGCGACCCTGCCTTATGTGGAGTTCCTGGCCGGGGTCCTTTTACTTCTGAATGTCCGGGTCCGCCCGGCTCTGGTTGCGATCGGCAGCATGATCCTGTTTTTCATGATCGCGCTGGTTTCGGTGTTGTTGCGGGGGCTTGATATCGATTGCGGCTGTTTCGATCCGGCCGGCGGGCAGGATGTCAGCGCCGGTATGGCCCTATTGCGGGATGTCGGACTGATGGTTCTGGTTGTGCTGACCTGGTGGCTGCGCAGTCGGCTAGGATCGCGTGGCGCGTGGCGCGTGGCGCGTGGCGAGGAACCCTCTTAAATCAGTTCTTGGATATTATTTTTTACCGCTGGCTTGTCGCTAATTCCCTGTCGTTCTGTAAGCTGCAGAGTGTCAGGCCCCTAGCTACAGTCAAGTTTGACGACCATTTTTCGCGCGACTCGCCACGCGCCACGAGCCTCTCCAATGACCTGGAAACAGCAACTCGCCGACAGCATCACCACCCCCGAACAACTGGCCGGGTATTTTGACATCGACCCGAAGCCGTTGCGGGCGGTGGTGGACCGTTACCCGCTGCTCATCACCCCCCATTATTTCAGTCTGATTGAAACACCGGGCGATCCGATCTGGCGGCAGTGTGTCCCTGACCTGAGTGAGCTGACGGCTGATGACTTGCCAGAAGATTCCCTCAACGAGCAGGCTTTTGCTCCGGTCCCGGCAGTGGTGCACCGTTACCCGGACCGTGCATTGTTAATGGTCTCCGGTCGGTGTGCCGGTTATTGTCGTTTCTGTACCCGCAAAAGCAGGGTTGGCACCCTGGGCTTCTGTTTCACCATGGCGCAGATTGAAGAGGGAATTGGCTATATTTCAGAAACACCCGAAATCAGGGACGTGATCCTGACCGGCGGAGACCCGCTGCTGCTCGACGACGATTGCCTGGCGGATATTCTGACAAGGATTCAGCAGCTCAGCCATGTCGAGATGATCCGCATCGGCAGCCGAATACCCGTCACCCTGCCGGACCGCATTACCCCACAACTTTGCCGGCTGTTGTCGCGTTGCCAGCCGCTTTACCTCAATACCCACTTCAATCACCCGCGCGAACTGACCGTCGAGAGCGCGGCGGCTTGTGCCCGTCTGGCTGATGCAGGCTTGCCACTTGGCAACCAGACGGTCCTGCTTGACGGCGTCAACGATGATCCGGCAGTGATGATTGAGCTGTGCCGTGGTTTGCTGAAGATGCGGGTGCGTCCCTACTATCTGCATCACCTTGATCAGGCCCGGGGGACCTCGCATTTCAGGGTGCCTGTGGAACGTGGCCTGGAGATCATTGCCGGGTTGCGTGGCCAGCTCGCCGGGCTCGGTATCCCGCAATACGTGATTGACCCGCCCGGAGGTGAAGGCAAGGTCCCGTTGTTGCCGGGAAATCTGCTGGAGGTGGGGGATTCTCTCAGGGTGAAGACATCCCGTGGCGTTATTGAGCTGCCAAATCGGCGGCGGGATGCTGTCTAGCGGCGGTTCTCGGAACGGCTTTTGGTGCGCTGCCTGACCTGCCTGTTATGCTTGGTGAGGTGCTGAAAAATATGGTTGACTTCCGCTTCTGACAACAAACCCTTTTCCACGAAATACTGGCCGATTCTCTTCTGTAGAGTCCTTTGATAGTTCAGCAGCACTTCAACCTGGTGAGGTTTGAGGTGTCCCATCTCAATCGCCTTTTTGCCAAAACGCACGGCCTTTCCACGATAGCCGAGGACTTGGGCGACCTTGGCTTCGGACAACCAGCCCCACTTCTGTGCGATGGCGCCGAGAGTCGGCCTCTGTCGTCTCTGCCACACCAGGGCTTCAATCAGCTGCTGGTAAGTCACTTTACCCTGGTAGTAACTGTACATGCCGAATTCCAGCGGGATTGACGGGATTAACACCGGTTTGAGGGGCTGTCTCTGCTGTGTGCTTTGCCGCGGCGCGCGATTGGCCCAATGCGACGTTGTTTGCCCGGGATTGTTCCTCAGGGATGTCACGTGAATTCGGGGACGTTTCTCCAGGTATTCGATCAGCAGGTCGTAAGCCTGGCGAATTTCCCGGAAACGGTCAGTCTGCTGTTGACGAATGTGTGGTGCAGAGCTTGCGTGGGCATCAGGGTGATGTGCCTTGGCCTGGTTGCGAAAAGCCGTCTTGGCGCCGCTGGGCTGGAGATAGTGGAGAAACTCGTGGGACAGATTGACTTCTTTGCCGAACAGGGTTCGGCAGGCATTCAGTAACGCTGTCTCAGAATTAAAATACATGGGCCTCAATGGTCTGGAAACTTAACCTGTCCTTGCTTTTTTATAGCCTGTCGGACGGATGAAAAACAAGCCCCTTTTCCTTTTTCCCGGAGATTTTCCCAAGCTTGTGGCTACAGCTCGCCGGAGGTGAATGCTACGACATCAGCGATCTTTTCCGCGTCGGTCATCAGCATCACCAAACGGTCAAGACCAAGGGCAACCCCGGCGGCTTCGGGCATTGCAGGGAGCTCGTTGAGGAAGTTTTCCGGGAGCGGGTAGGGTTTTTTTCCTGTGCTTCTCCGCTGCGCCTCATCCGCAGTAAAACGTTTGCGCTGTTCGTGGGGGTCGGTCAGTTCCGAAAAGGCGTTGGCCAGCTCCAGTCCGTCGATGTAAAGCTCGAATCGTTCGGCTACGCGCGGATCGCCGGGCTTGATCCTGGCCAGGGCGGCCATGGCGGCCGGGTACTCGGTCAAAAACGTCGGTCTTGTTTTGCCGAGGTTCGGTTCAACTGCGGTGGTCAGGACCTCCTCGAAAGAATCGGTCTCGAGGGCCTGTTCCAGACTCATCGAAGCATAGCTGGAAAAGGCTTCGGCAACTGTCAATTCCTCCCAGGGTGCAGCCAGGGCAATCTCCCGTCCCGATCGCGTAATGCTCCCCAGCGGAATAATGCTCTGTAGCAGCGCCGTACACTCGGTCATGAGATCGCGGTAGTCAATCCCTGACCGGTACCATTCCAGCATTGTGAATTCCGGCAGGTGGTATCGACCGAGCTCGCCTTCGCGCCAGACCCGGCAGATCTGGAAAATTTTTTCATGGCCAGCCGCGAGCAGCCGCTTCATGGCGAGTTCCGGGGAGGTGTGCAAGGTCCAGTCGCCGCTGGGCACAGGATCGATGTGCGGCTCCGGGGCGTTGGCGGGGATGCGGTGCGGCGTTTCCACCTCGAGGTAGTCGCGCGCTGTGAAGAAACTGCGGATTCTCTGCAGGCTCTCGGCCCTTTTGATCAAAAACGGCCTTTTCCGGGCCAGGGCCCAATTCGGTTGGTTCACGGCTGTTCCTCATTTAGCCCTGTGCCAAAGATCCGTCCCAGCCAGCGCAGGAAATCCTCGACCAGCAGGTAGAGGCTGGGAACCAGCAGCAAGGTGATGAAGGTGGCGAAAAGAATGCCGAACCCCAGTGAGAGAGCCATGGGGATCAGGAACCTGGCTTGGCGTGAGGTTTCGAAGATCATGGGTGCCAGGCCACCGAACGTGGTCAGAGTGGTCAGGATAATCGGTCGAAAGCGCCGGGTTCCGGCTGCGCAGATCGCGTCATGCGCGGAGCCGCCGTCCAGTCGTTGCCGGTTGGCATAGTCGATCAGCACCAGTGAGTCGTTTACCACCACACCGGACAATGCGACAATCCCCATCATGCTCATCAGGCTGAGACTGTAACCCATGATCAGGTGACCGAGGGTGGCACCGACGATGCCGAAGGGGATGGCCAGCATGACGATCAATGGTTGTGTGTAGCTGCGGAACGGAATCGCCAGAAGGAAGTAGATGGCGATCATGGCGAAGCCGAAGCCATAGACCAGTCCGCCGGTGCTTTCCTTCATACTGGCCTGGCGGCCCTGGTAGCCGTAGGTCAAGCCTGGAAAATCACGAGCCAATTCCGGTAATACCTGGCTGTTCAGGGTGGCGAGAATCTGGCTGGTCTGACCGATCGGCTCGACGTCAGCTGTCACGGTCACAGTGCGGCGAGCATCGCGGCGGTTGATAGTCGTATAGGCGCGGCCTCGTTCAACTTTGGCGACCTCCAGGAGCGGGACGAAGGTTCCGGAAGAAGTGCGAATCATCAGGTTCTCGACGTTGAATTCGCTGCTGCGCTCGTTCTCCGGCAAACGCACGCGAACCGTAACCTCGTTGCGACCACGCTGCTGGCGCAGGGCCTCCGTGCCGGAAAAAGCGTTACGCACCTGGCGGGCAATTTCCCGGGAGGTCAGGCCGAGGCTTTCGCCGCTCGGTGTGATGCGGAAATCGAGTTGCTCCTTGCCCGGGCTGAAGCCATCATCGATATCCTTGACGTTGGCAAATTCATCGAGGCGTTCTGCCAGGGAGCTGCTGGCCTGGTCAAGGATGCTGGTGTCACGATGCGAAAGTTCCACGGTTAGGGCCCCTCCGCCGCCTGGCCCGCCGCGGTCCGATTCGTAGCGCAACGATTCCAGGCCGATAATCTGTCCGACCTGTTCGCGCCAGAGCTTGGTAACGATGCCTGTGTTTAACGGGCGAACGCCGGGGGGGGCCAGGTAGGCCGTGATCTCGACCTGGTTCTCATCGATCATGGCAAAAACGCCCTGCAGGAGCTGTTCGCCGCCGTTCGCAGCCGCGACCTCCTCGATGCCGCGCACCAGCCTGGTCTGGACTTCACGGGCATCTGCCAGAGGACTCCCGGCCGGTAAAACTGCCGTGACAACGGCGCGGTCGGACTCGATTCTAGGCATCAGGATCATGCCGATGCGTCCGCTCATGACATAACTGAGGACGATTATCAATATGGCCACGCCTATGGCGACCGTCAGGCCGCGCCAGCGGATACTGAGCTCCAAAAACGGCCGGTAACGGGTTTCGATAAAACGCGAGACCCTGGCGCTGAATCTTTGCTGCAAGGCGTGCAGCCGGGCGGTCAGGCGGCTGGCGGGGGCGCTCCTGGTATGGGCGAGGTGAGCGGGCAGGATAAACAGGGCCTCGACCCATGAAATCAGGAAAACGGTGATGACCACCACGGGGATCGCTTTCCAGATCTTGCCCATGGTGCCCGGGATGAAATAGAGCGGCAGAAACGCCACGATATTGGTGAGGATCGCATAGGTGATCGGGATCGCGACGTTGCGGGCGCCGAGAATCGCCGCCTTGGCCATGCCGTGACCCCGCTGGCGGTATTCGTAGATGTTCTCACCGGCGACGATGGCGTCGTCAACGACGATCCCCAGTGCGATGATAAAGGCGAACATCGACATGATGTTGATCGAGACATCCATAACAGGAAGGAACAGCATGCCGCCGAGGAATGATATCGGAATCCCCATGGTGACCCAGAAGGCGAGCTTGAATTCGAGAAACAGACCGAGGAGCAGGAGCACGAGGGCCAGGCCCATGCAGGCGTTCTTTAACAGCAAGTTGAGGCGCTGCTCGTAGATTTCGGACCGGTCCTGGTTGATGTCCCAGAAGATCCCCACGGGCAGGTCCGCCTCGATTTCGGCCATGGCGCCCCGGACTGCCCGGGAGACGCCGACCGGGGTCTGGTCGCCGACCCGGAATATGTCGAGGCCGATGCTGCGCTGGCCGTTGTAAGTAGCGAAACGGTCGCTGTCTGCGAAACTTTCCCGGACGGTGGCGATGTCCTCGAGAAGGACGATCGTGCCATCGGCCATGCTGATGATCGGGATGCGGGAGAACTCCCTGGCCCAGTCCCGGCGATCTGTGACGCGCAGCAGGATGTCTCCGCCCCTGGTCTCCACGGCCCCTCCCGGGATTTCCGTCGATGCCGACGCAATCGCACTGCCGATACCATCGAGCGTGAGGCCATAGGCCCGCAATTTCTCCTGGGGGACATCAATATGGATTTCCAGGTCGCGCGCGCCCGACAGGTCAATCTGGGTAATCCCGGGATCCTGGAGCAGCCGGTCGCGAACCTGTTCAACGGCTTCGCGCAGGGCCGCTTCCGTGGTGTTCCCATATAACTGGATATTGAGGACTTCGCGGCGTCTGGCGAGAAGGGAGACCTGGGACTCCTCCGCATCGTCCGGGAATGTGCGGATGCGGTCGATCTCCTGTTTGATTTCCTGGTAAACTTTCTGCTGGTCGGCATCGCTGAGCAACTCGATCCTGACTGAACCGTGTCCTTCAGCGGCTGTTGCCGTCAGCTCCTTGATGCCGTCAAGGCCCCGCACCGCCTCTTCGATGACAAGGATGATCCCCTGCTCGACTTCCTCCGGGCTGGCGCCGGGGTAGGCGACGCTGACCGTGACCATGTCCAGCTCGAATTCGGGGAAGACCTCTTTCTTGATCTGGCCCGAAACAAGGAGGCCGCCGAGGAGGAGAAAGATCATCAGCAGGTTGGGCGTAACCCGGTTGTAGGCCATCCAGGCGAGCGGTCCCCGTTGCCAACGCTCTGTGCGAAGACGATTCATGGTTTGGTCTTCTCGCCTCCTGCGGGACTTTCTGCCGTGGCTTCACGAACCCTCAGGCTCATCCCCTGCACGGGCGATGGCAGGTTCGAGGTCACCAGGAGTTCGCCGGCACTGATGCCGCCGGTGACCAGAACCTGGTCCTGGTCGCGGAACGTTATTTCGATCGTGCGAATGTCAAGGTTCCCCTGTTCGTCCATGATCCAGATGCGGTTGCCGTCGTGCACCAGGTCACGTTCTATGGCGACCGCGCGGGGCAGGGCCTGCCCCGCGATCTCAACCCGGACATAACTGCCGAGCAGGAGGCGGCGCACGCCACTGGAGCGGGTCTGCAGGGCAAGGGGGTCGGGGACTTCGATAAGCAGTTTTGCCATGCGGCCCTGGGCTTCGACGTCTGCCATCACGCCGATCACTTGCCCGGGGCGGTTGGTTTCGGAACCCCAGGCGGCGGCATCGTAAATCAACACCTGCGAGCCGTCAGTCTTGCTCTTTTCACCGGTATGAATCCATTTCAGCTGGCTGGCAGGAACCGGAGCTTCCACCCAGAAGGCATCACTGTCCACCAACGTCGCCAGCGGGGTGCCCATGCTGACACTGGTCCCGAGGTTGACGTCGCGGGAAATGACCACTGCATTGAAAGGAGCATTGACAATGGTTCGTTGCAGGTTGAGCTGAGCCTGTTCCAGGCGGGCCGCCGCCCCTTCCAGGGAGGCCCGGATATCCTCGAGCTGCGGTTCGCGCAGCATCAGGTTTTTTTCTTCCTCGCTGACGGCTTCGCCAAGCAATTCAAATTCTTTCTGCGCCACCCGCTGTCGGCCCAGTTCGATCTGGTAGTCAGCTTCGACCCTGGCGACCTCGCTGGAGAGCTGTCTCACCGCGAGGCGATAGTCACTGGGGTCTATGGCAAGCAGCTGTTCGCCTTGGGAAAAGTGACCACCGGGAACCAACTTGTCGCTGAAGCTGATAATTTCGCCACTGACCTGTGGCTTGATAACGACTTCGCGCTTCGGTATGACCGTGCCCATAACACTGATGCTCGTCGTTTGCGGGGCGAACTCAAGCGGGCGCACGTCCACCATGGCTGCATTGCGCACTTTCTGCCGGGGCTCGGTCTTGGGGCCCGTCTGCATCAGCCATAAGGCGACGACTGAACTGATTGCAACCACGACGATCGGCAGCAGCAGTCGCAATGGCGCCGCCGGACGATACGATTTCGGTGATTCATGGTGTTGTTGGTCAGAGTCCATTCGCTTGCCTCGTAAAATTTCCGGACCGGATCATCGGGACATTTTCCAGCCGCCGGCCAGTGCCCGGCAGAGATTGACGCGGTTCTCAAAGAGCGCACCGCGGGCAGTGAGCCTGGTGAGTTGCAGTTGCTGTTCGGACAGAATCGAAGCAAGCACCCGCTGATAATCGACGGCCCCATTCAGGTAGCGGTCACGAATCCGCTCCGTTGCCTGTGCCGCCAGCTCCAGCTGCAGGTCGAGGCTGTCCAGGTATTCGAGCTGCCGCTCTTCCCGGGCCAGCGCATCTTCGACTTCAGCGAGAGCTTCGAGGACTGTCTGGCCGTAACTGTGCAGGGCCGCCGATGCTGCCGCACGGGTTCTGTCGACTTCAGCCCGGCGACGTCCGCCGTCGACCACAGGTGCCAGCAGGTTTGCGGCAATGGTAGACAGCCAGTCATTAAACAGGTCCTCGAGCTCTTCACTTGCAGTGGTCGTCCGCCCGGTCAGGCTGAGACGGGGGAACCGGTCGGCGACTGCTGCTGCGACCCGCTGGTCGGCGGCCTGGATCTGTAGCCAGGCGGCACGCACGTCCGGACGCCTTTCGATCAGTTCGCTTTGCAGACCGGTATCAGGCAGGGGCGGCAGACCGCCGAGAGCCGGTTGGGTGAGCTGCGGGGCCTGGTCAGGGGGTAAACCAAGCAAGACGGCCAGCTGGTTGAACAAGACCTGCTCCTGTGCCGCAGCCAGAACCAGCTCGCCGCGACGGTTTTCCACCACGAGGCGCTGTTGCAAGAGGTCGGCGATGCCGACCTGGCCGGTCCGGAACTGCAGGGTCACCAGTTCGAGGGTCTGCCGGTTGGTGCTTAGCTGCCGTTCGAGGAGCATGATTTGCTCGCGCTGCTCAATCAGCTTGAACCAGGTTGAGGCGACTCTCGCGGTCAGTGTCAGAGCTGCGGTCTGCAGGGCCTCGGCGCTGGCCACGGCGTCCAGTTCCGCGGCCTCCCGGGTAGAATTGATTCTTCCCCAGAGGTCGATTTCGTAGCTTGCCGACAAGCCGAGGCTGAAGTCGTTGCGCGATTCGTCGTGGGAACCGGTCCGAGAACCCGTTGTCCTCCCGACGGCTTCCCCGTCCAGCTGCGGCCAGAGCTCTGCTCCTGTCCTGCGGGCCACGGCGCGGGCCTGATCAAGGCGGTCCCAGGCAGTTTGCAGAGAAAGGTTGTCGCTCAGGGCGGTTTCAATAAGTTGGTCGAGAACCGGGTCGGCGAAAGTCAACCACCAGCGGTCGGGCAGGACTTCTTTCCCGGATACAGAAAATTGACCCTGCGGCTGGTAGGGAGCGATCGATGAGGGTGTGCCGATCGAACATGCTGTCAGTGCGATGATCGTACACAGGCAAAACCAACGGTGGATTCTGTATGGATGTGAACCGTTTCGCATGGGCCCTTTCAGGAGCTTAACAGTGTTTGCCAGGCTACACACAAGCGTCATAAACGTTCAACGTATCTTAGACGAAACAGATGGGAAAAAGTTCAAAAAAAAACGCCCGCTGGCGGGCGTTTTGGAAATGTCTTTGAGTTGGATCATTCTTTAACGCGGGTCACGTATTCGCCAGTCCGGGTGTCAATCTGGATCAGGGTCCCCTGTTCGACAAAGCCCGGGACCTGCAGTGTGTAACCGCTTTCCACCGTGGCCGGTTTGTTGTTGCCGGTGGCAGTGTCGCCCTTGACCCAGGGGTCTGTCTGGGTGACCCGCAGGTTGACGAAGTTGGGCAGGGTGACGCCAATGCCACGCTCACCGTGCATGAGGACCTTGACTTCCATGTTGTCGACCAGGAAGTATTTGTCCTCACCGAGGATGTCGCCGTCGATGGTTGCCTGCTCGTAAGTCTTCTGATCCATGAAAACGTAGCCGGTCTCATCCTGGTAGAGGTACTGCATGTCGCGCTCATCCAGGCTGGCCGGTGCGAAGCTTTCCCCGGAGCGATAAGTGCGGTCGAAAAGCGCGCCGGTGATCATGTTGCGCAGTTTGCACTTGTAGAGGGCCTGGCCCTTGCCTGGCTTGGTGAAGTCGAACTGGGCGACGACGTGTGGTTCCCCGTCGATCATTACCTTGAGGCCTTTTTTCAGGTCAGCGCAGGAATACATGTGAAAACTCCTTCGAGAAGTTGAGCCGTACAGTTTGTGGACTTGCTTTTATACACAAAAGGGCGGTGCGTGTCATCGGTTTTTTCAGGAGAAACCAGGGAATCCAGTCTCCAGAATTCAGAATCCGGAATAATCAGACCATTGACCTGATGGCTTGCGCTCACTTTGAAAATCTACTGGATACTGGATACCGAATTCTGTATTCTCCTTTTTGTCATTATCAATACCAGATAAGGCATGCACCGTGAAGTGCAGGGAATAAGGAGAACATATGACTTCAAACGATCTTAAACGCGGCCAGGTCATTCTGCTTGACGCAGCACCCTGCCTGGTCCTCGATGTGTCCAGCCAGTCGCCTTCGGCACGTGGCGGCAGCACACTGATCAAGACCAGGTACCGCAATCTTCTGACCAGCCAGGTCCTGGACAAAACCTTCAAGGCCGGTGAGCGAGTCGATGCCGCTGATTTTGAGAAACGCAAGGGCCAGTTCCTCTATGCCGACGGCGACAACGGCATATTCATGGACCTGGAAAGTTACGAACAGTACGAGCTGGGCGACGAGATGTACGGGCCGGTGAAAGGCTTCCTGCTCGACGGCACCGGTGTTGTCCTGGGGGTCTTCGAAGGTCAGGTCGTCTCAGTCGAGCCGCCAATGACCGTTGAACTCCTCGTTACGGAAACCGCCCCGGCAATCAAGAACGCCACCGCCCAGGCCCAGACCAAGGAAGCAACCCTCGAAACCGGTTTGAAGATCCAGGTCCCCGCCTATCTCGAGTCTGATGAGCTGGTCAAGGTTGACACCCGGGAAGGGCGGTTCGTTTCAAGGGCTTGAAGACCGGAACGCGGGACGAGTAACGCGAAAACCATCTATTGATAAATCCAAAGGGTTGCCACGGCTGTGTGCAGCCCTTTTTTTATCGGGTCTTTTTGTTTTTATCACGTTCTGCGTCCCGCGTTCCCCGTTCCGAACACTTTTTGCAAATCTGCAAAAAGTGTTCATCCCCTCCTCGCACTTGTGCAAAACCATGTTTTAAGATCACCCGTATTTCACTCCAAGCTCCCGTAACTACTAAATTA
The DNA here is from genome assembly GCA_963715335.1 of uncultured delta proteobacterium. Taxonomy (GTDB): domain Bacteria; phylum Desulfobacterota; class Desulfuromonadia; order Desulfuromonadales; family BM103; genus JAFDBW01. Next base: position 94,878 of record CAVQRZ010000014.1, read on the forward strand.
ATTTTAGATCTCACCTGGTTCTTGGCCGCTCCCTGCGGCCTGTCCACCCGGAAAGCGGTCAGAGGTTTTTGCATTTTTGCAAATAGAACAATTTTTGACGGCAGGTTCTTGTTTACAGAAAAGCTATCCAACTGTCTGAAATTATTATTTAAAAAAGTTTTTTCGAGCGGTCTGTGTGGTTGGTACATGAGTTGCCAATAGTATCTGCCGTGAACGGACAAAAGAGCAAAGGCAGACAATGATCGAATCGAGCCCAGGACATCGCAGGAACAAGCCGGTGATTGGCGTAATCAAGGTGCGCTGGCCACTTTCGTACCGGGTTCAACAGTTAAATCAATACGGAATGGATAACTCATACATCATGACCAAGGAGGCAGACATGGGCAAGCAGAGTGTTTCATCGAAACGGGGCTGGACTGTTGTAATGGCCGGTACCGGTATCAACCTGGCACTGGGTATCCTTTACACCTGGAGTATCTTCAAAGGGGCCATTGCCGACTCGATCGCCGGTGGCGGGGCCGGTGCCTTTGCCTGGGACAAGGCGTCTATTAACGACCCATATGCTACTGCCTGTCTGATGTTTGCCCTGGCCATGATTGTTGCCGGAAAGGTCCAGGATAAGTTTGGCCCCCGCATCACCTGCATGATCGGTGGCCTGATGGTCGGCGCCGGTTTTATCTGGATTTCCCAGACCACTAACTACTGGGCCTGGATCGCAGGTTTCGGTGTCATGGCGGGGATGGGGATCGGCTTCGGTTACTCCTCGGCGACGCCTCCGGCGCTCAAATGGTTTCCCCCTGCCAAGACCGGCCTGATTGCCGGCATCGTGGTTGCCGGCTTCGGTCTCGCCTCGGTCTATATCGCACCGCTGGCCCAGTACCTGCTCGGAAACTACGGTCTGCAACAGTCAATGATGTATTTCGGGATCGGTTTTGTGGCAGTCACCTGCTTTTTCGGCATGTTCCTCGCCAATCCTCCCGCTGGCTACGTCGCCGATCCGAACGCGGCCAAATCTGCAGCCAAGGCAGTCGTCAACGAAGACAAGTCGCCTGCCCAGATTCTCAAGACCGCCCAGTTCTACACCCTCTGGGCCTGCTTCTTCATTGGCGCCGGCGCCGGCCTGATGGTCATCGGCAGCGCCACGGGGCTGGCCAAGGCGAGCATGGGTGAAATGGCCTTTCTGGTCGTCGCGATCATGTCGGTTGGCAATGCCGCCGGACGTATCGTCGCCGGCGTGGTCTCTGACAAGATCGGTCGCGCCAACACCCTCGTGATCATGCTGGTGTTCCAGGCCAGCCTGATGTTCCTCGCCATACCCGTCATCGATGGCACTTACAGCAACCCTCTGGCCATGCCTCTGCTGGTGACGTTCATGGTCTTCAATTACGGGACGAACCTGTCGCTCTTCCCGTCGTTTGCCAAGGACCTCTGGGGTGCCAAGCATTTCGGCATGAACTACGGCATCCTCTTCTCTTCCTGGGGCGTCGGCGCATTTGCCCTGGTGCGGGTATCCGAGATGCTGCGCGTCAAGACCGGCGGCTTCACCATGTCCTTCGCCGCGGCCGGTGCCCTGCTGGTGGTTGGTGCCATGCTCGCCGGCACTCTGAAGACCCGCAAGGCCGAAGTGCCGGTTTTCGAAGGTGCATTCGAGGAAGAAGAAGACCTGGTGCTGGCAAAATCCGCCAACAAATAGTCCTGCACAGCCGTTTAAACCCTCCTTCAGGTATAAACGGACTCGGCCCCGCCAGAAAGGCGGGGCCGTTTTTTTATGGGTATTCAGAATTTACTGTAGAATTTTAAATGTCAGCAGCTATAAGTCATAACTTGGACCTAACTGAAACTATCAAACCAACGTAAATCCATCACCAGCAAATTGAACATTGGACGGATCATTGGCACGCGGGGGCGAGACGGCATGCACACCTCCACAGATCGGACAATTCCCGACAAAAGTAACAAGAACAAAGAGGGCACTGCAGCCACCGCAAAACACCTCTAGTCCACCATTGGGAATCGTTTGTTGTCTGAGATTGCCGCCGTGGGCCTGGGCAACAAATTCAACCAGTGCTCTTCCTTCAGCAAAAGGACCTGCACCGGCGGTATGGCCGCATCCGCAATTGCTCATGATTCTTGCTCCTTAGTTTTAAGAGTGGATATCAATATTAAATGGAACTTTGCAAACGATTTGATTGTCAGAAGATAAAGCCCATTGTGAGAAAAATACATGACACAAGTCAATTCACCTCAAATCTTTATCTAGGCGAACCTTGTCTGTTACGATCAATCAGACGCAAAATGGCCATTCCTAACTGGATGGGGCATTTTTGTTTCCCAGAAAAACCCATAATCTAGATTTTCACGTTTATTTCACATTTTTTACACATTTCTATCACGTCTTATCTTTTAGAGTGCAACCAAACAAGACGCCCGAAACCTTAAAGCGTCTTGAGAATAATAAATTGCCTCCGGGGTCTTAATCGTTTAAGGCCCCTATTTTTTATAAAGTAAGTCGTTTATAATCAGTTAAATACACTTACTCTACTCTGACAGTATCGTTTCCTAAAGCCGCCTTTCTAAATATCACGAGTCAAAGTGACCCTGATTAATCCATGAAAACATGTTCTTATAAATGCTCCTGCAACGTCGTTCTTAGATGTCTTAGCATTAGCAGGACCTTCATTTTCAACATTCATTGCTGAAAAATAGATTTTCAAGCAAGGAGCGATCTCAACAGTAAATTCAAAAACCTCTTTTTTTATCAACCGGCATAAATCCGGACTGACGTGCGGGGTTCTTTTGAAAATAGTTGAATCACGGATCGCAGGAGTTGTAGTAGAATGGTTAAAGTGAGCCTGCGAACGAAGAGTTGAAGGGGATTTTGTGGCCGAATCTGGGAACGAACGATACAACCAGGCTGTTGCAAAGATGCGCAAGGAGGAGCAGTTGCGTCAGGCCGGATACCGCGAAAAGGCCCTGAAGCTTTTCCCCCATGTCTGCGCCCGATGCGTCAGGGAATTCGAAGGCAAGAAGCTTCGCGAGTTGACGGTCCACCATCGGGATCACAACCATGACAACAACCCACCCGACGGCAGCAACTGGGAACTGCTCTGCCTCTACTGTCACGATCACGAGCATACACGTGGTGTGCAGGAACAACGAGACAAAGAAACACCCTCTGATCGCCCGGAGCGTCCTTCGCTTTCCCACTCTCCCTTTGCCGCCCTGGATGACAAACTCAAGGCTCCCAAGTAACAACCTTGTAGCTGCTTAACTTGCTGTTCTTAAACACGCTTCCAGATTATCAGGTATTTCCTGATGGTCTGGAGCCTTCTATGTAAATGTTCGTAATAGATGAAGTTTCCCGGGATCTAAAATTAAGTGGACTGGCTTGATTACACATTTATCCTGCTAGCCTATGTGGTCGCCGCCAGTATCAAAGGGCTGACCGGCATCGGTTTTTCAACATCGTGTTTGCCTATTATGGCCCTGCGTCTGGACCTTAAAGTTGCTATCCCTCTGGTCATCATCCCTTCCATAGTCAGCAACCTTGCCGTCATGATCCAGGCGGGACGTTTCCGTCAGGCGCTGAAGCGGTTTTGGCCGATGTACGCTGCGAGTGTGCCGGGGCTTTGGCTTGGCCTTTCGGTCCTGGTCGCGATCAATGCGGTTACCGCGAAAGTTATCCTCGGGCTGGTGCTGGTGGCCTACGCAGTCTGGGCCTTGTTCAATATGTCCTTTTCCTTGTCAAAAGAGTGGGAACGCAATTTAAAAGTACCGGTGGGTATGATCACCGGCTTCATCAATGGGCTGACAGGATCTCAGGTTATGCCTGCCTTGCCTTACCTGTTATCACTCAATTTGCACAAAAATGATTTTGTCCAGGCGATCAACATCTCATTTACCTTGTCGAGTGTTGTTATGCTGATCGGCATGAATCGCCTGGGGTATTTGCCTTCCTCAACATGTGATGCTCGCTATAGGGAGCATTGTTCCGGTTTTGGCTACGGTGTACTTTGCCGGAAGGCTGCAGAAGAGGCTTACGGGAGTAACCCACCGCAAGCTGGTGTTGGCGTTTTTACTCATAATGGGTTTGACCCTGATCCTGAAAATCCTATTCTGATACACTTCTTTTGCAGGGCCTTTTTTTCAGTTGGTCACGCGCGCTTTTGACCAGAGCACCCTCAGTGATTATGACGATGGACACCTGGTTGTCACCCTCAACCAGTGAGTAAGGCAATGAGGCGGTCGGGTAAACTGATGTCCGCTGTAAAAATTTCCTTGTCCTAACCAGCCAACAATAATAATTCAGGTAGAATGTCTGTGGTGGCACTGTATACAATCTGGAGAGTTGGCCCGACAAGGGCGTATCCCGAGGGGATGCACGAGCAGAAGATTCAGAAAAATTTTCACGGAGATATCGCTTTGAGTTACGAAATGACGGTTACCTTCATGGGCGATTACGTAGAGGCCCGATCAATCGGTGACAAGAGCTACCAGACTGCGGAGAAGCTCTGGGCCGAGATCACCCGAATTTGTCAGCAGCACGATTGTTTCAGGGTCCTTGGCATTGCTGAGTCCACCAGGCAGATGTCGGTTATGGATTCGATCAACCATGAAGAACTATTCAGGAAATTTGGTGTTACGCCCAAGTACAAGATTGCCTGGACCGAATCGAACATGGATGAATTTAAAAAGTTGAAGAACCTGGAAACCATTCTTATCAATCGTGGTTACAGAGGCAAAATCTTTACCGATGTCGCAGAAGCCAGGAAATGGCTTCTGCAAGAGTAGCCTTCTCCATGGTTTTTTCGACCGGTTGACAACGCTGTCTCTGTGGTTGAAGGGAGACAAACCTGCAATCACATTGATCCCTGAGGACAACAATCAACGCAGTATGATGCGCAATCTTTGGCTGATCATTTTCTTTGCAACGCTGATCTGGTCGGGAACCCAGCCAAAAGATTACATGACCTGGGTGCTTGAAGTGCTGCCGGCCGTGCTCGGCTTTGCTGTCCTGGTGGCGACTCGCCACCGTTTCCCCCTGACGTCCCTGGCCTATACCCTGATCCTGGCCCACTGCATCATCCTGATGGTTGGCGGCCACTACACCTACGCTGAAGTACCGTTGTTCGACTGGATTAGCGATTGGTTTGGCCTGGCCCGCAACAACTACGACAAACTCGGACACCTCGCGCAGGGCTTCGTGCCGGCAATCGCTGCCCGGGAGATTCTGGTGCGTAACGCGATTGTTGCCGGTAGAGGCTGGACGTCGTTTCTTGTCGTTTGCGTCTGTCTGGCGATCAGCGCTTTTTACGAGTTGATCGAATGGTGGGTGGCGATCCTTTCAGATGAAGCAGCCGAGGCCTTCCTCGGCACCCAGGGTTATGTCTGGGATACCCAGTCGGATATGATGTACGCACTGGTCGGGGCAATCCTGGCGCTGGTGTTTTTGTCGAAGCTGCATGATAAACAGATAAGGCGCGTGGCGCGTGGCGTGAGGTGAGAAGCGCGAAAAAAATATGTCTAATAAAAAGGGGCAAGGATGGATATCCTGGCCCCTTTAGCTTGTTCGCAATTCGCGATTCGCACCTCGTCTAAGGTGCTATCGGCATTTCGTAATCGGTGAGGATGACATCCATGTTCAGCAGGAAACGACCAAACTCGTCGAAGGTCATGCTGGCCGGCTTGACCAGGAAGAGGGCGACGATACTGACGACGGTGGCGGCAGCCACCCAGTTGAGGACCAGGTTGCGCAGTTCCCAGTTGGGTTCCTCCTGTTCCTGTTCGTCGGCTTGTGCCCGGGCAGGCAGTTTGTCTGCTATCTGCCTCATGATCTTGCCGGAACTGAGAAAGATCACTGCGGAAATGGCAAATTGGGGGAGGATTTCCAGCGAGGCCTGACCGGTCCCCAGCAGACCGGCATAAAATGCCAGCACACCAAGTCCGAGCAATGTCATCTGGCGGCTGAGTTTTGCGTTCATGCGCTGAAATCCTCTTTAGACAACGTCATACCGAGAAATTATCGGTATCTGCATCTTCTGTCAAGAACGGATCTTGCCGGATTTAGCCACTGCCGGTTGCAGAAGACAGATCGCTTCGCCACTGACATAGCGCATGCCGAGATAGAATCCGGGCAGGCTGCTGGTTAAGCCGACCAGCGCTGCGCCGTGCAGGATGGCAGCGTTATCAGCGGCTTGGGCCATGGCGAGCATAAGCAGGAAGGCCGTCATCATGGCGAAAACTGTTCGGCAGGTACGGGTCAACTGGTCGAATCCCTGGCAAATAATCAGGCTGAACATCCCCCACATGACTAAATAGCCCATCATCGGAACAGACCCGGGCATCGAACCGTACCCGGCCCTTGGCAGGATGTCCAAAGCGAGGATTGAGAGCCAGAACAGCCCGAAGCCGGTGAAAGTAATGGCACGCAGCGGCCTGCTTTTCAGAGCATTCAGTCCCGCAGAGATCTGGCCGACAGCACCGATCATCAGAATAATCGCCAGAAGATGCAGATTGATTGAGACGATCGGCAACTTGTCGAGGGCATAGCATGCCACGGTAATGCTGTAGCTGAACAGCCCGAGCACGGGCAGGTTGTCGAGATTGCTGACCGGTCGCGCCGGCATCGGTGGTGCGACCGGTAGAGCCGGTTCCGGGAATTGCAAGCGATCCGACAATTCGCGGTATTTCTGGCAGTCCTGGTATTGGCAGGAGCAGAATTTGATGATCATGCTGGCGTCGTGCGATGAGATATAGCCGCAACCGACGTCGCAGGCATCTTCGTCATGATCAAAGTAGGGACAAACCGCCGTGTCTTGCATATGCGCCTCCTGCGTGAACTTCTGGTGCCAGAGATAGCTGTTAAAAATTGGGCCCGGCACGGTAATCGGCAACATAAACTACGGCCGGGCCCGATGGAGTCACACGGTTCTAGGGAGCAAGGCATATACCAAAAGTATATTTACCGGATGATTTTTATTATCTCCAGCCATTCCAGTATGTTAGGTGTCTTTTGGGCGAGGGTTTGTACGGGTCTGCCCGGGGTATGGTTTTGCACAAATGCAAAACGGCAAATTTCACTTTTGCATTTGTGCAAAGAATTCGGGAGTAAGTCGCACAGTTGTTTGTCTAGGGTTCTATCTGCTTCTTGTCAATCCCGTATTTCTTCAGTTTACGGTAGATGGTCGCCATGTTCATATCGGCCTCGGCTGCGGCCTCTTCAACGTTGCCGCCGTGTTTGCGCAGCAAGCGAGTCAGGTAGTCAGTTTCGAACTGGCCCAGCGCGGAAGAATAATCCGCGTGGTCTGCGGGCTGTCCGGTCTGGCCGATTTCGATCAGTTGGGCTACTTCCGGCAGCCCGATATAGTTGCCGCCGGAGATGGTCATTGCGGCTTCGATCACGTTGCACAACTGGCGAATGTTGCCAGGCCATTCATAGGCGCGTAATGCCTGCATGGCCTCCGGCGTCAAGCCCTTGAAATCTGTGCCGAATTTCACGTTCTGCTGGCGAATGAAATGGGCGACCAGCAGCGGAATGTCTTCCTGACGCTTGCGCAGGGGGGGCAGGTGAATGTTGATAACGTTCAGGCGATAAAAGAGATCTTCGCGAAAGGTCCCCCGGGAGACTTCAGCGGTCAGGTCAGAATTGGTTGCCGAAATAATCCTTACGTTGACCTTGGTAGTTGTGGTGTCGCCGAGCCGACGAAATTCCTGCTCCTGCAGAAACCGCAGCATCGTCTTTTGCATGGTGAGTGGCAGGTTGCCGATTTCGTCGAGGAAGAGAGTGCCGCCATTGGCCGCCTCAAGCAACCCCTTGCGATTCTCCATGGCACCGGTAAAGGCCCCCTTCCGGTAGCCGAACAGTTCGCTTTCCAGGATGTTCTCCGGCATTGCGCCGCAGTTAAGCGCAACAAAGCGGTGGTCGCGACGTGCCGAGTTGTGGTGTACCGCCTGGGCGACCAGTTCCTTGCCGGTCCCTGATTCACCGGTTATCAGTACCGAGGTGTCCCGTACTGCGACCTTGGCGACTTTTTCCAGCAACGCCCTGATGACTGGTGATGCGCCGATAATGTTTTCAAACTTGAACTGTCCCGAGAGCTCCTCACGCAGTTCGCGGTTTTCCTCAAGCAGCTCATGGTGTTGCAGGGCATTCTTTACCCGGTAGACCAATTCATCCGGTTCAAACGGCTTGGTCAGCATATCGTATGCACCGCGGCGCAGGGCCTGTATCGACATTTCCACGGTGGCATAGGCGGTAATCATGATAACCGGAACTTCCGGGTCGCGATTGCGGACATGCTGTAATACTTCAAGACCATCCATTTCCGGCATCTTGATGTCGCTGATGATCAGGTCATAGTCCCCGGCGCTGAATTCGGCAACGGCCTGGACCGGACGCGTGAAGCTTTTAACCTGGTAGCCCTGGTCTCTGAGCACAGCCTCCATCATGCGACAGAGACCTTCTTCGTTATCAACCAACATGATGCGTTGGGGTGTCATTAAAATTCCTCCCGGTTGAGCGGCAGGCGGATCGTCACGGTCGTCCCGTGGTTGAGGCGACTGGTCATCTGGATACTGCCGTGATGCTGCTCGATAATCTGTCTGGTGATTGCCAGGCCGAGACCCGTGCCGCGGTCTTTGGTTGTGTAGAAGGGCTCGAAGATGCGCTCCAGGTCAGCTTCGTTGATGCCGCTGCCCGTGTCGCTAAAGGTTATCACGGCGTCGCCCTCTTCCTGAGCGGTACTGACCGTAAGCTGACCGCCATCGACCATGGCCGCGCCGGCATTTAGAATCAGGTTGATGGCCACCTGCCTGATCTGGTCTCCGTCGATCGAAAGTGTCGGCAGGCCATCGGCAAACTGTTTGGCGATCTGCACGCCGTGCATGTCGGTGTGGTTTGCCGCGAAGCTGATGATCTGATCGAGCAACTGGTTGAGGTCGGTTTCGGAAAATTCGGGTTGAGGGGTGCGGGCGTAGTTGAGCAAGTCCTGCACGATCTTCTTGCAGCGTTTGCTCTCGCGCTTGATCTCGTGGATGAAGTGATGGTTCGGGTCTTCAGGGTCAAGCTTGTTCTCGAGGTATCCTGCATAGCCAAGGATGACGCCGAGCGGGTTGTTGATCTCATGGGCAACGCCCGAGGAGAGTATCCCCAGGGAGGCCATCTTGCCCTGCTGAGCAAGGCTGGCTTCGAGTTCACGGTTGCGCTGCAGGTGACTGGTCATGCGATTGAAGGTTCTAGCCAGTTCGCCGAGTTCATCCCGGCTGGTGATTTCCATCTGTCGATGGAAACGACCGCGCTTGATGTCGCGGATCACCGATGTCATGTGCTGGATCGGGTCGGAGAGGACCTTGGCTGCGAGGAAAACCATCAGGATTGACAAGCTGGCGACGATGATGGAGATCAGACCGAGGCTGCTCAGGATCCGTCCCTTGATCAGGTTGGTTTCACGGTAGAATTCGTCCTCGTAGGAACCGACCGCGACGATCCAGTCCCAGGGCTGGTAATGCAGGTAGCGGACGATCTTGCTGCGCGGCTTATCCTCTCCAGGGTTCTGCCACGGGTAGCGGATCCATCCCTCGAGCTGCCTGCACATCTCCTCGATAAAGGGGACGCCGTTTGAATCTCTCGATTCATAGATGTTCTCTCCTTCGGCTTCGGGATGGATCATCAGGTTGCCCTTGCGATCCATGCAGTAGATATAGCCAGTCTGTCCGACCCGTTTGGCGTTGATCCTGGCTTTGAGCTCGTTAAACGCCTGGCGCTCTGCCTCAGGATTCTCATAGGTCTCTTCAAGGTAACCGCCCGTGGCGATGATCCAGTCCCACGGCTCATAGTAACGGTAGACCGCCATCTTCTGTCGGGGGTGCGCGTCTCCCAGTTCCGCGTTGCGCCACGGGTAGACAATCTTCAGTAGCGTGTCAGCCTTGGACTGTGTCGCGGCCTTGCACATGGTACGGATAAAATGTCTGCCATCTTCGTCCTGCTCAGAGTAGACGTTCTCACCCTCCCGGGCGATGTGCACAGTCAGGTCGCCCTTGCTGGTCATGGCATAAATGTAGCCGGTTTCACCAACCTGGACTCTTTTCAAGGCGGTGCGTGCTGCCTGCTTGGCACTCTCCAGGTCGATCTCCCCCTTGCGGTAGAGGCTGTCCTGGGCCTCGACCATGTTGTAGGCGAGGGTGGTCAGGCTGGCCAGCTCATTCTCGGTGGCGAGCTTCCGGTCTTCCTGGTAGGCCAAAAACTGCTGGTTGTGTGAATCAAGGAGGTCCACGGTAAATGCGGCCAGATGGTCGAGATCATCCTTACTGGTCTGGGTGATGCCGAGGTATGCCTGCTGGTAGGCGATCCAGCCGACCACCGTGCCGACCACGATAATCGGGATCAGCACCAATGGCAGCACGACGACCGTCATTTTCCAGCGGATTCTGAGGTTGTTGACGAATTTAAACAGGGAACGGCTCATAGTCGGATTAACGTTTCTTCAGAAATGAGCAGATTATGCTGCTTATGGGGTAAAAAAGCAAGTTGGGTAGGGCAGGAAGTGCGAGACGCGAGGTGCGAAGTGGGATTTTTTGATTTTTCGCGTCTCACCCTTCGCGCTTCATCAGTAAAGTTCAAACTTCAACAGCCGGCACTCAATCGGCCCGTTGTACAGGACGATCCGGCGCGAGGGTTTGAGGCCGATGCGTTTGGCCAGGGGCAGGTTGCCGGTGAAGACCCAGGCGGTCCATCCAGTCCAGCGCTGCTTTAGCGTGTCGCCGATCTTGCGATAGAAGTCCTCGAGCTTGACATCGTCACCGATGCGTTCCCCGTAGGGGGGGTTGCAGATCAAGGTCCCATGGGCCGCCGGCGGCTCGAGCTTGGCAAAGTCATGTTGTGACCACCTGATACTCGACCCGATCCCGGCACTCTCCGCATTACGCCTGGACAGTTCGACAGCCCGACGGTCCCGGTCGCTGCCGAACACCAGGTTGGCCTGGAGCGGCCTGCGGCGCTGCTCGGCTTCTTCGAGCAGCTGCTCCCAGGTTGAGGCGGAGAAGTCCGGCCAGCGTTGGAAGCCAAAATCAGGCGAGAGCAGGCCGGGTGCTGTGTCGCTGGCCAGAAGGGCTGCCTCCAGGGGCAAACTTCCGGAGCCGCACATCGGATCGACAAAGTGTGACTGCTGATCCCATTGACTGAGGGCAACGAGCCCGGCAGCGAGAGTTTCCTTGAGCGGCGCGATGGTCGGGTCGCGTCGGTAGCCGCGCCGGTGCATGCCGGTGCCAGCCAGGTCGAGGCTGATGGTGCACTGGTTACGGGCCAGATGCAGGTTGATCCGCAGATCGGGATCCTTCGGGTCGACATTGGGCCTCTCGCCGCAGCGGTCCCTGATCCTGTCAACGATGGCGTCCTTGGTTTTCAGAGCAGCAAACCGGGAGTGGGTGATCTCGGAATCCCGCAGGTTGGCATCGACAGCCAGGGTCATCGCCGGTGTCAGATAGTCTTCCCAACCCAGAGAGTACACCCCTTCGTAAAGGGCTTCCTGTGATGAACAGGGAAAGATTTTAACCTGGAGCAATACGCGATTGGCAGTGCGCAGCCAGAGACAGGCACGGTAGCCATCGGCCATGCTGCCGGTGAAAGCGACACCGCCATTTTCGGCCCTTACATTTTTGCCGCCGAGGGTTTTCAACTCGACGGCAAGTACATCCTCGAGCCCCTTGGCGGTGGTGGCAAAAAAATCGATTTGATTCATGTCCTCTGTCAATGCTGTCGCTCTGTCTCAAGTGCGGCTTCGGGGAGCCGGAAGGTCCTGCGGTAGGTGCGGATTTCCAGTGCGGCGATCTTGAAGATACTGACAATCGGTACCCCGATGATCATGCCAATGACGCCGTAGAGCTTGCCGCCGGCGATAATCGCCAAGAACACCCAGAGAGGGTGCAGGTTGGATACCCGGGAAATCAGAATCGGGATCAGGATGAAGTTGTCGACCAGAACCTGGGCGATTAGAATATAGAGGATGACGATCCACCAGAATTGCGGGCCGACACCAAGGTCGACAAAGGCGATCAGGATTCCTGGAACCATGCCAATGATCGGGCCGACGTAGGGGATCAGGTTGGTGACGCCGGCGAAAATACCGAGGACGGATGCATAGCGGATGTCTGTCAGGGACAGGCCCAGGGTGACGACCAGCCCAACGATGACTGCTTCGAGAATGCGGCCGCGAATGAAGTGGCCGAGCTGACGGGTCACCAGGTGGCTGAGGTCGTGCGCCATTTCAAAGTGACGGTTGGGTGCCATCGCCGTACAGGCCCGCATGATCGCCCTCCCGTCACGCAGAAAAAAGAAGGTGAAGAGCGGCACGATGATAAAGAGCCCGCCGATCTTCATGGCAGATTGCGGGGTGTTGGTCAGAATTGCTGCAAGCAGCTGCTCCCCCCAGCCGCGGACCTTGATCGGCAGGTCGTAACTTTCGATGACAGGAAAACGGCTGTGCAGGTTTTCAAGCAACTGCTTCAGGAATTCAGTCAACCTGCCGGTGTAGCGGGGGAGGTCGGTCCCCAGGTTGCCCCAGAGTTCCTGCCATTGCGGCAGGAGCCATAGCGTCCCCGCCAGGAAGATCCCCAGGACGAGCAGGTATACTATGAAGATACTGCTGGTGCGGTTGAAATAATTACTCAGCCTCGCAACCGGCGGTTCGAGCAGGAAAGTCAGCACCAGGGAGAGCAAAAGGGGCAGGAAGAGCACGGAGAAGGCGGTGCGCGTCACACCGATGAATGTGGTTGCCGAAGAGTAAACGGCCAACCCGCAGGCAATCGCGCCGGTCAGGACCAGGAATGCGAGCAGCAGCTGGCCGCGGGTCCACCCTCGGCGATTGGAAGAATAGGTTCTCATGTCTCAACTGTCTCTGGCGGCAGCTGTTCGCCGAGCCGTTTGTTGAGATTGCGGATTTCCAGGCTGGCGGTCTGGAGACGCTCGCTGACAATCCGGGTCAGGCCAATCAGAATCTTGCTGGTCAAGGTCGGTTGACGCTCAACCATGTCCAGCAGGTCGGAGCGGAACAGCCCGACCAGTTCGGTTGGTTCAGCGGTTCGCGCCGAGGCGATGCGCGGTGCGGGGGCGGTGAGGGTGGTCTCGCCAAAGAAATCACCGGGGCCGAGGATGGCGAGTTCGTCTTCTGTGCCCAGTAAATTTTTGGCGTGGATGCGGACCACGCCGCTACGGACCATGTACATGCCGGTCCCTGGGTCGCCTTCTTCGAAGACGAATTCTGATGCACGGTAATTGCGCACGTGGACCACCTTCTCCAGGAAGTTGAGCTCTCGTCCGTTCAACTCGGCGAACATCGGCAGGTTGTTAAGGAAGTAGGCCAGCGAATCTTCGTCACGCTTCTTGCGAAAGATGTTGTTCCAGAGCGGATCCATTGGTCACTCCCGTCCCTCTCCGTTGAGGCTGTTCTGAAGGTCTACAGGGATCGGCTGATTTACCCGGTAATCCTTGAATGATATTTCCAGGTTCTCCTGGAGGTCAGGTCGCCGGATAGTGCGCAGTATGCTTGATGGCAGGAGGTATCCGTCGACGTCAGTGAACTTGACCTCAAAAAGATCGTCGATTTTTCCATCGGGGCTGGTCACCTTGAAACGTTCGGGGAGATGCCCGCCTGCAACTTCGATGTAACGGATTTCAACGGTCAGTTGCAGGCCGTTGTCGGCAACAATCCCCAACTCGTTGAGCGAGTCGTTTGTGCTGTCGACATCGAAGACCAGGGACCTGATCTGTTGTTGCGGCAAACCCATTGCGTTTGCGTAAAAGGCCTGGTCCAGATCCGTTGGTTGCGCAAAACTGATTTCTAAGTGATGAATCAACTTGTCGGCAAGGGCGACATCGCTCGATGTGATTTTTGCGCCCTTGACGAGGGCCTGACGTTGCCCGGCCCGTTCAGGTGGGAGTAGCATCTCATTCAGCTCGATCGCCAGGTCTGCGGAAATCTGCTGGACCATCTTTTCGATATTTGGGGTCAGCTGTGGACTGCCGGTGTAAACCCGCCCTTTGCCTCTGCGTTGCCAGAATTTGTTGATTACGGGTGGTGCTGGCGGCTTGACGTCCGGGGGGAGATCCCTGGCCAGAAGGTCCATCATTTCCCCGATCCGTGATGTTTCGATAGTCGCAAGATAGTTCTGTAATCCTGGTTGAACCCGTTCTCTGGCTGCAACGACTGACTCAAGGGCAGTCAGATCTGCTGCCGCAAACAAAAGGGCCGGCACTATCAGAATCAGGAACACTAAGCTTGTGAGGAATGATCGAGACACGCCAGCCCCTCTCCCTGAAGTGTTGGTTGACACCCGTTATGGGCATTGATAGCTTGAAAAGACCCTGTTTGAAGTGGGCTTAAAATCAGTATAATATGAAGATAATCGATTATTTACGTAGTTGCAAGGAGCTTGTGTGACAAGTTTTGATCTGCGCAAACAACCGACGGCCACCGGAGTTTACCTGATGAAGGATGCTGCCGGTGAGATTCTTTATGTCGGCAAGGCGAAAAATTTGCGTTCCCGTCTGCGCAGTTATATGCAGGCTGATCGCGATACGCGGCCGCAGATCAGGTTTTTGATGGAGCGTGCGGCGAGCATAGAGACGATTGTCACCGACACCGAGAAAGAAGCCCTGATCCTCGAGAACACCCTGATCAAGAAACACCGGCCGCGCTATAATATTCATCTGCGCGATGACAAGACGTTTGTCTCGTTGCGGATCGATTTGCGTGAAGAATTCCCGATGCTGGGCATTGTGCGCCAGGTCCGTCAGGATGGCGCCCGCTATTTTGGCCCTTTTGCTTCATCCTCTGCATTGCGTCAGACCCTCAAGGGGATATATCGCTTGTTCCCGTTGCGGCACTATGCCCCGGCAAAATGCCGGCAGCGCGGTCGACCCTGTCTTTTCTATCAGATCGGCCAGTGCAGTGCCCCATGCCACGGCAAGATTACTGCCGAAGATTATGGCAGGCTGGTTGATGGCGTGATGGCACTTCTCGAAGGTCGCCAGGGTGAAGTGGTTGGGCTGCTTCGGCAGCGGATGGCGCTTGCCGCAAGCCGGCAGAAGTATGAGGAGGCGGCTTTGTTGCGTGACCAGGTCCGGGCAATCGAAGCGACGGTGGAGCAGCAGAAGGCCGTGCGCTATGGAACGGTCGACCAGGATGTGGTGGGAGTCTGTCGGCAGGGCGGAGAAGTTGAAGTGGTTGTGCTTTTTTACCGTCAGGGGAAACTGACGGCCCGGCGCAACTATAATTTGCCCTGGCATCTGGACGAGGATCAGTTGCTGGCTGATTTTCTGGTGCGCTTCTATGATCGGGATGTGCCGGTCCCTGATGAGATCGTTCTCCCCTTCGCCATAGAAGGGATGGCCTCTTTATCGGAATGGCTGGCTGATCGGCATGGCCGCAGAATGGCGGTACTGGTCCCGCAACGCGGTGAACGTCGCCGCCTGGTGGAGATGGCAAATCGCAACGCCGAGGAGGCCCTCAAGGAACGCGGCGGCCGCGAAGAAGCCCGTCGCAAGGTGCTGGCAGAAATACAACAGAAGCTGCATCTGCTGCATCTGCCGCGGCGCATGGAGTGCTTTGATATTTCGACCAACCAGGGGGAGGCGACGGTTGCCGCTATGGCCGTTGTCATCGACGGTGAACCGGCGTCATCCGAGTACCGGCACTACCGGGTGAAGACCGTTGCCGGCACCGATGATTACGCCGCCTTGCGCGAGGTCCTGTACCGACGGCTGCAACGTGGAGTTGCAGAATCCAGCCTGCCGGACTTTATTCTTATCGATGGCGGCAAGGGGCAGCTTGGTGTGTTGACGGCGGTCATTGATGATCTGGAGATGGCCGGCAGGATTGATGTCGCGGGAATTGCCAAGAGCCGTGTCAAGGCAAACGTCCGTGGCCGCGCCGTGGAACGCAGTGAGGAACGTTTCTTCCTCCCCGGGCGCAAGAACCCGGTGGTACTGAGGCGTGGTTCCGCAGCTCTCTTTCTGCTCGAGCGTCTGCGCGACGAGGCCCATCGCTTTGCTATTGCCCACCACCGCAAGGTTCGCAGCAAGTCTCAGCTCAAATCATCGCTTGCCGATATACCTGGAGTCGGGCCCAAGCGCCAGAGGGCTCTGCTCAGGGAGTTCGGCAGCCTGAAAAAAATCAAGACGGCCAGTCTGGAGAGACTGCGCGACATGCCGGGGCTCCCGGCTACGGTCGCCGAGCAGATTTACCAGCATTTCCATCCCTGAATAAAGCGGGGGCGCTTCCCGCACAATGATAAAGAACGGTAGCGCCCCCTGGTGCTATTCCTTGATCAGTTCGATTTCCAGGCTGATATGGACCTCGTCACCGACCACGACCCCGCCGGTTTCCAGGGCCTTGTTCCAGGTCAGACCGTAATCGCTGCGGTTGATTTGCGTCGATGCCGATGCCCCGCGCCGGGTGTTGCCCCACGGATCGGTAACCGTCTGACTGAAGTCTTCAACCTTCAGCTCGACTTCACGGGTTACGTCGCGAATGGTCAGATCACCGACAATCTGCACCGGCTGCCCATTGGCGACCACCACCTTCTTTGAGACGAAAGTCATTGCCGGAAAAGTTGCAACAGCAAAGAAGTCCGGGCTGCGTAGGTGGTCGTCGCGTTTCTGGTTGTTCGTGTCAATCGATGCCGTCCCGATGCGGACTTTAACGGTTGATTTTGCCAGGTTGGCGGGATCGATGTCCACCGTGCCATCAACCTCGGTGAAGACGCCCTTCACCCAGGAGACCATCAGGTGACGGATCTTGAATTCGACAGAGGTATGAACCGGGTCAATTTTCCAGGTTGCCGCAAGGGTTATTTGTGGCAGGATCACCAGGAGGGTGATGATCAGCAAGTTTTTGCAGAAATACATGGTCATATGCCTTTCTTATTTACCGAGCGTTTGTCAAGTACCTTTGGAATTATATATTACAGTTTTAGTCAGGTATATGCAAGTCAGGTTTCCCGGGAAGAGAACATATTGGTTTGCAGGTGTGCATTTTGACGTTGATGGTGAGAGAATGAGCACAAAAAAAGCCCCTGGAAGTCCGGGGGCTTTTTGCAATCTATGGTGTGGGTCTTATTCGACGGTTACTTCAGCGTCTTCGACAATAACCCCGTAGGCGTAGCCATAACCAAAGTCCTTGTCGAGGGACAGGGTCCCGCTGATGACGACCGTGTCGCCGGTGTCAGCGGTGGCGCTGGTGGTGACCGTCAGGTCATTGGCTCCGGCATCGCCGGTGCCGTCCTGGATATGAATCCAGTTCTTGCCCATGATTTGAGGGCTGAACTTGACAACCTTGCCACGGACCTTGACCGGTTTGCCGTTCAATTCGGCTTTCTTGGCGTAGACGCCGCCGACGGTCTGACCGCCTGCAGCAGGGGTGATGCCTGACAGGTCAACATCGGTCGTCTCGACGGTTGTGCTACCTTTCGAGGCACTGCCGTCCATCATCGGCGGATGACCGGCAGGCATTTGCGCTGCGAGGCTTTCAGCCCCGCCGACCAAAACCGAAGGCACGAAGAAAATCATGTCGAAGGTGCGGTCGAGGGTTTTGCTGCTGAAGTTGGGCATCGGCATCCCTTCGGGAACAACGACATCGTCACCAACCTTGACGGCGAACTGGGGCGCTGCCGCCCAGAATGTCTCGGCGCCGGTGTCTACATGGACATATGTGTACCCGGATGCGTCCATGGTTTCGAGAACTTTGCCGGATTTACCGGGAGCAGCCTGCGTTGTGGCCGGGGCCATCTGTGCTGAAGGCTTGGCTGCCTGGGTTTGAGGTGCAGGGGGCTCTTCTCCACAACCGGTGAGCATGGTGATAGAGAAAGTTGCGATACAGAGCAGGGTCATCAATTGCTTCACGGGTAAATCCTCCGATTTTCTTGATTGCCGGGCAACGCCCGATGGTTTTTTGTGGATGTCGAACATTAGCTGACATTTATAGCATAGCCAGCTCTGGCACAGCAAGTATTCAATGCTTGTCAAGATAACAGCTTGTTCAGGAAAAATATATGTGCTGTTCCGTAAAGATTGAATCTACACCACACGAAGAGGAACTGCGCAAACGCACACTATCGAAGGTCAGCTTGACAGCGATCAATAACACGCCGATTTTCGTCCCGGCAGCGGTCGTATTTCTCAGTAAGTTTTCGCAGCCGTCGCGCCAGGTCGTCAGTCAACATGTCGTATGACAGCTGCCATTGCCAGTTTCCGGTTGCCTTGCCAGGCGTATTGAAGCGGGCCGAATTGTCGAGACCGAGGATGTCCTGGCAGGGAATGACGCAGAGGCTGGCATCGCTGGCCATGGCCAGCTCTATGAGATCCCAGGGCATTTCCGGGTGACGTTTGCCGAGATAATCGCGGATCGTGTCTTTTTGCCCCTTCGACAAGCTCTGCCACCAGCCGATGGTCGTATCATTGTCGTGAGTGCCGGTATAGACCACACTGTTGGGGTTGTGGTTTTCAGGCAGGTAGGGGTTGTCCGGCCCGGAATCGAAAGCAAACTGCAGGATATTCATCCCCGGCAAGCCAAAATCGTCACGCAGTTTCTCCACGTCCGGGGTAATCAGGCCCAGGTCCTCAGCAATGATCGGCATCTTCGGATTCAGTGCCCGCAGCTTCTCAAGCAGCTTGCGGCCTGGCACCTCCAGCCATTGGCCGTTTACGGCGGTTGCTTCATCGGCCGGGATCGACCAACAGGCCTGGAACCCCCGGAAATGATCGATGCGGATCATATCGCATTGCTGCAGTTGATGGGTAAAGCGCCGGATCCACCAGTGGAAATCTTCGGCCAGGTGAGCGTCCCAGCTGTAGAGGGGATTGCCCCAGCGCTGCCCGGTCGTGCTGAAATAGTCCGGCGGCACTCCGGCGACAGCAAGCGACCGCCCTGCGTCGTCCAGCTGGAAAAGCTGCTGGTTGGCCCAGACGTCAGCGGAATCGTAGGCGACGAAAATCGGGATGTCGCCAAAGATCCGTACCCCCTTGCGGTTGGCATAGCTTTTCAGCCGGCCCCATTGTTCGTAAAACACGTACTGCTGATATTTGTACAGGTCGCATTGCCTGGTGAGACGTTCGCGCCATTCGGTCACCACGTCCCGGTGCCGCTGGCGAAGACCAGCCGGCCAATCGGACCAGGGTTTGCCGTGAAAGGTGTCTTTTAGGGCCATGAACAGACAGAATTCTTCGAGCCAGTCAGCGTTCCCCCGACAAAACTGGGTAAAGCCTGCAAACCTGCCAGAGGTGTTTCGCTGAAGGAAATTTTCTGCCGCAATCTCCAGCAGGCTGTGTTTCAACTTGTGTGCCTGGCCGAAGTCGAGCCCGGGGCAGTCATTGACAGCCGCCTCGACCTGCGCTTGGCCCAGGTCTTTGCAGTCAACCAGTTGCTGCAGGTCGATCAGGGCCGCATTGCCGGCAAATGCCGACAAGGTATTGTATGGTGAATGGCCGTATCCGGTCGGACCGAGCGGTAGTATCTGCCAGACGCTTTGACCCGCTTTGGCCAGAAAGTCGACAAACCTGAAGGCCTGCGCACCGAGGTCACCAATGGGCCACGAGCCCGGCAGGGACGTGGGATGAAGTAGAATGCCGCCTGCTCGCTGCATAGAATCAATCTCCTGTGGCGGATTATGACACAGGATAATCTCCGGGCAAGGGTAAATTGAGCCGATTTGCAAGGCCGGAGCTTTGCCATGATTTATGACGCTTGGCTGCTGTGGAGGATTACTGTCTCTTCGGACGCAATTTTGCGAGCTGTACAAGTCCTGATTGACCCGCCCGCACTGCTGCGCTAGAATTACTTTACAAAACGGGCTGAAGCCCGTTTTTCTCGTCGTACCTGACAACTGATCAAGAAATGAGGACAGGTTGAGCAACCGGTTTATCCAGGAAATTAAAAAGCGCAGGACTTTCGGTATCATCAGTCACCCCGATGCCGGCAAAACCACCCTTACCGAAAAACTGCTGCTTTTCGGCGGGGCAATTCAGATGGCCGGGGCGATCAAGGCACGCAAGGCTGCCAGGCACGCGACCAGCGACTGGATGAAGGTCGAACAGGAGCGCGGTATCTCCGTGACCACATCGGTCATGAAGTTCGGCCATCGCAACTGCGAGATCAATCTTCTCGACACCCCGGGCCACCAGGATTTTTCCGAGGATACCTACCGGGTCCTGACCGCAGTGGACAGTGCCCTGATGGTGATTGACAGTGCCAAGGGGGTCGAGGCACAGACTGAAAAGCTGATGTCGGTCTGCCGCATGCGCAACACTCCGGTGATCACGTTCATCAACAAGATGGACCGTGAAGGGCAGTACCCCCTGGACCTGCTTGCCGATGTCGAGGATAAACTGCAGATAGAATGTGCGCCGATGTCCTGGCCGATCGGTATGGGTAAGCGCTTTAAGGGCGTCTACAACCTTTACCGCAAGGAGTTGCGGCTGTTCAGGCCCGGTGAGGAGCGCCGTACCGAGCATGTTGAGGTGATCAAGGATATCAATGACAGCCGGCTCGATGAACTGTTGGGTAGTGCCGCCGATGAACTGCGGGAAGATATCGCACTCCTTGAAGGTGCAGCCAATCCCTTTCAATTGTCGGAATATCTTAAGGGCAACCAGACACCGGTGTTTTTCGGTAGTGCCGTTAACAATTTCGGCGTCGAGGAGTTGCTTGATGCCTTGGTTGATCTTGCCCCCTCACCGGGCCCGCGTCAGGCCCAGAGTCGTGAAGTGGCCCCCGAGGAAGAGGCTTTCTCCGGGTTCGTTTTCAAGGTCCAGGCGAACATGGACCCGGCGCACCGGGACCGGATTGCTTTTCTGCGGATCTGCTCGGGACGTTTTCAGCGCGGCATGAAAGTTCGACACCACCGGATTGGCAAGGAAGTCAGCCTCTCCAAAGCCATCATCTTCATGGCCCAGGACCGGGCCAACGTCGAAGAAGCTTATCCCGGCGATATAATCGGCCTGCACAATCATGGCACGATCAAGGTTGGCGATACGTTCACTGACAAGGAGCTGCTCAAGTTCACCGGAGTCCCCAGTTTCGCCGCCGAACATTTCCGGCGGGTTCGACTGAAGTCCCCTCTGAAAGCCAAACAGCTCGAAAAAGGGCTGAAACAGCTCTCCGAGGAAGGGGCCATCCAGGTCTTCCGGCCTTTAATAAGCAACGACTACATCGTTGGCGCAGTCGGCGTCCTGCAGTTCGATGTGACCATGGAGCGCCTGAAGATGGAATACGGGGTCGACGCCATCTACGAAAGTGTCGACTATGCCACCGCCCGCTGGGTTGGCAGTTCCGACCCCAAGAAGCTGGCAGAATTCGAAAAGAAGAACCAGGCCAACCTGGCAATGGATGCCGAAGGCAACCTCAGCTATTTGGCCCCGAGTGAATGGCGCCTCGGTTATGTCATGGAGCAGTGGCCGGGGATCGAATTTGCCAAGACCAGGGAGCACGATTAGGCTGCTGATCTTGTCAGGTTGACAGACGCCTCAAGTTCAGTAAGGTTTAGCTGCCGGTAGCCATACTCTTCAAGGTGTTTAAGCATGCGGCACAGGCAAGCCGGGAGCTGTTTGACCCGCGACATTTGCGAGGTTGGCCTGATGGGGCCAGCCTTTTTTCCGTATTATCTCCACACAGAGGTGCAGCTATGAAGACATTGGACTGGCGTCATGATCGTCTGCGGGTCAAAACTCTATTGCTGGCCGATCAGAGCGCGGGTGAAGTTTTCGTCCAGGGCTGGTTGCGGACCGTGCGGCGCAGCAAGGGGGTTAATTTCCTGGCCCTCAACGACGGTTCGTGTCTCGACAGCCTGCAGGTTGTCGTCAGTGAAGAATCCCCCGCCTTTGCCACCTCAGACAGCCTCGGCACGGGCTGTTGTGTTGGCGTCCGGGGGGCAATGGTCCCCTCGCCGGGAGAGGGGCAGAACTGGGAGGTCCAGGCCGAAGAGCTCATCGTCTACGGCCTGACCGACGAAACTTTCCCCTTGCAGAAGAAGCGCCACGGTTTCGAATTCCTGCGCTCGATCGCCCATCTGCGCCCCAGGACCAACGCCTTTGGCGCGGTTTTTCGTGTGCGCAGCCGTATCGCTCACGCCGTGCATACCTTCTTCCAGGAGCGCGGCTTCCTCTATGTCCATTCACCGATTATTACCGCCAACGACTGCGAGGGTGCCGGCGAAATGTTCCGGGTTACGACGCTGGACCCGGAGAACCCGCCGCAGGTTGACGGGCGCATCGCCTGGCACGAGGATTTTTTCGGAGCGAAGACCGGTCTTACGGTCAGCGGCCAGTTGCAGGGAGAACTCTTTGCCACTGCCTTTACCGACATCTACACTTTCGGCCCGACCTTTCGCGCCGAGAACTCCAATACCAGCCGACATGCCTCCGAGTTCTGGATGATAGAGCCGGAAATCGCCTTTGCCGACCTTGCTGTCAACTGCCAGCTGGCCGAGGAGTTCTTCCGTTTCATGGTCGAGTATGCTCTTGAGCACTGCCAGGAGGATTTGGGTTTTTTCAACCAGTTTGTCGACCGGGGGCTTCTGGACCGGCTCGAACTCGTCGTCAAGACACCTTTCCAGGCGATGAGCTACACCGAAGCCGTCGAGCGTCTGCAGAAAAGCGGACAGACCTTCGAGTTCCCGGTTGAATGGGGGTGTGACCTGCAGTCCGAACACGAAAGATATCTGACCGAGAAGATCGTCGGCGGGCCGTTGTTTGTCACCGATTACCCGGCCGGGATCAAGGCCTTCTACATGCGGCAGAATGACGATGACCGAACGGTCGCGGCGATGGACCTGCTGGTGCCCAAGGTCGGTGAGATTATCGGCGGCAGCCAGCGCGAAGAGCGTCTTGACCTGCTAGAGCGCAAGATGAGGGCCTTCGATATCCTGCCTGAAAGCCTCGACTGGTATCTCGACACCCGGCGCTGGGGAAGCTGCCCGCACGCTGGTTTCGGTCTTGGCTTTGAGCGTTTCCTGATGTACATCACCGGCATGGAGAATGTCCGTGATGTCATCCCGTTCCCACGCACACCCGGCAACGCGCGGTTCTGATTCAGAACGCCGGCAATGGGCTTTCGATATGCTTATGGTTTCGCAATGACACCAGCGTATGAATGACCAGAGTGCCGACGATCAGTAGCCCTGCCAGTTGCGTTGTTCCAGGTGGAACCTCCCCGAGCGCCATCCACACCCAGATCGGGCCGAGGATCGTTTCGACGAGCAGGATCAGGCTGACTTCGGGGGCGGGCAGGTAGCGCGGCCCGAGGGTGATCATGGTAAAGGAAATCGGCAGGACAACGCCACCGAGCAATAACAGCAGCAACATGTCCGGACCGGTAATATTCATCGGTTGAGCTCCGGCAGCCAATGCGGCAGGAACGACCAGCAGGTTGCCGAGCAGGTTGGCCGGGATCATATTGACGGATTTGCCGCTGCGGATGACGACCAGGTTGCTCCCCCACATGAAGGTCGCTCCGAGAGCCAGCAGGTCTCCGAGCAACAGTCCGCTTGTCAAGCTGCCCGAAAATATCAGCAGGATCCCGCCGAAACAGATGAATATTGCGACCCAGGTGTGTCGGGCGATCTTCTCGCGCAGGAATATCCAGCTGAGCAGGCTGCTGATAAACGGCGTGGCCGCAAGGATGACCAGGGTGTTGGCTGCGGCGGTCTGTTTGAGCGAATTGACGAACATCAGGCTGCCCGTCGCGACGATGATCGCGGAGAGAATCCCGGTTCGACCGATGTTGTGGAAGCTGTGCAGGAACTGACGGCGATAAGTGACAGCCAGAAACACCGATTGCATGCAGCCGGTCAGCAGGCAGCGCCAGAACAGCAGGGTCCACACATCACAACGAACCAGTCGCACCAGGAGCGCATCCGGACTGAGGATCAGCACAGCGGCAAAGGTAATCAGCAGCCCCTTGGTATGCATGGAGAGATTCATAGCGGCGATAGATGACACAGGCAAGTGGTAAAGGCAAGCGGGTTTTCAGTTTGACACTTTTTCAGGCATAATGTAGAAACGTCTGACGACCAGCCGGAGCACAGCTGTCCTGCCTGGCCTTAGCTTTTGAATCGTCAGGCAAGATGAATTTTTCATTTGAAAGGATGGATACAGTGCCTTTGTCGACGGTAGGTAAAATAGGTTTCATAGGCGGCGGGAATATGGCTGAGGCCTTTATCAAAGGTCTACTGAACGGCGGGTTCCCTGCTGAGGACATCCACTTTTTCGAACCGAATGAACAGCGTCGTGAACTGGTGGTGGATCGCTACGGGATTTCCTGCGCGGAGAACAATGCGGCGCTGGTCGAGATCAGCAATATCGTTGTCCTGGCGACGAAACCTCAGATCCTGGACAAGGTCCTGAAAGAGGTGAACGGGGCCTTTGACGATGACAAGCTGTTGATTTCGATTCTCGCCGGAATTACCACGACAACCCTTGAGGCTGGTCTCGGCGGCCAGGCTCGCGTGGTGCGCGCCATGCCGAACACGCCGGCCCTGGCCGGGCGCGGGGCTGCTGCGCTTTGCCCCGGCTTGCATATCAACCAGGAAGACCGTCGGATCGCCCAACACCTTTTTGAGACCGTCGGCATCGCTCTCTGGGTAGAAGAAGGGCAGATGGACGCCGTGACCGGGCTCTCGGGCTCCGGCCCCGCTTTTGTCTACACGTTTATTGAGGCAATGACGGCCGGTGGTGTCCAGGAAGGCCTGCGGCTGGATGTCGCGCACGCCCTTGCCGTGCAGACCGTCGTTGGCGCAGCACATTTGGTCCAGGTGACCGGTGAGCATCCGGCGCTGCTGCGGGAAAAGGTTTGCAGCCCTGCTGGAACGACGATCAGCGCCATCCGTGTTCTTGAAGAACGTGGTTTGCGTGCCACCATGATGGAGGCCGTCGGTGCCGCTACGAAACGCTCACGCCAGCTTGGTGAAGAGAACAAATAAAGATCCTGGCCGATCGGTGAGCTAATCGCCGTGGGATTGCAAATGGCCATCCGGCACAGAATCGGGAGGCCCTTTTACTGGTTGATCGGCTTTTTCCGGGGAGGATGTAATGCTATTATTCCAAAGGCTATCCATAGTAATTTTTATGGCATTTCTCTGCAATGCTACAGTTGCATTGGCCGAGACGCGTTACATTTCCGACCAGCTGGTTGTGTCTCTTAGGGAACTGCCACAAAATGGCTCTGCAACGATCGTCTACCTCAAGACCGATACCCCCGTAGAGGTTCTTGAGATCGGAGAAGAATTCTTAAAAGTGAAAACGACGAATGGCGAGATCGGATATATACAGAAGAGCTACCTGACAGTGGATTCACCCAAAACAACGACTATCAGTCGGCTGACCCGGGAAAATCAAGGTTTGGAAGAGCGCGTCCAGGAAATGGAAAAGCGGTACAGTGAAGTCTCGTCCAGTGGAGATGAGGCCAAAAAAAAGCTTTTATCTGAGCTGGAAGATTCACGTCTGCAGGTAGATAAACTGCAGAAGGATTTACTCAAATCGAATACGGAACTAGCGGAGCGTACCCAGGCATATGAAGGGTTGAAAAAGAATTCCGAAAACATTATAGACATCACAGCGGAACGTGACCAGCTCAGGCTCAGTCACGCGCAATTGACGGCCAAAGCAACCGGTTTGGAAGAAGAGAGAAAAGCGTTCCAGAAAAAAGAAACGACCGAATGGTTTCTTGCTGGGGCAGGGGTCCTGCTGCTGGGCTGGATCATCGGCAAGTTTTCCAAGTCACGGCGCAAAAGCTCCCTCTATTGACAAAAAAGGCATGTTGATCAATCCCCGCTTATAATATGTAAAAGCCCAAATCTGCTGATTTGGGCTTTCTTGCGTTGCTGTGCCGGCAAGCTCATGTTTCGACCGAACGCACTCCTGACAAACAATACCGGTGGATATATAAGCACAAACAACGGCGGCGTTCATGCAAGGCAGCGACTTTGCCGTTTATATTTGAATGGTCGGCCGGAACTCTTGGCGCTCCAGGGCAGGTGCCTGCATGTAAATTATGGCCTTGATGACTTGGTTCGGGCCTGTCGTTAAAGATCATCGTAAACCATGATCTGTTTTTTCCCTTTTGCTTTTGCCCCCCTCATTGCCCGGTTGGCCCAATGGACCAACTGGTCGAAGGTTTGCGAAGGATCGCCCGAGTAGGTTGAAACTCCGGCACTGACCGTAACCTTTTCTTCAGTGAGAATATCATAATCAAATCCACTGATAAGACCACTGATACGCTGTGCCAGGATTAATGCGCCCTCCTGGTTTGTATTGGGCAGCAACAGGGCAAATTCATCACCTCTGTAGCGTGCCGCGACATCCGTGTCCCGAACGATACTTCTGATCAGGTGCCCAATTTGCTTGAGGACTTCGTCGCCGAGCATATGCCCGTATTTGCCATTGATTTTTCTAAAATCATCAATGTTGATGAGTATTAATGACAGCGCTGAATTGTAGCGCCTGGTGCGAGAGAACTCTTTCTCAAGTTGCTCATAAAAGTGCCTGTGGGTGTGGAGTCTGGTCAGGACATCACGCGTCACAAATTCTTCAAAAACTTCTTTGGCTGTGGTCATCGACTCGAAAAGAACAGCGTTTTCCAGTGCGTTAGCTGAAATATTGGCAACCAGGTGACAAAGCTTGTAGACCCGGTCGGAAACACCGCCTTGCAGTTTGGTTGCCGTGCCGAGAAACAACGAGCCAATCACACTCTCTTTTTTTATTATGGGAACGACGAAAATTGAGCTCAGCCCCCGCTTTGCAATCTGTGAGCGAACCGGGTCCATAAGTGGGTCAATCGTGGTGTCATTGACGACGACCGCGCTACGCGTTTCGAATGCTTTACGTATCTCAGGGTAACCATCCAGTCCCAGCTTGATTTCCTCCTGCCCAAGCAAATCATTGCTGGCCTTCACGGTAAACTCATTAATATTGTTGATACTGACTATTGAGCAACGCTCGACGCCTACGATATCAGCAACCCGTTCAACAACTTGCTGCAAGATTTTCTTTGGGTTGCGCAGGACGGCTATGGAATTGGACAGTTCAAGGAGAAGCTTTAGGTCTTTGTGTTCGAGCCCTTCTAAAAATTTTGTGTAATTGAGATGTGCATCTATCCTGACCAAAACTTCGGTGGGGTTGACAGGTTTGTCAAGGTAATCGTCGGCGCCAGCTTGCAGGCCCAAGATCATGTCCTCTTTGTCGGCGTGAGAGGAGAGGAGGATAACCGGGATATCTTTCGTATGTCTCGTCTCTTTCAATCTCCTGCAAAAGTCTATGCCGTCAAGCCCGGGGATATCGACATCAACGATTACGAGCGTCGGTCTTATGGTGTCTGAGAGCCTCACTGCCTCGAAGCCATGCTTGGCATAGACCAGAATATAATGTTCCTCCAGCGTGTCTTTGAGGCTCTTGCGGACGATTTCATCCGCCGTGGCTATTAAAATTGTATCCGAATTCATTATTACCCCCTGCCGCGGATTGAACCCCGAAAGTGCCCGAATTTGTTTCGCCGCGCACATTATATAGTCGGCACGCGTTGATTTTCAAATTATACCTTCTGCACGTAAGATGCGAGATGGGAGCAACCTTGAACCCCAGGACCTTTAGGCGCCATAAATATCAGACCCAGGAAATAGATTCCAGTGCTGCGGAGGCCTGGGTTTTTAGGCGGTCGGCCCCACCAGCTATGCCAACGCCGATGCCATGGCTATCACAGGATCTCTCGCTCGCCCGTTTTAACATATCGGCCTCAGCTTTTTAAGGGTTTATTCTTTACTGTTATGCAAAAGTCGGTTCCGAAGACCTTTTGCCGAGGTGCCGTCGGGCAACCTGCCGTGGCGTAATTCCGTATTGCATACTTTATGCGTATCCGCATAAGATATGCATTCATGAGTCAAACATGTTGAGGAGGCTGTAAAAGTATGCAGAAACGGGTTGATGACTTGAATTCACTGGCGCCGATTTTTCTCAAGGCATTATCCGTGCCCTTGCTGGCCTGTAATCCACAGGGGCGTATCGTTTATGCCAATCCGGCAGCAGAGAGCCAGCTGAAAGCCACAGTCGGTGTGATGCTTGCCGAACCCTTGCCGAAACTGGCCGAAGCGGTTGGCAGTTTCAGCCGTAGTGCACGGCCATCGCCACCAATGACCATCACTCGCGGTACGGGTGCGCCTTATCTGGCCTTGCTCAACACGGTGAAGTCCGGTGATGGGCAAAACCTGACCCTTTGCCTGTTGCCGCCCGCACCCTCGCCACCGCAATCGGACCAGCGTATGCAGGACTTCGAAGCGCTGACTCTCGAGTTGCATGCGATCATCGATTCTTCGTCTGACGGGCTGTTCGTCTGTGACGCGGGTGCCAACGTTATCCGGGTGAATCCGGCCTCCGAGAGAATCCATAAGCGTCCGGCAGCCGAGATGGTCGGGCGGAATATGCGCGATCTTATCGATGAGGGCTTTATCGATCGATCTGCCGCCCTGGAGGCCAGTTTAAAGAAGAAAAGTATCAGCCAACTGCAGAACTTGCCGGGAGGGGGCAAGCTGATTTCCGTAGCGACTCCGGTTTTCGATCACAGCGGCGAGTTGATCCGTGTGGTGGTCAGTGAGCGCGACATCACTGAAATCGATCAGCTGCAGCGGGAATTGGAAAACCAGGAGGCGATCAAAGACCAGTTCCGCCACCAGATGCTGGAGATGCAGCAGGCCGAGCTGGAGTCGCGGCGAATCATTGCCCGGAGCCCGAATATGATCAAGGCGTTGCGCCAGGCAACCAAGGTCGCCACAGCTGATTCCTCGGTGTTGATCCTCGGTGAATCGGGTGTCGGCAAGGGGGTTATTGCCGATATGATCCATCATAATTCCCGCCGCTCCGAGCACCCCATGATCAAGATCAACTGCGGCGCGATTCCCGAGTCACTGATCGAGGCGGAACTCTTCGGTTATGAAAAGGGCGCCTTCACCGGGGCCAGTCCGGGCGGTAAGCCGGGGCAATTCGAACTTGCCAACGAAGGGGTCCTTTTTCTCGACGAGATTGCTGAACTGCCCTTGTCGGCACAGGTTAAGCTGCTGCGTTTCCTTGAAGACGGCCAGATCACTCGTCTTGGCAGCACCGTGCAACGTAAGGTTGATGTACGGGTACTGGCCGCGACTCATCGCGATCTCGAGGAGATGGTAGAGCGGGGAACCTTCCGGCTTGATCTTTACTATCGTCTCAATGTTATCCCGATTCATGTGCCGGCGGTCCGTGAACGCAGGGACTGTCTGGTGCCCCTGATCAGGCACTATATCGACCATTTCGCCGCGATCAACAAGACTCCCAAGCGTCTGACACGTGCTACCCTCGACGCCCTGGCCGGCTACGCCTATCCCGGTAATGTCCGTGAATTGATGAATATCTGCGAACGACTGGTGGTCATGTCAGAGACTGAGCTTATCGACGTCGCTGACTTGCCTGCCCAGATCGCCGGGGCCTCACAATCCGGGATGCCGGAAGACCTTGAATGGCCGGAGTCGATTTCGTTGCAGGAAGCGCTGGAGACTGTCGAACGCAACCTGCTGCTCCGGGCGCGAGACAGGTTTCGCAACCAGGCCGGAATTGCAGAGGCGCTGGGAGTGAACCAGTCAACGATTGCGCGAAAACTTAAACGCTATAACCTGACCTAGTCATGAGCACCTTTTCTTCTTTTGTTGCAGCTATACAGGCATATTTATGCGGTAGTGCATAAATATCTTGAGCGAGCTCGAGGGGCACTGTTTTGCCCGTCAAAAATACCCGTCTGGTTGTGATGAATGTCGTGCCAAGACACGCTGAACGTTAGCGTCAAAATATTGCTTAACTTGTTAATATATAGGACTAATTTTTTCCATAGAGCATAGTCGTGATCTGTTTCATCAAGGGGCTGTTTGATTTTGTAACACTGTTTGGCACCGCTCTTGCTAAGTCCTTGCTATACTGCCAAGCGGTTCATATTCGTACACGATTCTCGACAGAGAGCAGTTGCAATGACAAGGTTCCATGTAACAATGTGTTGATAATGTAGTGTGTTAATTTCATTAACCCAATCGAAAAAAGGAGATGAGTATGTTTAAGAAATGTTTTATCGTCATGGTTTCTTTGTGTCTGGCCACGGTGCTGGCCGCGGGAACGGGATTTGCTGCTGGCGAAGTTAAGGTCGGCATCATGATCCCCACCACAGGTGGTACCGCAACCGATGGTAAGGACATGGAGAGCGCCATCAAACTGGCCGTTGACGAGATCAACGCTGCCGGTGGCCTTTTGGGTAAGCAGATTGTCACCACCACAGGTGATGATGCCTGTGACCCGCAACAGGCTGTCGCCGCCGCCAGCAAACTGATCTCTGAAGATGTCGTCGGCGTTGTCGGCGGTTACTGCTCCGGCGCAACCCTGCCGACTCTCGCCCTGTACGGCGAAGCCAAGGTGCCTTTTGTTATTACCGCGTCCAACTCTACTGCTCTGGTCGGTGCCAATCCCGGCATCGGCTTCATGATCAACTCCACCGGCGACGCCCAGGCTGACACGGCTGTTGCGCTTTTCGATTCCCTCGGCGTGAAGAGTCTTGCCATCGTTCACATGGGTGAAGCCTACTCTGAAGATCTCGCCAAGATTTCCAAGGTCAAGTGGGAAGAAAAGGGCAACAAGGTCCTTGCTTACGAAGTGGTCAACAAGGGTGAGCAGGACTTCTCCTCCCTCGTCACAACCCTTAAGTCGAAGCAGCCTGATGCAATCTTCTGGACGGCCTACTACGCAGAAGGCGCCCTGCTGATCAAGCAGCTTCGCCAGGCCGGCTATCGCGGCACGATTGCCATCGGCGACGGCTCCAACTCGCCGAAGCTGATTGAAATTGCCGGTAAAGCTGCAGAAGGCGTGTACTGCTTCTCCAATCCGATCGTTGACTACCTGCCCGCCGCCAAGGACTTTGCCGCGAACTTCACGAAGAAGTACGGTGTCGCTCCCGGTCCTTATTCGACCCTCTCATACGATGGCATGATGCTTTATGCCGACGCCGTCAAGCGTGCCGGGTCCTTTGACAAGGCCGCCGTCGCCAAGGCCCTGAAAGCCACCGACAACTACGAAGGGATTGCCGGTCCGATCTCCTTTACGGACAAGTTGACCCTGGCCCGCAGCAACTTCGTCGTGCTCAAGGTCGACGGCCAGAAGTGGCAACTTAACAAGTAAGCAGAGCGTTTTTCATTAGTAACGTCCCTGCTGCAGCCAGGTGCTGCAGCAGGGTGCAGCACTCTGTTCGTTCCACGCGCCTGGATATCTTCCTACAACCATAACCGTGTTGCATATTTTACCGGGCCGTCGTCTTAGAAAATTCGATATCTGCGACGGTCAAGTGCGACTCTGCCCGTCCGACGAAGCCAAAGAAGGGACAACCGTAGTGTCAACACTGGATATTTTCTTGCAACAATTAGTGAACGGTTTGATCCTCGGGTCTTTCTACAGCCTTGTCGCTCTGGGCTATTCGATGGTCTACGGGATAATCAAACTACTCAATTTTGCCCATGGTGACATCTACATGGTCGGGTCCTTTATCGGTCTGATCCTGCTTGGTCTGCTGAGTCCTTTTCTGGGTGCCGGCTGGGCCGGGATTCTCGTCGCCATGATCATCAGTATGATCCTGGTGGGGCTGCTCGGCGTGTTCATCCAGCGCGTCGCGTACGTGCCGATGCTGAGTGCCCCGCGACTGTCAATCCTGATCACGGCACTGGCCGTCTCCATGGTGCTTTATAACTTCGTCATGGCCTCGACGAGTGGTGAGTACAAAGCCTTCCCTGTCGATCTTGGCTACGAAGGCGTCGAGTTCGGCAACGTCTTTATCACCTATACGCAAATCATCCTGGTCTCTTCGACGGCCACCCTGATGATGGTTCTGCATTTTTTTATCAGTAAAACGATGCTCGGCAAGGCGATGCGGGCGATCGCCATTGACCAGGACGCCTGCCGCCTGATGGGCATCAATGTCAACAGCATCATTGCCTTGACCTTTTTCGTCGGCTCCGCACTGGCGTGCGCCGCTGGTGTCATGGCCGGCGTCTATTACGGCAGCATCCACTTCTTCATGGGCTTTCTGATCGGTCTGAAGGCTTTTACTGCGGCCGTTATAGGTGGGATCGGCAGCATCCCGGGCGCGGTCCTGGGCGGCCTGATCCTCGGTCTGCTGGAAGCGTTCGGCACCCAGTTGCCTTTTATCGGTTCTGAATGGAAAGATGTGTTTGCCTTTGCAATCCTGATCCTTCTGCTTCTTTTCAAACCGACCGGTCTGCTGGGCAAGACCGAAATTGAGAGGATGTAGCCGTGCTGGAAAAGAACAAGACAAAAATGACCCTGATCTACGCATTTCTGGCCTTTGTTGTGATCGCCATGCCGGTGGTGGCCAATAACTATGTCATGAACACCTTTTCGGACGTCTTCTTCTATGTGGTCGTCTGCCTGGGTTTGAATATAGTCGTGGGTTATGCAGGCCTGCTTGATCTCGGCTACGCGGCCTTCTTCGCGGTTGGCGCCTATACCACGGCAATCCTGACTTCAACCTTCGGCATGAACTTCTGGTTGACCATCCCGTTTGCGATTCTTTTCTCGGCGGTTTCAGGAGTGATCATCGGTGGGCCGACGCTGCGGCTCAGGAGCGACTACCTGGCAATCGTGACGCTCGGGTTCGGTGAGATCGTCCGGATTACAGCCAGGAATCTTAAGATTACCGGCGGGGCCGGCGGCATCTACGGGATTGAAAGACCCTCCTTTTTCGGCATCGAAATGAGTGGCAACATTCACTACTACTATGCCTTCCTCGTGCTGGCTTTTCTGGCGATCTTTATCAGCTATCGACTGCAGTACTCGCGACTGGGCAGGGCCTGGCAATATGTTCGCGAAGATGAGGATGCTGCCGAGGCGATGGGGATCAACCGGGTGCGGGTCAAGCTGGCGGCTTACGTCATCGGTGCCGTGTTTGGCGGGGTCGCCGGGAGTTTCTTTGCTGTCAAGATGACAGCCATCTCTCCGGAAACATTCATGTTCACTCAGTCGATCCTGATTCTGCTCGGCGTGGTTATCGGGGGGATGGGCAAAATTCCCGGGGTTATCTGCGGGGCGTTTGTGCTGGTGCTCTTTCCGGAAATCTTCCGGTTTGTCGGTGATATGCGCCTGCTGGCGTTTGCCGGCATCATGCTGATACTGATGCTGAAGAGGCCACAGGGAATCTGGCCCGAGCGGCTCGGCTAAAGATCCATAGGTTTGTAACAGGAGATAAATGATGTCCCTGCTGGAAGTTAAGGATATTGTGCTGCAGTTTGGTGGTCTCAAGGTCATCGACGCGATGAATATGGTGATTGAGGAAGGCTCGATCATGAGTCTGATTGGCCCAAACGGCGCCGGCAAAACATCGATATTCAACTCGATCACCGGCTTCTACCAGCCCAATTCCGGCGAAATAAACTTTCGCGGCAAACCGATCCTGCGCAAGAAACCACATTCGATCACCCAGGCAGGTATGGCCAGAACTTTCCAGAACCTGAGGTTGTTCAAGAACATGTCGGTGATCGATAATGTGAAAGCCGGCATGCATTGCCGTTCCCATGCCGGTTTTTTTGGTTCGGTCCTGCGTTCGCCGTGGCAACAAAAGGAAGAACGGGAGATCACCGAGCACTGCGAAAAGTGTCTCGATTTCGTCGGTATTCTGGGACAGAAAGATCGTAACGCCTCCAATCTCGCCTACGGTGACCAGAGGCGTGTCGAATGGGCCCGCGCCCTGGCCACAAAACCAAGCTTCCTGCTGCTGGACGAGCCGGCCGCGGGACTCAATTACGATGAAAAGCAGAAGCTGATCGAACTCATCCGGCGTATCCGTGACGAACTCGACATTACCGTTCTGCTGATCGAACACGATATGGGCCTGGTCATGAAGGTGTCCGAATATATTTACGTCATAGACTACGGTCGGAATATTGCGCAGGGCCTCCCGGAAGAAGTGAAGAATGATCCGAAGGTGATCGAGGCTTACCTCGGAAAGGAAGACGACTAGAGATGTCAGACGTGCTCCTGAAAATAACGGACCTGAATGCGCATTACGGCCGTATTCATGCGTTGCGAGGGATCAGCCTGGAAGTCAAGGCCGGCCAGATAGTCACTCTGCTCGGCGCCAACGGCGCCGGCAAGAGCACCACCATGAAGTGCATCTCCGGGCTGCTCAAACCGAGTGGCGGCAAGATCGAATTCATGGGTGAGAACATCTTCGGCAAGCCTGCTCACGATATCGTCAAACGCGGCCTGATCCACGTGCCCGAGGGGCGGCGGATTTTCAAAGGGATGACAATCCAGGAGAATCTTGAGCTGGGCTCATTCACCCTCAGGGACGATGCCGAACGCAAAAAGCGCATGGACCACGTCTACACCCTCTTCCCGGTCCTCGGCGAAAGACGCCACCGCGACGCGGGGCTTTTGTCCGGAGGCGAGCAGCAGATGCTGGCCATGGGGCGCGCCTTGATGGTCGGACAGAAGCTGGTGCTGCTCGATGAGCCGTCGATGGGGTTGGCGCCTTTCCTGGTCAAGGATATCATGAAGGTTGTCAAGAGACTTAACGAAGAGGGGATCACTATCCTGCTCGTCGAGCAGAACGCCAAGATGGCCTTAGGGGTCGCTGACTATGGCTATGTCGTCGAGACCGGTGAGATTGTCATGCACGATGATGCCGAAGTGCTCAAAAACGACGAGCGGATTATCAACGCATACCTCGGTGAATAAAGTTGTATGACCTGGTTTTGCTATAAAGTTAAAGAGGGACGAAATGATGGGTTTTGTAGATAAGGTTGTCATCGTCACAGGAGCCGCATCAGGCATGGGCGCAGCGACGGCACGAGAATTCAACGCTGCCGGTGCCAGGGTCCTGATTGTCGATCGCAACGCTGAACTGGCTGCGCAAGTTGCTTCGGAGATCTCTAGCGATCCGCCTCTGGTCGGGGATGTCAGTGACTCCGCATTCTGCAAACAGGCCGTCGCTACGGCCGTGGAACGCCACGGCCGCCTCGATATCCTGGTTAACGCCGCCGGCATCATCGTGCGTGCTGATGGCCCCGGGACCACAGATGAACAATGGCAACGGATCATGAACGTCAATGTCAACGGCGTCTTCTACATGAGCCGCGCCGCTGTCGAGATCATGCGAGGCCAGGGCTCCGGGGCGATCGTCAATTTCGGTTCGATCTGGGGCGAAGTCGGTGCCGCAGGGGTTATGGCTTATTGTGCTTCAAAGGGTGCCGTGCACCAGATCACCCGCGCCATGGCCCTCGACCACGTCAAGGACGGCATCCGCATCAACGCGGTCTGCCCCGGGGAGGTCGACACACCGATGCTGACTTCGGAGCGTTCTGCTCCGGTGACTGCGGAGATGATGAAGGCCCTTGCCGAGAGTGTACCGATGGGACGCCTGGCCGCTCCGGTCGAGATTGCCCGGGTTGTGCTTTTTCTCTCCTCTGATGCCGCCAGCTACATGACCGGTGCGATGGTCAATGTTGATGCCGGTTTCACCGCCAGGTAGGTGCCCTGTGGAATATCGCCTGCTCGGCAGGACCGGCGTCAAGGTCGCCCCTCTTTGTCTCGGTTCCGACAACTTCGCAAATCCTACCCCTGAAGCAGAATCGGTCGCGATCATCGAGCGGGCTATCGATGCCGGCATCAACCTGATCGATACCAGCAACAGTTATGCAAAAGGTGAAAGTGAACGCATTATCGGCCGGGCCCTGGCTGCCAGCGGTCGTCGCGACCAGGTGCTGGTGGCCACCAAGGCCCACTACCCGACCGGCCCCGGACCGAATGATCGCGGCAACTCACGGCTGCACCTGATGAAGGCCTGTGAAGATTCCCTGAAACGCCTGCAGGTTGATTGCATCGACCTGTTTCAGCTGCATCGGCCTTCCTTCGAGTTGCCGATCGAGGAAACGATGAGTGCACTCACTGACCTGGTTCGCCAGGGCAAGGTGCGTTATGTCGGCTGCTCGACCACCCCGGCCTGGAAGGCGATGGAGTCGATCATGGTCAGCGAATTAAAGGGGTACGTGCGTTTTGCCTCGGAACAGCCGCCCTACAACCTGCTGGATCGCCGGATAGAGAACGAAATGGTGCCGTTTTGCCGGGAGTACCAGCTGGCAATCTTCCCCTGGTCGCCGCTCGCCATGGGAATCCTGGCCGGACGCTATGCCGATGCAGACAAAACCCCGCAAGAATCCAGGGCTGCACTGCGAGGCGGAATCTACGCGGAGCGGGTCACCGCAAGAGGCATCGAGGTCGGCAACCGGTTCGTTCAGCTGGCCAGGGACCGCGGCATCTCCCCGGCGCAACTGGCGGTCCTCTGGGTCAAAGACCAGCCGGGCATCACCGCGCCGCTGATCGGCCCGCGCACGTCGGAGCAACTGGAGCATTTTCTGCCGGTTATGGAGATGCAGCTTGACGATCAGGCCCGTGCAGCGTGCGACGCACTGGTTCCACCGGGCAGCGCCGTTGCGGATTTTCACAATTCCGCGCCATGGATGAAGATGCAGATTCTCTGACCTGCATCCTCTCCTGACTGACCCGCCCGAGCGCGAGCCCTCTTTGCGCCGCTTTACCTTTGCAACCGGTTTTCATCACCTGGCAGGATATCTGCCGTGACCTGAAGGAACCTCCTCGTGGAGTGTTGAATATGAGCAGTCTTTCCCCCAGTATCTTCAATGACGTGATCGGACCCGTGATGAGAGGCCCATCGAGTTCGCACTGTGCGGCTGCTCTGCGAATCGGCCTGATTGCCAGGGACCTGATGCAGGGTGTTGTCGATGATGTCCTGGTTGAATGTGATGCGCAAGGATCACTGGCGCGGACATTTGACAGCCAGGGCAGCGACATCGGTCTGTGGGGCGGCCTGTTGGGTTGGGATGCGACCAATGATCGTCTCGCCCAGTCAGGGCAGGTTCTGCGCGCCGCGGGCGTGACCACCAAGGTGCGAATCGGTGAGTTCGGTGACATCCACCCGAATACCTACCGGCTGACTCTGAAAAACAGCAAGGAAACGCGCAAGCTGGTGGCGATCTCCACCGGTGGTGGCATGATTGAGGTCCTCTCGATTGATGATGTGCCGATCACCATCCTTGGCGACCAGTATGAAACCCTGATCTTGCTCGACCAGGCAGGTATGGGAGTACTGACTCTGCTGGAACGTCACCTGGCCGAAGACAAGATCAAACTCAACAGTCATGCCGGGGTCACTATCGTGCAAATAAGGGGCGAGGTCGATACCGAAAAACTGTTGGCGCTATTGAAAGGGCAGGCCGGGCCGCCGGTCGTCAGGACGATTGGGCCGGTGATGCCGGTCCTTGCCATGGAACAGGAGCTGCTGCCGTTTTTGACTTGCCAGGAGATGCTGGAATATAACGCGCAGGCTTGCCTGTCGCTCTGGCAGCTGGCGGTAAAATACGAGAGTGCCCGTGGCGGAATGGCTGAGGCCGAAGTCTTTGAGAGGATGCGCGAGATTGCCGGGGTTATGCGTCGCGCCATAGATGTCGGGCTCGCCGGGACTGAATATGATGACCGCATTCTCGGTTGGCAGTCCGGCAGGTACAAGGATTTGATGGAACGGGGAGCGCTGCTTGATGCAGGGGTCCTGAATGCCGTGATCCTGGCTGTGACGGCCACTATGGAATGCAAGAGCGCCATGGGCCTGGTGGTTGCCGCGCCGACCGCAGGTTCCTGCGGGGTTTTGCCGGGGACCTGCCTGGCAACGGCTGAGTTTCTCGGGCTTGACGAAGATGACGCGGTCAAAGCCTTGCTTGCGGCAGGGATGATTGGTGTTTTTATTGCGAGGGGCGCCACTTTCTCGGCTGAAATAGGCGGTTGTCAGGCTGAGTGTGGCTCCGCTTCCGGCATGTCTGCGGCAGGGCTGGTAACCCTGGCGGGAGGCAGCCTGGAACAGGCCATTGCGGCGGCTTCCATGGCTTTGCAGTCCAGCCTCGGCATGATCTGCGACCCGATTGCCAATCGGGTCGAGGCTCCCTGCCTCGGCAAAAACACCATGGCCGCGGCCAACGCACTCACCTCGGCGAATATGGCGCTGGCCGGATTCGACCCTCTGATTCCATTTGAAGAGGTCCTGGTTGCCATGGACCAGGTCGGCAGGAGCCTGCCCCATGCCTTGCGTTGTACCGGCCTGGGTGGGCTGTCGGTCACCAAGGCTTCCCGGGAGATTGAGGAGAGGTTGAAGCAAGCGAGAAAATAATCAAGGCCATATGCTTTACCGCAAGGGCGCCATGGCTCTCAACCGTTCTTTACGGCGGTTGATCAGGTCCTCTCGTCTTTGCGCTTAATATTCCTGCCCGGGTTTAAGGAGAGAGACAATGAAAATAAGAATGCTCGCCGCCGCCGATGTTAAGGCGGCTTTGCCGATGCCGAAGGCGATTGAGGCGATGAAGCAGGCCTATGTGCAATTTTCCACCGGTCGGTCAACGGTCCCCCTGCGGACCCATGTGCAGACGGAAAAGGGTGTAAGCCTGCTGATGCCGGCCTACCTGCATGACAGCCGGAACCTCGGCGTCAAGATTATTTCCATCTACGCAGACAACCCGAAACGGAACCTGCCGACAATCTCTGCGACGGTCATGGTCCTCGACCCCGAGACCGGTTTCCCGCTGGCACTGATGGATGGCGGCAGCCTGACTGCGATTCGTACCGGCGCCGGTGGTGGCGCTGCGGCCGACGTCCTGGCCCGCAAGGACGCCCGGAACGTCGCTCTGTTCGGTGCCGGGGTACAGGCGCGCACGCAATTGCAGGCAGTGCTCGCGGTTCGGGGCATTACCGAGGTCAGTATCCTTGATCATTTTGAGGCGGCCGCGAAACGTCTGGCCGATGAGGTTGCCACCTGGCCAAACGCGCCGAAAGTGATCCTTGGCCGAACCCCGGCTGAAGCCGTGCAGGTCGCTGATATTGTCCTCACAGCAACCACCTCGCCAGTGCCCCTTTTTGACGGCAACGATCTCAGGCCGGGCACGCATATTACCGGTATCGGGACCTTCACCCCCGACAAACGTGAGATCGATGAGGTCGCCGTAGGCCGCGCCAGGATAATCGTTGATTCTTATGAAGCCTGCCTTGAAGAGGCCGGTGATATCATTATCCCGAACGCTGTGATCGACGCGGAACTCGGTGAAGTCCTCAATGGCGACAAGCCCGGGCGTGAAAACGATGAGCAAATCACCTTCTTCAAGTCGGTCGGGATTGCCGTGCAGGACACCATGGCCGCGGCCCTGGTGTTCGCCGCCGCCAAAGCACAGGGGTTGGGCACTGAGGTTGATTTCTCCTGATTTGATCTACACAGGGTTCGGCGGTGGAGGTACTGGCAATGAAAAACTGGAGAGCGCCTGGTGACTGGCAGAAAATAACCACGATTGATGCACACACGGCAGGCGAACCCTTTCGTGTGGTCACCTCGGGGTTTCCGCCCCTGGCTGGCGAAACGATTTTGGCGAAGCGCCGCTTCGTCAAGGAGAAGTACGACCACCTGCGCACGGCCCTGATGCTGGAACCGCGCGGCCATGCCGATATGTACGGTTGTCTCATCACCCCGCCGGTCACTGAAAGTGCCGATTTTGGTGTCCTGTTCATGCACAACGAAGGCTTCAGTCCCATGTGCGGACACGGTATTATTGCCATGACCACGGTCGCCCTCGAGTGCGGTATGGTCGCCATGCAGGCTCCGCAGACGATTCTGCGCATCGATACGCCGGCCGGACTGGTGACTGCCTGTGCACACGTTGAGCAAGACCGCGTCCACAGCGTCTCGTTTCAGAATGTCCCCTCTTTCGTGATCGGCCTTGACCAGGTCGTGGCTGTGCCAGGGCGTGGCCAGGTTCGTTACGACCTGGCTTTCGGTGGCGGCTTTTATGCCTATGTCAATGCCGCCGATGTCGGCCTGAAAGTTTCTCCGGATAACCTGCATGCCCTGATCGACACGGGGATGGAGATCAAGCGTGCAGTTATGGCAAGCCGGACGATTCCACATCCCTTCGAGCAGGACTTGAGCTTTCTCTATGGCACAATCTTTGTCGATGAGCCGAAGGGTGAGGGCGCGCATTCGAGGAATGTCTGTATCTTCGCCGAGGGCGAGGTCGATCGTAGCCCGACCGGAACCGGGGTCAGCGGCCGACTGGCGATCCACCATGCGCGTGGTGAAATCGGGATTGGCGACGCGATCACCATAGAGAGCATTATCGGCAGCTCTTTTCGCTGCGTTGTCGCCGGGGAGACGACGTTTGGTCCGCACCGGGCGATTCTCCCCGAGGTCGAAGGCAGCGCCTATATCACCGGTCGACATGAGTTCCTGATCGATCCGAACGATCCCTTGAAGGACGGTTTTGTGATGCGTTAGCAGGAATGCTTGCGAGGGGCCACAGAATGACGCAAGAAGAGATTTCGTCACATGACAAAACCCTGAAACTGGAGCTC
Organism: uncultured delta proteobacterium; assembly: GCA_963715335.1. Taxonomy (GTDB): domain Bacteria; phylum Desulfobacterota; class Desulfuromonadia; order Desulfuromonadales; family BM103; genus JAFDBW01. Next base: position 135,382 of record CAVQRZ010000014.1, read on the forward strand.
CTGGCCCGTGAGCTCGACGCCATCATCGAGTCATCGTCAGACGGTCTGTTTGTCTGTGACGGTTTCGGGCGTATCATCCACATGAACCCTGCCTCGGCCAGGATTAACCATGCCTCTCCGGAGCAGGTCATCGGTCGTGATTACCTGGATGTGGCCAGGGATGGCTATGTCATCCTGCCGTCCGCCGCCCTCGAAGCGATCAAGAAACGCGAAATTGTCAGTCTGTTGCAGGAAAATCGTTACGGCTTGAAGCTGATCTCCACGGCGACCCCGGTTTTCGATGATCACGGCAACGTCATCCGGGTCGTGGTCAGCGAGCGCGATATCACCGAAATTGATCGCCTGCAAAGAGAACTGGAAGTGCAGCAGGCGATCGGCGACCAATTCCGTCACCAGGTCCTGGAACTTCAGCAGGAGTATCTTGATTCTCATCCGGTGGTCGCTAAAAGTCCCGGCATGATCAAGGCGCTAACCCAGGCGCTAAAGCTGAGCGGAGTTGATTCAACGGTGCTGCTGCTCGGTGAGTCCGGGGTGGGCAAGGGGTTGATTGCCGACCTGATTCACAGCCATTCGCGCCGATCGGACCATCTTCTGATCAAGATCAATTGTGGTGCCATCCCGGAGACCCTGATTGAGGCTGAACTGTTTGGCTATGAGAAAGGGGCCTTCACCGGCGCCGTGACCAGCAAGCCGGGACAGCTGGAACTGGCCGATGGCGGGACCCTGTTCCTTGATGAGGTTGCCGAACTGCCGCTTGCCTCACAAGTCAAGCTGCTGCGCTTTATGGAGGACGGCCAGGTGACGCGTCTGGGCGGGACAGACAGCAGAAAGATGGATGTAAGAATTATTGCCGCAACCAATCGTGATCTGGAAAAGCGGGTCGAAGAAAAGCTTTTCCGGCTGGACCTGTACTACCGTCTCAGCGTTATCCCCCTGACGATCCCGGCCCTGCGTGAGCGCAAGGAGTGTCTCCTGCCACTGATCCGGGCCTTTGTCGACCGTTTTGCCGAACGCTCCGCAAAGCCAAAACGTTTGACCCGTGCAGCCATTGATCGCCTGGCAAGCTATCCCTTCCCGGGCAATGTCCGTGAACTTATGAATATCTGTGAGAGGTTGGTAGTGATGACGGATACGGAGATGATCGATGTCAGTGATCTGCCGCGAGCCGTTGTGATGGGCAGTGTGGACGGGTGTTCTGCCGCCGCAGCAAGCTGGCCTGAGATCATGTCGATGGGACAGATTCTCGAAAGTGTGGAACGTGCTGTGCTTATCGAGGCCAGCAGGAGTTGTCGCAGTCAGCATGAGATCGCGGCGTCGCTTGACATGAGCCAGCCGACGGTTGCCCGCAAACTACGGAAGTACGGCATGACCATCGGTCAACAGGTGAAGGTCTCTAAGTAAGGGAGAGCGTGATGAAAGAAATCTCCTGGGATGAATTTGCGGTCGTAGAGTTGCGGGTCGGTACGATTGTCGGGGTCGAGGACTTTCCGGAAGCGCGTAACCCTGCCTACAAGGTCAAAGTTGACTTCGGCCCCGAGCTGGGAGTTAAGAAGGCGAGCGCCCAGATAACCGCGCACTATTCGAAAGAAGAATTGCTGGGCAGACAGATTGTCGGCGTGGTGAATCTCCCGTCGAAGCGGATTGGGCCGATGTCCTCCGATTTTTTGCTCACAGGTTTTTATCGCGAAGATAAATCAGTTGTCATTGCAATCCCGGAGCGTGCAGTGCCGAATGGTGCCAAACTGGGGTAAACCTTTGTGCTTTTGAGGTAGACTATAGAAGGCATCCCCAGGCTCGGGGTGTTCCTTAGCGTATTCCGGGGGATACATGTCGAAACCTCATGATGTTGCCGCAAAGCGGCCCTCGCCGATTCTCTGGCTGGTTTTGGGCGCTGTCTGCATCAGCTTTGCGCCGATTTTTATCAGGCTGGCTAATGTCTCCCCCGACATTGCCGGCTTTTACAGGCTGTTTTTCGCCGGCCTGTCTTTGTTTGTCATTCTCTGTCTGCGTGGTGCCCTGCAGCGGTTGCCGCGTGGTCCGGCATTACTCCTGGTGGCGAGCGGGTCCTTCCTGGCGATAGATTTCATGTGCTGGCATCGCAGTATCCATCTGGTCGGCCCGGGGTTTTCGACCCTCCTGGCGAACTTCCAGGTTTTTTTTACCGCACTCTTCGCCTGGCTGCTTTTCCGCGAAAAAGTCACCCGGATGTTCGTTGTGGCCATCTTCATGGCGTTCATCGGCCTGACCTTTATAACCGGACTGGATTGGCAGGGGTTGTCCTCCGAGGTCAGGTCCGGAATCGTTTTCGGGCTGCTCGCGGCGATTTGCTATTCCGGCTACCTGCTGTTTCTGAAGGAGTCGATGAAGGAGAATGTTGTCAGCGGCATGTCTGTCATGCTCGTGGTCTCGGTTTCCGGGTCCATCGTGCTCGGTGTGGTCAGCCTGGCGACGGGCGCATCCTTCGCGATACCAGATGGCGGCTCCCTGCTGGCCCTGCTTGGTGTCGGCGTACTGAGTACGACGGTCGGCTGGTCGATTATCTCTGCCGCTGTCAGGCATGTGCCGGCAACGGTCGCCGGACTGGTCCTGTTGCTGCAACCCGCGCTGGCTTTTGTCTGGGATGTCATGATTTTTGACCGCCCGACCGGCGGCTCCGAAATCTTTGGCATCCTGTTGATCCTGTTGGCGATATATTTAGGCTCTTACCGGAAATAAGAGGGTTTCATGCGACATTTTATTCGTTTCAGAATATTTTATTCATTATTGAATAATAAACGCTTGCTGGTTGTCGTTTCCTCTGCCTCATCCTTCTAATAAACCTTTTTATTTCAGGTGCTTACAAAATTCACCCGACCGCTCCTGCTTGGTACCCTTTTTGCTCTGTATCTAATCAGTGTTGTTTGTCTTTTGACTGTCTTTGTTGGGTTGTCAGCTATGGGTCGCTTGTCTTTGGTCCGCTGCCCGCAGTACAATCAAGAGTGAGAATTCAAAAGCTCCACGGATTAGCCGGGTTGTTGGGCCAGAAGGTAAGGATTGGTCTTGATCATGGAAAGTGAACTGAAAGTTGTGCCGCAAAGGAAAGCTGCTGCCGAGGGTAACTTTTACCCGGAGCATAAAGCGGCTATCGGCCCGGGAATGAACGCGCGCGTCCAGCGCCTGCGCAAGCTGAGCGTGGAGGCGGAACCGAGCCTGTCGATCGAACGCGCCCTTCACGAAACGGCCTTCTACAAGGAAAATTACGGCAAGCACTCGGTTCCGATGTTGAGGGCGCTGAACTTTCTCGATCACTGCCAGAAAAAAACTCTGTACATCGGAGATGATGAGCTGATTGTCGCCGAGCGCGGCCCAAGGCCGAAGGCTGTGCCGACTTTCCCCGAGCTGACCTGCCACAGTGTCGAAGATTTCCAAGTCCTCAATACCCGCGACCAGCAGCGCTACACCATCAGTGATGAGGATATTGCGACCTACGCGCGCGAAGTGATCCCTTACTGGCAGGGCAAGACCATTCGCGAACGAATCTTCAGCCATGTCCCCGATGAATGGCGGGCTGCCTACGAGGCCGGGCTCTTTACCGAGTTCATGGAGCAGCGTGCACCGGGGCACACCGCCCTGGATGGCCAGATCTATCGTAAAGGGATGCTCGATTTCAAAAAGCAGATTGCTGATGAACTGGCCGCGCTGGACTTCCTCAATGACCCGGAGGCCACCGACAAGGCAGAAGAACTCAAGGCAATGGGTGTCTCTTGCGATGCCGTGATCGTTTTCGCCGAGCGTCACGCCGATCTGGCTGAAGAGCTGATGGCCGCTGCAAGTGACCCGCAGCGGATTGCCGAGTTGCGCTCCATTGCCGAAGTCTGCCGCTGGGTTCCCGCCAACGCGCCGCGCACTTTTCACGAAGCGATCCAGATGTACTGGTTCGTGCATCTCGGCACGATCACCGAACTGAATGGCTGGGACGCCATGAACCCCGGGCATTTCGATCAGCATCTTGCTCCCTTCTACGAAGCAGAGCTTGCCGCAGGGACCTTGACCCGCGAACGGGCCAAGGAGTTGCTCAGCTGTTTCTGGATCAAGGTCAACAACCATCCGGCGCCGCCCAAGGTGGGGATCACGGCCCGTGAGAGCGGCACCTACAACGACTTCACCAATATCAACATTGGTGGCGTAACGAGTGACGGCAGGGACGGCGTCAGCGAGGTGTCCTACCTCATGCTCGAGGTGATTGAAGAGCTGCATGTCCTGCAGCCCGGCAACTCGGTACACATCAGCAGCAAGACTCCCGACCGTTTCTTGAAGGCCGCTTGCAAGGTGATTCGCCAGGGGCATGGCTACCCCTCGGTGTTCAATCCCGACGTCTATATCGTTGAGATGCTGCGCCAGGGTAAGTCGCTCAAGGACGCCCGTGAGGGCGGCTGCAGCGGCTGTATCGAGGTGGGCGCTTTTGGCAAGGAAGCATTCATCCTGACCGGTTACCTCAACGTGCCGAAAATTCTCGAAGTCACCCTGAACAACGGCGTCGACCCGGTGACGGGCAAGGTTGCCGGTATTGCAACCGGGGACCCGAGAGGGTTTGAAAGCTACGATGAACTCTACGAGGCGTTTAAACGACAGCTCAACTTCATCGTCGACACCAAGGTGCGGGTGAGCAATTACATCGACCGGATGTTTGCCAAGTATGCGCCGGCGCCTTTCCTGTCGGTGGTCATAGAAGATTGCATCAGCAAGGGCCGGGATTATTACGACGGTGGCCCACGTTACAATACCAACTACATTCAGTGCACCGGTCTGGCGACCACGACAGACAGCCTTGCCGTGCTCAAGAAGCACGTTTTCGAGGGGAAGTCTTTCAGTATGGAGCGGGTCCTCGAAGCTGTGGGCAAGAACTTCGAAGGTGAGGAATTCATACGCCAGACGGTGCTCAACAAGACACCCTTTTTCGGTAATGATGACGACTATGCCGACGACATCGCCCTTAAGGTTTACCATGATCTGCTGGCCGCCATCGACGGCAAGCCGAACGTCAAGGGCGAGACCTTCCACCTCAACATGCTCTCCACGACCTGCCATATCTACTTCGGCAAGGTGATGGGGGCGACGCCCAATGGACGCCTGGCAGGCAAGTCGATTTCCGATGGCACGTCTCCCTCGCACGGCGCCGACACCCATGGCCCTTCGGCGGTCATCCGTTCGCTGAGCAAGCTTGACCACACCATGTCCGGCGGCACTCTGCTCAACCAGCGCTTCCTGCCCAGCCTGCTCAAGCGCGATGAGGATGTTGCCCGGCTTGGCCACTTGATCCGCAGCTACTTTACCCTCGGCGGCCATCACATCCAGTTCAATATCGTTGACACCGCGACGTTGCAGGCTGCCCAGGAGACCCCCGAAGACTACAAGGACCTGCTGGTGCGCATGGCTGGCTACAGTGACTACTTCAACGATATGAATGCAGACCTGCAACAGGAAGTTATCGAGCGGACCGAGAACGAGTCGTTCTGAAATGCAGCAACCGCTCGTATTCGATATCAAGCGTTATTCGATCAATGACGGTCCCGGAATCCGTGTCACGATTTTCCTCAAGGGGTGTCCGCTGAATTGCCAGTGGTGCCACAACCCTGAAAGCATCTCGCCCAGAATTCAAAAGCTCTTTACCGCCAGCAAATGCATCGGCTGCGGAGAATGTTGCCGTGTTTGCCCGGTGCAGGCCTGTACCCTGACCCCCGGGGGGATCGAGACGGATGAGAAGCTCTGCACCCTCTGCGGCAAGTGCGCGGAGGTCTGTCCGACCCTGGCGACGGAGATGTCCGGGCAGTACCGCTCTATTGCAGAACTCATTGAGATCATCGAAAAGGAACGGCCTTTTTTTGAACAGTCGGGTGGCGGGGTGACTTTTTCCGGTGGTGAACCTCTCCTTTACCCTGAGTTCCTGATTGAGCTTCTCGATGCCTGCGGCAAGAAGAATATTCACAGCGCGATAGATACTTCGGGGTATGTCAAGGGCGAAACCCTGCTCAGGGTCGCCGGACACACCGACCTTTTCCTTTACGATTTGAAGATAATTGATGCCGAACGGCACAGGCATTTCACCGGCGTTGATAACCGGCTGATCCTGGATAACCTGAAGATGCTGGCAGAGACGGGCGCGACGATCCAGATACGCATCCCGCTGATCGGCGGTGTGAACGATGATGTGCAAAGCGTCAAGGCCTTCGCCGCCCATGTCGCCGGTTTGGCCGGCGCAAGCAAAGAGGTCAACCTGCTGCCGTTCCATGATGTTGCCAGGGGGAAGGATCTGAAGCTCGGCCGGAATCGTGATTTGAGCGCCCTGAAAGAGCCCGGACCGGAGAGCGTTGCCCGCGCCCTGGAAATCTTTGCCGGGTATGGCCTGGCGGCCAGTGTCGGGGGGTAAGCTTATGCATAATTGCATACGACTATATCACAAAGAACTCAATGCATATTTGCATATAACCAAATCTTCTCCATAAAAAACAGCAATATATATAGCATTGCCGGCCTTTTTTTAATGCTCTGTTGCATAATATTTTTTCTGTTAATCGTCTCTGGATCCTCCCGCAACTCCTGTTCAAGAAAAAAACCGTCATCACCCGCTTTCCGGATGTTTCTCCTCTGAAATATCTTCTCGGCAAAAATCTTTTTAAAAACAGTCTGTTATAATTCTCTTGCGATTTTCAATGAGGTCTTTTTGTCAGGAGCTGCGCGACGCATGCACCACTGGTGCAGGTAAACGGGATGGCTTGGCATCCTGCTTGCTCTTACAGACGATGAGAATATCTCGGATGCGAATCCTTAAACGGTAAATAACCCGGTACGAAAGGTGATCGTCATGAATCTGCTGAATAACGCCATACTCAAGGTTCCGACCCCTGTCAACGAGCCGATCAACAGCTATGCTCCGGGCACGCCGGAGCGCGCTCTGCTTAAGGCTGCAATCGCTGATATTGCCGCAAAAAAAGTAGAAATTCCCCTGATTATCGGTGGCAAGGATGTCCGCACCGGCAATCTTGGCAAGGTGGTCATGCCGCATGACCATCAGCATGTCCTCGGCGAATATCACATTGCCGGGGAAAAAGAGATCAGCATGGCGATCGAGGCAGCAATGGCCGCCAAGCCGGCCTGGGCAGCCCTGCGCTGGGAAGAACGTGCGGCGATCTTTCTCAAGGCGGCTGAGTTGTTGGCCGGCAGGTATCGCCACGTCATGAATGCGATCAGCATGCTCTCGACCGGCAAGACGGCCTACCAGGCAGAGATTGATGCGGCCTGCGAGTTGATCGATTTCCTGCGTTTCAATGTCTACTACGCACAACAGGTCTATAGCGACCAGCCACTCTATTCACCGACCGGCGTATGGAACTTTGTCCAGCAGCGTCCTCTGGAAGGCTTCATCTTCGCCGTTGCACCGTTCAACTTCACTGCGATTGCCGGCAACCTGGCAACGTCCCCTGCGATCATGGGCAATACCGTATTCCTCAAGCCGGCATCTTCCTGTGTGTACACGCCGTACCTCTTCATGCAGATTCTCAGGGAAGCCGGTCTGCCGGACGGCGTCATCAACTTCGTGCCCGGGCCCGGTTCGATGGTCGGCAAAATGTGTCTCGATCATGCCGATCTCGGCGGCATTCACTTTACCGGTTCGACCGGAGTCTTTCACCAGATGTGGGCGACGGTCGGCAAGAATATCGCCAGGTACAAGTCGTATCCGCGGATTGTCGGAGAGACCGGTGGCAAGGACTTCATCGTTGCTCACAAGAGTGCTGATGTCCGCAGGCTGGTTACCGGTATCGTCCGCGGTGCATTCGAATTCCAGGGGCAGAAGTGCTCGGCGGCTTCGCGTGCTTATATCCCCAAATCGATCTGGGGCGAGGTCCGCAGAGAGCTCGAAGCCGATGTCGCCCGAATCAAGATGGGCCCGACCAACGATTTCACAAACTTCTTCAGTGCGGTGATCGACAGCTCGGCCTATGCCACGATCACCGAATATATTGATTACGCCAGGGCTGCCGAGGATGCCGAAATTATTGCCGGTGGCGGTTACGACGACAGCAAGGGCTACTTCATCGAGCCGACGGTCATCCTGACCAGCAACCCGCACTTCCGTACCCTGGAGGAGGAGATCTTCGGTCCGGTCATGACCATTTATGTGTACGAGGATGAAAAGTACGAAGAGACGCTCAAGCTCTGCGACGAGACGTCGATCTACGCCCTGACCGGCGCTGTATTCGCGACCGACAGGAGCGCGGTCAGTCTTGCATTGAGCAGGCTGGAAAACGCCGCCGGCAACTTCTATATCAATGACAAGCCGACCGGCGCAGTCGTCGGGCAGCAGCCGTTTGGTGGGGCCCGCGCGTCCGGTACCAATGACAAGGCCGGCTCGTACCTGAACCTGCTCCGCTGGGTCTCGCCGCGCACGATCAAGGAAACCTTCGATGCGCCTGCAGACTTTGCTTACCCCTTCATGGACGCTGAATAAGGGTGCTTGTGGGTGGCTTGGCCGCCGACATCAAAGTTGTTCATACATGGAGGAGTGAATGTCAATTTTCAATTTCCTGGTATCAAAAACGATCATGCACGTGCCAGGACCGATTGTTGGGCTCTTTGCCAGAGGTTATATAGCCGGTGAAGAACTCAAGCATGCGATCGCGGTCACCAGAGACCTGAACAGCAAAGGCATGATGGCGACTATCGATATCCTTGGTGAGTTCATTAAAACCAGGGAGGAAGCGACCTATTTCAAGGAGCAGTGCCTGGAAATCCTGAAAGGCATCGACAGGGAAAAGCTGGACGCCAACCTGTCGCTGAAACCGACCCAGATGGGTCTGGAACTCGACAAGGAATTCGCTTTTGCCAACATCCGCGAGATCGTGGAACTGGCCGCCGGGTTGAATAATTTCGTGCGCATCGATATGGAAGACCATTCATGCACTGACCACACGATCGAGTTCTTCAGGCGCCTGCGCGAGGAGTTCCCCGGGCATGTCGGCGTGGTACTGCAGTCTTACCTGCGCCGCACTCTCGATGATATTGAAGCCATGAGTGACGGCTTGTTGCACTTCCGCCTGTGCAAAGGGATTTATAACGAGCCGCGCACAGTCGCCTACAAAGACATGACGATCATCAACCGTAGCTTTGTCTGTTGTCTGGACAAGATGTTTGCAAAAGGCGCATACGTTGGTATTGCCACTCACGATGAAAAGCTGATCTTCGAATCATTGCAGTTGATCAGAAAATATGCATTGAAAAGTGACGATTATGAATTCCAGATGCTGCTCGGAGTTGATCCGGAGTTGCGTGACATGCTGGTTGCACAGAAGCACAGGCTTCGTATATACGTGCCGTTCGGCAAGTCCTGGTTGCCGTATTCAAAGCGGCGCCTCAAGGAGAACCCCAGTATCGCCCAGCATGCCCTGCGACAGATCCTCGGCATGAAATCCAAATCGGTCTGACCGAAAGGGTAAACTCTGTTGCAAAGGAGGATGTCACTTGTTGGCATCCTCCTTTTCGTGTCTGTGAGGGGCTGAACTTGGGAACCTGATTGACTATGACTCGGCAAGCAACTCTGAAGAGTATATATCGTCTCTGGTGGCCGTTGGCCGCAACCTGGTTGATGATGGCCATCGAAGGCCCCTTCCTGGCTGCGGTGATTGCCCGAATGGGGGAGAGTGCCGTCAACCTGGCTGCTTACGGGGTGGCCTATGCGTTCGGCCTGATCACCGAAGCCCCGGTGATCATGCTTCTGAGCGCTGCGACCCGCCTGGGGCGATCACGCACTGATTACCTGCGTCTGCGGGCCTTCTCCATCATCCTTTGCGGTGCAGTCACCTTGCTGCTCGTATCCCTGCTGTTGCCGCCGGTTTTTAACCCGTTGACATCCACACTCCTGGGCTTGACAGACGATGTTGCCGGCCATGTGCGGCAGGCTATGTGGCTGCTGCTGCCGTGGCCGGCGGCAATCGGTATGCGGCGCTTCTACCAGGGGGTGCTGATCGCTCACCATCAGCCGGGCAGGGTGGCCGTCGGCACGACCACGCGACTGTTTGGCATGTCGATAACGGCCGGCCTGCTCTGGTCCTTCAGTAATTTCCCGGGAGCGAGCCTGGGGGCGTGCGCCCTGAGCGCCGGCGTGGTCCTCGAGGCCTTGTCAACCCGCTGGCTGGCCAGGCAGGCAATCGCAAAATTGCTGCGGGAGCAAGAGGCTCACGCCACCATGGCATCTTATACTGCCCTGGGCCGTTTCTATCTGCCCTTGGCCATGACACCGCTGATCGGCCTGAGCGTTCATCCCGTGGTGACCTTCTTTCTTGGCCATGGCAACAGACCGCTTGAGTCTCTGGCGATCATGCCGGTCCTCTATTCTCTCACATTCGTCTTTCGTGCTCTGGGCCTTTCCTTTCCGGAGGTAGCCATCGCCACATTGAAGGATGGCGGGGAGAATCGTGCGGTCGTCCGACGTTTCGCCCTGTATCTGGCTATCGCTCTGGGGGGTGGTCTGTCCCTGATTGCTTTTACCCCCTTGAATATCTTCTGGTATGCGACAGTTTCCGGCCTGCCTGCCGAACTTGTGCGGCTGGCGATTCCGCCACTGCAGATCATGGCGCTCTTCCCGGCTTTGACGGTCGCAATCGGATACCAGAGGGCGATATTGATCAACAGCGGGAAGACGCTGCCTGTTACTGTCGCAACGGCCATTGAAGCCTGCGGAATTTTTGTTGTTCTGGCCCTGCTGGTAAGATACTCTCCACTGCCGGGGGTGACGGCCGCAGCAATTGCTTACCTGCTGGGCCGACTCCTGGCGTTGCTGTATCTCTGCTGGCCATGTGCTGCAGAAAGCAGCGCCGGAAAGAAGGCACTGTGCAAAGCTCAACGAGGAGTGATGGATGAGTAAGGAGGGCTCGATGCAGGCGTCTGGTTTGTCCTGGGAGCGGCACTGCTCTGGGGGACCACCGGGACCGCCCAGGCATTTGCGCCCAAGGGGTTTCGACCCCGGGGTGATCGGCGCCTTGCGTCTCCTGGTCGGTGGTGGCGCAATGTTGATTTTAGTTATGCTGCAAAGTGGATTCATGCAGCTGAAAGGCTGGCCGCTAAAGACCACACTGCCGCCGCAGTTTTTACCGCACGTTACCAGCCTGCTTTTTTTCCGCTGTCGCCAGAACCGGGGTGGCCGTCGGCACGATCGTTGGTATCGGCAGCGCTCCGGTGATCGGCGGGATTCTTGGTTAGCTGTTTCGCGACGAACCTCCGAGAAGGGCTTGGTTTGTTGCTACCTCTCTGGCCATGATCGGCTGTATTGCCCTGACTTCAGCGAGCGGTGGCGATGTCGCGATTGACCTGGTCGGCGTCATCCTGGCGATTTGCGCGGGTGTTGCGTATGCAGCCTATACCTTGATCATGAAGGGACTGCTTGGAAGGACATGCGCCGAATGCCGTGATGGCTGTCGTTTTCAGTCTCGGTGCTCTGATGCTTGCTCCTCTGCTGATTGGTCGCGAAATGGCCTGGTTGGCAACGCCGCGCGCATCGCTGTTGTTTTTCACCTCGGGCTGGTGACGATGGCGCTGGCTTATTGGCTTTTCACTCGCGGGCTACAACGAATTCAGGTGGCTACTGCGGTGACTTTGACCCTGGCTGAACCGATGACTGCCGGCTTGTTGGGATTGTTTGTCCTGGGAGAGCATTTGAATTCCCTCTCTTTTGTTGGCATCTCCCTGATTGTCTCCGGATTGGCAGTTCTTGCTTTCGGCGGTCGGAGTAAACTGGAAATCCCTGCAGATTTTGCAGGTTGACCGATAGTCGAGCAGCCGGTTTTTTACGTATGTGAGTAAGGGCTTCAACATCTTCACTATGTGGTGGCCTTTAATGTTTTGCCCAGGTTGCTGTGCAAAATTCTGATTCAGAGCCGCTGATAAATACTGTTGATTGATCTATTGTCCTCGATTAGGAGGATATCCGTTCCCTTGATTGTCCTGCATTGGGTTATGCTTTGGTTTCACGCAGTATTATGCCAAAGTTATTGCTGATCTTTTGTCATAATAATTCTCAGGAGTGGAGAGCGCATGAGTTTAAAAACCAAAAACACCCTGATTACTATGGCAGTTTTGTCGGCGTTGATCCTGACGGTGGTCGGTATCACCTATCGCAGTACCCAGGTGATTATCGAGGAAACCATTGTCGAACATCAGTTGGCGATCACGACAGATGTCAGCAAGACAACAGAGTTGTGGTTGAATCAGCAAATGAGAATTCTTGACGCTACGGCAGCGTCGGTTTCTCTGCATGGTCTTGGTAACAATCCAGAGACGTTGAGCCTATTGAAAATGGCCATGAAGGCAGGGCATTTCAGCGATGTCTATATTGGTCTGACGAACGGTGAATTGATTGATGGTGCAGACTGGCCGCCACCAGACGGGTATGATCCCAGGAAACGCCCTTGGTACGAGCGTGCCGTGGAGATGGGTCACACTGCGTTCACGACACCCTACATCGACTTTGTCACCATGGAACTGGTGATTGCTCTGGTGACGCCATTGTCTGTGGAGGGTCGTTTTGTCGGTGTGATGGGCGCTGATACTGTTCTCGACACATTGGTTGATAACCTCATGAGCGTCAAGGTCGGCGAAACAGGCTATGCGTTCATTGTTGAGAGCGATGGCACCATTCTGGTTCATCCGAACCAGGAGTTCGTCATGAAAATGAAATTACAGGAAACAGAGCCGAACCTTGCTGGTGGCCTTGACCTGTTGCAACAATCTTCTTCCGGGGCTATTACCTATCAGGACCAACAGAGCGGGCTGGACAACATTCTCGCCTATAAAAAAATCACCAATACGGATTGGTTCCTCTGTAGGGACTGAGTTTGCCGCTGAAGTTGGCTTAAAGATTCTTCGCCTTGACAATCAGGAATTGACACTATCGAGTATTCGGGACATATCGAAACGCGTCAATGCAGAAAAACAACTCAGGCAGGCTCAAAAAATGGCGGCCATGGGAGAGATGCTTGGCGCTATCGCTCATCAGTGGCGTCAACCCCTGAATACCCTGTCGACCTATATTGCTAGCCTGCAGGCGGCTTATTTCAATAACAAGATCAATGAAACCTTTGTGCAGAAGCTGACCTCTGAAGCTGATTCACAGATTCAGTTTATGTCAAAGACCATCGATGACTTCCGGCTTTTTTTCCGGCCGAGTAAAAGCAAGGTTCCCTTCGACATCGTTGATGCTATCGACAGTGCCGTTAAGTTGATGCAAGCCCAGTTAAAGCAGAGCGAAGTCGACCTGAAGATCAACTTCGCAGAGGTTAAAGAACCACTCGTTGTGTACGGCTATCAAAGTGAATTTGTGCATGTACTTGTGAATATCCTCGCTAATGCCAGAGATGCTATTGACGAAAGGGCTTCGCAGGAGACAAATGGTTTACCTCGCCTGATTGAAATTGATATCATCAGTAACCATGCTGAGGTTGTTATTTGTGTCAAAGATTACGGTTGTGGCATCCCTGAACCTTTGCTGGCCAAAGTGTTTGACCCTTACTTTACAACGAAGGCCACTTTGTCCGGGGCAGGAATCGGTCTCTATATGGCAAAAATTATTGTCGAAAAAGAGATGAGTGGGGTTTTGTCAGTCAAGAACACTGAAATAGGTGCCGAATTTACTCTTCGGTTGCCAAAGGCTGAGTTAAAAAAGAAAGATGAAGGTGTGTAATGTTGGATTTAAGCAGGCAAAATCCTCATGTCGTTTTGGTGGATGATGAACAATCTGAATTGGATGCGTACAGTTTCCTTCTAGAGTCGATGGGAGTCAGGAAGGTTACGGCACTCTCCGATAGCCGCCAGGTCCTGAAAGCTTTGCAGCACATCCCCGGTCCGATTGTCTTTCTGGATCTTAATATGCCGCATATGACCGGCCAGGAAGTGCTGCGTGCGATCAAGGAGAAGCACCCTCATGTCCCGGTGATCATTCTGACCGCAAACTCGGAAATCGAATCTGCCGTGGAATGCCTGAAATTGGGTGCGCACGATTATCTGATCAAACCCATCAGCATGTCTACGTTTGGCTCAGCTTTACGCAATGCCCTGGAAATAGGCTCGTTACGCAATGAAGTGATGTCACTCAAGGGCATCCCTTTCGGTGGTAGGCCGACGCACTCGGCATTTTCCGGAATCGTGACACAAAATGCCGTGATGGTGGAAATTTTCCAATACGTCGAGGCCATTGCCGAAAGTAGCCAGCCGACTCTTATTCTGGGGGAAACAGGCTCCGGAAAGGAGTTGTTGGCGAAGGCCGTCCATGAGGTGAGTGGTGTGCATGGAGAATTTGTTGCGGTGGATGTTTCTGGATTGGATGATACGCTTTTTTCGGACACGCTCTTTGGACATTCGAAAGGTGCTTATACCGGTGCGGACAAACCTCGCTCAGGCCTGCTCGAAATGGCTCAGGGAGGAACAATCTTTCTCGATGAGATCGGCGACTTGAGTGAAGTTTCACAGGTAAAGTTGTTGCGGTTGTTGCAGGAAGGTCTCTACTATCCGCTAGGGGCGGACCAACCGAAGAAAAGTCGGGCACGTATCATTGCCGCCGCCAATAAGGATCTGCAGAAGTTGGCTGGTCAGTCGGGCGGTTTCCGTATGGACCTGTATTACAGGCTCAGTACGCACTTGATCAAAATCCCCCCTCTTCGGGATCGACGTGAGGACATTCCTTTACTGGTCAGGAAATTGGTTGCGGATGCAGCCGACAGCATGAATAGAAAAACGCCTTTGGTCAGCAAGGAGGCGATGCACCTCCTCTTACGACACCCTTTTTATGGCAATATCAGAGAGCTTAAGACTTACTTGTATGATGCCGTGGCTCGTTGTGGCAATGTCGAAATTCCGCGAGAGCTGATCGCTGAACGACTTGGGGGCAGTATCCCTGACTCCGCCGCCGCTCTCCCTGGGTCCAACCCTCTGGGAAAGTTGTTCGGACAGTTCCCTTCACTTGAGGAGTTGGTGAACTTTGCCATTGCTGAGGCCCTGGCTATAACCTCAGACAACCAGGCTCAGGCTGCCAGGCTACTTGGCATCTCTAAACAGGCCTTGCACAAACGCTTGAAGAAGCGGGCTCAGAAATAGCCTGTACCGGAAGCCATGCGTCAACCATGGTTTCCCTCGTCAACCATGGTTGACGTCAATGGTTTACTTTTTCACCCGTTTGCAACCCCATATCTTCTTCACGTCTTGTGAAAATCAATTAAATCAGTATGTTGTTTTATTCTTCTGCGTCTGGCACACGTGTTGCTCTATACCCTTGCTCTATAACGTATTGAGTCAGTCTGTCGAGTAAATTTTTACGTGATCGATGCTTAATTCATTATGTGAGTCATCGATAAGACCGATGGCGTTATTTAACTCTCCGCTGATGCGGACACAGAGGAAGGAGTCAGGTATGAAGATGTTGAAACATTTGGTTGTTCCCGTTTTAGCCCTTGCAATGGTTGCGGGCACTTGCGGTGTAACCCAGGCAGAAACGAAAACCGTGAAGATCGGTAACATCATCCCCTTGTCAGGGCCCTCGGCATCAGTTGGCATCCAGGGCAAGCAGGCCCGTGAGATGGCCCTGGAGGAAATCAACAGCTCGGGCGGGATCAAATCTCTCGGTGGCGCCAAACTGGAATTGCTCTTTGCCGATAGCAAAAGTGATCCGACCACCGGTGTTACAGAAGCCGAGCGTATGATCAACTCCGAAAAAGTTCATCTGTTAACCGGATGCTGGAATTCAGCCGTTACCTATCCGACCACTCAGGTTGCTGAGCGCTATGGGATTCCCTTCATAGTGCCTGTATCGGTTCGCGACACCATTACAGAGCGCGGCTTCAAGTATGTTTTCCGCATTGCTGCAAAAGATGGCTGGTGGGCGAAAGACCAGTTCCTGTTTCTGGACGACATGAAGAAAGAGTTCAATGTTGATGTAAAAAAAGTTGCATTTGTTTATGAAAATGGCACTGTGTAGTCGGTTTTGCTGAGAAGTGGGTGGCGCTTGCAAAGAGCGTGGATACGAGGTTGTTCTTAACGAGCTTATTTCAGCACCGCCAGCGATCTGACTTCTGTTGTCATCAAGTTGAAGCGTGCAACTCTGATGTAGTCTTTATGACGTTCAATGCAGCAGATGCGATTCTGCTGATCAACACTATGGACGAAATGCGCGTCAACGTAAAGGCGATCATTTTCAGCGGTGGCGGTCATGCTGATTTGTTCTTTCTGAAAGCGGACGGGAAAAATGCGATTATCTGTTCGATATCGTAGAGTGGGAAACTGATCTTAATCGTCTCGGTCTCAAAAGATCAACGATAAGTACAAGAAGCTCTACGGCAGCAACATGAATGGTGAGTCGGTCGATGCATATGCTGCCATGTATGTCATCAAGGAAGCTCTGGAGAAGGTCGCTTCGATCGATCCGGCTGTATTGCGCAAGATTCTTGCAGAGATCAAGGTCTGTGGTGGCAAAACGGGTATTCTGGCTTACGATTGTGTAGAATTTGACGAAACAGGGCAGAATAAAAACGCCAGTCTGGTTATAGTTCAGACTCGTGCTAACGGAGACGAGATGGATCGTATTACCGTCTGGCGAATAATGTCGTGGGCAGGATACACTTATGTATTAACACAATCAGAGAAGTAGAAAGCATGATTGTCGCGGGACGGAAAACTTTTTTCGTTCCGCTTCTTTGGTTTCTGATGCGGAAATCGAACAGCGGTCATCTCTCTTTTCGGCTGGTTGTTTTGGTATTTAAGGAGTCTGAATGTTAGGCATTATCGAGGCATTGATTAACGGTATGTTGATGTTTTATTTATTTTTAATTAGTTTATGATATTATATTGTATAATTGATAATTTAGTATTATAATTATGATTGATTTTTGAGATTAATGTTGTTAAATAATTAATTATTATATGAATTATATGTTGATTTATGTTTTTATTAGTTAATTAATGAATTGGATATTAATGATTTTTGAATAAATATTAGGAGTATATTTATTATAGTAAAATTGAATATATAGTAATGAAATTAGATAATGTTTTTAAAGAATATATTGTAAAAATAATAATAAATTTTTGATTATTATTTTTAACCCTGGGCATCTTGGTGCTTGGTGAACAGCTCAACGGACAGGCTCTAACCGGGATCAGCCTGATTTTTTTATTTATAATATTATTTTTTATATATAATAAAATTATTTAAAATATAAAATATTAATTTTATTTTAATTAATAATAATATTATAAATAAATTATAAAATTTTAAAAATTATAATAATATAATATATATAATATTTTTTTTAAAATATATTTAAATTAAAGATGTAAAAAAAAAAAGAATTTGATTAATAAAATGAAAGAAATTGAAAATAAAATTAAACTTGTTGGCGTATTTTGTATGAAAGATTCAAAAAAAATATTCTGGAATATGCTTCCGGTATTAAGTTGTGGAGGTTATTGATAATCTCACAGTTGCCTAAAGATGTTCTTGGTATTATTCTCATCAATGGTGTGCATGCCGGTGAACAAGATCATTCTCAAAGATGGTGATACGCTGTCGATACTTCCTTTGCTGGATGGTGGTTGAGAAAGCTTCGTTTGATTGTAGCCTGATGATGCATTAAGTATCTTATGTTCAGAATAAGGAGAGACCTGATGAAGTTTTTGACAAACGATCCTGCAGCGAAACCCTCCGACATTCTGTATAAGCGTTGTACCATTGATCTACGTACACGGTGAAAGAGCTTTGTCGACGCCCCATGTCGTAACCTTGAAGATGTGCTTGGCGGTTTTGGTCGTTCATTTCAAGACCTTGCTGAACGGAAGATTGAAAACGCCTACTGCGACGAGAACCCATTGATCGTCAACACCGGTCTGCTGACTGGAAGTAGTGTCATGACGGGTATGCGTACCTACTTCTCCGGTTACAGTCCGATCAAAGGCTCTAAGGTGGGGCTTGCCTGCTGCAATGTGGTCGACCGGCAGCGGCAAGTTCGGCGCAAAGTTCAAATGGACCGGTCTGGATGAATTGATTTTCGAGAACCGTTCGGAACAGCCGGTCTATGTTGTGATCAAGGAAACCGAGTCCGGACCGCAGGTCGCGTTAAAGCCTGCCGAACATTTGCTCGGCCTCTCGACTCATGCCAAGATCATGGCTCTACAGAAAGAGTATGCTGACGCCCACTTTGCCGCTATTGGTCAAGCCGGGGAGAATTGGCAGAACAACTATCATGGGCGCCGTGGCTCTTTCCACAGAGAACCAGCTCAAAGAGCATGAGGACAAGAGTCGATTCGCCGGGCGTGGCGGCATGGGCAGTCTGATGGGCTATAAGAACATCCTTGCTCTGGTGGCGCAAAGCAGCGACAAGCTGAAACCCTTATCCGAAGCGGTGAAGAAAGTTAATGTCAACGTCATCAAGGGGGGAGGTTCGGCTCGCATTCAGCCGATGAGTCGTGGCGGCGGCGGCGGAACCTGGGCCGCCTACGATGTTCTGCAGGAATTTCACGCGGTGCCGGTCAATAATTTCCGCCCGCAAGGAAATGCATCTGCCGGAGAAGCTGTTTCGCGAAAATGTTGAAAAAGAGTACGACATCAAGTCGCAGGCCTGCTATCGCTGCGGCATCACCTGTCACAACAATATCTCCGAGAAGAATGCC
Organism: uncultured delta proteobacterium; assembly: GCA_963715335.1. Taxonomy (GTDB): domain Bacteria; phylum Desulfobacterota; class Desulfuromonadia; order Desulfuromonadales; family BM103; genus JAFDBW01. The sequence continues at coordinate 154,063 of CAVQRZ010000014.1, forward strand.
GACGGCAGCAAGGGCGAGTTTCTGGCCAAGTTTGACTACGAGCCGCTCAACCTGCTCAGCACCAATATCGGCATTCACGATGCCGGTCAGGCTGCACGACTGATTCAGCTAGGTGACAACTACGGCATGGATGCTATTTCTCTGGGTGTACCATCTCTTATGCCTTGTCGTACAACGAACGGCATCCGCAGGCAACGATTCTCAACGGCGCGACCTTTGGTGATTACGAAAAGATTCGCGAACTGATCATTCAGGCCGGAGAGGGGACACTGCCGGAGATCGGCATGGCTCCATGCGCCTGTCGCAAAGTCTCAACGAAACCAGCTACGCTTACCATGTCAAAGGGCCTTGAGATCGCTGCGTACCAGCCGGAAACTCCTGTCCTGCCGGGCTGGTCGTGCTGATTGTCAGGCGCCCGACTGGCGGGTAGCAACCGTCTCCAGGAGTGTCCACAAACCCGTGAGACCTTCAGGATATGGTTTTTCGCCAGGCGTTATTCGAGTCCGCTTTGGTTTTCATGCAAGGCATACAGAGCGGTTTCAATATAACTTAATAATTCTTTGGTCATACGCTCTTTTAATTGAACGTCGTCAATCGCCTGATACGCCGGTTCCGGTTTTAGCGTGTAACGACCCAACCTCGCTTGAACATCAGGCTGTTTGACCAGGATCGTATCCCCTCTCAACATGGCAACGGTCTGGTCGCTCCCTGACGGTTTTATAATTCCAAACCCTTCATCAGATGGGTCCAGCGCGAGGATATCCCTACCCCAGGACTGGTGGGTAAACGGTTTGCCAAGTAAACCGAGTATCGTGGGGATAACATCCACCTGGGTTGCAACAGTTGTTATGCTTTGACCAAATTCCTGCGTCAGTCCGGGGGCAATTAAAAGCAAGGGGACGTGAAACCTCAGCAGGTCGATATCAGAGATCTGCGGCTTTACGCCAAAGCCATGGTCCCCGAGAATTACGAAGAGCGTTTCATCGTAAAAAGGTTTGTGTCTGATGGCTTTAAAAAACTCTCCCAATGCCCAGTCTGAATATCTCATTGCGGTTAAATGTTCTGAATATTCACCCATGTCAGTCACTGCTGGAACGGGCAGGCTCTCCGGCAATGCATAGGGTGTATGATTGGACAATGTCTGCACCATGGCAAAGAAGGGTTGCGCGGAGTCTATTTTGTCCAGTTCCTCAACGGCCCTGGAGAACATGTCTTCGTCGGAAACCCCCCAGGTTCGGTCCTGGAACTTGGGGTTGACATAATCGTGACGGCCGACAAAATTGGTTAGGCCCTGGTTGCGGAAAAACCCCTCCTGGTTATCCCAGGTAAAATCCCCGTTGTAGATATAAACGTCGTTGAACTTTTCCCTTTTCAATAAGGCCGGCAAGCCTGAGAAGGCGTTCCCCCCTTGCGGTTGTTGCATCAGGTATTCAAATCCGGGGAGATTGGGGAAGCTTGCGAAAGTCGCAAAGACACCCTGGTGGGTATGGGTGCCATTGGAGAAAAATTTCTCGAACAGCAACCCCTCTTTGGCAATTTTGTCAAATTCTGGAGTTATGCCGTAGTCATGGCCCAGGGCACCAACAAATTTGCCACTGAAGCTTTCCATTAAAATAACGACGACATTCTTTATGTTGTTGTTAACAGGAGACGTTTGCGGCTGGGATCTGCGTAAGATTTTGCGTGTCTCTGGTCTAAGTAAAACATCTCTTTCGGTTAAGATCATTTGCCTGGTTGTCTCCAGGGCTTCTCCTGCGGGGTACGAGCTTAACCATTTCTCCCCCTTGGCTTCATTGGATGCGTTCTCTGCCGCTTTTATAATGGTAAAGGTCCCGTTTAAAGCCAGATGGTTGGCAAACAGATGAGGGCTGTGAAAAGCATCTCCCCAACGCAGGGGGGGACCCGACCGGATTGTTGCACCCCTGGAACCGATGACCAACAGCGCCAAGACCAAAACCGTTGTGGACATTCTTAGCAGGAATGGAGTGGGTTTCACGACATCGGGGGTGGTCAGTTTCGCAATGAATTTTAGGGCATAAATATAGATTCCTACCAGGACGGCCCACAGGAGCAGGTAGCGAACGACAGGAAAACCATTCCAGATCATGCTGCTTACCGTGGCGGCGTCTTCTTGTAAATAATGAAAGGCGATACTGTTCAGGCGATTGTGAAATTCGTGGTAAAAGTCCAGTTCGACAACGCCCAGGAATATGGTTATTGCAAAGGCTGGCATCAACCACAGAAAGGCCATCGTTCTTTTTCCCAGGCCATTTGGTAACGCCAGTGCGATGGCGAGCGGGAAGAGAATATAACAGATGATAATCAGGTCAAATCTTGCTCCGATCAGGAAGGAAACGGCAAGGTCTGAACCGGGAACGCCTTCAAGCAGTTCATTGTTTCTGATCAGCAACAAACAACGCAAAGCAGCAAACATTAATAGTGAAAATAACGTGACGCAAAACAAGTAGCAAACATCGTAGGCCGTTTTTCCCATCTTTAGCTTCATTGCTGTCCCTTTTAATTCTCTATGGTTCTTTTGTAAAATTTATAACGGTTAGATCCATTGCGGCCACAGGGTCTCTTTATGAGGGCGGATGGAGACAATCCCTGTTCTGCCCCTGAAAGTGCCGCTTCGATAGCGCATCATGAACATCAGTGGCGGCGACTATTAAGTAAACCTTCTCAACAGCATGTCAAGATATTTGCATCTCCCGTGGGTTATTCTGCATGTCTTTGGTGAGCATTACGATCTCAACGCGCAGACCTTGCAGAACCTGGGGCGAAAAATTCATCTCTGGAAGTTATTTCCCAAGGGTCATGCGGGTTCTGCTGGCCGTCATTCTCAACGATGGATTACGAAACCCCGTTAGTTTGTCACTCCGGTCGAAATTGTAAACTGTTGTTCCCTGATCAATCTATTTTTGAAATTTTCCCTTCGCGGTGTAAAAAAAGTTGGCGTCCTGCCAGCCCTTCCCGAATGTGACGTACAGATATTTGTACAATTTTTCGGCGTGGATTTTTGAAAAACAATAAATCCGGCCAGTTACGCGCATGGCATGATGTCCGACTGATTCGGAAATGTGGCAATTGCAGCCTATCGTGTCCGACTGATGCAGAAATTTTCAATTGCAGTCTATCGCCGGGGGATTGTCACTTGACACTGTACCTGAATGTACCGCTTTTTGTACAAATTACCCAAGATGATAGCTGATGGGATGCGATTGGAGCAGCAGCGATGAAGATTGTGGAACAGGCAGGATACAAGGTTGCCTGGTTGACTGGAAAAGATGAGGCGTCGCTGACGTTCAGCAGGCCAGTCTGCATGACATCAATCAATTTTCGCGCCACCAGGCTTGCTGGGAGCAGATGCATTGGCAACAGTTCCTGGATGAGTATCAAACCGCTTTGTCCGCAGCCAGGGTCGGCGCAAGTTGTCGCCGAGGTAAGGGAACCAATGCGCAACAGAAGTCTTTTTCAGGAGAACACAAAGAAGTGATTGCTCAAGACAGTCTCAATAAATTCCGGCCACAGGTCAGTCTGCCCATCGTGACCTTCCTGGCGGCTTGTTTTTTCGTCAATTTGACAATCACGTTAATGATTTCCTGGCTGCCAGCCTCGGTCTTGACAAAGGCGATCACTGGCTTTTCATGGGGCTCCTTTGGCTGTTGCTGGTCCTGGCCTTTAATCTTCTCTTTATGTTGTTGGCGTTCCGTCCGGTTTTGAAGCCCTTCCTCTGCCTGATGTTCCTGGTCGCGGCAAGCGCGAGTTATTTCACCGACAGCTTTGGCACGATCATCGACAAGACGATGATTACAATGCACTGGAAACGTATCAATGTTGACTTGTGCTGGCCCGTCAGGCTTGATGCTCTATGGCTTTGCACCGATGACCCTGCTACTGCTGACGCGCATCCGCTATCGTCCGCTGCGGCAAGAGATGTTGACCAGAGCCGCAGTGATTGTGGGCAGCCTCGTTTTGATCGTCGGCCTAGGGTATGTAAATTTCAAGAACCTGGTCCTGTTCGGTCGTGAGCACCGGGACCTGCGCATGCTCGTCAACCCGGTCTATCCGCTCAGCTCCGTTCAGAGGGTTATCAAGAAAGAATTCTTTGCCCGGGCCAAGCAGCCCTTGCAGCCGATGGCGAGCGACGCCACCAGGGATGCCGTCGGCAGATCAGTATTCGTGCTGGTCGTCGGTGAAACCGCGCGCTCCCAGGAGTTCGCCTTCAATGGCTATCCTCGCGATACGAATCCCTATCTGAGCCAGCGTGATGTGGTCAATTTCACGGATGTTGCTGCCTGCGGCACTTCGACCATTGAATCAGTCCCCTGCATTTTTTCGCACCTGGCGCATAGCGGTTTCAGCCGCGATAAAGCGGGGAATTTCGAGAACCTTCTGGATGTTCTGCAGCGGCTTGGCGTCAAGGTCGTCTGGCTTGACAACAATTCCAGCAGCAAGGGGGTTGCAGATCGTGTCCAGTATAAAAATTTCCTCGAGCAGGACGCTTCGGAAGTCTGCCCGGACGGGGAATGTTACGACGAGATCCTCCTGCAGGGCCTGGCCGCTGAAATCTCCGCATCAGATAAGACCTCCTGTTGTCTTGCATATGATCGGCAGCACGAACAGGCGTATTACAAGCGCACACCGGCTGCTTTCAAGGTCTTCCTGCCGGAATGCTCGGTTGACAATGTCCAGGATTGTTCTCAGCAGGAGATCGTGAATGCCTACGACAATACTATTGTCTATACTGATTATGTGCTCTCAAAGGCGATAGACTTGCTCTCCGCACAGGATATCCCGGGCGCGATGCTCTATGTCTCTGACCATGGCGAATCGCTAGGCGAGAACGGGATCTACCTGCACGGGCTCCCCTATGCCCTGGCCCCCGTCGAACAGACCCGTGTCCCCATGTTGTTCTGGGCTTCCGATGACTACCTCACCCAGAAGGAGATCGATCTGCCGATACTGCAAGGCAACAGGTCCTTATCTTACAGTCACGATAATATCTTCCACAGTATGTTAGGACTGTTCGGAGTCAAAACCGGTGCTTACCACCCTGATCTGGACCTGTTTGCCGGTTCTCACCAAAAGCGTGGCTGAGATACCGACTTCGTGCAGCTGATCGGGTCGGTTAAGGCCGGCCGAAGCACCTTGTCGAGGTCCGTCATCAGAAAAGTTGGCGATACTCCCGTATTTCGGTTATCGTTGGCCAATCTGTTAAATTTCATGCCTGGACAGGGTGCCTGATGGAAGAAACCACACAGACCAAGGTCTTCGCCTTCATTCAGAGCGGGCTGTTCCTGCTCCTGCTTCTTTTGCTCCTCGCTTTCAACAAAGGCCCGACTCTCATCTACGGGAGCCTTTCGCTGGTCCTGCTGATCGCTTACCACCTGATAATCGATTACCGTTTCACCCCATCCAGGCTCATGAGCTCCAAACTGCTCAACGCCTACGTTGCCATGTCCCTGTTTTTGTGCACCCTGGTTATCTGGAGTACCAGGGTGCCAGGCCATGATGAAAGTAACTTCTGGATCGTCTACTTCCTGCCGATAACTATCGCCGCAGCTCATCTGAAATTGAGAGGCACTCTCGTCACATGCACGGTTGCCTTCGCACTGTTTATTGCCCACCTGCCTCCGCATATGTATCTCGATCCCAGGGAGCGGGTAGAGGAATTGCCTGAACTCATCGGTTTTGGCATCATGTTCTTCTTTTTGGGGGTTCTGGTGCAGGCCTTTGCCCGGCAGAATCGTCACGAGTTGGCTATGAAACAGCAGCTTAACGATAAACTTCTGGAAAACCAGCAACGCCTCAGGGATTCCCTGGAACGGCTTGACACCGCGGAGGAAAGTCATGAGGACCAGGGAGCGGCTTGCTTCCCTCGGTGAAATGTCGGCTGGCATAGCCCACGAAATCCGCAACCCTCTCGGGATTATCTCTTCTTCGGCACAGCTGCTTGAGCGTGAGGTCGCCAATGCGGAGGCCCGGCAACTGCTTGAAATTATCCAGGAGGAGTCAACCCGCCTGAATGGGTTGATCACGGAGTTTCTGACCTTCGGTCGGCAGCTCGAGCCACAGCGCCAACCGTGCGACCTGGCGGCATTGACTGCGCGTATCCTTGACTCCCTGCAGAATGTGGCGCAGCAGAAGAGGGTTGCCCTTGCCCTCGATCGCGAATGCTCAACCTGCATCGCTTCCGTCGATGCCGATATGATGCAGCAGGTCCTGCTCAACCTGCTCTTGAATGCGCTGGAGGCAACCGCTCCGGGCGGCCGGGTTCGTGTTGTTTTGGAACAGTATCCGGAGCGGCTCGATATTGTGATCGACGACTCAGGTCATGGTATCCCCGCAGAGAACCTGGCCAAGGTCTTCGACCCGTTTTTTACCACGAAGAGTGAGGGCACCGGCCTCGGCCTTGCCAATGCCTACAAGATCATGGAGAGTCATGGCGGCTCATTGAAAGTGGCCAGCCACGTCGGCCAAGGCAGTAGATTCACCGCTTCACTTCCACTGGAGGTCAGTTGAATGGCTCACATCCTGGTTGATGATGATGAAAAAATTACCGGTTTGTCCTGGCGAAACTTCTGACTGACGATGGCCACCGGGTCTCAGTTGCCGAGAACCCGTTTGCAGCCCTCGAACTGCTGGGCCGTGAAGATGTTTCGCTGATCCTTTCCGACCTGAGGATGCCGAACATGGACGGCATGGTGTTTCATCAGCGCGTTGTGGAAGATTACGGTGATATACCGTTTATTATCATGACCGCCTTCGCGACCGTGGAAACTGCCCTGCAGTCGATGAAGGCCGGAGTCTTTGATTACCTGATGAAACCTTTCAAGAATGAGGAGATTCTGGTAGTGGTCGAAAAGGCTCTCGGTTTTGCCAGGCTTCGGACTGAAAACACCCTGTTGAGACGACAGCTAGATGCGGGTAACGGCAGCGAAATCATCGGCCAGAGCGCGGCCGTTCGGCAGCTCCTCCAGGAGATCAAACAGGTCGCGCCTGCGCCGACGTCTGTTCTGATCACTGGTGAGAGCGGCACCGGCAAAGAACTGGTTGCCAGGGCGTTGCATCACTCCAGCCCCAGGCAGAGTGCTGCACTGGTGGCGGTCAATTGCGCCACCTTCGCCGAGAACCTGCTCGAGAGCGAGTTGTTCGGTCATGAACGCGGGGCCTTCACAGGGGCCACTGAGCGCAAGCGTGGTCTGCTCGAGATGGCCGACGGCGGCACCTTGTTTTTAGATGAAATAGGCGAGATGCCTTTGCCCCTTCAGCCCAAGCTGCTGCGCCTGCTGCAGGAGAAACGCTTCAGGAGAGTCGGCGGTACTGCGGAAATCGAATGTGATGTACGCGTGGTGGCTGCGACCAACCGGGATCTGAAGACCCTGATCGCGGCAGGGCAGTTTCGAGATGATCTCTATTACCGTCTCAACGTGGTAACCTTGAATATCCCGCCGCTGCGGGAAAGAGCAGAAGACATACCGTTGTTGGCCCTGTTCTTTGTGCGACGTTATGCCCGGGAGTTGGGCCGGCCGGTTAGCGGATTTGCCGCCGAGACGCTGCAACTGCTGCAGCAGTATGCATGGCCCGGCAACGTTCGCGAACTGCAGAACATCATTGAACGGGGCGTACTGTTCTGCAGCGGCGATCAATTTACGCCGCAGGAGCTGCCGTTGTCCCTGCAAGGAGCTGTTGCCGATTCAACTGAAACCAGATTGAAAACACCGGAACTCGGTAAGCCATTACCCGAGCTCCTCGATAAAGTTGAATCAGACCTGATCCAGCGGGCCATGATTCAGGCCCGCGGGGTCCAGGCCCGGGCTGCGAGGTTGCTGGGCATCAGTCGCAGTAACCTGCAGTACAAGTTGCGCAAATATGGCATGATGTCCGACTGATGCAGAAATTTTGCAATTGCAGTCTATCGCCGGGGCATTATGTACAGCTTTTTGTACAAAATGCCCCGGGTTTTTATTTAAAACGTAATGATTCAAGCGTCTTAACCTGTTGGCACAGCTGCTGCATCGTAACAGCTGACGAGATGTTCCGTGCCGGTGTTCTGAGCTGCCTGGACAAGCCATTCGACAATCAGGCATATTGACTCTGGTCGCCGATATTTTGTTGCAGCGACCCGAGACCTTGTGTGTGGCACGGAACGGTCTTGAAGATCAACCATTTATCAATAAAGATGTTTTCCAGAAGGAGCCTGTGACCTCATGAAGCTGCGTATTTGGATCATCAGTATTGCCGCCGTTCTTAGCCTTGCCATCTATGCAGAGGCAATACCCCTGGATGGAGAGTGCTCCATCCGGTTTTTTGGTAAATCGACCCTGCATGATTTCGCAGGTCAGGCTGTCTGCCAACCCTTTGTGCTGCAGACCGAAGATCAGGAATCGGGCCGTCAGGTGGTTCGGCAGCAAGTGGTGACTGTTCTGGTCAGTGAGATGGACACTGACAATGAAGGGCGTGACAAGAAGATGCGGGGCATGTTTGACAGCACAAACTTCCCCGAGATCAAGGGCCACTTCGCTGACCTTGAACCGGAAGTGGTTCTCGAACAACTCAAGGCGGCCGAAAACGGGCAGGGGAATCTTGAGTTCGATTTGCAGATCCGGAAGATCACACAACACATCAAGGCCAAAACCAGTCGGTTGACGATCACCCCGGAACAGATAGTATTCACCATGGAGTTCCCACTGTCGTTGGCCAGTTTCGAACTCAAGCCGCCAAGCGTGATGGGTATAATCCGCGTGGCTGACGACGTGCAGGTTGAGGTTCAAACCACCCTGTATCGCCAGCCCTCCGCTAAAGGATCGGCGGCCGAGAAGGAGCAATGATATGTCTGTCTGGATCCAGCACATCGAAACCATGAATCCTGGAGTGGCCTATTCGCAGGAATATGCCAGCAGGAAGATGCAGGAATGGACTGAGGATGACCGCCTCAAGCGCATGACCAGGATTCTTTACAAGAAATCCGGTATCGATCGTCGATATAGCGTGATCACATCTTTCGACCAGAATCTGCCCGGAGATTTTTTCCCTCTCGACGATGGTGGCAAAAGGCGTGAACTCTCCACTGCCGAACGCAATGCCATCTATACCCGGGAAGCCCACGGACTGTCCGTCGATCTGGCGCGCAAGACGATTGAAGGCTGCCCCGGTGTCGAGGCAGAGGATATAACCCATGTGATTACAGTCTCCTGTACCGGTTTCTGCAATCCCGGGCCCGATTACCATATCGTCAACGATCTTGGCCTGTCCCATGCGACGCAACGTTATAACCTCGGCTTCATGGGTTGCTATGCGGCTTTCCCCGGGTTGAGAATGGCCCGGCAGTTCTGCGAGGCCAACCCGGAAGCTGTTGTGCTGGTGCTGTGCCTTGAACTCTGCAGCCTGCATCTGCAACTCAACGATCGCGAAGATTCGATGCTGGCCAATTCGCTCTTCTCCGATGGCGCCGCGGCTGTGATTGTCAGCGCCCGCCCGCCTGAGCCGACCCAGTCAGCTTATCGATTCGGTCATTTTCATTCGTCCCTGGTCCCCAGCGGCAGGGCCGACATGGCCTGGACCATAGGCGATCTCGGTTTCGACATCGCCCTGTCAAGCTACGTGCCGAAGATCATCGGCGCCAATATCCGCGAAGCGATCAAGCCGGTCCTCGCTTCGCGCAGTCTTGGCCTTGAAGATATCGGAACCTGGGCGGTCCATCCCGGCGGTAAGGCGATTGTCGACAAGGTGGCTGAAAGTCTTGACCTCAGTGACCCGCAAGTCGCCGCCTCGCGTAAGGTTTTGCGCGAGTACGGCAACATGAGCAGTGTCACGATCCTGTTCGTCCTGCGCGAAATATTGCACCGCAAAGATGCCCCGCTCACAGAGGATATCTGTGCCATGGCATTCGGCCCGGGGTTGACTGTCGAGATGGGACTGTTGGAGGCACAACGTTATCGTCAGGGAATAAACGTGGTCAGACCGCATGAGGTCGAACCGGTCCTGGCGTGATATTGACTGAGACGGAATAAACCCTTGTCAGGATTGCCAAAGATAATGCCATGGCTGTTGACCCGCGGCCGGACTCCGGCCCTGCTGGTACTGGTCTGCCTGACCTTGTTTATGTCGGTGTTTGCCAGTCAGCTCCGTGTCGAGCAGGAGCCACACTCGATGGTTTCAAGTCAATCCGGGCAATTGGCCACTTATGACAGGTTCCGTGATCTGTTCGGCAATGACGAAGACCTGCTCTTGAGTGTCACGCATCCGCAATTACTTGAACCGGTCGGTCTGGCGATCATTGCCGGTCTGACTGAACGGCTTGCGGGTTTCGCAGGCGTACGACATGTCTTGAGCCTGAGCAACGCCCGACAACTGGTTTCAGGTCGATATGGTGCCGAGGATGTTCCCCTTCTGCCCGACCGGGCCAGCACCGAAGATTTGACAGCTGCGGTCGGGACCGCACTTGAGAGGAACCCCCAATATGAAGGATTGCTGATTTCGCGGGACCGGCGCACAGCGGGGCTGCTTGTCGAACTGGATGATCACCGCGGCGATGTTGCGCAAAGGCACCGTCTGATCAGTCAGATCCGGGCCATGATGAACGACCTGGAAGGGCAGGCGGAGCTTCATCTGACCGGGGTCGGGGTACAGAAGATCGATGTGGCTGATTACGTGCAACGCGATCAGCAGATCGTCCTGCCTCTGGTCGTGGTGGTCCTGGCTTTCATGCTGGCCATAATCTTTCGTCGTCCCTCCGGAATCCTGCTGCCTTTGCTGGCGACCATGGTCAGCCTGGTCTGGACGATGGGCTTCTATGCCTTGTGCGGATTCGAACTGAACATTATAACCTCACTGCTGCCACCGGTGGTTATGGTGCTCGCGATCTCGAACAGCATCCACCTTTATAACGGCTGGTTGCACCTGGAAGATGATGACAGCCAACGGGTCGAAAAAATCGTCGCCAAGGTCGGAGAGCTCTTTCTGCCCTGTCTTTTTACCGCGTTAACGACCGCTCTTGGCCTGATTTCGTTGACCATAAGTGCGGTGCCGGCCGTTCGTCAATTTGCCCTGTTCGCTGCCGTCGGGGTGCTTGTTTCCCTGCTGGTCAGCCTGACCCTGGTTCCGATCGGCATGAGTTTCCTGCCTTTGCCAGGGCGACATTTCCGAACCGGGACCGGTCTGTTGAGGGTGGTCCTGGAGAGGATCGCGAATCTTACCGTGAATTCCCCTCGCGCTATCATGCTGGTTGCGCTGCTGTTGCTGGCCGTGACCATGTTCGGCCTGCCCCGGCTGCAAAACAACACCGATATGGTCGGTTTCCTGCGCTCTGATGCACCCCTGGCCATTGACACCAGGTACATCGATCGGCAACTGGCCGGTGTGAATACCATAGAGTACATGCTCGACAGGAAAGACGGCCGGGCCCTGGAATCCCCTGGCGATTTTTCCCGGTTGGCACAATTCGAGGCTTACGCCAGGTCTCGAGAACCGGTGGCCAACGTCTATTCGATCCTGACTTTATTGCGCCAGGTCCACCGTGCCGAGACCGATGGTGCGCTGTCGCAACTGCCTGCTGACCCTGATCAGCTGCGTTATGAATTCGACCTGATGGCCATGGCACCGGACCAGTCCATGCAGAGGCGATTTTTGGCTCCTGATCGGGCAACGGCCCGGGTCAGTGTCTGGCTGCACGACATCGGCAGTCGAAAAACCGCCGACGTCGTTGATGACCTCGATGCGTACGGCAGCACGCTCTTCGGCGACGGTTACCGGTTGACTCCAACCGGCAGCTTTTACCAGTTGACCCAGGATTCAAACCGCCTGGTCGCAGACATGCTCAAGAGTTTCGCTCTCTCACTCTCATTGGTCATGCTGGCAATCCTGGTGTTGCTCCGTTCACCCAGGCTGACTCTGCTGGCAATGATCCCGAACCTTATCCCGATCCTCTGGACCTTTGGTCTCATGGGCCATTTCGGTATTGACCTGAGCACCGGGACCGCGATGATCGGAGCGGTCGTCATCGGCCTGGCCGTTGATGACACCATCCATTACCTGGTGCACTACCGACGTGTCTACGCCGGGGTCGTCAGCAAGGCGGTGACCGAGACCACCACCCGGATCGGTCGGGCTCTGATGATTGCAACGCTGGTTTTAGCTTGCGGTTTCTGGGTCGGCTGTCTTGGCAGTTTCAAGCCGACGATCTACTTTTCATTTCTGGTCGGGGGAACGCTGTTCGGGGCTTTGATCTGTGATCTTCTGGTACTGCCTGCCTGCCTGATGCTCGGCTGCCCGACCCGCCGCGAGGCCGCCTCATGACGCGGTCGTTTTTGACGTTACTGTTGACCTTCGCAGTGATCTCATCCTCCTGGGCCGGAGAACCTCGACAGGGCCGCTTGGCGGCCCTGCTCGAAACGGCCAATGACCAGGTCGTTCATCGTGTCGTAGTTCCATCGACCGAACAGCCGCAGGGCGAGGTCCAGTTGCTCCGACGTAACAACCTGCTGGTTGTCCGTACTCTCCTGGCCAGCCGGGTCCTGAAACGTGTCGGCGCAACCATCGATGCAAGGGAACGCCGCAACTGGCCTGAATCCCGGGATGGCCACGCGGCATCGGTTCGTTACCGGGACGAGCTGTTCCGGGCCGTCGAACAGGCCTGGGAAAGGTTTCGCCAACGCACTGATCCGGGCGAAACCCGCCAGTTTCTGTCTATAGAATTCATTCTTGCAGGCGACAGTGCAGCCATCGCACTGTCGCTGCCAAGCCTTGAGGGTGATTATGGCCGTCTGACATTACTTAGCCAGGAGAATATCCAGGCATGGAAGGTTTCACGGAGTTATGTGCGGGGCAATATTCTTGAAATTGTGCAGGACAGTTTTCACCTCGATGAGTCGGCGGCCTCTGCATTGCTTGCTCCGCTTTGGCCCGACGGCGACCGTGCCGAACGCTAACAGGATCTGACCTGTCCGGGGGATTACAGCTGTAGCATCAACCTGAGAATTGAGGGCCATGTGGCAACAAACAGTAAGTTTTCCCTGAAGATCAGGGATTATATAAATACTCCGGAGCGCAAGCGAGAATACAACGAACAGCATTTCGGTGAGGCGGCCCGGCACTATGATCTTGCCACTCGAGCCATGTCGCTGGGACGAGATATGGCCTGGAAACGGAAGCTCGTTGCCGCTCTACCGAGGTTCCCGGCACCGGTCTGTGTCGATCTTGCCTGTGGTACCGGTGACGTCACCCTGCTTTTGGCCGACAAGTATCCTGCCGGCCGTGTTATCGGCATAGATCTGACCGAGTCGATGCTGAAGCTGGCCAGGCAGCGCAGCCAGGCAGGCAATGTCGAGTTCCTTCATCAGGATATGGGTGCGACCGGTCTGCCGGATGAACTGGCGGACATTGTTACAGGCAGCTATGCCGTACGCAATGCCCCGGAATTTCACCAGGCTTTTGTTGAAATCCATAGAATTCTCAGGCCGGGTGGATTTGTCGCCTTGCTCGATTTTTCGAAATCTCCGAAGCCCTGGTTGCAAAAGCTGCAGCTCTTCGTCCTGAAATACTGGTGCGGTCTGTGGGGGTTGATCCTGCACCGCAACCCCGAAGTGCATTCCTACATCGCTGCCAGTCTGAAAAGTTTTCCGGATCGCATCCGGTTGCACGACCAGCTGCAGGAATGCGGTTTTGCAATCAGTTATTCGAAACGCTTTTACCTGGGGACAGTGGAGCTGCTTGTGCTGCAGAAACCGGGGATATAGCCTGTGGCGTAACCGGGGAGCGCAGATGGATTGCAGGTCGTCTGAAAAACGATAGTTTCTCGGAACAGTCAGGCGCGCCTCACTGACATATGTCGAAAATCAGTAAAATTCATGAAGCTTAGGTACCCTTTTGTCAAAACAACCCGTGAAGCATGACGTAATCATCGTTGGCGCCGGGCCGGTCGGTTTGACAATCGCCAACCTCCTGGGCCTCTACGGTGTCCGGACTCTTGTCCTGGAGAAAGAACTCCTGGCCCCGGACGCGCCCCGCGCGGTGTCTCTCGATGACGAGAGCCTGCGTATCTGGCAGCAGTGCGGGTTGCTCAAGGAGATGACCCCCTTTATCGCTGAGGGCGAGGAAGGGGATTTGGTCTTCACCTATCGCACCCGGTCCGGGCGGGCGATCTTCAGCATGGCCCAGCGCGGCCGTCCCTATGGCTATGCCCGGGGCAACGTGTTCCTGTTCCATCGCGTTCTGGAAGTGTTGAGGGCAGGAATCGAGCGCTTTGCCCATGTCGAACTTCGCACCGGCTGGTCTGCCCGAAGCTGCAGCCAGGATGAAGGGTGTGTCCAACTGGCTGCGCGTGATCAGGACGGGGCGTTGCAGAACCTCACCGCAAGCTACCTGGTCGGCTGCGATGGTGGCCGCAGCACGGTTCGGAACGCCCTGAACATACCGATGCAGGGCTCCGCCTATGCCGAGGCCTGGCTGATCGTCGACACCTTCACCCCCGATCTCGCTGAACAGCCGGTTCGGCAAGGTGTCGAAGTCTGGTGCGACAAACGATGCCCGACGGCAAGTATCCCGTTGCCCGGCGGCTATCGGCGCTGGGAATTCCTGTTACGCGAAGATTTGAGTGCTGCGGGTTGCCTAGATGATGACCGGATCCGGTCGCTTATAGAGCAGCGCACACCTCTCGGTCATGCCAGGATCGTGCGCCACCTGGTGCACACCTACAAAGGGAGCGTGGCGGAACGTTACGGCGTGGGCCGTGTCTTCCTGGCTGGCGACGCTGCCCATCTTTCCCCGCCATTTGCCGGACAGGGTCTGGCCACAGGTTTGCGGGATGCGGTTAATCTATGCTGGAAGCTTGCGTATGTGCTGCGCGGCGTGGCGTCCCCTGATCTGCTGCACAGTTATCAACGGGAACGTCGGCCACATCAGCTCACGATGCTCCGGTTGGCCAGGCGGATGGGGAAGATGATGATGCCAAGAACCCGTCTCCAGGAAGTTATGGTCGTTGCCCTGTTTGCCTTGGCCGGTCGTTTCAGATGGTTAAGGCAATCGATGGAGATTCGGGGGGCGAATGTCACCCCGGTCTACGCCGAACGGGGAAAGGTGAAAAGCGGAAAGACCGGGCACTACCTGATTCAGCCAGGGGTTGGAAACCATGGGTTGCTCGATGATCTGCTCGGCCTGAATTACGCTGTGGTCAGCTTTGACAGGCCAGCGCAAGAGGCCTTAAGTGCCCAGGAGTTGCAGTCCTGGCAGCGTTGCGGAGCCACATTCGTTTGGCTGCGGCCCGAGGGTCAAACCGCTGAGGCTTTCCTGGCCTTCCAAGACTGGCTTGGCGATTGTCGATGCCGCCTGCTGATCGTCAGGCCGGACCGCTTTGTCAGTGATGATCGTGTCCTGCCCGAGCTGGCAGCTGATACAAGTCTGGAGCTGTCGGCCTGACTGTTGAGGTCAGGGTTTGTCCGCTGCGCGTGGCAGCCGCTCACTTTTGTGGGTTAAAACCCTGCCCAGCCCGAGCAGACCGACCACGGTGAAAAAGACTCCTCGCCATTTCACCGGTTGTTTCCCTTCACTCAGAAAGATCACATCTTCGGCTACGTCGAGGCCTGTCTGCTGGGCCAGTTTCAGAAGTTTCTGCTGGTTCCCTCTGACGATGAGGCCAGCAACCAGCATACCGGTGATCTCGCGCTGCCCTTTGAATGTCCCCGCATGCTTTTGACGGAAGGCCTGTTTCTCCGGGATCGTATCGGTGAAGAAATGGTAGTCCTTGAAGAGTTGCAGAAGTTCGGGGTCGCGGGTTTCCACCATGACCCGGATCCGTTCCTGGTCGGGATGGGGCACGAGGGGGACCAGGAGGGCTTCCATTGCTACGGAGCCGGAAGTCGAGATCGCCCGGTCCAGGTCCAGGTAGCCGGCTGCTACGCTCAGCCATTCCTGCGGCGCGCCGCTGTCCTCCAGTTGGCTGATCGTGACTGGTTGTGGCGACTGGTTGTTGAACCAGAGCAGCAGGTCGTTGCCACCGAGATAGAGCAGGACCAGGCAGATGGCGATCAGGGTGAATCGAAAACGTTTCATATGTTAGTTCCGAAGTTGGGATGTCCCCGCCAAACACAAAGAGAGGGGCTGCCGGAGCAGCCCCTCCACTCTTTACAATGTTTCTATCAATGATGCAAGGATCAGGCTTCTGCGCCTTCCTCGATCATGGCCCCCTTCTTCTGGGTAACCAGGGAAACGAGAACCAGGGCGATGAAGCTGGCCGGGATCGAGATGGCGGCCGGACTGTTGAAGGCAACCGGTGCGTCCTGCGGCAGCAGACCGTATCGGACCCACATGTCCGGCGAGACCAGGATCAGGCCGAGAGAAGATGTCAGACCGATCAGAATTGACGCAGCGACGCCCTGGGCCGTGGTCTTCTTCCAGAACAGGATCATCAGGATCGCCGGCAGGTTCGCCGATGCGGCGACTGCGAAGGCCCATCCGACCAGGAAGGAAACATTCATCCCTTCGAAGATGATGCCGAGGTAGATAGCGATAGCACCGATGACCATGGCCGAAATCTTTCCGGCCCTGACTTTGCCTTGCTCGGTCATGTTCATGCCGAAGAAGTTGTCCATCAGGTCGTGTGCTACCGCGCCGGCCGATGCGACAATCAGTCCGGATACGGTGCCGAGCACCGTAGCGAAGGCCAGTGACGAAATGACTGCGAAAAGGACGACCCCGAAGGAGAGGGCCAGCAACGGTGCCGACATGTTGTTGTCGGTGATGTTGATGACGCCGTTGGTCATCGCGCCGAGACCGAGGTACAGGGTCAGGATGTAGAAGAAACCGATTGCGGCGATGCCGACGATGGTCGATTTACGCGCAGCCGCCTGGCTCGGAACCGTGTAGTAGCGGATCAGGATGTGAGGCAGCGCTGCAGTCCCGCAGAACAGGGCGAGCATCAGCGAGATGAAGTTGAATTTTTCCAGGCCGGTTGCGTTGTCGACCTTGAACTTCAGGCCGGGGCGCAGGATGCGGCTGCCGGGAGTTGGCTTCTGATAGTAGATGGTGGTCGTGGCATCACCAACCTTGACGTACTTTTTGCCCCAGAGCACCACGGTGCTCTCCTTGAAGCGATTCAGAAACTCCAGCGGGCCGACCGCACCGGTCTGGGCAATTTCCTTGCCGTCGACTTTGATTTCCTTGATGTGACCGACCGCATAAAACTTGCCGTCCTCTTTGGGTGCACCGTTGAACAGCTTGGTGCCATCGGCCAGTTCGGTCGTGTAAAGGGCCTCGGCCAGTTCGAAGCCGCCAGCCGGGTTTTCCTTGAGGTGCCAGACGGTTTCGTTGCCGTCCTTGGCCAGCTTGACGAAGCCGGCTTTACCGAATTCGGAGTCAAGCCCGTCAACCACAGCATAGCCTGGCACTTGCAGCTCACCGTTGGCGACAACGGCCTGCAGGTCCTGGAACTTGTGGTACTCCTTGGTGCCGCCCTGATTGGGCTCGGTGCCCAGGCCACGGAACAGCACCAGGCCGACGACGATGGTTGAGCAGATCAGGAGCAGTGCGCCCTTGAAGAACTGCACGTAGGTGGTTGAGGCCATGCCGGCCGTCGCAACGATGATCGTTACCACCACACCGACAATGCAGACGCCGACCCAGTGCGGCATGCCGAGCAGAGGCTGAACCAGGACGCCGGCGCCGACCATCTGCGGGATCAGGTAGAAGACCGAGATGGCCAGAGTTGAAATCGCAGCCATGAGCTGGATCGCTTTGGAGTTGAACTTGGAGTCGAGAGCGTCGGTGAAGGTGTACTTGCCAAGGCGCTTCATCGGTTCGGCGACCAGGAAGAGGGCGACCATCCAGCCGGCCAGGTAGCCGATCGAATACATCCAGCCGTCGAAACCGGCGGTTGCGATCATGCCGCAAATACCGAGGAAGGATGCTGCCGAGAGGTAGTCGCCAGCGAAGGCAATGCCGTTGGTGAACCAGTGGATGTTGCCGCCGGCGGCGTAGTAGCCGGCAGCCGAGGTGGTTCGGCGTGCCAGGTAGAACGACAGGCCGAGGACAAACAGGACAAACATGACGAACAGGCCGATGGCCAGAGGTGATTGTGTGTATATCATGGTGGTTTCCCCCTATCAGTTCAGGCGCGCTTCAGCGGCGGTACAGAAGTGGTTGTAGATGATCGCCAGCACGAATGCAAAGATGATCAGGAAGAAGCCGTAGAGCACGGCGAGGGTCTGGCCGAAATAGACTTTTTCCATCAATGCCGGGTAGGCGGCGTTGATGACGACAAAGCCGAAGTAGGTCAGAGTGTAGACGATGAACATCGTAACGCCGAGTCTGGTCTTGTACCCGGCGGCGTTGTCCTTGCCGAGTTTTGCTGCTGGTCCGTGTCCCATGGGTAATGACTCCTTTTCCTGTGTGATTTACCTGATTTGTCTCCGAAATAACTACATCTGGCAATCATATGGCAATAAGTTTTCGCAGCCATACAAGCTGCTCAGCATATCATAAAGCTAGGGATTCCAACTGCTTGGTCCAGGTTGAAGCTTCCAGATAAGGCCTTGGGATTGCACAATTGTAAGAGAGAGCTAAGGGTACGTATGCGCGATAAATAACCAAATCATGGTGGTATTTTTTGCGACATGATACGTCGTTCTAAAAAGAAGTCAATAAAAAATTTCACATAAACAGGCCACTTATTGAGGGGGTTAGGATAAAGTGTGCGGAATTTCAGGAGATTTAACTTCTGTAAAAAAATAACTGATCGTGGGGATAAAAAGACGTTTTATCTTATAGGTTAAAAGTTTATCAATATGGTTTTCGAGATAAAAAACGCTCTGTACTTTACCTAGCTTGACGGGTCAAGTTATAAGGTCAAGTCAGGGTAGCGATGTGGCTTACAGGGAAAGGTCTGCTCATGATCAAATACAAAGTGGTCGAACTCTCCGTGGTGACCGATGAGTCATTGGAAGAGGTGTTGAACCAGTTGAGTGTGAAGGGATGGCATTTCGACGGTATCCAGTTTGTTGTACGCGAGGCAAGCAAAAGACCATCGATGGCCTTCGTGCTTTTTACCCGTGATATTTCAGATGAGCAGGTCTAATCTGACCAGTTCTCTACATCTTCGTATGTGATCGTATGACGCGGGTCCGAAGACGGGGAGGCGCCGCAGCGCTGGCAGGTCGGTTCCACAGGTTCGTCTTCAACAATTTCGACGACGCTCAGTTCCAGCCGTTTACCACGACAACTGCAATACCATTTGCGATGTTGTGACATGGGCTCCTCCCGTTTCGATGTATGTTCCAGTTAGCAGTATGGCAGGGAATGGTGAGGATGCAATTAAATCACTGGTCAGGGCAACAGGATGGTTCATCTGTTGCCTTTTTCTTTGTACTCTGGAATTCAAAGATAAAACAAAAAGCAAAACCCGGGGGTTGCGCCCCCCGACTGCGCCTTACTCTTTTGCTGGCCCAAAAGAGTAAGCAGAAAAGGGCCTGCGCTGCGCTGGGCATGTCTGGCTCGAAAAGGCGGCAACCTCAATCCGGATCGTTCTAAACGATCAAGAGCCTACGCTTCCCCCGCAGGAGCCGAGGCTCTTGAGAGCCTCTCCTGCTGTGGAGGCTTGCGTCGGTAGGGGATGTTTTGGCTTTTCCCTGTAAATCACACGGAAAGGTCAGGCCCTTTGACACAGGGCCGGATCCCCATCAGCAAAGGTTGTTGAAGTCACAGAAATCCGGCAAAGGAGATGCCCTCCGCAAGGAGAAGGCACTTTTGCATACTTTTGTTGCCGGACAAAAGTATGGCGTCGGGCGGGACGCGACCCGCCGGTTTTGCTTTTAAGCATTTCAAGAACAAAGAACAAGGGCAACAGATGAAACCCTCTGTTGCCCCTAATTTTTCTTCACTGAACCCTACGGTCAAAAATCAGTAGACAAGTCCGGTTTTCTTCCGCACCTTGCGCAACGTCTTGCTCGCCGCCCAGCGGGCCTTCTCGGCGCCCCTGGCAAGAGTCGCCCGGAGACTGTCGGGGTTGGCGAGCAGTTCCTTGCGAGATTCAGCCTGCGGTGCAAAGTAATCCCGGACCGTTTCAAAGAGCTCCTGCTTGACATCGCCGAACGCCAGGCCACCGGCCTCGTATCTTTGCCTCAGGGCAGCATCACCAGCCTTGTCGAGAAAGAGACGGAAGATCTTGTAGACATTGCAGGCGTCAGGGTCTTTCGGGTCTTCGACCGGGATCGGTCCGGTGACAATGCGCATAATCTGTTTGCGCAGCGCCTTGTCCTCGGCGAACAGGTCGATGGTGTTGCCGTAGCTCTTGCTCATCTTCTGACCGTCGAGCCCGGGGACCGTGGCGACGTCGTCGTCAATTTCGGGCTCAGGCAGGGTGAAAATCTCGCCGTATTCGTTGTTGAACTTGATAGCGATGTCCCGTGCGACTTCGACGTGCTGCTTCTGGTCCTTGCCGACGGGGACTTTTTCGCTCTGGAACAGCAGTATGTCGGCGGTCATCAGAACCGGGTAGGCGAACAGGCCATGATTGGCGGCGATCCCTTTGCCGACCTTGTCCTTGTAGCTGTGGCAGCGCTCCAGCAGGCCCATCGGCGTAAAGTTGGAAAGAATCCAGGTCAGTTCCTGGACCTCCGGCACGTCGGATTGCACCCAGAAGGTGCTCTTCTCAGGGTCCATGCCGAGCGCCAGGAAGTTGGCTGCCGCCTCGATGGTGCCGCGGGCGAGGGCCTTGCCGTCGCTGAGCGAGGTCTGGGCATGGTAGTTGGCGATGAAACAGAAAAGCTCGGACTCTTCCTGGTAGGCAATCATCTTCGACATCATGCCGAAGTAGTTGCCAAGGTGTAAAGAGCCGGAAGGTTGTATGCCGGACAGAACGCGCATGTCGATACCTCTTGAACAGTTGGTTTCTCTTTGTCCGAGGGAAACTATCAGAAATGGGAACAGAATTCAATTGGAGAGAATGCAGGTGTAACTGCTGTAAAACCGCGAGCCCCGAGGTGAAGGTCAGCAAGCGCGCCGCGGCGAGAAGGTCGGATCATTGCGTCGAGGGTCCGGTCTGGATGTCAGTTATGTCTGGGCCGGTGTGCAAACGCACATGGGAATCTCAGCGTGATTGCCCGAACAGTAAAGCGTTGCTTCGCTGAGCAGTTTGCATCATGGCCGCGTGGGTCCGCCTTGTCAGGCAGAGTTCCGCGGCCATGATGCAAACCGGTCGTGTCTAAAAACTGAAGGTGGTGCGGATCGTGCCGGTCTGCGTCGAGCCTTCACCATCGCTGTGGCCGAAAGCGTAGCCGGCCTTGATCTCCATCCTGTCCCACAGGGGGATGATCAGTTGCGGGACGGCCTGGACAATCTGCCGGTCGTTGAAGTCGGTGCTGTAGAGGACCTCGAAGGCGGGTTTTATGAATCCTTCCGCATTATAGACCGCCCCCCCGCTCAGGTTCAGCAGGTAGAATTCGGTCCCGTTATCACTCGGGTTGATGTCGTCAGAGTCAAAATAATAGCGACTATCCACGCTTGCCTGCAGGCGGATGTTCCGATCTGCTCTGGCATTGTCAACATTGAGACCGAGACGGGCGACACGCCCGGTGTGGTTATACACATCGTCGACGCTGGTTTCCAGCCGTGCAGACCGTGTGCCGCCACCGAAATAGATGGAAGAGTTGACAGGGTATTCGTCAGTCCTGGTGAGTTCTCTCTGCAGCACCAGGGTTGCGAAATCGTAGACGCCGCCATCGCCGTCGATGTCAACGGATTCGCCGGTCTCTATGACCTCAGCGTCACCGTCGGTATAGAAAGGATATTCGAAACGTACTTCCCAGCGCTTCTCCTGGCCGAAGGGCACGATGATTTCAGCTTTGGTCGAGTAGCCATCAAACTCGTTAGCTTCTTCCAGGGCGACATTCCTGAAGTTGTCGTAAGTGAGGTTCACCGTGATCCGTTGTACGTTGCGGGCATTCCGGGTATATATCGGCTCCAGTTCAAAAAGATTCTGCCGGGCCTTTCTCTCCCCACTGTCGGCGAGTGCGGAGGTGGCTAACAACAAGAGAATACCGATAACCAGAGAAGACACGTATTTCATTTTCATAACTCCATTCCCGGGGGTTGATTTGTTTAAGTACTGAAGATGGATGAAACCAGTCAAATATCGTACAGCGTATGTCATCGGATCGACCTAGCCATCAAGCTGAACTTCTATCCGAAGTCCTCTCTATTGTCAAATTCATAAGTTTAGACGATTTCCTGCATAGACCTCGACGTGACATCGAGCGGGCGATCGCCTGCCACTCACGGATGCTTGGCGCCCTCTGGCGCATATACCGCGTCAGGGCGAGTTCCAGGCTTGCCCTCTGTCTCGTTGTTGTAGAAACGCTGAGTCGGGTAGGCGAAGTCGATGTCATCATGGGCTGCAAAGGCATCCAGGATATCTTCCCAGATTTCCTGTTCGGAGCCACGACGCCTGCGTGGTTCACAGAGATAGCGGATTGTCAGCATCACGCCGCAATCCTTGACCGTAGTGTAGACCACCGGGGTCAGTTTGGAATAAAAGATCATGAACTTCTTGGCGGCCTCCCTGAGCTTGCTGGCCGCAGAATCGCTCAGAGATGTGCCGTGCCTACGGGCAATTTCGGAAAGCAGTTGCTTCGCCTTGCGCCAGTCACTTTCGAAGGTTACCAGGACCGGGATTTCGTTCCAGATGTACTGAAACCCTTGGCTGTAGTTGGCCAGGACCTCATTGAATATCTTGCCGTTCGGGATATGGATTACACGCCCCGTGCTCTGGTCGGAGTCAACCCAGTTGCCGATTTCCATCAGACTGAACATGAAGATTCTCTGGTCGATGACGTCGCCCCGGTCGGCACCCAGTTGGATGCGGTCGCCGACCTTGAACGGTTGACGCCAGAGGATAAAAGCCCAACCAGCCAGGTTGACCAGAGGGGTCTGCAGGGCAATGGCCAGACCTGCGGAGAGCAGACCGAGATAAGTCGAAACGGCCTGGAAACCGGCAAACCATATCCGGCCTATGACGAGGAAGGCCAGCGGGTAGATGATGTAGGCGACGGTTTTGCGAATGCGGTACTGGACCTGGACCTCACGGTCACGCAGCAAAACGCTCATGATCAGTTTTTTGACCAACCAGAAGAAGACGATTGCAAGGATTGTGTAGAACACCCTGCTTTCGAAAAACTGTCCGCTTAAAAGATGATCTTTCAGTGAATTCAAGGTGTTCATGCTTTATCTGTTCCTCCAATAACCCCTTAATACTAACGAAAAGTCAGCAGGGTGCAATGGTCAGGTGAGAAGATAATGGGGCTCTCCGTGTGAAGAGTCCTTTTATGGGCTGTGGTCGGTGGCGTTTGTCGTGAAAGTAGATATCGCGTTTGATCCATTGATGCCTAAAACCAAAACCCGCTTAACTCGGTCCATTTGCTGCAGAGGGCCCGGCCGTTGTTCATTCGTGCAATTCAAATCACGGCTGCGCTGCTAACAGTCTTCTTGCTGTGGCATTATATGGGAATAACCGAAAAAGTGGGTTTGGCGGTTTTCAGTTTGAGGTATATACTTCAAGACTAATCTGTAGACTGCACCTGAGTCGCTCAGATCAAGGCCGTTAGGCTGCCGCGGAGGACTGTTCCCGATGTTTCACGTGTTACCGGACTAAGGTTAGCCAGTTCAACTTGCGGCCGGAAAGTGAAGAGTCGGAAGTGTCGTAGCGAGACCCAGGCACTTCGCGTTTCTGCAGATCGTCAGATGCATAAAGCTACGAAGGAAATAATCCAGCGGAGAGGCAATCTCGCACGGCATCACCTTCCCTTGTTGCGGAGGAAACTGTTTAAGGAGGCGTATGACTAAATTTGCCGAACATCTTCACGGAGGCCCAGTCACCGATGAAGAAATCAACAGGATTCGCAATGCTCTGCTGTTCGAACAGCCAGAAAGGAAACGCAAACTCACGCGGTTTTTCTGCCTCCTGGTTCTCGCCGCGTCTATCTCGACATTCGGGCTGATGGCGGACTCTGTCGCGACCGTTATCGGAGCGATGATCGTCGCCCCACTCATGCTTCCCATCATGGGCATGGCCTTTGGCGTAAGCCTTGCGGACCGCGGGATCATTCTAAATTCGCTAACTGTGTCGATCTTGGGTATAGCCACCGCAATTGCAGTCGGTTTCCTGCTCACATGGGGATTCCGCAACCTGGTCAACGTAGAGTCGATCACGCAGGTCATGATCCGCACCGAACCAAGGCTTGTCGATCTGTTCGCGGCACTGGCCACAGGCCTCGCTGGCGCCTTCGCCACCGGGCGGAAAGACGTTTCCGACACGCTTCCCGGGGTTGCTATCGCAATTTCCCTAGTCCCTCCGTTGACAAATGTGGGAATACTGCTCGCCGCCGGGCTACCGGATCTGGCAATGGGTAGCTTGCTCCTCTTTGTCACAAACTACTTGGCGATCCTTTTGACTGGCTCATTGGTGTTCACAATGATGGGGTACCCCCGTGCGTACAACACGCTCCATTCGCGTTCCGCCCGGCGCACCACTGTCGCAATTACCATTGCGCTCCTCGCGGTTGTAACCATTCCGCTGTCGATGACAAGCTACAAAACCGTCCAGAACATTGTCGCCCAACAGCGTGTGGCAAACATCACCAAGGGCTGGTTGTCGGGTAGCGACTACCGGCTAGTCTCTGTAAATTCCGGGAATGGTGTGGTAAGGCTCGTCCTCGTTGGCCAGGGAGATCTCCCACCACAACATGACCTGGAAGATGCACTCCGAGGCAAACTCTTCCATTTGCCGGTCATCCTGGAAGTTCTACCCGGGACACGGAGCAGGTTCGAAACGATTGAGGTTGGCAGCCAGTAGGTGTCTCATCAAAGTCACGTCCAACAGAGTTCTTGATACTGAGAGCTTGGTCGTTGGACCGCAAGAAGATTTCCGCTACAAGATGAGTAATCGCAAAACTAAACGCCCGATTTCGGAGGCAGAGCAGGAATTCCTCAAAGAGGTCCTGAAAAACGCTAAAACCAGTGCCCGCTGCTGGAAAATAGCTAGCGTAAACTCAGTGCTGTATTATTCCTTATCCGTGCTTGCTTTTGTCGTTGTCTGGAGAGTCATTGCATGGGTGGCGCAAGCGACATTAGGTATTGAGATTGGCTGGCACAGCCCTGGGGCAGTCTGGATCGCCGCGTTGGGTGCGGTCGCCTGTGTTCCGCCCGCAATCATTTCCAGCGTACGTTGGCTTAAGTCACAGGACGATCTCCGCCCAGGCCTGCGTGTTGATCTCGAAAAGGGACTGGTAATCGAAGAGGCTTATGAGTTCACTGCGACAAAAAGGTTCCAGGAGCCGGAACATGGCGGTTTGATCTATTTTCTGCGAACGACCGAGGACAAGGTTTTGGTATTATTCGACCATGAAAGTCAGGAGCTGGGGGCACAGGGGGGAAACCCCCTGAACAGCAAATTTCAGCCACGCAAAGAACTTTTGATAGTCCGGGCTCCACAGACCGGAGTTGTTATCAGCCGACTTTTTTCTGGGGCCGCACTCGACGCTGGCGAGCCTCTGGAGATATCAGTTGAACCACAGACCTGGCCCGAGCCGGGAACTTACTGCAAATACCGATGGGACGAATTGGAAGAATGTCTCAGTAAAAAAACATCGCAAAGATGATGCCCAACCATGTACTCAAGCGGATGGGTAGATACGTTGACGGTTCACGTCGAGGCTGCTGTTCAATGATTAGTGACCAGGCACAGCCAGCTTAGCCCGGCCCGTCAGGGCGATCCCCTCCGATAACTCACTCATTAACAGTTTGTAGCCACGGGGATACGTTCTTGCCATGATCGAAATCCGCAAAACAGACATTTTCGTCACATAATTGGACGATTTGCGCGACATTTGTGCAAGGGCCCGCGTTCTGGCCAGAATAGAGCGGCTTGCTGCCGGAAACCCTGGCGACGACAAGCCTCTCTTTCCGAGGGAGTCCTGGAGTTGCTGATCGATTACGGATACCGTGTGTATCACAAAAAGCGTGGCCAGAAGTTGATTATGCTTCTGGCAGGAGGCGACATCGCTCGCGCCAAAGGAATGTCACAAGTCGCATGCGCCGCCGGTCTCTCCTGCGAGCCTTTAAGCGCTCTCAGGTGAACTTCGCTCAATATCACTGTTGACAGGCCCGACAAGTGTTCCTGGCGGGCCTTTTTAAATGTGAGATAGGCTCGCAGCTATCAGAACACGATCTTGTAGACATCGTTAAAGGTCCTGACAAAGTGAACCTCCAGCCCTTCCTTAAGGTAGTCCGGCAGTTCTTCGTAATCTCTGCG
Source organism: uncultured delta proteobacterium (assembly GCA_963715335.1). Taxonomy (GTDB): domain Bacteria; phylum Desulfobacterota; class Desulfuromonadia; order Desulfuromonadales; family BM103; genus JAFDBW01. Next base: position 180,359 of record CAVQRZ010000014.1, read on the forward strand.
GTTGTCCTCCGGGAAGACCAGGATCTTGAGCCTTGACCGGCGCGCCGCGATGGTCTTTTCCTTGAGCCCGCCGATCGCCAGGACGCGCCCGGTCAAGGTCAGTTCGCCGGTCATGCCGAGGCGTTTTTTCACGGTTTTCCCACTGATCATCGAAACCAGGGCGGTGGCCATGGTAATGCCTGCCGAAGGACCGTCTTTCGGGGTGGCCCCCGCCGGAACGTGCAAGTGAATAAAATGCTCGTCGAAGAATTCCGGATCGCCGCCGAAGTCGGTAATGTGGGCCATGACGTAGGAATAGGCGATCTCCGAGCTCTCGATCATCACATTGCCGAGCTGGCCGGTCTGCTTGAACCCCTTGCTCTTGGCAATCATGGCGGTTGCCTCGATCTGCAGGGTTACGCCGCCGAGGCTGGTCCAGGCCAGACCGGTGACCACTCCGGGGACTCCCTCGAAAATCTCGTCGGCGGCAAAGACCGGCTTCTGGAGATAATTCTCCAGTTCATGTGTGCCGATGGTCAACTTCTCCAGGCTGTCATTTTCGGCAAACTGCATGGCTGCGCGGCGCATTATTTTCTTGATCTGCTTCTCCAGATTGCGGACACCGGCTTCCCGGGCGTAACCATCAATGATTTGTTTGAGCGCGGCTTTACGAATCGAAATATGGTTGCGTACCAGTCCGTGTGTGCCAAGGGCTTTAGGAATCAGGTAGCGCTTGGCAATTTCAAGTTTCTCCTCGAGGATATAGCCTGAAAGACGGATCATCTCCATCCGGTCGAGGAGGGGCCGGGGGATGGTGTCCAGCTGGTTGGCCGTGGCAATGAAGAGTACGTTGGAGAGATCGAAAGGGACGTCGAGGTAGTGATCACGGAAGCTGCCATTCTGTTCCGGGTCCAGGACCTCAAGCAGCGCCGAGGCAGGGTCGCCCTGGAAGGAAGCACCGATCTTGTCAATCTCGTCGAGCATGATGACCGGATTGGCGGTGCCGACAGTTTTCATGGCCTGGATGAACTTGCCCGGCATAGCACCGATGTAAGTGCGGCGGTGCCCTTTAATCTCAGCCTCGTCACGCATGCCGCCCAACGAGAAACGAAAGAACTCCCGACCGAGGGCATTGGCGATGCTGTGGCCGATTGAGGTTTTGCCGACCCCGGGGGGGCCGACCAGGCAGAGAATCGACCCGGAAATGTCGCCTTTCATCTTGCCGACGGCGATGAACTCGAGAATCCGCTCCTTGACGTCCTTGAGACCGTAATGGTCGCGGTCGAGTATCCTCCTCGCCCGGGCGATATTGTACGAATCCTTGCTGAAGAGGCCCCAGGGCAGGATCGTTAGCCAGTCGAGGTAGCTGCGGCTGACATTGTACTCGGGTGATGATGGTTCAATCAGCTGCAGCTTCTCCAGCTCGTCTTCAACGGCCCGCTCTGCTTCCTCGTTCAACCGAAGCTTTTTAAGCCGTTTACGGAATTTCTCGATTTCCGTGACTTTGCCCTCTTTTTCCAGCCCCAGCTCCTGCTTGATTGCCTTGAACTGCTCGCGCAGGAAGAATTCGCGCTGCTGGGCGGAAATCTTCTCTTCGATCTGCTTGGAGATCTTGGTTTGCAGGCGCGACACCTCCAGCTCCTTCTTGAGCAGGACGAGCACCTTGTCGATGCGTTTGCGGACATCAAAAGTGGCCAGGATGTCCTGCAGCTGCTGACCATCTGAATTGGTCAGGTTTGCAGCGAAATCGGCCAGGCGACCCGGGTCGTCGAGACTGGAACGGTTCAGAAAGAGCTTGATCTCCTCGCTGTAGAGCGGGTTGATCTGGACAAGTTCCTTGAGCGTGGAAAGGATCGCCATCGAATAGGCGCGCAGCTCCGGGTTGACCGAAAGCTCGGTGGCGAAGTGGTAGCGTACCCGCGCATATATCGTCAGCCCGCGCGCCTGGATCTCTTCGATCTCAAAACGTTCCATGCTGTTGACCAGGATATGTGCTGCGTTCTTCTCGGTGTGGAGGACCTTGATGATTTTTGCGGCGACGCCGACCTTGTGCAGGTTCTCAATGCCGTCATCACCATCAAGCTCTCTGACCATGACCAGGCCGATCGACTGGGCCTGGTGCTCCATGGCCTGATGCATTGCCGCCACCTGCGCCTGGCCGTTGAGAACCAGGGGGATCATGATGCCGGGGAAGGCCGGTCGCGGGCGCAGCGGTATGATCGGCAATCCGGTCGGCAGGACCTCCGAGGCCACCACCAAGCCCCCCTCGCTGGCGTGCTCCTCGATAATTTCATTCATTTTGTCGTGATCGATTTCAAAATCTGACATCATATCCTCAAATTCATTCTCATCGTGCATGGATGCAGCTCCCCATCGCAAAGATAAATCCTTAGAAAAGCTAATCATTTCAGGTCGTATTGTCAACCACGTCTTGGCGAGTTAATGGTCATATTTAGTTTGGCCGGGATTTTCTTCTCCTTTGCCTCCAGGTCATCTTGTGAAATAATGCCCGCCACCTGACCCTGAAGGAGCATCGCCATATGCCTGCCCAGCCCCACAGGATTTTCCTGATCGACGGCTCGAGTTATATCTACCGCGCCTACTATGCCATTCGTCATCTGAGTAATTCGCAGGGGATGGCCACCAACGCCATCTACGGCTTCACCAATATGCTGCTCAAAGTGATGCGCGACCTGAAACCGGATCAACTGGCGGTGATTTTCGACAGCAAGGGGCCGACCTTCCGTAAAGACCTCTATCCCGACTACAAGGCCAACCGGTCGGCGATGCCTGAAGACCTGGTGACACAGATCCCTTATATCAAGAGGGTGGTGGAGGCCTTCGGCCTGCCGGGTATCGAAATGCCCGGTTACGAAGCAGATGATATTATCGCCACCCTGGCGAAGAAGTTCGCCGCCCAGGGGATGGAAGTCACCGTGGTGACCGGAGACAAAGACCTGATGCAGATCGTCAGCGATCGCGTTCACCTGCTCGACACCATGAAGGACAAGATCTACGGTCCCGCTGAAGTCACCGAGCGTTTTGGCGGCGCGGACAAGGTGGTTGAGGTCCAGGCCCTGTCGGGGGACAGCTCCGATAATATCCCCGGCGTCCCCGGGATCGGCGAGAAAACCGCAAAAATGCTGATCGACGAGTACGGTGATGTCGAGACGCTGCTCGCCAACCTTGATCAACTCAAGGGCAAGCGTCGTGAGAACCTGGAGAACTTTGCCGATCTGGCGAGGCTGTCCAAGAAACTGGTGACGCTGGTTGATAATCTTGACCTGGCGGTTGATGATCATGACTTTACCCTGACCGAGCCAGACCGTGAAGCCTTGACGAATCTTTTCAAGGAGTGTGAGTTTTACAAGCTTCTCCAGGAGTTTGCCGTTGACACAAAGGATCGCGCTGAAAGCGCAGGCTACCGGGCGGTCTTATCGGAATCCGGACTTGCAGAACTGGTCACAGCGCTTGAAGGCTCGCAGCGGTTCGCTTTTGACACGGAAACCACCAGCCTGGATGCCATGCGTGCCGAACTGGTGGGGTTTTCCTTTGCCGTGACCGCGGGTGAGGCCTGGTACGTCCCGGTCGGGCACCACTACCTCGGGATGCCTGAGCAGCTGCCGCTCGCCAGGGTCCTCGATGCAGTCAGACCGCTGCTCGCTTCGCCCCACCACCTGAAGATCGGACAGAACCTCAAATACGATATCCTGGTCCTGGCGCGCGCCGGCGTCGAAGTCAGCGGCCCGATCTATGACACTATGCTGGCCAGCTACCTGGCCAATCCGGCCGCCCGATCACACGGCATGGACAACCTCGCCGCCGAGCTGCTCAACTACCATACCATCAGCTACAGTGAGGTCGCCGGCAGCGGCAAGAAGCAGATCAGGTTCGACGAGGTCGAGGTTGAAAAGGCGACCAATTATGCCGCCGAGGACGCCGACATTACTCTGCGCCTTTACGAAAAACTTGTGCCGATGGTGACCGCGCAAGAGCAGGACCGCCTGTTCAACGACGTGGAGATGCCTCTGCTGCAGATCCTGGTCGAAATGGAGCAGGCCGGCATTCGCATTAACCCGGAGTTCCTCGGTGGGCTTTCCGCCGAAATGGAGAAGAAACTTGCCGTCCTCGAGGCTGATATCCACCAGCTGGCCGGCGGCCCTTTCAATATCGGTTCGCCGAAACAGCTCGGCGAAGTGCTCTTTGAGGATCTTGGCCTGCCCAAGGGCAAGAAGACCAAGACCGGCTGGTCGACCGACGTGGAGGTGCTGAATAATCTCGCCGAGGAACACGAGATAGCCGCGAAGATCCTCGATTATCGTTCGCTGATGAAATTGAAAGGGACATACACCGACGCGCTGCCGAAACTGATCCATCCCGAAACAGGCCGTATCCACACCAGCTTCAACCAGGCGGTGACGGCCACCGGCAGGCTCTCATCGAGTGATCCCAACCTGCAGAACATCCCGATCCGCACCGAGGAAGGCCGGCGTATCCGCGAGGGGTTCATCCCGTCCGATGGCTGTGTCCTGCTGTCGGCCGATTACTCGCAGGTTGAATTGCGCATCCTCGCCCATATGGCCGATGAACCGGCGCTCAAGGAGGCCTTTGCCCGTGGCGAGGATATCCATCGCAGCACGGCCAGCGAGGTCCTTGGCCTTTTCCCCGAGATGGTGACCGACGAACAGCGGCGCGCGGCCAAGGCGATCAATTTCGGTGTTGTCTACGGGATCAGCGCCTTCGGTCTGGCCAAGCAGCTTGGCATCAACCGGCGCGAAGCGCAGCAGTTCATCGATACCTACTTTGAACGCTATCCCGGTATCCGCACTTTCATGGACGCCTGTATCGCCCAAGCCCGCGAAAGGCTGTACGTCACGACCCTGCTCGGCAGACGCTGTGCGATCCCGGAAATCAACAGCAAAAACGGTGCGGTGAGAGGCTACGCGGAACGCAACGCCATCAACTACCCGGTACAGGGCTCGGCTGCCGACATCATCAAGCTTGCCATGGTCAAGATTGCTGCCAGTCTTGCCGGTGAAGGGCTGCAAACCCGTATGCTTCTGCAGGTGCATGATGAACTGGTCTTCGACGTCCCGCAGGCCGAACTCGCAAGGGTCTCGGCGCTTGTCAAAACAGAGATGGAAGGGGCTGTCGACCTGACCGTGCCGCTTCTCGTCGAAGTTGGCAGCGGTCGCAATTGGCGCGAGGCGCATTAAGCTGCTGCGGAAACTTGACAAAAATGCCAATAACGGTGATGCTTGCCAACATCTGTCAGATGAATGGTCTGGCTAATAATTAGGGTTCTAGGGAGGTAAAACAATGAAACATTTGCGTTTGCTACTGTGTGTCTTGGTTGCTCTGCTGTTATTTTCCGGCTCGGTTTTTGCCTATTTGCAACCGAACGTCAATCTCGGTTTTACGAGTTTCCTTGATGGTGGGCCACCTGCCGGTCCCGGACATTATCTCTCTGAATACCTGCAGTTCTATACTGCGGACAATCTGAAGGATTGGCCCTCCAGGTTGATGTTGATGTGGATGTCTGGATTCTGATGAACCAGTATGATCTATCAGTCTGATCAGGCCGCTTCTGTTCGGTGGCAAATGGGGTATGAATGTTATGCTGCCGATTGTTGTCCTTGATATGGGAAGTAATCTCGCTTGTCTTGAAGATAATGGTACCGGACTTGGTGACCTTCTCGATTGGCCCTTACCTTCAGTGGGACCCGATCATGGGAGCCAACGGACCTTTGATGCTCAACCGTATCGAATTGCAGACCATTTTTCCGACCGGTAAGTATGATAATGAAAAAGCTCTCAACCCGGGGAGCAATCACTTCTCCTTTAACCCTTACTGGGCTGCGACTGTTTTCCTTGGCCCAAAGGCAACAGTCTCTTGGCGTCTACACTATCTTTGGAATGATAAGAATGATGATTACGGACCCGCTAGTGTTGATCTTGAGCCAGGCGAAGCTGTACACGCAAATTTCTCCGCTGCCTACGAAGTTCTGCCTAAGCAATTACGTCTAGGTATCAACGGCTATTGGTTTGACCAGATTTCAGATACCGAGGTTGCCGGAGACAAAGAGAAGGGCATGGAAGAGAAGGTCTTTGCCATCGGGCCCGGCGCCGTCTGGCACTTTTCCCAGGATACACATCTGTTTGTCAACGCCTACTTCGAAAGTGACGCGGAGAGTCGCCCCGAAGGTGAGCGTTACAACCTGAGGTTCGTGCATCACTTCTAGGCATCATCTGGGTTACAAATGTTTCCCCAAGGCCACCCGATCTCGGGTGGCCTTGTTTTTTGACAAGAAAGACTGGTTTAACACAGAGACGCAAAGAACGCAGAGAACTTAATTATATGCTTAACACCTTGCAAGGACAGAGCGAGCAGGTTTTATGGGAGCCTTCTGCTCTTTGCGCTCTTTGCGTTGACATTGCTATGCCTGTTTTCTCCGGCTGTGACGCAAATCTTGCCACGGTCAGCCAATCGTGGCATGATGCCCGCCGCTGAAAACTTATACAGGATGTGTTGATGGTTAAAGAGAACGACTTCGTCGCTATATTCCATTCGATCCACCGGGTTCTCAAGGCCGAGAAAATTCTCAAGTCTGCGAAGGTCGATTTTCTGTTGATTCCGGTTCCCCGGCAGCTGAACTCAGACTGCGGCCTTGCCTTGCGTTTCTCGCCTGAAGTCAGAGATGAACTGCTGGCGGTGCTTGCCGACGAAAACCTCCCGCCGGTTGAATTGCACCAACGCAAAGCAGGGGCCTACCTGGCGGTTGAACCCGGTTGAGTGATGCAGCGGCGGAGCCGCAAGGTACCCGGTTTTCGCTTGACAAAGTCATTACGGGTTCACTAAAGTGCAACATTTGTCCATACTGGAATCCGGGCAATAGAGTGACGGGCAGATGTTTGACACCTTAACCGAGAAATTTGACAAAGTTTTCAAGCAGTTGCGCGGACGTGGGCGCCTCTCCGAAGAGAACATCCAGCAGGCCCTGCGCGAAGTGCGATTGGCACTTCTGGAAGCGGATGTCAATTTCAAGGTTGTCAAGGATTTCGTGGCTGCGGTTCGTGACCGTGCGGTCGGTCATGATGTCCTGGAGAGTTTGACCCCGGGTCAACAGGTCATCCAGATCGTGCGTGACGAACTGGGCCGGTTGATGGGCGGGTCGGAAAATAACCAGCTTGATTTGGACGCCCGTCCGCCGGTGCCGATCATGCTCTGCGGCCTGCAGGGCGCGGGCAAGACCACAACCTGCGGCAAACTGGCCCTCAAGCTGCGCCGGGAAAAGCGTAATCCGCTACTGGTCCCGGCCGACGTCTATCGGCCTGCTGCGATAGAACAGCTGAAAACCCTCGGTCGTCAGATCGATGTCCCGGTGTTCGACAGCCGGGCCGATCAGGACCCGGTTGAGATTTGCCGTCAGGCCCTCGCGTTTGCCGACCGGCAGGGTTACGATACACTGATACTTGATACCGCCGGCCGCCTGCATATCGATGATACGCTGATGCAGGAGCTGGAGAGGATTTGCTCCAGCGTGGAGCCGCGAGAAATCCTGCTGGTGGCAGATGCCATGACCGGCCAGGACGCGGTCAACGTGGCCAGCTCTTTCAACGAGCGACTTGGCCTGACCGGGGTCATTTTGACCAAGCTGGATGGCGATGCCCGCGGTGGTGCCGCCCTGTCGATACGGGCAGTCACGGGCAAGCCGATCAAGCTGGTCGGCATGGGAGAAAAGCTGGAGGCCCTGGAGTCCTTCCATCCCGAAAGGATGGCCCAGCGGATTCTGGGTATGGGAGATGTCCTCTCCCTGATCGAGAAGGCCGAAGCCGCTTTTGATGAAAAGGAAGCCGCCAACCTGGAGCAGCGTCTCCGTGATGACGGTTTCACCCTGGAGACCTTCAAGGAACAGCTCAAGACGATCAAGAAGATGGGATCGATGGAGTCGATGCTGTCACTGATTCCGGGGGCGGGCAAAGCGCTCAAGAAGATGAATGGGATGCAGCTCCCCGACGATGAGCTGAAAAAGATCGAGGCGATCATCAACTCGATGACGCTCAAGGAACGACGCAATCACAAGATCATCAACGGTTCGAGGCGGTTGCGTATCGCCAATGGCAGCGGCACGAGGGTGCAGGACGTCAATCAGCTGCTGAAAAGATTCACCGAAGCCCAGAAAATGATGAAAAAAATGCAGAAGATGGGTCCCAAAGGTATCCGCAGCATGATGGGTCCCGGGGGCTTTCCGATGTAAGCAACTGCCCGATCCGGTGTCGGATCGGCATGACACGTAAATAAACAATCACACAGGGGTTCCCCTCTAAATTAACAAGAGTCACAAGCTCAGGAGGAAAGAAGTCAATGGCAGTAAAAATCAGGCTGGCCCGCGGTGGCGCCAAGAAGAAAGCTTTTTACCAGGTTGTTGTTGCGGACGAGCGGTTCCCCCGTGACGGCCGTTTTATTGAAAAACTGGGGCAATACGATCCGAAGCAGGATCCCCCAATATTCAACGTTGTTGAAGAGCGGACCCTTGAGTGGCTGAACAAAGGTGCTCAGCCGACCGACACGGTTCGTCAGTTGCTGCGCAAGCAGGGGATCTGGGCCAAGTTCAAGCAGGCTTAAATCCCTGAGCTTTTGCGGCGCCCGAGGAAGTTGACTCCTGTCAACAAAGGAAGGACGCCATGAAAGAGCTCATCGAATTCATCGCCAAAGCTCTGGTGGACAATCCGGACGCGATCACCGTCACTGAAGAGGTGGACGTCGGCGGTACGGTTCTCGTCAAGCTGGCTGCTGCCCAGGAGGACATGGGACGCATCATCGGCAAGCAGGGGCGAACGGCCAAGGCCATGCGTACCCTGCTGAACGCCAAGGCGACACGCGAGAACAAGAGAGCTGTGCTGCAGATCCTGGAATGATGAAAGACAAGTCGGAAGATTTGCTGGAAGTGGGTGTCGTCGTCGGCACTCACGGTCTCAAGGGCGACCTGAAAATTCGACCATTGCCGACCGGGGGCTTGGCTTTGCCGGGTGCCCGAACGGTTTATCTCAGAGACAGCGAGGGCCTCCTGGTCCGACACGAAGCTGTCCGCTCCTCTCCCCATAAGCAGAATATCCTGTTGAGGCTCTCCGGATTGGAGAACCTCATCGCAGTGCAAGGCCTGGTCGGGGCATACGTGCTGATGGCTAACGTCGACCTTCCGGAATTGGAGGATGACCAGTTCTACTGGTCCGAACTGGAAGGCATGACCGTGGTCGATCGTCAGCACGGCGAGATCGGTCAGGTCGTCGGCATGTTCAGCACTCCGGCACACGATATTATTGAAATCGAGGGCCCGGCAGGAGAAATCCTGGTCCCGGCTGTCGAGCCTTTCCTGGTGGAGCTTGATCGCGACAAGCAGCGTCTGCATGTTGATCTGCCGGAAGGGCTGATCCCGGATGCTGATGACAGTCTCTGATGTCTAAGTCGACGAATCGAAAACATGGCCACCAGGTCGCAAAGACACGAAAACCACACATTAAAGTGTTGGCGTTATAAAAATCGAAGTGAGAAAATTTCTGAGCCGGTCTGGCTGTCTTGGTGTCTCCGTGCCTTGGTGGCTCCAACCACCCTTTAACCCTGTTGCAGTGATAAACTTATGCGTTTCGATATCCTGACTCTTTTCCCGGCCATGTTTGAAGGCCCTTTCCAGGCGAGTATCCTCGGCAAGGCGGTTGACAAGGGGTTGATCACTGTCAACCTGCACAACTTGCGCGATTGGGCGGAAGGCCGGCACCAGGTAACGGATGACACCCCTTACGGCGGCGGTGACGGCATGGTCATGAAGGTTGATCCGATCGCCCTTGCCCTGGCCGACCTGAAAAAGCAGACCCCGCAATCCCGCGTCCTGCTCATGTCGCCGCAGGGACGACCTTTCCGGCAGACCGATGCCGAACGCTATAGCGAGGGAGTCCGGGTTGGTTTTTGTCTGCGGCCGTTACGAGGGCTACGACGAGAGGGTCCGGTCACTGGTTGATGATGAAGTCTCCCTGGGTGATTTTGTCCTGACCGGCGGCGAATTGGCGGCGGCGGTGGTTCTCGATGCGACGGCACGCTTGGTGCCGGGAGTTCTCGGCGCTCCGGGCAGTGCCCTGACGGACAGTTTCAGCGATGGACTGCTCGAGTATCCGCAATACACGCGTCCGGCAGAATTCAACGGCATGTGCGTCCCTGAAGTCCTGCTCTCCGGCAACCACCAGGCGATTGCCCGGTGGCGACGCCGCGAACAGCTTCGACGCACCCTGGAGCGTCGACCGGAACTGCTTGATAAGGCCCCTTTGACCACCGACGATCGACGTTTTCTCGAAGAGTTGCGGCTCTTGTCAGGAAAGCAGACCACGTAATGCTCAAGCCGATGGCGATTGCTCTGGTGCACCACCCGGTCCTGGACCGACGCGGTGATGTGGTGACGTCCGCGGTCACCAACCTGGACATCCATGATCTGGCCCGCCTGGCAACGACTTACGGCCTGTGCCGCTATTATATTGTGACTCCCGCCGTTGAACAGCAACTCCTTACCGCCCGGATTGTCAAGCATTGGCAGGAAGGGTATGGCGCCAGCTACAACCCTGACCGGCGTCGCGCCCTCGACTGCCTGCAGGTGATGAATAGCCTTGATGCTGCCTTTGCAGACTGGTACTCCCTGAATGGACAGGAAGGGGTCGTCGTCCTGACCGGTGCCGGCCACGAGAACGGCATCGACTACGCGGACGCGAGAGGGCTGGCTGCACGACAGCCCGTGTTGCTGGTCTTCGGTACCGGACATGGTTTGGCCAAGGAGCTGTACACGTCTGAACGTCCCTGCCTGGCCCCGGTTCGGGCTGGTCGTTACAATCATCTCTCTGTGCGCACTGCTGCCGCGGTTGTCATCGACCGGTTGCTCGGCGAACAGGATTCGACCCAGCCCCTGCCATAGCCTCAGCAGTTTTCAAAGCGCCGTGCATGCCCGTATGGCATGAGGTACAATGCTTACACCTTGAAGGCTGGAGGATGGATATGTTCAGGAGCCTGTTGCTTGCCGTTCTGGTGTCGTCCCTGTTTACGGCCTCTTCTGCCGCTGGCGGCATCACTGTTGCCAAGGACCTGGTCTTTACCCTCGATCCTGTCGACGGCTGGACGGTGTACCTGGCCGATCCGCCCGAGGCGCTGGTGCAGGAGATGGCTCGTCACGTCGCCCATGAACCTGCAGCAGCCAAAGCGACACCGGAGCAGATTGAGATAGTCGCCCGCAAGAGGCTGGCGACGAATGAAGCGATCGTCTACCATGCCTCCAGCGGTGCGCACCTCGATATCGACTTCAGCCCGCTTGATGAAGGGGCGTCGGCTCCGAGCTCCGGGGCGCTGAAAAATTCTGCAGAATACGCCGCCCGCAGCCTGGCAATAGAGAATGATGTGTCAGACGCTGTATGGGACGTCAAGGCAGTCAAGTTTGATGGTGCAGGGGACACATACCTGCTCTCGGTGAAATTTCTGAAACATGGCGTCCCGATGATTTTCCGGGGCTACGTCGGTACGGTTGAAAGGTCCTGGTTCTTCCTCTATTTTACGGCTCCCGAAGATGCCCCGCGGGTCCTGCAGGAGATGGAGTCGATGCTCGCAAACGCATCGATTCGTATTGTCGGGCCCTGAGATGATGCGAGCCGCAAAAGCCCGTCTCGACAAAGAGCTCGCAACGACGCCGCACAGCGCAGATTGAAGGAAAAAAATCATTTTTTTGTCTTGACTCTTTTCTCTATAATACGGTAAATAAGCGGTTCGCTTATCTGAGGAGGCTAAAACGATGAACGTTGTCAATTACATCGGCATGGAAAATATGAGGAAAGATATCCCCCAGTTCAAAGCAGGGGATACACTGCGTGTACACGTCAAGATCACTGAGGGCGACAAGCAGCGGATCCAGGTCTTTCAGGGCGTCTGCATCAAGCGTCGTAACAGCGGTGTCGGTTCGACCTTTACCGTACGCAAGGTCTCTAATGGCATGGGCGTAGAGAGGGTTTTCCCTCTGCACGGACCGGTCCTCGACAAGGTTGAGGTGATGACGGTCGGTCGGGTTCGTCGCGCCAAACTGTACTACCTGCGCAATTTGCAGGGCAAAGCCGCTCGTATCAAGGAAGTGCGCTTCCGCTAAGCGGGCAACACATAATCTTTTCAAGCCCCGGCCAATCGGTCGGGGCTTTTTTTGTCTGACATCCACGGTGCTTGCAGGGCCCTGCAAAAGATGACCATTGGGCTCCTGGATCGGGACGCCCAGACGCTGTTAATCCCTTTATTCCGTTGACCTGAGTCGGTACTGGTGTAAACTGATAATATATTAATTTACCGATGTTTTTTAGGTCTGCGTAAGCTGGAGTAACTTTAAAATGTCCATGAAAGTCGATGTCGAGTTAAAAGATGGTGCGGTCTGTCAGATGGCCAAGCAGGCGTTTAATGTTTTTCTCTCTCTGGACCGGGTGGCCAGGTTCAGGCGATCTGACGGTTGGATTGTTGTCAGAACAGGGCCATTGAGAGACCTGGAGAAGGACAACGATTATCCTGCTCTTGCCGACCGCAGAACTGTCGTCTGAGGTTGCCGGCTTTGCCGGGGATCCCTTAGCAGCGGATATTGCCGGTTTCTTTTTATTGAATTGCCCCGCCAATTCATGAATACTGTTGGCCAATCCTGCAAGGTCTTGGTCAATGGAACTCTTCTCGGAAACACCACAATCACAGCTTTTCTTCGAGGCTCTGGCGCGGCGTCGCGGCTACCGTGCTGTTGCCGGCATCGATGAGGCCGGCCGCGGCCCTCTGGCCGGTCCGGTTGTCGCAGCCGCGGTGATCCTGCCGGAGAATTTTGACCTGCCCGGGCTGAATGATTCCAAGCAGATTTCCGAAAAAAAACGCAATCAACTCTTCCCGATGATTTGCGAGCAGGCCCTGGCTGTTGGCATAGGTGTCAGCCGGGCCGCTGAAATTGACCGGATCAACATCCTCCAGGCGACTCTGCTGGGGATGTCCCGCGCTGTGCAGCGCCTGCCGGTTGCACCGGATTTTCTTCTGGTCGACGGGATTACCCCCGTTCCTTTGGAGATTGAACAGAAGACACTGAAGAAGGGCGACTGCCGTTCACTTTCGATCGCCGCGGCATCGGTTGTCGCCAAGGTCGTGCGGGACCGCATCATGCTCACCTATGACCGGCTCTTCCCTGAGTACGGTTTCTCCGGCCACAAGGGCTATGGCAGTCAGAAACACCGCGAAGCTGTGGCCCTGTTTGGGCCGTGTGTCTGCCATCGGCGAACCTTCGCCGGGGTCAGGGAATACTGTGAAACGCCATGACTGAAGCAAGGCTGAGCCTGGGGCGCATGGGCGAAGATGCCGCTGCGCAGTACTTGCAGCGGCTTGGCATGACAATCCTGCAACGTAACCTCAACACGCCGGTCGGTGAGATCGACCTGGTCGCACGGCATCGGCGCACCCTGGTTTTCGTCGAGGTTAAGACCCGGCGCAGTTCGGCCTTCGGCTCTCCTGCTGAAGCTGTGGGCCCGCGCAAGCAGCGGCAGATCATCCGGGCGGCCAAGTGGTATCTGAACAACAGCCCGGGAAAAGGCCTGCAGCCACGTTTCGACGTAGTCTCGATCCTGGTCAAAGGCAGTGACCTCGAGGTTGAACACCTCCCCGGGGCTTTCGAAGCCTGATTCTGCCGGTTGCCGAACTGTCCCCAAATGGACCGGGTCGTTTGTTCTGTTTGCTTTTCCCCCATTAGCCAATTAAAATAGTAGTTCTTTCAGTTATTTCCATTACCTGACTTGCCGATTCAAGGAGTTGCCAGTGTCAATGTTGCTGCGGGAAATGGGTATGATCAGGGTTGCGGCGGTCTCACCAGCGCTAAAAGTTGCCGATGTTGACTTCAACCTGGCCGCTATTGAAGAGGCAACCCTGCAGGCTGCTGACCAGGGGGCGCAGCTGGTGGTCTTCCCCGAGCTGTCCCTGACCGGCTATTCGTGCGGTGATCTGTTTTACCAGCAGAGCCTGCTTGAACGGGTCCGTGAGGGGCTCAACACCCTGACCACCCTGAGTGACCAGACCGGGATGATCCTGATTGTCGGCGCACCGGTCCGCCAGTCCGGGCGATTGTTCAACGCGGCCGTTGTCATGAGCCATGGACGAATTTGTGGCGTGGTGCCGAAAACCTACTTGCCGAACACCCAGGAGTTCTATGAGGAACGCTGGTTCTCAAGCGCCCTAGATCTGGTCGATGACCAGCTGGCCTGGCTCGAAGAAGCCCCGCCGTTCGGTACCGACCTGCTGTTTGACGTAGATGGCATGCCGGACTGCCTGTTCGGCATCGAAATCTGCGAAGATGCCTGGGTGGCCAGCCCCCCGAGTGGCGCCATGGCCTCTGCCGGTGCGACCCTGCTGATCAACCTGTCTGCGAGTCCCGAGATCCTGGGGAAATGCGATTATCGCCGGGCCCTGGTCCAGGCACAGTCGGCGCGCTGTCTGGCCGCGTATGTTTACGCATCGGCCGGGCCGGGTGAATCGAGTACCGACCTGGTTTTCTCCGGGCATTCACTGATCGCGGAATACGGTCAAATTCTTGATGAAACCGAACGTTTCCAGTTTACCAGCCAGATCGCCATTGCCGATATTGACATCCAGCGGCTGGTCCACGAGCGCTTGCGCAACAACAGCTTTGCCGCCTGCCAGGCGGAGCAGGACTTTTTGCTGGTGCCGGTCGAGGTCACGGTGCGTGATGCAGACAAACTGCTCAGGCCAATGACCAAGACCCCTTTCGTTCCGGGGGGCACCGTCGAACGGCAGACCCGCTGTGAAGAAATCTTTGCCATCCAGACAACGGGTTTGATGAAACGCCTGATGCATACCGGCAGCCAGAAGGCCTTGGTGGGGATTTCCGGTGGCCTCGACTCGACCCTGGCCCTGTTGGTGACAATCAAAGCTTTCGATCGCCTTGGCTGGTCCAGGGGCGATATCCTGGCTATAACGATGCCCGGTTTCGGGACCACCGACAGGACCCGGGGGAACGCAGCGACCCTTGCTGGTGAGCTGGGTGTCAGTCTCCGCACAATCAGTATTGATGCCGCCGTCCATCAACACTTTGCCGATATCGGTCAAGACCCCGGGAACCACGACATCACCTACGAGAATTCCCAGGCCCGCGAGCGGACCCAGATCCTCATGGACCTGGCGAACCAGGTCGGCGGCCTGGTCATCGGTACCGGCGACCTGTCGGAGCTGGCGCTCGGTTGGGCCACCTACAACGGCGATCACATGTCTATGTACGGGGTCAATTCGTCAGTTCCGAAAACGCTCGTGCGTTATCTGATCGAATGGTGCGCCGAGGCCGAATTCAGCGGCAGAGCGGCAGACGTCCTGCGCGATATCTGCGCGACCCCGGTTTCCCCTGAATTGCTGCCACCGGATGAATCCGGCGAGATTGCTCAGAAGACCGAGGACCATGTCGGCCCCTACGACCTGCACGATTTCTTCCTCTTCCATGTGGTTCGCAACCAGTTTGCCCCGCGCAAGATACTGGAACTTGCTTCACGGGCGTTTGTGGAAGACTACCCACGGGACGAGATCCTGAAGTGGCTGAAGCTTTTCTACCGCCGCTTCTTCTCCCAGCAATTCAAGAGGTCCTGCCTGCCTGACGGTCCCAAGGTCGGCACGGTTTCCCTGTCGCCCCGTGGGGACTGGCGCATGCCGAGTGATGCCAGCGCTGCACTGTGGCTCGCTGAACTCGACCAGCTTGCTGCCGGAAAGAAAAGGAAGGGCTCCTGACCGTTATGCAGGAAGGGCAGGGCAAACAGGTCCCGGGCACGCTCTACGTGGTGGCGACACCGATCGGCAACCTCGAAGACATCACCTATCGGGCGGTATCAACCCTCGGTGACGTTGACCTGGTGGTTGCAGAGGATACCCGTCACAGTCGCAAACTCCTCGATCGTTTCGGTATCCGCAAGCCGTTGTTGTCATACCACGACCATAACGAGCGGCAGCGGTACGGAGAAATCCTGGAACGCCTGCAGGCCGGTGAAAATGTTGCCCTGATCAGCGACGCCGGGACACCTTGTATCGCGGATCCCGGTTATCGCCTGATCGCCTCCTGCAGGGGTGCCGGCGTGCCGGTAGTGCCGATCCCTGGAGCGTCGGCCCTGGTCGCGGCGCTCAGTGCCTGCGGAGTGGCAACCGATCGTTTCGCTTTTGAAGGTTACCTGCCAGCGCGCGCCAAGGCGCGCACCGACCTGCTCAAACGCCTGGCTGGTGAACAGCGCACCTTGGTCTTCTACGAGACTCCGCACCGGTTGACGGCCGCTCTGAACGACCTGGCGCAGGTTTTAGGCGGAGAGCGTTCGCTGGTTGTTGCCAGAGAAATGACCAAGATGCACGAGGAGTTTTTTCACGGCACGGTAGATGACGCTGTCGCACACTTTTCGCGACAACCGGTGAAAGGCGAGATCGTTCTGATCCTTCCGCCAAGCGCCGAGGGTCCGCAGATGAATGCGCGTGATGCCTTGCGCGACCTGCTGGATGAAAAAAGCCTGTCACGTCGCGACGCTGTCAAGGTGATCGCCAAGGAATATGGTCTGCCTGTCAGTGATGTGTACCGGGAAAGTCTCACTCTGACAGAAGAAGACAGGGCAGACTGACGGCAACCGGGTCGCGCCACGCGACGATCCTCAGCTCGTCCAGGGCCGTGACGTGTCTGCATCAGGATACCCGGTACCCGGTCATTTCGCATATGCTCCTGCCCATGATTGTCAGCACCTCCTCCCGCCAACGCGGAAACCTGGATTCCCGGTAAAAAAGACACCTGTCCAATCCGCCGGAATCTATCCGTTTTTATCTTATCTTATAGCGCTGCCGATGAATTGGAACGCCCCTTGCTCTTGTTCTCTGTGAACAGCAGACGACAGAGCTGCAGAACTGAATGCAGTTCAGGAGTGGAGGCGGCCCATGTTTTTCACCAAACGAGTGATGATTGTCGCAGCGCTGGCAGGTTGCCTGGCCTCTCCAACCCTGGCCGATGAGATCGTCTCGCTAAAAGGGGGCTATTACAAGCTTGAGCCCTCCGGAGATGTTGGTGTCGGCGGAGACGCCCTGGACATCGAAGGTGACCTGGGGATCGATGACGACGACGGTTTCTTCGCCGAAGCAGCTTTTCAGTTGGGGGGGGTTCGACTCTTTGCCAGCTACATGCCGATGAGCTTCAGCGGGTCAAGCGTCCTGTCCCGGGACATCGATTTCAACGGTGAAACTTTCGTCGCAGGGCAACGAATTGACAGTGATATAGATATCGATATCTACGAAGCCGGCCTGGCCTGGTTCCTGATCAATATGGACGACCTGCCGCTGCGGATTCAGTTCGGTCCGGAAGTGGCGATAAAGTACATCGATACCCGGGTCGAACTGCAAGAGAAGGGGCTTGCCACGCAAGAGTCAGAGAGCGTCGGTGTGCCGATCCCGTCTTTGGGAGCGAGAGCCCGCATCGGCATCGCCGATTATCTCGGTTTGGTCGGTCGGGTAGGTTACATGGAGTATCATGGCAACAGCTTAACGGATATCGATGCCCAGGTGGAATATTCACCGATTCCCATGGTGGCAATTTTCGCCGGCTACCGGCATCTGGATATGGATATTGATGAAGATGGTGTTCTGATTGATGCAAAATTCTCCGGTCCGCACGCCGGAGCGCTGATCCGCTTCTGATTGATTGCCTCCTTCAGTCATGGGTCGAGAAAAGAGCAGCCGCTTGGCTGCTCTTTTTTTTGACCCCGGCGGAGGTTTGTTCAATACCCTGTACCGAAAGATTCGAACTCGCCGCGATAACTCTGCCAGTCCACTTCGACGTTGCTGACCCGGGCCGCCGGCGGGCCATGATGACACCACTCTATGGCCTGTTTTACCATGTTGCTCTCACCTTCGAAGATCGCGGCAACCGTACCGTCCGGGCAGTTTCTGACCAGTCCGGTCAACCCGATTGTCCTCGCCATTTCCACGGTTGACTGGCGGAAAAACACGCCTTGCACACGACCGTGGACTGTGATCTCTGCCCTAGCCTTGCTCATGAGATATCTCCGATAAGCTTTGCAAAGGCTTCTTCATCCAGAATCTCAACGCCAAGCCTTTGCGCTTTGACACGTTTGCTCCCGGCATTGTCACCGGCAACGACGTAGTCGGTTCTTTTGCTGACGGAACCGGCCGCCCTTCCGCCAAGCTGTTCAACCAACTCTTCGGCCTCCTTGCGTGACCATTTCGACAGGGTACCGGTGATGACGAATGTTTTCCCTGTGAGAGGGCCATCCTGCTGGATGACCACTTCGCCCTGCGGATCAACACCGGCCTGCTTCAGCTTTGCCAATAACAAAATCTTCTCGGGATTGCTGAAATAATCGACGATCGACTCGGCGACCTTCTCGCCAATCTCGTGGATTGCGAGCAGTTGTTCAACCGTACATCTGGCCAGGTCATCGAGCGATGCAAAACGCTTGGCGAGGATCTTCGCGGTGTTCCTGCCGACGTAGCGGATGCCGAGGCCGAAGAGGAGTCTCGAGAGTGGCCGGGTTTTGCTGACCTCGATGGAACGCAACAGCTTCTCTGCCAGGATGTCGCCCATGCGCTCCATGGCAAACATATCTGTCTTGCTCAGCAAGTACAGGTCAGCGACATCCTTGATCTTGTCGGCGGCCATTAGCTGGGCAAGCTGCTTTACGCCGAGACTTTCGATATCCATCGCGTCGCGCGAAACAAAATGCCGGAAGCTTTCGATAACCTGGGCGGGGCATTGCGGGTTGTTGCAACGCGGCACGACCTCGTCCGGGCTCTTCTGCACCGGGGTGTTGCATTCCGGGCATTCGGTGGGCGGAGGAACCTGCTGCTCTTTGCCGGTGCGCTTATCTGTAAGGACCTTGACGACATCGGGGATGACATCTCCGGCACGTTCTACAATGACATGATCGCCAATCCGAATATCGAGGCGCTCTATCTCATCCCAGTTGTGCAGACTGGCCCGTGAGACGTTGACGCCGCTGATGACCACAGGCTTGAGGTAGGCAACCGGGGTAATGGCACCGGTGCGCCCGACTTGAAGGCCAATATCTTCGACAATAGTCTGCTCCTGGCGTGGGGGAAACTTGAGCGCAATTGCCCAGCGGGGTGAACGGCTGACCATACCAAGTTCTTCCTGGAGGGCCCTGTCGTTGACCTTGACGACCACACCGTCGATCTCGAAGGGGAGGGCTTCGCGGCGGTCGCGGAGGCTGTTGAAAGTCCTAAGCACGGCATCAGCGCCCAGATCAGCAGTCGTGTTCTCCAGATTGACACGCAGACCGAGCTTTTCAAGGTACTGCAAGGTTTCGATCTGGGTTGCGGTTGCAACGCCCTGCATGCGACCGACACCGTAGCAGAAGATTCGCAAGGGGCGTTGTGCCGTGATCTTGGCATCCAGCTGGCGCAGGCTGCCGGCAGCTGCGTTGCGCGGGTTGGCGAAGGTTTTGGCGCCGGCTTCTTCCTGTGCGCGATTGAGTGACTGGAAATCGTCCAGGTCGATATAGATCTCACCACGGACGTCAAGAATCTCTGGGCAGGGGGGTGTCAAGGTGTGCGGTATCTCGCTAATCTTTTTGACGTTATCGGTAATGTCCTCACCGACGAAGCCGTCGCCTCGGGTGCTGGCTCTGGTCAACCGTCCCCTCTCGTAGGTCAGCTCAATCGCAACGCCGTCCATTTTCATTTCACAGGCGTATTCAAGCTCCTCTGAACGGGCCAGGAAGGTCTTGCGCAAACTGGTGTCAAAATCGTAGAACTCCTCGGCGTTCTTGGCATTTTTCAATGAAAGCATCGGCACGACGTGTTCTACAGGAGTGAATTTGTCCGAGGCCGAAGAGCCAACCTTCTGGCTCGGCGAATCGGCCGTCACCAGCTCCGGATACCGTTCTTCGATTTCCTGCAGTTCACGGAACAAGGCATCGTATTCGGCATCGGTTATTTCCGGCTGGTCCAGTTCGTGGTAGAGGCGGTTGTGGCGGAGGATCTCCTCACAGAGTTCGGTATGGCGTTGGCGGGTGAAGAGGTCGATCATCGGGTGCTGCTCCAACAAGGTGAAATAGCTGTATCCGTTCAGGTTTGTGAGTTCAGGTAATATAGCAGATTTTTCTTTGTTTCGGGAACCTTGTGAGCGGCTTGGAGGTTTTTGTGAGGGGTAGATCTTAGCTCTGAGCCACGCATTACAAACCTAAAACCAAAACCGGCGGGTCGCGTCCCGCCCGACGCCATACTTTTGTCCGGCAACAAAAGTATGCAAAAGTGCCTTTCTCCTTGCGGAGGGCATCTCCTCTGCGGGATTTCTATGACCTCAACAGACATGCTGTAAGAGGATCCGGCCCTGTGTCAAAGGGCCTGACCTTTCCGTGTGACTTACAAGGGAAAAGCCAAAACATACCTCTACCTACGCAAGCCTCCACAGCAGGAGAGGCTCTCAAGAGCCTCGGCTCCTGCGGGGGAAGCGTAGACTCTTGATCGTTTAGAACAATCCGGATTGAGGTTGCCGCCCTTCCGAACCAGACATGCCCAGCGCAGCGCAGGCCCTTTTCTGCTTACTCTTTTAGGCCAGTAAAAGAGTAAGGCGCAGTCGGGGGGCGCAACCCCCGGGTTTTAAGTTTTGCTCTTCGAGTTTTAGTGTTTTGAGTGAAATTATCAATCCGGTGGTGCTGCTACATCAGAAATGCTGACCTCATGCAACGTGGTCGTATGTCGGGACATACCCCATATTCATTCTCACTTCTCCACATAACCAATTGTTTTTCCAGCCACTGTCAGTTATATTCTCTCAAAACCACAAATAATCAGTCCCAGCCTGAAACGGACAATTATATACCATGACCCAGGATCAGTGGCTGCACATCGTCGGCCTGTTCTTTCTCTTCATCTTTTCGGCGTTTTTCTCCGGTTCGGAAACCGCGCTGATGTCGATGGACACGTTGCGTGTCAAATATCTCGCCGAAAAGAACCGGCCGGGAGCGCGCATGCTGGCCGAAATTCTTGCGCGGCCCGACAAGCTTCTGGGCGCGATACTGGTAGGCAATAACCTTGTCAATATCATGGTGTCGGTGTTTGCCACCACGCTTTTCATCGATTTCTTCGGCCAACGCGGCGAACTCTTGACCATCATCGTCCTGACGCCACTGCTGCTGATCTTTGCCGAAGTTTGCCCGAAAACCTACGCAGCACAGTATCCCGAAAAGATATCGTTTGCGATCCTTCATCCGATTCGTTTCTTCATCTGGCTGCTTCGGCCCGTGACGTGGCTGGTAGGGGGCTTTTCAAAGCTGCTGATCCATTTTCTACATGGCGAAGCCGATCGGCCCCCGATCTCCCAGGACGAGATCCGCTCGATCATCGAATACGGTGAACACGCCGGTGCTGTCGGCAAGGAGAAACGCCGCATGCTGCACGGCGTGATTGACCTTTCCGAAATACGGGTCCGCGATGTCATGGTGCCACGTACCGAGGTGGTGGGCATTGAAGTCAATACGGGCTTTTCAGAAGTCGTCAAGTTGATGGCACGGGCCCACCACTCACGCTTTCCGGTCTATGAAGGGGACCTGGACCGTGTCGTCGGAATCATTCACTCCAAGGAAGTCCTCAACTATCTTGATCGACCGGATGAGTTTTCTCTGAGCGGGTTGGCCCGTACGCCGTATTTTGTTCCCGAAGCCAAGCCGATTGAGGCGCTGATGCAGGCGTTCCGCACCAAACACCTGCACCTCGCAGTCGTCGTCGACGAGTATGGCGGGGTCGAAGGAATCTGCACGCTTGAAGATATCGTCGAGGAGATTGTCGGCGAGATCCAGGACGAGTATGATGAAGAGGAAATTCTCGTCACGAAGCTCGACCCCGGCCTGTACCTGGTCGATGGCAGCACTGCTATCCGCTACATCAACCGGCGCTTTGGCCTGACCCTCTCGGAAGAGCACGTCAATACCCTGGCCGGTTTCCTGTTGCGGGCGCTTGGCAGTATTCCCGAAGAAGGTGATGTCTGTGAGGTGGCTGGTGCCATTTTTACAGTGCGCGAGGTTGTTGACCGCCGCATCGAGAAAATTGAAATGCAGGTTCCTGCAGGATAGAAGAGGCCAGCTTTAAGGCTGGACGGATTTTGAACTTTATATCTTTGCGGCGTTTCCTGCTTCATGCAATTTGTTAGCTTTTTCTCCTATCTCATTGAAAAATAGGGCCTTGTCCCCTCCGCTGTTCGCGAAAGGCCCTTGCCGGCCCCGTTCTCGGCACATCAGGAAGCTCTTTTCTGACCTCCACAAAATGACCTAACCCCTTAGAAAATTGAAATATTTCTTGACAGCTGAGAGCTCTGCGACTATATTTGCCCAGAAGGTGGTGAATAGTGTATTTTTAGGCCAAAGAGGGCCAAATGGGATTCCAGGGCGTCTATTTCAATTCAATCGATGCAAAAGGGCGGGCAAGTATCCCGGCCAGGTTTCGCGAGCAGTTGAAAGAACTGTTCGAAGATGAAACACTGGTCGTGACGCAGGATCGCTGCGGCATCGTTGCGTATCCCGTCTCCGAGTGGAACCTTTTCCTAGAAAAATTCACGCAGCTCCCAAACGACCAGTTCCGGGAAGACCTCTACTTTACAACAGTAACCCCCGCAACCCAGTGTACCTTCGACAAGCAGGGCCGCATACAGCTGCCGCAATCCCTGCGTGAGTATTGTCAGCTCGATACGGACGGCGTGCGCGATGTGGTCATTGTCGGCGGGGCGAAGAAAATCCAGATCTGGAACAAGACAAGATACCTAGAGATGCTCGCTGAAGCAGAACAGCGCCTCGCAGATGATCGGCAGAAGCGTTTCGACCTGGGATTATAGCTCTTTGACTTCGGATGTGTTCAGGCATGTTTCAGTGATGGTGGAGGAGGTGTTGCACTACCTCGAGCCCCATCGTGGAGGCACCTACCTGGACGGTACGCTGGGCGGTGGCGGTCATGCCCGCCTGATTCTTGAGGCGGCATCCCCTGATGGAATCCTGGTCGGCCTCGATCATGACGCGGAGGCATTGCAGGCTGCCGGAAGCAACCTGGCGGAGTTCGGCGACAGGGTGATGCTCCGGCAAGGCAACTTTGCCGCGATGGAGGCTCATCTTGATGCCCTGGGGATTGCGATGCTCGACGGAGTCGTGCTCGACCTCGGGGTTTCCTCCTACCAACTTGACAGCCCGAGTCGCGGGTTTTCGTTTCGGGAAGAAGGCCCTCTGGATATGCGCATGAACCCTTCTACAGGGATTTCTGCTGCCAGCGTGATTGCCGAGGGCGAAGCAGATCATTTGAAGCGCATCTTTCGTGATTACGGCGAGGAGCGCTGGGCAGGCAGGATCGCACGGGAAATCGTGGTGGTCCGTGAACGGCAACCGATCGAGACGACCATGCAGCTGGCCGAACTGGTCAGCCGGGTTGTGCCTCGCAGCAAGGGCCCACAGCGCATCCACCCGGCAACCAGGGTTTTCCAGGCGCTGAGAATTTATGTCAACGGGGAGCTCGACAGCCTGCAAACCGGCCTGGATGCTGCCCGACGGAGATTGAAGAGCGGTGGCCGGCTGGTCGTCATCAGCTTCCACTCACTCGAGGACAGAATCGTCAAACAGGCTTTCCGGACCCTGTCCACCGGCTGCATCTGTCCTCCCCGTTTGGCCGTCTGTGCTTGCGGGAAGCAGCCGCTCGCCAGGGTTGTGACCCGAAAAGGAGTGCGAGCGACTGACGCGGAAGTAGAAAGTAATCCACGCGCCAGGAGCGCCGTGTTGAGAGCAATGGAAAAGATTTAAGCAGAGGAGAACCGCGATGGCTGACACAACCCTTAAAGCGTTACCGAAAATCAATGGCTTTGCCCTGCGTCGTCCAAACCTGGTTCCGGTGCTCGGTTTTATCGCCTTGCTGCTTTCGGTGTCGCTCTTTTTTGTCTGGTCCAGGGTTCAGGTCACCAGCCTGGAGTATGAAATGTCCCAGTTGGAAAGTACGTTACGCGATCTGCGACAGGAGACCTCAAGCCTGCGTCTCGAGGCAGCCAGCCTCAGGAGCCCTGAACGGATTGAGCGGGTGGCGCGGCAGGAGCTGCGTCTGCGTCTGCCTTCCGCTGATCAGGTGATTACGGTGGATTGATGAAGCAACTGGAGAATGGCGTCCGTTTTCGCATTCGGCTGATAGGGGTGGTCTTTACCCTCTGTTTTGCCTTGGTGGCGATACGTGCCTTCAATCTCCAGGTTCTGCAGGGGCAGCAATGGGATGAACGTGCCGAGCGACAGCATCAGAAGGTCATTCCCCTAACCCCCCAGCGCGGCACGATTTTCGACCGGAACGGTGAGGAACTCGCCGTCAGCGTTGATGTCGATTCGGTTTATGTCGAGCCGGGCAAGCTCCAGAACCCTTCAGGTACAACTAAATCCCTGGCCAGGGTGCTTGGTCTTTCAACAGGAACAATTAAAACGAAGTTGAAGGGCAGCAAAAACTTTGTCTGGCTGAAGCGCCAGATCACGCCGAGCCAGAGCGATCAGATCAAAGCAATGAAGCTTGATGGCGTCGGAATGATCAAGGAGCACCGACGCTTCTATCCCAACTCCAACATCGCCGGACATCTGCTCGGTTTCACCGGCCTCGATCCGAAGGGCCTGGAAGGGCTGGAGCTGGAGTACGACAAGATGATCCTCGGGCGCGGCGGATATCTGGTAATGGAACGGGACGCGCTGGGTCGTGGTCTGGGCGCCGGGTCGCCACAGATCCAGGGGGCAACGCGCGGACATGATCTGTACCTGACGCTCGACAAGAACCTGCAGTATCTCGCCGAGCGGGAACTTGCCGAAGGGCTGCGCACGACAGAAGCCAAGGCCGGGACCGTGGTCATGATGGAGCCATCAACTGGTAAAGTGCTGGCCATGGCAAGTGCGCCGGATTACAACCCGAACGCGTTCTTCCGCTACAAGCCTTACCAGTGGCGGAATCGCGCTGTCTGCGACACGTATGAACCCGGATCGACCTTCAAAATATTTTTGATGGCGGCGGCACTGAACGAGGCAGTAGTCAGTACGAAACAAAAAATTGATTGTGAAAATGGCGTGTTCCGTGTTGGCGGCAAAGATATCCATGACCACAAGAAATATCAGAAACTGACCCCTGCAGAGATTATCAAGTACAGTTCAAATATCGGATCGGCAAAGATTGGCAAAATGCTGGAGAGAAAAACCTTCCATCGTTATCTTGCCGCTTTCGGTTTTGGTGAACCAACCGGGATCGACTTGCCCGGCGAGGCGAACGGACTATTGCGGCCACCGGAAAAATGGTTTGAAATCGACCTGGCGGCGATTTCTTTCGGCCAGGGAGTCAGCGTGACGTCGATCCAGTTGGCCGCGGCCACAGCGGCGATCGCCAATGGCGGCGACCTGATGGAGCCATATGTTGTCGAGCAGGTAGTTGATAGTCAGGGTCAGGTGACGCGCAAAAGTCAGCCTCGAGTCGTACGCAAGGTGATTGCCCAGGATGTGGCCCAGCGGGTGGCACAGATGATGGAGATGACCACAGAAGAAGACGGTACGTCGACCAACGCCCGAGTGCCAGGCTTCAGGGTTGCCGGCAAGACTGGTACGGCGCAGAAGGTTGATCCGGTCACAGGAGGTTACTCGGCGGACAAGAGAGTCGCTTCATTTATCGGTTTCCTGCCGGCCGAGGCGCCGCGGATCGTGATATTGGTATCGATTGACGAACCGAAAAAAGGCGTGTACGGCGGATTGACTGCGGCACCGGTGTTTTCAAAGATCGCTGCCCAGGCGATGCAATATCTCAAGGTTGCGCCAAACCAGGAGACCCGGGACGGTGAAAACCTGCCGTCACTGGAACAGATATTTGTCAATGCTGCCGCACCGGAGCAGGCGAGTCTTCAGAACCTGATGGTTGCCGCGACATCCGGTGGGCCGCGGATGCCCGATTTTTCCGGGTTGAGTTTTCGCCAGGTTCTCGAGCTTATCGAAGAAAAGCAGTTGAACGTCGATTTCCGAGGACGTGGCCGGGTTGTTGAACAGTCTCCGATTCCCGGAGCATCGATTCCCTATGGTGCCCCGGTCTGGGTGCGCATGGCACCACCATCCTGAGCGAGCCTGAAGTGGCGGCGGATGACGATGAAATTAACAGAACTTCTGAAGAATTGCCCGGTCAGAAATATCCATGGCCTCACGGATATTGATCTGCACGGTCTGCAGTACGATTCGCGCAAGGTCAATCGTGATGATGCTTTTTTCGCCCTGCGCGGCGTAGTCAGCGACGGGCACGACTATATCGCCAGTGCAATTGCCAACGGCGCGAGGGTGGTCTTCTGCGAGGAGTTGCCGGAGCATGCCGGGGCCGTGACCACTGTGCTGGTGGACAATGCCCGTCAGGCCATGGCGATGGTCTCGTCAGAGCTCTATGGCAACCCGACGCGCGCAATGCAGACTGTAGGGATCACCGGGACCAATGGCAAAACCACCATTACCTACCTGCTCGAAGCGATCCTCAATGAGGCAGGACTGCATCCGGCTGTGATCGGTACGATCAACTACCGTTTCGGTTCGGATCTTCGCCAGGCACCGCACACCACTCCCGAGGCGCTGGACCTGATGAAGCTGGTGAACGATTTTCGGCGCAACGGGGCGCGTTCACTGGTTATGGAAGTCTCTTCCCATGCGCTGGACCAGTGCCGGGCCGACGGCGTACATTTCCGGGTCGGCGTCTTCACCAACCTGACCCCGGAGCACCTCGATTACCACCGGGATATGGAAAGTTATTTCGCGAGTAAATACCACCTGTTCAAGGAACTGCTGCCGCGCGTCAAGGGCCGCGCCGTGATCAATATCGATGATGATTACGGTCGGCGTCTTGCGGCGATGTCTCCCGGGGCCCTGACCTGTGGTCGCAGCAGAACTGCCGATGTCCATCCGGAGAGCTTTGAAATTCTTTTGACCGGCATCCGTGCCAGCGTGGCAACACCGCTCGGCACGGTTGCCGTCAATTCGCAATTGCTTGGCGATTACAACCTGGAAAATCTGCTCTGCGCGATCGGTGCCGCAGTTGCACTCGGGTTATCCCCCCAGGTGATTGCTGCGGGGTTGGTTGTTGCCAAGGGCGTGCCTGGGCGCCTGGAGCGGGTGGAAAATGATCGCGACGCTCTGATTCTGGTCGATTATGCCCACACCGGGGACGCCCTGCGTCGGGTTATCGAGGCCATGCAGGGGCTCTCGCCACGGAGAATCCTGACTGTTTTCGGTTGCGGTGGCGACAGGGATCGTAGCAAACGGCCGATCATGGCTGAAGTTGCCGCACTGGGTTCCGATATCGCGATAGCAACCTCCGACAACCCCCGCACTGAAGACCCTCGGCAGATCCTCGACGATGTCCGTGTCGGCCTTGCCAAAGTACACGAGCGGGAATGGAGCAGGGCAGACGCCAAGTCTTCTGCAGGGAAAGGTTACGTTGTCATCGAAGATCGCCGCGAGGCCCTGGGGTTCGCAGTCAGTCTTCTGCAGCCCGGTGATCTTCTGCTGGTGGCCGGAAAAGGGCACGAGGATTACCAGATCCTCGCCAGCGGGCGAATTCATTTCGACGATCGTGAAGAGCTGCGCAAGGCTCTGCAACAGGGAGGTCAGCAATGATTCGCATGGACGTCCGTACCGTTGCAGAAATCACCGGAGGTCACCTGATGCAGAACGGTGCGTCGGTTGAGTTCCAGGGGATCTCCACTGACAGCCGGACGCTCCAACAGGGAGAGCTGTTTATCCCGCTGCGCGGCGAGAATTTCGATGGCCATGACTACCTGACCCAGGCGATCAAGAGGGGCGCTGCGGCCTGTCTCAGCGAAGAGATGATTGGCGGCCTGCTGGTGCCGGTGGTCAAGGTGAAGGACACCCTCCGGGCTCTTGGTGATCTGGCCGCCGCTGTGCGGAGCCAGTTCTCGGGTCCGGTGATAGGGATTACCGGCACGTCAGGCAAGACTACCTGCAAGGAGATGCTCGCCTCAATCCTGACCAGTCTCGGGCCTGGCCTCAAGTCAGCCGGCAACTACAACAACCTGATCGGTGTGCCGCTGACCCTGTTCGGGCTGCAACCCGAGCACCGCTGGGCTGTCATCGAGATGGGCATGAGCGCCCGCGGTGAAATTGCCCGCCTGGCGGAGATTGCCCGACCGAACATCGGTCTGATTACCAATGTCGGCGCAGGCCACCTGGAAAACTTTGACGGGCTTTCGGGAGTGGCCAGAGCCAAAGGGGAGCTTTTCATCAGCCTTCCCGCCACCGGCATTGCCCTGATTAACGCAGATGACCCGGAAGTGAGTATCCTGCCGGTAGCCAACGGCGTTCGCAGGGTGCTGTTCGGGATTAGCCGGGACGCCGACGTCAGGGCTGACAAAATCGTCGTTCAGAACGGTTCGGTGAGTTTTCTGCTAGTTATCGCCGGGGCCGCACAGAAGGTCGTTTTGCCGCTGCCGGGACGGCACAATGTCGCCAATGCCCTGGCCGCAGCAGCAGCAGCAACAGTAATCGGTGTAGGTTTACAGGACATCGCTGCGGGGCTGAAAGCGTTCCAGCCTTGCCCGGGGCGGATGGAGTTGCTGGAGTTGCCGGGAGACGTGGTGGTGCTCGAAGACAGCTATAATGCCAACCCCTTGTCAGTGCATGCCGCCCTGGATGCACTGCATGACCTGGGGGCGCCCGGTCGGCGGATCGCGGTCCTGGCCGATATGCTCGAGCTTGGGCCGTCAGCACCGGAGCTACACCAACAGATTGGGGCGATCATCCCGGAACGGGCAGACTGGCTCTTTACCTATGGTCGTTTGGCCGAGGACATTGCGCGCGGTGCCCGCGAAGCGGGGCTGGCCGAGGACAGGATTTTCAGTGCGGCAGACCGCGATGAACTGGTCGCGCGCCTGCTCGGATTGCTAAAAGCCGGAGACCGGGTGCTGATCAAGGGCTCACGCGGCATGCGCATGGAAAAAGTGACCGCTGCTCTGCGGGATTCGATACGGAAGCCGGCTGTGAACGGGGACTGAGGGAGATCATAAGTGCTTTATCACCTGCTCTACCCACTGCATACGGAATTCTCGGTATTTTATGTCTTCCGTTTTATAACCTTCCGGACGATCTATGCCGCGATCACCGCATTGATCATCAGCTTCCTGCTCGGGCCGTGGCTGATCGAAAAGCTCTCTGCCCTGCAGGTCGGGCAAAGCATCCGTCGTCTCGGTCCCGAATCACACTTCAAGAAAGAGGGTACGCCGACCATGGGCGGCGCGCTGATTCTGTTCGCCATCGTCTTGCCGACCCTGCTCTGGGCTGATCTGAGCAACCTCTATGTCTGGTTGGTGCTGCTGGTCACATGTGGTTACGGCATCATCGGTTTCGCCGATGATTACTTGAAAGTGCGTCGCAAAAACAGTGACGGTTTGTCACCGCGCAAGAAGATGTTCTGGCAGATGTTGATCGCTTTCGGAGTCGGCGTGGTTCTGATGCAATATCCGGGCTTTCAGTCAACTCTGGCATTCCCGTTTTTCAAAGGCATCAACCCGGACCTCGGCTGGTTCTACGTTCCCTTCGCCATGCTGGTGATTATCGGCGCCAGCAACGCTGTCAATCTGACCGATGGGCTCGATGGGCTGGCGATTGGACCGGTGATCATTGCCGCTGGGACCTATCTGCTATTTGCCTATCTGGCCGGGCATGCAACCCTGTCGGGTTATCTGCAGATCAATAACGTCAAGGGCGCCGGAGAGCTAGCGGTCCTTTGTGGGGCGATGGTCGGGGCGGGGCTCGGTTTCCTCTGGTTTAATACTTACCCGGCTCAGGTCTTTATGGGCGATATCGGCAGCCTGTCGCTCGGCGGCGCTATCGGTACCATTGCTGTCATCACAAAGCAGGAAATCGTGCTGGTGATCGTCGGCGGTATCTTCGTTATGGAGGCCCTCTCGGTAATCGTGCAGGTGACTTCGTTCCGACTCTACGGCAAACGCATATTCCGCATGGCGCCGATTCACCATCATTTTGAACTGAAGGGCTGGCCGGAGCCGAAGATTATCGTGCGCTTCTGGATTATCAGCATCATCCTGGCCCTGATTGGCCTGTCGACGCTGAAGTTGAGATAAAAGCATATGGACTATCGGGGTAAAAAGGTCGTGATCATCGGCGCCGGTTCAACCGGTCGCAGTCTGGCACGCTTTTTCCTAGCGCGTGGGGCGCAGATTGTCCTGTCCGATCATCGCCCCGCAGAGCGTTTCGATGATCTCGATGAGTTGCGCAGCCAGGGAATCCAGTTGGATCTCGGTGGTCATACCCTGGACCTGTTCACGGCGGCTGACCTGATCGCTGTCAGCCCAGGGGTGCCGCTCGATATCCCGGCGCTAAAAGCCTGCCAGGGACGAAAGATCCCGATGTACGGCGAAGTGGAGATTGCCTGGCACGAGCTGTCCGGCACCATGGTTGCCATTACCGGGACCAACGGCAAGTCGACAGTGACCAGCCTGATCGGCGAGATGCTGAAAGCCTGGGGACAAAATGCCTTCGTCGGCGGGAACCTCGGGATACCGCTGATCGATGCAGTCGGCAAGGACTACGACTGGCAGGTGGTCGAACTGTCATCATTCCAGCTTGAAACGATCAAGGCGTTCCGGCCGCGTTATGCCATTCTTCTGAATATCAGCGAGGATCACCTGGATCGTTATCCGGACATGGCCAGCTACGTGGCCGCCAAACAGCGGATCTTCGAAAATCAGCAAAAAGAAGATATTGCGATTCTGAACCACGACGATGCGCTCGCACTGCACTCTGCGATCAATATCCGTTCGCGCAAGGTGTATTTCAGCAGCCAGTCCGTACTGGAAGAGGGGATGAGCCTGGTCGACGACCGGATTATCTGGCGATGGAACGGACAAGAAACGCTCTTTCCGGCTGCGGAACTACAGATTCGCGGACGCCACAACCAGGAAAACGTGATGGCCGCCCTGATCCCGCTGCTCATGGAGGGCTGTCCGGCAGAGATTGCCTGGGGTGCCGCGAAAAACTTCACCGGCCTCAAGCACCGCATGGAATATCTCGGGGATCTGCACGGGGCCGGCTGGTACAACGATTCCAAGGGGACCAATATCGGCAGCGTCGTCAAGAGCCTGGCCGGGTTTGACAGGCCGGTCATCCTGATTGCCGGTGGCAAGGATAAGCAGGGTGACTTGTCGGCGCTGATTGAGCCAATCCGGGAAAAAGTTGAACAGTTGATCCTGATCGGCGCCGCCGCTGAACGAATGGCCGGAGCCTTTGCCGGTCTGACCAGGATTCATCGTGCCGACAGCATGCATGCAGCCGTTGAACTGGCCGCTCACTATAGCGCTCCCGGTGCGACCGTGCTCCTGTCGCCGGGTTGTTCGAGTTTCGACATGTTCGAAAATTTTGCCGCACGTGGTGAAATCTTTGCCCGTGAATTTCGTGCCTTGAGCGGGCGCGGGGGGGGCGTCAATGGAGATTAGGCAGGGCACGGATCATTCGATTCTCCTGCTGGCAGTCTGTCTGACCTGCCTGGGAGTGGTGATGGTGTTCTCCTCATCATCGATCATGGCAGTCCGCGATTATAACGACAGTCTCTATTTCCTCAAACGGCAGGGTGTGTTTGCCCTGGTCGGGTTCGCCGCCATGGCTCTTTTGATGCGGATAGATCTAAACCTGCTGCGCAAGGCCGCATGGCCGGTCCTCGGGATCTGCGCCCTGTTGCTGGTCGCCGTTCTGATCCCAGGCGTCGGCAAAAAGGTCGGCGGCGCTGCGCGCTGGCTCAAAATGGGGGGAGTTACTTTCCAGCCGGCAGAGTTAGTCAAAGTCGGCCTCGTCATGTTCATGGCCCATTCGCTGGCCCGCAAACAGGACAAGGTCAAAAGCTTCCGTTTCGGGTTCCTCCCCTATATGCTGATTCTTGCCGTGTTGCTCGGCTTGCTGGGGGCTCAGCCGGATATGGGCAGTGCGCTGACGCTGGCCGTCGTCGCGATTGCAATGCTGCTGGTAGCCGGGACCCGATTGAGTTACCTGGCCAGCATCGGCCTGATATCGTTGCCGATTCTCTATTTCCTGGTGATGAGTGTCGATTACCGCAGGCGCCGGATCCTGGCTTTTCTCAACCCGTGGGAGGACCCGAGCAATTCCGGGTTCCAGATTATTCAGAGTTGGATCGCCTTCGGTTCCGGAGGGGCCTTTGGTCAGGGATTGGGCGAGAGTAAGCAGAAGCTTTTCTACCTGCCCGAAGCGCATACCGATTTCATCTTCTCGGTGGTCGGTGAAGAACTCGGCTTTATAGGTGTGATCGTGATCGCTGCGATGTTCATGTTGCTGATCGTGCGTGGCATGCGCACGGCGCTGAACGCACCGGATGAATTCGGCTGCCTGCTGGCCTTCGGTATCACCATGCTGATCGGGTTGCAGGCCTTTGTAAACATGGCCGTGGTTATGGGAATGGTCCCCACCAAGGGGCTGGCTCTGCCGTTTATTTCGTACGGCGGGACGAGCCTGGTGACGACCTTGGCCGCAGTTGGGCTGCTGCTGAACGTATCACGGCAGCTTCCGGGAGAGTTGCGATGAAGCTGCTTTTGGCCGGTGGCGGAACCGGTGGGCACCTTTTCCCGGCGATCGCCCTGGCCGAGCAGTTCAAAGCCGAAGAGCCGCAAGGTGAAGTTCTCTTTATCGGCACCGAACGCGGGCTGGAAGCTCGCATGCTGCCGGAACTGGGCTGGGCACTGGAGACGATAGAAATGAGTGGTTGGGCGGGGCGCGGATTTATTGCCAGGTTCAGGGTACTGGGGCTGCTGCTCAAGAGCCTTGGCCAGTCGCGGAAAATCCTGCGGAGCTTTGGCCCCGATGTTGTGGTCGGGGTCGGTGGCTATGCCTCGGTCCCGGCTCTGCTGGCGGCAAAAACCATGGGGATACCGTACCTGATCCACGAGCAGAATGCCTGGCCCGGGTTGGCCAATCGCCTGCTGGGCCGCTGGGCGAAAAGGGTCTGCCTCTCATTTGACGAGGCCGACCGTGCATTTTATCGTAGCGCCACGGTCCTGACCGGCAATCCGGTTCGCGCCGCCATGGAGACGTGCCCGGGTTTGAACGATGACAGGAATTGCCTGCTGGTGTTCGGCGGCAGCCAGGGCGCCAACGCTATCAACCGTGTGATTGTCGCAGCCCTGCCGCTGCTGGAAGAGTGGCGCGACAGGCTGGAGATTATCCACCAGACTGGAGAACAGGATTACGCGGAAACCGTGCAGGGATATCGTGACAACAACTGGCCGGAAACGGCAGTGACACCTTTCATCAAGGATATGGCCGGCGCTTATGCAAGGTCGACCCTGATCGTCTGTCGGGCTGGGGCGACGACCATCGCGGAACTGACCGCCTGTGGCCGACCGGCGATCCTGGTACCGTATCCGCACGCCGCAGCAGGGCACCAGTCGACAAATGCCAGGGCAATGGCAGCCAAGGGCGCCGCAATGACGATGGAAGAAACGGACCTGACTCCGGAGCGTCTGGCCACTTTGATCAAGGGCCTGCTGTACGATCGAACCAGTATCAAGGCGATGGCAGCTGCTGCCAGGGGGCTGGCACGGCGCGGTGCCGCGGCCCGGCTGTTGCAGGAATGTCGAGCCGTCCTCAAAGAGGCCATCTGACAGGGGTAGTTATGTACGGCAAGATTCAGAAAATTCATTTTGTTGGTATCGGCGGCATCGGCATGAGTGGCATCGCCGAAGTGCTGATCAACCTCGGCTACCAGGTCTCAGGTTCCGATCTCAAGGAAAGCGAGATCACCCGGCGATTGCATAAGCTGGGGGGGGTGATCGCATACGGGCATCGCAGTGAGAACCTCGCCGAAGTGGATGTCGTGGTAACCTCGACGGCTGTGAAACAGCACAACCCGGAAGTCGAGGAAGCCCACAGGCGGAAAATCCCCGTGATCCCCCGCGCAGAAATGCTGGCCGAACTGATGCGCATGAAGTACGGCATCGCGATTGCCGGAACTCACGGCAAGACAACGACCACCAGCATGGTGGCGACCGTTTTGTCGCACGGCAATATCGATCCGACGGTGGTGATCGGTGGTCGGCTCGATTCAATCGGCTCCAACGCGAAGTTGGGCCAGGGGGAGTTTTTGGTCGCAGAGGCCGATGAATCTGACGGGTCGTTCCTGAAGCTGTCGCCGACCATTGCCGTGGTCACCAATGTCGACGAAGACCATCTCGACTACTATGAGGACCTGGCTGAAATCCGCGCAACCTTCATCGATTTTATTAACAAGGTGCCGTTTTATGGGCTGGTCGTGCTCTGTCTCGATGATCAGAACCTGCAGGGAATGATCCCCCAGGTAAAAAAACGCCTGATGACCTACGGTCTGGTCAGCCAGGCTGATTTCCAGGCTTCCGAAATCGTGCACGAAGGCGATCGTACCAAATTCATGGTGCAATACCGTGGCGAGGAGCTCGGCCGACTGAGCATCCGCATGCCAGGTCGTCACAATGTTCTGAACGCACTGGCTGCCGTGGCCGTCGGTATGGAGCTGGATATGTCCTTCAAGTCGATCGCTGAGGGCTTCAAGGATTTTGGCGGCGTCGGCCGCAGGTTTGAGATCAAGGGGGAGCCGGCAGGGATCATGATCGTCGACGACTACGGACATCATCCTGTAGAGATCAAGGCGACTCTGGCCGCGGCACGCTCAGGCTGGAGCCGGCGCGTGGTCGCTGTGTTTCAGCCGCATCGTTACAGCAGGACCGAAGCGCTGTTTGAGGACTTCACGACCGCCTTCTACCAGGCCGACCACATCGCCGTCATGGATATTTACGCCGCCGGTGAGCAACCGATCGCGGAGATTACGGCAGAGAAACTGGCAAGCGGCATCAGTGGCCATGGTCACAAGTCCTGCTGCTATACCGGAGATGTAGAGTCCACGGTTGAGCATCTGCAGGCTGTGTTGCAGCCTGGTGATATCATGATCACGCTTGGTGCCGGTAATGTCTGGCAGGTCGGCGAAGAGCTGAATCGACTGCTAAGCGGGTCGGACTAAAGCGTAGGAAACAGGGCCAGGAACAAAATCATGTCAAATCGCAAAGTATTGACAGAGAGGAGAACGGCTGTACTGATGGGAGGACTCTCCGCCGAGCGCGAGATCTCCCTGAAGACCGGTAATGCTGTACTCAAGGCGCTGCTTGAGAACGGCTGCAATGCCGTAGCCGTGGATGTCGGGCACGATCTGCCCGCCCAGCTGCGGAATGCGCGTGCCGAACAGGCCTTTATCTGTCTACATGGCCGCTACGGTGAGGACGGCACTGTCCAGGGCCTGCTGGAGTTAATGCAGGTTCCGTACACCGGCAGCGGCGTTATGTCATCAAGCATAGCGATGGACAAGGTTGTGAGCAAGCAGCTCATGCTCTACCACGAGATTTCGACTCCCGGATTCGTCGTCTACCGTTCCGGAGAAGACCGGCGCGCGCTACTGCAGAGCTGCAGGCATTTTCCGCTGGTCGTGAAGCCGGCCAGGGAAGGCTCGACGATAGGCATTACTATCGCTCGTGACCTGGACCAGCTCCGGGCCGGTCTGGATGAAGCCCTGCAACATGACGGCCTGGTTCTGATCGAGGATTTCATCAAGGGGGACGAAGTGACTGTCAGCGTGCTGAACGGCGAACCGCTGCCGATCATCAAGATCGTGCCGAAAAGTGGTTTTTACGACTACCAGTCCAAGTATACGCCGGGACAGACCGAGTATCTCCTGCCGGCACCACTCGACGCGCTCCTTTACAAGCGTCTGCAGGAGACGTCCGTGACGGCATGTCGGGCGCTTTCGTGCCGCGGGGCCGCCCGGGTCGACTTCATGATCCGGGGGCAGGAATTCTTCTGCCTCGAGATCAACACGATCCCGGGGATGACAGAAACCAGCCTGTTGCCTAAAGCCGCTGCAGAAGCCGGCGTGTCTTTCAAAGAACTGGTGATGCGGATTCTTGATGATGCGGATTTGAACAAGTAACGGGTGACGGAAAAGCGATGAATGACCTGAAAACCAACAAGCAGAAAAAGCTCAAATCCAATCGACGCAAGCAAGAGAAGCAGGCGCGCGACTGGAAGCAGCTTTTTCATCGTTTGCTGAGGATCGGGATTGCTTCCGGAAGCGGCTTCCTGTTGGCCAGCGGCGCTCTGCTAACCGCGCAGATGCTGCTCGAATCGGGGTATTTCGACGTCGACCAGATTCGCGTGGAGCAGCAGGTGAGAGTCAGCGAGGGCGACATCCTTGATGCCTCCGATATTAAAATCGGCGACAGCCTGTTTGATCTTGAGCTGCATATGATCGGCCGCAAGATCGAAGAGCACCCCTGGATCGCCAGGGCCGAAGTGGAACGGGCGTTCCCCAACCAGGTGGTGATTCGGGTGGTGGAACGGCAAGTGAGGGCGATTATCGACCTCGACTACCTGTATTACCTGGACCGGGAGGGCGCTGTTTTCAAAATGCTCGAATCAGGAGACGAACTCGATTACCCGGTGATTACCGGTATCGACAGACAATCCCTGCTCGATCATCCGGACCAGACCCAGAACTGTCTGGATCTGGCTTTGAGCCTGATCGAGATGCTTGAACAGCGCCAGCTTTTCAACCTCGACGACGTATCGGAGATCCATTACGACCAACAGGAGGGTCTGATTGTGTACACCCGCATCGGCGGAGTCCCGGTGCAGATTGGCAAACAGAATTATTATGCCAAGCTCGATCGCCTGGAAGCCATTTATGACGAGCTTGAGCCACGATTGCTGGCCCTCAAGTATATTGACCTTAACGTGACCGATCGTGTGATTGTCAAAGTGGATGTCAAGCGCACGGCCGGCAGAAGCTAGATTTAGAGGGAAGGGGAGACACATGAACAGTAAACGGGAAAATCTCGTCGTTGGACTCGATATCGGCACGACCAAGATCTGCGCCATTGTCGGGGCAATGACCAGCGAGGGGCTCGATGTGGTCGGGATCGGGACCAGTCCGTCGCGGGGTTTGCGCAAAGGGGTGGTCATCAATATCGAGAGCACAGTCAACGCAATCCGCAAGGCGATCCAGGAAGCGGAGCTGATGGCCGGATGCGAGATCAAGTCGGTCTTCGCCGGTATCGCGGGCGGCCACATCAAGGGGATCAACTCCCAGGGTGTGATTGCGATCAAAAACCGCGAGGTCACCAACGAAGATGTGCGACGCGTGATCGATGCCGCCAAGGCCCTGGCAATTCCGATGGACCGGGAGGTGATCCACATCCTGCCCCAGGAGTTCATCATCGATGACCAGGATGGTATCAAGGAACCGCTCGGCATGAGCGGAGTGCGCCTTGAAGCGAGGGTGCATATTGTCACCGGTGCGGTGGCCAGTGCCCAGAACATTATCAAGAGCTGCAACAAGGCCGGGGTTGATGTCGGTGACATCGTCCTTGAGCAGCTGGCGTCCTCGGAAGCCGTGCTGACGCCTGATGAAAAAGACCTCGGCGTCGCCCTGGTCGATATCGGCGGCGGCACTACGGATATCGCCATCTTCGTTGATGGTGCGATCAAACATACTTCAGTCCTGTCCCTCGGCGGCAACCACCTGACCAACGATATTGCCGTCGGTCTGCGCACCCCGACAGCCGAGGCAGAAAAGATCAAGCAGATTTCGGGCTGTTGCCTGACGTCAATGGTCGGCAAGGACGAAACGATTGAGGTGCCGTCGGTAGGTGGCCGCGAGCCGCGCATCCTGTCGCGCCAGCTCCTCGCAGAGATTCTCGAGCCGCGTGTCGAGGAGATCTTCACCCTGGTAAATCGGGAGATCGTCAAGAGTGGTTTCGAGGACCTGATCGCATCCGGGGTGGTACTGACCGGTGGTTCGGCGATCCTGCCGGGAATGCCAGAGCTGGCCGAGCAGATTTTTGACCTGCCGGTTCGCCGCGGCAAGCCGATAGATATCGGCGGCCTGACCGACGTGGTCAACTCACCGATCTACGCAACCGGCGTAGGCCTGGTGAAATACGGTAGCCGCAACATGCAGACGCGCAACTTCGTGATCGGCCAGGAGAACCTCTTCGATCGCGTCACGCGCCGGATGAAGGAATGGTTCGGAGAATTTTTCTAAAGTGAAAATCAAGGCAATGTGCCAGTAACTTAAACTGACGGAGCCATGGAGAGGTTCCGGACACAACAATGGCGGAGGGAGTCATTATGTTTGAATTTGACGAAAAAGTTGACCAGGTAGCAAAGATCAAGGTAGTTGGAGTCGGCGGCGGCGGCGGCAACGCAGTCAATACGATGATTGCCGGTCGCATCGAGGGGGTAGAGTTCATGGTGGCGAACACCGATGCCCAGGCATTACGTGCCAACCTTGCGTCACTGCGGGTGCAGCTCGGCACAAAGCTGACCAAAGGGCTCGGTGCCGGGGCCAACCCGGAAGTCGGCCGGGAAGCGGCCGAAGAGGACCGCAACCGCCTGAAGGAACTGCTGCAGGGCGCAGACATGGTCTTTATCGCTGCCGGCCTTGGCGGAGGGACCGGGACCGGTGCTGCGCCGGTGATTGCCGAAGTCGCAAGAGAGATCGGTGCGCTGACCGTTGCTGTTGTAACCAAGCCGTTCTCTTTCGAGGGCAAACAACGCATGGTCAAGGCAGATGAAGGGGTGGAAGAGCTCAAACAGGTTGTCGATTCCCTGATCCTGATTCCGAATGATCGTCTCAGCGGGCTCGCCGACAAGAAAATGGGTATCCTCGATGCGTTCAAACCTGCCGACGATGTGCTGCGCCAGGCTGTACAGGGGATCTCGGACCTGATTACCACTCACGGCATGATCAATGTTGACTTTGCCGACGTCAAGGCGGCGATGAGCGAACGCGGCATGGCAATGATGGGGATCGGTCTTGCCGAAGGCGAAAATCGAGCCGTTACCGCGGCACAACAGGCGATCTGTAGCCCGCTTCTGGAGGAGATCGATATCTCCGGGGCCAAGGGTGTGCTGGTCAATGTGACCGGTTCTTCGAGTATGACTATGGATGACTACCAGGCCGTCGCCAATATCATCCACGAGAAAGTTCACGAAGATGCCAACATCTTTATCGGTTTGGTCATCAACGAGGAGATGGGTGAGAAAATCCAGGTCACCGCGATCGCAACAGGGTTTGGCTGCTCTTTCGATACCGGCAAGCGTGGTGCGGGCAAGGACCTCGGTTATCCGACTCCCATGGCGCCGAACAAGATCGACCGCGACATCCCGGCCTTTATCCGTAACCAGAACCAGGACAAGCCGCGTGCCAGCATGCGCATCGGCAATTACAGTGAAGACGAGGAGTACGATATCCCGACGTTTTTGCGCAAGCGCGTCGACTGAAAGAGAACGTTTCCCGAAGGGCCGGCTTTAAGGTCCCGACGGCCAACTGCTGGTATACAATTCTGTGGCTTGTCAAAGAGTGAGCAGCCGTGCCGGTTCTCCGCCCGGCGTCTCGCGGTTTGTTCTATGCTCTGCGCCTGCCTGTAATGGGACTCCCTCAACAACCTTGGGCCGCCTCGTGCGGCCCTATTTTTTAGTCCCGGACCTTGCCGCATCCATCAGCTTCGAAGATGCGTTTGCTTGCTTGCACTCTTTGCAACCGGGATGGCTTCTTCAGCTTGATTTCCCTGTAGGTGACCAAATTGAATCATTACTGCAGGGCAGCTTCGACCATTCCGGCCAGGGCCTTGCCAAGTTTACCGGCGACCGGGCAATCAGCGACACCATGGCGTTTCGCCAGAAATTCCGGATCGTTGTAGCCCAACCATACCTGGGATGATGCGTCCTCCCAGACCAGGGCCTTCAGAGGCAGGTCGATGCCAGCAGTCTGCGCACACTCCATAAACGGCGTCCCGCCTTGCGGGTTGCCGAATATAAGCACTTCCGTTGGGCGCAGGGCTTTGCCGATCTTCGCTGCGCCGGCGGCGTGATCGATTCGAGCGAAAACATTCAGGCCGCGCTCTTTCACCACAGCTTCAAACCGGGCCATCGTGTCATTGGCGCTGTAGGGGCTCTTGACGGCGACCAGGCCCTCGGCAGCTCCGGCTGCCGAGACCAGTACTGCGCAGCTTAGGATCAGAAATAATTGCAGGGCTTTCATGGGATCTCCTTCTCTGTAGATGTCAATGAATTTTGGATATCCGGATCACTCCCTGCAATTATAACCCTTCCCGGAGAAATTTTTTGCAAGCACGGCTTTAAGGGGACTATCCGTGGGCCATCCTGGAGTCGTTCGGGGCTTGTTCTCTTGCCGCCATCGAATAATCCCTGGTTATGCCGCCTACGCGAATCCGGTAGTCCTTGAACAACCTGCCGCGCCCTTTTGCCTGGGCGGTGCGGTGCTCGCCGCGTTCGCGCCATTGGGCCACTGAGGCTTCGTCCTCCCAGAATGAAAGGGACAGGATCTTGTCCGGGTCTGTCAGGCTCTGGAAGCGTTCGATTGATACAAATCCAGGGCTGTCCGCCAGGTGTTGACGGAGGTCAGCGGCGATAGCCAGGTATTCGGCGCTGCCGGCCGGCTTCAGGATAACCTCGAAGATTACTACGATCATGGGGAACTCCGACTGGTTGGAAAAGGGAACAGACTGTGATTCTACGGTTTGTCGTCTTGCTGCTCCACCTTTGATTCCACTACTTTGCCGGTCTGCGTGTCCAGTATGTAATACCCCGTCCAGCCGCGAACATCACTTGTCCCCGATGCAGCGGAGAATGAAGAGATCTGGAACCTGCCGGGCGTGGTCGCAAGATTTGCCGCGCCTGTGATCAGGAGCATCCCTGCACAGGCGAGGAATCCCAGGATAAACATTTTCAGATGGCTTTTTTCCTGCATAGGTCACCTCCGGGGTGATGGATGTAAGACGGTCACAGCCCGCTCGCTGAGCCGGGATGGTTGTTTCGGTTGGGTGTGGACCTTTACGCAAAATTATCCCGTACTTTTGTTTTGGTGGCTAGCCGGGCTTGATCGCGCTGTAGAGCGCCATTGTGCCAAAGACAGTATCGAAAGTCTGCCTTTGTGCCACTTCAATAAACCCGGCGTGCTCAAAGAGTTCGGGGAGTCTGCCCGACACGTTGTCCCGGGTGTTTTTGAAACCGTCGAACAGTTGTTCCAACAGAAATACCCCACGCATCAAGACGTTGGCAGCGCGCCCCCAATCAGCGACATGCAGCTCCGCACCCGGTTTGAGAACCCGAAACAACTCACGCGCTGTTTGCTCTTTTTCCTCCCATAACAGATGGTGAAAGAACAGGCTGGAAACGACACGATCAAAGTGATCCGCTGGATAAGGCAGGTTGCAAGACAGAGCGCGATCGAATTGCACCGAGACGTTGGCTTGTTGTGCTTTACGGACCGCAATCGATAAAATTGCCGGATCAGCATCGACCCCCGTTACCACGGCCTGTGGCTGGCGTTGTTTGATCCAGATCGCCAGGGTCCCCGTCCCCGAGGCTAGATCAAGTATCTGCTGACCTGGCCCAAGCTGCGCTTGCTTGATAAGGGCCTGCTTGAAGCGACGCTCGCGAATCGTAACGCCAGCGATCGCATCGTAATGAGGTGTAAGCCAGTGAAAGCGCAGCGCTGGCAGGTATTTCGGTTCAGGAGATTGCGGCATCAATGTTCCGATATTGTCCAGCTAATGGACCAAGCGGGCTGGAGCTGGTTCTTTTCAAGTGTGTAGAAACCTTTACGCGAACCACCGACGTATCAACCCGTCCGCTTGAGTGTCTGGTTAAATGTTTGTCTCGACCAACCCTTTTGGCCCTTATCGCGGGCTAGATACGCCGCTTGACCCTGATGGCAATTGTGCCGACCCCCAAAAAGGCAACGCCCATCAGAACGAGTGTGACCGGCCAGCCTAACGAATTCGCGAAGTGCTCTGCAGAGAAATAGCCGATGAAGCCGAGCATCGCGATGACAGTCGTCAACAAGAGTGCCCGGCTTTGCAGCACGACACAGGCGTAGAGAATCGCGGCTGTGACGGCAAGGTAGAGCAGTTCGAAGGGCGTGTCCTGCACAAGATCGAACAAGCCGCTGTAGAAGAGGATCGAGCCAATGCAATAGCCAAGGCCTGCCAGGCGATCATGCCGCACCTCCTTGTGCAGGCCGTACGCGGTCAACATCACGCACACCCCTGTCATCACGCTCGCCCAGTTGGCGGACGTGACCAGCGCCATCT
The DNA here is from genome assembly GCA_963715335.1 of uncultured delta proteobacterium. Lineage (GTDB taxonomy): Bacteria > Desulfobacterota > Desulfuromonadia > Desulfuromonadales > BM103 > JAFDBW01. Next base: position 222,610 of record CAVQRZ010000014.1, read on the forward strand.
GGTCGAACAAGCCGGCGTTGAGCCAGCAGACCCCGATGAACAGTGCTGGCTCGGCGAGCACGCGGTGAGGGGTGTCTCCCAGGGCAACACCGACCAGGAACAGGGAGGCGCCGAGCGCTATCGCGATATACGTGACCGGTATGCCGAGCATGTCCAGGCCGACATGCATGAAGCCATAGACGAAAAAGAGTGCCGTGAAGGCCAGCACGGTGACCCTGTATTTAGCGAGCAAGACGCCCTGGTGCAGGGTCATCATGCCGAAGACGAAGAGCGTCGCGGCCCGCCAGTTGTCGCCGTGCGGAAACACCTCGTGGATGAGGACGAACCAGCCGCTGGCCATCATCAACGCACAGGCGATCGTCAGCGGCAGGATCAGCCTGGGGAATTTTTTTTCATGGAGCGCGGACACCAGCACGATCAGGAGAACGTAGCCGACGCCCAGGGTCACGAACACCCGCATCACGCTGCCCATGCTGTCCCAGAACATGCCGATGTAGGTGCCGACGCCGGCGAGAATAAAAATCGCCCCGAGATAGGAAAAGAGGGTCTTGGCGATATCGCTTTTGCTCCGCCTTGTCGCTGCGGCGTCGATGGCGGCAGGCGTATGCAGCGCGTTTTCGACTTCGGCGAGCGTGATGCCGTACGTCTTCATCAGCTGCGCGATCTGCCTGAGTGCGCTGGATTTGTCGGTGACGGCCGACAGGCCAAGGACCCCGGCCATCAACGGCCAGCCCCATATGCCGCCGCCGATCAACAGCAATATGATGATCAGAACCGATAGCGCAATCATGATGACACGACCCAGCCGATGAAGTGGGTGTTGCCGCTGTAGTAGCGATCCGCAACCTCGGGCAGGCGGACGCTGCGCCCGTTTTTCGTCAGCACCGCTTCATGGCGATAGCGCGAGGAATAAAACAGCTCGCCGAAGATGTTGCCCGAATAGCGATTGCTGCCCAACCGGAATTCGTAGCCGTCGGGTGCGATGCTGGACGAATCGACCGTCAGTCCTGCGAGGTCGGGGACGCTGAGGATGGTTGTTTTGAGGCCTTCCCCAGGCGCTTGCGGTGTTTGACCAGCCTGGGTCAGGCCGGATGGGACGATGATGGCGATCTCTTGCACCGCCCCGGTTTTTGGGTTGTAGCGCCACAAGCGCGGTTTCTGGCTGGCCTGTTCGGTGCCCTGGTAGACAACTTGCACCTTCCGGTCTACGACGGATACCTGCACACCGTTTTGGTAATTGTAATATCCGGTGGCGTAAAGCACGTCGTATTGCGGGGGATCGACCAGGAGAGTGGGTATCCCCGAAACCAGGAGAAAAACCACAACGAGTAAGAGTGGCAAGCCCAGGCCAAAAGCGATGGTGGGGTTGTCGCGGAGAAAAGATTTCATGCCAGCGTCTCCTGTCTTCATTAGCTTGGACCGGACTCAAAAGTGCTCGGTTCGAATTAAGTGGGGTATCCCCCGACTCTGCTTCCTTAATAATTTGATTGGTTGGTTCGCCCTATTCGTAGTGCGTCCACATGCGTAGTACCTTCACCGTACGAATATTTTCGAGAACCTGATAGGCAAGCCTGTGCTTGATGTTTATGCGTCGCGAGTAAGCACCAGCCAGATCGCCAACCAGTTTTTCGTATGGGGGTGGATTTTGATAGGGGTTCTCTGCAAGGATTTCGAGCAACGGCTGCGCTTTCGGTTTCAACCCGGAAGCGGAAAGCTTCTTTGCATCTTTCTGGGCATGCCTGGTGTAGACGAGTTTCCAACTCACCAGTCCAGTTCCTCATCGCACTCTTCGACAGGCGTCTTCATACCGTCGATGATCGACTCCCTCATGCCGGGCACGGAATGCAGGTAGAGGGTCTCCTGCACGGCACGCCAATCATCCTCGGCAATCAGGACTGCGCTGTTGCGCTTGCCGGTGATCTGGATGGGCTCGTGCGATTCGGATACTTCGTCGAGGAGTTTGTAGAGAAGCTTTCTGGCCTCGGTTGCAGTAATCGTTGTCATTGACACCTCCTTTGCGTACGTTAAATCGTACGCCATTTGCGGGGCATTGTCAATCAGGTTTGTTGTGAGGGCAAACGGTTTGGAGCTGAGCTGCGGGTCACCGGGCGTGGAGTCGCTGTGTATTTTTCGAGAAGCAAGACCGTGATCCCCGTCAGCTCTTGCGATTGGTTAGGGCCTGCTCCTGGGTATCGACGTAGGCATCGATCAGTTGCCGAATCATGCGCTGATATTGTGTATGGTGCTTGCACGCTTCCGTTTTGAAGAAATCGACACTCTTTTTGCTGAGCGCGATGGTCACCTTGACTGATTCTTCTCGGAAGGCCAGTTCCTCGGGAGAGGGGAGGAAATCGGAGATCACCCTAAATTCCCCGAGGGGCTCATCGGTGTATTGAATTTTCTTGCTCATAAGTCACCTTTCCTTTTCGCCAGTATCCAGCCCCGATGATGCGGATGACGTGTTCGCGGTAAGTAAATCGTACCGTGAGGATACCGCCAGCTACTTTGCCGAAACAGTAGTAGCGCCGTTCCTGATCGCTATGGGTTACGTCTGCGGCAATGACGCGGTGCGGGTCGGCGAAAGCATATTGGGCCTCGGAAAACTCAACGCCGTGTTTCTTCTGATTGTCTAAGTCTTTTTTCTGATCCCACTCGAAGCGCGTCATTGTCACGGCAACATTCTATCACAAGATGGAGATAAAGCCATATTTATGTATGGCTTAAAGTATGGCTTGCTTCTATGGCTCTAACGGACCAAGCTAAGCGGGCTGGAACTGGTCCTTTTCAAGTGTGTAGAAAACTTTAAGCGAACCCCCCCTGTAACATCCAGTCCGCTTGAGCATTTGGTTAGCCAATGTTAGCTCGCCAGGCGGAGCTTCTCGATTTTTTTATCAGGGCGGTTCAGCGCCAGGTCGTAGGTTGACTGAAGATTTATCCAGAACTCGGGGGTTGTGTCGAGAGCCTGAGCCAGTAGCCAGGCAGTCTCTGAAGTGATGCCCCTCTTGCCGCGCACAATTTCATTGATTCGCTGAACAGGAACCTTGATGTGCGCAGAGAAGGCCACCTGACTGACGCCGAGCTCGTCGAGGAACTCTTCTTTCAGGATTTTCCCAGGATGTGTCGGAGTGCGATTAGTTGGAATCATGGTGATTCTCCTTGTTCTTTCTTAGTGGTAGTCGGCAAGTCGCACTTCATAGGCGTTGCCATCTTGCCACCGAAAAACGATTCGCCATTGATCGTTGACCCGAATGCTGAACATGCCGGCAAGATCGCCCTGTAACGGCTCCAGGCGGTTCCCTGGAGGAGAACGCAAGTCCAGCACGTCGTGTGCTGCATTGATCATGTCGAGTTTGTTGAGGGCTCGTTTGGCTATTTCCGGTGGCAATCGCCGCAAATCTTTGTTTGCGGTGCCGTGATACAACGCTTCCGTCAATTTGTCACCAAACGATGAAATCATGATGTTGAACCCTCCAGAAACATTTTAACGTTTACACGGATACCGTGCAACCATGAAATTAAAAGTTGATGCGTTGTTATTGGCTAACATAGCTTCTACGGGTGAGTACGCTAGATAGAGCGACGCATGTAGAAGTTTAAGTTTTCGTCGGCAAGTCTCCTAAAAACAAACCAAACCGACAGTGTGAATACAAAAATATCCAGAACAAAAAAAGAGTTAAGCTCGTTAGTTTGTTCTGGATATGCTCAACAAATTCCCCTCAGTGTTCGTGTGCAATTTTCGGGTGACAGAGTTCACTGATTTCGCTATCTTAGCCACATTTAATGCCTTTGGCAATTGTTATCGATTCACCACACAGGAGGGAACCATGCAGAAGCCACGTCTGTTGGACCAGAAGTGTGCCGGGTTCGTCATTACAGCCCCCGTACCGAAAAAACCTGCATCCACTGGTACAAAAATGATCAGACTTGGGATGAGGACAGTCAAAAAAATTTGAGGCACTGGCTAAAGATGAAGTCACTGAGTCTATTGAAAGTAGCCTCGGAAGTTGTATCATTGCAGCTTGTTGATGACATTATTCCCCCCCATATCAGAGAAGGAGTTCTGCAATGCACAAGATGTTCTGCCGTTTGATTCAACTGTTATCGGTTGTCGTCTGCCTGACAGCCCTGCTCGCCTGCGGCGAGCAGCAGTCCACGTCTCCCGAGGTTGCCCAGAAGGCGGCGGAACCGGAGAGGCAGGTCTACAACTGGAAGCTGGCCATGACCTGGCCGGACAACTTCCCGATCTTCAGCGACGCGGTCAAAAACGTCGCTGACAAGGTCAAGGTCATGTCCAAAGGCGAGCTGCTTATCGACATCGACGGCGCCAACAAGCACAAGGCGGCGCTCGGTGTACTCGACATGGTCAACGCCGGCCAGTACCAGATGGGGCACACCGCCTCCTACTACTGGAAGGGCAAGGACCCCAGCACCATGTTTTTCACCACCATGCCATTCGGTATGACAGCGCCGGAGCAGTACGCCTGGTTCTATTACGGCGGCGGCATGGAGCTGATGCAGAAGGTTTTTGCCAAGCACGGTGTCTATTCTTTCCCCGGCGGCAACACCGGCGTCCAGATGGGCGGCTGGTTCCGCAAGGAGATCAGGACCCTCGACGACCTGAAGGGGCTGAAGATGCGCATCCCCGGCTTCGCCGGCGAGATCTTCGCCAAGCTGGGCGTCGCCGTCACCAACATCCCGCCGGGCGAGCTCTACACGTCATTGGACCGCGGCACGATCGACGCGCTCGAGTGGGTGGGGCCGGCCCTCGACCTGAAGATGGGGTTCCAGAAGATCGCACCCTACTACTACACGGGATGGCATGAGCCGGCTTCCGAGCTGCAGTTCCTGGTCAACCGCAAGGCGTTCGACGAGCTGCCGGCGCATCTGCAGGAGATCCTCGTGACCGCCATGAAGGCCGAGACACTCGATGCCTACGCGCGGATGTTCAATGACAATGCGGTCAACTTTGCCGCGATCCGTACCGACTACCCGGAGGTCAAGATCAAGACTTTTTCTCCGCAGATCCTGGATGCCATGAAAGCAGCGAATAACCAGCTGCTCGAGGAAGCGGCGGCCAAGGATGAGCAGTTCAGGGAGATTCTCGACTCGCAGCGGGCCTACCAGGCCAAGGCCCGTGCGTGGACTGTCATATCTGATTATGCCTATGTGAAGGACAACCAGGGCGAGTAGTAAACTTGTTGTGATTCAAGGGGAGGGCAACAGATGGTTAATCTGTTGCCCTATTTTGTGCTTTGAAATTCTAAAAACAAAAGCAAAACCCGGGGGTCGCGCCCCCCGACTGCGCCTTACTCTTTTGCTGGCCCAAAAGAGTAAGCAGAAAAGTGCCTGCACCTAGCGGTGGGCATATTCCTTTGCCAGTTTCAGGTGATTTCTTTCAGTAATAGTGTATGGGATCCGGCCCGTTACAGGGGGCCTCACGGTACTGCCGTTATGAGTGGATTTGTGAAAATAAACTGAGTACTCGATGTGCCACTGGTGGGGCGCGTAGAGGGCCTCATAAGCGTTATGAATGTGGAGACTTGTATCGGTCGTAATGTTTTTAAGCTTTTCCCTTGTAAGTCACACAGAAAGGTCAGGCCCTTTGTCACAGGGCCGGATCCCCATCGCAGTTGGTTTTTGAAGTCACGGAAATCCGGCGGAGGAGATGCCCTCCGCAAGGAGAAGGCACTTTTGCATACTTTTGTTGCCGGACAAAAGTATGGCGTCTGGCGGGACGCGACCCGCCGGTCTTGCTTTAAAGAATTTAAACATAAAGTGGAGAGGACAACAGATGGTTACCATCTGTTGTCCTCTCCATACTGAAGCCTGCCTTTCTTTGTTTGACTTGCCCGGGTGGCTGTTGTAGTAATTCTGGACACAGCCAATTGATGAATTTGGAGAATCGCAATGCCCCTGTCCAAAGACCTGCTTGAAATCCTCGCCTGCCCGCAGTGCAAGGGCGAGATCGTGCCCGACGAAACACATGCGAACCTGATCTGCGCCGCCTGCAGGCTGGCCTACCCGGTGCGTGACGATATCCCGGTGATGCTGATCGACGAAGCCCGGCCGCTTGAATAACGATCGCATTGTGACCCCAAAGTTGATTTGTCATCCTCCCCTCGCTCGTCCTACAATGTGACCGATGTCACGCCACCTGATCGAAAAATACCGCCAGCGAGCGGCCGGGGAGACCGGCGCCTGCGCCAGCCCTCGCGGCGGCCGGCTGACGGTGGCCCTGGTTTACCCGAACACCTACCACCAGGGGATGAGCAACCTCGGCCTGCAGACCGTCTACCGGATGCTCAACGGCCGCGACGACACCCTCTGCGAGAGGTTTTTCCTCCCCGACCCGGAAGACCTCGACGAACACCGCCGCACCGGTTTTCCGCTGGTGTCGATCGAAACCCAAAGCCCCCTCGCCGGGTTCGACCTGGTGGCCTTCTCCCTCTCCTTCGAAAACGATTACCTGAACCTGCCGGCAATTTTCGAGCTTGGCCACCTGCCTCTCTGGCGCGAAGAACGCAATGATCGCCATCCATTGGTGTTGTGCGGCGGCGTCTGCGCCTTTTTGAACCCTGAGCCACTGGCCGAAATCATGGACCTGTTTGCGGTCGGCGAGGCGGAGGTGACTTCTGCCCGACTTGCTCGATACCATGCTCGGCGGGGAGGCCCGTCGCCGCGACCAGTTGCTGGCCCGGCTTGCGCAGCTACCGGGAATCTACCTGCCTTCCGGCTACAGCCCCAGCTATCGAGAGGATGGGCAGTTGCAGGCGATGACGCCGTTCGCCGACTACCCGGAGCTGGTGCAGCGGCAGTGGCAGGCGCAGCTAGACGACAGCCAGAGCAGCACCTGCGTCGCGACACCGGATACGGAATTCGGCAGCATGCGCCTGGTCGAAGTCTCGCGCGGCTGCCCGCGGGCCTGCCGTTTCTGTGCGGCGGGGTTTATCTACCGGCCGTTCCGGGAACATTCCGTTGCCCACCTGCAAAGTGAATTGCTCGGCGCAGAGCGGAAGCCGGGCCGGGTCGGACTGGTTGCTGCAGCGGTCTCCGATTACGCTGCCATGGCGGAGCTTGGCCAGACCGTGCTTGACGCGGGCGGCGAGGTCTCGGTCTCCAGTGTCCGCATCGATGCGATCACCCCGGAACAGGTTCGGGTGCTGGTCGGGTCGGGGCACAAGACCCTGGCTCTGGCGCCGGAAGCCGGCAGTCAGCGGATGCGGGATGTGATCAATAAGGGGATCGACGAGGCGCAGATCCTCGCCGCGGTCAGGATGCTGGCGGAGGGTGGTATTTTGAACCTCAAGCTGTACTTCATGATTGGCCTGCCGACCGAGACCCTTGACGATGTACAGGCGATCATCGACCTGACCGCGAAAATCCGCCTGGCATGGGAGGAGATCGGCAAAGCACAGGGTCGGCTCGGCCGCCTGCAGCTTTCGGTCAATCCGTTCGTGCCCAAGCCGTGGACGCCGCTGCAGTGGGCGATGATGGAACCTCGCAACTCACTGGAGAAGAAGTACCGGCTGTTGCAGAAACGGCTGCGTCCCATGCCGAATGTCGACCTGAACTTCGAATCGCTGCGGCATGCCGAGATCCAGGGGTTCCTCGCCCGTGGTGACCGCCGGATCGCCCGGGTCCTGCCGTCCCTCGCCGCAGGCGACAGCCTCAAAGCGGCCTGCAAACAGGCCGGTCTTGATCCGGCCTTCTACCTGTCCCGCGAGCGCAATGCCGATGAACTCTTCCCCTGGGAGATTATCGGCCAGGGCGTGCAGCGTCATCACCTGTACGAAGAATACCGGAACGCCCTGCAGGCACGAACGGGCTACACCTGTCATCCCGGCTGCCGACGCTGCGGGATGTCCTGTTGATTTGCCATTGAACTCGCCTTCGACTCATGGCGCCGACTGCTGTCAGTTAAGCCCCCCGCGGGACTCGAGGCTCTTGAGAGCCTCTCCTGCTGTGGAGACTTGCGTTGATAGAGGTTTTTTTGGCTTTCCCCTTCTAAATCACACGGAAAGGTCAGGCCCTTTGACACAGGGCCGGATCTCCATCACAGCAGGTACTTGAAGACACAGAAATCCGGCAAGGGAGATGCCCTCCGCAAGGAGACGGCACTTTTGCATACTTTTGTTGCCGGACAAAAGTATGGCGTCGGGCGGGACGCGACCCGCCGGTTTCGCTTTTGATTTTATTTTTCGTCACATTCGTAACGGATATAAGCCCCATAATTCTAAATAGCTCCCTGTGGCATCTCCGCTCGTCATCCGCTATACTGCATTCCTGCGCCAATGAAGACTGCTCAGCGACAATCAATCGATATCATCTCTCCAAAGGAGCACACCCATGCCCGAATCAATCCTGCTGCTGGAAAAAGACGCCGCCATCGCAACAATCACATTCAATAACCCCAAAGCTCTCAACGCCTTGACCCTGGAGACCTTTGCCGGGCTGGAGAGACTGTTCAATGAGCTGGAAACCGACGCCGGTGTCCGCGTGATCATCCTTACCGGCGCCGGCGACAAGGCGTTTGTTGCCGGTGGCGATATCAGTCACCTGGCCAGTCTCGACGCCGATGGCGCCCGGCAATTCGCCTTGCTCGCGCAGCGCGTCATCGACCGGATCGAGGCTTTTCCCAAGCCGGTGATCGCCGCGATCAACGGCTACTGCCTGGGCGGTGGCAACGAGCTTGCCATGGGCTGCGACCTGCGGATTGCCGCCGACTCGGCGAAGTTCGGCCAGCCCGAAGTCAAGCTCGGCATTATCCCGGGGTTCGCCGGCACCCAGCGCCTGTCCCGGCTGGTCGGCAAGGGTCGGGCCAAGGAGATGATTTTCACCGGCGAGATGATCGGTGCCGATGAAGCCTGTCGGATCGGTCTGGTCAACCGCGTGGTCGCCAGGGACCGGCTGTTGGAAGAGGCAAAAGCCCTGGCGATGAAGATGTGCGACAAGAGCGCATCGGCGATCAGTCTATCCAAGGAGGCGATCGACAACGGCCTGGAGATGGATTTTGCCCGCGCCGAGCGTTACGAGGCCGACCTGTTCGCACTCAGTTTCACGACCGCGGATTGCAAGGAGGGGATCAGCGCCTTCCTGGAGAAGCGGCCGGCGAAATTCTGAGTTGCTTGCGCATCGAAATGTCTTTCTGTGCGGGTTCTTTGCTTGCGATTCTTGCCTACGACAGCTCCGGCCTGCCGGCTTGTTTCGCCATCGATCGTGACAAATCGTGGTAAAATGACGGTGTCCTGAGAACGAAAGGTCCGGTTAATGAATCTCCTCCGTTTCCGAATTCACTACGCTGTCATGGTCGCTGTTCCCTTGGGTGCGCTGTATGTCAGCGATGACAAAGCGGGGATGATCTATCGGATCAGTTACAAGGGTGCGTAATAAAGAGCTATAACATAAAGAGGGCCGTCACCTTTGACCGGCTGCGCTTAATCGGTATTGATCGTTTACGAAATCGATATTATCAATTTGCATCACTGGTGCGCAAAGTGTATTTTGCATGACTGAGACACGTACGGTGCAGAACACTCTGGAGGAAAGTATTATGTCTTTTTCACGCTATTGTTCCTTTCTGCTGTTGGCAATTCTGCTGGTTTTCAGTGTCGCCTGGGCCGGCGAGGGGAAATATAACTACATAAGTGCCAAAGATCTTGAGGCCCGCCTGAACGCCAGCCAGCCAACCAATATCGTTGATATTCAGGTTGAAGAAGAGTTCTCACAACATCACATCAAGGGGGCCATCCCCACCTACGCTTATCCTGTCAAAAGCGACGATGACCGCGCCAAAATTGACACCACGGTCGAACAACTTCGGACCAACGCCGACCCCGTGGTCATCGTCTGTCCGCGTGGTGCTGGCGGTGCTACACGTACTTACGACTACCTGTTACAGCACGGGATATCCGTCGAGCGTCTCTTGATCCTGGAAAAAGGTCAGGAGGGATGGGCCTGCGCACCACTTACTGAGAAGCAGTAAATTCAACTTTTCCATTCTGGCTATCCATAATCAGCCAGCTCTCGTCCCGGCAGTGCGGACTAAAGAGGAAAATGGCCACTCGGAATCGATCCAGGTGGCCATCGTTTTGTGTGTCAGCACCGAGGTTTTTAGGCCTATAATAATTTTGTCCATTACCAAAATTCTATTCAGAGTGCCCTCAAATGGCTGAAGACCCAATTACTTTTATGGCGGGAATGGTGATAATTTTCACCCATGTCTGGATGGCAATCATGGCAAGGGATGATTCCAGGGCAAAAGGCTTTGAGGCGCTGCTTTTTTTGTGTTGTCCACCATTCGCCCTTTTGTATTATATGCGAATGCCAAAAAGGAAGAGGAATAGGATTGATTGCCTGCACTGGATATTTCTAGCGTCTTTAACTGTTGTTATATACAGGGTCTATTAGGAACCACGCCCCTGACACAGATAAAATCTCTGACCTGACATTCCAACATCAATTCCCAGATCACCTAAAGATTTACGAGACACTATTTTCAACACCGGAGGCTAAACAGAAGTGCACTGGTACAGGGCCGGTTTCAACAGTAAATTCCAAAGCCCCCTTTTATATTGTTGAAGAGCCACCTAAAAATACTGGATCAGGGCATAGAGCAGGGGCAGGCTGGCAAAGGCTAGGATGATGCCGAGCCCGGCCAGGGCAATCGACAGCTCGACACCGAGCCCGGCCGCTGCGGCCAGGGCACTGGCGGTGACCATCGGCGGCATGCCGGCCTCGAAAATGGCGATGTCGGCAGCGAGACTGTTGAAACCGAGCAGGCGGCAGCCGATCAGGGCAACCAGGGGGGCGACCACCAGCTTGATGGCGAGTCCGGTGCCGAGCGGACTCAGGGTGGTCCGCCGCAGGCGCAGGGTCATCTGGTAGCCGATCGCCGTCATGACCAGCGGCGTCAGGGCCCCGGCCAGATTTTCCAGCGCCGTAGTCAGGGCCTGCGGGTAAGGCCAGCCGCGCAGCAGCAGGCCTGTCAGCAGGGCCGTTGTCGGCGGAAACAGCAGGGCGCGCAGGGCAATGGTCTTGATCCGGGTGTTTTCACCGGTGTAGATCGACAGGATAATCGAGCCGTAGGTGGCGAAGATCAGCATGGTGCCGATCTGGTCGTAGAGGATCAGGTGCGGGATGCCGGCCTCGCCGAAGAAGGCGTTGACCATCGGCACCCCCATGAACGAGGTGTTGCCGATCGGCACGATCAGCATCAGGGCCCCCGTCGACTGACGGGACCATCCGCACGGTTTCGCCAGCAGCTGGACGACGGCGGCTGAAAGCAGCAGCATGCACCAGGGCACCACGGCGGCGATGGCGTTCTGGCTGGTCAGGGTGAGAGTCGGGACCTTGAGCAGGATGACTGCCGGCAGCGAGACGTAAAGCGCGAACATGTTCAGTACCTGTGCCGTCTCGGCGGGGAAAGCCTTGAGCCGCCGGAACAGGATGCCGAGGAACACGAAGGTGCCGATCATGATAAAGTTTGCCAAGTGTCAGCTCCATGATTGTTTGACCGGGTGAAAATAACTTAAGCGGCGCAGTAACTCCAGCATAAAAGCTGTCGATGTGCGGCTTCTGGATGCTGTTCAGTCGAGCCTGTGCAGCCCCAGCCGTTTGTCAATCGCGCGGGCCTCGTGCAGCTCGCTGCGGTTCGGGCACCGGTCAAGCCCTGGAAATCGGCTCGCCTGAAAACAGGGCCGGTACTGGCCCATCAGGTTGAGGCAGGTGGCGCGCGAGACCTCTTCGGCAATGAAAGTGAGCGTCTGTTCGGTGCCGGCAAGGCCTTCCGGCAGGACCAGGTGGCGGATCAGCAGGCCGCGCCGGGCGACGTTCGCCTCATCAAAGGCCAGGTCGCCGACTTGCCGGTGCATTTCCAGTACCGCGCTGCGGTTGACCTCGGCGTAGTCGCTGACGCCGAGATAGGGTGCGGCAAGCTGTGAGTCTGAGAATTTCATGTCGGGCATGTAGATGTCGATCACGCCATCCATGAAGGCGAGACCTTCAGGGCTGTCGTAGCCGCCGCTGTTGTAGACCAAGGGTAGCTTCAGCCCCCGCTCTGCGGCAATGGTCAGTGCCGCCAGGATCTGCGGGATGACATGACTCGGCGAGACGAAGTTGATATTGTGGCAGCCGGCTGCCTGCAGTGAGAGCATCCGGTCTGCCAGGACGTTATCGTTTGTTTCCAGCCCTTCACCCTGGTGGCTGAGCTGCCAGTTCTGGCAGAAGACGCAGCCGAGGTTGCACCAACCGAAAAAGATGGTGCCGGAACCCCGGCGACCGGAGAGCGGCCGCTCTTCGCCGTGGTGCGGACCGACGTTGCAAACCACGGCGCGCTCGCCGGTCCGGCAGCGGCCCAGAC
>CAVQRZ010000015.1:0-31616 GCA_963715335.1 uncultured delta proteobacterium
GTTTCGTCACTCATTAGGTTGCCTTTCCTGATCATTGGATGTGGTCATTATAAGCATGTTTATTATCCCTGTCATGGCATAAGATGATGGCTAGCAGGTAAACTGTGATTGCATACGGCAACCTTGTCCGATGATAGTGCCGTTGAACGGAATAAATTCATGAAACAATATGATGTGATCGTGATCGGCGGCGGACCTGCAGGGCTTTTTGCTGCAGGCTTTGCCGCCCGACAGGGCGCCGGGGTTCTGCTTCTGGAGAAGAACCGGCGATGCGGGGCGAAGATCCTGATAACCGGCAAGGGCCGCTGCAACGTCACGTACGATGAGCAGGATCCGCGCAAGTTCGTGGAACACTTCGGTCGCAATGGCCGGGCATTACTGACCGCACTCTATGCTTTCGGGGTCGCGGAGACTGTCGAGTTTTTTGCCGGCCATGGAGTCCCGCTCAAGGTTGAGCGCGGCGGGCGTATCTTTCCAGAGAGCGGCCTTGCCGAAGACGTGCAGAAGGCCTTGGTCGACTTTGTGCGTGGCGAGGGGGTTGAGATCCGCACGGGGTGCGAGGTCAAAGGTCTCCTGGTCGACGCAGAGCGGGTTCGCGAAATTGAGACCTCCGACGGTAATTTCGCCGCGGACAAGGTCATCCTTGCTACAGGCGGGCTGTCTTACCCGGAAACCGGCTGTACCGGAGACGGCTACGCCTGGGCGCAGGATTGCGGCCACCAGCTGGTCAAGCCTGGGCCGGCCCTGATGCCGGTCAAACTGAAAGAACACTGGACCTCCGAAGTCAGCAGATTTAACCTCAAGAACGTCCGGATTAGCCTGTTTGTTGACGGCAAGCAGGTCGACGAACGCTTCGGCGAAGCCTTTTTTACCCGTTCAGGTATCGGCGGCCCGATCGTGCTCGACCTGAGCAGTCGTATCCGCGATGCACTGAAGCAGGGCAAGGTAAAGCTGCAGCTCGATTTCAAACCGGCTGTCGTCGCCGAGCTGTTCGACAAGCGTTTGCAGCGGGAACTGGCCGAGCACAGCAACCTGGATTTCGGTAACTCCCTCGGCAAGCTTTTGCCTCGCGACTTGATCCCGATCTTTGTCAGGCTGGCCGGAATCGATCCTGCCAAGAAATGCCATTCGGTGACCCGCACGGAGCGACAGCGCCTGCTGAAGCTTTTCAAGGAGATGGATCTTGAAGTGACCGGCTGCGCAGGCTTTCGGCGCGCGATCATCACTTCCGGAGGCGTTTCACTCAAGGATATCGACATGCGCAGCATGCGTTCGAAGAAAATCTCAAACCTGTTCTTTGCCGGTGAGATCGTTGACCTGGACGGCCCCACCGGCGGCTTCAACCTGCAGGTCTGCTGGTCGACCGGCTACCTGGCCGGTCTTAAAGCCGCAGAGGAATAGTCGGCTCCCGGCTGTCGGGATGCTCACAAAATTCAGATTTCATATATAGAGAGTGCAACAGATGGTTAATCTGTTGCACTCTTTCTTTTCTTGAAATGCGTAAAAGCAAAACCGGCGGGTCGCGTCCCGCCAGACGCCATACTTTTGTCCGGCAACAAAAGTATGCAAAAGTGCCTTCTCCTTGCGGAGGGCATCTCCTCTGCCGGATGTCTGTGACGTCAAAAGCCTTTACTGATGGGGATCCGGCCCTGTGTCAAAGGGCCTGACCTTGCCGTGTGATTTACCAGGGAAAAGCCAAAACAACCTCTACCGATGCAAGCCTCCACAGAAGGAGAGGCTCTCAAGAGCCTCGGCTCCTGCGGGGGAAGCGTAGCCTTTTGATCGTTTAGAACCATCCGGATTGAGGTTGCCGCCTTGACGCGCCAGACATGCCCAGCGCAGCGCAGGCCCTTTTCTGCTTACTCTTTTAGGCCAGTAAAAGAGTAAGGCGCAGTCGGGGGGCGCAACCCCCGGGTTTTGATTTTGACTTTGAATTCCAGAATACAATAGCAAAGTGCAACAGATTAACCTTCTGTTGCACTAAGATTCATAGCGCCCCATCTGCCAAACCCAAAAAATCCCGCATTATGTGTAGGATCTGATCAACGATCTGAGGCCGGCCCACGGACTGCCCTTTGTTTATGGAAGCAAACCTGTTATAACTTATAAACTTGTAAGTCACGCCAGAATGAACCTGGACTGAATTAATCGTCTGAACCGATAAAAGGGAGGAAAACATGCAGGATTGGGGCCAGGGTCCCTCGAGCGACGACCTGGAAAAGAAGGTCATCGAGATCAGGGACTATTTCAAGAACAAGTTCAACCCGCAAAAGGGTTTGCTGCCGATACTGGTCGTCGTTGTCCTGGTCGTTATCGGCGCCTACACCAGTATGTACGAAGTTGATACCGAAGAGACCGGTGTCGTCCTACGCTTCGGCAAGTTTTCCGGCTTCGCTGAACCCGGGCTGCATTTCAAGCTGCCACTCGGCATTGACCGGGTGTACCTGGTGCAGACCGGTCGCGTCCTCAAGGAAGAGTTCGGTTTCCGCACGGTCACGCCGGATATCCGTTCGACTTTCACCAAGGGTGGTCTGGAAGAGGAATCCCTGACCCTGACCGGCGATCTTAACGTCAGTGATGTCGAGTGGATTGTGCAGTTCCAGATTTCCGACCCCTTCAAGTTTATCTTCCGTATCAAGGATCCGGTTGATACCATCCGTGACATTTCTGAAGCGATGGTGCGCAAGGCGATCGGCAATGCCAACGTCACCGAGGTCCTGACCACCGAGCGTGCCCAGCTTGCGAGTGACATTGAACGAGACCTGCAAGCCACTCTCAACCAGTACGATATTGGTGTGCGGATCGTTACGGTCAAATTCCAGGACGTGACCCCGCCTGACCCGGTCAAGGCGGCCTACAACGAGGTCAACGAGTCTGAACAACAGAGGGAGAGCCTGATTTTCCAGGCGCGCGAGCAGTACAACCGCGAAGTTCCGCGTGCCCGTGGCGAGGCAAAGCAAGCCCTGCAGGAGGCGGAAGGCTATGCTGTTGAGCGGGTCAACAAGGCGCGAGGCGAGACCAACAGGTTTTTGGCGCTGCTCACTGAATATCGCAAGGCCCCCTCGGTGACCCGCAGCCGAATCTACCTTGAAACGCTTGAAGAGGTATTGCCGCGACTCGAGGAAATTTACGTTATGGACGACAAAACCGGCGGGTTGCTGCCGTTGCTGCCGCTGCGCAAGGCAATGGAAGGAGGGGCCAAACAATGAAAGCACCTGTGATCTTTTTTGTTGTCATTGCCCTGATCTTTGTCGGCATGGATGGCCTTTACGTGGTTAATGAGGCGGAGCAGGCGATCGTCACCCAGTTCGGCAAGCCGGTCGGTGATGTGTCCGGCTCGGGGCTGCATCTGAAAGTCCCTTTCGTACAGAAAGTCACCCGTTTTGAAAAACGCATTCTGAAATGGGACGGCGACCCGAACCAGATCCCGACCAAGGACAAGCGCTTTATCTGGATCGATACCACGGCACGCTGGCGGATCAATGATCCGCTCCTGTTCTACACCACGGTTGCCACCGAGCGTGGCGCCATGAGCCGCCTCGACGATATCATCGACTCCGTGGTGCGTGATGCCGTCTCCGGGCGCTTGCTGGTGGAACTGGTCCGTGGTCGCGACTACCAGTCCCAGGCGGGTGGAGGAGAAGAGCGCTTTGAGGTTGAAGGTGTGGAAATTGCCAAGGAGAACCTGGTTGGCCGTGAGGAGATCATGACCGGGATTCTCGAAAAGGCCCGAGCCAATACTCCTGAATACGGCATCGAACTGCTCGATGTCGTGATCAAGCGCATCAACTATGTCGAGCAGGTGCGGACTCGGGTCTACGAGCGCATGATCAACGAGCGCAAGAAGGTCGCCGCCCAGTATCGCTCGGAAGGCGAGGGCGAGAAGGCCGACATCCTCGGCCAGATGGAGCGTGAGCTCAAGACTATCAGTTCCGAAGCCTACCGCAAGGTGCTCGAGGTGCGCGGTGCCGCCGATGCCGAGGCGGCAGCAATATACGCAGAGGCATACAACAAGGACAAGGAGTTCTACGCTTTCCTGCGGACACTCGAATCTTACAGGAAGTCGATTAAGGAGAACGGCCGTTTGGTGATCTCCACCGACTCAGACTACTACAGGTACCTGAAACAGGCTCAGTAGTCCTGGCTTGAGAAGATGACGCTGAGTTCTCGTCAAACGTACCGTGATCTGCTCGACAAGCTGGTCACACAGGACGTCGGGCAATACGCTTTTGACGTGCCGCTGTCCGGCCACAACAGCTGGCAGATCGGCGGCCCTGCCGATCTGCTGGTTGAGCCCGACCGGGCTGAGCAGGTGGTCGCGGTTGTTCGCTTCGCCAGCCAATTCCGGATTCCCCTGGTCGTCATCGGCCAGGGGACCAATCTGCTCTTTGACGATGCCGGCCTGCGCGGCGTCGTGCTCAAGCTGGGCGAGAATTTTTCCACCATCAAAATCGAAGGAAACCACATCACCGCCGAGTCAGGGGCCTGGGTCCCGGGCTTGGCGCGCAAGGCGATGCTGGCCGGCCTGGCCGGGCTCGAGCACATAGTCGGCATCCCCGGCACGATAGGCGGGCTGGTCCTGATGAACGGTGGCAGTCAACGCAAGGGCATCGGGGAGAATGTGCGCCGGGTCCAGTTTGTCAGCCGCGAGGGTGAGATGTGCGAGCTGAACCGCGAGGAGTGTGTATTCTCCTACCGGAAGAGCGCCCTGCAGGGGGTCGGCGCCGTGGTGGTCAAGGTTGAACTGGAATGCGAGCGCCTGGATTCACGACGAATCCGTCGCATGATGCTTGATGACCTGCGCGAGCGTCGACGCAAGTTTCCACGCAAGGAGCCGAATTGCGGCTCGGTCTTTTTAAGCACCAGTGAAATGCACGCGAGTGTCGGCCCGCCCGGGAAAATTATCGAGGAGGCGGCTCTGAAGGGCTTTCGCATTGGCAATGCCGAAGTCTCGCGTCAACATGCCAACTTCATCGTCAATCGTGGCGGGGCCACATCCAGGGACGTGCTCGACCTGATCAGTCATATCCGTCGGACGGTCAGGGAAAGAATCAGTTTCGACCTTGACTGTGAAGTCCGTTATGTCAGCCCGGCCGGGAACATTCTACCGGCGCACCTGGCTGGTCGACAGAACTGATTGCCTCGACAACAGCCCCGACCTGTTCCACCCATTCCAGCACATCGGTCAGTCGAAAAGGTTTTCTGAGCACATGCAGACCTTCTCCCCTGATCTGTGTTTCCTCCTCATCGGTCATGGTGCTGCTCATGATTGCCTTGCTGCACAATGGAATTTTACAGCCATTTTCAGTCAAACCGGTCAGGGCTTCGACGACGGAGGCAGCGGGCCTCTTCATGTTGACAATGACCGCATCGGCACAAGCTGTGCCAGACGGGCACTGGTTGTCGCCGAGGAGATTGAAGGAACAGATGTGTGGTTCGGGGAAGGCCCGGACTTCATGACCATGATTGGTCAGGAGGGTTTTCAGTCTCTCCAGGGTTGATCTGTCGTTGTCGAAGATAGTGACTTTCACGGCGATATTCCCCATACCAATGCACACGATATATATACGTTTGTGCATTTTTCGAGCCTTTCCGTGTAACATGCTGAAATAATGGAGTTGTTACTGTTCTCGGGGGGCACATGGCCGTCAATTGACGGACTGTCACATGTGCAGATCTCAGGGTTTCGGTGTTTTGCCTGGATTTGTCCTGATCATCGATTTCGGTGTATCATGAAGTGTCAATACTGGTTACGAACTGTCAGGACGATAAGATGACCGATCGAAATGAGATTGTTCTGGAAACCGAAAACGTCCGTGTCCGCATCATGTCCCTCGAAAACGGCGCGGCGACGGCGTGGCATTATCACACCGAGGTAACGGACAGCATGTTCTGCCTGGACGGGCCTGTTGCCGTTGAATTCCGCAACCCCGACGCATGTATCGAACTCGTCAATGGCCAGCACTGTGATGTTTCTGTCAAACGGGTGCACAGAGTTGTCAACCTGAGTACACGGCAAGCTAAATATCTTTTGGTCCAAGGTATTGGACACTATGATTTTAACGTGGTGGAGAAATGAGGGCCGGGAATGTTTAACTGTTTTTTGATTTTACTGTAGAAGTTTCCCCGGAACAACGCGCTAATATACCGTCCTCGGGGTTGAAAAGAGAGTCCTGCAAATCCTGGGATGATACCGTAATTCAGTTTTTAGGAAAGCCCCAATCCGGAAAAACCGGATGGGGGTTAATTTTGTCGAAAATAATGAATCATAAGATCTAATCAGAGCTCCCCTGCTTAAAAACAACCAGTGAGCCATGGATTCAGGTGTTAATATTTCAAAGTCCTTTAAACTTTTTAATATGAGTTCCTGACTTCAGTCCACGGGGAACTCAAGCCTAACGGTGCATCCACCCCCTGGGGTTTCTTCTAACTGGAGATTCCCTTTAAGTCTTTGCACGATTTTGTGGACCGTCGCCAGCCCAATTCCTGTTCCACTAACGCGGCCAGATGTCGACCCTCGAACAAAAGGATTCAATACTGACTCCCGCTCCTGTTCTGGAATACCAGATCCGTGGTCAATGATTAAGAGAGAATGGCGTTCGCCGTTCGTTTCACCCCGGACTTCCACCAGTCCTCCCTGTTCACACCCATAGCGTATGGCATTCAATAACAAGTTGCTAAACAACTCGTACAGTAGCGTTTCGGGGATCTTCAGTTGCGGCAAGCCACCGTTATCTATGAGCGCTTTCTTTGCTTCGATCTCAAATCTATTATCCAGTAATACTTGTAAGACAATCTCATTGGTGTTAACGGGAATGTCCGTGAGTACAACGTGGTCCACGGTCGAGTAGCACAACATATCCTCTATTATGTTTAACATTCGGCCGGCTTGGTTTTCAATTTCCCCCAACATTTTAAGCCCGTCACCTCTAAGTTCCTCTCCATATTTTTCTTTGATGAGCTCGATATAGCAACCGACTCCAGTAAGAGGAGACCGCAGGTCATGCGACACGGTGTGAGCAAAAGAATCAAGTTGCTTGTTCACCTCAGTCAATTTTTCTAAAGCCTCTTTGCGCTCAGTAATATCACGGCAGACCGCGAGTTTCTGAATGTCTCCTCGTGGGCCATGCACCGGCGAATGGATCACTTCATAGACGCGGTTATGTGGTTTGAAGTCACACTCTTCTATAACAGCACCACTAACAATCTTTCCCCAGGGACAATCTTTACAGGGAGCTTTACGACCATGGATAACTTCGTAACATCT
Source organism: uncultured delta proteobacterium (assembly GCA_963715335.1). Classification (GTDB taxonomy): domain Bacteria; phylum Desulfobacterota; class Desulfuromonadia; order Desulfuromonadales; family BM103; genus JAFDBW01. The sequence goes on from CAVQRZ010000015.1 coordinate 7,268, forward strand.
TTCCCCGTGTTTTGCGCCAAAGACCTTCTCCATTGCTTTATTGAAGAAATCAATACGCAAATCCGCCGTGACGATATAGGCCATATCGGTCATACCGTCCAGGATTGAGCGTAACCCGGCTCTTTCCTCCTGCAGGGCGGAAGTCCGACTTTTAACAAGTTCTTCAAGTTGTTCGCTATGGACACGAAGTTTGCCCTCTAGTTCTTTTTGTGTGGTTACATCAATAAAGGTTTCAATGCCGCCGATCACCTCACCATCCAGACGTAGAAAATCGATGTTTTTATTAATGACAATCTTTCGGCCGGCCTTGGTGTGAATTTCACATTCTGCACCAATAATAGGTTTTTCTGGAGTTCCGGCGTCATAAAGGCCGCAACCACGGCCACATTCAATCCCCTCAAGGATTGAACAATTGTTACCGACAACCTCTGAAGATGAATAGCCTGTTATTCTTTCTGCTTCGCTGTTCCAGTAGACAATATTACGTTCGGCATCAACCAGAAAAAGCCCACTAGGAATTGTTTCCAGTATCTGGTCTTTGGAAAGGACTTCTAATAGTCGACTGTTACGAAGCTTCATGAGAACCCTTTTTGAGAACAACGCATAGTGACTAAGTAAACGGAGTGCGATTTAACGTTGCCAATTTACATCAGTAAACAGACGAGGTCAAAGGAGAGAGTGGCTTATTTATATTGATACAATGCTGCAGGGTACTCAGATTGGCTGAAATACGAAAATTTTACTGACCCTGACTAACAAGAACAGCCAGCCGTTCCTGGATGGCCTTTTCTGTTAGGATTAAATGCTATCTCGGGAAGGCTAGAATCTCCATAGAAAATAGAAGTCGGTGAGGAGTGACCAGCTTTAGAGTTAAATCTTCAAACACAACCACCGTGGAAGTAACTGGCAGAGCATCCCTGAGACAGACATATTGACAAAATCTCAACATGACTATATTAATTATTTTTAAATATTTTTTCTATATTTAAGGAGGTCCCCTCGATGCCCAGAAAAATTCTTCTATCTTTCCTAATTATTGCTACGCTCGGTTTAACAGTCTGTGGTTTTGCTCTCAGCGAAACGGACCATCTTAAATCGGCCGGTTGCAAGACCGAGATTTATCTCCTGAAAGATATCGCAGAGGCATACAAGGCACAGACTGGCAAGTCAATCCGCCTGGGCGGCACTGGAAACAAAACAGCTGTCGACCTACTGCTGGAAGAGAAGGTTGACTTCACCTTTACCTGCAAACCAGTTGATAAGTTGGCCAAGGGGATGAAGCTCGACAAAGAACAAGTCTCCTCATGGCAAAGCATTGCCCTTGCCAAAGACCCCGTCGTGATCGTTGCAAACCGCGACAATGGGATCACGAACCTCACGACAGACGAATTGACAAAAATTTTCCAAGGAGAAATCAGCAACTGGCGAGAGCTCAAAGGCAATAATTTGCCGGTTTTTCCCGCCTACCTCTCAGACGACCTGGAAAGTGGCCTTGTCTTATTGTTCAAAGAGTTCACAGTGGGGGACAAAGGCGAGTTGACTGACAACGCGATGAAAGCCAAAGCGCCCGATATGCTAGGCAACTACACATCAGTGACACCAGGTGCAATCAGTTTTATGAATTTTAATGCCTATGATGAAAAATATGGCAAGATCCTTAAAGTGAATGGAATTCTGCCAAATGAGGAAAATATCCGCAACGGGACCTATCCCTTAACCGCTACCTATTTCCTGACGATTGATGGCAGGAACAACCTTGCCGTAGCAGAATTCATTGCTTTTACTAAGTCGGAGAGTGGGCAAAACGCAATCAACAAGAATTACATCTCAGTTTCTGAGTAAAGATTGGTACTGATTATTAGGACGGTAGGGGGTGCCCAAAATTCATTCTTCGCTCACGTCCATTCAGGAAATTATTTCGACGGAGTCTTCTATGGTAGGTGAGCGCACAGGGTGCGGAGCGAACGCTACTACTTTGGGCGCAGGGGGGACTGGTTGAAATCCAATCATCCCGACCATCTTTAAATGAGAGCGACTTTCCCGGGGTCACACTTTTTTTCTTCCGGGCCATGTCTGGTCCGAAGTCTTCTCTATCGGACAAACTGAATGTTCTAAAAATGACGTCTTTTGTGCTCTGGTCTTGGGGTTTGTTTCCGGGTTATCTCTGGGGTGTTTTGGAAATGTCACTGAATACTTGTTTTCAACAAATCTTACCGTACAATGAAATTGAGATTCTTTAATCTTGGTCAAACAGTAAGGACCACCTACGGATTCTTACTGAAATCCGAGAGGAGAAAAGTATGCCAGACTTGTCCACAAATGATGATGCTTGGAGCCCTTATCTCGCAGGGGGATTATCGGGAATCGTGTCCATTCTATCGGTCTGGATTGCGGGTCATTTCCTGGGCGCCTCGACCACTTTTGTTCGTACTGTTGGCTTACTTGAAGAATTCATCTCTCCCGAGCGAGTCGCACAAATGGAGTATTTCATAAAAACCACCCCGAAGATCGATTGGCAGTGGATGTTCGTAGTCGGCATCTTCATTGGGGCTTTCATTGCCGCTCTGAGTTCTAAGAGCTTCAAATGGCAAGGCTTACCCGATCTATGGCAAAAGCGGTTCGGATCTGAGAGCCAAGGCAAACGAGCTGTCTTCGCTTTTACCGGAGGTGCTATAGCGATGTACGGAGCCAGACTGGCTGATGGCTGACCGAGCGGTCACGGGCTGAGCGGTTCGCTCCAGCTAGCTATCAGTGGTTTTGTTTCATTGGCATGCTTCTTCATTGGCGGTGTGTTTGTCGCTCGCCTCATCTACGGAAGGAGCCAGCCATGAAAATGCTCATCTATGGTCTTATAACCGGCATAGCTTTTGGCTTCCTGCTTCAAAAGGGCCGTGTCCTACGCTATGACAAGCAACTTGGAGCGCTATTGTTCAAAGATATGACCATCATTAAATTCATGCTTTCAAGTGTTTTAGTGGGAATGGTTGGAGTCTATCTTTTGGTTGACCTAGAACTAGCTAAACTAAGTATCAAAACAACTGTATTGGGGGGAAACATAATTGGTGGGCTGATCTTCGGTGTCGGATGGGGCTTACTTGGATACTGTCCAGGCACCTCAGCCGGAGCCCTTGCAGAAGGTCGTTGGGATGCTCTCTGGGGTATCATCGGAATGCTGGTGGGAGCGGCAGTGTACGCAGAGGCGTTCCCACTCATGAAAAAAACTGTTCTTACCTGGGGTGTTTTTGGCAAGATTACCCTACCGGAAATACTTGGAATAAACCATTGGGTGATTATAGTCATTGTTGTTATTGCAGGCTTACTCCTATTCAGCTTTTTTGAGAAGAAGAACCTTTAAGGCCGTAAAAAAAAGCCCCACAATCATGAGGGAGAGGGGAAGAGAAAAAACTTTGGGAACGAAGGGCGGTTCCGGGGCTTCTCGGGGTGTTTCCAAGGTGGCCAAGATTAGGCCGCTCTTATTTATCTTGACTGCACAAATGCAAAAATATATGGTCCGCAGTGCTTAGTGTTATCTTCTGAGCCATCGACTCACGGATATTCGACACCAACACATAAGGAAACTGATATGCTCAACACTCGATTCTACAGAATTTTTCTCATGACTTTTTTTCTCACATTATCAACAACAGCCTTAGCCGGCGTTTACAAGGTAATTGGGCATGCAGAGCTAAAGCAATTAGTTGATTCCGACTCCCACACCTTCCTGCTGGTAGATGCAAGAAACCCAGAGGAATACAGAGAATCCCATATTCCGGGTGCAATCAATATCCCTGAAAATAAATTTCAAAACTCTATTGGTCTGTTACCTTCAGACAAAAACATGAATTTGATTTTCTACTGTAACGGCATCAAATGTGGCAAAAGTAAAAAGGCCGCAGATCGAGCGGAGAAGCTGGGCTATACCAACATTCTAATTTTTGCAGAGGGAATGCCCGTCTGGGAAGAACTCGGGTACTCATTTTACAAAAGTGGAGACTACGAAAAACGAATAGAGACGACCAAGATAGCCCCGGGCGCATTAAAAGAACTTGCTGACTCGCAACCTGACACCCTCCAAATTGTCGATGTCAGAGATGCCGAGGAGTTTGCTGAAGGGCATATACCAGGAGCGATAAATTGTCCGTTATCAACCTTTGCCGCGTCTTCAGAAATTCTGGACAAGAATAAAAAAGTCGTTGTCTACTGCAACTCTGGAGGGCGGAGCTACAGTGCGTACAGAAAGTTGATGAAGCTTGGATACCAGAACATTGCTCAATCCCTTTTTGCAGATTGGAAGGATTCAGGGTTACCGGTAGAGCTGTAAGAAAAGAGGACATATACTAACTGCCCTTATGAATTTGCAGGAAGGTTTGTGCTGATTGTGGCAACTTACTGCCCTAGCAGCCAGACACACACAAACATCAACTAGCCCCAGTCATCCCGGTTGGGGCTTTATTTTAATCTTCTCGCATCGCTTTAAAGTTTCCATATTCGCCTAAATGAGAAGTTCTTGGCGACCCTGAACTTATAAGCAAATGGCCACTCGAGATTCATCCAGGTGACCATCGTTTTGTTGATGAGGGGACGTCTCAAACAACTCTATCAATAACACGCCTGCCAGTCGTGACTTGCAAGAAAAAAAGCCCCACAGTTCTGGAGGTAGAGACTGTGGGGCAAGCTTTTCTATGTTTAGGAGGTTTTGAAGAAGATTATCTCTGACCCGCCTGCCACAGCAAGTCTTCGATGGTTGTTAATTTATCGAATCCTGCAAGAAAAAGATACGTGGTGTCTGGTAAAAATTGAATCTACATCACACGAAAATGAACTGTGCAATGACGCACTACCGAATGTCCGATTGATAGCGATCAATTACACGCCTATTTAAGTCTTGGCAGTGGAGATAAACCATCATTGCAGCGTAAATCGACAGTGCGCTTCTTCGTGTCAGCTGGAGTTGTCATTTCAACCGCGGTCTCCCAAAAAATCCCCCGAAGCGATTACTGGCAAGCCGTCGGTAGGCCGATTGTATAAATAGACCCATGCCGGCAGCTTTTGGCCGGTGCCAAGGACTACTTCCTGCTTTACGCGCAAATACTCTGTGGGTTGAGTGGCCCTGGGGCCACACCCTTCGTACTGATCAAGGGTGGACAGTACTTTCGCAGGCCTATGGAGGGAGTATACCTCTCCTTTCACCTGCTGAGTTGGTTCGTCTGCAGGGACGGCGCCAGGGTAGTCGTCAATTCTGTACAGTCGACCCTGGTATGTTGCTTTGCCCACAAAAACCGCACAGCGAGCAAGGAGATGGTACATCTCGCTTTCTGTCTCTCTTCTCAGGGTTCCATATACGAACAAGTAGTCCAGCATTTCCCTTTTCCTTCAATCCTCACACTTCTTGGCAGAAGTGCGAGGTTCCTGCTAACTGGCATGCTGATATTCCACACGATCATGCAATTTCTAAACGGGGCTCACAGGGTTACCAGCGCTATTCTTCAACACGAAATTAAATACCCTTTTTAACTAGCGAAGCGGATCAAACAGGGACTCGAGACCGTTTAATTTTATCTCGTAGACAGCTTGCAGCCTTCTCCCAAGCTGCCCCTCCGGGAAGCCCTGGTTGGCGAACCAGACCAGGTAATGCTCCGGCAGGTCAATGAGCCTGCGTCCCTGGTACTTGCCGAACGGCATGCGCGCCTGTGCCAGATCAACAAGCTCCTTGTGTCCTGAATCGATATCCCTGCTCATGAAGGTTCGATCTTTGCGACCAGATCGGTAAAGGCTGCAAGGCTTCTGGTCCTTTTCAGCTTGCCGACCGACCGGGCAAATTCGGGTTGATCGAGAAAAGCCAGAACGTTCTTGGCCTTGTCGAGGACCTGCTGCTCGCCGCGGAAAAGTTCCTGGTAACGTTCCAGAACAGCTCCCATGTATTTGCGCATCATCTCCGCCGTTTCAACTGGCGTCGGTTCGTTCATGCAGTGGCTTCTGATGCGGGCAAAGAGCAGTGGGTCGGCCATTGCGCCGCGGCCGAGCATCAGCCCTGATGCCCCGGTTGTCTCGAGCACCTGAAGCCCCTGTTTGGCACTGCGTATGTCGCCGTTGGCAATGATCGGTATGGTGGTCTGATTGACCAGGCGTGCGGTGATGGAGTGGTCAGCCGAGCCGGCGTATTTTTGCAGGACTGTCCGCGGATGCAGGACCAGGAAGTCGACCTGGTTGTCCTCGAACAGCGATGCCAGGGAAAAAATCTGTTCGAGGTCGCTGTAGCCGGCCCGCATTTTGATGGAGAAGCTGCCTGCTATCGCCTGGCGCAGGGCCGGTATGATGGCCGAGAGTCGCTCGGGGTATTGCAACATGGCCCCACCGGTTGCGCCGGTGGTCATGCGTCCGTACGGGCAACCCATATTGAGGTTGATGTGGCGCGCTCCGGCTGCTTCAGCGTTGCGGGCCGCAGCGACCAGCGCCCGGGCATCGTTGCCGACCAGCTGCGCCACCAGCGGAACGCCTCCGGTTGCGCTGCCGGCCTCGGTCAGGTCGTTGCGGGCCAGGCGTTTGCGGCTGACGTTGCTGACTCGCATGAACTCGGTAAAGACCACGTCGGGGCGAACCCAATTTATAAACAGGTCCCGCAGTGCGCGATTGGTCAGCCCCTGCATCGGTGCCAGCATAATCGGGGCTTCAGCTTGCCGCCACGGCAGGTTGCGTTGTTTGCAGCCTCCCCGGTCAGCCGATGATCGGTTCTCGTTCATGGTTTGCGACTTCGATGTGTTAATCGCTCAGGGCGTCCAGTTCTTCCCAGCGGCGATAGGTTGCGGCGAGTTCCCGTTCGATCTCCTCGAGTCTTGTATTGACCTCTGCAACCGCTGCTCCTGCAGTCCGATAGAATTCCGGGTCGGCGATTTTCTCGTGCAGTTTGGCGACGTCCGTTTCAAGGCTTTCGATTCGCAAAGGCAACTCATCGAGTTCCTGTCTTTCCTTGAAAGTCAATTTTCGCGGTCGCTCTTTTTTCGGCTTGCCACGATTAAGAGGCTTCTCCTTGTCAGGCGCAATCAAGCTTTGCGGCCTCTGTTGCAGCCAGTCATCATAGCCACCGACATATTCCCGTACCTGGCCGTCTGCCTCAAAGGCGATGGTGCTGGTAACGACCCGGTTGAGAAATGCCCGGTCGTGACTGACCAGAAAGAGCGTACCCTTGAAATCGGCCAGCAGCTCCTCGAGCAGGTCCAGCGTCTCCAGGTCAAGATCGTTGGTCGGTTCGTCAAGGACCAGGACGTTGGCCTCGCGAGTAAAAAGTCGGGCCAGCAGGAGCCGGTTCCGCTCTCCTCCGGAGAGGATGCGTACCGGGCTACGGGCTCGGTCGGGCGTGAACAGGAAATCCTGGAGGTAACCGATCACGTGGCGTGATCTGCCGTCGATAACCACCGAATCCTGATCGCCGGCAAGGTTCTGCTGAACGGTCAGGTTGGGGTCGAGCTGCTCGCGCATCTGATCAAAATAAAGTACGTGCAGATTGGTGCCGAGGCGCACTGTACCTTGTTGGGGCTTGATCTCACCCAGCAAGAGTTTCAACAGGGTCGTCTTGCCGATCCCGTTTGGCCCGATAATGCCGATCCGGTCGCCACGCAGGACCGTGGCCGAGAAGTCACTGACCAGCGGTGCCTTGTCATACGCGAAGGACAACCCCTTGACTTCGGCGACCAGCTTACCGCTGCGTTCTGCCTCCTGCAGATTGAGACGAGCCGTACCGATGCGTTCACGGCGCTGGCGGAACTCTTCACGCATTTTCTTCAACGCACGGACGCGTCCTTCGTTTCGAGTCCGCCGGGCCTTGATCCCTTTGCGGATCCAGACCTCCTCCTCGGCCAGTTTCTTGTCGAAACGGGCCTGCTCCTGTGCTTCGGCATTGAGCAACTCATCCTTGCGTTGCAGGAAGGTGTCGTAGTCGCAGGCAAAGTCAAACAGGCGGCCACGGTCTATTTCGACGATGCGGGTCGCAAGCCTGCGCAGGAATGCCCGGTCGTGGGTGACAAAAACCAGAGTCAGGTTCTCGCGCTGCAGAAACTCCTCGAGCCAGGTGATCGATTCGATGTCGAGATGGTTGGTCGGTTCATCAAGTAACAGGATGTCGGGGTCGACTGCCAGGGCGCGCGCCAGCAGCACCCGGCGCAGGATCCCCCCGGAAAGGCTTGAGACCGGTAGGTCGGTCGGCAGCTTCAGTCGGGAGAGGACTTGCTCGATCCTCTGCTGGTGTGACCAGCCGTCGCTGCTCTCGAGTCGCTGATGAACATCTGCCAATTGGCTGCTCAGGCCGGTTTCACCACTGTCCGCGCGCCGGGTGAGGTCGTGATAGCGAACCAGCAGGGCCCCTGTTTCAGCCAAGCCTTGTGCCGTCGCCTCGTAGATGGTCCCCTGCAGGTTTCTGGGAACATCCTGCTCCAGGCGTGCGACCCGCAACCCCTGCTGACGGTCGATGAGTCCGCCGTCAGCCTGTAATTCACCGGCAATGACCTTCAGAAGAGTGGATTTACCCGTGCCGTTGCGTCCCAGTAGAGCAATCCGCTCACCTTTTTGTATCCGCAGGGAGATATCAAGGAGCAGGGGGGGGCCGCCGAAGGCGAGGTTGATATTGCGCAGGTTGATCAGTGCCATGGGATTGCTTTCCGGGGTAGAGACGGGATTATGGCAGAGCCTTCCGAAGATGAAAAGTAAAATGGGATATTTCTGCGAGCCCTGATTTTCAATGTTTTCTCGAGTTCTTGGTGTTAGACTGATTTCCTGGTGTTAACGGTTTTATCAGGAGTCTGAGAATGCTTGAGCCTGGCCGCACGAACCTGCTTACAGTGCATGCGATGGATGATGAAGGAGCCTGGCTCCAGGTCAACAAGGAAAGAGCCCTGCTGCCGAAGTCTGAAGTCCCCGCAGAGATGGCCCCGGGTGACCAGTTGGCCGCCTTTGTCTATGCGAATTTAGAAGGTAAAATGGTTGCGACGCTCCGACAACCTTTGGCGGAGTTCGGCGAGTTCGCCTTGATGCGGGTCAGCCAGGTGAACAGTCACGGCGCCTTCATGGATTGGGGATTAGCCAAAGATCTCCTGGTGCCGCCCAAGGAGCAGCTGGAACAGATGAAGCCGGGACGACGTTATCTGGTCAAGGTGCGCCTTGATCGCCAGAACCGTCCGATCGGTACTGCGCGTATCGAAAAAAGCCTCTCATCCGCCGATGAGACGATACAGGCCGGGCAGAAGGTCGACCTGATCGTATACCTGTTCACGCCATTGGGGGCCAAGGTGATTATCAATCACCGTTTCAGCGGTCTGCTGTATCGTGATGAAATCGGTAACCGTCTTAGTTACGGTGATCATATCTCGGGCTATATCAGACAGATCCGTGCCGACGGCAAGATTGACTGTTCGCTGAGTCAGGGCACCCGTGATGACCTGGATGATGCCAGGGCGACGATCATGAAGGCACTGAATGATAACCAGGGCTTCCTGCCCCTGCACGACAAAAGTTCGCCGGAGCAGATTCAGGAGATTCTTGGCTTAAGCAAGAAGCTTTTCAAGAAGGGGATTGGCGGGCTATACAAAGCTGGCCTGATTAAGTTGACTGACGGTGGGGTTCGCCTTAAAAATTGAGTCAGGAACTTTGACAGACACAGAATGCTGTTGTAGAAATTCAATAACGGTTTAGTTCTGACCGACACCGAGCGCTTTAACAAAACCTGACAACAAGGAGAGAATGATGGCAACTTATAGCTGTGCAAAATGTGGCATGGGCGTGAATGCAACCTGCGCTAAGTGTGATGCTCCTCTAGAAAACGACAACCTGAAACTGCCCGATGGCAAGAACGTTCAGATATCCAAATGCCCGAACGGTCACGGCAAGATCAAGTCGCCGATGTGTTGTGGCCAGGATATGAGTTGTTCTATCTGAACAATTCGCGGTAAAAGCATTAAAAAGGCAGCCATCCGGCTGCCTTTTTTGGTCGGCCTGCCAGAGGGCCTTGCCCTTCACAGCTCATGTTTGGGAGGAAACCCGCTTTTATCGACATATTGTCTGGATTTCCCGCTACGGAATGCGAGGGTGATTGTCAGCAGGACCGCCAGCGCAAGTGAGATGCCCCCACCCCAAAGGATAAGTTGATCAAACCGGCCGCCTTCATTCGTCTTCAGGGCTGCAAGCTCTGAGCGGATTTCGGCGAGCTGTCGTTGCGTTTCAGTGAGCTGTTGTTGGGTTTCGGCCACGGCCTGTTCGGTCTGCCTCCGGCTCGAGGTGAGCTCATCACGCAGGGTTCGAAGCACCCCTTCCTGGGAGTCTGATTTCTCTGCCTGTTGTTGCAAGCGGGCCTGATTCTGCTGGTTGAATTCGTTGACCATTGCCTGGACTGTCTCCTTCAGGCTTTGTATGGTGCTTTCGATTCCTTGCAAAGCTTCCTGCTGACTGCCAAGCGTCTTGGTCGCGGCCGCCAAATGCGATTCCAGGTCGCGCTGTTTCTTCTCGGTGCCGGCTAGAAGGCGGGTGAACTGCTCCGGTTGTTTTTCAATGAGGGCTTTCTGTGTGGCAAGGTCTCTCTGGAGATACCAGATCTTTTCCTGAATCTGTTCTATTTCAGTTAAAACCAGGGCCTGGTCAGCATACAGAGGGGCTGCACAGAGCAGTCCCACGAGTAGGGACAGTAGTATTTTCATCTTAAACATAACCCTTCTTCTTGTCGCAACTGGTTAAGTAAGTGTTGTTTAGAACCTCTCGCGATGGTAACAAATTTTCGTATTATCTGTTATGTTTTTTGCATTGAATAATGTGGCGGCGGGTTCTGGTTTAATTTCAGCTGTTAATTTATGGTAAAACTTACTTTATTACAGAGGGCCTATGCATGTAGTCGTTGTTCATCGTGGGCATGAAGCAACACCGGAACACGTTCAATCCCTCGCTGAAACTCTAGGCGCCACTGCCTTCGATGCACGCCAGAGACTCATTTGTCATGGGCCCGTCGTGGTTTCCACCCAAGCAGACCCTCAGCGAGCTTTAGCCATTCTGCGGCAACTCCAGGAAAGCGGACTCCATGCCTTTGTCGTCGATGTCGATACGGCGCTGAACAAATGTCCAGTTTTTTTCGTTCGGAGCTTTAAGTTTGAAGATGACTTGATTCGCGTTCTTGACCCCGGAGGGCGTAAAGGTTCGATCTCCTACAAAGACATAAGGCTCATACTGCCTACCTCCCGCGCGGTGCCCCTTACTGAATTTGACACTGTGGGCGCGAGAAAGTTTAGTCTTGGCAAGACTCTCATGACGGGAGGCCTGACAATGACCAAAAAAGTTACATTCCAAGAAAAGTCATCAAAGGAGGAGCGTGAAAAAATCCTCTATTTATGCGGTGGGCAGCGAGCGAGATTAATATGTTGTCAGGAGCAAATGGAATATGAAGGCTTCAGTGACGAGATGAAGCCTTCGAGGGAAATGAACTTCAAGCTCTTCCTTGCCAAGATACGTCAAAAATGTCCTGCCGCAGCTTATGATGAAAGGTTGATGAAGCGTGCCGAGCAGATAAAATTGCTTGGCCCATTGCTGGACCCAGATAGCCATCTCGGTCTTGCTGCTGACATTCTTGCCACTTCTGCAGCACTGGGAGATTAATACGATTAACCATAGGTTTATTACTCCGGAAGTTTATGTCAGTCTATTTTGGCATGATCTTAAGCCTTCTGCATGGAACGCCCCAGTATTCTGGTTTCGGTTAGAGTTCCTAGAAAGGATATCTGATGAAGAACATCGATCTTGGCCACGCCCGGATTACGCTGATAGATGAATGTATTGTGTTATTTGAAGCAGACCCTGACCTGGTGATAGACAAAAGGGCCGCGACAGATTTCTACAATGCAATTAATCAACATGTTACAGGTAACTACAGCTTGATAATTCACAGAAAAAACAAGTATCAATTGTTACGAATGGAGGTTTTTACTGTCATTAACAGCCAGGAGAGGTTGGTTGGCATGGCCATTGTCGCACCCCAAAATACGGCAAAAAAGATGGCTGATATTGAAGCCCCTCTCAGTCAGAAACCCTTTGCAACATTCAGTAACATTGACGATGCAATGGCCTGGCTCAAAACCTTGCATACTGATAGACAAGAGGAAGCATAGCCAAGGCTCCCATTAACGGAGTCATAAAGCAAGAACGCCCCCGATCCAAAGATTGAGGGCGTTTTTTTATCGTGGGCGATGTGAGAAAAAAATGAGGCCTGTTTGGTATAATACCAATTGATGCTTGGGAACCGACTTCCCTTAAAGGACGGAACAACGATAGTGGCTTTTTGCAATTGTGACAGCAGTCTCCCCGTAATCAGAGAACTTATCAGCAAAGAGACAGGTTCCTTTCAGGCAACGCATACTTGCTCTAATTGTGACAAGGATGTTTTTGATTGCGAGTTGAATCCGGGTATGCAACTTATTGCCACCAAAGACATCCTCAACATTACAGGCGATTACGTGGTTCCCCAGGGTAGAATCTTGCGCATTTCAGCTTTCAGCGAATTGCCGGCAGTCTCATCTCCTGGCTTGCTCTTTGCCGGGCTGTTCGGGGTTGGCGCTTTCCCCCCCCAAGGTTTTGCCACTCAGTGGGATATTCACAAAATACTGAGTACGGCAGATCAAGGGACCAGATAGGGCGGTCGGCCAAAAATGGAAAGTTCTTTGGTTTGTCACGATTTCGGCGGTGAAAACTATTAATCCATAAAATTATGGCCACCCGATACCCGGTGGCCATTTTCATTTAGCCCTGATCAGTGGAATCACGTAAATTTTCATGATATCTCTGGTTAATAAACAGAATCATATCGGGACCGCTTTATCCTGAGCGCAAGCCTAACTAGCTGATGTTTTTGATAAAGAAACAAAAGCTAGCGCCGGCATTCTTCGTTGGCTTGCTTGTTGCTCTATATGTTTTTAATCTCCGATAATGGCAAAACCGATGCGAGTCGGTGACGCAAAACCACAGGCCCCATGAGGGCAGCTGGGTTGCCGAAGGGAAAAGCATCAAGAAGATCTTTTTGCTCGTCTCGGCGCTTCGGGACGAGCTTTTTGTGTTAAGTGATTCGAGAAAGGGGTGGGTCAATGGCAATCAAGATCGTAGACATCATTGTCGAGAGGAGAGGCAAGATTCTCTTGACGAAAAAAGGCGACTTCTGGATTTTGCCAAGCGCAGAGAACGAGCCCGGTGAAGACGAGATGCATTGTCTCGAAAAGATTGTCGCTCTAGAGATCAATGATCAGGTTTCAAGCGTTTTCAGAAAGCTTGAAAAATCCATCAGAGGCCTTTCTCCTGTCAGGGGGGGAGAAGTTGAAGTCTCTACCTATGTCGGGGAGATCAGTAGCACGAAAATGTCTGAAGTGCGGGATTGTAATGCCTACTGGTTTAGCAGAGAGAGTCTCCCTTCGGTAAGGCTTTCCAACATTACCAAGGAAGTATTGAACGCCTATTTTTCTGAAGGGGCAGAAGGCTGAAAATACGGGTTTAGAGAGGGGCTCGTTGTCGGAACTTTTCTCTGCCAATCAGGCTGCGGGCATAAACACCACGACTTACAGCATATAGAATGAATAAAGATTGCGTGGAGACGTGGCCGCACCCAAAAGTGCCTGATCAATCCCGCCGCAGGATTTTCCCGGCTGGATTGGAATGGGAAAGTGGTTGACCTGCGCACTCGTTCCCTATGAATACTGGTCGGTATAATTAAATCCGAACCAGCGCCCCTTGCATCCGCAGCAGAAGCGTTCGCATCGCATTCTGTGCGTCCAGACCGCGGAACCTCCCGACATCAGCCTTTGAAGACGTGCAGCAAAGAACGTTTGTCTAGCGTACCTGTGTAAATCCTTGAAATTTGCCTATAGCGCACCAATTCCCGAAGAAGGCCCACTGTCTAACGGCTGTACATTACAATTCCCTTGATTTCACCTGGCTTTCAGGTGTTTACATAGTCTTGATCTGTCGACTAACGGACTGACCCGGCGGTAGAAGCAAGAGGGCCAGAGGGGATAACCTTGAGTGGTTTTTAACTGTGGCTTTGAATCTTCCAAGCCTTCTGCCGTGAACAAATTAAGTGGGTATTTGGTAGAATACATACGATGAAGATTGGATCTACTTGTTCGAAATGGCCGTCTCAATCGCACCAATAAAAGAGAAAAGCTTTTCGTTGCCTTATGCCATAGCGGAAGCAACCCTTCCGGAAGGTCTCCATGGACAGTCTGTCCCCCCGTGACATCACCATAATTCTTCTTGCACTGGGAACGCTCCTTTTGTCTGCAAGGGTTCTGGGCGAGATGGCCAAGCGCTGCAATCTGCCTTCGGTCATCGGTGAGATTCTGGCAGGCATCCTGCTCGGGCCAACCTTGCTTGGCTGGCTGGCTCCCGGATTCAGCCGTGCGCTGTTCCCTTCCGACGGGGGCGTGGCTCTGGTTCTGGACGGGCTGACGACTCTTTCTATTGTCCTCTTCCTGCTGGTTGCTGGTATCGAGATCGACCTGCGCACTGTCTGGCGGCAGAAGCGGGCAGCTGTCTGCGTCGCCCTGTTCGGGATGGCTCTCCCCTTTGCCTTTGGTTTTGTAACCGCCTGGATCGCTCCGGACCTCCTCGGCTACCAACCCGGCACCGACCGGCTCGTCTTCGCGCTGTTCATGGCAACCGCTATGTCGATTACCGCCCTTCCGGTCATCGCCAAGATTCTCATGGACCTCAACCTTTACCGCAGCTACCTGGGGGTGACGATTGTAGCTGCCGCAGTTTTAAATGATCTCCTCGGTTGGCTGGTTTTCGCCTCGATCCTTGGCTTGTCCGGAATCGCTCACGGGAATGATCTGAGCCCAGGTCACATGCTGTGGCTCATTCTGGTTTTTACACTGCTCATGATGACTGTCGTCCCCTGGATTATTCATCGACTCCTCTCTTTGATTCTGGCTTACTCCCGATGGCAAGGTGGCGTACTGACCTTCGCCCTCTGCTTGGCACTGTTCAGCGCGGCGTTCACCGAATGGTTGGGTGTCCATGCGATCTTCGGCTCCTTTCTGGCCGGGGTCGCGCTTGGACAGTCTTCACACTTGCGTGAGCGGACCAGAACCACCATCGACCAATTCGTCTCGTTTTTCTTTGCGCCGCTCTTCTTTGCCAGCATCGGCTTGAAGGTTGACTTCGCCACCCACTTTGATCTTTTTCTTACTCTGACCCTGTTAACCCTCGCCATGACCGGCAAGGTGCTCGGCAGCGCCTTGGGCGGATGGCTCGGTGGGCTTACCCGTCGGGAGTCATGGGGGGCAGGCTTCGGGATGGGGGCGCAGGGGACCATGGGGATCATTCTTGGCGTCCTCGCACTGCAATTCGGTTTCATAAGTCAGCAGGTTTTTGTCTCTCTGGTGGTTGTGGCCCTCATCACTTCATTGGTCAGCGGACCCATCCTGCAATCGATTCTACGCTTGAAGAAACCGCGCCACTTCACCGACTATCTCGACGCACAGGGATTCGTCAGGCGGCTACGGGGCAGAAATCCCGTGGAGGTGATCGGGGAATTGGCTAAGGCATTAGCCCCCCTTGCGGGGATGGACGCAAAGACGATTTCGTCTGCGGCCATCGCCCGTGAGCATATTATGGCCACTGGTATCGGCCAAGGAATTGCCATCCCACATGCTCGCCTCGACGGACTGGTGAAACCGCTGGTAGCGGTTGGCTTGGCGGAGAATGGAATCGACTTCGACGCACCGGACGGCATTGGGGTGCAGATCGTCTGCCTGATCCTGACACCGCTTGAGGACGATGGTGCTCAGATAGAGATTCTGGCCGACATCGCGGCCACATTCAAGGGAGGGTTGCATAGGGATAAGGTGCTTCGTCTCTCTGGGCACACTGAGTTTCTCGCCCTCGCCAGAAGTGGCAGGAGTGATTAGCGGCTTCGTCAGTGACAGGCCGCACCCTTTTGACCCCGGTCTTTGGTTGTTGTACATTGGTCTGTAGGGGCTTCGTGGAGAGATGGGTAATCCTGAATCAGGCCACGGGCTGCCCTGTGAATTTCGGGCCGCCCGCTTTATTTAAATGGTCTGTTTTGGAGAAAAGCTACAGTCTGGCCTTTGAACGATGTCTTCTTTGCCGGGGAATTGCTATGCAACTCTTTCAATGGGATCAAACTTTTGAAACTGGCAGCACAGTTGTCGACGGACAACACCAATACTTAATTGAAATTATCAACCAGTTTGGTGAATTGATAACACACAATGCCTCTGGCACGAGAGAAATCGAACAAGTCTGTTCAAAATTGATGGAGTATACAAATTACCACTTTTCTGAAGAAGAGCGGTTAATGGAAACGGCCGGTCTTGACCAAAGGCATATCCTTCATCATTGCCAGCAGCACAAAGATTTACTTAATGAAGTTATCCCATTACGCAAGTCACTTGTTGGAGGAGATTTGGCGGCCGGCAAACACCTCTTCGAGTTCCTGGTCAACTGGCTGGTTTTTCACATTCTTGGCACGGACATGCTTATGTCCAAGCAAATTGATGGTATCCATCGTGGGATGACGGCCAATGATGCATACTCCTTCGAGGAAGAGCACAACCAAAAAACCACAGGGGTCTTGTTAACGGCAGTCAAGAAGCTTCTCTATCAGTTGTCCAGTCGCAACCGGGAGTTGGTCGAACTCAATGAAACGCTCGAGAAAAAAATTCAAGGTCGAACAGTTGAATTATCCAAAGCTAACGAGAAGTTAACGGAATTAGCCAGTACCGACAGCCTGACAGGAGTCTTGAATCGCAGGGCCTTCATGGAACGCGCACAGAGTGTGTTTGATCTGGCTCAACGTTACCGGCGCCCCTTATCACTGCTTATGATTGATGTCGATCATTTCAAACGGGTCAATGACACTTTTGGGCATCAATCTGGAGATCTCTTATTAATCCGCCTCAGCGAGATGATGAATAAATGCCTTCGTGGGACTGATATAATCGGTCGGGTAGGGGGTGAGGAATTTGCCGTAATTTTACCAGAAACCGGTCCAGAGCAGACGGTTCAACTCGCCGAGCGATTATTGACCTCCGTGCGTGGCGAGGCCGTCGAAGTCGAACAAACAAGCAAGGTAAATATTACAGTCAGTATCGGATTTGCTACTGTACCGCCATTGGCGCCTGATGTGGATTCCGTCATGAAAGAGGCCGACCGTGCCCTTTACACAGCGAAGTCAAAGGGCCGGGATCGCTGTTGCAGGGCAGGCTGACCAGTCGGTTGTTTCCCGTCAACCAGCACTGTCGAGACGAAAACGTGCGTGTCTCTGATAGACACGTTTGGCCTGTCCTTTAGTATAATTGTGGCTGGCCGGACTCACGCCGGGCGGCCCTTTGTTTTAAGAGGTCGTTGGACTGTGTTCTTGCACAGGTGCTTTTCGTTGAATAGGGGCTCCTTTTTTACGAGTCCCCACGTTTATTTTTACATCGCAGAGGCGTATCTTATGAGCCAACAGAGAGTTGTTGTGGAAAACGGGTCCGCAACAACCGTGCTCATAACCTCCTTATAGCCCGTTACCCTAATACCCCACAGTCGCCCCCCCCCTCCTGACTGTGGGGTATTTTTTTGTATGTCACGCCTCCCGATCACATTGTACGGAAGCCTCACGGGTCACTGCGGTGAAAACCTTCGCAGAGGTTTAGCCCGTTGCTACGTCATTGTTACGCTTTTTGGTGTAGCGCGTCGAAAATCATGTCAAGTACGGCTCTCTGCCGAACTTCATGTTTATTCAGGACCGCCAGGCATTGCCCCATCGGGAAGCATTTGTGCAGGTAGTCGGCGTCGCGTCCGGATAAAATGATAATACGCCGGCAATCCAGGCCCTTCGCGGTTGCATAGGCCAGGAGTTTGCCGCCGTCAAGGTCCGGCATTTCCAGGTCGAGCAGCAACAGGTCGAGATCGGTGTTGATGTGTGCAAGTCCCTGCAGGGCGTTGTCGAAGGCCAGAATTTCAAGGTTTGGATAGCGCTTACTTACATAGTCACTAAGAAAATTCAGGAAGAGTTGATCGTCATCAATGAGCAATATCTTCTTCATGATCTCTGCCCTTAGCTTTATCCACTTCAAGCGACATTATAACAATAAAAATTACTGGGGGAAGCATTTACTCCACTTCATCCTCGATAAAGTGGTGATTCGGTTCGCAGATTATGCAAGCGTCGCCAAGAGGCCCTAATTAAACCAGCCGGTGGCACACTAAAAATAACGAGGATGTTCAGGGAATTTGTTGCAACAGCATTAATTGGAATTTCGCCAGGAGATAAACCGGTCTTTACTGTGAATGGTGACTTGTGAGAATCGGAGTCAGACACCCGGTGCTTATCGACAGTCACTGAAGGTAATCATGCAAATGGCAGGGCCATATCTGACCCTGCCGTTCATTCCTGCAACATCCCGTGTCTGATCTCTGTAAAGAGACCGACGTATCAATGCAGAGTGGTTTTGGTTAGGTGACAAATATACTGTTTCGCATTTTTCCGTGTCAACTTTTCAGGAATGAACCAGGCCGTCTCTGATTTGTACGGTCCTCTGGGCACGGGCTGCAAGTTCGGTATTATGAGTAATCATGACCGTGGCCAGTCCGTTCTGGCTGAGCGAACGCAGAAGCGAATAGATCTTGTCACTGTTTTCGCTGTCAAGGTTTCCGGTCGGTTCATCCGCCAGCAGAATCTCGGGGTCGTTGACCAGTCCTCGAGCGATGGCAGTCCGTTGCATCTCACCGCCGCTGAGTTGCGCAGGGGCATGGTCGAGTCGGTGCTCTAGCCCCACCATTTCGGCCAAGGCCATGATCTTGCTCCGGCTTGCCTGCTTTTTGCTGAACAGTAGCGGCAAAGCGATATTGTCAAAGACGCTCAGCCCCGGGATCAGGTAGAACTGCTGAAAGACAAAGCCGATCTTTTCACGCCGTAATTGCACCAGCTCCGACTCAGGCATCTTGGAGGTGCTCATGCCATCAAACAGCACCTCGCCTTTGGTCGGCTGGTCGAGACAGCCGAGGATATGCAGGAGGGTGGTTTTACCCGCCCCCGAGGGTCCGATAATGGCGAGCAGTTCCCCCGCAGCAATGCTGAGATCGACTCCACGCAACGCCCTGACCTCTTCAGACCCTCTACGGTAGCTTTTTTCAATCTGTTTAAGTTCAATCATCCTTTAATCGCCTCGACGGGGTTAATTTTCGATGCCTTCAAAGCCGGATAAATCCCGGCACATAGGCCGATGATAAAAATAAACAAGACACTGCCTGCGGCAACGCCGGGATCAAAGCTGATCAGGTCCCCGGACGGCACAAACGGCATCACCGAACGAACAAAAGCTTCGATCATTCGCGAGCCGAGGATCGAGATGAGGATGCCGACCAATCCGCCACTGAGAGAAAGAATCGTGGTTTCTTCAAGAATAATCCGGAAAATGTCCCAGCGTGAGGCACCAACGGCGCGCATCATGCCGATCTCCTGAGTACGTTCGAAGACCGCCATGAGAATGGAATTCATCACCCCCACGGCACTGATCAGAATCGCGATTAAAACAATCGCGAGGCTCAGCGCCCGGGCGGAAGCGGCCAGGTTGGAAATTGAGTTCATCACCTCGCCCATGGTCACGATCTGGATGCCCGGCACTGCGGCCGTCAGCGCATCGGTAATCTCCACCATGCGCGTCGGGTCCGTTACCTTGACCCCGACAGCCGTTGCCGCAGCAGGATGATCGAGCAGTTTCTGTGCTGTCTTGATGGGAAGATAGACAAAAGCGTCATCCTGGCTGCCGGTGAGGCCTACAATCCCGGCGATCACCAGATTAATGCCGTTGTTGGTCGAGGTAAACCGGTCGCCGGGCTGCAACTTCTCGTGTTGGGCGACCTCGTAACCCAGCAGGATTTCATTGTCCTGCTCAGGGATTTTGCCGGTAATCTGCCAACCGGGCTTGATCGCCGACAGAACAGACATGTCGACACCATAAATCAGGTCAATTTTGCCACGCTGCGGATCGGGGAGCTGGGCCACCAGAATCGGCGTTGCCAGATCGATGCCATCTGTGGCTGTGACATGCTCCATGACCTTGGTATCGAGAAATTTAGGAATAACCGCGCCGTGCAGAACCAGTGCCGCAACCTCGTGTGCACACCCTGAAGGGACGACCATGAAGTGCAATCCGGTTCGCTCCAGTTCGACCGCGAGACCCTTGGTAAAACCTTGGTTAAAAGAGAGCACTGAAAACAGAACGCCAACCGAAGCGGCAATCCCGAGCATCGTTAAAGCACTGCGTGTACGGTGCCGAAGAAGATTCTTGGCGGCAAGCTTCAGATAGCCGTTCATTTTACTTCAACTCCGGTGGCAATCAGCAGGTAACTTTGTTTCGACCTGCCCACTGTGCCGCTGGCAAGAGCTAGCTTGCCTGGCCTGGCCGGAAGGGTTAATTGGCTCTTGGCAAGGTCAATATAGATCTGCCCGGTTTCGTCCTGCAGATAGAACCAGCAGCCGTTTGACTGGCATTGCGAGACGATCCTGCCTTCCAATGTGACCTTTTTGCCCAAGAGCTCCTGCTTCAGGAAAACATCCTTGACCTGAACTTTTGGTGCATCAGGGTCGACGCCGGAACCATATGTTTCGCCACCGCAGCCAGCGAGAACAAGGGAGACAAGGAGGACTGTTGTCAGTAAAAGATTTTTCATTTGTAATAACCTCGATTAAGTGGTTTGCGGATACTCGGATTCGTGCCTTCTCTCCGGTCTCACGCTGGTGATGAACCTGGGCCACGGGGCACATGGTTCTCAGCCTTTGATGGCGAATGAAACGATGCGCCTGACTTACGTTCGATGCCTCTTCGGGCAAGAAAAAATGATCGTTTCAATGACTTTCTCCTCAGCACGTCCAGCGCAATGCCCAGCTTTGATCAAGGCGTCGAAATATACCTGAGCCTTGCCTTGCACATGTCTGAGATGTGCACCAAGGACTCCGTCATCATGAAGCTCGCGGTAAAGGTTGGGATGCTGCTCTTTCAAATAGGTTTTACGCAATTGTCCAATGTGATACCTGTTCAATATGGCACCTCCTATACTTCTCATATCAGGGACACGAAAGAGCTTCCTCCGCTGTTTGCTCATAGCGTTCTCTCTCACGGTCGGCCAACAGGGTGAGGCAGGTGAGCAGGAAAGTTGTTTTGAGGGTGTTCATTTCATTGATCTCCGTATGGTTTGATTGCGCCGTAAGCAAAAGAAAAGATCTTTACGGCGCGGTAAGATTGTTTTTAAACAAACCCACTATCCACCATAGGAATGTAGCCCGGAAAGTAGCAGGTTGACCCCCAGATAACAGAAGATCGTGGCAGCAAAACCGAAGATCGAGAGCCAGGCAGCCCTTCGTCCTACCCAGCCACGAGTAAAACGGGCATGCAGGAAAGCCGCATAGATGAACCACACGATCAAACTCCAGGTCTCCTTCGGATCCCAACTCCAGTAAGTACCCCAAGCGTAGTTGGCCCAGGCAGCGCCGGTAATGATGCCGAGCGTCAGCATCGGAAATCCGACCATGATCGCCTTGTAGTTCAAATCATCCAAAACCTTGGTGCTCGGGAACATACCCAGAATGCCGGCAATTGGGGCCTCTTCGCTCGACTTCTCTTCTTTGCCGGCCTTGACCAGGTACATAATCGAGACTCCACACGCCAGCGCAAAAGCCGCATAACCGATAAAGCAGGTAATAACGTGATAAGTCAGCCAGTTGCTTTGCAGCGCCGGCACCAATGGGGCGATCGTCGCATCAAGACTCCACTGCGCCCAGATCATAAAGACAAAGGCAATGGGAATAACGAAAGCACCGATCGCACGCTGCTTGTATTTCAGGTCAAAGAGCAGGTAGATGAGCAGAATCGACCAGGCAAAAAAGACTACGGATTCGTAAAGGTTGGAAAGAGGTGCCTGTTCATATCCCATCGCATAGGCCTCGTACCAACGCATGCCAATCGCACCGGTGTTGGCAATAAATCCGGCCCAGCAAACCAAGGTCGCGAAGAAACCGACATTCTCATTTTTAGCGGTCAGATAAACTATAAAAACTACCATCGCAACGAAGTAAGCGATCGTTGTAACATTGAATAAAAGTGAACTGGTCATCTCGTATTCCTTCATCAGGATGACTAAATGCGTCATCGAAATCGTTTTGACTCATCAAAGAAAACGCAAAGTCTGGCTGGTTGCGATGTGTGTTGTCACCAACTTTGGCGCCGGCTTCCGGCCAGCGCAACATCCGCGCCCACAGCCACAGCAAGCACATGAAGCTTTTGAGTTGATGGAGATAGCCTTTTAGACATCCGCTCTCTGGAGAGGATGACGCTTGTTGTCCAATTGTGAATTTAGTCAGGAATTAGGGCGAAATCACATATGAAGGCGTGAACCTTCCGGCGATTTCAAGTGGAGGGCGAATCAATTAAGAAGCACTACTGTCCGATGAGCAAGAAGGGTTTGTGACGTTTTAGTTGGTGGTTGCGGTGCAAGGTTGTTAACAACCAGCTTGATCCTTGCGGCAGAGATCAGCGATAAGCATTTTGAGATTACAGGAACAGTGGCGGCAGTTGGAATTCTTTTGGTGCGTTTCGAGAAAACTGTCGAGCCCTGCTGTCTGGAGCAGTCGGGACATGGACCATGTTGTTCGTCACCTAATTGATGGATAGCGGGGAAATCATGACTATCATCTTGGTTGTATATTGGTTCATCAGTGCCACAATCCTTCGTCGCTGAGGAGTTGACTCTTTGTGAGCCTTCACCGACCACACACTCAGTACAAGCCAATACATTCCCCGCGGGACTTGCCGCCAGGAATGCCGAAAGGATGAGGAGGGCTACTGTCTTTTGGAATTTCAGTCGCATGAAATCAAAATAGCACAAGCAGTCTCGAGGATACAATGGAGCGGGCTTTTTGTTTAAACAGCAAAATCATCTTCATCTTAACCCCTTTAAACGGGGGCTATCAAAATGATGTGTTTCTTGCTCTCCTGACATCTTAAAAAAGGCCCCACAGTCAGGGAGGAAAACTATGGGGCGAGCTTTTCTCTGTTTAGGAGGTTTTGAAGAAGATTATCTCCGACCCGCCTGCCACGGCAAGTCTTCGATGGTTGTCAAGATAACGGGTTGTTCAAGAAAAATATACGTGGTGTCTCGTAAAAATTGAATCTACATCACACGAAAATAAACTGTGTAATGGCACACTGCCGAGTGTCAGGTGGATAGCGTTCAATAAGACGACCGTTTCTACCTGTTTCTAGTCGGCCTGTTTCGTCTCAGTCGTCGTCATCAACGATATTGGTGTCATCAATTTGCGTCTCTATTATATGACGGGCATTTTGCAATACTGGTATGAATGGCTTGAAAATTCACTACTGGAGGAATGCATCACGCCATTCTAAACGGCTCTGACAACAAATCGTTGTCTCGCCCTGAAGATCAGATATGCTAAATATGGCGGCGGTTCAAGTGAACTGCATAGCCCGAAATTAAAAAAGGGCGACCGGCCCGGTCGCCCTTTGAGCAGGAATTAACGATCTACTTTCCCCACTTGTCCTTGATCCTCTGCACCGCTGTTTCAACGTTCTTTTTGTCACCGAATGCAGAGAGTCTGAAATAACCTTCGCCGGAAGGACCGAAGCCGCTGCCGGGAGTACCGACGACGTGACATTCGTTGAGCAGCTTGTCAAAAAAGTCCCAACTGGACAGTCCCCCCGGTGTTTTAAGCCAGATGTAGGGGGCGTCGACACCGCCGTAGCAGGTGATGCCGGCGGCGGTGAGCCCTTCGCGGATGATGCGGGCGTTGTCCATATAGTAGTCGATGATCGCCTTGGTCTCCTTCCACCCCTGTTCCGAGTAGACGGCGGCCGCAGCTTTCTGCACCGGGTAGGAGGCGCCGTTGAACTTGGTAGTGGTGCGGCGGTTCCAGAGTTTATTGAGGCTGTACTTCTCACCGGTTGCGGTGGTCCCCATCAATTCCTCGGGGACGACCACCAGGCCACAGCGTACGCCGGTGAAGCCGGCGGTCTTGGAGAAAGAGCGGAACTCGATGGCGCAGGTCCGTGCGCCGTCGATCTCGTAGATCGAGTGCGGAATCCCCGGGGTGGTGATGAAAGCCTCGTAGGCGGCATCGAAGAAGATGATCGCGCCGTTGGCGTTGGCGTAGTCGACCCAGGTTTTGAGTTGCGCCCTGGTGGTGACGGCGCCGGTCGGGTTGTTCGGCGAGCAGAGGTAGATGATGTCGACCTTCTCACTGGGCAAAGCCGGGACGAAGTTGTTCTCCTCGGTGCAGGGCATGTAGACGATCCCCTTGTAGTACCCCTTGGCA
>CAVQRZ010000016.1:0-33317 GCA_963715335.1 uncultured delta proteobacterium
TTGCGCTGTTGCCTTGCTCTGGCCGGTCGAATGGTGGGTGCATGCGGCCGGTCTGGCTGTGCTTGTCATTCTTTTTTTGAAAAGTTTCAGGACTTCCCGAAAAGCCGATATGCTGTCAGCAGAAACTGCGAAGGGGAGTTGATCCGCCGGGATGCCATGACTGCGGAGCGGAGATGAAGACCATCAGCTTTATCGCCGAGTCGCTCCTGATCTGCCGCATTCTGGAGCAAATCGATCTCTGGCAGGGACGGCAAAAGCCGTTGTTTTCTAGTGATTTTGATGTGTTGAGAAGCTTTCCTGCCGGGGTTTTGAGTTTGACACGTTTTGCGACATGCTGTAGAAGTGAGAAGAGTCATTTTGACGAATCAGGCCGTCATGGCGTGGAGAGCCGTGCGATGTGAACACAAAGCACGTAAAGCAAATCCCTCTCACTTACCATAACTTGCGGGGAGTGGTCTCCAACTGTGTCAGCTGGCTGAATTCCATGCAGGAATGATATGGATATTATGGTTACCTTTAACCGGGAGAGGTGCATAACATGACCTGGAGACTGCTGTTCCTGACCTTGATCCTCTGCTTATCTTCTTCGCTGGCTTATGCTCGCTTCACTCTGACCCCCGGGGTGGACCTTTCCGTCGAATACGACGACAACATCTTCCTTGATGATGACAATGAACAGGATGATGTCATCACCATTGTGTCACCCAACGTCAATCTGACCTGGGAGACAGCTCGCCTGGACGTCTCAATGTATGCCAGCGTCAGCATGGAGAAATACCTTGATAATAGCGATGAAGACCGTATCGGTGCCGGGGAATCTGAACAGGCTTCCAGTCTGACTGCCCTGGCCAGGCTGTACCGGGAATTGTTCTTCTTGAGAGTCAGCGACACCTACTCCCGCGTTCCCGTTGACGAAGGTGGGAGGGGCGGGGAGAGCAACCGCACTGTCAACCTGACCGATTCAAACAATCTGCAGGTTAACCCTTACCTGCAGTTCGAGCTGATGAAGGAGACTCAGATGCAGCTGGGTTACACCTACACAAACCAGTGGTACGGTAATCAGAGCGACGACGAGGGTGACGCAGGGGACGATTACGAGAGCCACCTCTATTCGGCCAGCCTGACGAAAGAGTTGTCATCGAGAACCTCCATGACTCTGTCCGGATCCCATGAGGAATATCGGCCGAAAAACGCTGACGAAGTCATTGTTGTGGACGATAGTGGTGCCTATGAATTCGACCAGGAGAGCTGCCGAGTTTGGTCTGTCATACCAGGCAACAGAGCGATTGAAGCTACAAGGGAGCTATGGCCATACCTGGGTTGATTACGAGGTGAAGAGGAAAGGCGACACGGATATCTGGTCGGCAAGCGTTGATTACGAAATTAGCAGCGACTACACGGTTGGAACGCAATATACGAAGAGCGTCGATATCTCTGTCGATGATGGCCTCTCGAAAAATGATCGGTACTCGGCATACCTTGAGTATGACGATCGTTTCACAATCAACTTTACTCTGTTTGGCGGCAGCAGTGATTATGTGGAAATTGACCGCGAAGACGATACTTACGGGGGGAGTCTCTCGGGAGAACTGCCGTTCAATGACAAGGTTGGAGTGACCGGGCTCCTCAGCTATACAAATTTTGACAGAACCGGGCTGGACGAAGAAGAATACGACCGCTACAGTACAAGGTTTTCTCTTTACTATGAAACCAGGTTGGGACGAATCTCCACCGGTTATACGTATAACAAAAATGATTCGGATCTCGACAGCGAAGACTACACGAGTAACATCGTGTTTATTAATGCTTCACTGCAGTTTTAAGGACGAACTAAAGGAAGAGTAAATACAGAAATTTACAGTATGCATCTTGATCCGGGGACACTTAAAATCAAGTGTCTCTTTTAAGTGTCCCCAGTCTTAACCAGTAAAGAATTATCTTAAATCAACAATGAGATTGGTTCGAAAGAATACAGATAAGGCCTGAAACCTTCATTGATTTCAGGCCTTATCTGTTTTTTGGTACGAAGGCCAGAATTAAACCGGTACGCTCAATGAGCAGTCATGATGTCGATTGGGGCAGGGAAGGGGTAGTTCCAGCTTTTGTGCCTTATGTGGATTCGCTTCATAACCCTCGATGAGAACGAGCGTACTCTTTAACAACAGAAATCATATTTTTATAATACAAATAATTGTTTGCATTAAGTGGGTTATACGTAGATAATACAAATTATAGTTATGTATAGGAGGGAAGGTTGATCGTCTCGGATTTGGTCAAAGACAGCTTGAAGGCCCTTGGCATCCGTCTACGCGAGGAGCGTCTGCGGCGTAATGATACACAGAAGGTTTTTGCTGCCCGTATCGGTGTGAGTGTCCCGACACTCTACAAGATGGAGAGCGGCGATCATCGGGTGCAGCTTGGGCACTGGGCTGTCGCTCTGGACCTCCTCGGGCATATGGAAGATCTTAACCAGCTGTTGACTCCAAAAGAGAACCTTTTTGCCAAATACGAGCAGACCCAAAAACCGAAACGCCAGCGCGCCTCGCGCAAAGGTGGACAATGATATATCGTATCGAAGTCTGGATTACCTTGGATGGAAGTCAGGTCCTTGCAGGGGAGATGGTCTGCGAGATCAATGATAATGGCAGGGGGCGCGGTGCATTCCGGTATGCGCCCGATTATTTGAAAACTGCTGGTGCGTTTGCCCTGGACCCGATTTCGCTGCCGTTACGTGAAGAGGAATTCAACATCGAGCATCCCGGGGTTTTCGGGGTGTTCGAGGATAGTCTCCCGGACGATTGGGGCCGACGCCTGCTGGTTCGCAAACATCGGCTTCCCTTGCATCAACAAAACCTCCCGAACCTTCTGTTGGCTCTTGGATATGCTGGCCTTGGTGCGCTCTCCTATGCTGTAAAAGGCACTCCTCAACAAACCTCTGCGGAGGCTTCGGTTCTTTACCTTTATCAGCTGGTCAAGGCGGCCGAAGCGTTTGAGCGCGGCGACAAGAGCAATGCAGACATCAATCTGCTTCTTGGCGCGGGTAGCTCGCCGGGTGGGGCACGCCCCAAGGCCCTGATTTACGATGAACATGCCGACGAACATTGCCTCGCCAAATTTCCGAGCATCAAGGACCATGTTGATGTCGTGCGCATTGAGGCCGCGACGATGAACCTGGCAGAAAAGGCAGGGCTGGATGTCCCCGAAACGAAGCTAGTCGAATGCGGTAGCCGTCCGGTTTTGCTGGTCAAGCGCTTCGATATTTTACCCCAGGGTCGGCGGCACATGGTCAGCCTGCAAACCTTACTCAAGGCGACCGGTTACTACCAAGCCCGGTATGCAGATATGCTGAGAGTAGTGCGCAAGGTCAGTGACGACCCGCAAGTCGATTCCGCACGTCTCTTTCGACAAATGGTCTTTAATGCGGTGATGCATAATACCGACGATCACCTCAAAAACTTCTGGATGACATGTACCCGTGATGAAGGGTGGCGGCTCTCGCCCGCCTTCGACCTGGTTCCGGATATCGGGCAACGTGGTGAGCACGTCCTGTTCTTCGATCTCGACCCGGTCTATCCGGGGCGGGCAAACCTGGTGCGGATGGGCCGTGCATGGGGCGTTTCCGGTGCGGCAGACATTGTCAAGCAGGTCTTTAGTGCGGTTTCACACTGGCGCGAAGCATATCTGGCCTGTGGTGTTGCGCAAAAAGACATTGAGCGGTTCACGGAGATTGACGACTATTTGAATCGCTGAGCCATGAAGGCCTGACTCACGGTTGCTGATTGATAATGTTTGCGCCCATCTACGCTAAATCTAGTTGGGTTTGTTTTTCCAGGTCTTTCTTATTGACTGTTCCCAGAATATACCGGCAGTCGCAACAGATAGATCGTCACGGCGCCGCCGATCGCGAGGAGGGTTAGCTTAACCCATACCGGGGTGGTTAAAAGCAGTACGGAGACCGAGATCGTCAGCCAAAGCAGGGAAATCGAGAAGATTTTCGAGCGCAGCGGGATCCCCTGGCCTTCGAGAAAGCCACGAACCATCGGCCCGAGGTGGGGGTGCTGGAGCAGCCAGGAGTGAAAACGCTCTGAACTGCGGGCAAAGCAGGCCGCGGCCAAAAGCAGCAGGGGGACCGTCGGCAGGAGCGGCAGGAAGATGCCGAGGACCGCGAGCCCGGTACTGAGCAGGCCGACGGCTATCAGCACCGAGCGCAGGATGAGGTTGTTGCTCTTTTGCAGCTCTTTGCCCATCAGATCACTTCAATCCGTTGCGTCACGCGCATCTGCGGCCTTGACTTGCCAGTGAACCTCCTGTCCCGCATAAAACGGCACGATCGCTTGCCCGTTCGGCAAAAGGATCGTCTCCGGCACCGTCCAGGTCTCTTTGACCAGGGTCACGGTCCCCGGGTTGCGCGGCAGGCCATAGAAATCCGCACCATGGCAGGAGGCAAAGCCTTCCAGCTTATCCAGGGCGTTCAAGCGATCGAAGACTTCGGCATAAAGTTCCAGGGCGCTCCAGGCCGAGTAGCAGCCGGCACAGCCGCAGGCGCTCTCCTTGCGCTGCTTTTCATGCGGCGCAGAATCGCTGCCGAGGAAATATTTCGGCGACCCGGAGGCCACGGCGGCAAGCAGGGCGGCCTGGTGGGTGTTGCGTTTTAAGACCGGCAGGCAGAAATTGTGCGGACGAATCCCGCCGACCAGCAGGTCGTTGCGATTCAGCAGCAGGTGTTGCGGAGTGATGGTCGCGGCAACCTGGTCCGACGCTTCGGCGACAAACTGGGCGGCGTCCGCGGTGGTGATATGTTCAAACACCACCTTTAAGCGCGGATGTTTTTTAACAATCTTCTGTAAGCGCTTGTCTATAAAGGCTTTTTCACGATCAAAGATATCGATGTGCGCGTCCGTGACCTCGCCGTGGACCAGCAGCGGCATGCCGACTTCCGCCATCAACTCGAAGACCGCGGTCATGGTCGCCAGGTCACTGGGCGCCGCATCGGAATTCGTCGTCCCGCCCGCCGGGTAAAGCTTGGCGGCGACAATCCCGGCGGCCTTGGCCTTGCGAATATCCTCCGGGGCGGTGCCGTTGGTCAAAAACAACGTCATCAGCGGTTGGAAAGTGCTGGCCGGGGGGAGGGCGGCCTTGATCCGTTCACGGTAGGCTAAAGCCATCCCGGCATCGACCACCGGCGGCACCAGGTTGGGCATCACGATTGCGCGCTGGAAGCAGCGGGCCGTGGCGGCCACCGTTTCCCCCAGCATCTCGCCGTCACGAAAGTGCAGGTGCCAGTCATCAGGCTTGCGGATGGTTATCTCGGGCATGACCTGTTCTCTTTAGAAAACTTATTTACTTTAACTGTTACACTTTAACTACATGGAATATATAGTAATTATGTACTCTATATCGCTCAAAGACAGCGGCGTTGATCTTGTCGCAGTCCGGGGAAAAGCCGGGCGTCCTTGTGCCTTGTTGAGCGGCACGGCAAGGCTTCAGGAGCGAATCGTCTTAAAGCCAACCTTTATCTGGATGCCTGCCTATTGTGACACATTCTGTCGGGTGGGTCGATATGCTAAGGCAGGGATGATTGCAACCGTGATTTGCGGCTGCGTAACAGCCGGGGAAGATCCGGGCTGCCGCCGGCCGCTCTGCGCAGTCGCCGTTCATATCCGGTCAGAACTTACGGGGGATGATTTTGACGAAGCCCAAATTTGCCCTCCAGGCAACGAACGGTTTCTGGCGAAGGGGAATGCCTGGGCTTGCCGGCGGCTTGTGCGGCTCTTTCTGATGCCGGGCACGATCGCGTGCTGCCGTTGCAACGCATTTTGGCCGTTCGAGAAGAGGGCGCTTGGCTCGATGACGCTTTTGCCTGGCTCCTGCCATATCTACCCATAACGTCGCATAATATATATTATGTAAACTTATGGGGTGTGGCGATATGCTGATCGCGAGGCAAAGATCAAACCAGGACCGGAAGGTCAAAGACAGGAACAGCCTCTCATGCTTCAATGCTATTACGGGATAATGACAAACACGCCACGGCGAGGCCATACATTCCCCTTCGCCGGACCGAGATCGTGGCTCACAGGGCAAATTGGAGAGGCAACCCAAAAGGTCGTGCTTTTAATGCCCCTTTCTACCAGGCTGCGCTGAGGGCATTCTCATGGATGTAATCACGTATGACGTTCGAATCATCAGGATTGATACCGACAAAGCCCATCCCCATACCGACAGGAAGATCACGCTTTATAGGGGGCGCTCCTGCATTGACCCAGGCGACTCGGGCCTGGGTGCAAATGATCCTGTCATTGCCGGGCAAACTGAATTCAACGAAAAGGCTCGTGCCGACCGGAAGCAGTCTGGGCGATGCTAAAAATAGACCCCCGGTATTGATATTCACCGAATAATCGAACAGCGGCTGACCGCTCTGTTGACCAACCTTCATTTTTATATGTGAAGCATACCTGGGCTCTTTCCTTTCGTGAACATCGAGGTACCTTTTTGCAAAAGACATGAAAATGGTCCGGTTGATCGGCTTGGTTATGATTTCGTCGCACCCTGCGGCGATGCAGCGGGCTTTGACCTCCTCGCTGCCGTCGGAAGTAACCATCACCACGAGGGTCTCATTCCCCCTTGCCGAGCCCTTGATCTGCCGGCAGCATTCATCGCCGTTCATCCCCGGCATATGCAGGTCCATGTAAACCAGGTCGGGCCGCTCGGCCGCGACAATGGCGAGGGCCTCCTCGCCGCTGTTCGCCGTCAGAATCTCGAAATCCTTCTTCCGCAGCAGGAACGTTTTTTCAAGCTCTATGAACAGGTTTACATCGTCTACCAGGAGTATCTTCTTCTTCGACTGGTTGAATGACACCGGAGGTTTCGTTAGGTTGGGCGAAGGTTTCACCCTCTGATTCTTTGCCATTTTTAATCCCTTTCGTAATGGGGGCTTTCGTTACGGGAGTATGTAGCAGAAAATAAGCCAAATTTATTCGTCAACACTATAATTTTGAAAGCAGTGTATTATTTGACACTTATACGTTTACATGGCAGCACCCCTCAGCAAAAATGACCATGTGACGACGCAGAGGTGTGCCATTAGACTTCTCCCCCCTGCCCTCTGCTATTGATAAAAGTTCGTCATAGCAATATTGCGTCCTATGTCGCCGGCAAAAAGTCGATCGGATAAAGGATGGTCGTCACCGGGACCCCTTCCTTGGGCCCGAAATTAAATCGACTGACGCGGTCTAC
The DNA here is from genome assembly GCA_963715335.1 of uncultured delta proteobacterium. Lineage (GTDB taxonomy): Bacteria > Desulfobacterota > Desulfuromonadia > Desulfuromonadales > BM103 > JAFDBW01. The sequence continues at coordinate 7,237 of CAVQRZ010000016.1, forward strand.
GATTTGTGTGACCAGGACATCAGACGCGAGATCCGTTGCTTCAACTAAACACATGGACACCTCTCCCTCCGGTTCGATCGTTATCTTCAACAGCAGCTTGCCGCGGAGAGTCGGGTCCTTGCGCAATTCCTTGTTATAGATTCGATAAAGTGTCGCTTTGTACCGGTCGAAGACAATCTGGATCTCTTCGTCGGTCCTGCCCGGCCCGGGGCCGCCGCTGACAGGCCTGCCCTCTTCGCCGCCAATGCCGGCGACCGCACTCTCGACGTTCGAGTAACCAACCCCGCCGATCTGTCCCGCATTCCCGTAACCATTGCCACCGCCGCCTGAACTGCCGTTGCCGAGATTCCTGCTGACCCCCAGGTTGCCAATGCCACCGCTGGTGCCGCTTTTCGCCTGCATTGCGACGAGGTTCCGTTGTGCCTGGGATTGGCCGGGAATCAACTTTGAGTCCTTGTTTACACGGGCATCAGTGCCGAGCTTTGCGACCGGGACTTCGTCCATAAGATCCGAGAAGGTACTCTTGAACGCCAACACCCCTGTCGTTTCGGCTTTTTTGCGTGCGTTCTGGGCCCCGCCGCCATCGGCCTTCTTTACCGGTTCCACTTTTGCCGGCTGCTGCTCGGTTTTAGCGGTTTTCTCAGACGTCTCCTGCTTCGGCTGCTCCGGTTCAAGCTTCTGTTTCTCTAGCTGTTCTGTGCGTGGCCTTGGCTGCACCGGCTCCGGAATCAGCGGCTCATTTTTAACCAGCGTGACAAGCCGTTCCGGGATTTTGACCACTTCGACCGAGCGATCGATGATCGGCAGCGCGATCAACGGGATGATCGTGCCGAACGTCACACTGCAAAACAGGCACAGAAGCAGGGTTTTTCGAAAGTGCCGTTCGCTATCGACATCAATGTTCCAGGGCATGGTCATCGGCAGGAATCGCACAGGGCCCATTTCCCGCTCGATAACAAATTCTTCCTGACGTCTTGCTTCGCGGGCGTGAGCTTGGCGCACCTCTTCGTCCAGGTCATTCAGATCATACAGGCACTCTGCGATTTTTGTCCTGATCGCCTCTCTGTTCTCTTCAATGCCTTGTGCCTGTTCTTCAAAATTTGCGATCCGGTGCCTGAGCAACGCCAGGCTCTCTCCGGCATCAGCGAGACCCGTCAGTTCGCTCCAGAAGAGATCACCGGCATCGAGTTCGTCTAACCGGTCAAGTGCGTTGCAGACCTCGCGCAAGGCTTCGAAGCGCTGTTTCACAGCCAGGTGCGTTTCGAGCTCTGCATCTATGATGCGCAGTTCTGTCTCGAGGATCTTGAGTCTTTCCTCAGTGCCCTCGATCTGCTCATTCAGCGGCGCCAATTCTTCATATAACAGAGATGTATTCACGGAACTCTCTCTTATGTTTCTGAGGCTTTTTGGATAACAGCGAGGGAAATCCTCCCATATCCTGAGCCTGTACATGTTGTCATGATCTTCTTGAGCACGTTGAACGGGATCGTCTTGTCTGCAAGGATAGTCACCTCCTTGCTGGCAATTGCCGTCTGAGTGTTGATGCCGATGATGTTCCGTTCAAGAAGTTCAAGTCTCTGGGTGATTTCCGGAATGTTTTCACTTTTGCTTGCAACCAGTTCAGCTGTATTTGCCACGGTTTCACCCTGAACCAGGACCGTCTCGGGGCCGACCATGATGACCACCGTTTCCCGGGGCTTTGATTCGACCACGGAATCCGGCAGCGTAATATGCTTGGGCGTAGACAGGACTTCGTTGGAAGACGAGTTGGCCAGCAGAAAAAACACCAGGATTGTGAATACATCCATCAGTGATGTCAGATTCAGCCCTGCGATCTTCTTCCTGCTGCGTTCCATGCGTCTGATGCGTCGGCTTTCCTTCATGGGGCGTCTCCAATGGATATTTTCGGGAAGAGTGCCGTTCTTCTGAGCTCTCCACTGCCCTCTTCAGGGGTTTCGGTTTCGCGTAGCGTGTCCATGACCCGAATCAGATGGTCATATTGAATATCCGGCTCCATCAGGACTGTTGCGTCGTCCTTTTCCGGGTAATCGCTTTTCAGTCGCAAAAGGATTTTCGTCAGTTTCTCCAGGTCGTACTCGCCCGCCTGGTTGGGGATTGCGGCGACCACGTTTGAACCGTTCGCGAGTTCCAGGCCGGATTTGCGCACGATCACCTCGATAGCGAAGTTGGGTTTAATGACCTGACTGCCGCCGGATGCGGTCGGCACGCTTAATTCCAGGATGGTGATCCGCGAGAACACCGCAGTAATGAGCAGGAAAGGCACGAGCACCACCATCAGGTTCATAAACGAGGTGATATTCAACTCAGGAGTGTCTCTGTGCCGACTTCGTCGCTTGTTCAGAGATCGTCTGTTCATAATCAACTCGCCGGGAATTGTCGTTTAGCAAAGTTTGAAATACTGTTCAGCGCTTTAACCGAGGCCATCTCCAGGCTGTCCACGATCTGGCCGGTGGTCGATGTCAGCTTTGCATGGACCAGAAGCAGAGGAATGGCAACCATCAGGCCGAAGGCCGTGGTGTTCATCGCGACGGAGATGCTGGCCGACAACAGGTCGGCTTTCTCGGCAGGGTTCGCGTTGGAAACAGCCGTAAAAGCTTCGATCAGACCCATGATTGTGCCGAGCAGGCCCAGTAATGTGGCAATATTGGAAAGCAGCGCCAGATACGGGGTGCGTTTTTCAAGTTGCGGAATGATCTCCATCATGCTTTCTTCCATTGCAATTTCAATATCTTCCCGGCGCCGAACGGCCCCCTGGCGGGCCAATCCCATGGACAGCATCTGCGATATGGTCGACTTGTCTTCGTCCACCATCGCGCGCGCCTTGTCAAACTCGCCTTCGCTGAGAACCGGCTGAACCAGATCCCAAATCTTGCGATTTTCATTACGTGTCCGTGTCAATTGAATCCAGCGCTCGACCGCGATAGCAGCACCGACCGCAAACACGATCAGAATCGGGTACATGAACATCCCGCCCTTTTGAAAGAAGCCTACGATTGAATAGATACCCATGATTTATCTCCTTGTTTTGGTGTTGATGAAGGTCCGGAAAACCGGTCTTTATATTTAAACAAACACATCAAGTAATCTTCTTATGTTACTGTAATAATGAGGTTATCAGATCAACTCCTTGCATGTTATTGTCGTGCGTCCGGTTGCGCTGTACTGACTTCGTAGTATTCGAGTTGCCGCATGAACACGTCACGATCAACCGGCACGTCACGTTCATTCAACATCATGTTCATGCTGGTCCCCTGCCCCAGTTCGGAGCTTTTCCAGGGCACGATATAAAGGGATTTTGGAGCTTCATCATTGCCGACGATAGACATCCCCGAGAGCTCCTTGGTCTCCTCCCTGCTGGCCGACTTTTGATCGGCAGTTGGCCGGTTCTGCTCAGCCCGCGCCGGGCTGATTGCCACCAGCAAAACCAACAATATGAGAAAATATCTGGCAGTCATCCGTCATCCTCCGACAGCTCGCCTGTCTTGTGCTTGCCCCTTAATTGCGGCCCATCCGCAGATTCAGGTCTGCAATCCATAACGCCACGGTCTCATCGTCAGGCCTGGCCTTGCTGTAGATCGTGTATTGCTCGACAGCGCACCCGGTATCGCCGAGGTACAATTCGCAGAGAATCCCGAGGTTTCGATGCACGGGCCAATATTCGGGGAACAGCAGCAGCGTGGCCTCGTAGACCTCCCGGGCTTGTTCAAACCGACCTGTTTGACGCAGCAACAAACCGTATTCGTTGTTCACCACGGGATGATCGGGCACCAGTTCCAGCGCTTTTTGCAGCAGTTCCTCGGCCTGCTCGAATTGCTCGGTATGCCGGTAAATCATCGCCAAATTGATATAGGGAGCGGTTACACCCGGTGATTGATGAACAATCCCTTCCAGAATTGGCATGGCCTCTTTCTCCCTGTTGGCTTGCATCAGGGCCGCTGCCCGTTTGAATTCGGCATGCCATGTGGTCGGGAAATCAGGGGTTTCTGTGACCACAAAGCCTGTCCTGCCCCCTTCGAGACGGGCGATGGCCTTTTTCTTGTCAGCAGGCACTTGTTCTGCAACACGCTTCGATTCCGGTGGCTTGACCACAGCACACCCGGCGGCAAGGGAAAGCAACATGATCAATCCGACAAGACCCATCAAACGACCTGTCTGCGACCGTAGCGCCGCCCTGTCCCGTTTAAACTGTTTGCAACTGGAGTCCATGATTAGCTCCCAACCTATGGCTTCGCATTGATCTGTTTTGAGGCGTCACCGTATGCGGATGAGGCCTGGCTTGCTGTTTCCTGACCATCTTCTGCAGGCATCCGCTGATCGGCCGCACCAACAACAGAGGATGCGGTTTTTTCATCGCCAGGCTCGTCATGCGTTGCCTGGTTTGCGATTTCGAAAATGTACGATTCGAGTGACGTCATGACCGGGCTTTCAACTTCCGGGCGGTCATAGCGGGCCGGCATGACTTTGGCCAGCTTTTGCAGGCTCTTTTCAATCCATGAGTTGAAGACCCCCAGAGAGATGAGTTCAAGATTGCTTTCGTGGACGACGATGGCTTTTTCTTCAAAGGGGTACGCCTGTTCCTCGATCGCCAGTTCGTACTGTTCCAGTTCAAGCGGAGTCAGGTTGCCGGGTCGCTCTGACTCCATCAGGGCCACGCTGAAGTGGGCGTAGACTTCAGCGAGGTAGAAGGTTGATGCCGCGGTGACGTCCGCAACCTCGTAATCCAGCAGCTGGTTGAATTGCTGCGTGACCTCTTTCATCAGGGCCTGTTTACTGCGCAAACTGGCTTCAAGTGGATTGACGAGTCGAACGGCCGCGAACCGGTCATAGCTACGCTCGGCCAGGACCAGTGCGGCGTGTGCTGCGAGGTAACGCGTTCGGGCCGTACGTTTGTCGCCAGCCGCGGCATCGATAACGACGATTTGTTCAAGCTGTTTGAGATAGCCCTCATGATCGTTGCCGGCTTTAAGCAAGAGACTGATCTTGTTGCGCGTCTCGATGTTCAGTTCGATCGGCTCCGGGAAATAAGCCACGTAACGCTGGTACACCATCAGAGTGAGGGCCCTGTCGCCGGCTTGTTCGTAAAGCTCCGCAGCGGTCAAAAGCGCCTCCCGGCGGATCTCTTCGTCATCCGTTTCCGTCTCGATCCGCACGTACTCTTCGGCTGCCTGGGTCAGACGGCCGTCTTCCCGGTAGACATAAGCGATTTTTTTGGTCACCTCAGACTGCAGAACGTGGTCCGGGAAGTTTTGACGGAAGCCTGTCAGCACGCCAGCAGCTGTGGTCCAGTCCTCGAGCTGGATCAACGCAGTCGCAGCATCGTATTCTGCATTGGGCCTGATTGCAGAAGTAGGCGCCATGCGGCTGACTCGCAGGAAATGGTCAGCCGCCGCCCGGAAATCATTGCTGGCATTGGCGTCTTCAGCCTGCTGGTAAATTGATGCGGCGAGATTATCGATCAGTCCGTCACGGCGCTGGTCCGTGCCTGGCAGCATCTCCAGGACAGTCAGATAGGCTGCTTCCGCTTCGGGATAGAGTTCAAGTTCGTATGACGCGTGACCGGCAACAATCCACGCAGCATGCAGGACGTCACTGTCTGCGCCAGGAAATGACTCGACCAGCTGGGTTGCCCTGAGCACGGCCTGTTGATAGTCTTCCATGTCATACAGATCATCCACCGCGGCCCCGAGAACCACGGCCGCCTTCGCATGCTCCGGGAAGGTTTCGGCAAAGCGCACCGAACTGCGAACAATTTCGCGTCTGACCGGGCCTTTGGCGTCAGGCGCCACGGTGCCCAGTGACTCTCGATACGCATAAACCGCAGCATAACCGGCCGTGGCTGACTTTTCGTGAACCGGGTACTCATAGGCGGTCTGTTCATATTCCAGAGCGGCCTGATCGAACGAGCCGTTTTCCAGCAGCAGGTCTGCCATTTGATAGTTGATCGCCGGCGAGTCGTCATCCTGCGGGAACGAGGCGAGAAGTTCCCGGTACCAGTGCAGCGCTTCTTTGAAATGGACCGGTTGAGCCTCTTTTAGCTCCTTGTTCTGGTACAGCGCATGATAGTGGTTGGCCAGGTCTTTCAGGTTGATCTTGAGATCGATCAGGACCTCCGGACGCTCGTTCGGATCGAAATAATCCCAATATGCCGCCTCAAGGCCGTAGCTGTTGGCAAAGTTCTTCTTGGATTCCAGGACCAGGCTGGGGAAGCCGCCGATCGTATTGATCTCGACAATCCGCATCTGGAAGTTCGGTGCCTTAAAGTGCAGCGGGTTGCGCAGGACAAACGCGCTGTAGGTCGCATTCGCGTCGCCATAGCGGCGCTTATCGAAATAGTATTCACCCAGGTTGCTGTAGACGAGATCTTCGTAGCGACGGGTCCCATGCCTGGAGAAGTATTCGGCGACGATGTCTGCCCCACCGAGGGATGAGAAGCTCAGGCTGATGACGCGGAAGGTGTCCTCGATCCGTTTGCGCTCCGACTCGTCATCAGTTTGCTCGAAGTCATAGCCCACGGAGACCTTGTAATCGAGCAACGCAATGAAATTGTCCAGGGCATCTTCATACAATTCCTGTTTGTAGAACGTCCACCCCAGCTTGTAGAGGGCAAACGGGTAGAAAGATGAGCTTTCCCCGATCGAGGCGATCGCCAGATAAGCCTCTTCTGCATTCAGGTACTGCCGCCGGGTAAAGTAGAATTCCGCCCGTCGGAACTGTACTTCGTCAACATATGGAGATTGCGGATAGTCCCGGACCAGCTGGTTCATGACCGTCATCGCATCTTCTACCCGGCCCAGCTCTTCGTAGGCACGCGACATCTGGTACAAGACCTGGTCGTTTCGATCGTAGAGCGGGTATTCGTCGAGCAGTTTCTGATAAAGGGTGATTGCTTCAAGCGGGCCGGCACGTTCGAGATCGAGTGGCCCCCGGATTGTTTTTTCCGTGTCTCGGCCAGCAGGCTCTATTCCCTGGAGGTCAGACGCGCGCCGGGCGAAATCTGCATCCGACTCGCCCTGCTCTGTCGGCAGGTCCGATCTGCGGGTTGGATCGAGATCCGCAACCGGGGCTGTTTCATGAGCTGTGAGGGCGGTCGGCGGGACGCGATCAGCCGGGTCCTTATGCAATGTGAGCAGGCCGTATTCTTTCTCCACCTTCAAATCAGCGAGGCGGCGAATCGCTTCTGGCGCCAACGTGGAGTCCGGGGCTTCTGCCAGGAAACTGCGATAGCCTGACATCGCTTTTTCAAGTCCACCTTCCAGGGGCGCGTCCGTGATCTCGATCTGCCTGTTGCGCAGTTCGGCAAGGGTCCCCTGCCGGTCGATGGTCGAACAGGCGGAGTAAACGAGCGGTATAATGCACAATAAAAGTCGGAATCTCATTGTTCCACTCTTTCCATGCCCTGGTTCCTGGCCGCACGGTCGTAACTGTCTGCAAGGGCAAAACGTGTCTTGACAATAAACCCGTCCAATCGGTCCCTGCGACTTTCCAGTTCGGTGACGGCCATCACTTCCAGCAAGTGACCCTGCCTTGCCATCAAGGTCCCGACTTCTTCCCTGGCAGTCCTGATCAATTGCCGTTGTCGCCGGATCGTATCGTCGTATCCCTGGTAACTCAGAGTGGCGGCCTGGCGCGTGCGCACAAAAGACGCGTGCTGGTTTTCCAGTCTCGCCATGTCGGCGTTCAAGGCATGAAGATGATGATAGGCTTCGGTCAGACGCCGATCGTAATCGGCATGGATTTGCCAGGTCAGGACGCCCCGAAGGCGCTTGATGCGATCTTTGATCATCTGCGGAGCAGCTCTGCCGTCATTGATCAATTGATCCTCGAGCTGATCAAGCTGCACTGCGATCATCCGTTCCTCGGCGGTGGCCAGATAGTCAGGCCGCGGTGCCGCAAGCATGGCTCTCAGTTTTTTGTCGATGGATTCACGCTGCTCCTGACGCAATCGCATTTGCGAGTCGAGTTCCCGGAACGCTTTGTCAATCATTGGCAAAAGGGGTGCGTAATAATCCCGGCGGGTTTCGATCAACTGTTCAAAGGCGTCGAGATCCCGTTCCCAGGTCACCAGCTTTTTGCGCAGTTGTTCGAGATCGACATAGTTTTTCAGAGACTCCTGGAAGTCATGCGAAGCCATCAATTCGATCAGGTAATAGGTTTCCGGAGCCTCGGCAAGATTGCGCAGGCGGATCACCCAGCTGGCAACATGCTGCAATTCCGGCCGTACCAGGACCTCAAGGAAACGCCCCTTGCGGATGCTTTTGATAGAGGCGCTGAGACGATCGACTTCATTGCTGAACGTCTCCAGGGCCTGGCCATACAACAGGGAAGCTTTGCCATAACGTTCCAGCTTGCCATAAGAGTAAGGCAGCGCCAGCAGGGCTTCCTGCACAGACGCGTCCGTAACCTGTCGTTCGGCCAACAGGGTCCAGGGCACAAGGGATCTGGCAAACTGTCCCTGTGCCGCATCGGCCCAACCCCAGCCAAGCAGCGCACGGTTGGAGAAGACGCCGTCCAGGCGGACCCGCTCGAGGACCTGTTGTGCCCCTGCGGGGTCGTTTTCCTCGAGCAGCTTGTAGCCAAGCACGAGATTTGCCTTGTCTTTGATTGCCAGCGTGGCCGGAAGATCGCTCTCGACCCGTCCGGTCAGGTCGAGATAGAGTCGACCCGCCTGCTGATTACCGTCACGAAGCAGGGCGATGCCCAGGTTGTAGGACGCAAAACCTTCGTATTCTTCGTCATCCACGAGTTTCTCGAGGATCTGTACGGCATCGGCATTGCGACCGACCGCCATGAAAATCTGCGCCTGGAGAAACGCTATATCCAGTTCGATTGCTTCAGGCAGGTCGCCCTGGATGCGTTCGATCGCATGCAGCGCATTGACCGGCTGATCCTTCTGCAAGTAGAGACGGGCCAGACGATAAAGAGCCTGGTTTTTCACGGCCTCGGACACGTTGCCGTCAATGATCGCTTTCAGGGCGCGGCCGGCGCGATGGTGCATCCGGTAGGCCAACTCGAAATCACCCAGCGCGAACTCAGCCTGGTAAAGATGCGTGTACAGGCTGTCGAGTTCCGGTTGGTCGAGTTGATAGACCTGCCCCAGTTCCGTATCCAGTCGTGAGATCGCATCGAACCAGTCATCCTGGAATGCCAGGAAGAGGATCTCTCCGTAAAAGAGATCCTGCAATTCCCGGGGTGCGGCTGTACTGATCCGCTCCGCTTTGCCTTGATCCGCCGCAACGTCGGTCGCCGCGGTTGCGGCGAGGCCTATCAAACCCGCCAGCAGGAATATGAAAAATCGTCTGATCATCAATTCAGAGCTCTTTGAGTTCAATAGCCTGATGAGCCAGGCCGGGACTGGCAAGATTAATTTCGACAGCCTTCGGTTTGACGGATTTCTCAATCCAGAAACTCTCACTGTGATTGAGATCACTGCCGCCTTTGGACTTGCCGAGCATGGTCACCTGCACCTCGTGTTTTCCCGAACTGAGGTTGCCGGTATAGATCCGTTGCACCCCGCCCTTTTTAAGGGCTTCCAGCTCCTTGTAGCTGTACAGATGATAGGCCACGGCTTCGCCATTCATGCGCAGCTCCAGTGCATCCAGCAGAAAGGCGTCGTCCGCTTTGAGCGACACGAAGACGGACACCTGGGTATTCGAAGGATAAAGGAGTCTTTCTTCCAAATGATTGAGTTCCGCGGCGATTGCCAGAACGTCGCTTTTGATCTCCTGAACCTGTTCGTCAAGGCCCTTGATCTGTTTCTTCGAGATCTCTTCCGCGCGGGCATTGACGTTCATCATCATCAGCATCGACACCCCGAAAACAACGATCAGCCATTTGCAGATGGCGGTTATCAGCCGCACCTGCTTCGAATCGTGGTATGGAAACATTGCCTTGATCATGCGTTCCTCCTTATTAGATCTTGCCGACCAGGTTGATAAACAATCCCTGGTGGTCATAGTCGTAATCGGTTAAATCATCTGAAAATCTGCTGAAGTTATAGCCAATACCCAACTTGAGGTTGGCCCCGATGTGCCGGTAGATCGCCAGGACCATACCGCTTAATTGATCCTCGGCGTCTGGCAAGCTCAGGACCCGGCCCTCGATCATGGCATCCCATCGACGCAGAGCATGCCAGTCGAGTCGAACGATGCCGAGATGAGCATTGCTTTTAAAGTATTCCGGGTCGTCACGGTCCAGGCTGACTTCACCCAGGCGGTAGGCGTATTTGCCACCGATGGTCCAGCGTTGTGTCAGATCATAGGTCAAATCTATCGAGGCGATATGGCTGCGCTGGCTCACGCCGGCGCCTGCATTGGGCGTGCTGACCTGCTCGTAGGCAGGGAGATCGTAAAAATAAGTGTATTTGACGAGTGCATTGAGGCGGTCGTTGTCGACCGGACGATAGGCATAACCAAGCACCACTTCTGTAAATTCACCGTTGTACTGCTGCCCCTCAGAACTGTCGCTATAGGCATAATTCAACTTGCTGATCAGGCGCCAGTCAGCAAAGAGCTGATATTTAAGATCGAGCTTGACCAGCCAGGTCGTGCGCTTCGAAGTGCTGGTGTCCGCTGCTTCGGTGTCATCGACCCGGTATTCAAGAGCGCTGGCGACGGTCAACTTGTCAAACCCGTAACCTGCCCTGAGACCGGCGGCTGTCCGCTTAAGCTCCGCACCGGTCTGATAATCTTCAAGAGTACCGAAATCCAGATTGCAACCCAGATTCAGCCGATCGTCAGGCGACAGATCCACACCTGTGGAATGCATCAACCCGCTTGGCACATTACCGTGGGTATAACGTTCCTCGACGTACATACTCAGGCTGTCCGAATAGCGCGTCCGGAAACCCGACGTCAGGTTCCCCTTTCGTGCCCGAAGACCGTTGTCAGTGCGATCATTTTCGAGAGCATAGTTCAGATACAGGGTGGTCCGGTCGCTATAAAGGTATTCCGTGCCGATCGTCCCCGCGGCGCCCTGGTCACCGCCGGACACCTCTCCGGTGACGTTGAGGCGATTGGTCAGTCGAAAACTGCCTCCAGTGCCGGCTCGGAAGTTGTCATCCCTGTCGCCGGTTGTCTGCAAACTGTCCTGGAGGAAGCTGTAGGCCGTCCAGCGGGACAAAGAGTCGTACTGGAGTTGTACAATCGCATCAGTCCGGTCACCTTCGTCCTGGGTCTCGGGAACTTCAGGGGAATTATCTTTGCGGGTGTCATGGCGAAGACCGGTACTCAGTGTCCAGTGGTCCAGGAAACGTGCACTGATATCCAACTCGGCGGTCGTGGTCTCCAGACCGTCATCCTGCATGACCCGGTCGCCTTTGAGATGCAGGTTCAACCAAGTCAGTACCGGGAAGCTTGCTGTACCGCCGTATTGGCTGAGGTCCCGGTCATTGATCAAGCCCATCCCCGTGTATCCGGCTTCGGTCTCCTGGTAATAGAGCGTGAAGCGACCGCGACCATTATCAAGCAGATCCTGCATGCCGACACTGGTATCGACACGGTATGCCCATGCATCAACATCTGCATCTGCCGGTAAAACAGGCGTGTCAAAATCGTAGCCACCGTCGATGGAACGGGTTAAAAATACACCGGGTCCTTCGCTATGACCCGTTTCGAGTTTGATCCAGGTCTCCGTGGATTTGCGGATCGTGACGTCGGCTCCGTAGAGGTCCGTATCGACGTCTTCATCATCAGCCTGGCTGGCCGTCAGGCCAACTTTGAAGTGGTCATTTAGCCAGTATTGCACTTGCCCACCAGTGGCCATCGTATCCAGGTCATTGACGCCAGGGGTAAACTCGTAGCGTGCAACCAGGAATACCGGATTGCCGCTGAGCGAGGTGGATCTGACCAGCAGACCATCATCAGCCGTCGTTTCAAGTGGTTGTGACAGCAGAATGCGGCCCTGCAGGTAGTCCACGGTGTAATCGAGAGTGGGGATGAGGTCCTTTACGCCCAGCACGAGGCCGGAATCCTTGTCGCGGATCTCGATTCGCAGGCGGTCGGAGCCCTCAAGAATGTCCTGGTGGCGCAGGTAATACAGTGAGCCGCCTGTGCCCTGGAGTTCATCGCGCCCGGCGACCGTACCCGGGTCTGCAGCGAAGCCGTCGGCGGTCAGGCGCGCTTCGCCAAAACTGGTCGTGCCCAAGGCCTGGGAATGCAGGTTGGCACCATACAGGCCACGATCCACCTGGGCCAGTTCGTTGCCGGTATAGGCGACATCAAAGTTGCCCCACAGAGCGTAATTCTTCTCCTTGTCCAGTCTCAGGTAGAATTTGCCGTTGGTCGGTGCATCTTCAGTCACGGTGCTGTCGTCACCAAAGGTCGGATAGTGATATTTCGGGTCGATGCGACGGAACAACGCCTCTGGTGATTTATCCAGGAAGTTCGAGAAAATCTCGTCGATCGGGCCTTCCCGGGTATCGGCGCTTGCTTTCAACTCCCAGCCATCACCAAATTGGCCTTTGGTATAGAACGCGAGGCGGCCTTCCAGGTTCGTATCGTTCTTGTAAACGTCCTTGTCCGGCGCCAGCAACTTGCCATTGTCGTCGGTCTGGTTAGCCGAGAATGTCAAATCGGCGATTCCAACGTAGAACCAGTCGTTTCTTTCCAGCTCCAGGTCACGCAGGAACAGTTCACCGTTGCCCGACTGGTCGAGCACGGCGACCTCAACGGTGTGGGCACCATCGGGCAAGATTTCTTCCATGACAAATTGGCCATTGTCGTCCACGGGGACTTTCAGGCCGGCCATCCAGACGTCATGTCCTTCGGGGATGGCCGTTCCCTGTGCCACGACGGTCCCGCCACGAATCGGAATATTTTGTTTTGCCAGGCGACTCTCGCCGTAACCTGTCAGAAGTTCACGCTCAAGATTCGCCTGAGCAACCGCAGGATCGACCTCGTCGACCACCCACAACGGCTGGGGTTGCGTCTCATCAAAGTTGCCGTCCGCATCATAGACACGCACCAGGTATTGCAACTGGCGGACCGGTGCTGAGAAGGTCTCCTGTCCAAGCTGCCATTGGGCCTGGCCGACATCATCCATCTCGACCACGGCCAGCGGGGTGTCGTTTACGGATTGCTGTTGTTCGAACACTCTGACTTCGGCCGACTCGACGAAGTTGTGATAGTTGGTATAGAGGCGGAAATGGACGAGATCCTCGATTTGCTCCGTATCAAGATCATCCTGGTAGCGCACCGAACGGGGCCAGGCCGTTACATTGAGACGCGGTTCACTGGACAGGCCGTCATGTTTGAACTGTATCTGCGCCTGGTCCAGGGCAACGTCCGTGCATCGCTGCACATCCGGGATGCTTTTGCCGGGGTCGTCAAGCGGTTTGCCGTCAACCGTGATCCGCATCAGGTTCAGGCCGAACGGGTTGGCCGGTTCGACTTCGCGGTTCAGACGGGTAATCTCTACCCCTTCATAATCATCGAGCGGGAATAATTCGTCGTAGATGACCTGTACTTCAACACGAGCGATGTCTGACTCGATAAAACCCGTGTTGACCACGTCACTTGATTGAACGAAACCCCGTCCTTCAAACTCCATGCGGCTCTTGTCCAGGCCCATTTGTTCGGTGACCGCGAGCAAGGTGCGATGGGCGCGTGCCGTCGACCAACCGATCTCATCGCCGTAAATCGCTGCGGTCCGTCGATCCAGGCGGTCATTGCTGGCATAGCCGACAAAACGCAGCCGGACATTGTCCTTGTCTGGGATTTCGCCCATAACCCGCTGCAGATGAGCTGTGTAGCCCTCTGGTATAAAGGGTTTGCCGTTCTGGAAAAGCAGAGGGTCGATGCTTCCTGAAGTTGATTCGTAGACGCGCGTGATGGTCTCAGCACCAGCCGCATCCGGGCATAAACGCGGCTCTTCGGGCAAATCCTGAAGAGGGTCGTCGTACCAGAATTCGACCTCAACACGACGGTTCAACGATCGCCCCATTTCCGTATTATTGGCAGCGATCGGCCGCGTTGCGCCCAGCCCCTCGCTCTCGATGGCATCGTCGGACAGGACGAGTGCGTCTTTGGCCGCGAGGGCGACACGCAGGGCAACCGCCCTGGACAATCCTGTATGAGTGCCGTAGATCCTCTTGTCACGTCCCGTCAAGGCCCCGGAATCGGTATAGGCGGTGAATTTTACGACCAGGTTTTCCTTGGAATCCAGGTTGCGCATCGCCCGTGAGATAGTCGCCAGAAATTCCTCCGGCACCCTGATCATGCCCAGGTCATAGTTCAGCGGCAGGACCATGTTCCTGATTCGTGCCCGGTGAGCATGGCCGTCCTTGTAGCGCAACTTGCAGACGGTTTCGGTCCGGCAGACCTTGATCCGGTTCACGTCCTGAGAAACGACGACTTCCTTTGCAGTCTCCTTCTCACCGATGACGTCATACCAGACTTCGACTTCCACGCGACGATTGAGCGCCTGTCCCTCTGCTGTTGCGTTACTGGCCACAGGCTGGCTTTCGCCCAAGCCGTCGTAGGAAATTGCTTCAGGCGGCAAGCCCAAAGCGGCCTGAAAATATTCGGCAGTGGTCCCGGCGCGCTCCCTGGACAAGCCGATATTGTCGCCAAAGCGTTCCTTGACAACCCCGAACGGTTGCAGGTTGTCCGTATGACCGACAAAATGCAGCCGCACATTGTCCTTGTCGCGCATGCTGTCGAGAACCCCGCGCAGCAGCATGAGGTAATTGTCCGGGATTTCCGCAACACCGAGCGGAAACAGGATGGGTGGAACCAGGTTGTCCAGTTTGACCGTTCTTACGACAGGGATGACAACCTGTTCCGTATCGATGCGATCACCCTGGTCCGCATCGAATGAAGCAGGATCATGAGTCCAGAGAGTGTAATTGATGTCGGTCGACAGGTGCTGCTCCACAGACTCACCACGCGTGCCCGCTTCCTGGGCGCTATTGGAATCGATCGACCACCAATCCGGGGAGGCAACCGCATTGCTGGCCAAAACCGTACTCAGGGACATGGCCGCCCACAAAAGTATGGCAAAGCGCGCATTCAGCGTGATGAGTCCATGGAATCTCTTCGCGCGACAACTTGCTGCGCGTTGGGTTCGGGCGATCATGGTGGACCTCCACGTCGCCAGAACACTTCGGTTTCAACGGAGAGCGGATAGTCCCCACCCGCAAGATCCCACAAACGGGCCACCTCATCTCGCAGAACCTCGAGACGGTCATGCACCAGCTTTTCCCGCTCGACATCAGCCAGGTAAGATAAGCGCAAGACCGACGGGGCCTTTTTCAGTTCTTCGACCAGCACCCGTAGTTTTGCCTGCCATTGCACGCGCAACTCGGTCTTCTCGGGTTCAAACACCCCGTTGGCGAGGTCCAGGCCGACCACACGATGAATGGTGGCGCCGAAGTTGAATTTCATCATCTTGCCGCGAGTGACCCGCTGGACCCTCGGGTTCTCAGTGCTCAAACGATACCCGGTCGGTAAGGTGTGGTCGTCGAGTTTTAAAATGAAATTGCTGCCG
The DNA here is from genome assembly GCA_963715335.1 of uncultured delta proteobacterium. Taxonomy (GTDB): domain Bacteria; phylum Desulfobacterota; class Desulfuromonadia; order Desulfuromonadales; family BM103; genus JAFDBW01. The sequence goes on from CAVQRZ010000016.1 coordinate 22,741, forward strand.
CGATCCTCATCCGGGACCATGGCGCAGGTGATATGGAAGCGGCCATGCTGGTCCGTGGTGCCGATCAATCCTCGGGCCGTGACCACCTGGACACCGGGCAGACCTTCTTCTCCCGGGTCTTGCCGACCATTCAGGTTCCGGTCGTCGAAGACCTTGCCGATCACGTCCGTGCAATCGAAGGTCGGATCAGGTACGACCCTGACAGTGGCGGTTGCAACACCGGAGATCGCTCTCCGGGTCGCCGAGTTAAACGCCTGGGCCCGGTTGACGTACTCATCCTCGCTGACACCGGCACCGACAACGAGAAGGAGCTGCAGGGTCTGTTGGTCGTCAAACTCCAGGTCGATATCGTCCCAAATGAGTTGTTGCCCGACAACTGTGAGGCTCTCGAGAGTGCCCATTCAGCCGGGCCGAGCCTTCCACGTATTTAAATCCCGGCGGGAAGGTGTCGACGATGCCGATGTCGAAGAGCGGTGCGCTGTAGCGGTTTGTTAAAGTGATTGTGTAGGGGACCAGCTGCCCCTTGCTGACGTTGATCAGCGATGACGCCTTGGAAATCGTCACGGCCTCGTTCAGCACCGGATCGACGGGCAAGTGGTTGTTGAATATCTGGCTATGGCTCGGCATCGGGCCGTTAATCGCGATCGCGTTCAGAGCGGCAATCGATAGCGGATTCGAGCCATCACTCAAGATAAAATTCAGGTAATACCGTGTGTCAGGGGTCCCCGGGCGGGTCGACAGAGGCGGCGGCCGGGCTGAAGTGGTGATTTCGCAATATTCCGTCGCAGGAAGCGCGTCGTCCTGGCTGCCAGGACAGTCCGGGACGGAGAATGGCAGTGTGGGCTCGCTGCCTGGCGCGATAATCTGGGACAGAGTGTCCTCGTAACCGTTTTGCGGAGGAGTGATGTCGATACGGTAGGTCGCGCCGGGTGGGCAGGACGGATCGCTGAAGTTCAGGTCAAACTTGTAGAAACCGTCCGTGGCCGTCACCTGACCCTGCTGGAGCGGATCTTCAAAACACTGCCCCGGCAAGGGTGCGTTATTTGCGGCATTCAGCATGGTCAGCCTGGTCCCGGCGACCGACGTACGCCGCACAGAATCGTAGACAACGCCATTGGGTGTGATCGGCAGGTCGAGATTCTGCAGATTACTGCCCGAGGCCACGATGATGTCGCTGATCTGTTGCGGCCCGTTCGTGAAGGGGGAAACGGCATGCCCGAGCGATGGGGTGTCGGGCCTGGCACCTGCCGCCCTGAAACGAAGTTCGTAAGCCCCCCCTGCTCCATTCAGGCCGCTGAGACGATAACTGCCGGCGGTATCTGTCAAAACCGTGGCGAGCAACCGGTTGTTGCTATACAAGCTGACTGACCAGCCTTCGAGGTCATGATCGGTCTCATCGCGAGCACTGTTCAGGTTGGCATCATGCCAGACATTGCCATTCAGGATCGCGCTGCCGGGGCTGCCGCCCACGTCGAGAGAAACACTGGCCGCAGCCGTCTCGGCAGGATCACTCCAGGTCACTACGCCGGTATTGGTGATCGTTACTCCAGCCACCACCGCCTGATCGATCAGCACGCGGAAGCGCAGCAGAATTTCGGCTCCCGGAGACAGGTCGCCGTAATGATCGGAATAAGCTGCAGTCAGGATCGAGCCGGCATAGGACACCCCGGCTGCTGAGCCGTTCATGCTGGCCGAATTGTCGATATATCCTGCCTGGCCCGCCAACGGGCCCAAGTCGTCGGTCAGCACCACGTTCGTCGCGGGCAGACTTCCGAAATTGGTGACTCGGATCACGTATTCAAGGGTCCGGCCGGGCTCTGCAGTCGTGCCGTCAACCACGAACACTTCCTTGAGGATGCTCAGCTGCGGGACATCACCGACGACGACCCTGGTCGGCTGATCGCCATTCGTGTCGATTCCGTCTGCATCGGTCAATTCGTCAGGCAATTCGTTGTTACGGACCACGCCCTGGTTGCTGATGATGGTGCCTGTGGCGACACCGTTGTTGACCCGTACGTCAAATGTAATAACAGCCATTGCGCGCGGAGACAGAACCCCCTGGCCCGATCCCGGTATGGGAGGAGTCCGATCGGCAGAACTGATGTCAATCCCCGCGATCAACGGAGAGACGCCATGATCCGGTTGTCCCACGGGCAAGCCGTTCAATCGCACCGAGTCAGCGACATACGACGTATCCGCAGGGACCGCGTCGGTAAACACGACACCCGTAGCCGCGGTTGACCACGCATTGGTAACCGCGATGGTGTAGCGTAAAACGTCCGCAGGGTTGACGATGCCGGTTGGATCACCAACCAGTTGCACTGTCTTGTGCGCATCGATCAGGGGAAGATTGCCAACGATATCCCTGGTCGGATCATCCAGGACAGCGGTGTCCGGATCATCGGAGGCCTTTGCAGGGGTCGGGCCGCTGCCAGCTCCTGACGCGCTCAGGAATCCCTGGTTGGCGATAATCGTGCCGTCGGCCACATCGCTGTTCACGACGACGTCAAAGGTGACCACAGCCACATTGTCCATCGTGCCCGACATATTGGCTTTCACAACGCCTGCGGTCGCGTCTCCTGGCGCATGGATCGGGAGTCCGCCCTGCAGAGGCGACACACCGACTGCGGAATCGGTCACCGGATCGCCGTTCAGGGTCGTGCTGCCGGGCACGTAGGAGGTGTTGGCCGGTACGTTGTCCTGCAGCACAACGTCGACAGCATCCTCATTGCCGATGTTTTGGATCGAGAGGGTGTAGCGGAGCGCTTCACCGGCCAGCAAAACATTCGGGTCACCGTCCAAAACAGTCGAAGTCTTCAGAACCTCGAAGACCGGCGCAGAATGAATCAAGGTTGAGGTGGGATCCTGGTCGCCGACGGCAGCAGGATTCACGTCATCACTGATCCGCAGCGTTTGTCCGTTTGCGCCCAGTTCGGCCTGATTCAAAACGACCGTGCCGTTGTTAATGACCGGGGCAAGCTGCACAGTAAACTCGATGGCCACGGTTTCACCGGCGGCAATCGTGAGGCCACGGATGTCGACCAGTCCGGTTCCTTTGCTGCCGCCTGTCAGATCGGTATTTGCAGTATCGGCGCCGGCTGGAACGGATGTCAGCATGAGGGTGCCGGGAACGAAGTACATAGGATCGTCCGGCTGGAGGCTCTCGAGGTTGTCCAGCAATGACAGATCGGCAAACGCGACTGTGCCGGTATTGGTGATTTCCACCCGGTATCTCAAGACATCACCTGGAATCGCCTCGCTCCCGTCCCCCGCGGTGGATTGGTTAAATACGGATTTGCGAAAGTCCAGACTGCTGACAATGTCCATGGTCGGGTCATTGATATCGGATGTCTCCGGATCATCGGAAGGCTGCTCGAGAAAATTCCCGCTGCCAATCCCGGAGCCATTCAGGAACCCCTGGTTGGAGATGATCGTTCCGCTCGCGGCATCCTCATCGACTTGAACATCGAAGCTGATCGTCGCAACGTTGTCAGCGGATTCCGTCGCATCGGCTCGCATGACTCCGGGGTTGGCGTCACCTGGCGCATTGATGGTCAGGCCGCCGGGTAATGGCGATGTTCCCGTAACCGGGTCGGCGACAGCCTCACCATTCAGGGTGGTGCTGCCGGCAATATAGCTGGTGTTTTCTGGAATAACGTCTTGCAGCACCACGTCTTTCGCATGCTCAGTGCCGATATTCTTGACCGTGATGGTGTAGCGCAACCGATCCCCGGCAAAGACAATGTCCGGCGAGCCCGTCAGGCTCACCGATGTTTTCTCGATGCGCCATTCAGGAGTTGACGAGATCAGGGTTTGCGTCGGATCCTCATCATCGGGCTGGTTTGGATCATCGCTGAGCACGGATTCCAGACCGACCAAGTAGAGCTGAGCCTGGTTCAATACCAGCGTCTCGTCGGTAATCACCGGGGCCAAGCGTACGGTGAACTCAATGTTCAGGGTTTCCCCTCCATCCAGAGTCAAATCACGGATATCGACGAAACCGCTGCCCGCACTCCCGCCATACGGATCGCTTGCATCGACTCCCGGGTGGCCAGGAATCACGGCCAGGCTACCAGGGACGAAAAGCGGCGGATCATTCAACCGGTCAGGTTCGTCAATGATGAAAAACCCGGCCGGAGCCGCACTGATGTTGGTGACCTGCAAGCGGTATCGCAGCGTGTCGCCCGGTCTGGCAATACTCCCCGGGTTCTCGCCGGTGGTTTCGTTAATGACTGTCTTGCTGAAGACTAATTCCGGGGCAATCCCTGTGGTGGTTGCGTACACGGGGCCGATGCAGTAATCATTCGGCGCACTGATGTTCGGGCAGCCGTCTCCGGTGCGTTCGTACGTGCTGACGTCCTCCAGAGAGGTCCAGTCGCCCCAGACACCGTTTTCGATAAGACCACCCGGCCCGCTCACGACCTGAACCAGAGAGTGATAGGTGATCACCAGGATTTGTCCGGCAAAAACATCCAGGCTGCTGTCGCCATTGTTACGACCCCAGGTCAGCAGGCCGGTCGCAGCACCCGCTGGAAGCGGTACAAAGCCGGGGATGGCAACGTTATCGATTGTCGCCGTAGGTGTGAACGTGGGATCGAGCACCAGTCCGGCCGGTAGAGCATCGACGATATTTACATCGAAGGCGGTCGAGTTGGTGCTGCCCGTATTGACAAGAGTCAGCTGATATTCCAGGACATCGCCGGCGACCGGCGGATCGGCAGGCCCTTTGCCTGGCGTGACATTCGACAAGGTTTTTGCCAGGGTCAGGCCAGGCTCAGAGACAGTAACCAGGGCAGTCGCCTCTGTGAGCGTTTCCAATCCACCGGTTTCACCATTCACGTAGCTGACATCGACCCCGTTTTGCAGCATGTCGCCGGAGTCGGTATCGATGTCGTTATTGATGCGGACGAAATAATCAATCTGGATGACGGGATTGAGCTCGTTGAGATTCGCATCGTCTTCGTTCCGGGTGACCACGGTCCCGATGTCCCAGGTCGCGTTGCCGCTGGCCCCGTCGGCCGGAACGGCGTTGAAGGCGGTTTCGGCAGGAGCCTGGCCATTGATTGAAGCGATTCCAGTAAAAGTGTAGCTGATGTCGAATCCGGCATGATTGGCGAGAACGTAACTCAAACCTGCCGCATTGAGTCTGTCCGTGGCGACAGCTCCCGTACTCACGCCTTCAGGAAAGGCAATCTCGATCCTGAACGGTTTGTGTGCACCGATGGCGGGAATGATCGATGGCTGTAGATCGGTTTTGCTCAGAGTGACCGCGGGAACGTTCACCTGGCTGGCGGCAGCAGCTTCATAATCGTTGACCTCATGGCCGCTGTTAGGCAGTGTTCCATTGCGCATCCCGGTCGTACTGCCACTCTCACCGATGGCACCATTGCTGTTCAGTGCCGTGAACTGGCCAGGCAATGATGTCCAGTCTGCCTCGATGGTGTTGTTCAACAGTTCGAGTGGTTTGACGTCCATCTCGACGCGCACGTCAAAGCTGAAACTGACGGTCGCGCCCACGTCAATGCCGTTTGGCAGATTCCAGCTAAAAATTGGCCTGTTGTTTCCCAGCGTCGCCGTATCTGCAGTGTCCGGCGGATCGAGTCCGCCCGGATTGCCCAGATAACTCAGGCCTGTACCGGTCAGATCCTCAAGAACGCGCAGGTTGTAAGCCGTTGCCGTGCCGTTATTGGTGGCCGTTACCGTCACGGTCAGGGTGTCACCCGCATCAGCTTCGGTCACATTAAACGCTTTGGTCAGGGCGATGAGCGGCTCGCTCACGACAATATCCGTTTGAACGATATCGTAGGAGACCAGCGTACCGGTTTCGTCAATATATTCTGCCGTCGTGACGGTCGCGGGATGTCCGTTTGAAATCACGTCAGCGTCGTCAGTTTCCAGAGTGTTCTCAACCCGGGCAATAAAATGAATCGAAAAATCATATCGGCTGACCCCGGTTCCCATGGTCAGGCGCTGGGTTCCGAAATCCCATTCGACCAGATTTTCTGTACAGGTCGGCTTGATTTCACCACCCGGCTCAAATCCGGCATCGGCATAGGGCGCCGCATCGAGATTGACAATCGGCGCCTCTGCGCAACTCAATCCGACGGGAAGTTCGTCGCGTATGACAAAGTCGCGCAACAAGGCTACGGGCAAGAGGGTGTTGATTCTGTACTCTATCTCCTCACCTATCGACACGGCCTGTGGTCCGGGAACAGAGTTGAGTGGGGTATTTGAAAGTCTTTCGATGCGTTTCGGTTGCGTCATCAGGGGGATGATCTGCACGCGTGCCAAAACCGGTTCAGTGGTATAAGTACGCGCACCACCGATGTCGCTGTTGGGGCGCCGTGGAGCACTCTGACTGCCGAATTCACCGGCAAGACTGTCGTAAGTCGCTTCGACCGTGTTGGTGAACGTCTGCTGCGGTGCCGCATCGTCATCGTAGTCGACACGGTAATACAGGACGACCGACTGGCCAGGGTCGATACGCTGCAGAGCTGAACTGTGCAGATGCGAAAAGGTGATTTGAGCCGGGAGACCGTTCTTGACCTGGTTGTCTACGATTGATCCTTCGCCATTGGTATCATCGACACCGAACACTGTATCGCCGTCATTGTCCAGGCCGTCACTATCGAAAGGAAAGACGTAAGCAAGGTCGCTGTTGTCGAGACGATCGGTGACGGTCACATCATAGGCGGGTGCGCGCCGTACCCCGTCACTGCTCTGCACGTTGGTCAAGGTGATGCGATAAAGATAGGTGCTGTAGGCATCTCCGTCATCGGCGACCGGGACAAAGTTGCTGCATGAGGTCCCGGTCCCGTAGAGGGCTTCGTTGCACACTTCCTTGATAACGCCAAGCAAAGGCTCGGTGACGGTCAGATCGACACGACGGATTGCCTCATTCGGGTAACCGACAGTGTCGGGACCGAGTCCGTACTGTTCAACCAAACCGGTATTGTCATTCCTGAAGGTCGCATCGAAGGTTGAGACCAAAACATTGTGGCTGTTTGCGGCATGGACATTCGGCGGCAAGCGTTGATCGGCAAGTTTGTTGAGCAATCGCGTTTTTGCATCGATGACAAACCATTCATCGGCGACCCTGATTTGTTCGCTGTCAGGAACATTGAAACGCCAGTCGAACCACCCTTCATCCAACGGCTCAAGGCCGGCCGGGTTCAATGTCACGTTGCGGATAAGTGAAGTCGATTGTGCATAGGGATCGGAACTGTCAATGTATGCCTGGCCATCGGGAACTTCATCGACGACATCGATATTCTGTACTGCAATATAGGAGAACCCCGGAGTTTTGAAACCAAACCAGCCTCCCGTCTCGATGTGGAAGATACATTCCTCACCGATCTGCAGCATTTCGTGGCCGTTGGCATCATAGGTTGGCGGATTGTTCTCGTTGCAGGTGCCGGCTTGACCCTTTTTCAGGTTGAAGCCGATAACACGCGCCCAGGTTGCATCCATTGAGTAATTGTTGGCACGATCAAGTTCACCGTCGGCCCGAAGGATCGGAGCCGGGAACCAGAGCGGGGTACCGTCGCTTAAAGTGATCTCTCCCACGACGTCGGCCCGCAAGCTGAGGTCATCGATCAGGAGACGAGCCGGATCCGTGGTTTTCCTGACATCGAAATTGAACGTGACGGTTGCACCCGGCGCAATGACGACGGGGGAGCGACATTCGTAAACCGTCGCCGATGACGGGATTGGTGTCGGTTGAACCCAGACTTTCAAAGGATCCGGCTGATTTGGTGACCCTGACAAGGTCACCGGATTGCACCCGTTCGGAGCATTGACAACGTCCATGGTCGCTCCGAAACTGACAAAGGCGCGGTAATCTGCGGCATCATGCCCGCCGTTGTTGGTTAAAAGGATTGGCAGTGTCAGAAGCTGATCGGGGTCGTTGGTGAGGATAAAAACCTCTCCGCCGACTGCGATATCGAGATCTTCCGGGAATGCAGGAATCTCCGAACCCGCAGGATTGCCGTTACCGTTCCCCGTCAGAACAAGGGTCTGGCTCCCCTGTGATGAACAAAAAAGATCAAAATCAACGGTCAGCGTGTTGACCAGGGGGGTCTGATAATCAGGGTCGGTCGCGGTGACACCATATTCCTCGGGATTCACATCAAGATTGGCGTTACGATCGTAATAATCGGATTCGATCAAAACGACACGGAAACGAACGACCGCGACATCGCCATGACGCAGCATGTTGATCTGGTCAGGATACAGGGGGTGAGCTGTGCCATTGCTCGTCAAGTCGAATTCCGGGGAGATATTGGCAAGCGGATCAACTGTGTTTTCATTGGTCCAGGTCAGCGTATCGACCATACCGTCGTACGTAGCACCGTAGGCCGGGGTTACGTCGATTTGTGGTCTGAAGGTTGCGTCCACCACGTATTCCGGCGGCAGGACATCGGCGAGGTGAATGTTTTTCACGCTGCCGCCGCTGTTGTTGCGAATCACAATGGTCATCGTCCCCTTGCTGCCGACCGGTTGCGATGTATTGGTTCCGGTCAACCGACGTTCTACATTCAGGACAGGATGGTTGTCGTTGTAGCGGGTATAGAATGCTGCGGTATCGGCAGGAACGAGACCGGCGGAGGTCTGCGAGAGGCCGCCTGCAGGAGATTGCGCACCGCAACCCCACTGAACATCGTCCACCGTATTTGTTTTGACGGTTTCGCATGAGCCGCTGCCGGTAATCTTGCCGACCAGGTAGATAAAAGCCTGGCCTCCAGCGTCAACATCGACCTCATAGCCATCAAAAGAACTTGCCATATCCCCGAAAGGACTGGTGACGACAAAATTGTCGATCGTGTTGCCGACAGCAACACAACCTGCCGCGGTGCCGACGCCATTATTTGCCGCAATAGCATTGGCCGACCCTTCAGTTGGGCACGCATGACTGATGGTCATGCTGCCAGGCTCCATCAGGTCATCCAGACGGAGGTCCTGCAAGTCTGCCAAGCCGCCATTACCGACCCGGATACGCCAGACGACGTCGTCGTTGTTGTTGCCGTATACCGGGTCGCTCTGGGAATTGCGCCGTTGACCCGCATCGTAGTTCCAGCCTCTTTTGGTGATCTGCGGGACAGGCTCGCGTAACGGCAAGACATCCTGAGCAAACTGCGGTGAATCGCTGCAGCCCGAGTCCGTCGAGAAAGTCATTGTCGCCTGAAGGGTTCGGTCCGCAGCGAGAAGACCCTCCGGGTCGTTTGTGCGGCGTACGGCAAACGTGATCGAAACGGAGTCAAACTGATTGGGATTCCGACGGGATTCCAGAACTGCGAGTGCCGGGATCTGAGCCGAGCTAAAAGTCAGTCTTGAGCCGCCGGCACTGATGACGGGCGGCTGCAATCCATTTATGATCGGCCCGTTATTGATACGATAGGTGATCGGGTTCGGGGCCCCTGGATCATAGCTTAAGCCTGAAACACCCAGGTTCTCTTCAATGACTAAATTTGTCATGATCGCACCCGGGATCTCCGGAACGGTGGGATCGAACGGATTATTCGTATAGCGATACGGGTTGGCAGCCACGATTGTTACGTACCCGTAACTGCAGAGCTCGCAGAAACTTGTGCTCAAATCGTGATCGATAAAGGGCTGCGGTTTGAGATCACAGGGCGCCGCATGAATGACCACGGGACAGGACAACAGGCAAAAAACACCCAACAGGGTGAAAATCAGCTGCCTCAAAATCTTCCGAATGCATTGCGTCATTGACATGTCCCGGTTGCAATACCCTGATGAAAAACCAGCTTCAAACAACAAAAGCGCCCGATCTTCTGCCGAAGATGAGCGCTCGAGGAATTGGCTGGCTGCCGGGATCCAAGATACGTGCTTCATCTCTTCGGCAACCCGGCTATCCTGAATGGTCAGGACCCGTAGCTTTGCGTCACCAGATTGCTCTGGCTTTGCCCTTTCGGAGCTCTTTTACTCACTTAACGTCTATCGTCTGATGAAAAACCCTTCCAGACGCCCCAGAACGAAAAAGCGCCCAATCTTCTGCCGAAGATGAGCGCTCGAGGAATTGGCTGGCTGCCGGGATCCAAGATACATGCTTCATCTCTTCGGCAACCCGGCCATCCTGATCAATCAGGACCCGTAGCTTTGCGTCACCAGATTGCTCTGGCTTTGCCCTTATCGGAGATCTGTTGACTGGTTTGTTAATCGATAATATTTGCTCCAATCGTGGTCGACACTGCCATTGAGCCCGCCATGAAAAGAATCGAGCTCGATGAACATGCCATATTTCTTCAGGTCGTAGTCGTGATCAATTGAGCACCTTGAATTCGGCCCGGCGGTTCCTGGCCCAGGCCATTTCATTGTCTGCCGGATCGAGCGGTTTTTCTTCGCCATAGGAGATGGTCTTCAGGCGCTGCGGTGCAATACCGAGTGACACAAGATAAGTCCTGACCGATTGGGCGCGCCGTTCTCCAAGTGACAGGTTGTACTCGTCTGACCCGCGATCATCGCAATGCCCTTCAATGCGGACCATTAACTCAGGCACCAATTGCAGAATCGCTGCATTGGCAGTCAAGGTATTCCGGGCTTGTTCAGATAAAGTC
>CAVQRZ010000017.1:0-6024 GCA_963715335.1 uncultured delta proteobacterium
GCTCGGTGTTCGTTGCCCTGCATATCCTCGGCCTCGATGCTTTCACCAAAGGCTATGACGGCCGGGCGCTGACCTTCGTCCAGATTGCCACCATGGCGGTCCTGGGGTGCTGCGGCAGCCTGGCCTTCGAACCGACTTCGTGGCCGCAGGCCTGGACAGGCTCACTGATCTTTGCTTTCGTCATTACGGCTGTCTTTGCTACCGCATACGCTTTCTGGGCCATGACCACCTTTCAGAATCGCACCACTCCGACTCGTGCGGCCCTGATCTACACGCTTGAACCGGTTTTTGCTGCGATCTTTTCGGTCTGGCTGGCCGGGGATCGCCTGACCACGATCGGCTGGTTCGGCGGCGCGCTTATTGTTGCCGGCATGATCGTAGCCGAGGTCTGGCCTTTGCTGAGTCAAAGAGCGACGAGGAAGCGGGCGACCGCCCGGTAAAAAGCAGAGATTCGATCCTATTTCAAAAGCCTTTCTGACCAGGGGCAGCTTTTTTGTTATATTGTCCAGAACTATTACAAAGGGAGGTTTGCTATGCCTATCGGATACAAGGAACTGGTTGCGGATGCTGAGTCACGTATCAAAGCCATCTCTGCTGAGAATGCGCTGGCCGAGGCCTCATCACCGGGTGTCGTGTCTTGTCGACCTGCGTGATGTCCGCGAATTGAAGCGGGAAGGGAAGATTCCCGGAGCTTTTCATTGCCCACGCGGGCTCCTGGAATTCTGGATCGACCCGGCAAGCCAGTATCACAACCCGGTCTTCGCCGAGAAGAAAAGGTTCGTTTTTTACTGTAATCTTGGCTGGCGCTCTGCGCTGGCTGCTGACATTGCCCAGAAGATGGGGCTCGAAAATGTCTGCCATATCGATGGCGGCTTTGAAGCATGGAAAGCGGCAGGCGGAGCAGTAGAAACCAGGTAGCGCTGTTAGATATTCTTCCCGTCATCAGAGAGCGGGGAGAGTAGCTGAGTGATTCCCCGACTTGCCTGAAGCGTGGTCCCGAATATGCCCACAAGGACCGTGACCCGTACTTGCGCCCGGAATGTGCGCGAGAGTGGAGCGGGAACGCTGACGATGAAAGGGTGGGCTAAGGAAACGCCATCAGGGACGCCAACGGCAGTGTACTCGAAGAACGTTGCACTGGTCACGGTAATCAATGACCTGAGAATAAGAGGCTTTTCTCTGGTCGTCAAGGCCGGCACCAAAGTCAGAAATATTCGTAGCAGCGGAAATAAGTCGCCAGCCTCTTTGACCAACGTTAGCAACTGATGTAAATGGCAGAGGCTTATATATTCAGATTTCTAACCGGGGGGAACTTCGATGCATCACAAATTTATTGCCTTATTTGTTGTTGTGCTAACCGGTTGCCTCTGCCCAACTCAGACGTTCGCTTTAAACACACCTCCTCCAACCTTTGTCCAGGCAATGGTCGGTGCTGCTCAATTCTCGGAAGACGATCTGACCTTTTCAGAAACATCAACAACCGACGGCACGCTTACCAGCGACAACGACCTGTCCACCATGCCATATCTCGGGATGGCTTTTCAGTACCCTTTACATGGTGAAAATACACAAATCGGCCTGGACGGCGGTTTTCTGTTCGGGTGGCGTTCAAAAGACACGAGGGTTCGTGGCGGCAACGGGCAGATTGCTGTCAGCATTGACAGTTCCCTGTGGCTTGCCGATCTAAGCGTCGGTCTTTTCGTCAAACATACATTCTTCAAGCGCTGGAGAACCTATGCCGCAGTTGGTCCGGCTATCGTGTTCGGTGACTACTCTGAAGATACAGACGAAGAGGGTTCCAGCAACGAAGCCAACGAAAAAAACAACAATAGCGATTCCGAGTTTGGTGTTGGCGCCTACGCTCGCGGTGGATTTGATTACCTTTTCGGCCCAAATGCCTATGTCGGGGTTTGTGTCCGCGGACTCAAGACTAATATTGCATTCGATAGTGCTCCGGAGGCATCCTCCAGTTTGAGTGGCATCCAGGGCTTTGTCACCTTTTCAAGACACTTTTAGAAGATTCATATGCCCTTACCATGGGCACCTGGATCAATTCCAGGCGGCCATTTCCTGGCCAGGATTGCGGGGAGGAATTCATTGCTCAAGATTATGAACAAGAATACATGAAAATATTTTTGTTTGTATTCGCGTAACTCATCTGATAAAAAATCTCTTTTTCTGCGAACGGGGAAGAGATGAACCGCCTTTATATCTCAATTGTCATATTATTTTGTGGCCTAGCAATATCAGCCTCATCCTTCGCTGATGTTAGCAAACAGATCAGTAGTCAATCTGAAGAGATTGAAAATGGCATATCCCTGTATGAGGAGTTCTGTGCCAATTGCCACAAAAGTTTTAACAAAACCACCAAGCCGCAACGTAGTCTGAGCCGCCTCCGTTCAGCAATTGAATATATTCCTGCGAAGAAATTTCTCGATTTTTTAAGTGATGAACAACTCGAAGCCATCGCCTCGGCCTTAAGAACTGTACCCCTCAAAGAAGCTTCGCACAAAAAATAACGATCGTTGAAAATACAGTCTAGCTCTTGTCAGACCGAGGTCATCAACGTCACTACTCAACAAAATTAAGCCCCATCCGGTTTTCTGGATTGGGGCTTTCCTGTGAGCATTACTGCAACTGATTCCCGGATCACCCGGGGATATTTAGCATGTGGCCGCAGAGAGTCGAATGAAACAATCTCTGTCAGATCAAATCTAGATTATTACAGTTAAACGATGGTTTCTCACCCCTTAGCCTTTACTTGATTATTCCCCCCTGAGATACGTCGAAGGTTTCTGCCCAAGGGCCTTCCATGTGCCGAGCAGGCCGAGCAGGAGCGTCAAGGCAATCCCGATCAAAATGGTTGTGATGATCGTTCCCGGATGCAGGGTAAAAGGCATCTGCATCAGACCTTTGAGGATACCCATAGCCGCCAGGCTGCCGACCACCGCGCTGATACAGCCGGCAACCGATCCGAGGAACAGGAACTCTGCGGCAAACGCCCACAGGATGTTGAAGCGGGTCGCACCACACACTTTGAAAATGACCGCATCGTGAATGCGCCGGTGCTGATCCGCTGAAACCGCCCCGGCCAGCACCATAAATCCGGTCAGGAGAGCGATCGCTGCGATACTGCGGAACGCCATGCCGATCCGGTCGAGTGTGCGGGAAACATTCTTCATGACTTCGCGGGTGCTGATCGCCGACACGTTCGGGAATTGGCTGGTAATCGTCGAAAAGGCGGTTTCCTCGACGTCGGGACGGACATGAATGGACGCAATATTGGTTTGCGGCGCGTTCTCCAGCAGGCCAGGCGAGAAGATCAACGCAAAATTAAGGTCGAGGGTTGACCAGTCAACTTCTCGACGGCTGCTGATTCTGGCCGTCACGTCACGGCCGAGGATATTCACCGTCAAACTGTCACCAATGTCGACACCAAACCCTCTCGCGAGGTCGTCTGTAAGCGATACAAGAGGTTCGCCGGTATAGTCAGGCGGCCACCATTCACCGGCAACGATCTGCGTATCGGGCGGCATCGCGGCTGAGTAACTCAGGTAGCGGTCGCCTCTTACGGCCCAGCTTACGTTCTGCGCGATCTCTGCCATGTTTACCGGGGTACCGGCAATCGCGGTGATCCGGCCGCGCAGGGTTGGATAACGTTCGATTTTGCGGATACCGGGCAGGCTTTTTGCGATCGCCTCAAAGCTTTCAACCTGGTGGCTCTGAATATCGAGAAAAAAGAAGGCTGGTGCCTCGTTCGGCACGGTTTCGTTGACCTTGTCATCGAGGTTGGCCTGGACCAGCATGATCACAACCAGTGCCGTCAACCCCAGCCCCAGCGAAAACAGAGCGCTGCCGGCTGGTGACCCCCGGCGATGGATGTTGGCCAACCCCAGACGCAGCGAGGGATTGTTCGGCCGCGGCAGATGGCGGGTCAGTTCAACAATCCTGGCGGCGGTATAACGAAACAGGCCGAAACAGACGGCTGCCCCGCAAATAAACCAGGACGCCATTTTCCGGTCCGTGCTGGTCAGAACAGCGAGCACAGCCAGACAGATCACGGCAATAGCAATCATTACCCTGACGCCGGTGCCGGGGTCCTGGTCCGAGTTCTCACCGTAACCGCGAAAAAGGATTGCAGGGGAGATACGTCTTGAAACACCAAGTGCCTTGAGGGAGAAAACCAGCGCAATCAGCAGACCGAACATGGCCGCCGTAAGCAGGACCTGCCAGTGAATTGCCGGAGCCAGAGGTACGGGAGATTGGCTGCCGAGAAGCTGGTTGATCAGAAATGGCAACGCCGCACCGCAGACAATCCCGGCGCCGGCACCGAGGGCGCCGAGGAACAGGACCTGCATGAGATAGGCCATAAAAACCAGCTGGCCCGGTGCTCCCAGGCATTTCATCGTTGCGATATGCACGATCTTGCCAGTCAGGTAGCCGCGCACGGCGCCGGAGACGCCGAGTCCGCCAACCAGTAACGCGCAAAGACCGATCAGGGTCAGGTTCTGATTCATACGGTCGAGGAAGAAACGTACCCGGGGGGCCGCCTCACGCCAGGTGCGCAGGCGCCAACCGGCCTCGGGAAAACGTTTCTGCAAATCGTCCTTGAGTTGGTCGACCGTTTCACGGTCTGCGAGTCGCAGCCGGTATGCGTGATAGATCAGGCTGCCCGGCTGCATCAATTCCGTGGCGGCAAGCCCGTCGAGGCTGGTCATGAATCGGGGGCCGAGATTGAATGCCTGTATGGTCCGGTCGGGTTCGGTCGTCAGGACGCCGCTGATGCGGAACTCTGCAGCCCCGACTTTCACTTTGTCGCCGATATCGACACCCAGCCTGGCAAGCAGGGCTCGCTCCACCAGGGCTCCGTATTCGCCCTTTTTGACAAGCGCCAGGTGGAGCGGCTGCGACGGCTCGATATCAACACTGCCATAGAGAGGGTAGGTCAGGTCAACCGCTTTGAGTTCCGCCAGAATCCGCTTGCTTCCCTCCCGATTCGCCACCATGGTGCGCATGGTTATTACGTGTGACAATGCGCCGTGTGTGGCGAGGAGGCCAGTATAATCTTCCGGGAGCTCACGGTGGGCCATGCGGATTTCAAGGTCACCGCCGAGCAGGGCACTGGCGTCAGCCAGAAGACCTGATTTAGCCGACTCGGTAAAGGAACCGATCGCACTGATAGCGAAGACACCGAGGAAGAGGCAGGTCAGGAACACACCAAAGCCGCGCAGCCCGCCACGCAGTTCTCGTCTGACCAGACGCAGGGCCTGCTGTATCATGTGGAGTTCATTCACTTGAGGCGCCTGTTATTTCGATCACCCGACCGTCGATCATCTGGATGGAACGATGGCAGCGTGATGCGAGCGATTCGTCATGGGTAATCAGCACCAGGGTGGTCCCATGTTCCTGTTGCAGATTGAAGAGCAGGTCCATGACCATGGCCCCTGTTTCCCGATCAAGATTGCCGGTTGGTTCGTCCGCCAGGAGCAGGGAAGGGTTGGCCACAAAAGCCCTTGCCAGTGCGACACGTTGTTGCTCGCCGCCGGACAACTCTCCGGGGAAATGGTGCAGTCGATCACCGAGCCCGGTCTTTTCGAGGGCTGTCCTGGCCTGGCCGGCAGGGTTTGCGGCAGCCGCGAATTCCAGTGGCAGCGAAACATTCTCCAGTGCCGTCATGGTCGGAACCAGGTGAAAAGACTGGAAAACGATCCCTACATGCTTGCGTCGAAAACGTGCAAGGTCATCCTCGCCGATCGCGGTCAAGTCCGTACCGGCGACCCTTACCTGGCCAGAAGACGGTCGTTCCAAGCCTGACAGCGCCATCAGCAGGGTTGTTTTGCCTGCCCCCGATGGACCAACGATGCTGACCGTTTCACCGCTCTTTATCGACAGGTCAACGCCGCGCAGTATGTTGACCGGGCCGGCGCCACCAACTAGACTAAGGTGTAGGTCCCTGATTTCTACCATAGGTTTGTCCATGTCCTTACTTAGAGTTTGTCTCTTCCTGGTTGTTCTGGCAGGCAG
>CAVQRZ010000018.1:0-48311 GCA_963715335.1 uncultured delta proteobacterium
TTGTCAGCACCCTGAAAAAGCACAGCTCATCCATCCCTCTCCCCGTTCAGGGCTGCATTCGAACTCAACCAGGACCATATGAAAGACAGATCGATTTTCAGGCGACACCCAGAAACGGGTGGATTTGCGGGATAACCCGGACATCATGATGTTTTTCTGCGGCGACTTGCTGGAGTTTCAACAGGGCGCGGCCGCTTAGGGCCGGACCGGTTGCCAGGGTCCGGGTTGCAGGATCAAGGGCGTTTGAGGCGCCTGTTGGCACACCAGCGCAGCTGCCTGCTGCACTTCTTCGTCCGGGGTTGTCGAATCGACAACCAGCTTGACCTGGCAGAGCCGCTCTTTAGCAAGCTCCATGAACCGGGCATGGACGACCCATGGAGTCGTCACACCGGTTGTCGAAGAGCCCTTGATATCCATGGAAATCATATCAATCATGGGCAGAACCATTTCAAGTTCCGCGACCAAAGTGCCGTTGGTTTCGAGCAACACCGGCAGCAGGGCCCTGATCTCCGGCAGCCACTCCTTGAGAACTCCGGCATGCAGCAGGGGCTCGCCGCCTGTCAGCACGATCGAGTGATGGGTGGCGCTGCAGTCGTGCTGCCACTCTGAGACCAGACGGGTGATATTGTTCAGGTCAACCGGGTTTTTATGACTCGAAAACTCTGCACTGCCGGGCGTTTTTTCGATCCGGCAGGTTGGCCCCGGCTGGAACGGCGTGTCACAATAGGCACAGGCAAGGTTGCATTCTGCAAAACGCACGAAAACCTGCCGTGCGCCGATCAAGACGCCCTCGCCCTGCAGAGAGGAGAAAACTTCTATCAGGGGAGCCTCAATCACGCGTGTAGCTGGCACATGCATTGTCCGATTCCCAGACATTGACACGTTCTACAGTGACATTGTCACTATTCAGCGCTTCACCAAGCCGCTCAAACAGGTAGCGGCTGATATTTTCTGAGGACGGGCTGTTCAACTTGAAAGGCTCAAGGTCGTTGAGATACTTGTGGTCAAGTTCGTCAAGCAGTTGGTTGGTCCGTTTTTTGAGGATCTTGAAATCGATACCGAGGCCGGCATTATCAAGCGCCCTGGCCGCGACGGTAACTTCAACCCGCCAGTTGTGGCCATGCAGGTTTTCACAATCACCCTGGTAATTGATCAAATTATGGGCCGCGGCAAAAGACGTTTTTATCATCAAGTGATACATGAGTTATGACCTTTCAAAGTCCTGTTTTTTAATATTTAAATGGATAATATTGTCTTCTGAGAGTCCGTCCTGAGTCTTCCCGGCGACACGATAAGACTCGTCCGCCCAGCAGCCAAGATCAATCAGGCGGCAACGCTCGGAGCAAAACGGCCGGTCAGGGTTGCCCTGCCATGTGACCGGTTTTTTGCATTGCGGGCATTTAATTTCAGCTTTCATCGGTAAGACCCCACTCTGTAAACTAACACGACGGAATTCATTGGAGCAACACCATCAGGAAGATCCTCTCCTGTCAGAAGCCTGACCCAGGCTGTTTGAGAAACTCGATCTCTTCTGGCGCGGATTCCCTGCCAAGGGCAGCATTTCTGTGCGGATAACGACCGAATCGCTCAATAATGTTTTTATGTTTGACCTCGTATTCGTAACTACCCTCGATGCCGTTGTCGCTGAAGAGTCTCAGCGCAACCATATGGATGGGCAAAGATTCGCTATGCATATAAGGCATGTAGAGAAAATTCCGTTCGATCCGCGTCAGCAACTTGTCCGCGCCGACGGATACGGCTTCCTGGGCAAGCGCCAAAGCCAGGGAGTCAAAGGCAAAAGCCAGGTGTGAGCCCCTGAACATATTTCTTGAGAATTGGTCCAGTATTATGATTTCAGCCAACCTGCCCTGCGCTACAGCCCTCCAGGGATAGAGCTCGCAGCGGCAGGCCTGGCCATGGACGCCTGAAAAACGATCGGTTATCAATCGATCCAGCCCTGCATCCTTGATCCACCATTGCTTCGGCTCAAGTTCATCGAACCAGAAACTCAGGACATCTTTATACATGTTCAACTCCTTGTTGCATGCTGGATAAGCTTGCCGACATGCTCCTGACCCACCGGCATTACATCGTCTCCGGGCATGTCGACGCTTTATTTCAATGATCCCAGCACTACAGGAAAAAGGCAACCAAGATACTGGCCAATACGCACCAAAGAACAACAAACAGGGCCGACATGCGCCAGACAAAGAGGAACACAAAACCGACCAGGGCAATCAATATGTCACTGAGCCTGTAGACAGCGCTGACCCAGATCGGATCGTAGAGGGCCGCGGCAAGGATCCCGACCACTGAGGCATTAATTCCTGCTATCAAGCGTGCCGACGCCGGGTATGCGGAGAATGTGTGCCAAAGCGGCAAAGCGGAAGATACGAGCAAAAAGCCAGGCAGGAAAATCGCCGCCAGGGCGACTCCCGCGCCCACAAGTCCGCCACTGCTCCCCGGCAGATGAGCGCCAAGATAGGCAGACAGGCTGAACATCGGCCCGGGAACAGCCTGTGCCGCCCCGTAGCCGGCCATAAAATCGCTCTTGGCCAACCACCCCGGGCCGACCAGGGCCTGTTCGAGAAATGGCAGCACAACGTGACCACCACCGAAGACCAGTGCGCCGGCGCGGTAAAATGCCTCGAAAACTGCAAAGAGCGGGTGACTGCCGAGCGCAAGCAAAGGCAGGCAGAGTAGCAACAACATGAAGAAAGCCAGGAGTGACCACCCGGTTTTTCGGCCATAGTGCACCGGCAAAGGGCTTTCGGCAAGAGCCTTTCCATCCTGAAGCAGCACCAGCCCCAGGAACGCACCGACCAGGATGGCGACAATCTGCAGCCATGCGCCACCGCCAATCGTTACCAGGACAGCGGCAAAAACAGCAATGACCCTGCGGCTCGTATCCGTGCAGAGCTTGCTGGCCATGCCCAGGAGACCGTGTGCTACAACCACCAGGGCGACCAACTTGAGGCCATGAATCGCTGCACTCCCAATTGGGCCGGAAAGCTGCGGAGCGACCAGAGCAAACAGGAACAAAAGCAGTGCGGAAGGCAAGGTAAATGAAACAAAGGCTGCCAGAGCACCGACCCAGCCACTCCTCAGCAAGCCAAGACAGAAGCCAAGTTGACTGCTTGCCGGACCGGGCAGGAACTGGCAGATGGCCAACAGTTGCGCAAACTGGCCATCGTTGACCCATTGCCGTTTCTCGACAAACTCGTTGCGGAAATAACCGAGATGCGCAATCGGCCCGCCAAATGACGTCAAACCAAGCTTCAGGAAGGCAGTAAAGACTTCTGAGACCGCATGGCGGCCAGCGGGGGAGACCACACTATATCGTTTTGGTTTCATCAAAGGCATATTGACTCAACAAAAAAGCACCGGGCTGGTGCTATTCTACTTCAGCTTGCGAACCTTACGCGTATCAATCAAAAAGGCTGCGAAAACAAGATCCGACTATTTGAACTATTGTTGTTGGCATTAACATCCACCCCGACTTTTGGCTTGCCTGTACAGGCAGAAGCCAACAACAGGATTATTACAAACAGAAGCAGCCTCGGCATAATTCTCACCCCTTGTACAGGCTTGAATTTTACAAACTTATCGGGATGGCGCAACCTCCATCAAGCTTGCAAAAGAAGAGGCTGGTCTTTACAGACCAGCCTCGTATGTGTTTGGCGCGGGAAACGGGATTCGACCCGTAAACAGGTTAAAGGACAGATTTAAGCGCTTCGCAGAGCCTGTCGATATTGTCGCGCGTCAATCCGGCGACATTGATACGACCGGAATCAACGATATAGATCGAGTACTTCTCGCGTAGTTGTGTAACCTGCTCCTTGGTCAGACGGGTGACACTGAACATGCCGCACTGCTCTATGATCGGTGAGAAGTCCTGTTTAAGACCCTTCTCTTTGAGGGTCTTTACCAGTAAATGACGCATCTCGTTGATCCGATTGCGAATATCGGCGACTTCCTCGATCCATTGGGCCCTGAGCTGTTTGTCGCTCAATATGGTGGCCACGATCTGACCGCCATGCGAGGGAGGGTTCGAATAGTTGTAGCGGATGCGCAGTTTGACCTGGCTCATGACCGTGGCAGCCTGCTCAGCGTTGTCAGCGACGACCGTCAGGGCGCCGGTTCTTTCGCGATAAAGGCCAAAGTTTTTCGAGAAGCTCGAAGAGATCAGCATCTGCTTGACCTTTTTGGTCAATTCGAGCAACCCGGCGCGATCTTCCTCAATGCCGGCGGCCAGGCCCTGGTAGGCGAAATCGACCAGGGGCAGAACGCCCTGTTTGGCAAGCAGGTCGCCGATCTTGGCCCACTGCTCCGGGGTCGGGTCGATACCGGTCGGGTTGTGGCAGCAGCCGTGCAGCAGGATAATGTCACCTTTCGGGATCGTCTTGATCGACGCGCACATGGCGGCGAAATCGAGCCCATTGGTCACAGGATCACGGTAGTCGTATTTTTTACAGGTCATTCCGGCCGCTTCGAAGATGGTGCCATGGTTGGCCCAGGTCGGATTGCTCAGCCAGATCTTGGCGTCGGGATGCAGGGTGTGCAGGTAGTCGCCGGCCACCCGCAAGGCTCCGGTGCCGCCAGGACATTGCGCAGTTGCGGCACGCTTGCTAGCGATGATTTCATGCCCTTCGCCAAATAGCAGCTCCTGTACCTGTGCGCAGTAGACCGGTTCACCTGTCATCGGCAGGTAACCTTTGGAATTTTCCTGTGCGAGGATGCGTTTTTCTGCTTCTTTCACCGTTGCCAGGACCGGAGTCTTGCCATGAGCATCTTGATACACGCCAACGGTAAGATTGATCTTGTCGGGGTTGGGGTCCGCTTTGAACATCTCGGTCAAGCCGAGAATCGGATCTGGGGGAGCGATTTGAACATTTTCGAACATTGCGGATAACCTTTCTCAATATAGAGTGTTGATCGGCTAAAAACCGATCCATAAGCTTGGCAAGCTGCCGACAAAATCTGAACGCTGGCTAATAACAAGCGATTTTCAGCTTCTTCTACCTTAAGCGACTGACCAAGTCAAACCTAAAACCTCGCAGCAACCTGGAACCGTTATCATTGTCGCAACCGTCATCCCTGCCGCCTGGTCTCAACAGCGATTCAGGAGCTGAATAATCCCGGATATCGCTGCAGTGCCGCGAAATAAAGCGTATTCAACAGCCCGCATATCCCGAGTAGGGACTGCAGACAAAAAAAGGTCGGGCAATCAGCCCAACCTTTTGTTTTTTGGAGCGGGAAACGGGATTCGAACCCGCGACCTTCAGCTTGGGAAGCTGACACTCTACCACTGAGTTATTCCCGCGAATGAAGGGTGATTATAGGGTCCAGAAAATTGCCTTGTCAATCGATATTCTTACAATGCTGCACGAGATATGCTTGGGCACTTTCTATGCTGTCAACCCGGCCTGAAATCTCAGCGTTTCTAAGAAGCTCCAGGGCTCGCGATATTTCGGGCCCAGCCGGCAGACCGAGTTCATGCTGCAACCAGTGACCATCGACCAGCACTTTGGGCGGCTGATCGCCAAGCGTGTCAACAACCGGCACCCAACTGCAGATCAATTCGTTGTTGGAGCCGTCCTGCAAGGCCCCGAAGGCCGCAAGCGCCAGGAGCCATAGCTTTGGCTCGATCCGATAAGCGTGCGCCCACCAGGCGAATGCGCGCGGCACCTGGCTGACCTTATCCAGCTCTTTCAAGGTCTCTTCACCAATGCTGGAGAGGGCTTTCACGCAGGCCTTCGCCTTGCGGCTCAGCAGCCACTCTTCGGCGAGTTGACCCGGCAAGTCACGGTCCAACCGGGCGAGGAGCATCGCCCAGAGCAAAAGCGTTTCGCAGCTGAGGCCCTGTTCAACTTCACGCGCCAACCAAACCCTGACCACCGGTTGTTGCAATGCCAGGTTGCTCCAGCAGTTCCTGACCACGGCCAGCGACTCGGCAAGATCACCAGACCGACCTGAATAGACATTCCCGAACAGGTAGTTACCGGCCAAGCTCTCGGCAAGCAGGTGAAGGCCCCTCGCGGCATCCTCACTGGCCAGAATCTTCCAAACTTCCTGGCGGATCCGCTCTGGGGCGACTCGATAGAGCGCGGTTATCTCGGCCTGCATACAATCGAGCGTGATATCCTCTATGCGAAGCCCGAGAGCCGTTGCGTGCCGGACGCCTTTGACTATACGCAGTGGGTCATTGATGAAGGCATCTTTGGAGACCATCCGCAGCACGTCCTGCTGCAGGTCTTCCATGCCACCGACCGGATCAACGAGGGGGGTTGTCGTAAGCTCTGACGACAGGCAGAGCGCCATCGCATTGATCGTGAAATCCCGGTCAAAGAGATCGAGGTCAAGCGATGCAGCCCTGAATGGCGCAAAATCGAAGACGGGACACAGCTCGGCGTGGCTAAAGACAACCCGGCTCTGCTTGCGCTCTTGATCAAGCCAGAACCAATGTCCGCCGTGTACCTTTGCAAACGACTTTGCCAACCCTGTCGGGTCTTCAGGAAAGATCAAATCGACATCCTGGACCGGAAGGCCAAGCAGGGCATCTCGAACCGCACCTCCCACGACAAAAGCCTCTCTGTCATTGCAGAAAGCGATCAGTCTGTCGAAAAAAGGCAGGTTCTTCAGGCCGAAGGCAAGTCTGTCTGTATCAACAAGCATAAGTGCATCCCCGAGATCATTGCGCCTACTCCAAAAGAATAGAGCCCATCGCAATGCTGCGCAACTGCAAACCGGATGATTATAAGGTCGACCTTGTACGGGGAAAAGCATAAGATGTGCAGCTGTCGGAACATCACGACCCAACAACAGGATGTACGCTTTCATCGGTAGCGAAGACCATGCTCTTTATCCAAGTCATACTCCCGGTATTCCTGATAGCAGCCGTTGGATACATTTTTGAGCGCAGGTCAGAAGTCGACATCCGCTCACTGGCGAACGGCGCTCTGTACCTGTTTGCTCCGTCGCTGGTCTTTTCGGCGTTGGTTAAAAGTACCGTTGCAACCGACCTGCTGGGAACCCTTTCAGCGTTCATGCTCGCTTATACCTTGCTGATGTATGCCCTGGCTTTCTGCGTTGCCCGTTTCTGCAGGTTCGACAACGACACGACCCGCGCTTTAACTCTGACGACCTCGATGGCGAATATCGGCAACTTTGGCTTGCCCCTGGTCTTCTTCGCCTACGGTGAAGCGGCGCTCGATATCTCGATCGTTGTGTTTGTTCTGTTCAACATCCCCTTAAGCACCCTGGCGATCATCATTGCCCAGGGCCAGGGGGTAAAGTGGCATCAGGCAATTCACAACATGCTGAAAATCCCGATATTCTATGCTGTCGCTTTGGCACTACTCTGCAAGGTCCTGGGTTGGCAGATGCCCGGGTTCATTTTGCGGTCAACGGAACTGCTTGGACAGGCAGCAATCCCTGTTATGCTGATCCTGCTCGGCGTGCAATTGTCACGATCGAAAATAACTCAAGGGTGGGGGTTTTTTGGTCTGGCCACGTCGATTCGCCTGCTGGTCGGGCCGCTGGTCGCCATCGCACTCGTCTCGCTTTTCGGGCTTGACGGCCTTACGCGCAAGGTCCTGATTCTGCAAACCAGCACGCCATCAGCGGTCATGCCTCTGCTCTACTGCCTGCGCTTTGGCACTCGACCCGATCTCGTATCAGGCACGATACTGACAAGTACGCTCTGCAGTGCGTTGACCTTGACCGTTCTGCTGTACTGGTTAGGTTAGTGGACGACGCGGGAGGCGACTGACAACGTCTGGATCGGGACCTTGAGACCAAGTTCCCTGGCCACTTTAAGATTGATCACGAAGGAAATGTCATGAGGTTTGTGCATGGGGATCTGGTTGACATCCGTCCCGGAAATCACTTGCCTGGCCATTTCTGCCAGTTTTTCACCCTGCTCCAGCGCAGACGTCTCAAGAACCATGAAGGCTCCATTGTCGGCAGCACCGGCAAGCTGTGTAATCACCGGGATCTTGCGAGCATTAGTGTAGCCGAGGACGAAATCAAGCTGAGCTTGGTAATGTTCGCTACTGGCGACAAAAACCCCGTCGATATCATCCGGCAGAGTTCCTAGCGAAGACAGGTAATTATGTGAATCACCGACACCCGCGGAGAACACAACAATGCCCTTGCGTTTGCTACTTTCTTCCAGGGTACGCTTCTGCAGCAAGGCCTCCGGGCTGTGGATATCGTAGAGAATTCCCAATTTCCGCACTTCCACTGTATCGGTGAAATACTTGAACAACCCCTGAACCGGTGCATCGCCACGAATGCCGGTCATGTTGCGGCCGTTCATGGTCTTGGCGGAGATTATCTCGAGGCCAACGGGGTCATATACATCGACATAAAGAGTTGGGACCGGTGGAACTTCTGCCTGTGCGGCAATGGTTGCCAGAGGGCCATAGGCCACAATTAACCCAGCTCCCAACGCAATAGCTTTTCTAACACTGTTGCGTAGGGACATGATGTCAGCATTGGGAGTCTGCACATAAATCCGGCAATCCTTGCTACAAAAATCACTGACATTTTTGACAAAAACCGCATGGATATCATGGTAACGCGGCTGCGAATTAGCCATAACAACGGCTATCAGACGTTCCTCAGCAGCAGCTTTGGATGAGCACCAAAGCCCGCACAAACCAATGATCATCAGAGCGGACAGAAGCAAACGCCTCAAGAAGTCCCCCCAGGTTCGGTCAAGTGGAGCTGAATACATGACCCCAAAACCCTATATTAGAAATAAACGCGCCGTTGCCACGCGAACGGTTGACAGGTAAAAAATCGCACGAACACAAGCAATATGCAAGAAATGTAAAAAATTAACAACCATTCCGTAAAAATTTAGAAGAGAGTCCCAAGAACCACGCCGAGCGCTGACAGCGGACCTGTATCGCTAATGCCATCAACAGACTTTTCTACCTTATGCAGAGTGGTTTTGGCATCACGATAGAGGTCGTCTTCGTTAACCAGTTTCCCTAATGTACCCTGCCCTTCATCAATCTTGGCCGCAATACTGTTAACCCGGGCCAGGGTATCACTGAGGTTGTTATAAAGGGCGTCATCATTCATGAGCCTGCCAAGCGACCCCTCTCCCGCGTTGATCTTTGCCGTTAATTTACTCAGGTTGCCGACCGACAGGGTGATCTCTTCGTATAGCCGGTCATCAACAAAGAGCTTGCCCAGGGTCCCCTCGCCCGACCTGATCAAGTCAGAGAGGGCCGCGAGGTTAAGCATGGTCTGGTTGAGGTTGTCGTAAAGGGACGGGTCATCGATCAGTTTTCCCAGTGAGCTGTTACCGCTCTCCAGTTTGGCGAGCAACTGATTCAGTCGTGTCGACATGGCTGCCATCTCATCATAGAGGGTCGGGTTGTTTACCAGCCGTCCCAGGGTCCCTTCCCCTTCGTCTATTTTGGCAACAATTTTTTCAAGGCGGCTGATCGTCTGGGCCAGCGGTTCACGGCTCTCATCGACCAGATCCCCCAACGGTCTCAGGAACCGATCCTGGTTACGATCGAGGTTGGTGATGAGCTGGTCAATGTTTGTCGAGTCCCGGGTGTTGACAGTACTTCCGGGCGTCAGGATATTGCTCTGCGCAGAGCCGAAATCCAGACCCAGAAAAACTCCGCCAAGCATATTGGTCTGACGGATTTGGGCGAGGGAATCTTCGCGAAGGCTGTCTTCGCGGTTGACGTAAAAATCTATTCGCACCTGCTGACCCTCGATAGCGATTTTCCTGACCTTGCCGACGTCGACGCCGGCAATCCGTACCGGGTCGCCCACCTTCAAGCCAACTGCATAGTTGAAATAGGCAACGTATGAATACTGGGTCTCGAAAGGACGCCAGTCCTCGACCAGCTCTATCATCACGGCCAGCAAGATCAGGGTTGCAAGAAAAAACAACCCGACTTTTTGTTCGGTTGACACTGCCATGCTAATCCCTTTCCCCCTGGAGACCCTTGGTCGTTGTATAGATAAATTTTCGAACAAGCGGGTTCTGGCTTTTCTTGATTTCCTCTGGAGTTCCGACTGCAATCACCTGACCATCGTGCATCATCGCCACGCGATCTGAAAGGTACAGCGCAAAGTTCAGGTCGTGGCTGACGATGATAGTCGTCAGGTTGACCTCTCTTTTAAGTTCCATAATGACCCTGGCGAGTTCATCCGAAGTCACCGGGTCCAACTCTGCGGTTGGCTCATCATACAGGATCAAATCCGGGTTCATTGCCAGGGAACGGGCGATTGCCACCCTCTTCTTCATGCCCCCGGAAAGCTCTTCCGTACGCATATCCTCTTTGCTATCGAGGCCAACCAGTCGCAATTTCTCCCTGATGATGCGACGAATCCGGATTTCGCCACAAATACGTTTTTCTCTCAGCCACAGGCCGACGTTCTCGCCAACGGTCAGAGAATTGAAGAGCGCGGAAGACTGAAAGACCATACTGTACCGGAAATCCTGTGGTGCATTCTGCGACACTTCCTCATTAATATCGTGGCCATTTATCAGAATCTGTCCGCTGTCTGCTTGTTCGAGCTTGACGATATGTTTAAGCAGGACGCTCTTGCCGGTCCCCGACGGCCCGATAATCGAGAATGTCTCGCCTGGCTCGACGTTCAGGTTGATGTCCCTCAGGACATGATTGTCATCGAAAGATTTGTTAAGACCCTTGATCTCTATCCTCACCCCACGGGATGCCGTGTAACCGATCTGGCAGCTGTCGCCAGCCATTATCGACGGTGCAAAACCGTGTGCAAGCTTTGACCAAAAAGTGCCGCGTGGTTTCATCGTGTCAGCATAAGTCCTTTGTCTGGGTTGTTTCTTTAGTCACAATCATTCCTTACAGCATGAGACGGGTCAGGAGGTAATTAGCCACCATGATCAGAAGGAAAGACAGAACGACGGAGCGGGTTGTCGACTCGCCTATCCCCCTTGCGCCACCGCTCGTCTTGAACCCGATATAACAGCCGACATGGGCGATAATGCCGCCAAACACCATTGCCTTTAGCAGCCCCTTGAGAATTTCCATGTAGCTCAGTGCACGAATCATGTTGTCATAGTAAACAGTGAACGGGACATCGATTCGAGGGTTTACTTCGGCCACGACCCCGCCGCCAATCACGCCGACTACAGTTGAGAACACAACCAGCGCCGGCACGACCAGAAGGCAGGCAATCAGTCTCGGCATGGCAAGATAACGGACCGGGCTGATTTCCAGGGTTTTGAGCGCATCGATCTCTTCGTAGACCTGCATGGCGCCAACCTCGGCGGCCATCGCTGAGCCTATGCGTCCAGCGACCAGGAGGCTGGTCATGACCGGTCCGAGCTCCTTGACCATCGACAGGCCAACGATCGCCCCGATGGCCTCCTGGGTGCCGTAAAGTGCGAGTTCTGAACCAGTTTGCACCGACAGGACCATACCGACGAACATGGCCACGAGCATGGCGATCGGCAAGGTGCCGATACCAATGATACTCATCTGTCGGAAGATGCTGGTCAGGTTGCGTGGAGCCTCTTTGAAGTAGTAGATCGTTTCACAGAGGAGCGCCAGCATCTCGCCGAGACCTTGTGCAACGTTCAGCAGTTTGCCGACTATGAAGTTGAACACTCGCATAAAGCTGTTACTCGGCAGTCGCCACAGGTTTATCCCAGCGCAGTCCCCAGGGGAGGTAGAAGAAACTCAATCTTTTGCCCTGCTCATCGACACGATAACTGATCAGGCCTTTGAGGAAACGAAGTCTCTTGTCATCCGGCGATTCCCTGTGATACTCAACCAAGGGAAAGAGTTCCCATGCGATCATGTCCCCCTGTCGTTCGGACCAATACAGATTCCATAACAGACTGATCGCCTGGTTGCCCTGCTGGTCCCACTTTTGTTGATACACCCGCCACAACGGCGACCAGAGCCGTTCGATAGATTCGTTGCCGGGGAAAAAGGGCTCCAGCAGCGAGAACGTATGCAGAAGGCTTACACCATCTTTTCTGTAATAGCCGAAGAGCGGCCAGAGATTAATCCGCCGCATCGATCCACCGGTCTCCCACTTCGACTCTCTGGTGTCTGAGTAGAGGAAAAACAGCACCCGATCACGACGTCTCTGAATCAGCTCTGTGTTCATTTCTTCAATTTTATATATCGGCCAAAGATACCATCTCTGCCGCTTAACATCCATCGTTTCATCGGCAAAAAACGGCAACAATTTCATGCCGTGATGGTTCTCTCCCCTGGTCACCCTGACCAGGGGCCAGGGAGCATTCCATTCCTCATAACCTTTGACCCGGTCTTCTATTTTATAAAAGAACGGCCAAAGCGCTGCCCGGTATGATTTTTCAGGCGATTCTTTGCTGACATAAAATGGCCAGGCAGCTCTAATCTCCTCAGGGTTGTCGCCGTCAAGTTTTTTGGATTCGGAGAAAAAGATGGGCCAGAGAAAAAATTTCTTGCGGTATACGCCGGCTTTGCCGCTCTGCCCATAAATCGGCCAGAACTTGTATCCTGACTCATCCTCACCGGAAATCCTGGCAAAAAAAGGCCATAGGACATTGTCGACCTGTCTGGTGCCACGCTCGGTTTGACTGTAGAGGGGGAAAAGCACGAATGTAATACGGTCCCGACCGAACCAGTTATAAAGCGTGCCTCCCAGCGGGAAAAAGGCCATGTAGCTGCCCTGCTCCTCTTCGCCGTAAAAAAGGAAGGGAAAGAGATACGATCGGTTATCACTGCCTGTTTCGCGTTCTCCGAAATCGTAGTTTAACAGGTGTAAGAGGTGGAAACTGGATGATTCCTTATTTCTTTTGTGACCAAACAACGGATAGAGGACATCGGTCTCGGCAACGCCATTTTCGTCTACTGCCCGATAAAAAAGTGGCCGCAGGGCATACTCGGTTTCAACATCCTTGGTCTCGTATTTTACAAAAGGGCCCATCAGATGAAGGCTCTGGTAGCCGGCTTGGGCGGAG
Organism: uncultured delta proteobacterium; assembly: GCA_963715335.1. Taxonomy (GTDB): domain Bacteria; phylum Desulfobacterota; class Desulfuromonadia; order Desulfuromonadales; family BM103; genus JAFDBW01. Next base: position 12,977 of record CAVQRZ010000018.1, read on the forward strand.
GCCCGGTAATCATAGACAGGCCAGAAAGTAGACAGCGATGCGTCGTCTGCAAAGACCGGGCTTGCAAACGTCAGGATGAGGAATGCGAGGTGAAGGGGTAAGCCTCGTTTCATTTGTCCAGCCGAAGTCGAGGTAAAGATAAAAACGCCGAGATCACATATCACGGGGATCAACTATGAAAAAAGTAGCGAGGGGGGCGGTGACTTAGGGCGTCGCGATGATCAGTCCGATGGCTCATCCTGAGACCGGGACTTGCGTTTTCTGCAATACGTCACCAGATACATAATGCCATGGATGACACCGAGAATCAGGATTATGAATACGACATCACCGATGCCAACGTTGTGCATGACAGCCCCCTGTTAAAAACAGCATAAATCTATCATGACCAGAGAAAAGTTGCGAAGCAAAACGTTGTGGTAATCTAAATTAAATCAAGAGTTTCACGAGCCTGTTTGTGCTCCGGATCGATTTCCAGGGCGTTGGTCAGAGCCTCGAAAGCCCCACCCTTGTCACCGGTCTTTAAGCGGCACATCCCAAGCAGGCAGAGAAAGTCAACTGACTTCAGTTCAGAGGTAAAATACGGATCAATTTCCAACCGCTCGAGGATCTCGGTCGCCAGGGCATAGTGTCCGGCTGAATAAAGCTGCATGGCGTCCGCAACCTTTTCCAGGTCGTCGACCAGGCAATGGTCCGGAAACCCGATTTTAACACATGAATCCAGGCGAGCCTTGATCTGCCCCAGGGTCTCTTCACTTTCAACCAACTCAAGCAGCCTGTGTAATCGCTTGATCGCTGCAGGGTAATCCCCGAATAAGATATCGATTTGCACAACAAGATTCAGCGCCGCGACGTTACCGGGGTCAAGTTTGACGAGTGCATGACCAAAACGCATGGCGTCCAGCAGATGGCGGCGGACTTGAGGCAGTTCGGTAAAAGTTATCGCGAGCTCATAAAAACCATGGCAGAGCTGCCACAGCAGGCCCGTATTCCGAGGTTCAAGCAACTGGAGGATCTTCAGATAAGTCAGTTTGCGAAAGATATAAGCCGGCTCGACATCTTTCTTGTCGAGCATGACTGCATGTGCGGCCAGGTCAGCAAGATAGTGAGGGTAGCCATCACGCAGCAATTCTGCATAAGCGGTGTTGTGCAAACAATCTGGGAACTGGCGCAAGTAATCATAGACACCCTCACCGATAGCATTCTCAGTAGGGACATCATCCTGCTCCATATTTGTGATCTTAACCGGCAAAGGCAATTGAGGCAGAGGCACCGGGGTCTGGTCTGGCCCGATGTGGATGACAGAGCCTTCAGGTGGGACCCGGAAGATAAATTTTTGCGGGTCGAGATTATTGAGATTGATGTCCGTCACGATGGCAGCCTTGGGAATTGGAATTAAATGAGCAGAGCCTGTTTTACTAGAGTGGCTTGTAGAGGTCAACCATCAGATGCAGCAAAGGCGACCTTTTTGAAGGTCGCCTTTGCACATCGAACTGTAGCTTTACCCAGGCCTTAGTGGCCGCCGAGATTAAGAAAGGATAACGCCAGGAGGACAACCGCACAGGTCGTCAGTACATAAAGGCCCCGAGCAACAGTTAACAAATAACGCTTTAAATTCGTGTAATCAGACATGATCAATCTCCGTAGTATTTTATTTTTTTCAGGCATAACAACCCTCACTATTTGTGCGGGAATTATACGGAGTCGTCGTTTAATGTCAACATCTATTTATATGGTTTATTATATTTTTGGTGGGTGCTCTTTCAGAAACTCGCCAAAGCTTTGATCAAAAGCCTGTACATGTTGGACCAACCAGGCCACCAGGGCCCTGTTGGTCTGTATGATGTTCATCAAGGTCGGACCCTGGCTCGAAATCTGTTGGCGAATATCAGCGAGTCGTTCCCGAAAGCTTTGATGCTTGCGCCTGTGCAGATCAAGATCAGGGAAATTGACCTGTTGCATCAGGGCCTCTTCTGCCTGGAAATGATATACCACGTACTCTTTAAGACGGTCATGAAGTTCAAGCAAGGTCTCCTTGCCTTCTCCCCTAGAGCAGCCATCTACGAAATCACCAAAAAAACCAAAAAGGGCAATATGCTGTTTGTCTATCTCTTGATTCCCTATGCTCAGGGCCGGGGTCCAGGTCAATTCCATTAGCGAGCTCCTTAAATGTGAATTTCATATCACACTGCTGATTCAGTATAAAACAAGCGTTACAAATACAGCGCAACAGATGGTAAATACACAGGCAACAAAAACCCCGTGACTCGCAAGAGTCACGGGGTCTCTGAATGGTACGCCCAAGGGGATTCGAACCCCTGTCGTCGGCGTGAAAGGCCGATGTCCTAGGCCGGGCTAGACGATGAGCGCATGGTAACTATGCTCTCACGGGGAAAATGTTCCCCTGTTGATACTATGGCTGGGGTGGGAGGATTTGAACCCCCGAATGGCGGAGTCAGAGTCCGCTGCCTTACCGCTTGGCGACACCCCAAAAGCAGGCTGTGATTTTTAACAAAGTTGCCTTTTGGAGTCAAGCTTTTTGCCGCCGGAAAACGCATAATATAGATATCAGGCGAGCGATGCAAGAGCCTTTTGCAGGCGGGACAAAACTCTCTCCTTGCCGAGCACGGCGACAACGTCATAGATACTCGGGCTGACAGTCCCTCCGACCAGCGCCACGCGTACGGTCGGGCCGATTTTGCCAAACTTGAGGCCGCTTTCTTCCATAACCGCCTTGAAGGCATTTTCAATGTTGTCGTGGCTGTATACGGTCAATGCCCCGAGATGCCTGACAGTCAGCTCAAGCACGTCGCGTTGATCGCCGGTGAGGAACTTTGCCGCGGCTTCTTCATCGTAGGATTCCGGGGCGACGAAGTAGAAGCGCGCGCCGTCCGCCATCTCGACCAGCGTCTTGGCGCGGTCCTGAAGGGTCATGACCACCGACGGCAGATCCGGCCCGGACGTGACATCGACGCCCTGCCCTGCAAGGATTTCAGCCACCAGGCCACCCAGGCGTACCGGGTCGCCAGTCTTGATGTAATGCTCGTTCAACCACAACAGCTTGTCAGGGTTGAACACCCCGGCCGAGCGGCCAACGTTTTCGAGAGTGAACTTTGCAATCAGGTCGTCCATGGAGAAGATCTCCTCGTCGCCGAACGACCACCCCAGGCGCACGAGGTAATTGACCATCGCCTCCGGCAGATAACCCATCTCCCGGTAGACCATAACCGAGGTGGCGCCATGACGCTTGGAAAGGCGCTTCTTGTCAGCGCCGAGGATCATCGGTACGTGGGCGAATTCCGGGACCCCGTAGCCAAGGGCCTGATACATCGGGATTTGGCGGACGGTGTTGTTGACATGGTCATCGCCGCGAATCACCAGGGTGATGCCCATTTCAGCATCATCTACCACGACCACGAAGTTGTAGGTCGGGTTGCCGTCGGTTCGTTGAATGATCAGATCATCCAGTTCGATGTTTTCTACCGAGATTATCCCTTTGATACGGTCGACAAATGCCGTCGTGCCGTCCAGCGGCGTTTTAAACCGGACCACGAAGGGTGCATCGGGCCGGTCCGTCCGGTTGCGACAGGTGCCATCGTAACGAGGCTTGCCGCCGCTCTGCATTGCCGCCTCCCGCTTGGCGTCCAGTTCATCGGGGGTGCAGTAGCAGCGATAGGCAAGGCCCTTGTCCAGCAGTTCGGCTACCTTGCGCTTGTAAAGGTCGTATCTTTCAGACTGGTAGAAAGGACCTTCATCGTAGCTCAACCCCAGCCAGTCCATGGCTTGCAGGATGGCATCAACCGATTCCTGCGTGGATCTTTCCACGTCTGTATCTTCGATACGCAGGACAAAGGTGCCGCTCTCTTTGCGCGCCAGCAGATAATTGAACAGAGCCGTCCGGGCCCCACCGATATGCAGGTAGCCGGTCGGACTCGGGGCAAAACGTACACGTAGATTCAGACATTTTGTTGCTCCGGAAAGGTTTAATATTGGGAATCCAGAATCCAGAATCAGAATCAGTCAGAATCTAGAATCCAGATTGTTTTATTATTCTACTGAATACGGGATTCTGGATACTGAATACCTGCCCCTAAATACTTACTCGCAAAACAGGTCACCTTTCGGTGACCCCGTTTTATACCGGAAATCAGGGGATGTGGCAAGAATTAGAGAATCAGGAGATCATGACTCCTGCATAACCGACCACTTCGGACTGGTCGCCTGTCACATCACCGGAATTGCTGTAAAGAATCAGCTCGGCCTTGTTTCGCGCCCAAGGTTTTTGCCGCCTGCAGCATGACCACGGTCGGGAAGACCCCGCACATCGATATGCCGTGCTCAGACACCACATCGTAGAGCCCTTCAGGATCCAGGGCAAGCACCCTGTCCAGGGCCATGAAATCCTTCTGCCTGGCACTTTTGGCGGACTCGTAATGGGTCATATCCGTGCTCGCAACGATCAGGGGTGGCTCGGAGCCGGACGAGATGGCCCGGGCAAGTCCATCACCCATCTCAAGCAGCAGGTCGAGCGGCATGCGGCTGATGCAGATCGGCACAATGCTGGTCGCCGGCGCCTTCACCTGCAGAAAAGGTAGCTGGACTTCGAGGGAATGTTCAAAACGATGCGCAAGGGTGTCCTCTGCCGCCATCGGACATTCCCTGAGAATACGATCGGCGAGCTTTACCGAAATCGGCGTTTCCCCAATCGGGGTTTCCCAGGCACCGCTGGCGTAGACCGCGGCGACATGGCCACGGCCGTGGTGATTCGGGCCAAGGATGATGGCTTCAGAGGGAATCTTGACGCCGGCAAACGTCTGTCCGGCAACCTTACCCGAATAGATATAGCCCGCGTGCGGAGACATGAGGGCAATTGCCGTCTTTTGTTCGGTAGCTGCCGGCATCAGGGAGATGACAGATTTTAGCAGGCTTTCTCTCTGGCCGGGATAGAACTGACCGGCGACCACAGCGTTACGTAACATGACGGAACCTCCGACAGGATCAACCGAACCATGCGCTGTAAATCATCCGCAGACCGACAAACACCAGCAGGACCGCGAATACCCTGACCAGTTTATCATGGGCCGTTCTGCTGGCAACACGGACACCAAGTCGCGCCATGCCGATGGTGAAGGGTGCAACCAGGGAAAACACCAGGAAATTGACGTAACCCAAGGAAAATGGCGGCAGAAGCTCGGCATCCCAGCCATGGTGCATGTACGACAGCACCCCTGAAAGAGAAGATATGACAATCAGGGCGCTCGAATTGCCAACAGCCAGATGAATAGGGAATCTCAAGGCTATGACCATCAGGGGGACCGCAATAACGCCACCACCAACACCAAAAAAAGCGCTGAAGACACCCCCGGCGAAGCCGACCAGGAGCAGCGAGCCAAACGCAACAGAGTCGTTACGCTCTGGCGGCAGCCGAGGATGAAAGAGGAACAGCTGCGCCGCTACGAATATCTGCATGATGCCAAAAAGGCCTTTCAACCAGTCGCCACTGAGCTGAGAGGCCAGCCATGCACCGCAAATCGCACCGAAAAACCCACCCAGACACAGATATGTAACCTGGTGCCACGCAACATTGCCACGTTTACGATGGCCCATGGTGCTGCTGATGGCGGTTGGGATAATGATAGCCAGGCTGGTGCCAAAGGCTGTGTGGACCAGAATCTCCGGTGCGAAGCCTGCCGCTTCAAAAGACCAGAGGAAAAGTGGTACGAGGATAATCCCGCCACCAATACCAAGAAGACCGGCCAGAAATCCGGCAACCCCGCCCAGGACAGCAAAGAGAATTATGGTTGTTATACCGAAAGAACCCATGGTCACCTGAAAGCAGAACAGGTCAGCCATGTTTTGGCTGACCTGTTGATTTTGGAGGCTCCGACCAGATTCGAACTGGTGATGGAGATTTTGCAGACCTCTGCCTTACCACTTGGCGACGGAGCCATCAAAAAAGAGTGTCTTTGAATATCAGAGGGTATCGTATCTGTCAAGCGCTAAATCCTGTCAGGAGGGGGTTTGGATTCTATTCATAACCGAGTCAATTTTACCTTGCAAACCGTGGCTCCCGCTGTCTCGCCGGTCGTCAATTTTTATCAGGGTTGAAACCCTTTGAGCTCCCCTGCCGAAAGGGACTTCATGCATTCTTCTCAGAACCGGAAGAATTTCATCAATTTCGCCTTCGATCACGGTGCCCATGGGGGTCAACTGATAGTTCAAACCAGAATCTGCAACGACTTCTAAACAGGCGGCAACATAACTGGAGACACCCGGAGTTGCTGTTCCCAGAGGGACAACACTGATTTCTACAACAGCCATGAGAATCCTCCTTCTATCTGGACGCGGATTACGAATCAATGAGCCACGAAAACAGGGCAAAAGTCACGGGCGATCTGTCTCCCAGGGGCCGGGATCGACACGAACCCTGATAGTGTTGCCGGCAATGTCGGCCCGGGAGCCTGTTCTGAGGATTTCCCTGCCCAAGCTGCTCAAAGAGCTGTTCTGCCCGCCCAGATCATACCAGGCACCGAAGGGAAGACGAACCGTGGTCGAGAGTTCATGAAAAACGATCTGCTGCAAATCGTCGTTATCCAGGAAGGTCATAAAAGGCTGGATCTCAAGCTGGACCATCTCCCCCTGGATGTACGGAATGACTTCAAAACCGGTGTCGACGTTCACGTATTCGGTTGCTGCAACGTAGTGCGGGTGGCGATTCCAGTAATATCTCAACTCACTGGTAAATGGTATGGCACGCCCGACCCTGATGCTGGCCGGGGAACCTTCCAGGACAGAGATGGACTGGCTGATTTGCCGGCTTTCCATGACTTGTGCATTCTGGCCATGAATTCCGCCACGGACCTCCCCGGTGCTGACGAAAACCGAATCGTCCCCGGGCTTGCGCGGGCTGCCGATACCGATTTTCACTGAATCATTCCGTACCCGCACAGCAGCGCCGACATCCTGACCCTGGCTATCTGTCCGGGCACCCTGGTCAACCGTAATCCGCAGCATGCTTTGCGCACGATCGAAATCCGCGACCAGCCTGGCAACCTCTGCCAACTCCGCAGGATCAGTTCTGACAACCAGGGTATTCTGATGCGCTGCGACCTTGGCCTTTTCACTGACAATGCTTCTGACGATCTCCGCAAGTTCGACGGCAGACCTGTGCTGCAACTCGAAGATTTGCATTTCCGCAGCGGCAGGGAGGCTCCAGGCAAGAAAACAGCACCAGGCCAAGGCACAAGTCTTGAAATATTTTCTGCCCGGCAGGGTCTGCAGGATCAAGCGCAACCTGCCGACGACGGCAGCGCTGGAGATACGGGGAAAAGATGTTGATTTACACGGGAAAGGCATAGATCGTCAAATCCTTGCCGCAAGCAGGTTAAATACAGGATACCAGCTTTTGCCAATCACTGCAGGAGATCATACCTCGATACGGCTGCATAGCCGTTTTACCTCCGCCATTGAGAAATTTTACGCTATGCGTTCCACACTGAAAAAAGCGAGAGGTTGACCTGTGAAGGTCAACCTCTCGAGTGTTGCTGCGATTGAACTTGTCTAAAGTCTCAGCTATTTATTCAAGTCGTGGGCGACGCTATGACATTCCCCGCATTTCGGGAAACGTGTATGCATCGCCTTGGCATGTGGTTGACCGTGGCAGCCGCTGCATTCCGGGATCGCCTTATGCTTATCAGCGTGACACGTTGCACAGGAAACCTTGGTGTGCTTGGTTTGACTCTTGGTCAGCACGGCGGCAACCGTATCGTGACACGAAGCGCAAAGTTCCGATGCCGTGCTGTCAGGATAAGCAACGGCGAGAGGCATATGGGCCTGGTGACATGTCGAACAGTCGGTTTGAGTCATCGACTTGGAGTGTGGCTCATGACAGGACAAGCACTCAGGAATGTTGCCGTGGGTATCGGCATGACAGAAATTGCAGGCAAAGGTTGCATGTTGACTCGGGTTCGCAACCATCTGCTCTTCGGGGCCAGCGTGACAACTCACGCAAACGGTCTTCTGCTCGCCCTTGATGCTGATGTTCAGGGGTTGATGCGGGTTGTGACAGCCGAGGCAATTGTCGACCTTGTAATGTGCGCTGCCTTCGTGGCACTCGCTGCACTGGGGGATATTTTTCGCTACGCTTGGCCGATGTCCGGCATGACAGGCCCTGCAGTCGATTTCGGTTTTGTGGGACGCGCCGTTTGCCTCGATTTGTGCGGGCTGCTCACTGTGACATTTGATGCAGTCATCGGCGGTCAAGACTGCCTGCGCCGCCAGAGCCGAATGGCTCATGCAAACCACAAACGCTACAGCGAAAATTGCGACCGACAGGTTCTTCATCTGACACTTGGACACCATACTTCCTCCTTGCATAGTCAAAAAGTAATGACCCGAAAACCAATAGATAATAGAAGTGATTTTGTAACGTCTCTTGGCGGCAGGTGTCAATAGTAAAGTGGGGATCGTCCAATGTTAGAAAGAGTGGCGGAATAGCCATGCATAACGCGTTGACACAAGGTGGCCTCGTTACCAATGGGCCGTAACCGCCTCCGCTGACGGCTTTATTGAATGAGGCAACACCCGACAGAACAAGCATCTTCCACTTTTTGTATTCTATGACACGACGCGAAACCAGAATCACGAACAAACCAGAGATGAGTATGATGCATCCGATTGCAACCTTGAGGACATCTTTGGGGATATTAACTGACAGGAAGACCCCCACAGTGACGCCAACCACACTGCCTGCAGCAAGTATGACTGCAGGGTTAAAATCCTTGCCACGAACCCCCAACTCAACATTTTTGATCTCATTGTGAAAGAAGGATGCTGCGAATCCGCTCAACAACTCTGAAAACAATATGGTCGGGACAATATCCTGAGGTTGATAACCGAGCATTAGCAGCGTAGGGGTAAGGATCGTGCCATAACCCATCCCTAACCCGCTATCAATCAACTCACACGCGAAGCAAAGGCCAAACAATATCAAAGCATCTGTTATGTCGAACCCGCCATAGTGCCGAACCGCCATGAACAGCAGGATGCATATAAGCCCAACCCAGAGTGCGCATTTAGTTCGATATGTCATAGCTTCTTAATCTGTCGAGAACAAAGGTTGCGACCATTCCGGTCGGGAATTTAGCATAAGCCCAAAAATATTAGAATGTGTTTGTTTTGCAACAACCTCCAGGTTCGATCCGCCGGTGGCGCACAGGTGGTGCACTGGCATTTATCCTGGCTTGCAGGAAGCAGGACCATCGCAATTTATCCAGGTGGCCGTCGTTCTGTCGGCGAAAATGTCCCGGTCAATAATAAGCTCGTTGTTGTCTCGGCAGCCGTGGCAAAAGAGAAAAGGCCCATCCGGAGCGGACAGGCCTTTTTTCCCATCTTTAAAATTGGGATGGCAGGCATTCGCCTGCCCATTTGATTAACTCTCTTGCTCTTTAATTGAACGCAACCCTGCGGTTCATCTTCCAGGAGTTTTCATCATGGCCCTGCGCAACGGGATTCTCTTCTCCGTAACTAATCGCCGCCAAACGGTTAGGGGAAATACCAAGAGCCACCAGGTAATCCTTGATGACTTTTGCCCGCTGATCACCTAATGCAAGGTTATATTCATCTGAACCGCGTTCGTCGCAGTATCCCTCGATGGTGATAGACATCGAAGCCTTCTCACTTAACAATAAAGCGTTCTTTTTCAACACTGAATGGGCTGCCGGATTCAAAACATACGAGTCGAAATCAAAATAAATCGTTTCAAGTTGCAGACCTTCCAGATTGGTAAGGTTTGCTCCGGGTGACTTTGGCGTATCATTGGCAGTCTCTGCTACAGCGACCGGGGCTGCAGGTGAGAGCGATTCGCCGGCAGTTGAATTGCTTTTGCTGGCACAACCGCTGTTAATGATAAGAGCTGTCAGGGTCAAAACCCAAAAAATCGATGTACGAGGCATTATTTATCTCCATAATTGCTGTTTGTTGTAAAAAATATTCATGGCCGAAGCAAGCACAGTAACCCTCAGGCGTAACTCTCTTAACAAACGAACAGAGGGTCAGTTACAATTGGTCAGGGCTGGCTTTCCGCCATGACCGGGATTGCCTGATGCTTTTCTTAAGCCGCGCTTTAAAACGAAAAAGTTGCAAGTACTATTCAGGAAAGGATTTCCGGCGGGATATATATTTCAGAGAGGATGTCGCTAAGGATCAATTGGCTCATATACATGGTGTCTTGTTGCACCGATTCTACGGCAGAAGATTTCGTTGTTTCCGGAGGGTTGATGGGAACAACAAACACGAGATTGAGCTTTACCTTGATCGGTTTTCCTTCAAAGGGGAGCCCTTCGGCGACAAAAACCTGATGGAAAAGAGCATCTTCAACCGGAGTTATGAATATTTCCTCTGTGAAACTCCCCAGGCGTAATGAGAGCAACATAAACACAACCATAAGGGAGAGGAATTTATTCACGAGAGAGTGGCTGTTCATCGTTTTACGTATCGTTTACCCCAAAATAAATTGGGCGGATTTTAGCACTGCCATAAAAAGAGTCAACACAAATATATTGCAGATTTTAATGCAACGAATACCCTCATAATCCCCCCCTTTTTATATCGTTCCAAACTCAGCCAAGCCGCCCGCAAAACATGTTAAATGCTTCTATCTGTTACGAGGCAGGTTCTCTTTTATTGCCCGAGAACTGCGCGTACTTGCCGCAAATAATCTGCGCCTATTCTTTCCCCCCATTTGTCGTACATGGGTTTAGCTAATTCTATTAACCTGGCCCTGTCGGCAGAAGACAGTTGAAAAAAAGACACCCCGTTAGCTTTTGCAGCCTCAATCTGGCTGGTCTGTTGTTCCTGAGTTAAAGAACGTGCCACTGCACTCTCTTCAGTGATTGTATCAAGTAGGATCTTTCGTAGATCTTGCGGCAGTTGATCTAGCCAACGCGTATTGATGAGATGAATATACAGTCCCTGTGCATAATCAAGTTCTGTGTAGTTCTTGGCAACATTGAATTTCCCGCTGATATTGCAGACTATGGGCGTGTGATCAAGGCCGGTAATCACACCAGTTTGTAACGCCTGAGGGACATCTGGCCAGGGCATAACGGTGAATTTTAAGCCCCAGGCTTTGTAGAAGTCCAAATTAACGGGGGCTTCCGCAATGCGAAAGTTGATTGTTTTTGCATCCTCAATCGTTCTGACCGCCGTGTTGGTTGCCCAGCCATAAGAGCCATATCCAGTAATGTCCGCTACGACAATCTTTTGATTAACAGCGGCATCTCGAAATTGCTGCCAAAGTTCCGGATTATTACGAAATTTCTCTAGCTTCTCAAAGGTGTCAATGACATAGGGAAGATTGACAACGCCCAAAGTGTTCGACACGTTCGCTGCTGCAACAGAAGAGCTCATCATCCCCTGTATGGCACCCATTTGTAGTTTGCGGATGACATCCTTTTCTCCGCCGAGCAATGATAAGGGGCGGAAATCGACGTACAGGCGGCCATTGCTCTTCTCCCAGACCTTGTCTCTTATCCGGAAGCCTACGGCAACACCTTCAATGGCAGGATGGCCAACACAAGAGAGGAGATATTTGTATTCTGCACGACTTGGATCGAACTTTGGCTGCCAGTCTGCTAAAGGGTCGTCCTTGGCCTCTACAGTCATCACCGGAACCACAAGCAGAAGGGTTAAAACAGCGATTATAGACAGACGAAAACTTTTAAATTTCATGGGCCAGTCCCCTTTAAGAAGTAATTGTAAGCGCAGGGATGATAACACCGGCATTAAAGATAATCAATCTTGGATGTTTTACGGGACATTTTTACTTTCGTATCTTTGCTCGATTTTCACGCTAGAAATAAAACAGGCACCTAGAACTTTACTTCCAGGTGCCTGTAATTATTGGAGCGGGACACGAGATTCGAACTCGCGACTTCAACCTTGGCAAGGTTGCACTCTACCACTGAGTTAGTCCCGCAAACATGTAGATCGGCAGTGCCGACGGATGCACTTTATAGCAAAAGCCTTTCAGGCAAGTCAACCGAAATTTTACCATACTGAAAAGAAGTCAACGGGCAATCACACGGAAGAACTTCTGCAGGTAATCAATTCCCGACCAGAGCGTCAGGGCGAACGCAATATAAAAAAAGAAAATCCCGAAGTTGTGCATATTGACCTGCAGGACGCTCCATTCGAAACCAAAGAACCAGTTGTAGTTATAATGGAGCATCAACCCGGGGATGGCAACCATCTGGTAAATTGTCTTGTATTTCCCCAGGTCGCTGGCGTCAATGACAATCCCCTCAGATGAGGCAATGGAACGCAAGCCCGTCACGATCATTTCCCTGGCGAGAATCAGGAAAACCATCCAGGCCGGTACACGGTCAAGCGGGATCAACATAATCAGCGCCGCCATGACGATCAGTTTGTCGGCAAGGGGATCAAGGAACTTGCCAAGGACGGTAACCACTTCCCACTTGCGGGCCAGCCAGCCGTCAATGAAATCGGTCACCGCGGCCAGGCCGAAAATCGCAGCGGCCCACATTCCGGAGGATCGTGAGTCGGAAAGCAGCAGAGCGACAATAACCGGGACGGCGGCGATCCGGGCCAGTGTCAACAGGTTGGGCAGGTTCAACAAGCCGGACTTCAAGTTCATAGCAGGGGATCTTCGGACTGGCGATAGTAGTCCAGGAAATGCTTGACCCGTTTGACATAATCACGAGTCTCATCATAGGGAGGAATGCCGCCGTAACGCTTCACGGTATTAGGCCCTGAATTATACGCGGCCAGAGCCAACTCTACATCGTCATCAAACAAGTCCAGCATCTTTCGCAGGTACTGACTGCCACCACGAATATTTTCACTGGGATCGAACGGATTTCGTACTTTAAGGTCCTTCGCGGTTTCCGGTATTAATTGCATCAATCCCTGAGCGCCTTTTTTTGAGACCGTTTGGGGCTGGTAATCACTCTCCACCTTGATGACTGCCTTGACCAGGGCTTCTTCAAGTTGATAAGAGCGGGCGTGTTGGCGGATAATTTCCAGGTAGGATCGATGCCCTGAACCGGCGGCAGGCTTTTCCTTGAGGTACATATTCCAGCGGCCGTGGGTCGGCGTGTTAGTAAAATGAACCGTCCCCTGCGCATCCACGTACCGATAAATGTCAGCAAAAGCAGGTGAAATCCCCGACACCAGCGGTAGAATGAGTATCAATATGCAGAGCAGCCTGTGTTTGGACATCATGGTGACAAACTCCAGAGCTATGACTTATATCTGAAAAACCTCTGTATTTCAAGAAGTTTAGGCCTTGACACAAATGTACTGCATTCACATAATGAGAGGTCCCTGACATGTCGGGCATTATCGCACACACATTCAATGCAAACCACGGGCCACATTCCTTATGAAAATTACATCTGACTTTCTCGTTGTAGGCAGCGGCATCGCCGGACTCTGCTATGCGCTGACCGTTGCCGATCGCGGTCAGGTCGCATTAATTACAAAAAGAGAAATTGCAACGACCGCGACCAGGCTTGCCCAGGGCGGCATCGCAGCCGTGGCCAGTATGGACGACTCCTTCGAGCAGCACATGCAGGACACCATGGAGGCAGGAGCACTGTTGCCGGACCAGGAGGTTGTCCGCATGGTTGTCAAGAACGGGCCGTCAGCGATTGAAGCGCTGATCAACTGGGGAGTTCAGTTTTCACGCAACAACGACCAATCGTATGACCTGACCCGTGAAGGCGGCCACAGCCAGAGAAGGATCTATCACGTCAAGGACGAGACCGGCAAAGAAATCGAACGGGCACTGGTTGAAGCGGTCCTGGCCCACCCCAACATCAGCGTCTATGAGAATCACACTGCGGTCGACCTGATCACCGAAGCCAAGGTCACCAGGCGCCGCATCAAACCGGACCGTTGTCTGGGCGTTTATGTTCTTAACCGTGAAACGGGCCAGGTCATCACCTTCGGCGCGCCGATCACCGTGATGGCAACCGGCGGTGCCGGCAAAGTCTACCTCTATACCTGTAATCCGGACATCGCCACCGGTGATGGCATCGCCATGGCTTACCGGGCCGGGGCAACGATCGCCAACATGGAGTTCATGCAGTTCCACCCCACCACCCTCTTCCACCCACACGCCAAGAGTTTCCTCATCTCGGAGGCCGTACGCGGCGAAGGCGCCATCCTGAGGCGACGTGACGGGGCTGCGTTCATGGCGGACTACCATCAACTGAAAGACCTGGCTCCCAGAGACATCGTCGCCCGTGCGATCGATAACGAAATGAAGACACATGGTGACGACTGCGTATTCCTCGACATCACGCACAAATCGGCAGGGTACATCACTGACCGTTTCCCCTACATCCACGAGACCTGTCTTGCTTACGGTATCGACATGACCAAACAGCCGATCCCCGTCGTGCCGGCAGCACACTACCTCTGCGGTGGAATCAAGATCGATTCGTGGGGAGAGACTGATATCACAAACCTTTTTGCCATCGGCGAAGTCTCCAGCAGCGGCCTGCATGGAGCCAATCGACTCGCCAGCAACAGCCTGCTCGAAGGTGTAGTGTTCGCCAAGCGTGCTGCGGAACGCTCAATTGCGCTCAAGGAAGAAAGACTGCCGCCCTGCCCGACCATAGAATCCTGGGATCCCGGCAGCGCCAGGGACAGTGATGAAGAGGTCGTGGTTGCCCACAACTGGCACGAGATACGTCTCTGCATGTGGAACTATGTCGGGATCGTCCGTTCCGACAAAAGACTTGTCAGGGCTCTGCGTCGCGTGCAGATGATCCAGGAAGAGATTGCCGACTATTACTGGGACTTCCTGATCACATCTGACCTCATCGAATTACGCAACATTGCCACGGTTGCCGAGCTGATCATCCGTTGCGCACTCAAACGCAAGGAAAGCCGCGGCCTGCATTACAACATCAACCACCTTGAAACAGATGATATCCACTGGAAACAGGACACCCTGATCAGGAAAGTCTACTAGCACTGCCGCACCTGGACTTCTGCCACCCTGGAGAGACTTGTGACAATTGACGATTACCGTAGAGAGATCAACCGCCTGGACAGTGAGTTGCTGCGCATTTTCAATGAACGCGCCGCGCTGGCACTGAAAATCGGCGAGATCAAGAAACAGCACGGGATTCCGGTTTACGATCCGGAACGTGAAAAGAGGATTTTCGAAACCATGTCCAACGCCAACCCGGGACCGTTGGAGAATGATGCCATTACCAGGCTTTTTGAGAGGGTTATCGACGAGTCCCGTCGCCTTGAACGTATTCGCACGAAAGGTATCTAGAAATGTTGATTGTCATGAAAAAGGGCGCCGGCGAGGACCAACTGCGCAACGTCAAACAGTACCTGGTTGACCACGACTATGACTTCCACCAGTCAACCGGCGCCAATCGCACCATAATCGGCGTTATCGGCGACACCGCGACAGTCAATCGTGCCGAGCTGGAAAGCCAGCCGGGCGTGCACGTTATTTTCAAGATCCCGGAAGAAGGCTAACGTCGATAAAGCTCGGGGGTTAATTATCGATTGCAGTCAAGACCTGCCTGACAACCAACGCTCCCTGCTCCCAGGCACCCTGCTTCCATGCATCATCGTCAGGATAGAACGTCTTCAGGAGCTGCTGTTTGATCCCTGCTGCGTGCGGATGATTCTCCCCGGCGTGCTGGAACAACCAGTTTTCCTCCCTGAGAGCCTTGAATACTTCCGGCGGCGGCGAAGTGCCGAACTCCAGCCCGACCGCCGTGACCTCCGCTCCGGCGAGTATTCTGGAAAAAGCTGACTTGACGGTTCCGGACAGGTGAGAGGAGACCGACTCTCCGCTCACTGTCGTTTTGACCCGCTCTGCTCCCCACCATGCAATGGCCCTCTGGTACGCAGGGTCCTGTTCGGGGTCGCTCATGACGATCTCGCCCTGACCATACTGGCCCAACCCTGTATGCAGATCAATCACAACGGCCCGTTTCGCACCGCCAAGGTAGCGGGCTATGATCTCGTGTAATGTCCGGTTGGACCAGGTTGCGAAGCGTCCGCCAAAGAACAATCCATCCGGGTCGGTGTATTGCCCTTGAGTTACGGCCTGCTGGAGTTTTTCGCTGCCGCGGGTGAGACGAAACCAGAGGAATCTCAGCGCCGCCCGGATATTTGCCGGGGCAGAAATTGATCGGGGTGCAATCACCCTGGAGAGTCTTTCGTATTCCCTGTTGGCCGGGTAAGGCTTGTCGTGATTGATGAAGTTCCGGTTCAGATCGATATTATCTTCGTTGGCCCTTCTCAGGAAGGCAAACCCGTAGGGGTTGAGAGCGTGGACCATCACGAGACGGGTGTTCGAACCCAAGGCTTCGGCGAGGTTCTCGGAGAGAAGACCGACCTGGATTCCAGACCCGGCAAAGCCCTCAACACCGTGCGTCCCGGATATCACCAGCAAGACGTTTTCTGCGCCCACCGATCCAAGACAGGCGACATCGGTAAACAGCCCTGCCCCACCGACTCCGGAACATGAATTCTCAAAGCTGGCGACCTCGGCATCTGCAACCCTTGCCGCGGTGATAAACTTCTGGCGTGCCTGTTGATAATTAACCGAGAAGGGATGAGGCGTTGTCATATGCACACTTTCATTCTCTAACCAGCCTGTGTTTCTCAATCTGCCAGGTAAACACACAAGACCGCTCAACTAACGCACCGCACTGGCAAGGTGCGCTGCGGACTGAAGGCAAAAAAAACCGGGTGAAGCAGGTAATTACCCGTTTCATCCCGGCTCAATACCCCGATCATTGCCGTTGTCTACAATTTACATGCTGCCCATAATCTGGGTGACTTCCTGGGCCAGTTCGGCGCAGGGAGTCACGACTATTTCCTTGCCGGCAATATTTAACTTGTAGCGTTGCGCATCCTGGTTCTGAATATATGCATCACGAAACTGTTCGTTCAGTCTCTGAATTCTTATCTGCTCCAGCCCTTTTTCCTTGGCGGCTGCAACGAAGCTTTGCACTTCGCCACCTTCGATTATGGCCACACCAAACTTTTTCGGCGGCTTGCCAATGAAAACATAAGCCTGGCCGTCAGCCGGAACGACCTCGAGCGGGTCTGACACCTGGCTCATTAGAGTCTTTAACGGCTCCTTAACTGCGTTGATTTGCCCCGCTACGGGGCTGTCAGCTCCAAGTTCCGGATAATCCACTTTCTTACTAAAAAAACCCATATTTCCTCCTTCTGGTTAAAGACGGGGCAGAATATGTGGTCAGGTTAACAAGGAATCCAGATAATTTCAAGCTAATGGCCTTGCGGAGATATTTTCACAAAGCAGAGTCTCATGGCAGACTGTCAAAGTATGCTTGACCATCCATATCACTAGCCACACCACGATAGCCGAAAGAAAAGCCTTTGATGCTTTCGTTGACTTTAAAAGGTACATTGAATGTGAATTTGTCTTCCGTACTGATCAGAAAAGCCGGGATTTCAACTGTTTCGAGAACGACCGCATCCGCATCAAGCAGGAAGAGGTAGACACGCATTGTTCTGACCCTATTGTACATCATCTGGTAATGCTGGCTGAGTTCCCCCTGCCCTGATATCTCAATCAGCCCGCCACTTACCGCATAAGTATAATTGATCGTCACGTCAAAGGTTTGCCAGGTTCCTGCTGCATTCTCAGCTTTCTGGAATTCTATGATCGGTGCCGAGGTTACCGGTTTGCCGATATACAATTCTGAAGTCGGGACACATCCGGTTAATGCAAAGATCAGGCAAAATAATGCAACAACAAGTGTTTTCATTTTCATCTGTTTGTAGGCCTCCTTTACCCATGCTTCCATTATAAACGAAAACAGGGATGCGTCACCGCATCCCTGTTAAAAAATATCTGAATAAGTTCTCAGCCGACGACTTCAGATCGGGTGAAAACCGATCTGAGAACCTGGCCCTGGCCTTCAATATTCTCCCGGGCACCTTCTTCACGGTCAACGAGGGTAATGATTCCGGCAACCTCCAGGCCTTCCTGCTGCGCCCGATCGACCGCCTTCATGGAAGACCCGCCGGTCGTGGTCACATCTTCGACTATGACGACACGTGACCCGGGCGGCAGGTTCTTGCGTCCTTCAAGCCATTGCCCCGTGCCGTGACCTTTCGGTTCCTTACGGATGATAAAGGCATGCACTGGGTTGCCTTCCAGGTTGGCGGCGATCGAAGTTGCCGTCGCAATCGGATCGGCCCCCATGGTCAGGCCGCCGACACCGTGAACCGGCCCGTCAAAGGTTTTGACGATCTCCCAGAAGGCTTTACCCACCAACAGGCCGCCCCTGGCGTGCAGTGCAGTCTGCTTGCCGTCAAAGTAGAAGTTACTCTTACGTCCTGAGGCCAGAGTGACCTCGCGCTCTTCGTACGACAACTCGCGGACGATCTGCATCAATTCGTTACGTTCCTGATCCGTCATCAAAGCTCTCCTTCAATTAAACAGTAAAATGTGAAATGTGAAATGTGAATAGTTGCTAAGTAAGAGGCCGTCAAATAGACCTTTTTTACTTATTAATTTTTCCTTTTCACAGCCTCTTTTAAAACAGGCCCAACTGGCGATCCGCCTTCAAGCGCGGAAATTTTACAGGGTAGTCGCCACTGAAACAGGCATCACAGAAATAACGTTTCTGGGCTTCAACCGGTACGCCGGCTGCGGCGAGCATCCCTTCCCGACTCAGGTAACCGATCGAATCAGAGGTAATGTAGCGGCTGATTTCATCAATCGTATGTGAGGACGAGATCAGTTCCTTGCGGGACGGCGTATCAATCCCGTAATAACAAGGGAAGCTGGTCGGCGGACTCGAGAGTCGCATATGAACCTCGCGTGCTCCGGCGGCACGGATCATTTTAACTATTTTGCGTGCCGTGGTGCCGCGTACCAGCGAGTCATCGACAACCACAACCCGTTTGCCCTCTATGACATCGCGAACGGGATTGAGTTTCAGCTTGACGCCGAAATGCCGGATCGACTGCTGCGGCTCGATAAAGGTACGGCCAACGTAATGGTTCCGAATCAGGCCAAGTTCGAAGGGGATGCCGGACTCTTCCGCATAACCGATCGTCGCCGGCACACCTGAGTCGGGGACGGCAATGACAACATCAGCATCAACACTGTGTTCTCTGGCCAGCTGTCTCCCCAACTCCTTGCGAACCCGGTAAACCTGCTCGCCAAAAATAATGCTGTCGGGACGGGCGAAGTAAACAAATTCAAAGATACAGGGGGAAGGCTGGGTCTCTTTGAAGGGCCGGAAGGATTTCAGGCCGTGCTTGTCGATAAGGATCATCTCGCCAGGCTCTATTTCGCGGATAAACTCGGCCTCAATCAGGTCAAATGCACAGGTTTCAGAGGCAACCACATACCCCTCTCCGAGTTTGCCAAGCGCCAGCGGGCGGAAGCCGTTCGGGTCGCGGGCGGCGACCATGCGGGTCTCGGTGAGGAAAAGGATGCTGTAGGCGCCTTTGACGGCCATCAGGGCTTCTGCAACGCGATCTGCCAACAGGTCACTCTGCGATTTAGCGAGCAAATGAACCAGGACTTCCGTGTCGGATGTGGTGGAAAAAATCGACCCGGCATGCTCGAGGTTATTACGGATTTCCTGGGCGTTGACCAGGTTGCCGTTATGCGCAACGGCGATGCTGCCGCGTGAATAATCGACCATGATCGGCTGGATGTTCTTGAAGTCGCTACTGCCGGCCGTTGAGTAACGGACGTGGCCGATCGCATTGCGCCCGGGCAGGCCATCGAAGATCGAATCGCGCTTGAAGACATCGGAGACTAACCCCATGTTGCGATAAGCGTGCAGGTTTGTGCCGTCTCCGGAAACAATGCCGCAGCTTTCCTGACCACGGTGCTGCAGAGCATAAAGACCAAGATAGGTCAGATTGGCGGCTTCCGGATGTCCGTAAACCCCGAAAACGCCGCATTCATCCTGAAACTTGTCGAACATATGGGCTAAATTCTCCACGCTGCATGAATAGTTTTATAAAAGTGTTCGGTGGTCCGTGACCAGCAATGAGTCGTCAACGTCGCAGCCGGTTAGTCGCTAGTTACGGGTCACGGAGAAATCACAATAAATTGTCGCGAATATAATCGACTGCGTTCTTGTAGAGCCATAGCCCCATACCCTCTTCAGGCAAATCGGGCTCTCTGGTCCAGCGCGGATGATGGGTCCGGTGCAGATAGGCTTCCGGATGAGGCATCAGGCCAAACAGCCGTCCGGTCTCGTCACAAACCCCGGCGATAGCGGCAACCGAACCATTCGGGTTCAGCGGATAATCCATCACCGGCGCTTTGTAGCTGGCATCGCAGTATTTTACAACGGCCAGGTGCTTTCCTTCAATCTGTGCCAGAATCCGGTCGTTTTGCACGACAAACTTGCCTTCACCGTGGCGAACCGGCAAGTAGATGCCTTCGAGTCCACGGGTGAACACGCAGGGAGACTCCTTGTCTACCTTGAGATAGCACCAGCGGTCCTCGAAGCGGCCGCCGTCGTTGAAGGTCAAGGTCGCCGACTGGTTGCGGTAATCCCGGTCGAGGGCCGGCAGCAGGCCCATCTTGGTCATCAACTGGAAGCCGTTGCAGACACCCATAATCAGCTTGCCGTCGGCAATGAACCGCTGGATCTGATCGGCCAGCGAATCCTGGCTGTTACAGACTGCGGCGCGCTTAAGACGATTGGCGCCGGCCTTGGCGCTGCCAAGGTCGTCGCCGTCGAGAAATCCGCCTGCCAGGTTAAGAAAATGATAGTCGTCGAGCCTGGCTCGACCGGCGAGCAGTTCGGCAATGTGGACAATATCGCATGCGGCGCCGGCCAGTTCACAGGCAGTGGCTACTTCGCGTTCGCAGTTGGTGCCGTTGCCGGCAACAACAATGGCTTTGACTGTCTTGGCCATATTTACATCTCCTTCAACGGCGCCTGCCATGCCGCTTTCAGATCATCGATAGGGGTAATCGCCAACGGCCTGCCACAGACACCGGTAATGCGCAGATCGCCGGCTGCAGTCACCTCGCCGATACGACCGCAGCTTTGGCCGGCAAACAGCACCTCGAACGCTTCCTGTTGCTCCGGCTTGACAGTGACCAGCAGTCGACTGGCAGATTCGGAGAAAAGCCGTGTCGCATCGCTCAGCCCCTGAGGGGCATCGATCTTGTCAAGAGAGACGTCGATCCCGAGCCCTCCGGCAAAAGCGGTTTCGGCCAGCGCCACCGCCAGGCCGCCATCCGAGAGATCGTGACAGGAGGCAATCAATCCCTGCTGCTGTGCTGCGTTGACGGTGCGGTAGCGCAGCATGGCGCCTGGCGCATCAACCTTCGGCACATTGGCGCCCAGTTCGCCATGCAGCGCATAATATTCTGAGCCACCGAGTTCGTCTTCCGTCCGACCGAGAAGATAGACCAGGTCGCCGGCACGCTTGGCGTCCATGGTCGTTGCCTGGCGAACATCATCGATCCTGCCGATTACCGAAAATAACAAGGTCGGCGGAATCGATATCTTGGTGTCGCCGATATGGTAATCGTTCTTCATTGAGTCCTTACCGGAAATCAGCGGGACATTGAAGGCCAGGCAATACTCGTAGAGAGCCTGGTTCGAGCGGACCAGCTGAGCCGCCTTGTACTCGCCATCTGGAGTTTTTTCACTTTTGACAGGATCGCACCAGCAGAAATTGTCGAGCCCGGCGACATGATCGATGTTGCCACCCACACAGACATAGTTGCGCAGCGCCTCATCGATGGCGTTGGCGGTCATGTGCCAGGTATCGAGATCGGAAAAGCGCGGGCAGATGCCATGGGCGGTCACAACACCATCAAAACGGTCTGCAAGAGGTCGAATCACTGCCGCATCCGAGGGACCGTCATTGACGACACCAGTGAGCGGCTTGACCACTGTCCCGGCTTGAACCTCGTGGTCGTAACGACGCACCACGCTCTCTTTCGAACAGATATTGAGACTGCCGAGCAGTTGTTTGATGGTCGATTCAATGTCCGGCGACGGCAACTCCGGCTCACGCGTCTGCGGCGGCACCCAGCGCGCAGGGATCCGCAACTGCGGCACCCCTTTGTGCAGGAACTCCATCGGCAGCCAGGTGACGGTTTTGCCCTGATAGAGGCAGTGGTAATAGCCAGAATCGGTGAACCGGCCAAGGTCGGTTGCTTCGACATCCATCTCGGCAGCCAGGGTCATAAATGCCTCGAGTTTGTCAGGCGGCACGGCGACGGTCATCCGCTCTTGCGCTTCGGAAATCAGGATTTCCCAGGGCTGCAGACCGTTGTACTTGAGCGGAGCCCGATCCAGGTGCAGCTCGAAACCGTTGGTGTCTTCCGCCATCTCGCCGACCGACGACGACAAGCCACCGGCACCGTTGTCGGTGATTGAATTGTAAAGGCCTCGATCACGGGCGATAATCAGAAAATCAAACATTCTTCTCTGGGTGATCGGGTCGCCGATCTGCACCGCAGTCACAGGCGATCCTTCGTGAAGCTCCTCAGAGGAGAAGGTGGCGCCGTGGATGCCGTCCTTGCCAATGCGTCCCCCTGTCATAACGATGCGGTCGCCGATCAAGGCCTGTTTTTCATGACAGGGGCGACCGTTGAGCTTGGCCGGCATGATCGAACCGGTGCCACAGTAAACCAGCGGCTTGCCGGCAAAACGCTCGTCAAAAACCAGTGAACCATTGACGGTCGGGATACCGCTCTTGTTGCCGCCGTGTTCAACGCCTTCGACCACACCCTCAAAGATGCGGCGTGGATGCAGCAGTCGGGGCGGCAATGGCTTGTCATAGAATGGAGAGGCGAAGCAGAAGACATCGGTGTTGAACATCAGTCGCGCACCCATACCGGTACCGAACGAGTCCCGGTTGACGCCGACGATGCCGGTCAGGGCGCCGCCGTACGGGTCAAGGGCGCTCGGGGAATTATGGGTCTCAACTTTGAAGACAATGCTCCAGTCATCGGTGAAACGGATAACGCCGGCGTTATCCTTGAACACGGAGAGGCAGATGTCATTCTCCCCGGCCCGCTCCCGGATATCACTGGTGGCACGCATGATGTAGCTCTTGAACAGCGAATCGATGGTCTGCTTTTGACCTGTCGTGGTGTCCTCGTAATCTATTTGCGCAGCAAAGATCTTGTGCTTGCAGTGTTCGCTCCAGGTCTGCGCCAGAGCTTCAAGCTCACAGTCAGTCAGTTGTGCACCAAGGCCGACTGCCTTGCGACTGGCCAGGACTTGCGGGTCGGCAACATAACCCTGGATGATCTTCATCTCTGTCAGGGTAAGCGCGAGCATCCCGTCTTTGCTGATCTGGACCAGTTCATCATCGTCAACGTCAAGGTCGATCTCGCGGACCTTAACCTGGTGGCTGCCGACATCGACTTTCGGCACGACCATCGGCAAGCCCCGTTCGCGATCAAATTCACCGGCCGGAACAATCGTCCAGCGCTGGATCAGACCGTTGGCGAGAAAGCCTGAGGCAATCCGTTCAGCGGCGGCAGCATCAACTTCCCCGCTGAGCAGGTACTGGACCGAAGTGTAAACCGCCTCGGACCTGGCGAAGGGGCGCCCGGTGATGTACTGGATCGCTTCGCGTGCCGTTCGGCCGGAGTTGTCCGTGACGCCCGGGCGGAAGCCGACTTCAATCAGCACATCAAAGTCGTGGGCCAGCGGTTTGTTGACCGCGTAGTCCTGGATCACCGGATCACTGAACGGGCCGGCGGCAGCAGCGGCAACTTCGTCGGCCGTAAGCTGTGCATCAACCGTGTACACATCCAGGGTGCGGACTGAATGCAGTTCAATGCCAAGATGCTCGCGAATTTCTCGCTTCACCCGCTCTCCGCGCGCGTCTCGGACGTTATCTTTAAGACCGACTACAATTCGCCAGGCCATCACTACTCCTCTTGCAAATAGACCGAAATCAAAACAAACTTATATTTAACGCAAAGGCGCAAAGACGCTAAGAGAAACTAAAACAAAACAATTGAGGGTGATGTTTTAAGTCCCCTCTTTGCAGCTTTCAGTCACGCTTTCATTGAATCTTTGCGTTAAAAGACTTTTCAAGCTTCGCCAAAAACTCTCTTGAAAATCGTGTCCACATGCTTCAGATGATAATTCAGGTCGAACGATTCCCGGATTTTGGTCTCGCCAAGCGCTGTCACGACATCTTCGTCGGCGAGCAGCTCCTCCTGAAAGTCCCTGCCCTCTGCCCAGACCTTCATGGCGTTGCGCTGCACCATGCTGGTAAGCCTCTTCGCGCGACACGCCGGCCTGGGTCAGGTCGAGGAGAATTTTCTGTGAAAAGACCAGGCCGCGCATCTGATTGAGATTCTTCAGCATGTTCTCAGGGTAGACGACCAGGTTCTTGATCAGCCCATTCAGGCGGCGCAGGGAAAAATCGAGTGCGACGGTCGCGTCCGGGCCGATGTAGCGCTCCACCGAGGAATGGGAGATGTCACGTTCGTGCCACAGGGCAACATTCTCCATCGCCGGGATCACGAAGGAACGGATATAGCGAGCCTGGCCGGTCAGGTTCTCGCTCAGGATCGGGTTGCGCTTGTGCGGCATTGCCGAGGACCCCTTCTGCCCCTTGCTGAAGAATTCCTCGGCCTCCAAGACCTCGGTGCGCTGAAGATGGCGAACCTCCACGGCAATCCTTTCTAAGGACGAGGCAATGATAGCCAGCACGGCAAAAAATTCGGCATGACGATCACGCGGGATCACCTGGGTGGACACGGGTTCCGGCTTCAGCCCCAGCTTTTCACAGACATATTCTTCCACTGCAGGGTCGATATTGGCAAAAGTGCCAACCGCTCCGGAGATGGCACCGGTGGCGATGTTTTCCCGGGCAGCCTTGAGACGGGTCAGGTTGCGATCCATTTCCGCGTACCAGGTGGCCAGTTTCAGGCCGAACGTGACCGGCTCGGCATGGATACCGTGCGAACGGCCTATACAGACCGTATCCTTGTGCTCCAGGGCGCGCGTCTTGATTGAACCCAGGACCATGACGAGATCGGCAATCAGTTCATCGGCAGACTGCACCATCTGCACGGAGAAACAGGTGTCAAGAACGTCCGAGGACGTCATTCCCTGATGGATAAAGCGTGCTTCAGGACCGACATATTCGGCGACAGAGGTCAGAAAGGCAATCACGTCATGCTTGACCTCCGCTTCGATGGCATCAATCCTGTCAATGTCAAAATCTCCCTTCTCCCGGATGATCTTGACGGCTGCAGCGGGAATCACCCCGAGTTCTGCCTGTTTTTCACAAGCCAGGATTTCAATTTCAAGCCAGATTTTGAAGCGATTTTCCGGTTCCCAGATTTTCGCCATCTCCGGTCGTGTGTAACGTGGGATCATTGTTTGCTCCTTGCAGTCGCGAAACGCGTGGTGCGAGACGCGAAAAAACCAAAATATTCAGGGTCAGCAGAGCCTTTAAATTCGTCATCAGGTCCTGCCTTCAAGTGTTATCTCACCTCTCACCTCTCACCTCTCACCTCGCGCTTCGCCCTTCGCGTCCCACATCACCGGCGCGTCCTGCTTGCCGACAAGCAGCTGCGGAGCGCAGAGATTCTGCCCGTTCAAAACCTGTCTGACGGCCTCTGATGCGAGCTCTGGACGATTGTTGGTCTCACTCAGGTGACTGAGAAAAACCGTCTCCAGCCCCGGCCAGACAAGGTCGTTCAAAAGGGCGCTGCCGGCACTGTTGGAGAGGTGGCCGTGGTTGCTGCGCACACGTTGCTTCAGTTTCCAGGGATAAGGTCCGTCACGCAGCATCTCCTCATCATGGTTGGTTTCCAGAACCAGGGCGCGGCAATCCCGAAGACAGTCGGTGACGAGCCTGGTGACAATTCCCAGGTCAGTCGCAACACCGATTTTGCCCAACTCGCCAGTGAACGTGAAACCAACCGGAGCCAGAGAATCGTGCGTGACTGCAAACGGCCTGACGGTGAGGTCATTAATGGCAAAGTCCTCACCATCGACAAATTCGCGGACACGCTCCTTTTTACCGACATCCGGCAAGTTGCGAGCCAGGTCAGACTGCAGGTAAACAGGGATGTCGAGCTGACGGACGAGAGGGCCCAGGCCTCGCACGTGATCCGTATGTTCATGGGTTATGAGCAGGGCTGTCAGGCTTTCGGCATCGATGCCGACGAACTCGAGGCGCCTGCGAATTTCCCGTGCAGAGAGACCGGCGTCGATCAAAAGGCGCGTCCGGCCTGACTCTACCAGTATGGCGTTGCCTTTACTGCCACTGGCCAGCAGGCAGATCTTCATAGTTAACCTTACATCCTGATGCGGTCACGCAGAATCGCGATGGTTTTGGCCCGATCAATAACTCATTGACCGTACCTCTCAGGCGCTCGGGCTGGTTACCGGGAGCAACAGATAGAATGTGCTGCCGGGCATAACATCTGGATCGTAACCAGGACTTTCAACCCATACGGCCCCACCGTGGAGATCGATAATCCCTTTGACGATACTTAAACCCAGGCCTGCACCACGACTTTTGAATGCAACCTTTCCGGTAGAGTGTTCTTCAACATCACCAATCTCGTAGAACTTCTCGAAGATTGCCTCCTGTTCCAGCTCGGCAATCCCTATGCCGCTGTCGTGGACCGCGATCTCGACGTAGGGGACCTGTTCATTGCTGAGGGCACACGCCCCATCCGAACCAGTCGACGCGAACCTTTCCGGCAGCCTCGGCCTGAGGACCAGCTTGGTCTCGATAATTATCCGGCCTTTGTCCGGCGTAAACTTGATGGCGTTGTTGAGAACGTTACCAACCGCCTGGACTATCCGCTCGAAATCGCATTTGACCGGCGGCAGGTCATGGGCAAGGTTAAGGCTCAATACCTGCGTGCGCTGGTGAACGAATTGCTCGTAATTGCTGACTGCGCGCGCAACCAGAATATTGACGTCGACATAACGGCTGACAAGGTCGATGGTGCGGCTATCGATCATCGAGACATCGACTATGTCACGGACGATCTCTGAGAGCCGTTCGCTGGCCCTGGAAATATGACGGATCAGTTTGAGCGTATCTTCATCTAGCGGTGGCGCCCGCTCGGTAAGCAAAAGTTCGACGTAGCCCATAATGATCGTCAAGGGCGTCTTCAGTTCGTGAGAGGCCAGGCCAAGGAAAGAGTTCTTCATCTGATTGAGTCTTTCCATTTCACTGGCGGTCCGTTCCAGACCCTGCCGGACCTCCTCTTCTTGCGTTGCGTCACGGACGATGATCTGGACCAGTCGGCGTTTATCCTTGTCAATAATTACCGAGGCTGAGGCCCGGCCAACCAAAGTGCGGTTATCTATGGCGCGCCAGAACCTGATTTCCGTTTCGCCCGATTGCCCGGGAACGATCGTCTGATGATGTTCAAACTGATGTTCAATGTCACGGCAGTTGATCCTTTCAAGAAAAGTAAAATAATTACCCTTTTCCATCCTGGCCTTGGTCATGCCGAAGAAACGTTCTGCTGCCTTGTTGGCAATGACGATGGTATCGCCTTCATCACAGACCAGGATCGCATCGCTTGCATCGTCGAGCAGCGAACGATACATCTCCCGGCTGCGGCCCAGTTCGGAGCTGATGCTTTCCAGGTTTTCATAGGATTTCTGCAGTTCGAGGTTGGTCTCTTCCACCTCCCGGTAGTTACGGCTCAGTTCCGCATCACGCTCGCGCAAGGAATGGGCCATGTCAGACAGGGTGTTGCCGAGGATCGCCAGTTCCTTGGTTTTCAGTACCGGCGCCCTGGTGTCGAATTGACCCGAGGCAAGGTTTTCTGCCATATCGCACAGGCGACGGATAGGCCCGACCAGGTCGTAACGGGTGAAGGCCACAATGACCATGAATACGACCAGCAAGGCAGCGGCCAGGACCAGAAAGGTGGAGGCCAGGTGGTCCATAACCAGCTTCGTCAGGACAGCATTCTGGAAGCCGATCCGGACCCGGCCAACGATCTTGTCATCGTAATCCAGAATCGGCGTGGCGTAATCGTACAGCTTGCCCTGCTCGGGTGACTCAAGGATGGCAATTTCAGATGAAAGGTTGTCAACATATTGCACAGACAACATCTCCGGGTAACCGGCATCGTTGTGGTAGAGGGACACCCCTGAAGAGGTTTCAATCAGGCAATAGGAGATCTCCGGGTCTTTCTCGACGGTCTCCTGGCAGATCTCCGAGATCCCGGAAATATCGTCAAGTGGCAGGCCGAGGTTTACCACGGCTTCAATCTGGGTCTTCAGTGCTTCAGCAAAGGTTTGGGCTCGCTGCAGAATTCCGTCACGATAACTCCGCCGGAAAGAGTCGACATTGAGCCCGGTGTTGATAGCAACAGTGAGGATCAGTGCCAGGAGGCTGAAGATCAGGATGCGTCTTTCCAGAGAATTTTTCATAACTGAGAGGGGAAGCCCCCCGAACACCCTTGATTGCGGATTAGCGTGTCTTGGCAAGCAAAACATAAAGACCTGTTAAACCTGATTTAAATACCACACCCATCACCGCAAGGGCAACATCATTGACCCGCAAAATGATTAAAAACGGTTGACCAACATGGGGTGATTCGTTATGATTTACCCGTTGAGAATATTTCTGCCTGAACGGTCATCCGTCAGGCATATTCTTTTTTTTAAAAACCACACCTTGGAGGACAAATAAATGCCTGTAAAAGTAGCCATCAACGGCTTTGGTCGCATTGGCCGGAACGTCCTGCGTGCGGCGCAGGACACCTCGGAATTCGAAGTTGTTGCCATTAACGACCTCACCAGCCCGCAAACTCTCGCACATCTACTGAAATATGATTCTGTCCACGGCATTTTTGCTGCGGAGGTCTCCGTGGTGGGGGACAGCATCCAGGTGGGCGGGAAAAAGATCAAGGTCTGCAGCGAGCGTGATCCGGCAGCCCTGCCGTGGAAAGCGCTCGGCGTCGATGTCGTGATCGAATCGACCGGTTTTTTCACCAACGGTAAGGACGCTGGCAAGCACATTCAGGCCGGTGCGAAAAAAGTGATTATCAGTGCCCCAGGCAAAGAGGTCGACCTGACTGTCTGCATGGGCGTCAATGACAGCGTATATGATGCTGCTCGCCACCATATTATTTCCAACGCATCCTGCACTACCAACTGCCTGGCACCGGTCGCCAAGGTGCTCCTGGAGAACTTCGGCATCGTCAAAGGCCTGATGACTACCATACATGCATACACCAACGACCAGCGCATCCTTGACCTCCCGCACGAGGACATGCGCCGTGCCCGTGCTGCAGCCATGTCGATGATCCCGACCACCACCGGCGCCGCCAAAGCAGTATCCCTGGTACTGCCGGAACTGAAAGGCAAGCTCGATGGTCTTGCGGTTCGTGTGCCGACGCCGAACGTCTCATTGGTCGACCTGGTCGTTGAAACCGAAAAGAAGACCTCGGTTGAGGAAGTCAACGCGGCCCTCAAGGCTGCTGCCAACGGCCCCCTCAAGGGAATTCTGGAATTCTGCGAGGAACCCCTGGTCTCCATCGACTTCAATGGCAATCCGGCGTCCTCAAGCGTTGATGCTGCGACGACCAGCGTCATAGCCGGCAACATGGTCAAGGTCATGAGCTGGTACGACAATGAATGGGGCTATTCAAACCGTATTGTCGACCTGGTCAAACTTATGGCCAAAAGTTAACGTAACACATCAAGGGCGGGTTATTAACCTGCCCTTTCTACGAACATCCAATAGGACAGGCTGATGTTAAAAAAGCTCTCCATCAGGGATATCGACTTTCAGGGTAAACGGGTTTTTTGCCGGGTTGACTTCAATGTGCCTTTCGACGAAAAAAACCAGATCACAGACGACACCCGCATCAAGGCATCGATGCCAACGATCCGCCATATCGTCGGCAACGGTGGGCGCCTGATTCTGGCCTCCCATCTCGGCCGACCCAAGCATGGCCCGGAGCCGAAGTTCAGCCTGACTCCTGTAGCGCCCTGCCTCGCCCAGTACCTCGGCAAACCGGTCAAGATGGCCCCCGACTGCATCGGTCCCGACGTCAAGCGCATGGTTGACCAGATGCAGGATGGCGATGTCATCCTGCTGGAGAACGTACGCTTTCATGCCGGCGAAACAAAAAATGACCCGGATTTTGCCAGGGCCTTGGCAGAGAATGCCGACATTTATGTCAACAACGCTTTTGGCACTGCGCACCGCGCCCATGCCTCAACAGAAGGGGTGACACACTTCCTGCAGCCCGCAGTTGCCGGCTTTCTCCTGGAGAAAGAGATCAAATACCTCGGCCAGGCCCTCGCCTACCCTGATCATCCCTTCGTTGCGATCATCGGCGGAGCCAAGGTCAGTGACAAGATCGCTGTGATTGACAACCTGCTGGATAAGGTCGACACGCTGATTATCGGTGGCGGCATGGCCTACACCTTCCTGCGCGCCATGGGCCGTCCGACCGGCCGTTCTCTGGTTGAAGAAGACCGGATTGAACTGGCCAGGGAACTTCTGCAAAAAGCGGCGGCCAAGGCTGTCACCCTGCTCCTGCCACAAGACCACGTGGTTGCTGCGGAGTTTCGCGCCGATGCCGAGCATAAAATCTGCAGTGACGCCAACTTCCCTGCCGAATGGATGGCACTGGATATCGGCCCGGCGACGATTGCAACCTACACGGGCGCACTGAAGAACGCCCGCATGGTTATCTGGAATGGCCCGATGGGGGTCTTTGAATTCGAAGCCTTCGCCCGCGGCACAATGGCTGTTGCCAAAACCCTGGCCGACTCAACGGCCCGCTCGATTGTCGGTGGCGGCGATTCGGTCGCGGCAGTCATAAAAGCCGGCGTCGAATCGAAGATGACGCACATTTCCACAGGTGGCGGAGCGTCCCTGGAATTCCTGGAAGGCAAAGAGCTGCCCGGCCTGGCGGCACTGACAGACGCCTGAATTTCAGTAAGCGGTGGTGAAAATCAGGAATCCAGAATCCAGAATCCAGAACCAAGAAGGTTTTAGAATTTATTCTGGATACTGAATTCCGGATACTGAATACCCATAATTAGTAAGGAGCTACAAATGCGCACCCCGATGATCGCAGGCAACTGGAAACTGCATAAAACCATTGGCGAAGCGACCAAGTTGGTCAACGAATTGATCCCGGCGGTTGCCGGCAACAGCAAAGTGGAAATCGTTGTCGCGCCTGTCTATACCGCGCTGAGCAAGGTTGCGGAAGCCCTCGCCGGCAGCAACGTCAAGCTGGCGGCACAGAATTGCTATGCCGAACCCCAGGGTGCTTTTACCGGTGAGGTTTCCGCGCCCCTGCTGAAAGATGCCGGTTGCCAGTACATCATCATCGGCCATTCGGAGCGTCGTCAACTGTTCGGCGAAACCGATGATTCAGTCAACCGCAAGGCCCACGCTATTGCAGAGACCGGTCTCGGCATCATCTTCTGCATCGGTGAAACCCTTGAAGAGAGGGAAAACGACCAGATGTTCGATGTGCTGCGTCGCCAGGTCCGTTGCGGCCTGAGAAACCTGAGCCCCGCACAGATGGCAACTGTCGTGATTGCCTATGAACCGGTCTGGGCGATCGGCACCGGAGTGACGGCCAGCGATGAACAGGCCCAGGAGGCGCATGCTTTCATACGTGCCCTGGTGAGTGAGCTTTACGACCAGGAGACCGCCGACGCTACGCGCATCCTTTATGGTGGCAGCGTCAAGCCGGGCAACGTCGACGGGTTGATGACTCAACCTGACGTCGATGGGGCGTTGGTTGGCGGGGCAAGTCTGCAGGCCGGGGATTTTGCCCGGATCGTTAATTTTCAACCCGGGCAACGTCGACGAATTAATGACATAACCTGACGTCGGTGGGGCATTGGTCGGCGGCGTAAGTCTCCAGGCTAGAGATTTTGCCCGGATCGTTAATTTTCAACCGCAAGCATAATTCGACCCGCATCAGGCTAAAAAACTGAAATTCGGGCTTTTCTCTGCAAAACAGTTATGTTAAAGTGCCGTCCTTCTGAAATAGAAGGACATCTTTAAGGGGACATCATGAACTATATACTCCTGTCAATTCACATTCTGGTCTGCCTCTCCCTGATCGGCATCGTCCTGATCCAGGGCGGTAAAGGCGCAGAAGTCGGCGCAGCATTTGGCGCCGGCGCCAGCAACACGATTTTCGGCGCTTCAGGCGGCCAGTCCTTTATTGGTAAAATGACCGCTGGGGCGGCAGTGATCTTCATGCTGACCAGCCTGGCTCTGGCGATTTTCTGGGGTCAGCCGGGGTCTACAAGCTTAATGCCTGACCAGGTCGCTCCGGCCTCCGCCCCGGCCACGATGCCGACTCAGAGCATACCGCCGGCAGCCCCTGCAGGGGACGCGAAATAGCGCGTCAAGCCTATTGACAGCGTAGGGTCATGTCAGTATAAATACAACGCTTGCCGAAGTGGTGGAATTGGTAGACACGCACGCTTGAGGGGCGTGTGTTCGAAAGGACGTGCGAGTTCGAGTCTCGCCTTCGGCACCACATAGATACAGAAGGGCTGCAATCATCTGATTGCAGCCCTTTTCTTTTGCGGACACTTAGTTTTCAAGTGTCCCCAGCACCATGGGCCCCCAACTCCCAACTCTAATCGTGAATTTTATGGCCTGGAACTTGTGGCAGCCTGCTTTACAAGGTAATATATAACTACAAAGGTCAAGTATCGCATGGTTTCCTACCCCTGTTCTTTCGGCTCTGACCTGGATTTGCCTGATAAAATGCTTGCTTAGGGGTTGAAGCCTGGAGGTCACAATGGCTATCAAGAAAAGCTTTTCAAGACCTGACAAGGAAGAAATCAGGATTCAACTGCTTGCATCGATGCTCGCCAGCACAAATCGAAACTATGCAAAAAAAACTCATGGTGCCTGGCATAGTTTCTGGCAGGATTTGCTCAAAAGAGACTAGATGGATCTATAGAGGTCTGATATAGAACGAGTTGAGCGAAGCCTAAACCGCAGAATTTTTAAGAACATTGTGATCAAACAGGAAGGCCATCAGGACAACCATCCAGATGGTCATTTCTTTGATTAAGGGCTTACAGGGGACTCTCTGGTTAATTCGTCAGGGGTCTTTTTTTAAAGATGATAAAAGACATCGACAAGATGATACAATCGCACGACCTCTTTTCCTGGGCTCCGGAATGAAAGACCTCTTTTTTACTACAGACCTTTTGACCGTGTTCCGGCACGACAAGTATTACGGCATTCCGAACAACCTGTCAGGGGTGTTGCGTAAACTTGGCTTGCCTTCCAACGAACGCATTGAAAACCTCGAACAACTGTTTCACTCACTGGTTGTCCATATTATGGATCTTCGTGGCGAATCAGAGCCGTTCCTCGTGGGAACATTCATTTACCCCGAAGCGGTTGTCAAATTACTGAAGGAATATGGGCTGCCGATCCCTACTGCACTGCAGCCTGCGAACGCGACGAAAAGCCACAACAAGGAACCGCTCGATCGTGCCCGGTTCGAGCAATATTTCGATATTGTCTGCCGCAACTGCGGGACGGTCACAGATCCTCTCGCCGCATCCTATCGCACCCCGATCGGGCGATTAATTTTCAAAACCTTCATCGAGACCCGGTTGACTCTGGGCATCAACACCACGGCCAAGTATGTCCTCGAACATCTCAGGGATTTTGATACCGGAAAGATCGTCACTGCTATCAACGAGGACTCGGTCACCTGGTTGACTGAAGACTCGAAAGAGAAGATAACCTCGATTGAAACGATCGCAAAACGCATCCTGCATTTCAATCGCGAGCTTAAAACCCTCTTGTGATCGCAACCACAAGCGTAATCAATAAGAATCGCAGGTCGTAATTACGACATCCGCCGCATTCTTCCTGATTGGAATCAGAGCCTGGTATTTCTCAGAATCAAACCAACTCTCCAGCGAACAACGATCAGAAAGTTCCAGAACGACCGCGAGGTCCCGCCTGTTTTCCCCGGCCAGAACAGAAGTACGTTTCCCCCGGAAAACGACCCCGATCAGCCCCTTATCTTGCCCCGCGCAGTGACACTCACATCGCTCACGAGTTCTGCACTAGCGAGTTCAAACCGGGGCCAGTCTACTGACATCACGATATCGTCCTTCTCCTCGGCGAAAGAGTTTGCGAACGAGCTCTGGTCGAGCATGTAACCAAGTTTCTCGACCATTCGGCGCGAGGCAACGTTGGCCGGGACTATTGAGGCGTAGACGCGCTCAAGCCCAAGGACACGAAAGGCTGCAACGTGCATCATCGCCGCGTAGCGCGTACCTAGCCCTCGGCTCTGCTGGGCACGTGCACCGATCAGTATGGCAAATTCAGCCGTGCTTCCAGAAATATTTCGAAAATCAGCGTCTCCCATGAGGACGCCTTCCTGTTCCAGAAAAAAGAGGCGACCATTGTTCGTCCGCAAAGACTCATAGCTCTCGACAATTTCAGCGGCAGTCATTTCATGCGTATTTGTCAACATCGCCGAGTTGTGCCGATCATTGTTGAAAATCGCGAGCGTGGGTGCGGCAACCAGCACCTCCGCTGCAGTGGGTTCAAAAGCAAGCAGCTTTCCCTGCCCGCTAAGGGCCTCAATGGACCATAGTGTTTCTGCGCGCATGTTGATCTCCTGCATGCTGTAGCATCTGTCCGATCTTGCCAGTTGTTAGCGGGGATACCGTTAAACGACTCTTCTCAGATACCTACATAAAAAGCATTGCCAATCTATAGCAATCGTATAACAAGGTCAAAGAGATGCTTATGTCTACGATATTGTTCTGAAGGCATGCAACTGGCGAAATGCGCAATTCTTGGTGACCCTGCAATGTGGGAATGATGAAGCATGGGGCGATTCGAATGTTTCTCTTGATGAATTGAAAGTTGACGACATCATTGATACAATTGCAGTGAGGTTATAGTAATTTCGAAATCAAATGGAGTAACTTATGGTTGACTCTATCGTACGGTTAAAAAATCTTTGTGAAATAATGATTAGTATGGGCTTTGCCGAGTCCGCAAACGAAAAAGAGATAAAACATTTAATCGCTAGTCTTGAAGCTGTTATTTCTGAAGAAATGAAATTACTCAGAGAACGTGAATCTATGTCTGACACCTGAGCGACCCTTAAAATTAAATTACTTTCTATCCCACTGGCTTCTACGCAAACCGAACACACCTAATTAGTTACAAATCGAAAATTTCTTAAAAATTTCGACTTACATGAAAACGGCCCCCGGGCAAAACCGGGTGGCCATCATTTTGTCGGTTATTTCTATTGATATTCTTAGGTTGCTTCGGGGTGCCTGTCTTGCCCCAAATCCGAGCAGAA
>CAVQRZ010000019.1:0-175855 GCA_963715335.1 uncultured delta proteobacterium
GACTTATAAGAAAAGCCCCCGATCCGAAGATTGAGGGCTTTCGTGTTTATAGATGCTGAAACCATAAAACCGCAGGGAAAACACCACTCGTCACGGTTTCTTTTCCCCCTCTTTTTTGTTTCTCTCCCACCAACGAGTCTTACGTTCTCCATCCTCATCACGCTCCTTGGAACGCTCTTCATAGCGCTTACGCTTCTTGTCATCATCGTCGTCATCAGATGACTCGTCAGAGCTGGTTGCGGCCTCATCTTCACCGTTGGTCTTCTTGTCCTTCTTCGACTTCTCTTTACCTTCCTTAGAACCGTCCTCTTCGCTCGTTTCTATATCGTTGTCATCCTTTTTGCCTTTAGATTTTTTACCTTTATCCTTTTTATTTGACTTCTTGTCCTTGTCGTCATCGTATTCATCATCGTCGCCATTCTTGCCCTTACCCTTCTCCCAATCATCGCCCCGCTTGAACTTTGCATTATCAGATGCATGCTCATAAGCGGATTCGCTCGGGCTCGGGCCCTTCCCCTCGCCGCCGCCTTTCTTGTCGTTCTTGGCTAGCGTAGTACCTGTTCCGATTGCAAAGAGCAGAACCAGCAAGATGCAGAGTATTCTGTACATGGAAACTTCCTTTATGTTGGGGGTTAGCTATAGCTCGTGTTTTTATTTAATCAGAATGTAGCTAGTTTGCAAGGTGTGAGGAGAATGTAAGGCTCAACGGCCCCAGGCATTGTCAGCATGAATAAAATGGCCACGCGATTTGATCGCGGGGTGGCCATGAATCTGCGGTTTAAAAAACTTTTTAAATATCTCTATCAATAAGAAGCCCTTTTTTGTCTCGCCAGTCGTGGATTATAATCCACCCAGATGAACTGTCGCCCTTCCAGAAGGATAAATAATGTACATTAATTTGACGGGGCGTTTGTCTTCTGCAACGGATTGGTCATAAGGAAGGTCCAAAGTAACTTTCCAACCAAGACCATCTCCATCCCTCCAATGAACAAATGCATGCTCGGCTAACATTGGATTTCCCATTGAAGATAGTCCTATTTCTAAAGCCTCCCCGGGAAGAATAGCATTGACGGAACCAAATTTTTTCGTTGGTTCATGGCTAATTCTAACATCTGTTATCTTGCTAGTTGTAGCATTCTTCACAAGAACTCGATCAACTATGACAGGCGGCTTTGCACATGCCATCAAAGAGAGAACAAATGAAAACACGACAAGGCACGAGACAAATTTTTTCATTATAAAAATCCTTAGTCTGAAGATAGCTTCTTTAATATTGTGAGTTTTGACGTTTATTTTAGTCTAGCGTTGAGTTCAAAGGAATAAGTCTCCTTCAAATCCTGCATTCTAGGAACAGAAAACCATTCTGCAAGTGACGTTTGATAGAAGAAAAATGAACTCAAGGGTTATCGATGCGACTTCCAACTGGTTGGATAATCAGATGATCACCGGGATGTATCGGGCTATTGATGTCAATACGATTCCATATCAGGATTGCAGCTAAGGGGACCTGAAAACTTTCAGCAATGGTGGAGAGATTATCACCGGGCTGAACAATGTAGATTTGCTCCTGCCTCTGCTGACTCCATTCCTGATGCAATTTATCAAAACGCTTTTGAAACCCAGGTGGCGTGTTTTCTGGGACTGCCAGTTTATAAACTCCGGCCGCCAGATAGTGGCCCCGCAACTCGGGGTTTAAATCCTTAATTCTTTTGAAATAGGTCTGTGCTGCTTGTGCTACCACCGTCAGACTGGTTTCCTCGTAGCAGGTCAATTCGACGGTAGTAAATCTGATGGGAGGATAATAATCCTTTTCTTTCAAGTGAAAGCCGTAACGCTCCGGATTTTCAAGAATCAATTTGGCCGAAAGAACTCGGAACAGGTACCTCTGTGTTTCTAACGGTAAGTAGAGACGGTAGAAGTTGCTGACACCTTGGGCTAGGATTTCTGCCTGCAAACCTTGCTCTCCCATATTATATGCTGCTGCGGCCAGGCTCCAAGATCCAAACTCTTCGTATAACATGGAGAAATAACCTGCTGCAGCTTTGGTGGATGCTGACAGACTTCTTCGCTGATCGATTTGGTCGTTGATGGTCAATCCATAAAGGCGGCCTGTCTCTGGTAAAAACTGCCAAAAACCGATAGCCCCTTTCGGTGACCCGACGTGCGGTCGCAAGGCGCTTTCAGCAAGTGCGATATATTTCAGATCATCGGGTAACCCAGCCTGGGAAAGCATAGCTTCGATAGCAGGAAGATAGCGAGTGGATCGCTTCAGCCATAAAATAGCTTGATCTCGATCCCAGAGAGAAATCAGGAGTTCCTTTTCCATCCGCTCCCGCACTTCAGAATCTTCCATGGGGACAGACTCACCGCAGAAAGATAATTTTTGTTCAAACCGTATGCTTTCGGACAAAGGTGGGATCGTATCTTCCTGACCTGAAGCAAGTGTGGTCCCATCGAAAACCAAACCAGTCACTAGACACCCCACAACTAATAAACGAAAAAACATGATTTTCGATAAATCAAGAAATTTAGAATGGGAAAGGGTCTTATAATAACGCATTTGTAACGCGGTAAATCCTAAGGGCAGATTCTTGAATTGCGTGCAAAACAGCTAGAGATAATTATACCCAGATGGGAGTGTAGGTCAAAGGCGTGGGGTTCTTATTTATCCTCCCGAAATGTTCGCAGGAAGAGAAATTGGGCCAAATGTGTAATTACTACTAACCCTGACAAATAACGAAAGGCCACCTGTTTCCAGGGGGCCATCATTTTGTCGTCTTCAATTTCTATCAATCAGAATCTAAACCCCATTATTTAAAACGATAGTTATTGGCTATTCATTTTCCATACTTGATTTATAACGCCCCTTGCGAGCTAGGCTATTTAGGCGAGCTCGTTTTAGCAGAGCGATTTCTGCTGCCACAACATTTCCTGGTTTACCTTGCCAGGCAACCAGCACCGGTTGTTGCAATGCACGTCCATAAGAAATACTTAGCTTCCAGGGGCCGCCAATCTGGTTAACGGCATTCAAGTTAATGGTCGCTTCTTCAGGACTCTGGCCACCCGATAAAAAATTGATGCTGGGAACGGCTGCGGGTACTACTCTTCGGAATACTCGTATGGTCGCTTCTGCAATCTCATTAGGGTTTGCGGTCCGGCAATCTTTACCAGGTAACACCATGTTGGGCTTCAGAATCATATGTTCGAGCGTCACCCCGTATTGCCTTAGCGCCTGGAACACAGCGAATAAAACCTGCTCGGTGACTTCTTCACAGCGATTAATGTCATGTTCTCCATCCATCAGCACTTCAGGTTCGACAATCGGGACAACACCCTGTTCCTGACAGATGGCGGCGTAATGTGCCAGTCTTTCGGCATTAGCGTGTATGCCCAACCGAGTTGGATTAGTGGTTGTAATGGGGTAAACCTCTCGCCACTTGGCAAAGCGCGCACCCTGGTCGATATAAGTCTTTAACCGGTCACTGAGACCGTCTAGGCCCTTGGTCACGAGATCGCCGGGCGAGCCTGCTAGCGGTTCTGTGCCTTTGTCAACCTTGATGCCGGGAACAATCTTCTGGCTCCATGCGACCTCCGCAAGCGGTGTGCCCGCGGCATTTTTCTGGCCAAGGGTTTCTTCAAACAGGATGACACCGCTAATGAACTT
This sequence comes from uncultured delta proteobacterium, assembly GCA_963715335.1. Lineage (GTDB taxonomy): Bacteria > Desulfobacterota > Desulfuromonadia > Desulfuromonadales > BM103 > JAFDBW01. Next base: position 3,665 of record CAVQRZ010000019.1, read on the forward strand.
TCCTAGCCCAGGTGTTTCAAGTAATAAAGTGCGATATGTGCGTCGGTTGTCTTCGTTTGGTTCTAGGTTGATATCGTCGAAACGTTTCTTAATGGTTGGCGCGCTTTCGTCCGCCGCGAGTATGCCGCGATGGTCATCAACCATGTCATTAATGGTTTGTTGCATCCTTTGACTTGTTTTCATGATTTGCCACCTCCGAGTAATTAAGTATACCTGAATGATGGAAATTTACCTTTGATGAGCTGGTGCAATTCAGGCGTGGCGAGCTAAAAACTGTGATTATCCTGAGTGGCAATGCTCTGGATATTCTCTGGGAGGGAGTGTGTTATTTATCATCCTGCATTGCTGTGGTGAGCGCAGATTGGCCGAAATGCGAAATTCTTGCTGCCTCTGACTCCTGAGATTCAATACGATCTTTCGATTTTGGCGTTGAACCCACTGAGCCTAGAAATTTATTTTTCACCAGTAGATTCCAAATACCCAAATAAAAAAGGCACCCGCGTCAGCGGGTGCCTTTGGTACAGATATTGACGACAGTTTTACCAGACCGAGTCGAGCTGTAACAGGGCTTTCTTTAGATCGGCCTCGACAGTGTCGAGAATGGCGACGGCGTACTCACTGTTATGAACACCGTTGGTGCCGTCGTTGCGTACGAAATTGAGATTTCGCAGCGCTCTTTCGTAGATAATCCAGACTTCAGCCGTGTCGCGCTTTGCGGCATCAGCATCAGCCAGTTCGGCTTCGACATCAATGCGTAGGGACTTAAGCTCCTCGATCCGCGCCTTGGTGGTTTCTGCCCACTCGTCAAACACGTCAACGTAAGCCTTGTCTTCATGGCAATCGGTGCAGGTGGATGAAGATGGACGGAAAACCCCTTTGGTAATGCCGGTGTGACAGTCGGTGCAGACCATGTCGGCGGCATCGCCGTACATCAAACTGGGCACGTCCTCTACGCCTTCAACCCCGGTGCCTTCGTTCATCGCGACCTGGGCCTCGTGACAGACGCTGCAGTCTGTCATTTGCGGAGCATCATCCGGCGCATCGGCATGGCAGGTGAGGCAGAAGTTCATGCGATCGGTTGCGGTGGCCGGGTTATGCACGATGCCGAAATGACAGTCGCGGCAGGTCAGATCGAAGTCTTCAATGTGCAGGCTGTGGTTAAAGTGAGTGCCGCCGACAAAGTCGTCGGTCATTATGTCCGCTAGACCCTTGCGTTCGCGGAAGTCCGGGTTGATCACGTCGTCCAGCATCCGCATGTTGACAAGCTTCATCGGGCCCTTCGTGGTTTCGCGAACCGTCCTGTTCCCCTCGTCAGAATGGCAATAGAGGCAGTGCCAGGACGGGACCAGGTCCTTATGCGGGTTGGAAAGGATCTCAAGCTTCTCTTCCTTGGAGATTGTCAGCTGCATGTAGGTGTCTTTCAAGCCACCCAGTTTGGCTTTCATGTAACCGACCACACCAGGGCGACCGTGGCAATCGAGACAGGAGACGCCAGCGTCACCGTGAGCCGAGTGTTCCCATGAATCAACTTCAGCCAGAGGACCAAAACCCTGGGCCGGGTGGCAGAGATGACAAAATTCCGGCTCAGAAGTCATGTGAAGAATCTGGACGTTGATGAAGCCAAACACCACGACAAACAACACCGCAACGATGGTAAAGATGACAATGTGTCGTTTACACCAGTCAAATACGTTTTTCAGCATGATCTGCACCTCTTTTTTAATATTCGCTAATGCTTTTGTTGCGATCCGGGAAGGATTAAATTCCCGCAAGCCACCGTATAATACACATTTTACGAATCAATGCAACAGAAAGCTGTGCATACTGTATACACATTAAGTGGGGTCTGACTACGATCAGAGGAAAGTCGCTGAGAGCAAAAGAAAAGGGGCTGCCGTTTGGCAGCCCCTGAAAAAATCAGACAGTTCAAGTCGTTTGTTGCTAGTGGCCACTACCTCCCATGAAGGCAAAGATCATCAGGAACAGGCACGCTAAACCGGTAAAGAGTGCGATGTATCCAAAGGCTTTGAAGCAGAAGTCATAAACCGGGCCGCTGACTTTCTTGCAGGCGAAATCCTCGGTAATGCCCTGTTCTTCGTAGCGGCGCCACTGGTCGCCACGTTCTTCAAGGAATTCTTCCTTGGGCAACTGGCCGTTGAAGATGACAAAGTCCATCGGGAATTTCTCCGGTCGGCCGTGGGTATTGAAAAAATGCACGGTGAAGATAAAACCGGTTGCCAGTAGGGCTTCGTCCGAATGGATGATCGTCGCGACGTTGAACGCCCAGCCCGGCAGGAAGTAGCCGAAGAGCTCAGGGAACCAGAGCATCAGCCCTGAGCCGCCGATGGCAAACATACCCCAGAAGACCGCGAGGAAGTCGAATTTTTCCCAGTAAGTCCAGCGTTCGAAGGTGGGCTTCGGCCCCAGGAACAGGAACCAGCGCACCATACCTGTCACGTCGCGAATGTCGCGCAGGTTCGGGCAGAGGGAGTCGGGGCCGAACAGGCGGGTGAGCCACATGTCCCCCGGAGTCCGCTTCTTCTGCAGGAAGAGGAAGTCGAAACTCAAAATGAGTGCGGAAACGAAGTAGTAGAACGTCAGGACCGCACAGCCACGATGGATCAGGCCTGCGTAGTAGGTCCCGCCGAAGAAGTCCATCATCCCCATGGCCCAGCGCTGATCGGCGAACTTCAGTGGTAGACCGGTCAGAGTCAGACCAAGGAAGCTGATGATAACGGTCAGGTGCAGGAAGATGTGCCGTGGCTTGAAGCGCACGTATTGCTTGTGGGGTTCGCTGATATGGTGCTCGCCTTCACCTTTATGGTGAGATGCAATTTTTTCGCGGTTTTCAACGAAACCGCGGATCATCCAGAGCAGGGTATGAATCCAGAAAACCGCAAAGGTACATACCAGCAGGCCGGTCATGCAGACAAAAGTCCAATAAAGGATCGGAAAGTTGTCGCGATCGTGCATGTCGCCATGTGAATAGAACTTGGAAAACAGCGCGGTAGCACTCGGGTGGCACTGGGCGCAGGTTCCGGTCAGGTTTGCATCGTTGACACTTGATTGTGGATCGTCTTTCGGCAGCACGTTATGCGCTGTGTGGCAGTCGGAGCATCCCGCTACCTTGTCGGGCGAGCCGAGTCGGAAGTTTTTGCCGTGGTAGCTGTCCATGTAGGTGCCAACAGCCACACTGAACACGCCGTTGCGTGCCATCATCTCTTCGTCAGCATGGCACTTGAGACAGACCTTTGTGTGGAACTCGCGGTTGACGTGACTGCCAGGTTCGCCAAGCGGCTCAATCTTGTGCAGGTCGTGGCAGTCGTGACACGCTGCTGAATCCTGGTTGCCGGCTTTGACCGCTTTGCCGTGGACGGAGTCAAGATAGTCCTCATGGTCATCATGGCAGCCTGTGCACTTGGCGATGACCTTAACCTTGTCATTCTTCCAGTAGGTGTGAGTATGAATGTCTTCGTGACAAGCAGCACAGCTGACATCGTTGAGCTGATGCACGCTGGAGTAGTGCTCAGCGGTCTCTTTTTTGTGACAGCGAACGCATTTCGGTTCCTCGGGCATGACTTCGCCCGATATGTGTGAGTCAAGCGAGGTCACTTCAACGTGGCAGCTGGTGCAGGCATTTGTGCCATGCACTGATGCGCCGTAGGCAACCGGAGACACCACGTCATCATGACATTCCAGGCAGACCTCGGGAGCAATGGCCATGCCGCTGTCTGCCTGAACCGGAATGGCAGGCAATAACAGGGCTAAGGCCAGCGTGAAAAAGGCAAGAGTTCGGCAGTTCATTGATTGGGCCTCCTGATGGTGCAATTTGGTTCTCAGCTGATTTGGTCCCGGAAATGCGAATTTTCAGTGTATGAAAAACAGAAAAAAATTAATAAATTAATAGTGTTGCGATAATACGTAGTGTATACAGTATAAGATTAAAAAGGGTTTATCATAGGCAGGATTAAAAGTCAATCGTGAAAATTGTCTAAGGTATACTTTTTATATACACCGCTTAAGGACTTGCAAGGTAAAATCGGAACGCATAGTATGCCGCAACAATCATGTTGATAGCGGGAGCGTGAAAATGAGTCGTTGGCGCGGGTTGATCTGGGCGGTCCTGGCCCTGAGCTTATACATCATTGGCGGTCTGCTGATCATGGGTGGACTGATCCTGATCGGGATTCTTGGCACCCAGGATCTGTGGGGCTGGGGTGAGGCCCGCGGGATCGGTTACATGGCTTTCGGCAGCGGCATTTTCCTGTCAGTCTTTGGTGTTATGATCATGCGCTTCATGCGCAACCGGGGAGTGGCTTAAGGGGCGGCAAGTTGCACCCGAAGGCATAGGACCTCTGAGGTAGTAAGAGTAAAATGAAAAGGTCAGCATTGATGTTTAGAAGGGCAACAGATGGTTAATCTTTTGCCTTTTTCCAATCGGGGAATTCAAGGACAAAAGCAGAATCCGGGGGTCGCGCCCCCCGACTGCGCCTTACTCTTTTGCTGGCCCAAAAGAGTAAGCAGAAAATGGCCTGGCGCTGCGCTGGGCATGTCTGGTGCGTCAACGCTGCAACCTTAATATAGATAATTCTGATCGACTAACAGTACAGGTTTCCCCCGCAGGAGCCGAGGCTCTTGAGAGCCTCTCCTGCTGTGGAGGGTTGCCATGATTGTCATTTTCTTTAGGCTTTTCCCTTGTAGATACATAGAAAGGTCAGGCCCTTTGACACAGGGCCGGATCCCCATCACAGCAGGTTCTTGAAGTCACAGAACCCCGGCAAAGGAGATGCCCTCCGCAAGGAGCAGGCACTTTTGCATACTTTTGTTGCCAGACAAAAGTATGGCGTCTGGCGGGACGCGACCCGCCGGTTCTGCTTTTAAGAATCTCAAGACAGAAACCACCTGCCAGGAAAAAAAACAAACCCCGCATTTCGTGCGGGGTTTGTCAACAATCTGAGGGAGAAGCCGATATGGCTGCTGCCTTTTTCTTTTTACAAAATTAAGATCGACTTATTTGCTGAGCATCTGCACAACAGTGTCGGTGAAAGGGTTGGCGAAGAGGATGATCATGGCAACAACGAGGCAGTAGATTGCCAGGGACTCGATCATCGCCAGACCGACCAGCATGACGGTCATGATCTTGCCGCTTGCTCCCGGGTTGCGGGCAACGCCTTCAACAGCCTTTGAAATAGCCACGCCCTGGCCGATACCGGTACCGAAAGAACCAAGACCCATGCCGACAGCGGCAGCCATTACACACCAAGCAAAATACTCCATGGTTTTACTCCTTAAACTAAGTAGTGATCGATTTTCCTATACGATATAGGACGCAAGCACGGACATCCGTGCTTAGTGAGCTTCTTCGAGTGAGCCGGCAATGTAAATCATTGCCAACAGCATGAATACAAACGTCTGGATGAACGCAACCAGGACCCCCATCAGCATCAATGGCAGCGGGAGCAGGAAAGGCACCAGGGTAAAGAAAATCATCAGCACGATTTCATGGCCGAACATGTTACCGAACAGACGCAGGGTCAGCGATAAGGGGCGCGCCAGGTGACCGACGATCTCGATCGGAATCATCAATGGCGCCAGCCAGGCAATCGGGCCACAGAAGTGTTTAAAATAACCTATGCCATGTTCTTTGACGCCAACGATATGCGTCATGGCAAAGACTGTCAGAGCTATGGCGGCATTGGTGTTCAGGTTGGCGGTCGGCGGAAAGAAGCCCGGGATCAGAGCGATCAGGTTCGAAACCAGGATAAAGAAGGCAATGGTGGCGATCAGGGGAAAGTAAGCCTTGCCCTTGGGGCCCATGGTCTCCTCGATCATATTCTCAATGCTGTCTACGATCAGCTCAAGGAAATTCTGCAGGCCGGTCGGGACCGTCTTGATGTTGCGTTTGACCAGAACGGAGACCAGAATCAGCAGGGCCATGACCAGCCAGGTGTAGGTGACATGGTTGCCGATGTGCAAGTGCAGTTGTTGCTCGAGCCACTCAAAGAAAATGAAAGGATGTATCATGTCTCAGAAGCCTCCTCTTACTCAAAGGCGCGTTGTATCGTTATCCAGAGCAAGTTGATAACCACAACCGAGAGGCCGATGATCAGGCCAGGGATGTGGATTTTTATGACTGCTATTAAAACCGCAAGGATTATCGCCAGCGCTGCCAGCCGGATGACATAGCCGAACTGGTAGCGAAATCCCGCGCCACCGGCCGTTTGCTCCATGAGCCGTCTCAGGGAGCGCTGCATCCAGAGAAAGCCGCCGATAGCGACCAGCCCGCCGGCCAGAATTCCCGCACTCAGAGCGAGATTGCCAACAGGCAGGCTGCCGATCAGCAGCAGGGCCAGAATGATCCAGTTGCGCCGGGCCATCTGCGCGGGCAGCTGTTCAATCTGGACCATCATCCTTCTGGTCCTGTTCTTCTTCCTGTTCCTGTTCGCGCATAACGCGCCGGGTCAGAACGAAGATGTTGCGGAAGCCCGAGGCGATGCCGAACCCGAGCCAGATCAGGGTCATCCAGGGGGATGTTCCCAACCACTTGTCCAGGTAGTAGCCTATGAACAGGCCGATGAAAGAAGCTGCCACCATTGATATCCCAAGGCTTGATAAAAAGCCCAGAGATCTCATGAGTTGACGTTTGTCGTCGGCCATATTGATTGTATGCAGAATACACCTGAATTTTAAGCCCACACTAAATAGCATAGGGCCTAATAGGTGTCAACCGCTTTCTAATCCTCGTTTGGGCGCTGTCTAATGTTCGTAAAACCACAGGGAAAGCAGGCCAAAGCCGACCATGGCAAGCAGTGAAGCCTGGTAGCCATAGTAAGGCCACGCGACCTTGCCGGACGCTTCCCTGGTGACCTGACGATAGGTCTTCATATGCTTGTGAACCTGCCAGCGGATTTCAAAAAAACTGACTCTGATCCCGGCTGCGGCCAGTCCGCTCAAGAGCAGCAGGGAACAGGCAAAGTTGAAGAGTCCGGCAGCCAGGAAAGCGTAGAAAAAAGACTGTGCCATAATATCCTCAACAGCCCGGCGACAGGAACTCAGCGGATGGTAACCTGCTGGTCGCCGAAATCTACAATCTGGCCCGCCCGGATCTTGCAGCGCTTACGTGTTTCCACTGCGCCGTCTACCTGGACCAGGCCGTCGGCGATCAGCAGCTTTGCCACCCCGCCACTTTCGCAAAGGCCGGTTACTTTCAACAGGCTGTGCAGCTCAATGTAATCGTGTCCGGCGAGCTCAAATTCAAGCATCGTTACTTCTACTTGCCCCGCCGGTTGCGAGGCGCGGTCTTGTTCCCTTTTGGGTATCTGCCTTCGCCTTTCCTCGGCGCGTTCTTGCGCTTCGGCTTGTCGGTGGGCAGGGTCCGGTTGTCGTCCGCGGGGCTGATCTGTAACTGTTGCCCGCACACCCAGACTTTTTGCAGGTGGCGGAACAGCGACGGCGGCATCGACCTGGGGAGATCGACCAGGCAATAGTCATCATATATCTTGATCTGGCCGATGTCGCGACTTTTAATGTTGGCCTCGTTGGCGATGGCGCCGACGATGTGTTTCGGTTCTACCCCGTGGGTGCGACCGACTTCTATCCGGTAACGGGCCAGATTGCCGTCGGGGGAAGCGGAGCCTCTTTCGGTCCGCACCGGTTCGTCAACCTCTTCCGGTTCTTCCGTGCCATCGATCTGGAGCGGCTTGTCCTTCTGCAAGAGGTAGGCAAGGGTCGAAGCGATTCTGCGCAGGCCGACATCATACTGATGCTGGTAGCTGTCAATCAGTTCTTCGAAGAACTCCAGGTCCTGGGACTCCATTGCTTCGGCAATCTGATCTTTGAAAAGGTCGATCCGGCGGTTGGAGATGTCCTTGCGGCTCGGCAGGCTCATTGCCGTGATCGGTTGACGGGTCGCTCGTTCGATAGCCGCCAGCATCCGTCGTTCACGCGGAGCAACAAACAGAATCGCCTGCCCTTCACGTCCGGCCCGCCCGGTTCGACCAATGCGATGTACGTAGGCTTCGGTATCGTATGGGATATCGTAATTGACGACATGGCTGATGCGCTTCACGTCCAGGCCGCGGGCGGCAACGTCGGTGGCAACCACGATATCGAGAGCGCCGCTTTTTAGTTGATCCACGGTCTTTTCCCGTAGCGCCTGGGTCATGTCCCCATTCAAGGGGGCGCAGGAAAAGCCGCGTGACTCGAGTTTCTCCGAAAGCTCCACCGTGGCTGTCTTGGTGCGGACGAAGACAAGCATCCCCTCGATCTCTTCCGCTTCGAGAATGCGGGTCAGGGCGTCCAACTTGTGCAGCCCCTTGACCTGCCAGAAACGTTGCACGATCGTCTCCACGGTGGATGTCTTGGCCTTGATCTTGATCTCGACAGGGTCATTAAGGTACCGCTGGGCAATACGGTTGACCTCGTTCGGCATGGTTGCCGAAAAAAGCGCCGTCTGACGCTCTGGCGGGGTTTCTTTGAGGATCTGTTCAACATCGTCGATGAAACCCATGCGCAGCATTTCGTCGGCTTCGTCGAGAACTACACTGGACAGGTCGGTAAGGTTCAGGGTGCCGCGCCGCAAATGGTCCTGGATTCGCCCCGGAGTGCCGACGACGGCATGCACACCACGATGCAACTGCCGCAACTGCTGGCTCATGCTCTGGCCACCATAAACCGGCAGAACCTGGAAGCCCTTCATGTGCCGGGCATAGGTACGGATCGCCTCGGACACCTGCAAGGCCAACTCGCGGGTGGGCGTGAGAACCAGTAGCTGCGGATGTTTTTTCTTCAGATCGAGGCGGCTCAGCAAGGGAAGTGCGAAGGCTGCGGTTTTCCCCGTGCCGGTCTGGGCCTGTCCAAGCAGGTCGCGTCCTTCGAGAAGCGGGGGAATGCTGCGAGCCTGGATCGGCGTTGGTGTCTCGTAGCCGACCTCGTTGATGACCTTGTAGATTGCCGGGGCAAGGCCCAGTTCCTTGAAGCTGGTTATGTTGTCTTCTGTCATGTGGTTTGTCCTGGTTCAGTCTATGGAAAAAGCCCGGACAAGGCCGGGCTGCTTGCGTACCTGGGGGCAAATTATAAAAAATGGAATCGTCAGAAGTACGGGAAGGCGGAGAACTTAACCCATTAGCGGCACAAGTGCAATACTTATTCGCCGGCGGAATGACGTCGACTACAATTTCCCGGGGGAATTCGAGGTCTGAGGTCCTAGCGCGAGCCGAGTTTGGCAAACAGGATGCCGGCAGCACGGTTCAGTACGTGATCGCGCGACAGGGAGGTGAAAACCGGCTGCCTGCGATAACCCAGCCGGATGAGTTCATCGATGATCGGCTGGTAGCGTTTGAACTTTAGCCCCTTGCGCAACGATTTTATGGCCTTGTTCTTGTGGCCGGCGACCAGGTAGACCCTGCTGAGGTGGTAATAGTGGTCAGGATTGTCCGGTTCCGCCTCAAGCGCTTCGCGACAGAGGGTCATGGCCTGCTGGTACTGTTTGCGCTCCTTGGCCAGGCAGTAGGCCAGCTTTGCTTTGACCGATGGCCTTGGATCGATAGCGTGCGCCATCTCAAACTGCACCAGGGCAACCAGAGTGTCGTCGGCGTTCAGGGAGAGGTCGCCCTTGTTGAGTAGCGTATCCAGCGCGTCTGGCATAATCTGGTCTCCGTTAATGTCTGGTCTCCGATTTCCTAGGTTAACCCAATCGACGGCTTTCGGCAATAGCCTCAGCCCTGTGCAACTAACAATCCTCCAGCTTAACGATATCCTGAATACCCCGGCCTGCAATCTTCGAGCTTTCGTACCAATAGACGGGATTAGTGTTGCCTGAGTCTATCTACTGATGTATTGTAAGGTGTTAATCTTGCAGTTAATTGTGCATGAGCAGTGGCCGCTTTCCAAGTCGTTGGCTCTCTTGACCACAGGTGAGTCGATGGACTGGTGTCGCCTGGCTTCTTGATGTAGTGAAGAACCCACGGGGCGAAGCGGCCTTGCTGATGGGCTGTCTCCCGGTCCAGGAGCTTTTGGGTTTGTAGGCAATCATTTTCACAACGCCTCAAGGAAGGATAATCGCTCCATGAAGTTGAGGTCCAAAATTCTTCTGGCGCTGATCTCGGTCGGTGTCATCCCCTTGGTGATCGGACTCTGGGTGGTCGGCGGCATGGTCGCCAGTGAACTCGAAGTGCAGGTGCAGGTGCGGGCACGGGATTCAGCGAACGTTATCGAACAGACCACCTCCAAAGCATCGGCAGATGACTTGAAGTTGGTGGCGTTGCTTTCGGGTAACCCGTTTCTGGTCAATGCCGTCTATTCGGCTGGACTGAACAGCGATGTATCGCAGCTGACCAGCTTCCTGTACACCCTCGACAACCTGTCTTTCGATCAGCTGCAGGTCCTTGACAAGGGTGGTAAGCAGCTTCTTCGCGTGTTCATGAACGACAACCAGGAGGTCCCGTCAACGTCCGGAATTGAACATCCGGCGATCAAAGCCAGCCTGGATGGTGAGGCCTATGCCGAGAGCGGTCTGTTTGACGGCCACATGGCGATCACCTCGGCGGCGCCGATCAGTATGTACGGTGAGCCGATCGGTCACCTGGTCGCCGTCACCTATTTTGACAAGAAACTGGCGACGAGCCTGAAGGCACTGAGTCATATGGAGATCGCCTTTTTTAACCAAGACGGGATCATTGCAGCGACTGCGCCCGAGTTGAACACCGTCGATTTACAGACCATCCTCACTTCCAACAGCGATGTCAAAGAGATCAACGGCAAAAAGCACCTCATCACCCATAAAGCGATTGCCGGCAAGGATCACGGCGTGCTCATCGCCCTGGATATCTCGGCGCTGGATAACGCCAAGTCGAACCTGTTAAACGCCATGATCATCACTGCGCTGATCATGACCAGCGTTTCGGTCCTGGTCGGGCTGCTGGTCTCGACAGGGATCGTGCGTCCCCTGCGTGAAGTCGTCGCGACCTTGAGGGAAATCTCTACGGGGAGCGGTGACCTGACCCGGGAACTGGCAGTCCGCACCTCCGATGAAATCGGTGAACTCTCCGGGTGTTTCAATGCATTCCTGGCCAGGCAGAGGGAAATGGTCGGCCGGATTCGCGCCGTGACCGAGGATCTGGGCAAGGCGAACGAACAGATTCGCGGCGCCTCACACGAAGTCATGGAAGGCGCTGTGAGCCAGTCGCAGGCCCTGGAAGAATCGTCAAAGGGGATTGAGGGGATCGACGAGGCGGCCGGAGGGATTGCCGAGAGCACCGGCAGCCTGGTGAGGTCGGTCGAAGAGAGCTCCTCGGCAACCCTGGAGCTGGGGGCGACGATCGAAGAGATTGCCGGCCAGATGGAGAAACTTTTTTCAACGGTTGACGAGGTCTCCAGTTCGATCAACGAGATGTCGGTCTCCAGTCAGGAGGTTTCCGAGAATGTCGGGATTCTCTCCTCGTCAACGGAGGTGACCGTCTCCTCGATGCTGGAGATGGACGCCTCGATCAAGGAGATCGAACATAACGCCGCACAGACCAGCAAACTCGCCAGTGAGGCTGCCGAAGACGCCCAGCGCGGCATGCAGACAGTTGATGAAACGATCAAGGGGATCGAGTCGATCCAGAAAACGGTGGATCGTGCCAGTCATGCGATCAAGGAGCTGGGTGACAAATCGAGCGCGATCGGCAAGATCCTGACCGTTATCGACGAGGTGGCTGATCAAACCAGCCTGCTTGCCCTGAATGCTGCAATCATTGCCGCCCAGGCCGGAGAACACGGCAAGGGCTTTGCGGTGGTCGCCGATGAGATTCGCGAGCTGGCCGAACGGACCGCGATTTCGACGCGTGAAATCGGTACTATCATCAGCAACCTCCAGGAGGGGACCCAGGAAGCGGTTCTGGCGATGCAGGATGGAAGCGAGCAGGTTTACGCAGAAGTCAAGCGTTCCAAGGCCTCCAGTGCCGCGCTGGAGAAGATTCGCAGCAGTACGCTGAAAGCGATGGAGCAGGTCAACAGCATCGTCCGCGCCACCGAAGAGCAGTCCCGCGGCAGCCGACAGGTGACCGATTCGATGAACCAGGTCGCTTCCATGCTGGAGCAGATCGCCACGGCTGTCAACCAGCAGAATTCGGGGATCAGGCAACTTGCCGAGAGTGCGGAGCTGATGCGGGATATTGCCGCCCATGGCAAACAGAGTACCAGCGAGCAGTCCAAAGGCAGTAAGCAGATCAATGCGAACATGGAGCAGATCCGTACGATGATCTCAATCATCGACGATGCCACCCGGGCGTTGACACAACGCAGTCGCGATGTCGTCGATGCCGTCGGCAGCGTCCACAAGGTTGCCGAAAGCAATGCCAGCCGGACCGCAGAACTCGATCACGTGGTCGAGACCTTGAACCGCCTGACGATGGCTCTGGAAGAGGAGGTCGGGGTCTTCAAAACATGACCGGCCCGAACCTCAAGCTGACGGTGCTCGGTTCTGGAACCAGTACCGGTGTGCCGGTGCTTGGTTGTCACTGCGCCGTCTGCTCATCATCCGAACCGCGGAACAACAGGACTCGCTGCAGCGCCTTGCTCGAATGGGCTGGGCGCAAAATCCTGGTCGACACCGCCACGGATTTTCGGCAGCAGGCGCTCCGTCAGGGCCTCGATCATATTGACTGCGTCCTGTATACCCATGCCCATGCTGACCATGTACACGGTATCGACGATTTAAGAACCTTTACGCTGAGGACCGGCACCGCGATTCCGATTTACGCTGCGCGCGGAGTGCTCGACCGGATTCAGGGCCTGTTCAGTTATATTTTCAGCGAAACCGATGCCCCGGGGTATCGGCCACGTCTGGAGGTCAACGAAGTCCGTGGGCCATTCAAACTGTTTGGCCAGGTGGTGACTCCAATTCCCCTGGTGCACGGGCCCGGTGAGTCGCTCGGCTACCGGGTCGGCAACCTGGCTTACGTGGTCGACTGCAGCGCGATCCCGGGATCGTCGTGGCGGCTGCTCGAAGGGGTGGAAATCCTGGTGATCGACGCGTTGCGGTTTCGTGAACACGATTCCCATTTCACGATCAGTGCGGCAATAGAGGTCGCCCGGCAGCTGAAGGTGCCGAAGACCCTGTTGACACACCTGACCCATGATATTGATTACCCCCGGCATTCCGCCGGGTTACCCGAAGGCGTTGAATTCGCCTATGACGGCCAGACGCTGACGCTCCCTTTGCCGGCGGCACAAGAGCAATAAGGTCATGTCGAAGAAACACCAGGAAATAAGGCTGCACGGACATCTCGATGACACCATCGAGTATTTCGCCATGGCGGCCGCCCCAGATGCCTACAGTCGCTACTTCTTTGAGGCGGGCAATGATGCCCTGCGGTTTTTTTCGCCGGGCAATGAGTTCATCCTCGGGCCTGCCCAGGTCAGCCATCGAGGCAATGGCGGCTCTTTTTGCGAATACATGTTCGGTGTCGACCAGCCGTTTTCCGATCTTGCCAAGACCGATGTGCGCAACCGCCTGGTCCTCTATGGCGCATTCTACAAAGGCGATGGCAGCCAGCTTGATTTCACCTCGAAAACAGATGGCCAGAACAGCTACGAACAACTCTTTTTCGAAGGCAATGCCACGGTCAATTATTTCTTCTTCGTGACCGGCTCGGTTTCCGGCACGCTACAGGAACAGCAGGAGAACATTGCACGGCTGCTCGGTAAAACACTCAAGCGCTCGGAGAACGTCGGTTTCGGTGATGATACGGCCCTGCTCGACGAGATTTACGCTATGCTCGGGCACCGCAGTTCGCTTTACCTGATTAAGCTGATCCACAAGAAACACAGGCGTTATCACGATACTTTCAAAGAGCTGTATTTCGAATACAGGGCGATTCCCGATCACGAATTCGCCAAGTTGCAGGAGCTCGCCGACGAACTCGAGATTGACCGATACCAGCAGGAACGAATCCGGATCGATGTCATGTACAAACATCTGGACAACCAGAGGATCGTCGACGAATACAAGAACATCCTGATTGAGTGTAACCTGAAGGGGAGCATCAACCAGCTCGAGAATGCCCGCCTGACACGTCTGAAGACCTTGTCGGTGCGCAACAAGATCCCGTCTGCGCTCTTCTACACACTCGACAAGATGCTCAAGCATGACAAACTGGTCGATCTGGACGAGCAGGATTACCTAGCAGAAACCCGTCAGGTCCTCGAGGGGATCTTTTTTGCCGAGGCCAAGATTGATGCGAGCATCACCTCCGAGGATATGTCCCTGTTGCTGCATGCCAAGCGGCAGGCAAGTGAGAATCGCGACCACACCTTTGACCATATCCTGCTGGAAACCGGCAGAGCGTGTGACGAGAAGATCCATGAGGGGGCAGACCTGACCCTGCTGGAACATTTCTCTTACATCATCACTTATTTTGACCGCTACGATAACACCTCGTCGGTGATCAACCAGTTGGCGTTCATGGAAAGCGTCCAGTTCGGCGAGGAACATATTCGCAGCCTGCTGGGCAACAAGAAGGCCTTTGACGAGCTTGATCCGAAACTCTGGACGGAGCTCTTCTTCAAGCAGGTTTTCGGCAACAAGTACCTCGGCCAGTTCGGCCGCAAGAAAGTGGCCTGTCTGCAGAAAGGGTTGACCCATATCGAGGACGGTCGTCTGACGATCAAGGCCCTGGTTGACCAGTTGCACCTGATTGAAAAAGAGGAGCGCCTCAATACGCTCCTTCTGTCCCATGTCAAGGAGCGCATCCGCAACTTCTATTCCAAGTACAACACCCGCGTGGAGCAGGAGGCCCTGCTGGTCGAGATTGCCGACGAGCTCTACAACAAAGGGATCTACACCGGCGATATTCCCCTCGCCAAGTTCTACAACGTGGTGGTCAGCATCAAGAAGGAAGCGGTCTACATTCACAACCTGCTGCCCAAGATCATCGCCGAGCGCAATACGATGCTACGTGAGGATTTCCTCGACAATAGCGGCCTCGATCGTTTCTACGTTGAAGAGCTCGAGCGCGAATATTTCTCGCTTAACAACCTTGACCTGCAAGACCTTTACTCAATCCGCAAAGGCCTGGCGGACTGATCCCCGCTCTCAGACTGATTCCTTATATGAGCCAACCAGCCCTCAACAAGATTCGCAATATCGGCATAATCTCACATATTGATGCCGGCAAGACCACGGTTTCCGAGCGCATCCTCTACTACTGCGGCGAAATCCACAAACTCGGTGAAGTCCATGACGGCATGGCAACCATGGACTGGATGTCCCAGGAGCAGGCTCGCGGTATCACCATCACTGCGACCAGCACCACCTGCCGCTGGCAGGATATCTGGATCAACCTGATCGATACGCCGGGGCATATCGATTTCACCATAGAGGTGGAACGTTCCCTGCGGGTGCTTGACGGCGCCGTCGTCATCTTCAGCGCGGTGGAAGGGGTCCAGCCGCAAAGTGAGTCTGTCTGGCATCAGGCGAACCGTTATAACGTGCCGCGCATCTGCCTGATCAACAAGATGGATCGGGTCGGCGCCGATCACCAGGCGGTTTTGCGGCAGATGCAGGAGAGGCTTGGCGCCCGCCCGGTCCTGATGCAGTTGCCGGTCGGCGCGGAGGGAGATTTCAACAGCGTCATTGACCTTATCGACGGCTGTGAACTGACCTTTGATGAAAGCGTGCTGGGTGCGGCAGTGGCCTGCTTGCCGATTCCTGTTGAACAGAAGGATGCCATTGCGCAGGCCCGGGAAGCGGTGGTCGAAGCTGCCGCAGACTGGGATGATGAACTGCTCGCCGATTTCCTGGACGGCAAGGAGATTGCTGCTGAGCGGATTCGGCCGGCGCTACGCAGGGGCGTTTTGGCCGGTGAGCTTTTCCCGGTCTTCCTCGGCTCCGCGTTGCGCAACAAAGGGGTTCAGCCGGTTCTCGATGCCGTGATCGACCTGCTGCCTTCACCACTTGACCTGCCGCCGGTTATGGCCCATCGTCCCGGGGACAGTGAGGAACTTTTGCTGACCTGTGACAAAACCGGCCCCTTTTGCGCCCTGGCCTTCAAGGTGCTTGCTGACGAAGGCCGCAAACTGACCTACCTGCGCATTTATTCTGGCCAGCTTAAGGCCGGCGAGACCCTTTTGAATTCCACCCGGAACGTTCAGGAGCGTGCCGCGCGCCTGTTCCGCATGCACGCGCACAAGCGCGAACGGATTGACGTCGCACATGCCGGTGATATCGTTGCTGCGGCGGGACTCAAGGAGGCCTTGACCGGTGACTCCCTCTGCAGCGCCGGGCAGCCCCTGCTGCTGGCCGGGCTGGCGGTGCCGGAGCCGGTCGTCTCCCTGGCGGTGGAGCCGAAACAGATGCAGGACCGTGACCGGCTGTTCCTGTCGCTGGAGAAATTGCAATGGGAGGACCCGACCTTCAGGGTGCGTGAAGACGAGGATACCGGCCAGACGGTTCTGACCGGTATGGGCGAGTTGCATCTTGAGGTCGTGCTGCGCAGGCTGGCTGATGATTTTGGTGTCGAAGTGAGCGCCGGGCAGCCGCAGGTTGTTTACCGCGAAAGCGTATCGACCGAAGTCCGCCACACCGAAGTCTTCGAGCGGGAGATCGATGGCAAGGTCCAAAGGGCTGAAGTCACTCTCCTGGTCGCGCCCCGCGAGCGTGGTGCCGGGATCGAAATCACCGTGCCTCCACCTGATACGGAAGGCTTGAGTGCCGAGATCCGCCAGGCCCTCGAGCAGACCCTGAATATGGCAGTACAGTCCGGCGTGCAGCTCGGCTACCCGATGGTCGACCTGTCCATTGTTGTCGAACAGGTCCCGGTTACGCTCGGGGAGACCACGCCCCTCGGTGTCCGGGCTGCCGCACAGCGCGGCCTGACCCTGGCGGCCCGTGCCGCAAAGCCGGTGCTTCTCGAGCCGGTCATGGCGCTGGAAATCACGGTCCCGAATGAATTCTCCGGCAAGGTGCTCGGCGGACTGCAGCAGAAAAGAGGCCGCGTCGAGGGTATGGAGTCCCGGGATGTCGTCGATATGGTCAGGGCTTATGTCCCCCTCGCCGAGATGTTCGGCTACATGACCGAGCTGCGCAGTGCGAGCCAGGGGCGGGGATCATTTACCATGGAGTTCAGTCACTACGACCGGGCTCCGGATGCAATTTTGGCAAAGTTCGGTTTAAAGTAAATCTTACAGGGAAATCTATGGAAATCGAAAAAGGTGCAGGAAAAATTGCCAAGTGCTTGAAACTGATGCTCAATAACAAACCGGGACACCTGGCAAAAGTGACCGCTGCCATTGCCGAGCTGAACGCCAGTATCGGCGACATTCACCTGGTGCGGGTTGGCCGCACCCACAATACGCGCGAAATCGTCGTCTATGTCGACTCCGATCAGCAGTTCGAGGATGTTGTCGATGCCATCACCACCCTGGAGGGGATCATTGTTGAGGATGTCATCGACCTGGTTCACAAGGTTCATGAAGGGGGGAAGATCGCTACCCGCAGCAAGGTGAGGATCGAAACGATTACCGACGTCCGCCAGATCTACACTCCCGGCGTGGCCGCGATCTGCAATGATATCCATCGCTCTCCCGAGCTTGCCTACAAGTACACGTCGATCCCGAACTCGGTCGCCATCGTCACCAACGGCACGGCAATTCTCGGCCTCGGCGATATCGGCGCGGTCGCCGGCATGCCGGTCATGGAAGGCAAGGCCGTGCTCTTCGACTATCTGGTCGGTGTCAGCGGGGTTCCCATCCTGATTGAAAATCGTGACCCCAAAGTGATCATCGACACGGTCCGCAATATCGCGCCGACCTTCGGTGCAATCAAGCTCGAAGATATCAAGGCCCCCGAGTGCTTCGAAATCGAAGATGTGCTCGACAATGAGCTCGACATACCTGTCCTGCATGATGATCAGCACGGCACGGCAGTCGTGGTGTTGGCCGCCCTGCTGAACGCAACCCGTTTCTCCGGGCTGATGCTCAGCAAGTCAGTGGTCGGTGTGATCGGCCTCGGTGCGGCCGGGATGGGGATCAGCAAACTGCTGCTTTCGTACGGAGTCAAGAAGGTGATCGGGACCGACCTCAATGAAGCGGCCTGCGAGCGACTGGTCGCGGCAGGAGGCGAGGCCGAAACTCTTGATAATGTTATGAAAAAGGCCCATGTCGTGATCGCCACTACGGGTTGTCGTGGCCTGATCAGCCCGGCCATGGTACGTAAGGGGTCGGTCATCCTTGCCCTGACCAATCCCGAACCGGAGATCGAGCCGGAACTGGCCGTACAGGCTGGCGCCTCCTTCGCCGCCGACGGCAAGAGCGTCAATAACGCTCTGGCCTTTCCGGGACTGTTCCGCGGCGCCCTGAATGTTCGCGCTACCCGGATCAACAACAAGATGAAGATCGCGGCAGCCCAGTGCATTGCCCGGCACGCTGAAGAAAATGAGTTGGTGCCGTCCCTGCTGCATCCCGATGTGCACAAGGAAGTGACCGCAGTGGTTGAGCGCGCGGCTCTTGAGTCGGGTGTCGTCAAACACTGGGATTGACCTGGCTTATGGCACGATAATGCGCCCTGCCGGATCAACCGGCAGGGTGCTGCCGCCGAACTCACGCATGGCGATCAGGGCGTCGCGGGTGACGTTATCCAGCGGCTGCCCCCTCTGGCGGCGTAACTGCCCGACAAAGCGCTCCTCGCCGTAGGCAGAACGTGTCTTGTCATGATCCGAAATGCCCTCTGTAAAACAGCAAAAGCCCAACCGGCCAAGCCGCGGTAACCCTAGTCAAATTGCGTGGTTTATCTTGACATCCCCAGCCCTTCACATTATGTTAGTAAGGGATCATTAATTATCCTTAAGCTCCTGGTGCGGTCGCCCCTTCCGTATGGAAGCAGCCGAATCTCCCGGATTTTATGACCAGGATGACTAGGATGACCAGGGTGCCAGGGTCAAGACGGGTGTCATCGACTCGATCCCCCGCATCCGGTTTTTTCAGCTCCTGCTCGGGTGGATACCATGAAGAGGTTTGGTGCGCTCAGCCACAGCTTGATCAGCAAGTTCACGTTTCGCACGGGACTTGTCCTGCTGATTACCATCTCGCTGTTCGCGTCTTTCAATATCAGCACTCTGAAGGATGTCTTTCTGCAGGATGCCAAGGATGATGTTGAAACCTTAAGCGAGATCATTCTCCACACGACCCACTTCCAGATGCTCGAGGACAACCGGACCAGGGTCTACGAGATGATCGATGAAGTCACACAGCATGAGAAAATAGACCGGGTCCGTCTTTTTAGTCCGCAGGGGGATGTCCATTTCTCGACCCAGAGTAATGAAATAGGCAAAGCCAGAGAAGTGCTCAGCCTCAGTGATCAGGGGGGTGACAGAGAGGCGATGTCTGCCGAGAGCAGCACCCAGAAGAGTAATCGCAGGATCTTTGTAAATCCGCAGGGTGTGGAGATTCTCAGTGTTACGACCGAGATTGACAACAAGCCGGATTGCTACACGGCGGCCTGTCATGTGCATTCGCCCGACGTCAAGATTCTCGGCTACCTGGAGGTTCAGGGCACCCTGGCAAAAATCGGCGTACAGGCCAGCGCTTACCGGGACAGTATAGCGATCTTTGGCGGGGCTCTGATGCTGTTAATCATCATCTGCCTGAGCTGGATGACGCAAAGCATGGTTATCGACCCGGTCCGTGATCTTCTATTGCATGCCCGCAAGGTATCGAATATGGAGCTCGACAGCCAGCTGCAGTTGAAATCCAACGATGAGATCGGCGAACTGTCGGAAGCCTTTAACACCATGACTGTCAAATTGAAGGATGCCCGCGACGAATATCGGGAGTTGAACGAAACTCTCGAGGCAAAGGTCCTTGAAAGAACCGAAGAAATCGCCCAGGTCAATTACCAGCTGGCGCGCTCTGAAAAACTCGCCTCGCTAGGCGAACTGGTTGCCGGGATCGCCCATGAGATCAACAATCCGTTGGGCGGAATCCTGATGTTCGCAAACATGTTCGCCGAGGATCCGCGGCTCGGCGACGATCAACGTGCGGACGCCAGGACGATCGTACACGAGACGAAGCGTTGTGCCGATATCGTCAAGCGCCTGCTCGATTTCTCCAGGACCTCAATTCCGGACAAGCGGCTCAAATCACTTGCCAGCATCATGGAGAGCACTCTGGCTCTGGTCGAACACCACGCCGCGGTAAATGATGTCGAGATCGTTCGCCACTACGGGGTAAACCTGCCCGACATCGAAGTTGATCCGACCCAGATTGAGCAGGTGTTCATCAACCTCCTGGTCAACGCCTGCCATGCCATGCCGCTCGGCGGTCGACTGACGATCACCATGCGCACTGATCCGCAACGCGACCTGCTGATCACAGCCATTGAGGATACCGGACAGGGTATTAGCGAAGAGAACCTGGGTCGAATCTTCGACCCCTTTTTTACTACCAAGAACCAGGAGCTCAATGGTATCGCCGGCACCGGCCTCGGCCTCTCGGTTTCCTATGGCATCATTCAGAACCATGGCGGGCACATCAAGGTGCAGAGCGTCGTCGATCGCGGCACTCTGTTCACTGTCGAACTGCCGGTGGCAAAATGGCTCTCCGCCGAGGAAGACGACGAATTGCCGGGCGGGAAAATCTCTACAGCATAATTTATGAACTATTTGTTATGTTGGAAATTGCTGGGTTGCAGTACAGGGAGAGGCGCTTATGAATGAACAGATGGAACGAATCCTGATCGCTGATGATGATGCCGTAATCCGCGAAGGATTGCGTCGGGTCCTGAGCGGTGCAGGGTACAATGTTGAAACCGTCAGCAATGGCCGCGCCGCCCTGGAACGACTGGAGGCGGAGCGCTTCAAGCTGCTGGTTACGGACCTGAAAATGCCGGGTATGAGCGGTCTGGAGGTTCTGCGGGCGATCCGGACCTGTCAGCCCGAATTGCCGGTTATCCTGATAACGGGCTACGCCGCTATCGACAATGCGGTCGAAGCGATGAAGAACGGTGCCACGGATTATCTAGCCAAGCCGTTCGAGAACGAAGAAATTATTGAAAAAGTCAAGACCGCCGTGGAGAACCGGGCGATCCTTATTGATGAAATGTATCTTCACCGGGAGATGAACGAGAGCCACGGTTTTGATTGCCTGCTTGGCAACAGTCGAGAAATGAAGCGACTCTACCAGCGCATCATCCAGGTGGCGCCGACTGACAGCACGGTTCTGATTACCGGTGAAAGCGGGACCGGCAAGGAGCTGGTCGCCCGCGCGATTCATGGTCACAGCTCGCGGCGCGAGCAGCCATTTGTGGCGGTTGACTGCACAACCCTTGCCGAGAGCCTGCTGGAGAGCGAGCTGTTTGGCCATGTCAAAGGCTCTTTTACCGGCGCGATCCAGACCAAGCGCGGCCTGTTTGAAGTAGCCGAGGGAGGGACAGTCCTGCTTGACGAGATTGGTAATATCAGCCTGTCGACTCAGGCCAAGCTGCTGCGCGTCCTGCAGGAGCGGGTTGTGACGCCGATCGGTGGGACGACGCTGGTGCCGATCAATATTCGCCTGGTGGCTGCGACCAATTCGAATTTACGGGAAATGGTCAAACGGGGCCTTTTCCGGGACGACCTGTTCTTCCGTCTGAACATCATTCCGATTGAGCTGCCGCCGCTCCGTGAGCGCAAAGGGGATCTGATGTTGCTCGCCGGCCAGTTCCTGAGGCGCTTTGCCGAAGAGAACGGCAAGGAGATTCGCGGCTTCTGCCCTGATGTTATCGAGTTGTTGGAAAACTATGCGTTCCCCGGCAATGTGCGCGAACTGGAAAACCTTATCGAGCGCGCAGTCGTCCTCTCCCAGTCAGACCTCATCCAGAAGACCGACCTGGATATGCCCGGTGATGATCCCTCCAGCCTGTTAGCAGAGAAAGCCGTTCCCGTCGATGCCAATGAACTGAAGGAACAGAAGCGACTGCTGCGCGAGCAGGCGGTCGTGCCGCTGGAACGAGCCTTCCTCCTGAGCGCCCTGGACCGGAACGACTGGAACGTCACAAAGGCCGCGGAAGAAGTCGGGATGCAACGCCCCAACTTCCAGGCCATGCTGAAAAAACAGGGAATCAGCATTCGTGCGCGGGTGATGGACTAGCTCAACGCCACAACAATCTCTCCTCATAAAATAATAAAAATATCTGCACTGTATAGAGGATCTATACAGTGCATTTTTTCTTAAAAAACCCTTTAACTCCAGAGTCTTAGGCTCATGCAGAGATTGCGTGACCAGCTCTAGTCGGCCAATTAAGTATATTTTAATTATACGTTTCACAGGCTACCGCAGAATTGACCATCCGACACAATGCAAAATAGTCATCGCAAAAACAGATAGTTTACTGTCTTATATAAAAAAATTCTAAGAATGGCACGGCTGATGCACTATCCAGTTATCAAGAGCTTCATGTCGAAGCGACACAGTAAAGAGAAGGAGGCCGTTATGAAAACGATGCATATGTTGATCACGATGATGGCAGGTAGTGCTTCTGCCGCTTATGCGGCTACCGCAGTAGAGGGAGACGGGGTGGGTATTCTGACCTATGCGTTCCTGGGGTTCTTTGCTCTGATTATCGTTTCCCAGCTGGTTCCGGCCGCGATTCTATTTTTCGGTATGGTCAAGGGGTTGTTTTCCGGCCGCGAGAAGAGTTCGGTGAAGGCTGACTAGGTGAGACTGCCCCCGATAAATGGGGCGGTCTGGGATCAGGCGGGAGAGAACTGATGATGCACATGCCAGGATTACTCATCGCAGATGAAGACGTGTTGACCAGGAACCGCATGGCGGACCTGTTCATCAAGGCCGGTTACCAGGTGACAGTTACCACCTCGGCGGCAGGAGTTCTCTACGGGATACTCAAGAAGACAGCCCAGGTTGTTTTACTCAGTACGCGATTTGATGAACTGCTGGCAACGGAACTGATTCCGATTCTCAAAAAATGCAATCGCAACCTGACGATTATTCTGGTTGCCAGTGAGTTGCCTCTGGCTCTGATTCGGAAAGCACGAAGCGAGGGAATCTTCTACCACGCCCTCAAGCCGAGCAAGCCGGGAGACGAAGAAGAATTGCGCGAGGCTGTCAAGTGCGCATTTGAAAAGGTGACCAACAACACAACAGGTGAATGGCTGCAATAGCAACTGTGAACCGCATACCAACTAAATGGAGGAAATTATGAAAAAGCTCAGAAATGCAACTATGGGAATGGCGATGTTGATGACGATGGTAACCCCTGCTTTTGCCGTGGATACGACCAAGACCTACTCCAGTGGCGTCCTGGTGGGCATCTTCCTGGGCTTCTGCGCACTAATCGTTGTCGTGCAGCTGATGCCGACGATCATGCTCCTGGTCGGTTTTGTCAAAGGTCTGATCAAGGATCATTCCAAGCAGGGCAAGCGCCATGCCAGCAGAATCTAGTCTCCCGAAGAGCGAAGGAATTGTCCACTAAGGAGGAATTACAATGATCCAGATACTCGAAAAAATCGGCGAATGGGAAAGTGTACATACACTGGTGGATTTCTACCAGTACATCAAGGGCGTTGAGTATCTCATCTGTCTCGCGTTCTTCATCGCTTTCCCGATGTTCTACAAGTACCTGAATGAGAAGCCCGGTGACGTCAGCGAATGAGAGGGCCGTCTGGCACTCATCTGAATTAAGGAGAGAATCATGAGCGCAAAGCAAACTTTAATCACCTTGATGACGGTATGCACATTCGTCATGTCAGTCATCCTGGCCCAGGCATTTGATGGTGTGCCTGAACAGGTTTCGATAGACCTCATGGCCAAATATTTTGACGCTGTTGAATTTGACCATGAGATGCATACCGAACTTGGTGAGGATTGTTCGGCCTGCCATCATCATACCGCCGGCACCGGAACAGCTGACGAACGTTGCGTGCGCTGTCACGCCGACAGCGACAAGGCCACATCGGTCAGTTGTCGCGACTGCCATGTTGTCGATCCCTTTTCCGCGGAACATATCAACCGTAAAGCGGCGGATGTGTACCAGTTCCATATTGACACGCCTGGCTTGAAGGCGGCCTATCACTGGAACTGCGTCGGTTGCCACGAAAAGATGGATGGGCCGACCGGTTGCCAGGATTGCCATGCCAGGACCCCCGAGGGAGACGCGTTCTACCATAAGGATGCTCAAGCATCGGCCCCTGCCGAGGGCGGACATTAAGACGTGGCCATTGAGATGACAATTACGGGTGCAAGAATTTCAGAATAAGGAGAGTTGTTATGAGTGGAATCAGTCGACGGAGATTTCTTGCTGCGAGCGTAGCAGGATGTGCCGCCACAACCCTGGCCGGGTCAAAGAAGGCCCTGGCAGCCGGATCCTTTTCCGGTTACCCGGATGGCATGGGTGTGCTGGTGGACCTGACCCGTTGCATCGGCTGCCGCAGCTGCGAAGCCGCCTGCAACAAGGAGCAGAACCTGCCAGCTCCGCAAAAACCATTTGATGACATGTCGGTTTTTGACGAGACTTTTCATGGCGGCAAACAGAAGCGACGCCCCGATGAGAACGCCTACACGGTCGTGAACCGCTACGATACGGAGAGCGCCAGCAAGCCGGTCTATCGCAAAGTGCAGTGCAATCATTGCAGTGAACCGGCCTGCCTGAGCTCCTGTTTCGTCAATGCTTATACCAAGACCCCCGAAGGCGCCGTCGTATACAACTCAAAAGTTTGTGTCGGCTGCCGCAACTGCATGATCGCCTGTCCTTTCAGCATCCCGGGATACAGTTACTCGAGTGCTTTTGATCCGGTGATCAAGAAATGCATCTTCTGTCATGAAACCAGACTGAAGAACGGCCTGCCGCCTGCCTGTGTTGAGATATGTCCGCAGGAAGCGCTGACCTTCGGCAAGCGCAAGGAACTGATCAAGATCGGTCACCAGCGGATCCAGACCCATCCCGGGCGCTATGTCAATCATCTCTACGGTGAAACGGAACTGGGCGGGACCCACTGGATGTACCTGTCGTCAGTCCCTTTCGAAGACGTTGGTTTTGACCCGAATCCGGGCAACGAACCGATCATCAACAACGTCAAGGACTTCCTCAGTACCGTACCGATGGTGCTGGCCATCTGGCCGGCCATGTTTACCGGCTTCCATCTTCTGGCCAAGAAGCAGGATGGCCACGGTGATCACGAGCACGATGTCGAAGAACACCATGACGAGGAGGGAGGCGCACAATGAAACACTTACTTGAATGCGGAGTGAAGCTGGTTGATTCACCGGTCAATGAAAAGACTGATCAGCCATGGACAATAAAAAGAAAACTTTTTCTGGGCCTGACTTTCGGCCAATATCTCGGCCAGGCTCTGCGAAATCCGTTCAACTGGATCCTCGGTATCATCTTTGCCATCGGGCTGCCGGTGATCGCCTACCGCTTCCTGTTCGGACTCAGCGCGGTTACGCACGCTTCGAACGATTACCCCTGGGGCCTGTTGCTCGGTTTCGGTCTCTTCGCCATGGTGCCATTGTCTGCCTCAGGATTCATGCTTGGGACCACGGTGGAGATCTTTGGTCGTCACGATTTCGAACCGATTGAGCGCCTGGCCTTGCTCAACGGCCTGCTCGGCTACTTCTTCGCGGTCGTCTTTCTGCTCTGCGATCTTGGCCAACCCTGGCGGCTGCCCTACCCGATGGCCGTTGCCTTCGGCCCGGCCGCAGTTCTGTTCCTGGTCGCCTGGCATGTCGCTACCTATCTGTCGGTCCAGATCGCCGAAGTTTCGGTCGCTTTCTTCGAGTGGATGGGCTGGCTGGGCGGCAAGCGCTTTATCAGGCGGATCGCTATCGGCCTGACCGTCGCTGGCATCATCCTTTCGACCCTGCATCAGGGGGCTCTGGGCGCTCTATTTCTCTACGCCCCGGGCAAGGTCCATCCGCTCTGGTACTCGGCGCCATTCCAGTGGATCTTCTTTTTCTGTTCGTCGATCCCGGCCGGTCTCTGCATGGTGATTGCGGTCAGCACTGTGGTCAAGAAGACCATGGCCTGGCGTTGCGACAGCAACTTCCTCGACAACCTGGATCGTTGTACCTTGGGAATTGCCAAGGGCGCGAGCATGGCTCTGATCACCTATCTGGCGATCAAACTGATCGGCATTGCCCATGACAACGAGTGGGGCTACCTGGCAACTGGCTGGGGTCTGTGGTTCATGGTTGAGATCGCCGTGGCCGTGGTGCTGCCGCTGTGTCTCTTCGCCTACGCGATTCACAACCAGAGAGTCGGCCTGGTCCGGCTGGGGGCGTTCATCACAATCTTCGGGGTCGTCCTGAACCGTCTGAATACGTCCCTGATCACCTTCAACTGGAATCTCTACCAGGAGATCCCGCACATTTTTGAAGTGATCATGACCGTGACAGTGTTCTGCATCTACATAGTGGTTTACCGCTTTATCCTCTATCGTCTGCCGATCCTCTTTGCCTGGAAAGAGCAGCCGCAGGAAGCACTTGCCGCTGAGGCAGCCAAACCGGCACCCGTCAGGACTAGTACTGCTCCGGCCGGTGCCATGTACCGCAAGATCGACTGAGATTGATTGCTGTATGGCTGCGGGGTTGCCAGTCAACCCCGCAGTTTCCCTGTCAAACCCAAGGAGATTCGTCATGTTCAGCAGCATTAACAGTCGCGCTATTGTCCCGGTTGCCTGTGCGGTCACCGGTTTTGTCATCGCCTGCTGTGTGCTTCTGTATACTTTCGTCAAAAGTGATCTCATTACAGGCGAGATTCACCATGCCGCGGACCTGGCTGACACCGTGATCAAGTCGACACGTTATGCCATGCTGCATGACGACCGGGAGACCCTGAGCCAGATCATCAACAACATCGGCGATCAGAAACAGGTTGAGCATGTCCGGATCTTCAACAAGAAGGGGCTGGTCATGTTCTCCCGGGATGGTGCTGAGGTCGACAGTTTCATCGACAAGTCGGCTGCAGGTTGCAACGGATGCCATGCCGAATCAAAGCCGAAGCGCACACTGGGGACCATGGACCAGGCCCGACAGTTCACCAACCAGGCCGGCAATGATGTGCTGGCAATCACGGCACCGATCTACAATGAGCCGGAATGTTCCAATGCCGCCTGCCATTTTCACGATGCCGGGCAAAGCCTGCTGGGAACTCTCGATATCGGCGTCTCACAGGCTCCCCTGAAAAAAACCCTCAGCCAGTTGAAGGGTCGCATGATCATGTTCAGTGGAATGGTCCTGATCCTTACCGTCGGTGCAGTTTGTGCCTTGCTCTATCGCCAGGTATTTCTGCCGATCAGGCAACTTGTCGACTTTACCGAGAGGTCGCAGGATGATAATCTTGACAGCGGTTTCCCGGAAGTCAGTGGTGAAGTTGCCAGACTGGCCAATGCTTTTCAGAAAATGACGGCCCGCGTGAAAGAGCTCGAGGAACGTCAGGTCAAAAGCAGAGACGCCTCAGCCAAAAACCCACTGCCCTGAATACATCGGAAAATATGCTTCTAACTCCGGGCTGACCGGAGCAGGAGATGATCATGAGCCAGGCGGGGCCACATCCAGGCGGGCAAGGAATGCCAGGTCGCGAGGATCTGCGGCGCAGGATCGAGATCCGCATCCGCCGTCTGGAAAGGGGGTCGTTGGCCGGACTGTGGTCGATGGTTCTGTTCCTGTTGGTCAGTCTCGGTGCCTATGACAATTTCTCTTTTCTCCCCGAACTTACTGAAGATTTCCGCAGGATGCTGGGTGCGCCACCTCCCTCGGAGATGATCAGCCTGGCCCTGGTGATTTACGCCTTCTCCGGTATCGTCGGAACCCTGGCCCGCATGAGCCGTAACATCAAACCTTTCAGAGGTCTGATGCATACGGCCTTCTTCACCGCGTTCTATGTTTTCTACTTCCTGTCCGGCGTCCTGCCGGACAACTTCTGGGCGGTTTTCTTTGCCGGTCTCAGCGTCATGGGGCTGGAGAATTACTATCTCTGGGCACACAGCAACGAGGCCGTGCAAAGGGAACGGGAACTTCTGGAGAGACTGCGGGGCGGCCAAGGATAATGGCGTGGCGATTCAGCTTTTAAGTCTGTCCAGCAGCACCCCGGTACTCCGGTATCCCTCCTCGATCAGCTCAGGAATACGGCTCATATCTCTGCGACTGTAGGACGCGAGTTCCGGTGCGATGATCAGGTCGGCCTCGCTGGTCTGCGACCGGGTTACGTTGTCTATGGCGATATCAATGGCGTTGGCAAAGACATCGATAATGTCCTGCGGCCGCTGATAGTGGCGACCCGCACTGAGGTCAACACCGACGATAAACCCGGCACCGGCCTCACGCAATGGCGAGACCGGAACATTTTCGAGCAAGCCGCCATCAGCCAGAAGTTGTCCCTCAATTTCAACGGGCACGAAAATGCCCGGGATACAGCTGCTGGCCATTACTGCCTGTGAGACATCACCCTTTGCTCAGGGTGACCTTTGTGCCATGGCTGAGGTCTGTTGCTAGCAGATAGAGAGGTATCCGGGCTTCGGCGATGTCCACGTTGCCCAGCAGTCTTGAGACCTGCCTGCCCAGGTCATCATTGCTGAGTATCCCGTATCTGGAGAGGGTGAAGCTGGTTACGTCCAGCCACTCCAACGCGACAACATTCTGTTCGATTTCGTCGGGGCTTTTACCGAAAGCGTACAGGGCGGCGATCATTGCACCAATGCTGGTGCCGGAGATCCGGTTGATCTTTACCCCATATTCATCAAGAGCTTTGAGCACACCGATGTGCGCCGCGCCGAGGACAGCGCCACCACCGAGAGCCAGGGAGATCCCTCCCTTGGGCAGGCGGGTGTTTTCCCATAATCTTGCCAGATGTTTCCATGTGGCTGAAAAATCCATCAATTCCTTCCTGTGAAATCAACAGCAATAACTTTGCCACCAAACCCATGCACACGGTCATGGGCTCTCACGGTCACCCGGTCGAGGTGACCCGGGATTTCCACTCCGGAGAGACTTCTCGTGAAGGGCTGTTCGTTGACGTGGGGATGGTGAAGGACTCTGGTCCCCAGGACGCTGCCGTCGACATCAATGATCTCCCAACGGTCGGCATAGTGGTCCCAGCCGGTGTCCCTGGTGCGATACCGTCACCTGGAAGGTGTAGCCGCCCCGACCGGTTGCTTCTACATCAACCTTGACGACGTCGGCTTCCCCGGCGAAGACGGCGATGCACTGGCAAATCAGGCATGCAGCGAACAGGCCCAGTTGTCTGACCATCCTTTTTGCCTTTCCCTAGCCCGGGGTGCCTGGCATATTGATGCCAAGCGAGTCCGCCTTTACGGCAAATTCGCGCGCCTCGCGCGACGGTTTGCCGTTGTTCGGATCGACCCACCCCTTTTCAGCCAGCCACGCCTGTGCTCCGACCTGATCTCCGGCGATCAGAATGCGCATCAGCTCAACCTCCAGGCCGGACATGCGCATGGCATTCAACCGGTAGTCCTTGAAAGCCTCCCAGACAAAGGGAACCCAGCGTGCGACGATCTCTTCGCCGATCAGGGTGGCATACCGGCGGATTTCGTATTGGGCATGCGCATCCATCCGCAGGGCCAGAAAGTGCAGCAGATTGTGCAGGTCGATCGACCAGTAGGCCTCGGTGTAGGTGGAGAGAGGCAGGTCCTTGCGGGCCTGCTCCCGGGCTACGCCACGTTCAATGCGCGCCTGGTAAAGGGCTTTTGCAGAGCGGTGAAAGTCTTCTTCTTCGGCACTCAGTTGCTCACCATCCCGGGGATCGAGAAAGCCTTCGCTACCCTGCTTGTTCAGAGCCGTCTGCAGACGCCACTCGCCGGGCAGGGTTCCCTGTTGATCGGCAATCGCCTCGGAATAGCGGGTGCTGTACTCGTTGACCGATGCCGTACGGTGACGGATCCACTGCCGCCAGCAGTCCATCGGTACGCGAATATGCAGCTTCAGCTTGCACATTTCGAAAGGGGTGGTGTGAGCATTGCGCAGCAGGTAGCGTATCAGGCCACGGTCCTCATGCACCTGTTTCGTTCCGGCCCCGTAGGAGACTCGCGCGGCCTGAACGATGGCCGTATCATCACCCATGTAGTCAATGACCCGGATATGGCCATGATCAAGGACCGGAAAAGTCTGGCCGAGGATAGCGTCAAGAGCGGGAACTGCGGCGCGGTTGATGTGGGTATCCTTCATGTCACGATCCTTTCGGGGGATTCAAGTCTACACCAGGGGCCAGTCTCTTCCTGACCGGCACGAAATGTCAGGCTCATTTCGACAAACAACATCTCCAGAATAACAGAACAAGGTCTCTGATAAGAAAGCATTCTCTCATCCTCTCGGGATATCTCCATCAGGCCAGCGCCAGACTGGCAAATTTCTGTAAAATCGAGTTCGCCTCCGGCGTTTCCCGGATGGCGCTCAACAGTGCAGCGGGTTCCCGCCCGGCACCGGTCAGGCTTTCCGCCTGGGCCAGGAGGTAATCCCGCATGATGCGGCTGTCATATTCCGGGTGGAACTGGACTCCCCAGGCACAGGGTCCGAGACGGAAGGCGTGATGCGGTTCGAAATCATTTTCGGCCAAGAGCATGGCACCGGGCGGCAGGGCGAGCACCGACTGGGAGTGGGTGGTGTGTACCGGGAAGTGCTCCGGCAATCCGGAGAAGAGAGGATCCTCATCGCAGGCCGCGCGCAGCCGGATATCGAAGGTCCCGACCTCCTTGCCACGCGGATGGTAGTCAACCTGGCCGCCCATGGCGCGGCCGAGCAGTTGATGGCCGTAGCAGATGCCCAGCAGGGGGACTTGCGCCGCCACGATCGTTTGAATCCAGGCTTCGATGGCCAGACTCCATGGCAGATTGTCCGTTACCATGCAGTGCGCACCGGTGATGATTGCTCCGCTACAGCTATCGGTTGAGGGGCAATTCGCCACCTTGAGCGGCATTGACCACGCAGATATGCTCACGCTCAATACCCATTCCACGGATGGTCATTGCTTCGAAGTCGCCATATCTGCTGGCTGTGTCGGCAAAAGTGGAACCGGCCTTGATAATGTAGAGTGTCTTCACTGCTTCTTTGAGGGATAGGTTGTTCATGTGTCAACCGTGTTTTGTTGAGTCTAGGAGGCCTTCGGAGTCTCACGGAAGAGAGCCGTGGAGAAATAGCGCTCCATGCGGTCCGGGAAGACGGTGACGATTTTCAGGGCCGGGTCGAGCTGCCTGGAGACTTCGAGGGCGGCGGCGAAGTTAAGGCCGCTGCTCGGCCCGACGGCAAAGCCCTTTCTGATCAGGGCCCGGGTCGTCTCCAGGGCCAACTCTTCTTTGATCTCGATTGCAACCATACCTACGAGATCCGCTGACCGCAGAATCCCCGACTGGTTGTCCATGACCCCTGGTATACAGGTGCTGAAACTGCAGCTGTCGGCCTGCTGAAAACAGCCATTGGCATAGCAGGCCTCTTCACTGACGCAAACCGGCCGGGCCATGACCGGAACTGCGTTGCAACCGGAATCGCGAAAGCCGTTGTACAGTCCGACCAGCGTACCGCCGGTGCCGACCCCGCTGACCACTGCACCGACCGTGCGTCCGGGTATCTGCGCCAGGATTTCATTCGCGGTGCCGCGTCGGTGTGCTTCCGCGTTGTCACGGTTTTCAAACTGACGGGGGAGGAAAGCCCCTTCCGTGCGGGCCAGTTCTTCGGTCAGGGCAATGCAGCCGGGCATGCCTGATTCGGCAGGGCAAAGTCTCACCGTGCCGCCGTAGGCTTTGATCATTTGGATGCGTTCGTTGCTCACACCGTTCCGGCATGATGGCGACAAATCGCAGGCCCAACTGGGCACAGACCATCGCCATAGCGATGCTGGTCGAGCCGCTTGAAGCTTCGCAGACCAGTGACCCAGGTCCGATAACCCCCTCACGCCATGCCTTGGAAAGGATGTATGCCGCGATACGGTCCTTGGTGGAACCCGACGGGTTAAGGTACTCGAGTTTGCACCAGATCCGCGGTTGGTCAGATTCAAGTTGCACCGCCTGCAGTGGCGTCGGAGCCACTGACTCGACCAGGCGGCTGAGAGTCGGAAGTTCAGGTTGACTAGCCATAAGCACTCATCAGGTCAGTTCGGGAGCAGAAACTCAGAACTGAAATTGAAGCGGTAGATTTCGAAGGAGTCACCTCTTTCAAGCAGGTTGAGATTGATTTCGGCATCAGCGTTTTCGTATTTCGCAGCAATCGTGTATTCGAGAATGGTTTGCTTGCCGATCTCGGTTTCCTGGTCGAGGTGGGCCTTTTTGAACTTCGGTTCGTCGATGCTTTGCAGGGCACCCAACTTGGAGAAAAAAAGCATGCCCCGGATAAATTTTTCATCCGGTATGGCTGCGACGACCTCAGGGATCATAAGCGCCTTGGCTGTCTCGGGGTCCCATTTCGAAATCTCCGGGATGACTCTCCTGGATATAGGGGATCGCCGTCTTGTCAAATTCAGCGCCCTGGTAGCTCTTGTAAATCTCGAGACCGCCTACTAAAGAAGCGATGCTGACGGCCCAAACTGCGATTAACACAAAATACTTTTTCACAAATTGCCTTTCATTTGCGGTTTATTTTTTTAAGACAAGGGAAGAGTGCTACTGGTCAGCGAGTACCAGCTGCGCACCGAAACCGAGAGAAACGATCCCGGTCGCCCAGCGTATGGCCTTTTGTGCTTTGCCGGAGTTCTTCAGCCTGCGTGATATCCCGCTGCTGAAAAAAATCAGGTGGGTATGAACAATGCCGGCAACCAGGGCGTGCATGGCACCCATGGCAGAGGATCTCGGCGGAGTTGCCAAGGTTGCTGATCATACCGTATTTCCTGCCGTGCCCGAGCGTGGTCGATATGGTGTATACCCAGCTGGGTCCGGGAGACAATGCGATCATTAAGCACACGGTAAGAAAACCCAGGTAAGGTGCGACGTTGCTCATAGAGGCCTCATTACGCTAAAATTCCCGGGAAGGGTATCATTTTAAATATCGAGACACCATACTTAATTGTTGCGGGCTCCTCAATATCGATGCCCGGACTGGAAAAGACGACGATCCGGCTTTCTGCCTTTTTCATCTCAGCCCGAATAGGTTTTCCAAGACGATGGCGAAACAAGTATACTGTTGCAGAATCGGAGCTAAAATGACGGGCACACCCAACCGTTCAGGGGAATAAAATGGCGAGACAGTTAAAACCGGTCAAAGTGGACAAGCTGGTCCCGAAGAAGCCTTATGGCCTGGTGGTCGTGATCACCGGCAATGGCAAGGGCAAGACAACCAGCGCCATGGGTATGGTCCTCAGGGCCAGCGGTTATGGCATGAAAATCTGCATCATCCAGTTCATGAAGGGGGACCTTTATTCCGGGGAATGGGATGGTGTGAAGCTGCTTGGCGAGCGGGTGGAGATGCACACCACCGGAATGGGCTTCTGCGGTATCCAGGGCAACCCCTACAGCCGTGAAGAACACCGCGCCAACGCCCAGGCCGCAATTGAGCTTGCCATGGACAAGATCAAGAGCGGTGATTACGATATTGTCATTTTGGATGAAATCAATAATGCCCTGAAACTGAAGCTGGTCGATCTCGACCAGGTTCTGGGCCTGGTGAAGAGCAAGCCGGTGTTGATGCACATGGTTTTGACCGGGCGCGACGCCCATCCCGATCTCGTGGACATGGCCGACACGGTCAGCGAAGTCTGTGAAATCAAACACGCCTACCGTAAAGACATCGAACCGCAGCCGGGGATTGATTACTGAGTCAGGGCTTGCCGCGGGATTGCTGTCGCCGCACCGGAGGGGCGGGGGGAAAAGGGCGGACCGATTATCGCCAACCGATCGGCTGGTAGCCTTTGTCGAGCAGGCACTGGTCAACGAAGCGTTTATATATTTGCGTTGGCTCCGAGGCGTCGAACGCACCGCTGACCAGGGTTGCCGTAGCCGCTCCCGCGCCACCGATCGCAGCTCCTTGGCCGACGCTTGTGCCTGAAGAAATCGCTCCGACAACCGCTCCCGTGGACGCTCCGACCGCACCGGCTTTGGCTGTGCTTTTGGCGACGTCTTCGCTCCTGTTGGCGTTGGCTCCGCTGGCTTCGGCCGCACGCATGCACGCATTGATGTCCGCGTCGGCCTGCTGCTGCCCGACCCTGTTCAGGTGGGCGTTCGGGTAGAGGACCGGTCGCCTCGCGCTGGAACAGCTGGAAAGAGCCAGCAACACGGCCAGGATCATGATGCTATAGGTTGTTTTCATTGCGTTCCCCGT
Organism: uncultured delta proteobacterium; assembly: GCA_963715335.1. Taxonomy (GTDB): domain Bacteria; phylum Desulfobacterota; class Desulfuromonadia; order Desulfuromonadales; family BM103; genus JAFDBW01. Next base: position 37,892 of record CAVQRZ010000019.1, read on the forward strand.
AAGCTTGATTCGCTGCCTTTGACATGTCCATCGTATCGCATCGTGATTCCCGGAACAACGCCTAGTTCGGGATCGTTTGACTCGATATGATTACCTCAGGTCGGGGAGTCCGACAAAGCTGCCGTTGTTGTCCTCTGCCAACCGCCGCATCAGGGCCGCGAAACGGGCGGCGTTTTGTCCCGCTCCAGGCTGGGCCAGTAGCACTGGGAAGCCGACGGTGTGGATGCGTACCCGGCTGTCCCTGCCGTTGCCTGCCGCATTCTTCTTGCGGATCGTGTCGATCACATTCTGCATGAGCCCACCGGAAAAGTCGTCACCGAAAACATAGAGGCTGATCTTTTTGTCTGGCGCGTAGAAGCGCCCGATTGCCATGGTAATCCCTTCGACCGGGCTGGAGTTGGAGAAAGGCGCCCAGGTGGAAAGGCGTTCCAAAATCGCCCGGCGGCGGGCGTTCGAGTCCGGAATCCAGTTCCCGGCATACTGGGAGAACATGTAGTCGCCCATATCGTTGAGCACCTGTATCCCTTTGACCCGCGGGTAGATATCCAGAATTTCCTTCATCTTCTGACGGACCAGCGGCCAGGCGAAACGCTGCATGCTGCCGGAGGTGTCGATGACGAAGATAATGTATTCACTGTCTACCGGGATGCCGCCGATGACGGCGTCCTCTTTCGGCCTCTGGTATGCGGAATTCAGCCGGCGCATCTCATCGGTCAGTTCCTGTTTGGCACTTTCCAGTTTGTCCGCGATGACACTCTGGGCTTCGGAAGCTCTGCTGTCGAGACGATATTCTCCCTCGATGCTGGTCAGGGCGCCCTGCAGGCGAGCCAGCTTTTCCTTGTGCTGGGAAAGCTGCTCCTGCTTGGCGATCAGGTGTCGGTTGAGAATCTGGGTATCACCACGGATTTCGTGAAGTTCCTCCTCGAGCCTGATCACCAGGCCGGAGAGATCGGTGCTGGTCTGTTCGATGACCCGTGGCTCGGAGATCTTCGAGATGACCAGTAACAGGATTATGGCGCCGAAGCCACAGGAGATCACGTCAAGGAAGGAGAGGTTGAAAACCTCGAACTGGCGGCGTCGTCTGCTCATGGCCAGTCCCTCGTCGGGGTCAGGAAGGAGCCTTTGGTTTCGATGGCCAGTTGCCAGAAGGAGACGGCGGCCATCGGATCGCCTTCCATGGGAAAGAGGATGGTGTTCACCGGCACAGCCTTTGGCAGTTTCGTCACGGCCTGGTGGAACAGGCTCAACCGCTCTCCCCCCGAAATCGTTGTTTGGCCCGACTCGCGTTCACCCTGAGTCGGCAGACCATCGGTGAGCAGCAGGATATTGTCGGGCCGCGGTCCCATGTGAGCGACCGCAGAGAAGGCATTGAAGAGGCTGGTTCCGCCTTGCGGGATGGTTTGATTGAGGGCTGCGAGCATGCGGTTGACGTTGGACGTGTCCGTGCCGTCAACCCATTTCCCCTGCAGGTTGGCCACCACCGGGACGGCCTTGGTGTTGAACGTGTAAATTTGCAGGGCACTGTCAGGCGGCAGGTTGGCGACGAGCCATTCAACCGTCCTGATGGTGCGCCTCCATTTCGGCGAGTCCCTGCGGGATCGTTCGTCGAGGTTGCGGCGGATGATGATGTTGACGATCGTTTCATCAAGCATGCTGGCCGAAGCGTCGACCAGCAGCAGGACCCGCTTGCCGCCGAGGCGCAATCCGGTCAGGTACTGCCGGTCACCCTGGCCGACAAATTCACGGACTTGCGCGCCTTTGGCCAGTTGCGTCTGCTGGTCCGCGCCGATCCGGCTGACCTTCTCGTCGAGGTTGAGCAGGTCAGACTGGAGGGTATTGATATGCGCTTTCGAGGCCTGGCTTTTGCCCTGCAGGGTAGCCAGTTCGACCTTGGTCTGCTCGATCCTGGCGATGACTTCCCTGGACAACCCTTCGGTCCGGACTATCTCCGCCTCGGTTTCAATCATGCTGTTCTGCAGGCTGACCAGGAGCTCTTCGCCGGCCCGCACTTCGCGCTCCATGCGGGTTACTTCACTGCGCAGGTCGGCGACGATCTCCTTCCTGGTTGTGAGCATGTCGCCGTTCAGCAACATCACCAGCAGGACGACGGCGCCGAAGCCGCAGCACATGATGTCGAGGAAAGACAGGTTGAACTCTGAATTACTTCGCCTGTTTTTGGGCACGGGGCGACCTTATGGCAACGGCTTGGTGCGCAGCTTGTTGATCAGGTTCTGGTGGCAGTAGCTGTCGGCGTCGAGAATCAGCCGCTCCTGCCGCAGTTGGAGCTGGTGGATGAAAAACATCAGAATGATGCTTAAGACCAGGGCGATAAACGTCGAGTTGAAGGCGACCCCGAGGCTCTGTGTAACGCCCGTGATATCTCCCTCGACGGCGCGGTGCGCCTGGGAGAGGGCAGCACCGATACCGCGGACGGTACCGATGAAGCCAACCGAGGGGATCGCCCAGGCGACGTAGCGGATGATCGAAAGCTCCGAGTCGAGGCGGTCGCCGTGGGTGTCACAGGCGGTCCGGACCGCTGTTGCCGCATCCTGGATGTTGCGGGTCGATGCGAATCTCTGGGTTGCACTCAACAGTGCCGTGGGCAAAAGGAACCGACGGCTCTCTCCGGGAAGGTCCTGCAGCCGACCGATCAATTCCCGGGTGTCCTCGGGGCCGATCGGCATGTTCTGCGGAAGTTGCAGGAGGTCTTCCTCCAGTTGTCCCTGCTGGCGCCAGACAACGACCCCTTTGTAGGCGAGAATGGCCAGTGCCCAGAAGAACAGGATCATGCAGGCTTCCTGTTCAAAGTCCTTGATCACGACGTAGAAGTTCTGTTCCTGAACGGCATCAGGCTGTTCCGCCATGCGGACCTGCTCCGCCGCCAGAAACGAGTCGGCCTGGGGGCGAATCAGCGCGACGTAAGCGCCGTGCACGATAATGAAGACCACCAGCAGGCTGAAAACCTGGTAAACCATTTCGATAGGGAAGTTCTTTCTGCGCATCGCTTGTCCACCTCGTTCAGATGTCTGTTGGGAAAGGGACCATGCTGTCGGCACTGACTTCTTCGGTTGGCTTGTAAGGGCGCGGCCACTGCACCGCATCCTTCTTGTCGACGGCATCCTGCCCGGAGCTCTTTTTTGTCTCGCTCGTCCCAGGCTTCTTGGCGGAATCCTTGTCGGGTTGTTTGTCTGCCGCCGTGCCGTTGCCAACGACCAGCAGCAGCAGAAGCATGGTCAAAAGGATCGTCCTCATTCGGCATACCTCGCAATTCTGAAACCGATATCACTGGCCGGTTCACGGCTGTAACGGCGGTAACTGAACCGCAGTTCGGTGATACTGGCGTCGCGCCAGCCAGAGCCCTTGACTACGTGATGACTGCCGGTCCCGGGTCCCATCGGGTCGGTCGTCCCTTTGTTCGCACTGGCTGCGTCGGCGGCGTAATAGTCCTGGCACCATTCGGCAACGTTGCCGCCGAGATCATAAATCCCCGCGGGGTTGGCTGGGAAGGAACCGGTGGGCGCGGTGGCGGCAAAGCCGTCGTTGTATCCATCGATGACGGTCGGGATGATGTGCCGGGCGGATTCATCGGCAAAATTTCCCACTTTTCCCTTGGGCGGGAATTTCCCGGGCCAGGGATAGCGGGCCATTTCCTTGCGCCCTGCGACGCGGGCAGCATAGGCCCACTCCGCCTCGGTTGGCAGCCGGTAGCCGGTCCCTCTGGGCGATCCTGCAACCATGGTCTCGTCTTTTTCAGTGTAATAGGGCGGCAGGCCATCCTTCAGGCTCAGCCAGTTCATGAAACGGGCAGCGTCCTCCCAGGCGACGTTGACCACCGGGTGGGAAGCGATTTCCAGCGAACGGTTGCCGGAGACTACCGGAGGTATGCTGCGCCTGGAAGCGCTGGTATTCGGCATTGGTCACTTCACGTTCGCTGAGATAGAATTTCTGCTGCATGAGCACTTCGTGTTCGTTTTCGTTGGCGCGGCGCCCCGGTTCGTTGCGTGAAGCGCCCATCCGGAACGAGCGCGGCTCGACCAGGACCAACTTCTGACCGAGGCCGGTCCTGGTTACGGTGTCGGCAGCGGCTTTTGTCCCTATAGCAGGGGCGCCCTTGCGGGTCAGGGCAAGTTCCAACCTCTGACTGTAGCCTGCCTGGGGAGTGATGGTCTTTGGTCGTCGTTTGATAGCCCTCGGCCTGCAGGGCGATGGTGTGTGCCCGGGTCGGCAGGCTGAAGCGCCCGTTTGCCTTGTCCTGGGCCTTACCGTTGATCAAGAGGGTCGCATCCGCGGGGGCTGCCGCGATGAAGATCACACCGTATTCAGGTTCGAGAGAGACCTCAAGCTCATGCTCTTCTCCGGGGCCCAGCGTCAACTTGCGACTTGCGCCCTTGTAGCCGGCGGCGGAAAAGCGGATTTCATGTGAGGTCTTTGCCGGCAGGGAAATTTCGACTGGCGTCCGGCCCTGGTAGATACCGCCGGTCGTCACCGTGGCCCCGGCAGGTTCCGACCGGATCTTCAGAATTGCTGGCGCCAGCTCCAGGCGATAGACCGGAGGCTGCCGGTCCTGGCCTGCCTCGATGGCCAGTTCGACTGCCAGGGGAGTGTACTCTGCCCTGGTAAAGACAAGCTCCCGTCGTCCGGCAAGCAACTCCAGGTCCATGGGCGTCACCCCTTTTTCGATGCCGTCAACGGCTAAGGTTGCCCCTGCAGGGGCCGTCTCTATGACGTATCTGGCCCAGGCCGGTGCCAGGACAACGGCCAGGCTTGATGATTTGCCAAAACCTTCGATCTCGACGGACCTCTCTTCCGCAAGGTAGCGGTCATGCTCGAAGCGGACAGTGCGTGATCCCGCGCCAATCTCCTGCCCGTACAGGGGGGTCGAGCCGACAATCGCACCGTCGATTATCACGGTCGCCCCGGCGGGTTCGCTGGTCAGGTCAATCAGTCCCGGAAGCTTTTCCATGTTGAAAGCATAGCTGCTGTCAGCCCTGCTAATTTCAATCTCTTTCACCAGGGGCTGGTAGCCTTCTTTCTCAGCCTGCAGAAGATAGCTGCCAATGATACCCAGGTAGCGGTCACCATATTTCAGCACCGGCGGGAACCCGGTGATGTCGATATTGTCCGGAGTTGGAGTGACCGTGACGGCCATCGGCTTGGCCAGCAGGACAAAGGCGGCGGAGACAAGGAGCAGAATGAACAGGCCAATGAAGATCGGACGCTTGTGGCGACCGACAGAAGACGACTCGTCAGGAGTTGTCGGGGGCGGCTCAGATCTCTCTGCCTTGGCGTCTGCGGTCCGGTCCGGTAACTCGGTCGGCGGTTCCAGCCTGGGTTCGGCAGAGCTTGAGATCCGGGCCTCGACGCGTTGTCCGCTCAGCTTCCAATAGATCAGAGTCGTGCCGATGCGGGTCGTGTCCTCCGATTTCAACCAGACCGAGCTGGTTACCCTTTCATCGTTGTGAAAGACGGCGATTTCATTTTCTGCCGGCTGGATAAAAAGGTAGTTGCGGTCTTCTCCGACATAGGCGGCAATCCCGAAACTGCCTTCCAGGCGAATGTGCGCCGCCTGATGCGTGCCGATCTGCAGCGGCAGGCTCGACTCGTCGAGCTGAACGACCCCTTCGCTATTGAATAACTCGATCAGGCGGTTCAAATCGGCTCCTTGCAAAGCAGGGTGAATGTGAGTGCTCCCGCACCCGGTCTGACTTTCAACGTCTGCCGCGTATCCCGGTATCCTTCCCGGTTGCCAGTCGCGGTGTAGTCACCGGTGCGCAGGACCAGCCGCTTCTCCAGGAAACGACCAAGCCGACCGACATGGTAAATTGCTATCTCGGTCAGGCCGTCGGATTTAAGGACCACCTCAACCTCTGCCTCCGCTTCGGTAATCAGTCCTGTCAGGAGCTTGATCTGGTTGGCCAGACGGGGCCCGCGCGGTTCGATAGTCCTTGCCAGGGCGAGGAGCTGTCGTGCCCCCTTGAGCGGCGCGTCCTCGAACAGCCGCTCCGGCTGGGCCAGAAGCCCCTGCAGCTGCTTGTCCAGGTCGACTCTCCGGCCGACCCGTTCCTTGCAGGTGGCGGCAAACGAGGCGTGAGCATCAAGGGTCAAGGCCTTTTCGCAAGACTGCAAGGCTTCCGGCCAGTGTTCAGCCTGTTCAAGCCTGGCGGCTTCCTGGCGCAGGTTGTCCAGTTGCGCAGCAAGGTGCCTGCGTGCGAGTTGTTGTTTAAGGTCACTGACGGCAGGGTCGCCCGGTCGGATTGCGCCGGCTTGCTGCAGGGCTTGCCCCGCTGCGGACAGGCGGCCAGCTGACAGCGCCTGCAAGGCCTGGCTCATCGCCTGCTGGAATTCCCGGTCGGCAACAGATGTTTCGACACGCTTGAGTGCTTCCCGGGCCGGTGGGTAGGCGGGGTCGAGGCTGACGGCGGCCTGAAATGCCAGCAGGGCTCCCTTTGCGTCTCCGGAATTTTCCAGCCCTGTGCCGTCTTTGACGAACTGCAACACTTTCGGCAGGTTTTCCGCCCTCTGGATGCCGGCGAGTGCCTGTTCGCTGTCGGTGTCAATCGCCAGCGCTCTCTGGAAGAGCTCGGTGGCGGCTTCCGGTTCACCGTTTTCCAGGGCCAGGTTCCCGGCCAGCAGGGCTTGTTCGAGGAGGTCTGGTTTTGCCGTCATGAGCTGGCCCAGCTCTGTGATCGCCGCGGTACATGAGTCCCTCGCCAGCAGGTACTCCCGCTCGCCGAGCAGCCGCTCACATTCCTGCTCCAGGGCGACTGCTCCGGCATAAGTTTCGCCACCCCAGGCGGCAATGTTCGCAGCTTCGGCTCCGGCCTGTTCGCGCAGCCAGTCGCCGATCAGTCCTTCTATTTCTGCTGCGGCCCTGGAGTCAGGCGCAGACGCTTCCTGCAGTGCCTGCTTCGCCGTGATTTGAGAGGGTTCCGCTGACCCTTTTGCCGCCCGGTCGTCGCTGCCCATTGGCAAAAAGATCACGAGCAGGGCAAAAATTGCCAGCAGCAGGCCGGTCCCGACAATCGCCAGTGGCACGAGGCGGGAGGGTTTGGATTGCTCCGCGGTCTCTGCACCGGGGGGGACCAGGTCCGGTGGCCGGGTCTGCTGCTCGGTCGGTTTTTTCTGCCTGGACTCCTCGCTCATCGGACCAGCCTACATGGCCTCTGCGGGTTTATGGGGTGCCGCCTCAACACTGGAATTTTCCGGAGCGAGCGGGAAGCCGGTTTCCGAAGCATAAATCTCGCGAAGCATCTTGCGCCACTGCTGGTACTGCTCTTCCGCCGTACCGGTCAGCCTGACGGTCTCCCCAACCACTTCAACCACCAGGGGTTCTGCCTCAGATGAGAAGGAGACACTCAACTCCTCGATAACGTCCTTGTGGATCTTGGTCTCCTGGCTTTTCTGGAAGCCGCTGTAAATCGCCGCCGCACCACCGACCACCATCAAGCCGGGCAACCCTGACGATGATGTATTGGAGTTGGTGCTCATTGCTACGCCGCCAACGATTGCGGCAAGGCCGAGCAACTGTCGGGTCAGGGCCTGTTTTTTTATCTCTTGCATGGCGACGAGCTCCTGGTTATAGAGCTTGCGCCAGTCACTGTAGGGCTGCCAGAGATCGTTGTAGTAGACCTCGTAGTAACTGTTGATGGTGTCGACCAGCATGTCGTCCCGCAGCTGGATGGCGCGGACCCGTTGCAGCATCGGATCGCTCTCTGCGGGCAGGCGAACGATTTTGTACCGGCCTTTTTTGTCGACTTCAAGGTGCCCGTCAAACGCATCCGGCGCCATGTCGTGGGCGGCCCGCAGCGCCGAGACCTGCTGGATCTCCCGGAAGTCCCCAGCTGCGAGCTTCTCGCGATATGCCGCCAGGTCGTTGGCGATAGTGTTGTAGATGTCCTGGAAAGGGTCTTTTTTTTCCGGGGCGATACCGGAGTAATCTTGCAAACGAAGCTCTTCCGAGTAGGATTTCGCGAACCACTTGACGTTGCGCGAATCGTACGCTTCAATCTCGAGGGCGAGCTGCTCACCGTCGGAATGGACGATCGTTCCGCGGACCTGGAGGTGCGCCTTGCTTGGTGAGGGTACCACGCGTACCGCCCCCCAGTAACCGGTTCGTTGCATGGTATATTTGAGCTGGATCGGCATGTAACGCTCTTCCGCCCGGCGGATTTCTGCGGACAGGCCCAATTCCCCGATTTCCTTGTCGGTCAGCTCTGCCGAATCAAAGATGACGATTGCCACGTCGAGCAGTTCCGAGCTGTCGAGCTCTTGCAGCGGCAACCATCGGCCTGACGTGATCCGCGACCTCGCCCTGCATCGTGGCACAACCGGCAAGCGTCATGAGCACTACAATCAATATGCAAAACCTGTTCATCAACCGGTCATTCTCCCTTCTTCACGCCTTTATACTTCCAGTACTCCTCCCAGAGTTTCTTCTTGAGCTCGGGGTCTGTTTCCTTCTCGGCGGCCTCGCGCAACTGCCTGGCAACGATATCATCATCCCGTGGTGGCGGGAGCTTGCCGCCAGGGGCTCCGTATGTCGATTGGTCGATGTCGGCATTGGCCGCGCCGGCGCCGCTTTGTGCCCCGGCGGGAGAAGCCCCGGCCTGCGCCGTCTGCCTTCCCTGTGCGGCGCTTGAGCCGGAAGCCCCCGCGTCTGTCGAAGTCGCGCCGGCCCCGCCCTGCTCGCCGGTGCCTGATTCTCCGGCCTCGCCGGAGGCCCCAGCGCTTCCAGATGTGCCGTCCCGGCCGTCATCTCCTGCCTCCCTTTGACTCGGAACCCTGGCAGACACCTGCTCTTCTTCCTTCAGGAGCAGCTCGTCAAATTCGGCGAGTGAGGCAAACAGCTGCGTGTCCATGCTCGCGGTTTTTTCCGCTTGGGTGTGGGTCTCTGCTGGATTGGCGACCGGCAAGTAAATGAATGTCTCCTCGGCGGGCTTTTGCCCGGCTGCTGAGTTGCCTGTCATTGGGGCTGCGGGGCATGGCAGCCCTTCCACGGCGGCCTCGCCTCCCTGTTCGGCGAGTTCCATGCAGTAGTTGACGATTCGGGTGTTGAGGTAAATGATAAAATCCTTGTAGTCGTCTGTTTCGCCCTTGGACAGGGAGGTTCTCTCGAGTTCGTCCAAGGCTGTCTGCCGGGCGCTGTCGAGGGCCATGACGCTTTTGCGCATCGAATCGGTCTGCTCCTGGACTGCCGCATGGAGGGGTGATGGTGCACATAGAATCGCGGCGATAAAAGCGTGGACACAGGCTCTGATGGCCCAGGCTGGGGTGACCCGCCGGAGAAGACTGTTTTGTGACTGACGCATAGGCTCCTACCTGCCGACAAAAGGGTTAATTGCGGGTGAATATGCCTCTGTGTAAACCGGACAAGCTTCCGGAATCATTCCCGTGCCGACCATTATAACACCAGACCGCAGCAAAACGAACAAACTCAAGAAAGATGTTCGGAAAATGACATGCCTGCGGTTTTTGGGCTGAGGCCCGGGGATAATTCGACTTGCGGATGATTTGGATCTGCGCCATCTACGTTGAAAACGACAGCCTCTGCGCTTGCCAGCCGCTCCTAAAATCGGAATCCGGTGCTGAAAGAAATTATTTCGTGCAACCAGATGCTCTAGTACTGCGATGATGCCTTTCGCGCCGGAGCCCTCCACCAAAGCTGGGACCTGGCCGTAAGGGGGCCAGGAGTAAGCCTCCGGAACATGCGGCGGCTCAGCCACCAAGGACATAGGATGTAAAAATGGCCACCAGTTATGTCTGGCGGCCTTATCCTGTGGCTACTGTAAAACCACAATTTGACCACTCCCGTAACGCAAGGTTTTTGATAGCCGGATGTCACAACCCGATAAGAGGCTTGCCGTTGCAAGGCCGCAGGGTCGTTGAGTGTGCAGCAGTCACTACAACGTGTTACACCTCTGTGCCATTGTCAACCTGAACGCACGGACACTTTCTTCTATGCCTAAATATTTCTCATGCTGGGTTCCCCGCTCAAAAAACTATTTGTCCTTAAGTCTCTGGTACAAGAGGGCGTATGAGCTCTTAACCTCCAAGCCGCTGACCTGTCTTGGCCTTATTCTTGCTTTTACCGTGAGGAGTTTTCCGGCTTTTCGTTGTTCGCCAAGCATAACAGGTCTCCTGTTCAGTTTGGTGATCGAGCCTTCCATCTTCTTGTTGTCGAGGACACAATGACGCGTTTATTGCTTGTTGCTTTCTGCGGTTCGATATTTCTGGCTGCATGTTCTGTAAGCACTTCATCTAAACTGGCTTCTCAATCACAACCGGCCACAAATGGTGTCGCGCTTTACGAACAGTACTGCGCCAGTTGTCACTTGCCTTTCGCTAAAACGACCAAGCCCCAACGGAATGTTAGTCGTCTGCGTTCGTCAATTAAGGTGTTTCCCACTATGAACAACCTCGATTTTTTAAGTGATGTGCAACTTGAGGCCATCTCTTCAGCTTTAGCAACGATTGAACTTCATCAGGCCTCGAGGAGTCATTAAAAAGGGTCTTAAAGAAGGCTCTGTTGTATAACCGGATTGATTTTCAATAAAATGTGCGCAAACACTGAAGTATTCAGTTGTAGAAAATGACCCTTACGCTGGTCATTTTGCCGCCGCAAAACGGCTGGTGACACGTCCCAGGATCAGCGAAAAGGGCACCAGAATGGAGCTATTCCGGGCAGGGTCTGGGTTATCGCCCCGCAGTTGGAATCGACCGTCCTCGTCTACCCCCTTTATCCGTTTGATAATCTTTTGCCCGGCCTGGGTCGGATGGCGGGCAATGACGATATCACCGATAAGCGGGGGCCTGTACAGATAGGCTTGCAGATCGACGAGGACTTCATCATCGCTGGAGAGCAAGGGCAGCATTGAGGGGCCCATCACCCGGCAACGCCGTCGGCGTCTGGTCAGCCACAATAAAATCTCTTTACAGTTGCTCTCCTGCATGCTGCACCTCTCACAGCTCTTTAAGACCCTTTTGCACAAGCCCGATCAGCCGGCCGTATAATAAGGAACCTCGCGACCCTTGGTCGCCCAGAAGATGGTGTGAATTTTGTTGATGGCCGCCATCAGTTCTTCAGCCTTTTCAACACTTACCTCCACTTTGACCGCCGAGCAGAGCTTGGCAGCCCGCCAGAAAATGTCGTGAAGATCAGGGTGTTGTTCCAGGTGCTGCGGCTTGAAATAGTCGGTCCACAAAACCAGAAGATCGGTTTTTGCCAACTGGGCCTGCTCTTCCTTGATGGTGATATAGCGCGAAAGACTGTTCGCGGTGGCATGGCTGCGGTCACCGGGATCAAGGGCGAGGATTTTCTTGGTCATGGAGAGAGCCGCTTCCGCGGCAATCCGGGCAGAAGCAGGATCGTAAACCCCGCAGGGACCGTCGCAGTGAGCACTTGCAGTCATTCGGGCGGGAAATAGTTTTTGAACAGTTCGGGTTAAAGTTTTCATGGGGATATCCTTTCTGGGTTTTTCAAAAAACTCGCGTTAAGGGGTTACACATCCTCCATTCTACCACGCTTTCTTCCCTGGCAGAGGGTGTCAGCCGAACGCTCCATGCACAGTGTAGAGTCTCGGGCCAGAAATTTCTTCGATCATTAAGAGTATGGCCTGTCCACCTAATCTGTTTAGGACCTTCTTTGAAGACATCACGGTCATTGAGGCGAGTCATGGACCGCCTCGCGATTAAAGTGCCTCAGACAACCTCGTTTCAATCAATAAGACTTCTTCATCACGGCGACGTTGATCCCAACCCAGTTCCTCTGCCATGATTTCCAGTACCCTCGGTGCCGCCCGCCGTGCTGCTTTGGTATCCAGCAAGGCCAATGGCGTGCGCCGAGCGAGAACATCGATCACCCGTTCAGCCAGTTCATGGCGAACAGCATAAACAACTTCCGCTTCCAGAAGCGGGTGATTTTTGACAAGCCTTATGCCTTGCCCTGATTCTGCTAACTCCGCAACCCGTTCCGCCTGGTCACCGTAGGTTCGATTCAGGTAGGCAGCAATGTCGGCCGCGAAGCCATATCTTTTGCTCAGTTCGAGATCGCCTTTCTCGTTATAGTCGGCACTTCCGATAATCGGTAGCTGCTCGGTCTGACAGGTCGGTCTCGGTGCTGACAAGCTGAAGCACTTTAAAGCGTGATCTACGGTATCAAGAGCCATTTTCCGATACGTGGTCCATTTGCCGCCGGCAATTGTCAGTAAGCCGCTGTCACTCTCCTCAATCACATGATCGCGGGCCAGCTTGGCAGTGTCGGCGGCAGTGGGGTCGGACACCAGCGGTCTCAGTCCTGACCAGGCGGCCTTGATATCTGATTTTTTGACCTTCAGGTTAAAGTAACGGGTGACGTGACGCAGCAGGTAGTCAATCTCAGTTTCAAGCGGCCGGGGGTGATCGGTCACCTCTGCAGGTTCGTCAGTCGTGCCGACCAAGGCATGACCTTCCCAGGGCAGGACAAATAGAACCCGGCCATCTTCGGTTTTTGGAATCATCAGACCCGTATCGGGTGGAGCGAAGCGTTTATCCAGCACGAGGTGAATTCCGGTGCTGGCAGAAAGAATTTTTGCTGCTGCGGGGTTGTCCATCATTCTTATTTGATCGACAAATGGGCCGGTGGCATTGATTACGCCCTTGGCCTTTAACGGCCAGGATTCCCCGGTCAAAGAATCGGTCAGCGCCGCTCCGGTAATTTTCATGCTCTCTTTGCATAACCCGGAAACGGCAACATGATTGGCAATTGTCGCCCCATGCTGTTCTGCCGTTAACGCCAGGGACAAGGCCATGCGGGCATCGTGGAACTGGCCATCGTAGTAGAGCACTCCGGCCTTGAGCCCTTCGGCTTTCAACTTTGGGAAGCGCCGCAAGGCCTCCCTGCGGCTCAACAGGCGGCTGTGGCCGATATTCTGCTTTCCGGAGAGGAGGTCGTAGAGTTTGAGGCCCGAAAAAACATAAGGCACGTCGAGCCATTTGTAGAGCGGCGTGATCAGGGGCAACCGGTTGGACAGGTGCTGTGCGTTTTTTAGCAGGAGGCCACGTTCGCGAAGGCCATCCTTGACCAGGTGGTACTGCACCCGGTCCAGTTTTTTTACGGCCATCTCCAGGTAGCGGACACCGCCGTGAACCAACTTGGTGCTGCGACTGCTGGTGCCTTCGGAAAAGTCGTTTTTCTCAACCAGCGCAACGTCCAGGCCACGGCTTGCCGCGTCAAGAGCGACCCCGCAGCCCGTCGCGCCACCACCGATGACGAGCAGGTCAAACGTGCGGCCATCTTTCAATTGCTGTAAGCGTTGATGCCTTGCCATGCTTGCCTCCCCACGGCAGAGATCCCTGCGGTCAACCGATATCCTCATATGCAAGATTGCAAAAACTTTACCCCGGTTTGCAAGTAACGTTTAAGGCCCTCTGACGCCCAAAGCTCCTGCCGTTGGCACCCTTGGCTTGCTGTCCCCGCGACAATCCTTGTGCGATCTGAGAATCTCCGGGACACTGCTTGCAGCGGGGTCTCCGGGGTCTCGTGAATTCAACCGGGCAGTTTTTCAAAAACAGATTCTGAATCCCCGCTTATATGTCGCGGCCCGGTCGCCAGGCGGCAATGACCTTTTCGACAGCCTTGCGGTCAGGTGTGCGATAAGGGCCGACGATCGCCCCGCGCAGGTTGTTCGGCGTCAGAAGTTCTCTGATGGTTTGCTGTAGTCCCGAGGCCGTTGCCTTGTCGATGCCGGCGTGATCGTCGGCAATGGTGCGGCGGCAGTCGGCGAGTTCGCCCCATGCATAGCGCAGGGCCATTTCATCGACCTGGTCGCGTGAGTAATCAAGTTCACAGCGGTAACAGTTGAGGACGTGATCAAGTTCATCCTGAGTGACTTCAGTGGTGTGCAGTTCCGTCAGGATGTCGAGGATGGCTATGGTTGCCTGTTCCAGATTCTCCTGGGACACGGCGAGGTCAATCGCCAGTATACCGGCATCGGCATAGAGCCCGAGTGAGGCATCAACGGCATAGGTCAGCCCCAACTCCTCGCGCAGACGCAGCATCAGGCGGCTCATTCCTCCCCAACCGAGCACCCGCCTCAAGATCCGCAGGTTGACAGCATGCTCGCTGTTACGACCAGGCAGCAGGAAGGCTAGTTGTACGCTGATTTGAGAGCCGGCGTCACGGACCCAGCGCAGGGACGTGCCTGCGTCTGCGAGGCTGGCCCATGCCTTTGGTTGTGGAGCGGCGGCCCCCTGCCAGCGGCCAAAGTGCTGCTGTGCCGCGGCAACGACCTGCCGGTGCTCGACCGGGCCAGCCACGGCCAACACCGCATTGTGTGGAGTGTAGTAGGCAGCATGATGACGCTGCAGTTGTCGAAGGGTCAGTCGTGCTATCGCAGCCCGATTGCCGACCGTTGGCTGGCCGAGAGGATGCCCCGGAAAAAGCAGACCGGCAATGATGTTGTCAGAGTTGATCTGACGGCCGGTCTCGTTGAGATCGCCCATCGCCTCCTCGAGAATCACCCGGCGCTCCATCTCCAAATCGTTGAACAGAGGCCGCTGCATCATCGAGGCGAAAATGGCAATCCCCCGGTCGATATGCTCAGGATGGATGCGGGAGTGGAAGCAGGTGGTTTCGCAGTCGGTCGCGGCGTTGGCTGAACCGCCGATTGCTTCAAAGGCGCGCTCCAGGGCCAGTCCGGTGGGATACTCCTGCGTCCCTTTGAAGAGCATATGCTCGAGAAAGTGTGATACCCCTGCCTTGCGCTGATTCTCGTGGCGGCTGCCGACACCGATATAGATCAGGATCTCGGTGCTGTGATGATGGGGCATCGGCACGCTGATGACGCGCAGGCCGTTCGAGAGGGTGTCGCGGAGGTATTCAGTCATAGGATCGAGGTGCGAGGCGTGAAGCGCGAGGGGCGATAAAGTCAGGAGACGTTTATCGCCCCTCGCTTTTTCGCATCTCCTACTTTAGCAGCCTGGCGGCTTCCTTGGCGTGGTAGGTAATGATCAGGTCAGCGCCGGCACGTTTCATGCCGACCAGGGTTTCCATCATCACGCGGTCGCCGTCGATCCAGTCTTTTGCCGCGGCGGCCTTGATCATCGAATATTCACCGGACACATTGTAGGCGACCAGCGGCAGGTTATAGCGTTCCTTGAGGTCGCGCAGGATGTCCAGGTAAGCCAGAGCCGGTTTGACCATCAGAAAGTCAGCACACTCCTGGATGTCGAGTTCTGCCTCGCGGAAGGCCTCGATGCGGTTGGCCGGATCCATCTGATAGCTGCGACGATCGCCGAACTGCGGTGTCGATTCAGCGGCATCGCGAAACGGACCGTAGTAGGCGCTGGCGTATTTTACCGCGTAGCTCATGACCGGGATGTGCGAGAAGCCGTTGGCGTCCAGAACTTCACGGATCGCTGCAACACGGCCGTCCATCATGTCCGACGGTGCGACGATGTCGGCACCGGCGCGGGCGTGCGAGAGCGCTTCGGCCGCAAGCAGTTTGAGGGTCTCATCGTTGTCGACATCGCCATCCTTGATCACACCGCAATGGCCATGGTCAGTGTATTCGCACATGCAG
The DNA here is from genome assembly GCA_963715335.1 of uncultured delta proteobacterium. GTDB lineage: Bacteria > Desulfobacterota > Desulfuromonadia > Desulfuromonadales > BM103 > JAFDBW01. The sequence continues at coordinate 53,449 of CAVQRZ010000019.1, forward strand.
ACATCAGTGATCACCAGCAGTTTCGGCACCTCGGCCTTGATGGCGCGGATCGTTTCCTGGATGATGCCGTTTTCCGCGTAGGCATCCTGGCCAAAAGCGTCCTTCTCTTCGGGGATGCCGAACAGGATCACTGCCGGGATGCCAAGCTGATAAACTTCTCTGGCCTCGGTAACGATGTGTTCAATCGACTGCTGGTAAATCCCCGGCATCGACACGATCTCTTTCCGGATATTCTCACCGAAGGCTGAAAACATCGGATAGATCAGGTCTTCGGGACGCAGGAAGGTTTCACGGACCATACTGCGCAGAGCTTCATTGCGGCGCAGGCGGCGGGCACGGTATTCGGGGAAGAACATTTTCAAACCTCCGGTTTGTCAGAGGCGCGTGGCGCGTGGCGCGAGGCGCGTGGAAAAGCAGAAGATATGGCTACTGCGCGAAGTGACGGACGATGGCTTTAACCATATCATCAAGTGTCGAGTTGTCAGGCTCAATGACGACGTTGAAGCCGTGCTTTTTCGCTGTTGCCGTTGTCAGGGGGCCGATCGATGCGACCGGAACCTGCCTGGCTAAAGCCAAACTGTCTGCATCAAGCAGGCCGGTAAAATTATCGACCGTGGATGATGCGGTGAACGTCAGCAGGTCAAGCCCTTCGGCAAGCGCCTGGCTGAGTTTGTCCTGCGCGTCTGCCGGTGGGGCGCTGGCATAAGCGATCGGGGCAATGACTTCGGCGCCGGCTTTAGCCAGTTCTGCAGGGATCAGTTCCCGGGCCAATGCCGCCCTGGGGTAGAGCACCCGTTTGCCGGAAACCCGTTCTTTGAGCAAGGCGACAAGTCCTTCTGCACGATAATCGTCGGGAACCAGGTCAGCTTGAAAGCCATACGCCAACAAGGCCTCGGCGCTTTTCGGGCCGACGGCAACGATTTGTACCTTGTCCAGATGCGCGGTGTCATGCCCCAGTGTCGTCAGGCGATTGAAAAAAAACTCCACCGCGTTGACGGAGGTGAGTACCAGGTAGTCGATTTCACCGAGACCGGTGATGGCCTGGTCGAGCTCTGCATACGACGCCGGTGCGATGATCTGAATCGTCGGTACCACAACCGGCTCGGCTCCGCAGGCTGCCAGAGCGTCACGCAAAGCCGGGGCCTGGTCTGATGCGCGGGTAACCAGAATCCTGCGGCCATGCAGTGGCCGGGGCCCTGGTGTCTGGCCTTTCACTGGTTCTGTCATGCGGGACCGTGAAGGGTTAGATGGAAAACATGAAAATAGGCTTTCGCTCTTTCCTTGCCACAGTTCACAATCAAACGTCTTCCTTGCCGACGTTGAACGTTTCGTGCTGGTAGACTTCGTTGAGGATCTTGCCGGCGCCCAGGATAAGCAGGTCATCGCCAAGCGAAGCGCCGATTTTTTCCGCGTCGTGAACGGATCCGGTAGAAGTTTTTTTCAGGCAGCGGACGCCTTCGCAGTCGGAGACGAAACCGGTCAGTGACAGGGCCTCGTTTTCAACCGTGCCGTGGCAGGCAATCGGCACCTGGCAGCCGCCTTCGAGGCGCTTGAGGAAGGCGCGTTCAGCGCGGACCGCCCAATCTGTCTGAGGGTGGTTGAAAAAATCTATCAGGCTGTTGATCTCGTCATCGTCGATGCGGCTCTCGATGCCGAGGGCGCCCTGGCCGATCGCCGGGATCGAAACATAGACCGGGAGGTATTCACTGATCTGCTTGGTAAAGCCGAGGCGATGCATGCCGGCGGCAGCAAGGATCACTGCGTCAAGATTGTCTTCGGTCAGTTTGCGAATCCGGGTTTCAACATTGCCGCGGATATCGACCATCTGCAGGTCGGGGCGCAGGTGTAGAAGCTGGGCCTTGCGGCGCAGGGCACTGGTACCGATGCGTGCTCCCTGGTGGAGGTTCTTCCAGGAGCTGACGCCGGGGCGCAGGATGACAATGTCGCGACAGTCTTCACGCTTGGTGATGCAGCGCAGCGCCAGACCCTCGGGAAAGATGGTTGGTACGTCTTTCATCGAATGCACGGCGATATCGATCTCGCCACGCAACATAGCCTCTTCGATTTCCTTGACGAAAAGGCCCTTGCCGCCAACCATGGCCAACGGAACATCCAGGATCTTGTCCCCCTGGGTCTTGATCTTGGTCAGGGTGACCTCCATGCCAGGGTAGCGTTTTTCCAGCTCCGATTTGACCCAGTTGGCTTGCCACAGGGCTAATTGGCTGGCACGGGTGCCGATACGCAGTAGCTTCTTGGACATCTATGAACTCCTTATTGTTCCTGGCCGGGGTCATCCAGGGTTTTGATTTCCTTGTCATCGTCCGCCGGGACGGGCAGGTCAAAGAGAGTCCGAACGGCATCTACGTAGTCATCACCGCTGGTGTCGTTCTGACTCGATTTTAGGACGCTTGTCGGCTGATGCAGGATCTTGTTGATAATGGCATTGGCCATTGCCTCGATGCTCTTGCGGTCCTTGTCGGACAGATTCTTCAGATTGCCGAAGGTCTTGTCCAGTTCCTGCTGACGGATCTCCTCGAATTTGCGCCGCAGGGCAATGATTGTGGGCTTGACTTCGAGGTTTGCCAGCCACTGGTGGAATTGACCTATCTCCTGATCGACAATCGCCTCGGCCTTGCCGGCCTCTTTCTTGCGCTCTTTCAGGTTGGCCTGGACCACCCCCTGAAGATCATCGACATCATAGAGGTAGGCGTTGTCAAGGTTGTTGACCTTCGGATCGATATCGCGGGGGACGGCGATGTCGATCAAAAACATCGGCCGGTTCTTGCGGCGCTTCAGGACTTCTTCCATCTGGCGCTGGCCGAGAATAAAGTTCGGGGCACCGGTGGAGGTCAGGACGATGTCGGCTTCGGCCAGGTGCTCGACAAAATATTCAAAGGGTACGGCCTTGCCATGAAATTCGGCGGCCAGTTTCTCCGCTCGTTCGAAAGTCCGATTGGTGACCAGGACCTTGGAGACGCCATTGGTGACGAAGTGGCGTGCCGCCAGTTCACACATTTCACCGGCGCCGATGATCATGACCACCTTGTTGTCAAGTTGGTCAAAAATCTTGCGTGCCAGTTCAACCGCTGCGAAAGAAACCGAGACGGCATTGCTGGCAATGGCGGTTTCGGTGCGGACGCGTTTTGCAACGGAGAAGGCCTTGTGCAGGAAGCGGTTGAGGATCAGGCCTGCGGTCTTGAATTCGGCGGCGTAGCCGTAGGCGGTTTTGATCTGACCGAGAATCTGCGGTTCGCCGAGAACCATCGAGTCGAGACTTGAGGCAACCCGGAAGAGGTGCCTGATGGCATCCTCACCCTGGTAATCGTACATGTGCTCGTCTATCTCGCCGGGCGGTATCTCGTGATACTCGGCAAGGAACCGGCGCATGGCGGCCATGGCCGCGTCGGGCTCCTTGGTCGCGGCGCAAAGCTCGACCCGGTTGCAGGTCGATACGATCAAGCCTTCGGCAACAGGGGGCAGTTCCAGCAGCTTCCGCAGCGGTCGCTCCATGGCGGTCGGTGCGAAGGCGAGTCGTTCACGAATTTCAACCGGCGCTGTTTTGTGGCTCAGCCCGACGATGACAATGTGCATGGCGTGCTCCTTTTCTCTCCGCTACTGCCCCGTAAAGTTACGGAAACTGTGCTCTCCGGAGAGGAGCAGGTTGACGCCAAAGAAGGTGAAGAGGAGGAAGCCGAAGCCGACGATGGCAAAGATCGCCGCACGCCGACCGCGCCAGCCGACTGTAAGCCTGCCATGCAGCAACGCGGCATAGAGAAACCAGCTGATCAATGCCCAGGTTTCCTTCGGGTCCCATCGCCAGTAACCGCCCCAGGCTGAATTGGCCCAGATCGCACCGGAGATAATCCCCATGGTCATCATCGGGAAGCCAAAGGTCAGGCATTTGTAGTTAATACTGTCAAGGGTGTCGAGAGAAGGCAGGCGATAGAAGAGCCCGGAGAACTTTTTGCTTTTCAGCATGCGTTCCTGCAACAGGTACATGACTCCGGCTGCCGCGGCAATGGCGAAGATTGCGTGCCCGAGGAAGGCCAGGGTGACATGTACGGGAAACCACCAGCTGTCGAGCATCGGGTTGATTGCAGGGGCCTGTGCAGAAGTTGTCGTGCCGATAATCATCAGGACCAGCGCCACAGGAGTTATAAATGCCCCGAGCATTGCGGTACGATAGCGCAGGTAGAAGATCAGGTAGCTGCCGACCAGTGCCCAGGCGAAAAACGATAGTGATTCATGAAGACTGGCAACGGGGATGGTCCCGGTGGAGATGCCACGAACGGCCAGAGTGAGGCAATGCAGGATAAAACCGCCTATCAGCAGGTAGACGGCGTTCTGACGGAAGCGCTCCTTGCGTGAAATCACGCCGATCAGGTAGAAGATGGTGGCGACGAAATAGATCAGAAGAGTGATTTTAAACAGCAGGATATTTACTGTCATGATGAAACATCTCGCAGTGTCAGGCCCAAACCTTCGGGGGGAATAACTTCGTCGTGAGTCAGGGCCAGCATAATATTGATAAACGCGTCCGGGCAGCGACTACAATTCAATCGGATCTGTTTCGATAATCTCATCCAAAACTTTTTAATAGTACGTTTTTTCCAGCTTCCCTGTCAATTCTCTTGTCCGCAATCCATCCGGAATCTCCGCGGGTCTGGACCTTTTCGGTCCGGAGTTGCCCGTCGGTTTATGCCACAGTGGTCTCGAGCGTGACTGAACAGCGGAGGGACACGGTCGGTCAGCTCAAAGCGGGCAAGGACGTCTCTTCCGATAACCTCAGATGCCGAAGAGCTCGCCTTCGACCAACGTGCAGAGCAGGTTGCCGATGAACAGGACATTCTCCTGCAGTCGTGGTAGCGAGTCACTGGGCAGTGAGAGGTTGATGTCCGGCAGGCTGTCAGCCAGTTCTACCTGTTCGCTGGCAATCAGGATTGTACGGCAGCCAAGCTGCCTGGCTGTACCGAGTGCCTCGCGATCTGCCGGGCTGAGATGGGTCCCCGCAAGGGTCAGGACTGTATCCTGGTTACAGGCCAGGGCACGCAGTTGACGGCTGAAAAGCTGGTTGCCCTGTTCGTCTCCGGCAAGAAAGGTCGCCAGGCCGGCGTCATTGGTCAGGGCAATTGCCGGCAGGGCCGGCCGTTCCAGGGTCTGCCGGTGAAGAAAGGACTGGCCAATCAGCCCGGCGATTGAACCGAACGGACCGCTGCCGACCAGAAACAGCCTGCCGCCCTGGTGAAAGGTCGACACCAGGTGGTCAGCCAAAGTCTTCAGAACTGCTCTCTGGGTGAGGAGAAAAGGATCGAGCAGGGCGATGTGCTGAGCTACGGCGGTACTGATTTTATCCTGAGCCATACTTGCCTCGCGATTTCCTGTCCCAACAAATTCATGGTGGCAGGGCGGCCCGGTCACCTCCTGTCGGTCAAGAACTCATTCAGGAATTTGATTTGGCTCATCTTAGGGAGAGGTGTCATAACTGTCAAGGGTTGCAATTTTCCGTGTTGCCGGAAGGATAATCCCTTGATTTTTTGTGCGGGTGGACTATTATAAAAGTCGAATGTATTCGGCAGGATCAAATTGTTAAGGAGAGTGTCTTATGGCAAGTGATAAAGTCGTCCAGGTGACGGATGATTCTTTTGAGAGTGAAGTCAACCAATCCTCAATTCCCGTGCTTGTTGATTTCTGGGCGTCGTGGTGTGCTCCGTGCAAGGCGATCAGCCCGATCGTCGACCAGCTGGCAGACGAATTCGATGGGCAGGTCAAAATCTGCAAGTTGAATGTGGATGAAAACCCTGCGACACCAGGCCAGTTCGGCGTGCGCGGCATCCCGACCCTGATTGTTTTCAAGGACGGCAAGGTCTTCGACCAGGTGGTCGGCGCGGTACCGAAAAACCAGTTGGAAGGGTTATTGAAGAAGGCGCTGTAAACAGGCCATCTTTAGAGATTAAAAAAGGTCCGGCAATTTTGCCGGGCCTTTTTTGTTCGTCACGTCACGGGGCATCTGCCGGGATTCCCGCGAGAATCCCTCTGATTTCGTCGCGGTCCCGTTTACTGAGAGGGCTGTTTTGTAACTCTTTCAGCATATCCTTTTTCTCTGCATTGATGATTGCCATATCCTTCATGGCCTTGCGTTTGTTCGCCAGGAAGTTTTCACGTCTGCGCCGCGACAGGGCGTCGTCGTAGCTATTGACCAGCGCTGTGGCCCGCTCCACCCATGATTCAGGCGGAGTCCCGGTCGCTGCCTCGCGCTCAGCCTCCCGGTCAGCTGCAATAGATTGGTCCGGGGGCGATCTGCGTGGGGTGTCCTGCTGGACCGAAAGGTATTCTGTTGCCGAATCTTCCTTCATGGGCTGGCATGCGTCCGACAAGTTCACAGGCTTGTCACCATAAATGATGCGACCGTCCGCGAGCACACAACGATACACTTCGGCACCGGCCGTTGACTGTATTGCCAATAACAGTACGAGGCTTATCCAGGCCTTGCTGCTCATAATTGCTCCTGTGCCTTGCGCAGCTGCCGGAAAATTTCCCGGGCCGCTTTTTTATCGGCATGCTCTTGTGCCGAGCGGGCCAGCCGCGTGATTTTCCGGTGATCGATCAAGGGGTAGCTGCTGCGAATTTCCGCCAGAGCCTCATCGAAGGTGTTTTTGCTACAGAGACGGTCCCGCAGCTCCTCGAGGTGATGAAAGGCGAGAGTCTCCCGGCGCTGGCCGACGGTCTGTCCTTCCAGGGCGGTTTCAATCGCCTCACGCTGGCCATCATGGCTGCGCAGGAAACCGGCCAGATGCTTGATCTGGCGTTTGCGTGAACTGTGACCGCGGGTTGTGCGGGCCAGCTCTATTTGCCGGGTCAACTCCGGCTCCTGTGGGAGTCTCGACAGCTCTGGTCCCGGCAGGTCGGCAAGCCTCTGCGCCAGCTGTTCAACGGCTTTGGCCGCGCGTTTTTTCGCGCTTCGGCCGCGCCCTTCCTGAACGAGTTCGGTCTCTTCCATCAGAACTGCTTTCGGCTGTCAAGCAGCATGGTCACCGGTCCATCGTTGACCAGGCCGACTTTCATATCGGCTCTGAATATCCCGGTGGCAACATTGATTCCCCGCTGTCGCAGCGCTGCGACATATTCCTCATAAAGATTATCCGCGAGCTCAGGTCCTGCAGCATCGGTAAAGCCCGGTCTTCGCCCCTTGCGGCAGTCGCCGAGCAGGGTGAACTGCGAAACGACCAGGACACTGCCAGAAATATCTTCGACGGAACGGTTCATTTTCCCCTGGTCATCCTCGAAAATGCGCAGACCGGAAGTTTTTTCAGCCAGGTAAACAGCATCGATGGAGGTGTCTCCACGAGCCACACCGAGCAGAACCATCAGGCCCCGACAGATCTCACCGACCGTCTTGCCGTCAACGAGAACGGACGCCTCGCTGACCCGCTGGATGACGGCCCTCATCCTTTGTCTCCCGCCGCCAACTGCCGTAGCAGGGCCAGGTTGGCGCGATCCATCTCGCTATTATCGCCCTTGGGGGTCTCCAGGACCATGGGGACCCCGACAAAGCGCGGGTCCTGCATCAGGCAGGCGAAGCCGGCGCGGCCGATTGTCCCCTGGCATATATGGGCATGCCGGTCGACCTTGCTGCCGCAGGGTTTCAGACAGTCATTGAGATGGAAAGCCCTGATCCTGTCGAGACCGACCAGGCGATCGAATTCGGTCATGACGCGTTCGTAACCCTCGGCGGTGGAGAGGTCGTATCCTGCTGTATGGGCATGGCAGGTATCAAAGCAGACCCCGAACCGCTGCTCGTCAAAGCCCTCCAGCAATGCTGCCAGATGGGCAAAGTCGCCACCGAGGTAGCTGCCCTGGCCGGCGGTGTTCTCCAGCAACAGTCTCACCTGCGGCGGAGATTCCGGCAAGATTTCACGAAACGCCTGGCGAATCCTCTTCAGGCCGACGTCTTCGCCGGTGCCCAGGTGCGCACCGGGGTGCATGACCAGGTCGGTAATGCCGAGCTGGTGGCAGCGATATATTTCATCGCGCAGGGCGGCTTTTGATTTTTCCCAGACCCCGACTTTGGGTGATGCCAGGTTGATCAGATAGGCATCGTGGACCATGACCGGGCCAATGCCGCTTTCCCGCCAGGCTTCGCGAAATGCAGCGGTGTCTGTCTCGGCAATCGGTTTGGCCTGCCAGCGGTTGGCGTTTTTGGTAAAAATCTGCAGAGCCGTGCAGCCGACATCGAGGCCATTGGCAAAGGCGTTTGCCAGACCACCGGCGATCGAGACGTGTGCGCCGAGTAAACGAGTCATGAAGCCTGACCCCAGAACCTCAGGCCGGTATTGACGTGCCGGGCACTGTCGAGATGAACGTCGACAAAATCCGGAGTTTGCCCGTCTCCGACCAGGATCGTGCCCATGCCGAGTTTTTTGGCCGTCTGCAGATTTTCACGTGAATCTTCGATCATAATGCAACGTTCCGGCGGCGTACCGAGCTTTTCGAGTACGGCAAGGTATGGCTCGGGCCAAGGCTTTGGCAGGTACGCGGCGATGCGGATATCGTAAACGGCCTCAAACATGTCCTCGATCCCCAACGCGGCAAGCACCCGGCCGGCATGACAGGTTGAGCCGTTGGTAAAGACCGCCTTGCGTTGGGGCAGGCTGGTCAGGGCGGCGCGCAGGACAGGGTCGGGACCCAGTCTGGAGTTGACATCGACATCGTGAACATAGAGCAGGTAATCCTCGGGGTCGACTCCGTGATGGCGGATCAGGCCCTGCAGGGTGACCCCGTACAGCCGCCAGTATTCGCGGCGCAGGGCATCGACCTGCGGTGCCGGGATGCCGACAATCTCGGTCATGTAGAGGTTGATGCGGACGTCGATCAGACCGAAAAGATGCTTCTCTGCGGGATAGAGGGTGTTGTCGAGATCGAAAATCAGAACGTCCATGGCGGTGCCGTTTGAACCTTTATATCGTCAGGTGAGGCGAATTCGTTGTCGTTTAAGAATTGAGTATCAAGTATTCAGTATTCAGAAGAAAAGTAGGATGTAGTGAATTCGGGAACTCATTCTGGATTCTTGGTCCTGAATTCTGGATTCCTGGTTCTCTGTTATCTCGGAATATACTCTCCGCTGAAAACTTCCGCTGCCGGGCCGGTCATGAACACATCGCCTTTGCCGTCCCATTCCATTTCCAGGTCGCCGCCGGTCAGGTGGTTGAGCAGTTGTCCCCTGGTGCGGCCGGTCAGGACGCCGGCAACGGTTACGGCCGAGGCGCCGGTGCCACAGGCGAGGGTCTCCCCGGCACCGCGTTCCCAGGTCCGTTGGCGAACTTCGTTCGGTGTGATGACTTCGACGAATTCGACGTTGATGCGGCGGGGGAAGAGAGCGTGGTTTTCGATTGCGTAGCCGTATCTTCTCACCGGGAAGTCATCCAGGCTGTCGACAAATATAACACAGTGCGGGTTGCCCATCGACACGCAGGTGATCTGGAAGGTCCTGTCGAGGATTTCCAGTGGCAGGTTGATCACCTGCTCGTTGGCCGGGCCGACCATCGGCAGGGCTTCCCGGGTCAACCGCGGGCGGCCCATGTTGACCCGGACCTTGTCGATATGCTCGCGTTCGTTCGGATACATGGTCAGCGGCAGGTTGCCGGCGCCGGTCTCGATCGTGATCTCCGTCCGGTCGACCAGACCATGGTCGAATGCATACTTGGCTACGCAACGGACGCCGTTGCCGCACATCTCCGCTTCACTGCCGTCCGCATTGAAAATCCGCATCTTGACATCGGCCTGCCTGGATGGCTCGATCAGGATCATGCCGTCACCGCCGACACCGAAGTTCCGGTCACTGATCTCACGCGCCAGTTGCTCCGGGTCCTCGACAGTCTGTCGGAAGCAGTCAATATAAACGTAATCGTTGCCAGCCCCATGCATCTTGACGAATTTCATAGTCGCCCTCACCGTAGTTTTGCAACCTCAGTCTCTCATTATAAGGGGAAAGGTTTTCTGTCACAACCACGCATTGCCGATCTGGCATGCTCTGGTATGCTAATCAACAGGACTTTTCCCCGACGACATCGGTCGGGGAGGCAACCAAAGGAGAGAGAGATGCCGCATCTTCAATTCGAATTCAATTTCGCTCCAGAGCGGACGGAGAAGGCCGCTTTTGCCAATGCCGTCCGCAATCATTTTGCCACGATCATGAATACCGGGACCGACCATATCGGCATTACCCTGCGCTGCTATCAACAGGAGGACCTGGTTTTTGGCCGGGCCGGAGATGGAACGATTGCTTTTCTGAACGCGGATATCCGTCTGGGGCGTACGGCCGATCAGAAACGTCGCCTGGCCCTGGCAATTCTGGACGAGATCTGCCTTCGGTGGGGGCTGGCAAAGGAGAGCATCTATATTATCTACACCGAACACGATGGCCCGGACTTCCAGCTGAGTGATCGGGTCCTGCCCTCGTGGCAACCCGGTGAGGATCCGCTCAACGACTAGTCCAGGACTCTCTGTCATCTATTTTAATCTTCTTCCGGCTTGCCAATTCGGCAACCCGGGCTGATAATGAACAGGTGGCTGAGTGGCCTGATCTGTTATGAGGAGTTAGTTATGGCTTTTAATCTGAAAACCAAGGTTTGGCAGACCGGTGCCCTGGAGTGGTGGGCGATGCTTGACAACGAGGACGTCTATCTGGGGAGTCGGGAGTTCCCTTTGCCACCGGAAGAAGGTGACAAGTGGCATGTGAAGAAGACCGGCGACATGTTCAAGATCATCGATGGTGAAATTCGTAAAGTTGGCAACAAGCCGATTACGGTCGAGCCATGGCTGGAGTAGCCCCGGAAATTATCCAGATTCCGGTTGCGGGGACCGATAATTTTTCCTACCTGGTGATCTGTACGGAAACCGGCAAGGCTTTTGGGGTTGATCCGGGCATCTCGCCGGAGAGCATGTTGCGGATCGTCCGTGAGCGTAGCCTGGATCTGGAGGTTCTGGGTAACACCCATGGTCATAACGACCATGTCGCAGGCAACGCAGAGGTCTTAAGGACGACCGGCGCAAAGCTGGCAGCAAGCCCTATCGATGTGCCAGACCCGGATATCCCCTTGAAAGAGGGGAGTCAGATCCAGGTCGGCAAGGTAACGATCAATGTCCTGCACACGCCCGGGCACAGCCCCGGCGCGGTGGTCTTCAACCCGCCGGGAGCGCTGATTACCGGGGACACCCTTTTTGTCACGCGTTGCGGGCGGGCTGATTTCCGGAACAGCGACCCGGCGGCGCTCTATCACAGCCTGCTGCGCCTGGCCGCCTTCCCGCCGGAAACAAAAGTGTTTCCCGGCCATGATTATGGACCGAAACCGAACTCGACGATCGCCTACGAGCGGGAACATAATGACTACATGAAATGCCCTGACCTGGAGAGTTTTATCAAGCTGAGGATGGGATAAGACCAGCGCGGGACGGGACGGGGTACGAGGAAAACATTAAATCAAAGCGAGAGCAGTATCATTCTGCTCTCGCTTTTCTGTTCAAGTGCGCTTTTGAGTGCGCGGCCTTATCATTTCGGAACTGTCGGGCTGGAAGAATCCCAGCCTCCCCCCAGGGCCTTGATCAGAGAGACGCTTGCCTGGAAGCGTTGTTCCAGGACCTGGTTGGCCAGCAATTCGGTGGCCAGGGCGGTACGCTCGCTGACAACGACCTCGAGGTAGCTGACCATGCCGGCGCGGTAACGTTTCCCGGAAAGATCGGCAGCCTGACGCGCGGCATCCAGGGCCCTTTGTTGGGCCTCCGCCTGTTCGGTCAGGATGCGGATATCGGAGAGGGCATCTTCAACCTCGCGGAAGGCAACCAGAACCTGTTGGCGGTAGAGCGCTACCGATTCCTGCCAGGTGGCTTCGGCCTGCGCCAATTGGGCCCGGTTGCGTCCGGCGTCAAAGATCGGCAGCGAAATGAAAGGACCCAGCGACCACGTGTGGTTGTCCCATTCAAACAGGTTGGACAGCTCGTTGCTGGCATAGCCGGCGCTGCCGGTGAGACTGACAGCTGGGAAAAACGCCGCTTTGGCGATACCGATGCGGGCGTTGGCGGCCATCATGCGGCGTTCGGCTGCTGCGATGTCGGGACGGCGTTCCAGGAGTGTGGACGGAATTCCCGCGGCGACCTGGGGTGGTCGGGCCTCGAGATTCGGTGGGGGCAGCGGCAGCTTGAAGTTCGCTGCCGGCTCGCCGACCAGTACGGCCAGGGCGTGTTCCGTGGACACCCGCCGGCGCTTGAGAGCCGCCGTTTCGGCCTGGGCGTTGGCAAGTTCGGTTTCCGCGCGGGCGACGTCCAGGCGCCCGACCTGACCATTGTCGAAGAGACTGGTTACCAGCTGCAGGTTTTTGCGGCGCAACTCAACGGTCCGACGCAACAGATCGAGTTGGGCGTCAAGACTACGCAGGGTAAAATAATTGCGTGAGACATCAGACTGTAGTGTCAACAGGATGCTCTGCATCTCCGCCTTGCTCGCCTCATATTGTGCAGTGCCGGCCTCAACGGAGCGGCGCACGCGGCCCCACAGGTCAATTTCATAACTTAAATCGAGAGGTGTTCGCAGAATCGTCGCGGTTCGTGCTTCGCCATCGTTGAGGTCGGCAGCGCTGCGCCCGCGCCATGCGCTGGGGTTGAGATCGAGCCGGGGATAGAGCGCGCTTTCACTGATGCGTGCTGCGGCCCTAGCCTGGCTGACTCTCGCTATCGCTGCCTGCAGGCTCTGGTTTGTAGCCTGGGCGCGTTGCTGCAATTCGTCCAGAACCGGATCGCCGTAAGCCTGCCACCAGGCTCCCTTATCCAGTTCATCGGCAGGTGCTGCTTCCTTCCAAGGGGCCTCCTCGCGGTAAGCGGCGGGGACGGTCACCTCGGGGCGTTGATAATCCGGTCCCATGGTGCACCCGGTCAGCCCGGCAACCAGAACTAAAGAAGTCATCAGGGACAGAGTCCAGTCTTTTGCAGTCATGGCAACAACCTTCTGTGTTTAGGTCAGATAGTGTGACCGGTCTGGGCCGGTGTCGCCGGCGTTTCTACGTGGTCATCATGTTTTTCACGGCGGCGGGCAATCAGCATGTAGGCCGTTGGCACGACAAACAGGGTCAGAATTGTGCCGAACGACATGCCGCCGACAATCACCCAGCCGATTGCCTGGCGGCTCTCCGCCCCGGCGCCATGCGCCCAGGCCAAAGGCAGTGCCCCAAGCACCATTGCACCCGTGGTCATCAGGATCGGGCGCAGACGCAGGGTTGCTGATTCAATGACCGCTTCAAGCTTGTCTCGGTTTTGCTCACGCAGCTGGTTAGCAAATTCAACGATCAGAATACCATGTTTAGTGATCAGGCCGATCAGGGTCACCAGGCCGATCTGGCTGTAGACGTTCAGGGTGTTGCCCGTTAGTTTCAGCGCGAGCAGTGCACCGGCAATACTGAGCGGCACGGAGAACATGATAATAAGCGGGTCAATAAAACTTTCAAACTGCGCAGCCAACACCAGGTAGATGAATGCAAGGGCCAGCAGGAAGGTGATGTAGAGGCTGGCGCTGCTCTCCTTGAATTCCCGTGAGGGGCCATCATAATCGACCACTGCGGTTACCGGCAGGACTTCCGCGGCAATTTCCTCAAGCTTGCTCAAGCCTTCAGAGAGGGCATAACCCGGGGCCAGGCTGGCGGTGATTTTGGCGGCACGCAGCTGGTTGAAGTGATTCAACTCTTTAGGCGCCACGGTTTCCCTGACCGTGACCAGGTTGGCCAGCTGGATCATTTGGTCAGACTTCCCTCGCACATAGATCGATGCCAGGTCGTTGGGTGTCACACGATCGACGTCTGCAACCTGGACGATAACGTCGTACTGTTTCCCCTCGCGTTTGAAGCGAGTGACCAGACGACCGCCCAGCATCGTTTCCATGGTGCGACCTATGGTCGCTACGTCAACCCCAACATCCACCGCCTTGTCACGGTCTACATCGACCGAGAGCTGCGGCTTGATCAGTTTGAGATCGGTGTCCAGGTTGATAAAGCCCGGCCACTCACGAGCCTTGGCCATAACGGCATCGGTCATCTGCTGCAGCTCTTCGTAGGGAGCAGAGGTCTGGATGACGAACTGCACCGGTTTGGCCAGCGGGCTCTGCCCAAGCGGGGCGCGGTTGATCGGGAAGGCCATGATCCCGGGGATGCCGCCATACAGTTTCGGCTGGAGCTCCTTGACGATCTCCTGCTGCGTGCGGTCCCTTTTCTGCCAGTCGACAAGTCCGGCAAAGGAGATGACCTGCGAAATTGACGGTCGACCGGCGGCAACGAAGTAGCGTTCGATCTCCGGCGTGTCCTCATAAACCTTCTCCATCATGCGGGCATATCTGTCAGTGTAGGCAATGGTCGCCCCTTCCGGAGCAATGCCGACGCCGATAACGATGCCGCGATCCTCGGTGGGCGCCAGCTCCGATTTCAGGGACCCCAACAGAAACCAGGCTGCAGCGGCGACGATCACCGCCAGAGCGATGATGACGATTTTCACCCGCAGGAGCCGGCGCAACAGGCGCTGGTAACCATTCGTCAGCGCGACGAAGAAGGATTCGATGAGGTTATAGATGGCCATGTGCTGATCACGCTGCCTGAGCAGCTTTGAGCACATCATCGGCGACAGGGTCAGGGCGACAAAGCCCGAGACCAGAACGGCCCCCGCCAGAGTCAGGGCAAACTCGGTGAAGAGCCTGCCGGTCCGTCCCTGCATAAACCCGATCGGTGCGTAAACAGCCGCCAGGGTTACGGTCATGGCGATGACAGCGAAAGCGATCTCGCGGCTCCCCTGGAATGCCGCCTGGCGGACAGGCACGCCATTTTCCACATGCCGGAAGATATTCTCCAGGACAACGATCGCGTCATCAACAACCAGGCCGATGGCGAGCACCATGGCCAGCAAAGTCAGGGTATTGATGGTAAAACCGAACAGGTACAACAGTCCAAAGGCGCCAATCAGTGACACCGGGATGGTGACCAGGGGGATCAGGGTCGAGCGGAAACTGCGCAGGAACAAGAAGATCACCAGGATGACAAGGAGGACGGCCTCACCGATCGTCTGGAAGACATTGCTGATTGAGCGATCGATGAAGATTGAGCTGTCATAGGCAACATCGACTTTCATCCCTTCCGGCAGGCTGGCCTCGATGGCCGGGATAGTCTCTTTGACCGCCTTGGAAATATCAAGGGGGTTAGCTGTCCCTTGTTTGACCACGCCCATGGCAACAGCCGGTTTGCTCTTAAAACGGACGACGCTGCGCTCACTCTCGGCGCCAAGCTCGGTCCGTCCGACATCCTTGAGGCGTACAAGGTAGCCGCCGGCATCCTTGAGAATCATTTCGTCGAACTCGGCCGGCGTGCGCAGGTCCGTCTCGGAAAGCACGGTGAATTCGCGTTCGGTCGATTCGATCCTCCCGGAGGGGATCTCTACATTCTGTTTGCGCAACGCATTTTCAACGTCCTGCGAGGTCAGCCCGAACGCTGCCAGGCGAACCCGGTCGAGCCAGATGCGCATGGCGTATCGGCGCTCTCCGAGCAGCAGTACGTTGGCAACCCCCTGGATGTTTTGCAGGCGGTCCTTGACATACCGGTCGGCGTAGTCTGTTACTTCAAGAGGGGTGTGCTCGCTTGAAGAAAACGCCAGATAAATGATCGGTTGGGCATCCGCTTCCACCTTGCTGATCACCGGGTCGTCGATATCGCCAGGAAGCTTGCCGCGCACCCGGGCCACCCTGTCCCGCACATCGTTGGCCGATTCGTCGGGATCGCGTGAAAGCTTGAACTTGACGGTGATCTGACTATTTTCCGTGCGCGAAATCGACGTCATGACCTCGATTCCCTCAATTCCAGCCAGGCTTTCTTCGAGAGGCTGGGTGATCTGCGACTCAATGATTTCCGCGGTTGCTCCACGGTAGGTTGTCTCGACGTTGACGACCGGCTCATCGATATTCGGATATTCACGAACGGTGAGGCGGTCATAGCTGATCAGGCCGACCAGAACCACGACCAGGCTCATCACGGTCGCGAGCACCGGGCGCTTGATGGAAAGATCAGAAAGTACCATGGTGTTATTTCCCGTTACCTGCTGCGGCCTGTGTTGCCGGAAGTGCCGTGACCGGCATCCCGGGGCGAACCTTGATTTGGCCGGCTGTAATGATCGTCTCTCCCGGCTCCAGGCCCTTAGTAATCTCAACTTTGCCTTTGGTCCTCAGGCCGGTTTCCACCACTGTTGCCTCGACCTTGCCGTCAACGACCTTGAAGACCTGTTGCCGGCCGCCACCTGGAATCAGAGCTTCCTCGGGAATCATCAGCGCATCCGGATGCTCTTCGAGAACCAGAGCGATGCGCGCGAACATGCCGGGACGTAGCGGGCCTTCTTCTTGCACCACCTTGGCTCGCACCATGACGCTTCGGCCGTTGACGTCGATCTGCGGATCGATGGCGAAAACTTTGCCGGTAAAGGTCCTCCCGGGAACGGCATCCACGTTCATGCGAATGGCCTGGTTGACGCGCAACTGGTGAGCAAAGACCTCCGGAACCCTGAAGTCGACCTTGATCGGGTCAATGTCGTCCAGGCTGACAATCGTTTCCCCGGGCTGCAGATACTCTCCTATGCTGACACGACGCAAACCGAGCATCCCCGAGAAAGGCGCTTTGATCACGGTCTTTGCCAATTGTGCTTGCGTCAGCCGCAAGGTCGCTTCGTCAAGACGCCATTTTGCATAGGCTTCGTCGCGTTCCCGCTCCGAGATGGCCTGCTCCTGGAGGAGCCGTTCGGCGCGTTTGATGTTGGTTTCACTCAAGTTGAGGTTCGCCTGGGCCCGATCCTTTTCCGCGGTTAAAACCGACTGGTCGAGCTGCAGCATGACTTGCCCAGCAGTGACCTTTTCGCCGTCATCAAAGAACAGTTGCGTGACCTTCCCGGCGACCTCTGCGGTAATAACAACTGACTCGTTGGAGTAGAGAGTCCCCGTAGCACTCAACTCGTTACTCAAGGGAGAGGTCGAAGTTACAATGGTCTCAACAGGCAGTCCCTGCGGCTTGGCTTGGGTTTGGTCGGCTTTTTTCTCTTCCGCACAGGCAGGGGCGAAGGTGAAAATGAGGCACAGGGTGACGGTTGTTGCGAGGGCAAGTTTATGCATGGTGACGGCTCCCGATTCCTTGCAGGGAAAACTGCGTAATATGTTCAATGACATCTTCAATAAAAGGTCGGTTCTGTTCTTGGCTGTGAATGCCGTACAAAATGTCCCTGCTCCGGATGAAGTGCAGGACCTGGCCGGTGATGCTGCTGACGCAGAAGGAGGCGCGTTTATCGCCAAGCCCCGGGCTTGCCCTAAGGATCAGTTCCTTGAACGCCCGATTGATCGGTACCACCAGGCGTGAGGCGACCAGGTCGCCGGTGACGGCATCCGGGCCCATCTCGCGGTAGATGGTCTGCATGAGCCGGTCGCTGTCCGGTGGGGAGAGACGCGAGTCAAAAAAGCTGCGGATATATGCGCGTAAAATTTCCTCAAGCGTTGCCGGGGGCTGTTGCCTGTCGAGTCGTTCAAGCAGGCTGAGCTTGTCTGCGGTGATGCTGTCCAGAATGCGCACAAGGACTTCGCGGTACAGGCCGGTCTTGTCGCTGAAGTGATAGTTGACAGAGGCCACATTGGCGCCGCTTGCCCTGGTGATCTGACGAATGCTGACACCTTCGTAGCCATGGGCAAGGAAGAGCCTCTGTGCACATTCCAACAGGGCGGCTCTGGTGTCTTTATGGTTTAAGGGCTGCTTTTTCATGTAAACGTTGTTTTAAACGCCGTTTGAAAGAATGTCAAGAACAACCCGTGCAATCGAGTCGGCAAAGCCTGAGGCACTGGCAGGGGTTGGAAGGGGTAAGTTGTTGTCAAATCAGAAAGAAGGCTGATCTAGAAAATAAGCTTAGGCCCTGGCTGCATCTCTTGCCGGTTTCATCCATTATCGACCGGGGGCTGACGCCAATCGCCATAGAGATACTGCAAAATGGGCGTTGCCGCCAAGCCGGCAGTTTCAGTGCGCAGAATTCTCGGTCCCAGGTGTACGGCCCGAAACCCGGCCGCCGCAATGTCATCGATTTCCTGGTCGGTAAAACCGCCTTCCGGTCCGATCAGAAGCCTGACCCCGGAGGGTCTCTCCCCGGGCAAGGCCTCTGCAAGGGGGACCGACCCCGCCTCCCAGAGCACGAGCTTGAGGTCACTTGTCTGCTCTTCGATCACTGCAGACAGCCTTTGCATCGACCGGATCTGAGGGAGAAAACTGCGCCGGCACTGCCTTGCGGCTTCGCTCGCTATGCGTATCCAGCGCTGTTGGCGCTTGTCCATGCGGGCTTCGTTGACTTGCGCTACTGAGTATGCAGTCTCGACGGGCTGAAAGCAGTGCACCCCGAGTTCGGTGCCCTTTTGCAGGACGAGGTCAAACTTGTCGCCTTTCGGCATGGCCTGGATAAGGGTAATCGGTAAGCTGCGGTCTTCGTCCCGCCAGCGTCGAACCACCCGGGCGGACGCTTGCCGTTTGCTGATACTCTCCAGCTCGACTTCGCAACAGAGTCCCCGGCCGTCGAGCAGGGTCAGGACACTGCCGAGCCTGGTACGCAGAACGTTGTGCAGGTGGTGATGCGGGTCGCCGCTGATGTCCACCTGGTCGCCTTGCAGAGTTTCAGGCGGAACGAAAAAACGCAGCGGATCACTCATGGCTCTGGTAGACGATACAGGTCCACTCGTCACGGTGGTTGCTGGCGAGCAATGCCAGGGGGAAGCCGGCAAAGCCATTGATAACCGTCTGCTCCTGTTCGATCAGGATTCCGGAGAGAACCAGCCGCCCTGATCCGGGAGTAAGGTGCGCGACCAGCTGGTCGGCGAGACGCAGGTTCTCGGCCGCGAGGATGTTGGCAAGCACCAGGTCGTATGTTCCGGGAATCTCCTCCAGTGTCGCGTCGGTAACTGAAACCAGGTGGTCGAGTCGGTTGCTTGCGATGTTGTGCCGGGCGACCTCGCATGCGTCGTTGTCGATGTCAGTGGCAATCACCTGGCTGGCGCCGAGTGCGGCCCCCGCCATGGCCAAAATTCCCGAGCCTGTGCCGACATCCAGAATGTTTTTGGGGGGTTGCTCGCTGGCAAAATGCTCGGCCAGCGCGTCCAGGCAAAGGCTGGTGGTGGCATGGGTGCCGGTACCAAAGGCCTGGCCCGGGTCAAGGGTGAGGACCGCTTCGTCGCCGGTGGCTTGCCAGTCTATCCATGAGGGGCGAATGACGAGACGGCGGCCAACCCTGAATGGCGGGAAATGCTGTTGCCAGTCACTCGCCCAGTCCTGGTCGGCCAGTTCGCGGGATTCGAGGCGGGTCTTGGCAAGCTCTGGATGAACGACCGCGAGTTCGGAGAGGGTCTGCTGTACGGCTGCCAGCAGTGCATCCACCTTGTCCGGGTAGATGAAGTAAGCTTTTACGACCGGATCGTTGATCAGGTTCTCCGGTGCCGGCACAACAAAGGTGTCCAGCTGTGTTTCGGCTGCAGTGACACCGGTACAGCCAATTTCCATCAGGTTTTGTGAAACCAGGTCGACGGCTTCGTCCGGCACAGCGAGGCGTATCTCCAGCCATTTGCTTGTCATGAAGGTTGTTTAGCGAAGTTTCCGGGGCATTGCAACAGAAATTCTTGACCAGCTTGAGGAGGGTCTGAAATAATGGCCTTTAACTTAATGAGATAAAGTGCGCATATCGCATTTAATAACCTTTTTGTGATACATTAACCTGCCAGAAGTTGCTGATTTGCCAAGTAAAGTCAAGATTTTCCCGGCTTTTGGTGTTTGCTTTTTCATTAGACTCTGTTAGACTTCACCGGTGTTTTCATGAGGATTTTCAATGTCTGCTGCTGCCCAAGTTATCTATCTTCTTTCTGACGCGACCGGCGAAACTGCAGAAAAAATGGTCATGGCAGCGCTAACGCAGTTTCGTGACAGGCCGGTCCGTTTGAAACGGATTAACAACGTCCGGACCAAGAACCAGGTGTACGAGACCCTGGACGAAGCGCTCGACAAGCAGGCCCTTGTGGTTTTCACTATTGTCAACCGCGACCTGGCCCAACTGGTCCATGACGAGTGCGACAGCCTCGGTCTGGTCAGCATTGACCTGCTGACCCCGCTGTTGATGAAAGTGGCACACTGTCTTGGGCGGTCGCCGAAAGAGACGCCCGGCCTGTTGCATGGGATCGATGAGGCCTATTTCAGACGTATCGAGGCGATTGAATTTACCGTCAAGCATGATGACGGGCAGGAACCCCGCAATCTTTATCAGGCTGACATCGTTCTGGTCGGGATTTCCCGTACCAGTAAAACACCACTCTCCATCTATCTGGCTCACAGGGGGTGGAAGGTGGCAAACGTGCCCCTGGTGAAAGGCATCGATCCGCCGCCGCAACTTTTTGAAGTAGATCCAAAGAGGATTGCGGCCCTTGTTATCGACCCACAGAGACTGTTTGAAGTGCGCGCCTCGCGGCTGCGGAATCTTGGCCAGGACCCGAAGGCGGCTTACGCCGATTATGAAGAGATCGAGGAGGAGTTGAAGCACGCGAAGAGATTCTTCCGCCAGCACCCATGGGTGGTGATCGATGTCTCCAGCAAGGCTATCGAGGAGACGGCCAATGAGGTGCTGGTTCGCCTTGGACTCAAATAGTTGCCGGTTGGTGTGCTGCGCGTACCGGTTTTGATGATGATCCCCTGACAATCGACGCTCGGACCATTTTACGAAGATAGCAGTTCATTTAGAAAAGGAGAAACCTCATGCACATTCTGGTTGTGGAAGATGAGAAGAAAGTTGCCAGCTTTATTCAACGCGGCCTTGAAGGTGAAGGCTATACCGTTGATGTCGCCAATGATGGTGAGTCGGGAGTCGAACTTGGTTCCAAGAACAACTACGATCTGATCCTCATGGACATCATGCTGCCCAAGATGGACGGCCTCGAGGCGGTCAAGGCCCTGCGTGCCAATGGTGTGGTGTCACCCGTTCTCTGCCTGACGGCCAAGGACACGGTCGACGATATCGTCGCCGGCCTGGAAGTCGGCAGCGACGACTACCTGACCAAGCCTTTCGCCTTCGCCGAACTTCTGGCCCGGGTCCGGGCTCTGGCCCGCCGGGGCACCCAGGAGCGCGGGGCGGAAGTCACCTATGCTGATTTGCGGCTTGATCCGGTTGCCCACAAGGTCTGGCGTGGAGAAAACGAGATTGACCTGACCGCAAAGGAATATGCCCTGCTCGAATTTTTCATGCGCAATCCGGAAACGACATTGACGCGGACGATGATCGCTGAGCATGTCTGGGATTATACGTTTGATTCGTTCACCAATATCATTGACGTCTATGTCAATTATCTGCGCAAGAAGGTTGACCGCGACTTCACCAAGAAACTGATTCATACCGTTCGCGGAATCGGTTACGTCCTCAAGGAGGACTAGCTTGGCCATTTCACCTTTGGGGTCGATCCGGGTCCGCCTGACGTTCTGGTATGCAATGACGCTGGCTGTCATCCTGGCAGTCAGCGCTCTGTTTTCTTATCATTATTTTTCTCACAACCTGAGAGAACAGGTGGACCGTCAGGCTCGCGAGATCGCCCGCATCATTGACCAGCACTACGTTGACACCTTGTCCGAGGCTGTTCATTCAGGGGATTGTCAGGGCCTGCAGACGCTGGCCCACAATTACAACTGGGATGCTTTTCTGGTCTTGCGCGATGCCGGCCTGCAGGAAATCTGCAGAACAGAGAATTTGATGGAGCGTGACCTGCCGTTCGGGCCGGTGGCCCGCCAGCAGGTCCGATGGCTGAACGAGCACCTGGAAACAATCGCGCTGGAGCCCAACCGGCAGATGAGGCTCCTCTCCTATCCCTTGTTGGAAAAGGGTAAGCTGATCGGCGTGGCCCAGATTGGCCAGGAACTCGGCCCCCTGCAGCAGACCATCGAAGAGCTGCGCGTGATCTACCTGGTGGTCGGACCCTTTGCAATTTTCTGGCTCTGTCTCGGCTGCTGGCTGTTGGCCGAACGCACGATCGCGCCGATCATCGAGGTGACCGAAGCGGCCCAGGGTATAACCGCAGACAACCTGACCCGCCGCCTGCCTTTCGGCAATCATCAGGATGAGCTGTCGCAGATGGTTGCCTGCCTGAACCAGATGCTTGATCGTCTTGAAAAATCTTTCCGGCGGATCCGGCAATTCTCCGGTGATGCCTCCCATGAGCTGCGCACGCCTCTCACCATCTTGCGGGGTGAAACCGAAGTGACCCTGCGCTGGGCGAAAACGACCGACGAGTTCCGCGATATGCTGCGTTCCAACATGGAAGAAATCGATCGCATGGAGCGGATCATTGAAAGCCTGCTGACGCTGGCCAAGAGTGAAGTCGGTGAATTGACGCTGGAAATGAAGCAGCTCAGCCTCAGCGACATGGTCCAGGAGCTGTACCTGCAGAGCCAGCTCCTCTGCGAAACCAAGCAGATCGAAGTTAGTATGGGCCTGAAGGTCGAGGAGGAGGTCCGGATCCGCGGTGACGAACTGCGCTTGCGGCAGATGTTCCTCAACCTGATCTCCAACGCCATCAAATATACCCCTGAAGGCGGTGAGCTGAAGATCGTTCTGGCCCAGGAAGATGATTTTGCCGTGGTCGATATCGTCGACACGGGAATCGGCATGCACGCCGAGCATCTGTCCCATATCTTTGACCGATTCTACCGGGTCGACAAGGCGCGCAACCGTATGGACGGAGGCACCGGTCTTGGCCTGGCGATTGTCAAGTGGATCGCCGAGGCCCACGGTGGAAGCATCTCGGTCACGTCCGAGGTTGGCAAGGGCAGCTCATTCTCGGTACGCCTGCCTCTAAAGGGACCGGAAGAAGGCAAACACCCGAAAACGACCATTCTGGATTAACCTTTCACAACTGCACATTCCATCAGTTGATTACTGTGCTGCTGACGATTGACAGTGCGCACGGCGGTTATTACATTTGTTATTATAACCACGATGGAGGACATCATGAACAACCTGTTACGCTCGAAACACTTCCTGCTCATATCCCTTTTGATATTCGGCTGGGCTGTCACCGTCTCGGCACAGCCGCCGGATTTTGTCACCCTGGCAGAGCAGCTCAAACCCGCAGTCGTCAACATCGGCACCGCCAAGACCGTAAAGCCCAGGGCGCCGATGCCCCCCGGCCCGCATGGCCCCGGTGGTGACATGTTCGATGAATTTTTCGAACGGTTCTTCCGCAACTCGCCACAGTCGCCGCGCAAGGAGAGATCCCTCGGCTCCGGGTTCATCATCTCTGAAGACGGCTATATCCTGACCAATGACCACGTGGTCGATGGCGCAGATGAAATCAAGGTCAAGCTCTCGGACGGCCGGGAATTCACCGGCGAGATTCGCGGACTGGACCCGAAACTGGACCTGGCGCTGATCAAGATCGATGCCGGCGAAAACCTGCCTGTCGCAAAGCTTGGCGACAGCGAGGCAATCAAGGTTGGTGAATGGGTCATGGCGATCGGCAATCCCTTTGGCCTGGAGCAGACCGTCACGGTCGGTATTGTCTCAGCGAAGGGCCGCGTCATAGGGGCCGGGCCCTACGATGATTTTATCCAGACGGACGCATCGATCAATCCTGGCAACTCGGGCGGCCCGCTCTTCAATGTGCAGGGTGAGGTCATCGGCATCAACACTGCGATTGTTGCCCAGGGTCAGGGGATCGGTTTCGCCATCCCGGTCAACATGGCCAAGCAGATCATCCCCCAGTTGCGTGACGAAGGTCATGTGACCCGCGGCTGGCTCGGTGTGACCGTCCAGGCGCTGAACAAGGAGCTCGCCGATTCATTTGGCCTGGACAGCACTCATGGCGCCCTGGTCAACGAAGTCATCAATGATTCCCCTGCCGACAAGGCCGGCCTGAAGCGGGGCGATATTATCGTCGAATATGATGGCAAGCAGGTCGGTGAGCTCAATGACCTGCCGCGACTGGTTGCTGCAACCCCGGTCGGCGAAACGGTCCAGGTCAAGGTCTTCCGTGACGGCAAGGAACGCACGGTCAAGGTCCAGATCGGCAGGCTCGACGACGGCAAGGCGGAGCTGGCTGCCGATGACGGGGAAAGCGGCGGGGCTCTCGGTCTCACGGTCGCGAATGTGACCCCGGAGCTGGTCGAGCGCTACAGCCTGGAGAGCGACAAGGGCGTTCTGATCACCAGAATCGACCCGGAAGGCCCGGCTGCCGAAGCCAACCTGAGAGTCGGTGACCTGGTTGTCGAGGCTGACGGCAAGGAAGTCGGTACGGTCAAGGAGTTTGAAGGATTGGTTGACAAGATGGCCGCCGGCAAGGTGTTGCGGCTGCTGATTCAGCGCAGGGCGACCCTGCTCTACACGACGGTGACGTTGAAATAGTTGATACTGAAATATGTTTTATCGAGCCCCTGCTGCGTTTTGCGGCGGGGGCTTTTTTGTAACGCAAAGATGCAAAGGGGAAGACAAAGGGAAGGGGAAAGAGGGAAGAAAAGAGCCCGGCTGGATGGACCAGCCGGGCATGACATAAAGAGGCAAATCTTTATCAGCTTGGTTGTTTAAAAGCGGTAACCGAAACCGAGATAGCCGTAATAGGCTTCACCGTCCTCATCGCCGTAGACATAGTCTTCATCGCTGATGAATTTGTCGTAGGTGAGCGATGCCGTGGTATAGCAGCTCGGTGTGAAGTTGTAGGTGCCGCCCACGGTGACCTGGATCTGCTCATAGGACAGATCGGAGTAGCTGTCGATATTGTTGTTCTGCTCCCAGGTGTCGTAATTGATCGGTGCATATGGTCCTGGGGGCTGTGCGGATTCATTGATGGGATCCGGTCAAGGCGTCTTCCCTGAGGACTGTCGCCCTCTCGGTAAAGTCATTCCAGTCCCAGCTGTCCTTGGCGTTGTTGTAGGTGAATCCCGCATTGAGCGCGAGTTTTTCAGTGGCCTGGTAATCCATGTTCAGAGCGACGGTGTGGACATCAGATTCGTATTCAGCGGTGTTACAGATCGAGCCAAACTGGCCCGACGAGACGTCGTTCGCTCAGCCATGGTACCAGCCGACACACATCTGGTTCTCCGTCTCCTGCTTGTTGAAGGTGTAGGCCATGGTCAGGTTCAACTTGCCGTTGGGGGCGTAGTAGAGCGAGGCTCCCGGAACATAGGTGTGTTGCTCGTACTGGACCTCGTCGTTCTCTTCGTAACGAACCCTGGCGAACACGGTGGCGGCCATATTGGTCGACGGCGACCATGTGGCCGACATCTTGCCCTCGTGGACTTCATCCGGCTGGCTGGTTGATGACAGCTGGCGGTTCGGATAGACATCCGTCCAGTACCAGGTCGGTACAGTCGGTATATTGAAGTCACTGGTATTGTAGTACCATAGGTTCGGGTCCCCAGTGATGTCCTGGATTCCATCTCCTTGCGCAATACCGACATGAGCACCGGCCATTGGCTCGTCGATGTCCTGGTAGGTGTAGCTGATGTTGCCTGAGAACTCCTTGTTGATGCGCGATTTAAGCGCGAGCTTGAAGGTGTTGGTCTCTGTTTCACCCAGCTCTTCTTCGTCGCGATCAACGTCTTCGTATTCATAGCCGAAACGCAGCGTGGTCCCTCTCGCTAACCGGTAAACGATATCGAAACCGAACTCGTTGACTTCCCTTTCTTCAGCCGAGTGGTATTCGTCTGTCGCGTCTCCCGGCCAGGCAGCGGCTGCGCTGGCGGTCGCTTCGCGTGCGGGGTAGTAGATAGTGTTGCCGTCGGCATCGATGGTGTATCGGCTGCCATGCATTGACAGGCGGAAATCGCCGATTTTGGTCGCGATCTTGCCACCGAATGACTCGTACTCAGTCTTCAGATCGTTGCCCTGCAGGAGTTCGTACTCGCCCTGAGTCGCGGACTTGGAGCTTTCCACGTCGGATTTTACGTAGCTGGCAGTAACGCTGGTGTTCTGAGGGAGATCCACTCGCGCTTTCAGCTTGTGACTGTCTTTGTCAGAGTCTGGGGTGCGCGCATAGGGGTAGTCTCCATCTTCATAAAGAAGGTTGTAAGCGGTCGGATTGCCAGCATTTTCATAATAACGAACCGGCGTGGCGCCGTCTTCCGAGAAAGTCCGCTTCAGGTATTCGTAATCGACTGTGACCGGGCCAAATTTGCCGGTTGCACCAAAAGTGTAATCTTCCGTGCTCTCATCAATTTTCTTGCCGCCTGCAGAGACATGACAGGTGTCACACTTGGTTACGCCGATGGCCTGCTCAAGACCTTCGCGGGTTTCGATCCGCATGCCGGTATGGAAGGTTACGTTGGGAAGATTCGGCAGGGTCAGGTCGGCTTCGCTCTTCAGCTCCCGGCGGGTCACGATGTAATTGTTGTCCAGCTCCTGCTGATAGGCTTCGGCGGCATCATAATTAATCGTGCCTCCGCCGACGTCTGTTGGCAACCCTGCCTCGTCCAACTCGGCAAAGAGCTTGTCCGTCATGACGGAGGGCTGGCCTCCAGCTGTATCGTTTCTACCAGTTGCCCCCATCTGATCAAGGGTCTCGTGGTCCTTCCAGTGTTCCAGGACCTGGTAGTCGACACCCAACCGGAAAATCCGGTTCAGGTCCAGGTCCAGGTTGTATTGCTGGTCCCGGGGGCCGTTGATGTCGGCATCAAGATCGAGTTCGGAGTTTTCTCCGAACTTTCCTTCAAGGGAAACTTTCGGTGCAAAGCTGAGGCCGTCATCGGACCTGCCGTTTGCATATTCATTGACGCGTGCGGGGTTATCCTTGGTGTCCATACCTGAAACACCGATCTCCACTTGTCCGCTGAAAGCCTTGTCTTCAGCGACAGCTGCGGTGGTGATCGTCATTAAGGTAAGGACGGACAACACAGCAAGCAGCCATTTATGGCATCTCTTCATGTTCATCCTCCTTAAGTTAACGTGTCAGACCGCCACCATTGAGCGGTTGCGATGGGTAATCGCTGCCGTGAACAACCTTGTGACAGGTTGTGCACTTGGTACCGAACGAAGTCTGGAAGCCTTCACTGCCATGCGCTGCGTTGACGACGGCTGCAGCATCGATTCGAGCTTGCGGTTGTTGTGGTCCATTAATGCGTTCAAAATTCGCTTCGCGCAAAAGATGGAAGTGGCCTTCGTGGCACTGCAGGCAGAGGAACGGTTCGTTCTGCACCAGCAGGTTGTTGGCTACTGAACCATGTGCGTCATGGCAGATGGTGCAGTCGTCTTCAACCGGCGCATGGCCGAATACGAACGGACCCTGGTAACGGCTGTGGCAATTCAGGCACAGATCGGTGGTGCGCTCGTCGGTGTTGAGTTCGCCGTGTGGGTTGTGGCAATCGCCGCAGGTCATCTTGCCTTCCTTGATCGGATGATGGGAAGGGAAGCTGGCCTTGGCCATCTGCTCCTGGTGGCAGCTGTAGCAGAGCTCCGGGTCCTGCTGCTTCAGGGCGGTCTTGTTGCCGCCGTGAATCGAGTGACAGTCGTTGCAGCCCACGTCGCTCAGGGCGTGCTCGCTGTGTGTCCAGTCCATCAGCTTGCCGTCGGTGTGACACTTGGCGCAAACCGCTGCCGATTCTTCGGGCAGAAGCTCACCGAATTTGAGGATCTTGTCGCCGTCCGAGTCGACATGCAGGCTGCCGCCGCCATGGCAGGCTTCGCACCCTGCGGTGCCGCCCATATACTCGAAGCCGGACAGGCGCGAGTGAACCCCTGCGCCCTTACCTTCGTGACACTCCAGGCAGGCTTCTGAGCCGACTGAAGTAGCGCCCTCGATGACTGGTAACGTCAACTGCTTCTCCCTGATTGCTCCGGTGGCGCATGCCGCCAAAAGCAGTAACAGGGGAAGGAGTTTGACCAGCCAGGACGCCCTGGATAGTGATACCTTCCTGTGCATGATTTCTCCTTTCCGTGCTGAATGCCTCAATAAATGAGATGTAAACAAATGCTGTACCGGTTTGGTCCGAGCCTGACGGCTTTGTTCGGTGGCCGGTAAAGCGCCAAAAATACCCGTTTAGACATTCGGAATCGGTTGAATCATAAAGCCCTTTAATGCTAGGGTAAAACGAATCATTTTAATGCCTCTTATAAGTAATATTTATAGTTTTTAATGATATATATGGATGTGTGAATGGAAACGCGGTACCTGAACACTCTGATCGCTGCTGTTGAAACGGGAACCTTTTCCAGGGCCGCGGAATCATTACACATTACCCAGTCTGCCGTTTCCCAGCGGATAAAGTTCCTGGAGGAGCATTTCGGTCAGCAATTGCTCGACCGGTCCGGCCAGCGACTGGCATTGACCGCGGCCGGGCAGCTGGTTTTCAACAAGGCCAGGGACATCCTGGAAAAAGAGCGGGAACTTTTGGCCTGCCTGCACGATAATGCAACCCAGAAGCACCTCTCCCTGTGTTGCACACCGACCTTCGGTATGGCCTACCTGCCCCAGGTGCTGAGTAATTTTCTCAGAGCGCATTCCGATCTGAGCGATCTCAAATTCATCTTCCTCCAACCGGAAGAGGCTCTGCGCGGGTTGCGCCAGGAAGAGTTTGACCTTGCGGTCATCGAACATAGCCTGGATCTCAAATTCGCCGGCTTCAACCGGTTCTCGATGCCGGATGACGAGATGCTGGTGGTCACTTCCGCTGCTGCAGCAATCCCGAATGACAACGGTGTAGTGGAGCTCTCGGCATTGAAAGGAAGTCGCCTTTACGCGCGACGCGACGGCTGCAGCTCAAAGGAGCTGATGCGCTGCAACCTCAGGGCGCAAGGCTTTGACTTCAACGATTTTGCCAGTGTCGTGATCTCCGATGATCTGCGCTTTACCCTCCAGTCGGTCCTTGCCGGCGAAGGGATTGCTTATGTGTCCCAGGCCCTGGTCAGCAATTACCTGGAGTCAGGGCAGATGATCGGCTTGCATGTCGCCGGTTTCGGGCGCCGACGGGGGCGCAGCGTCGTGATGCTGCCGCATAGAGGTGAAGATCCTTTGGTCAAGGAGTTCCTGGAGAGTCTCTTCGAAGTGGTTTCGCCTTTCTGGCGGCCGAAAATGGTGAGTGCGGCAGGTTAAATACCCTCCGCGCCACCGACTTCAGCCGCGACTGAAGCTTTGCATGTTTCAAGGAGTTTTATGGAAAAGCTGTTCAGGGGGATTGCCAAGTTTCGGCGTGAGGATTTTGAATCGCACCGGAAGCTGTTCCAGACTTTGGGCCGCAAACAGCAGCCGCACACCCTGTTTATCGGTTGCTCCGATTCCCGTGTCGTTCCAGAACTGATCACGCGTACCCGGCCCGGTGAGCTTTTTATGATCCGGAACGTTGCCAACATCGTGCCGCCGTTCCGCAAAACCGAAGATTTTGCCGGGACGACCTCGGCGATCGAATATGCCGTTCAGGTCTTGAATGTAGAGGCGATCGTGGTCTGTGGCCACTCGAACTGTGGGGGCTGCGCTGCGATGCACCAGAGCCCTGAGGCGCTGCAGCATATTCCGAATGTGGCGCGCTGGCTTAATGTCTCCAGCGAGGTGAAAGAGCGGGTTAGAAAACAGGTCGTAGAGGGGACGCCGGAAGAGCAAGAATGGCTTACTGAGCAGATCAATATCCTGGTGCAGATGCGCAACCTGCTGAGTTATCCTTATATCCGCGAGCGCTATGATAAAGGCGAAATCGAGATTCTCGGCTGGTATTACATTATTGAGACCGGCGAAATTTTCAACTTCAATGATCGCACCGAAACCTTCGAGTTGATTTCCACTCCGGCGGAAGGGCCCTGACCCGGCTGCACGCCAGCATTATTCCCCCTCCGCCCTGCCGCTCCAGAGTGGATCCCAGCCAAACTGCCGGCGCAGACGTTCTCCCGGGTTCTGCTCTAAAAACTCCGCCTCGCTGAAACAATAACGGTAACCCGCACAATAGGTTGTGAGGATCGTGTAGGCGTCATTGATTTTGCGGATCAATGCCGGGTCGGCGGCGTCGCTCTGGTCGGGGTGGTGCCTTTTGACCAGTTCGCGATGACGCTGCTTGATCTGCTCGAGGGTCGCGCGCTCAGTGATGCCAAACGTCTCAAGAGCGGCTTCAAGTTCCTGGTAAGTCATTAGAGTGTCCCATAGCTGAGTCGCGGTAATGCCTGTGTTTTTTGAAAGGGCCACTGGATTTCAAGGTTGAAGCGATCCCTGGGCCAGCGGGCTTTTTTTAGCACGAGGGCTGGAAATGGTGTCCGGTAACACCTATGATAATCCAAGGTTCTCGTCTAGTACAATATTCAGGACAACTGTATCAACTTTTGGATCGTTGTCAGAAGTTGTGCGGTATCAACAAAGCCACCCCAAGAGGATTCCTTTAATCTTCATCCGTTGCCTATGCCCATAAAATTATTGACTTGTGACTTGAAAAGACTGAACGACCTCCTCGTAGGTCGGCAGGTCTCGCGGGTAATAGTGGAGGCTGGTCCCGTAATATTTGATCAGATAAACCTGCTTCTCGGTAGCGAATCCGCTGATAATCCCTTCGTAATCCAGACCCTTGGATGTTTCATACTTGATGTGAAGACGAAAGCCCTGGTGTCCTGCAATCAGGACTGGGGTGTTCTGTAACAGGGTCACCCGACTCGCCGGGAGCTCGTTTTTAACCAGCGCCAAGGCCAGTTCCGCCAGTTCTGACGGAAGCATGTCTAAGGTTATTTTTTTGTTGATGGCTGCAAAGGCATCATCGTGGCTACCTTCTTGAATTTCAATACCTTGCAGCATAGGGCCGTCGTGAGAGATAAACAGTTCCTTGTTATTGGATGTGTTGTGCATCCAACCCGCAGGCAGTTTAACCTGGTAACTCTTTCCCGAAGCTATCTGGGATTCAGGAATAACTTTCCAGGGTGGGGCGCAGGCGACCAAACCCAGGGTCAGACAACAACATATCAGGAAATAACGTTTCATGATCCTTCCCCTTTATCAAGTGCCTCAATGTAGTGATTGATATACTCCCTGTCGATGGCGTCTGGGTCTCGTTGCAGGTAGGTCTCCAAGAGGCAAGGAACATGAACAGGATCAGCAGGGAACCTTTCAGATGCCCAGAGCGAAGATGCCGTTTCATTTGCCGCTGTAGCCTTCCATCGCTTTAGCAAACAGCGTGCTGGCGTCTTCAGGTTTTCGGAGATCGAGGTTCCCTTGGGCGAAGCTGTGCTGGAACCACAGGATATCTCCATCTTCGAGATCCACCACGCCAACCAGAACCTTTGACGATCCTAGCGGCATACCGACTCCTGCCAACGCGGCTATGGCGATCATGGTTTTTCGTCCTCCGGTTGAAATACTGTCGTACCCGATGACGATTAGGGCCGCTTCGGCGCCCGACTTCTGCTTCAGAAAACGCAGCCCGTTGCCCAGGGAATAATGAAAATCATCAGCAAGGTGGCTCCAGCCGTAGGCCGGTACGTTCGCTGCAATATAGGCTTGGCTGGCAACGACATCGTAAAGGAGGACATGTTCGTGGACCAGTTCCTTCTCCTCATCGGTCAATTCAGGTACAGTCTGAAGCGACGTGGCCCCCTGCTTGGCAAAGAACCCATTTACAGCGAGAGTCATGGCTGACTCCCCTTGCTTGCTCCATGTCGGGTCCTCCTGAACCACCCCTCCAGCAGAAATCTCGTTAATGGACACCGAGACTGGCAAAACCAGCAACTTGTTGGGCAGAGACGCCGAGCCTTTTCTGATGTCTGAACCCACGGACGGTTTCCCGGCCATGGTGCAGGCGGTCAATGGGAAGAGAAGGACAACAACGACAAAGAGAAAGAAGGGCATTCTGTGGCATGGCTCCATGATATCCTCCTGGCGGAAAACCTCTATAAATCTTTTATATGTCCTGCCTTATAGGTTGCCAACCATGCTGTCCGAAATTTAAATAGACTGGGCAATACACGGGAGAAGTAACGTAAATTCCCCGAGCATCAGAGTTTAGATGCTTAAGCCATGAATTAAAAAAACCACTGGTCAGTACAATGCTGACAACAGGGGGTAATTAAGTAATCTTCTGATCGCATCAAGGGCCACTCGCTCACGTGATGCCGAAAACCTTGAGAGCGGCCTCAAGTTGCTGGTAAGTCATACGAGAGTTCCATAGCCGAGTCGCAGTAATGCCTTCGTGATTATTTTAAAATGTTAAATTAACATGCTGTGCATAAGGAAAGCCACTTTCTGGAGCTCGGACCCTCGATTTCCCCGGACGTCTTGCCCGTTGCCCGGCAGGCTTTCAGAAGCTATTCCCTTGCGCGGAGCAAGGGCCATATGATAAAAAATTCAGGTTTGGATTGCTAATATTTTTGCTTGTTTCGAAGGTGTCTGATCATGGAACTCCAAGTTTTGCCGCTGGAACAGAAAAAACCGCTGATCAAAGACGAATCACAATTACATTTCGGCAAACAGTTTACCGACCGGATGTTCGTCATGAAGTACAAGACCGGTCTGGGGTGGTATGATGCCAAGATTCAGCCTTACCAGGCGTTCTCGCTCGATCCTGCCGCCATGGTGCTGCATTACGCCCAGGAGATTTTCGAGGGACTCAAGGCGTTCCGGCGGCCCGATGGCCAGATAGCACTGTTCCGCCCGCAGGACAACTTTCGCCGCTTCAATCATGGTGCGCGGCGGATGTGCATGCCCGAGGTCGATGAAGCTTTCATGCTGAAGTCCCTGAAAGAGCTGATCCGGCTCGAAGCTGAGTGGGTACCGCACAGCGAGGGGACCAGCCTGTATATCCGGCCGGCCATGATCGCCTCCGAGCCGATGCTCGGTGTGCGGGCTGCTGATGAGTACCTGTGCTTCATCATCCTCTGTCCGGTCGGGACCTATTACAAGGGTGGTCTGGCGCCGGTCAAGATCTGGATCTCCGATCACTACGTCCGCGCTGCTCATGGCGGCACGGGGGAAGTCAAGACCGGGGGTAATTACGCGGCCAGCCTCTTTGCTGCGCGCGAAGCGGCGGCAAAAGGGTATGACCAGGTCCTCTGGCTGGATGCCAGAGAGAAAAAATATGTAGAAGAGGTCGGCAGTATGAACATCTGCTTCGTCGAAAAAAATAAGCTGGTGACCTCGCCCCTGCATGGCACGATCCTGGATGGCATCACGCGCCGCTCGGTCCTGGAACTGGCACGCTACAACGGGCTGGAAATCGAGGAGCGTGCTATGTCGGTCGATGAAATTTTTACCGGGGTGGAGGAGGGTCGCATCCTGGAGGCCTTTGGTACCGGCACGGCAGTGGTCATCTCGCCGGTTGGCCAGTTCACCTACAAGGACCGCACTGTCGTGCTGGGCGATGGCAAGACCACCGGTGCGGTTACGCAAGAGCTCTATGACACCCTGACCGGGATTCAATACGGGCGTTTGCCTGACCCCCACGGTTGGGTCGAACTGCTCTGATTCGATTTTTTCGCAATCAAGTGCAAAAGCCTCCTGCCGTCGCGGCAGGAGGCTTTTGCATGTGGATTCTCCTCTTAAAAAATCTATAACAATTAAGCGGTCATCTTGACAGAACCATCAAAGGCGTTAAGGTTTGTTAACGTTTAGCTAGGATACGGGGGCCTTTCCATGTATATCCCGGTGGTGCTTACTGATGGGCATGAAGAATTGGTGAGCAAAGATGAATTACAATTTCTGATGTTTACCAGTAAAGTCATGTTTTTTAAGCGCGCTGACGGATGGGCTGTCCCTGGTCGAGACAAAATGCGTGAGAAGATAAAGCCTTACGGTGGGGAAGAGCGTCGGCAACATGACGTGTTTTCGCTGGACTACTGAACCGAGTGCCCTTTTTGACGATTGCATTATCAGGATGATAAAGAGGCAACACCCGTGACCAGGCGTTGTTGGCAAGCAATCGCCTTTAATGTTTACAGAACGCGCAAACTTTTCATATGATGCCTCTCCGGTTAAGCGGCGCTTGATCATTTCATGCCTGGATCAAGGTTATGACCAAAAGAGAACTCATTCTCGTTGAACTAAAAGAGGGGACGTCCTGCCGGATGGCCAAGCCGGCGCTTAAGGTTTTCCTTGCACATGACGGGGTCGCTCGTTTCCAGCGGTCTGATGGCTGGGTGGTGCCTGGCAAAGACCAGCTGAGAGACCCGCACAATGATCGCTCTTATGATGGTGCTGAACGTCGAGAAGTTGTGTAGGGCCCCCGATTGATTGACGACAATTTACACATGGCCACCTGCCGACGGGTGGCCATGTTCTTGTAGGGCAGGGCCGTTATTGATTTCGCGTTTTTGCCAAACAGGCGGAATGATTTTCGCATAAACGGGGCCTTGCCGTCGCAAGGGGCCGGATGCGATCGTTTGGCCGTACATGCCAATTTGTTGCCGCCGCAGCAGCAAGGTTGCCATCGCTGGACGGGCAGATTAATATAGCGTCAGGGCTTGACGACTGATGCGGATTGACAGGAGCACCTTTTGAGCACTCTTTCCATCGAACTCGTACCGCGCGACCATGCTTCCCTGGAGCAGGAAATGCGGTCGATCCGGGAGCATTTCCCGGCCATCAATACGATCAATATCCCCGACCTGCTCAAATTTTCATTGCGCAGCTGGGATGCCTGCAGCAAGGCCAAGGCATTCTTCCCCCATGCCATCCCTCACCTGCGCGCCATCGATTTCGACTTGAGCAAACCCTTTCCCCTGGTGGACAATTTTACCCGGAATGGCATTGATACGGTGCTGGTGATCGCCGGCGACCAGCCGCAGGACATGTCGCGCAGGGTCTACCGCACCTCGTCGATCGAGTTGATTCGCGCCCTCAAAAAGGCGATGCCCGCGCTCAAGGTTTATGCCGGCATCGACCCCTACCGGACCGGGATCAAGACCGAGCTCGACTATGTCAAGCGCAAAGTCGATGCCGGCGCCGACGGATTTTTTACCCAGCCCTTCTTTGACCTGCGTTTGATGGAGATCTACTACGACCTGTTGGCAGGGCTGGATGTCTTCTGGGGGATCAGTCCGGTCATGAGTGAACGCAGCAAGGATTATTGGGACAACCTCAACAACGCGATCTTCCCGCCGGATTTCGAGCCGACCCTGGAATGGAACCGGCGACTGGCAAAGGACGCGCTGGTTTTTGCCGGGCAAACCGGTTCAAACATCTACTTCATGCCGATTCGCATTGACCTGGTTGGATACCTGAAAGGGATTCTTTGAATCCTGGATGATCAATCCAGCGGGTCAAAAGTATCCTTGTCTGCGTAGCAGAGGGGACAGACCCAGTTGTCGGGCAGATCATCAAAGGCCGTACCCGGCGGGATGTCGTTCATCGAGTCCCCCTGGGCGGGGTCGTAAATGTAACCACAGTTGGCGCAGATATACCGCATCCTACCCTCCTATTTGTTGTCCCGCGTTCCGATATCAAACGGCAAAATATTTTGCCTGCGGATGGTGGGCAATAATCGCCGAGGTGCTCACCTCTGGAACCATCTCCATCGTCTCGGTCAGGGTCACCCCGATCACTTCCGGTTGAAGTAATTTAAAGAGCATTTCATGGGCATCAAGATCGGGGCAGGCCGGATAACCGAAGCCGTAACGTGACCCCTGGTAGCCCTGAGTAACGTAGCCGGTCATATCCGTGGGCTTGTCCCTGGCTATGCCGAGTTCACGACGCATTTCTTCGTGCCAGTATTCAGCCAGGGCATCGGTCACCTCGACGCTGAAGCCGTGTAGCATCAGGTAATCGTGGTAGGCGTCTGCCTCGAACAGGCGTTTGGTTTCAATTGCGATACGGTCACCAATCGTCACGACAAAGAAAGCGGCGACATCACCCCCCTCATCGCGACTGCGGTAGTAATCGGCTATACAGAGATGCGGTGGCGACAGCTGTCGCGGGAACGCGAAAGCCATGACCTCATCGCCGGCTTCAACAAAGACCGTGTCCCCCTCGCTGTAACAGCGGAAGTACCCGTAGGCCGCCTTCGGCTGCAGCAACCCTTCTTCGATGGCACGTACTTTGAGCTGTTCGTACAGCGGGCTGACTGTCGTCCGCATCAGCTCGGCATAGTCCTCTGCAGTGGAACTGGAGGTGCGACGGTAGCCCCAGCGCCCGCGGAACAGCGCCTGTTCGTTGACATATGAGAAGAGCCTGGCCGGGTCGATATCGACCACGTGACGCAGTCCGTAAAAAGGTGGCTCCGGCACCGGGTGGCTGTGATCGATATTGACGTCCTTTACTCCCGGTTTCATGCGAGGCTTGCCACCCTTCGGTATGGCAGCAGTGGCGGTCAGTTGCCCGGCCTCGAAATCTTTCAGTGCCTTGAGCCCGGCGAAGGCATCCGCACAGTAAACCACCGGCGCATCATAATTCGGTACACAGGCGGTGGCGACGAAATCACTGGTAAGAGCAGCGCCACCGAGCAGGATCGGTATCTTGAGCCCCGCTTCCCGGTATTGCGGCATACTCTCCTGCATGACAATCGCCGACTTCACCAGCAGACCCGAGAGCCCAATCATATCCACATTCAGCTCGCGGGCCTTGGCGATAATCGTCTCGGCCGGTACCTTGATACCGATGTTGAAGACCTTGTAGCCATTGTTGGAAAGCAGGATATCAACCAGGTTTTTGCCGATATCGTGCACATCACCCTGGACCGTGGCCAGCAGGATCTTGGTCCCCTCCTCATGGTCGACCTTCTGCATATGCGGCTCAAGCCAGGCGACGCTCTTCTTCATCGCCTCGGCCGATTGCAGCACGAAAGGGAGCAGCAGTTCACCCTTGCCGAACAGCTCGCCGACGTGGCGCATCGCCGGCACCAGGATCTGGTTGACGATATCGAGCGGCGGGTAACGGTCGAGCAGCACCGCCAGAATATCCTCGATGCCGTCCTTGTCGCCGCGCACGATCTTTTCGTGTAAAGCCTGCTCGGGGCGTTTGACCTCCGATTCTTCCTCATCGCCGCCGTCAACACGCTCGGAGAAATGGTCGATGAAACGCATCAGCGGCGATTTCTCCGCACCCTGGTCGCGGTTGTACATCAGGTCACGGCAGAAGCCCCGATCCTCTTCGCTGATCTGTGCCAGCGGCAGGATCTTGCCGGCGTCGATAATCGCCGCATCAAGGCCCGCTTCAACCGCCTCGTGCAGAAACACGGAATTGAGGATCTTCCGCGCAGCAGGGGGCAGGCCGAAGGAAATATTGCTCAATCCTAGCAGCGTATAGACGCCGGGCAATTCCGCCTTGATGCGCCTGATTCCGTCCAGGGTCTGGATCGCGGCATCGAGCAGGTTCTCATCACCGGCGCCGATAGTAAAGGTAAGGGGATCAAAGAGGATGTCCTGAGGTCGCAGGCCGTGTTTGCCGACCGCCAGGTCGTAAATCTGCCGGGCCGTTTCAACCTTCTCATCGGCAGTCATGGCCATACCCTGCTCATTGATGGTCAAAGCCACTACTGCCGCACCGTACTTCTTCGCCAACCGGCAAACCCGATCGAGGGTCTTGCCACCATCTTCCAGGTTGATCGAGTTGATGATGCAGCGACCGGGATAGATTTTCAGACAGGCCTCTACGCAGTCGGCGTTGGTTGAATCAATCATGATCGGAATCTTCAACGACTCGGCGTGAAGTTTAACCAGGCGGGTCAGGTCGGCAAGCTCGTCGCGACCGACATAAGCGGCACAGATGTCAAGAACCTGGGCGCCTTTGGCTTCCTGGTCCAGTCCGATCCGCAGACAGCCATCAAAATCATCGGCCAACAGAGATTCGCGGAATTTTTTCGAGCCGTTCGGATTGGACCGCTCGCCGATCAACAGCGGCGGGATTTCCTGGGCGATTTCTACGGCCTGATAGAGGCTTGAGAGAGAAGGTTTCATAACGTCACCTGCCGTGCCGCAGGGGTCAAGCCGGAGCAGGCCGCCGCGAGTTGGCGGATATGTCCAGGGGTCGTGCCACAACAGCCGCCGATGATGCTGACACCATCCTGTTCGACAAACGAGGTCATGTGATGAACAAAATCAGCGGGTGTCAACGGGTAGTGGGTTTTGCCATCCACCACTTCGGGCAGGCCCTGATTCGGCATGCAGGAGATGCGATAGGGCCAGTTATGGCTTAGATAGCGGATATGCGAAGCCATGTCGCTCGGCCCGGTCGCACAGTTGAGACCGAGGGAGAAGACCGGGAACGGCTCCAGTGTAGCGCAGATGGCCGCTATGTCGCTGCCGACCAGCATGGTCCCCTGACGCTCCATCGTCACCGAGACCAGCACCGGGATCTCTTTGCCGGTCTCTGCGAGGACTTCGAAGCAGGCCACCAGGGCTGTCTTAACCTGCAGCAGGTCCTGGCAGGTTTCAATCGCAAGGGCATCAACTCCAGCTTCGACCAGGGCGCGTATCTGCTCCGCCAGGGACCGGGACAACTCCTCCACCGAAATATGCCCCAGCGACGGCAGCTTAGTGGTCGGTCCAACCGAACCGGCAATGTAACGACCGGTTCGACCGCCGATCGCGGTGCGGGCGTTGGCAACGGCAGCACGATTGATTTCGACTACCTTGTCACCAAGATCGTATTCGGCGAGGACAATCGAACTGGCCCCGAAGGTGTTGGTTTCCACAACCATCGCCCCGGCATCGAGAAACGATCCGTGCAGGGCAACGATCGTATCCGGGGCAGTCAGGTTAAGCAGCTCATTGCACCCTTCACATCCCTGCCATGCTTGATCAGGTATCTGCATCTCCTGCAGGTTGGTGCCGCAGGCACCGTCGAACAGGAGGACTTTCTCATCACCAAAACTCATAACGTGACCATATCCTTGCAAATTAATCGTACGCTTTGACTTCTTTCAATTACATTCCAACAAACAGGGCGAACCCGATGGCCCGCCCCGGCAGGTTGCTCAGCTGCAAAAGCTCACTGCATCTTCGAACTGCCACACACTATGCACACCCGGGCCGTTTCATAGAGGCCATTGTCCTTGTTGTAGACAGAGGCAGGACGCAGGTGCAATTCACAAGTTACCCGAAAGCAGAGGTCGCAGGCCCGGCTCTCGGTGTTGTCCGATTTGTAATCGCAGACATGACATATCCAGGGGGATTTTTCCATTTTACTCTCTAGCGGGAGCGGTGCGCCGTCTGCAACTCTCCGCAAACTCTCTCTGGCTACCGATGCATTATGACCTCTGGGGGGCATAAAGGCAAGTCAACGCAGACCTGAACCTTAATCTGTGCAGGCCGCTGGAAAGCGCCTCTTGACCCTTCGGGATAAAACGGTATCCTTGCTTTTGATATTCAGGAGGCGGGGCCGCCTGCGGCCATCCTGATCCAGACCAAGAACTCTCACCCAGAAGGAATTCCCATGCAAACATTCAATCCACCTGTTCGTACCTTGATGGGCCCCGGACCATCCGATGTTCACCCGAGAGTTCTCGAAGCCCTGTCGCGGCCGACCATCGGCCACCTGGACCCGGCTTTTATCAGGATGATGGATGAACTCAAGGAGCTTCTCCAATACACTTTCCAGACCAGCAATGCCATGACCATGCCGGTCTCCGCCCCCGGTTCGGCTGGGATGGAAACCTGCTTCGTCAACCTGGTGGAACCGGGTGACAAGGTGATCGTCTGCCAGAATGGCGTCTTCGGTGGACGCATGAAGGAAAATGTCGAACGCTGCGGCGGTATCGCAGTGATGGTTGAAGACAAATGGGGAGAAGCCATCGACATCAACAAGCTCGAAGATGCCCTCAAGGCCAACAACGACGCCAGGATTGTTGCCATGGTCCATGCCGAGACGTCCACGGGAGCCCAGTCTGACATAAAATCATTGGTCAGGCTTGCCCACGAGCACGATTGCCTGACGATCGTTGACACCGTCACCTCCCTCGGCGGGACCCCGGTTAAGGTTGACGAGTGGGGCATCGATGCCATCTACTCCGGGTCGCAGAAATGCCTCTCCTGCACGCCCGGTATTGCCCCGGTCAGTTTCAATGAACGTGC
This sequence comes from uncultured delta proteobacterium, assembly GCA_963715335.1. Lineage (GTDB taxonomy): Bacteria > Desulfobacterota > Desulfuromonadia > Desulfuromonadales > BM103 > JAFDBW01. Next base: position 93,448 of record CAVQRZ010000019.1, read on the forward strand.
CCTGGACAAGGTCCGCAATCGGCAGACCAAAGTACAGAGCTGGTTCATGGACCTCACCCTGGTCATGGGCTATTGGGGCGAGGGAACCAAGCGGGCTTATCATCACACCGCGCCGATCAATGCGCTTTACGCTCTCCATGAAGCGTTGCTGATTCTCCAGGAAGAAGGCCTGGAAAAGGCCTGGGCGCGTCACCGGAAGAACCATCTGGCGCTCAGGGCTGGCCTTGAAGCAATGGGGCTGTCGTTCATCGTCAAGGAGGCTGACCGGCTGCCGCAATTGAACGCCGTCACCATCCCCGCCGGAGTTGACGATGCGACGGTCCGCGGCCGTCTGCTCAACGAGTACAATCTGGAGATCGGTGCCGGTCTCGGTGCCCTGGCCGGCAAAGTCTGGCGGATCGGCCTCATGGGCCACGCCAGCCGCGCTGAAAATATCCTGCTCTGCGTTGGTGCGCTTGAGTCTGTTCTGGGGGACCTGGGCGCCACGATCAACAAAGGGGTCGCCCTGCCGGCCATGCAGAAGGCTCTCGCCCAGCCCTGAAAGTCCTTTTGCAAACGGCCTGGCAGCGACACGAGTGTCCCGGCCAGGCCGTAACCTGCGGCCTTTTCTCTTTCGTCAACCCGCCCGTCGCGCCCTGGGTGCTCGCCTCAGTAATTTTCGTGACCGCTTTTCTGCAGGTAGTAATCGTAATTGCCTTCGTAGGAGAGCATCTCTCCATGATCAATGGCAAAAACCCGCGACACCAGTGAACGCAGGAAGTGGCGGTCGTGGCTGACCAGAACCACGGTGCCGGCGAAAGCCTGCAAAGCCTCCAGCAAGACCTCGCGTGATTGAATGTCCAGGTGATTGGTCGGTTCATCAAGCACCAGGAAGTTGAGTGGCCGAGCCAGGAGCATCGCCAGCACCACCCGGCTCTTCTCCCCGCCGGACAGGTTCGCTATGCGTTTTTCAACATCATCGCCCTGAAACAAAAATGCGGCGCAAAGGTTGCGGATGACCCCGATCGAAGCCATCGGCATCGTCTCCTGGATCGTTGCAAAAACGGTCTTTCCCGCATCGAGCAGCTCCATCGAATGCTGACTGAAGTAACCGAGATGGACGTTGGCGCCAATCGTCACACTCCCGGCCGTCGGTTCGGTCTGCCCCGCCAGGCATTTCAGAAAGGTTGACTTGCCGGCGCCGTTGACCCCGACTACGGCAATCTTCTCGCCGCGGCGGATCAAGCCGGAGACCCCGCCAAAGACGGACTTTTCTTGCCCCTCAGGCAGCGGCCAGATTTTGGCCAAGCCGTCTATCCTGGCAACGTCATCGCCAGCGCGTGGCGGCTCGGCAAATTGGAATTTGACCACTTTCTGTTCGGCCGGGATTTCAATGCGCTCGATCTTCTCGAGCTTTTTGACCCGTGACTGCACCTGGGCTGCATGGGAAGCGCGGGCCGCGAACCGGCTGATGAAGTCCTCTTCCTTGGCGAGCATTTCCTGCTGGCGCCGGTGGCTGGCGAGCAACTGTTCACGACGGAGCTCCCGCTCGCGCAGATAAAAATCGTAATTGCCACTATAGGTCGTGATGGTCCCGGAGCAGACCTCGATGATCCGCGACACCAGGCGATTCATGAATTCACGATCATGGCTCGTCATCAGCACCGCGCCCTTGAATTCGGTTGCCAGCCAATTCTCGAGCCAGACAATCGACTCGACATCAAGGTGGTTGGTCGGCTCATCCAGCAGCAGCACATCCGGGTTGAGTGTCAGTATCCTGGCCAGGGCAATCCGCATTTTCCAGCCGCCGCTGAAGCTCTCGACCGGCCGGTGGTAAGCTTCCGGACCGACCCCGAGCCCTGTCAGGACCGCCTGGGCGCGGTTCTCCAGATCATAACCGCCACGATGCTCAAACTCTTCCTGTGCATCGCCATACTTTTCCAGCAGTGTCGTCAGGGCGTCATCAGCCATCGGCTCGCACATGGCGGCTTCCATGGCTTTGATCTCTTCACCAAGCTGCATGGTGCGGGCAGATGCTGCCATAACCTCGACCAGGGCTGACCGGCCGTTCATTTCACCAACGTCCTGTGAGAAATAACCGATGACGGTTTTTTTACTGCAGCTGATCTCGCCGCCATCGAGTTGTTCCTCGCCAGTGATCAGGCGGAAGATTGTCGACTTGCCGGCACCGTTCGGGCCGACCAGGCCGCTGCGACTGCCCGGAGTGATCTGGAAGCTGGCGTTCTGGAAGAGGACGTGCGTGCCGTGCTGTCGGGTGATGTTGATCAGATGTACCATTGATTGACCTCAAAGAACCGGGGAGCAGCCAACTGGCTGCTCCCCGGGAAAACATTTTTTCATGGACCGCTTTACTCGAAGGAACAGACGTACTCGGTGATGCCGGTCTTGACCTCGATGGTAAAAGACGAATTGCCAGGCACTTTGAAAAATGAACCAGGTGCGTAGTCCGTCGACTGCTCTTCCCCGGCCAAGAGAACCCGGCAGCTGCCGGCTATAATTTCCATGACTTCGGGGACTTTGGTGTCAAATTTATAACTTCCCGGGTAAACCAGGCCGAAGGTCTTGCGACGGCCATCAGCCAGGACGATAGTGTGGCTGACGACCTTGCCATCGAAATAGATATTTGCCTTGCAGGCTGCAGTGACATTGGTAAATTTTTCGGGGGCTGTATAACTCACGATCGTCTCCTTGGCTCGCGATTGCAACTTCTGTGTGTGACCTTCTACAACACAGCCTAATCTTTGTCACGCGGAAAACATTCCCGTCCCTGTCCTCTCGCATATTCAGGTGAAAAAATCCCGAGAGGTTCTTTCATCCGGAACAAACTACGGTATCCTGTAGCACAATGAGATCACAGGAAATGTCCAGCGTTCAGGGCTCTCCGGGGCGCTCGTCGTCAAAAAAAATCACGTACACAAAAAAAATGATTGACCTTCAAGGTAAATAATTATTAACTGACCAAAATGGTCATATATACTGGCCTATCACAGCATCACATAGGGGGAGACATCAGATGAGTAAAGCCGCAACGAGCAACCCGAGCACCAAACTGACTATCAGAGACCATCTCGCCGAAGAATATTCTGACATTTACACACCTGAAGCGCTGGCTGCGCTCGCTCACATGGCCCGGTTCGACCTTGAACAGAAACGCCTGATGGACGAGCGCACCAAACGTCGCCTCGCCCGGATGCGCGATCGCCGACCAATCGGCTTTCTGCCGGCAAATAGCGAGATCAAGGGAACCGGGATCCGTGTCCAGGCCGCCCGCGATGGCAACTTCGTCGGTGCGGTGATCCCGCACGACCTCCAGCGCCAGTGGCTGCAGGGCACAGGGCCCGCGGCCAAGCCGAATTCTCCGGTCAAGGCCAATCTCCGCAATGTCGCCTACGCTCTGCTCTCCGGTGCCGACGGCTGGATGTTCGATGGTGAAGATGCCCTGGGCCAGATCACCAACATGTCTCTCGATAACCTGCGCAGCCTCAAGCTGGCAATTGCCCGCGACCCGCAATTCCTCGAAGTCGCTGAGGCGGTCGCCGAAGAGATGAACGCCTGGGCGCGCGACTTCTTCGGTCGCGAGATTGTCTCTGACTGGCGCAAGCAGCTTGATTTCACCACCAAGATCTTCCGTGCCCGCGGCCTGCATCTCGATGACCGCCACATCCGTCTGAATGGTGAATCGTTCTCTGCATCGATAACCGACATGACCCTGTACGTGGTCAACAATTATAAAGTCTTGCAGGCGGCCGGTTCTTCAATTGTCCTGTACCTGCCGAAAATCCAGACCGCCGAGGAAGCCGGGTTCTGGAACCGGCTGCTTACTGCACTGGAAAGTTACCTGGGGCTGGACCAGGGCACGATCAAGGTCTACGTGCTGGTGGAACAGCTTGAGCAAACCTTCCAGTTGATGGAAATCAGGGCCGCGCTCGGTTTGCATTTCGTCGGCTTCAACACCGGCCGCTGGGATTATATCAACAGCGTCTCCGACGCCAACTGCTGGGATCCGGACTTCATCAATCCCAACATCGAATCGATCGTTATGACCTACGGCTACATGCGCAACTATGAGGACCGCGTCCGCCGGGCCGTCAACACTCCGGACGCCAACGGCAACTTCGCCCTCTGGCAGGGCGGCATGGAGCCGAATATCCCGGTCGGTTCGAAAGAAGGTGTTGCCAGCAGCATGAAGAAGGCCAAGGCCGGTGCCGTACGAGAGCAGCAGGAAGGGGCCTGCGGCAAGTGGATCGCGCACTGGAAGATGGCCCACATCATCCGACCGGTCTGGGAGGAGGTCGGTGAAGACAACCAGAGCGGTCGCAAGTTCCCGCCCCTGACCTACACCGATGAGGACGCTGCCGGCCTGACCCTGCTCGAACCGGCTCCGCGCACGGTGCGTGGTGCCCGCAACCTGCTCAGCGTCGCCCTGCAATATGGCAACGCCTTCGGCCAGGGGATGCAGGCCGCGGCACTCAAGCCTGCGGACTTTTTCGGCAATGACGATATTCTCTACCTGATGGAGGATATGGCGACCGGCGAGATTCGCCTGAGCATCCTGTGGGAGTGGATTCACAAAGGTGCCGCCCTCACCGAGGACGACCCTGCAACCGGCCTGAAGGCCGGCGATGTTTTCAGCGTGGGAATTTTCAACCGTCTGCTCGAGGAGGAATACGCCAAACTTCAGGCAGCGAGCAATCGCGATGTTCACGACAACTCCAAGGGAACCACCCTGCCGATTGCCCGCGCCATCGTCGAGGCCTATGTCCTCGATGACACCAAGGCCCCCTGGTACATCGACCTGTTGAATATCAATCTCAACAACCACGACCTCAATGTGGCCAAACAACGCATCAGCCGATATCTGGAGGCTTTCAAAAAAGAGGGCACTCGTATCACTGAAAATCTTGACACTTTGCCGGCCCAAGGCCGCTAGGATAAACGGGAGAAACAAATGAACAGATTCGCTGAGGACGTCAAGGCAACCCGAGACTGGTTCGCCAACCCGCGCTTTGAGGGCATCCTGCGCCTCTATACGCCCGACCAGGTGGTCGAGCAGCGCGGGACCATCCCGGTTGACTACACGATTGCACGGGACGCCGCGGCAGCTTTCTACGACCGCCTGCGGGAGTTGTTCAACGCAGGCAAATCCATCACCACCTTCGGCCCCTACTCGCCAGGCCAGGCCGTTTCCATCAAGCGTATGGGGATCGAAGGGATTTATCTCGGTGGCTGGGCAACCTCGGCCAAAGGCTCAGTCAATGAGGACCCCGGTCCCGATCTGGCCAGCTATCCCTTGAGTCAGGTCCCCGATGAGGCCGCGCCGTTGGTCAGGGCTCTCCTGGCTGCAGACCGCAACCAGTACTTTCTGCGTCTGCGCATGAGTGAAAAAGACCGCGCCCGGGTGCCGGAAGTTGACTACCGGCCCTTCATTATCGCAGATGCCGACACCGGCCACGGCGGTGACGCCCACGTGCGCAACCTGGTCCGACGCTTCGTTGAAGTCGGTGTGCCGGGTTACCACATTGAAGACCAGAAACCGGGTGTGAAAAAGTGCGGCCACCAGGCCGGCAAGGTTCTGGTCCCGGTCGATGAGCAGATCAAGCGCCTCAACGCGGCACGCTTTCAGCTTGACGTCATGCGGGTGCCGGGGATCATCGTTGCCAGGACCGACGCCGAGGCGGCGACCTTCCTCGACGGCCGCGGCGATGAGCGCGATCATCGCTTCATCCTGGGCGCCACCAATACCAATATTCCCAACTACAAGACGGCTTTCCTCGCCGTCATGCGCCGGTTCCACGCCAAAGGGGTTCCGGAGATCAACGGCCACCTGATGTACCGCATCTCCGACGAGGCCTACGCCGCGGCTGATGAATGGCTGAACAAGAATGGCCTCTCCGCAGAAATCGACGCCGCGATCAAGGCGCTGCCTGAGCATAGCACCATCGTGATCAACGCCGCCCTCGATGATGCGGCAACCCGCCTGCTCGACCTCTGGCAGATGGAAGCCAGCATGAAGACCTACGGTGAAGCCGTTGCCGACGTCATGGCCTTCCACCTCGACGAGGGTGCCGAACTGCCGATGAGCGTCGAGGATTGGAACGCTTTCGTCGAACAGGCTTCTTTCGTCGAGGCGCGCCAGAAAGCCCGTTCCATGGGCTTCAATATCATCTGGAATTGCGATATCGCCCGCACCCCGGAAGGCTATTACCAGGTCAAGGGCGGCATCCCCTACGCTATCGCCAAGTCTCTGGCCGTAGCGCCCTTTGCCGATATCCTGTGGATGGAGACCAAGACCGCCGACCTCCACGATGCCAAGATCTTCGCCGACGCCATCCACGCGGTCTATCCGGACAAGATGATGGCCTACAACCTCTCGCCATCTTTCAACTGGGACTCTACCGGCATGAGTGAAGAGGCAATGAGCGCCTTTCCAACGGAACTCGGCAAGATGGGCTTCGTCTTCAACTTCATTACCTACGGCGGTCACCAGGTCGACGGCATGGCCGGTGAAGAGTTTGCCCGCGCCCTCAAGGAGGACGGCATGCTCGCCCTGGCCCGCCTGCAGCGCAAGCTGAGGCTGGTCGACTCACCCTACAAGACCCCACAGACCTACGTTGGCGGCCCGCGCTCCGATGCCGGGTTGATGGCAGTATCCGGCGGCACCGCGACCACCAAGGCAATGGGCAAGGGTTCAACCCAGTACCAGCACCTGATCGAAACCGAAGTGCCGCCGAAGCGCCTGGAAGATTGGCTCAAGCACTGGGCCGGGCACTACAAACTGGACTCAGATCTGCGGGTCACGCTCAGACCGCACACGGCGGGTTCGGAGTTGCTCCAATTAACGGTCGTCGACAGCAAGAATGCGAAAATGGCGAACATCATCTTCGCCGTTCTGCAGGATCGTCGCGAGCGCAACATGCTCTCGATCCGCGACCAGAACACCTTCAACGAGGACTTCCGCAAGAAACGCCTGATGACCCTGATTACGCTGTTCCTGATCCATCGTTACAAGGCCGTGTCTGTCCACTATGTCACCCCGACCGAGGACAACCAGTTTCAGGCCGAGGGGATGCAGGGGCTTGGCCTGTACGAGGAGATCCGTACCGAGATCGGCGAGATCATCGTCGCCCAGGTCAACGCCGACCGGGTCAAAGACCTGGTCAAGCCGGACAGCGAGGAGTTGAAGAAGCTGATTGCGAAAAGCTGAGTTAACCGGACAGGACTCAACGCAGAACACCGCTGGACAGAGGGTCCAGCGGTGTTCTTGTTACCGGGTGCTTGCACAGAGCCGGGGGATGTCTCAGGATGCCCGATATAATCTGAGAACCATTGCGAGGGTTGGTTGCAATTCGGTTAGGCGCGCCTGGGACTTTACCGCTGATCGTGACCTGCAAGAAAAAAGCCCCACAGTTCTGGAGGTAGAGACTGTGGGGCAAGCTTTTCTATGTTTAGGAGGTTTTGAAGAAGATTATCTCTGACCCGCCTGCCACAGCAAGTCTTCGATGGTTGTCAATTTAGCGAATCCTGCAAGAAAAAGATACGTGGGGTTTCGTAAACTTTACATCGATACCACACGAAACCGTACTGTGCAAAGGCGCATTACCGTGCTGCCGAGCAACAGTGATCAATAAACCCGTTCTCGTCGTCTCAGGATGAGTGCCTTCTGTGCGAGGCTAAATCCTGTGGCCTGTTTGGCTTTTTTGCCTTCAAGGCTTCCCTGAGACGACGAATCGTTTATAATGCCTGAATCTCGATCCGTGACTAACTGCATTCAGCCATAAATATTTTGGGAGCGCAAAGATGTCCAGTTCTCTTGGTACCCTGTTTCGTGTCAGTACTTTTGGTGAATCCCATGGTGTCGGAGTCGGTGCGATTGTCGACGGTTGTCCGGCCGGTTTGCAGCTGTCCGAGTCTGACATCCAGCCGCAACTCGATCGCCGTCGGCCGGGGCAGAGTGATCTCACCACGCCACGCGAAGAAGCCGACCGCGTAACGATTCTTTCCGGGGTCGAAAACGGGCTGACTCTCGGCACTCCGATCGGCCTGCTGGTGCACAACAAGGACCAGCGCCCCGGTGATTATGGCGAAATGGACCAGATTCCCCGCCCTTCGCATGCTGATTTTACTTACCAGGCCAAGTACGGCATTCGTGCCAGCAGTGGCGGTGGCCGGTCGAGTGCCCGCGAGACTATCGGCCGGGTGGCGGCCGGGGCGATCGCGGAAAAAATTCTGCGTGAGATGTGGGGTGTGGAGATCGTTGCCTGGGTCAGCTCTGTGGGTGCCGAAGAGGCCACTGATGTGGATGCTGACAACGTCAGCCGTGACCAGGTCGATGCCAACCTGTCGCGCTGCCCGGACAACTCTTCGGCGGCCCGGATGGAGGCCCTGGTGCGCGAAGTCTTGGGGGCCAAGGATTCGGTCGGGGGCGTGGTCAGCTGCGTCTGCCGGCATCTTCCGGTCGGCTGGGGGGAGCCGGTATTCGACAAGCTCGAAGCCAAGCTCGCCCAGGCGATGCTGTCCCTGCCGGCGACCAAGGGCTTTGAGATCGGCTCCGGCTTCGCCGGGACCCGTTTGCGAGGTTCCCAGCACAATGACCCTTTCGTTCAGAAAGGCGACCGACTGGGTACGGTGACCAATTATGCCGGCGGCACCCTCGGCGGCATCTCCAGTGGTGAGCCGGTCCTGTTCCGGGTGGCCTTCAAGCCGGTGGCAACGATTGGTCGGTCACAACAGACGGTCGATTTCAAAGGCAAGCCGGTGACCCTGGAGGCTAAGGGCCGGCACGACCCGTGTGTGGTGCCGCGCGCCGTGCCGATCGTCGAATCGATGGCGGCACTGGTGCTGCTCGATTTAGCGCTGAGACAGAAGGTCCGAGGCGTGTAGCGCGAGGCGTGATGAGTTTTTACATCAAAATCTTTGTTTCACGCTAAGACGTAGAGGGAAGCAAAGCATCTTTTGGCTAAATGCAGATCTTTCTTCGCGCCTTTGCGTCTTGAGCGAGCAAATCGAACGGGCGTGATAACCGCCTTTGTTCTGCTTGAATTGTAATGCAATGGGCGTTTCCTGCGTTCCACGTCGAGGGCTGTTGCTTCCATGACAAAATCAATTGATCCTCGCCAGACCCTGCAAGAGGTGTTTGGCTATTCCGAATTCCGTCCGCACCAGGAACCCATCATCACAAGCCTGATCGAAGGCCGCGATGCGTTTGTCCTGATGCCGACCGGCGGCGGCAAGTCGCTCTGTTACCAGGTTCCAGCCCTGCATCGCGACGGGGTCGCAATTATCGTGTCGCCCCTGATCTCACTGATGAAGGACCAGGTCGATGCGTTGGTCGTCAACGGTGTCCGGGCGGCATTCTATAATTCCTCTCTCAAGGCTGAAGAAGCACGCAAAATTCTCGCCCAACTGCATGCCAGGCAACTGGACCTGCTCTACGTTGCTCCGGAGCGGCTGTTGAGCAATGATTTCCTCGAGCGGCTGCGTGGCCTGGAGATCGCTCTGTTTGCGATTGACGAGGCGCACTGTGTGTCCCAGTGGGGTCACGACTTCCGGCCCGAGTATGTGCAACTGGGGCAGCTGCGCAGGCATTTCCCCAAAGTGCCGATGATCGGCCTGACCGCCACGGCTGACCCACAGACCCGGCAGGATATACTGCACAAACTTGGTCTGCAGCAAGCCGAGTGTTTTGTCACCGGGTTCGACCGGCCGAATATCCGTTACACGGTTGTCGAAAAACAGAAGCCATTCGATCAGCTGCAGGCTTTTCTTGCCAATCATCGCGGCGAAGCAGGGATCGTTTATGCCTTGTCGCGCAAGCGGGTCGAAGAGGTGGCTGAGCGATTGGCTGCGTCCGGAGTCAGGGCACGGGCCTACCATGCCGGCCTGGGCGACAAGGAGCGTAAAACGGTCCAGGAGATGTTCCTGCGCGACGACATCGAAATCGTCGTCGCAACAGTCGCCTTCGGGATGGGTATCGACAAGCCGAATGTCCGCTTCGTGGTGCACTACGACCTGCCGAAAAACATCGAGAGTTATTATCAGGAAACCGGTCGCTCCGGACGCGACGGTTTACCGGCGGAAGCGTTGTTGCTGTTCGGCTATGGGGATATCGCTATCTGTCGCGGCCTGATTGAAAAGGGCGGCAACCCGGAACAGAAACGCATCGAACTACACAAGCTGCAGGCGATGGTCGGTTTCGGCGAGGCCCAGACCTGCCGTCGGCGGGTGTTGCTTGGCTATTTTGGTGAGCGGCTCGAGCAAGACTGCGGCAATTGCGATGTCTGCCTCAATCCACCGGAGAGCTACGACGCGACAGTCGATGCACAGAAGGCGCTCTCCTGCGTCTTCCGGGTCGGGCAGCGCTTCGGCGTCGGTCATGTGGTCGATGTCCTGCGCGGCGCGCATACCCAGCGCGTACTTGATCTCGGCCACGACCAGCTATCAACTTACGGGATCGGCGCCGAAAAGGTCGCCGAAGCCTGGAACAGTCTGATCCGACAGTTGATCCATCGCGGCTACCTGGTGCAGGACGTTGCCGCTTACTCGGTGTTGAAACTCACCGGAGCGGCTCGCCCGCTTTTACGCGGCGAGGAAAAGTTGTTGCTGGCGAAGCCACGGATCAAGGTGAAACCCTTGCAGAAGAAGGGTCGGATCCAGGTTGGTGACTTTGATTACGATGACGACCTCTTTGAGCTTTTGCGCATGCGGCGGAAAAGAATCGCTGACGCCGCAGGGGTCCCGCCTTACGTCATCTTCGCTGATGCGACGCTGGCGGAGATGGCGGCAAAAATGCCGACTGATGAAGAGGCTATGATGGCGATCAACGGTGTCGGCAAACACAAGCTGCGCAGGTTCGGTGCCGAGTTTATAGATGAGATTGTCGGTTATATGTGCCGCTGACGTTTGCTACGCCATCTGTTCCACCAGTCAGGTGCGCAGGCTGTAGGAACGCTGAAGAGCAAGTGGCCGCTTTGTTATGGCCATCTCAGGGCCGGAGGAACTGGCGAAGCGGATGTTTTCAACGGTGTAGGTGGCTTGGGGGTTGTGCTGGCGGATCAGCGCGATGACCTCTGGCAACTGCTTGCGGCGTACGATGGTGAACAGGACCATCACCTGGCCGTGCCCTCCTTCGGCATCGATTCTGGTGACGTTGTAAGCCGCACCGCGCATAGCTTCGACCAGAGTGCTTGCGTCGCGCTGGGTTATGATCCTGATGACAAGCGTACCAAGGGCGATTTTCTCTTCCAGCCAGATGCCAACGACGTTGCCGCTGGCAAAGCCACCGGCAAAGGCAAGGTAAGCGGCCCAGCTGTTGACATTGTTCATAACCTGGCTGATCGCGATGATCCAGATCAGCGATTCGAAAAAACCAATCAATGCAGACAGCGTTTTCAACCCCCGAGTGAGGAAGATAATCCGCATCGTCCCTATGGAAACATCGATGACTCGAGCACAGAAAATCGCTAATAAAATGATCAGTGTCGACTCGTTTATCTCCATTCAGAAACCCTCTTGGTCATCCTTGCGACGCAGTCTCTTTATGCGTGCATGAACACCGTGTTGCAGGCTGGTGAATACTGATTCAAGGAGGTTGACACCGACCAGAATTCCGACCGTCAATATCGCGACAACGATAGCCGCAACGTTGCGGTCCTCCCCCGCCAGGACGCCGATTGCTGCAAGGACCCAGATGGTCGCTGCTGAGGTGACTCCCAACACAGAACCTTCACGGGTCAGAATAACCCCTGCGCCGAGAAAACCGATGCCGGTGACCACCTGGCCGACGACCCGCGACGGGTCGCCGAAGCTGCCGGCCACAGAACCACCGACCGCAACAAAAACATAGGTTCCCATGCAGATCAGGGTGCTGGTGCGAATCCCGGCAGGCTTGCCACAGAGCTGGCGTTCGAGACCCACAATGGCGCCGCAGAGAAAGGTTGTGATCAGGCCGCTCAAACGCAAGGGTTCGATTGCCAGCTCAAACTGCTGAATGAGACTCAGGTCCACGGGCTGTTCCTTCTCCATGCGCTCAAAAGAGCGATGAGCCGCCAAAGACTGCGTTGATTCTGCCCCTTAAACGCAGGATTTTCCGTTTCAGCCCCCCGTCTTTCTGGCATTGGCCACCTGCAATGGTACTTCTGCGGGCAGCTGCTGCTGGACATTGACGTAGGTGTAGGTCTCCCCCAGGTAATTTTTCAAAATAACCTCGTTGCCGAGACTCTGCAGGTAGTCCGGCAGGATTGGAATCTTGCCGCCGCCGCCGGGGGCATCGATGACGTAGGCTGGCACGCCTAAACCCGAGGTGTGGCCACGCAGGGCACGGATGATCTCGATCCCTTCCTCGACGCTGGTCCGGAAGTGGTCGGTCCCCTGGACCATGTCGGCCTGATAGATGTAGTAAGGGCGGACACGGATGGCAAGGAGCCTCTGCATCAGACGTTTCATCACTACCGGGTCGTCATTGACACCGCGCAGCAGGACAGTCTGGTTGCCGAGCGGGATGCCGGCATCGGCCAGGCGGGCGCAGGCCTTGGCCGAGGTCTCGGTAATCTCGTCCGGGTGGTTGAAGTGGGTATTGAGATAGATCGGCTGGTGCTTGCGCAACACGCGGATCAGCCCCATGGTGATGCGCTGCGGCAGGACCACGGGAATGCGGCTGCCGATGCGGATGATCTCTATGTGCGGGATGGCGCGCAATTCCGTCAATATCCAGTCAAGTTTTTCGTCTGCGAGCAGCAGCGGGTCGCCGCCGGAGACGATGACGTCGCGGATCTCCTGGTGCTCACGTAGATAAGCGAGACCGCGCTCGAGGGTATCGCGGTTGATCAGCATGTTCTCGCCACCGACCTTGCGCTTGCGGGTGCAGAAGCGGCAGTACATGGCACATTCGGAGCAGACCAGGAACAGGGCCCGGTCCGGGTAACGGTGCACCAGGTTGGGCACCGGGCTCTGGTTTTCCTCCTCGAGCGGGTCGGCATAACAGACCGAATCGTGGACCTCTTTTTCAGAAGGGACCGCCTGCCGCCAGATCGGATCGTCAACTTCCTTGATCAGTCCCAGGTAATATGGGTTGACCCGCATCGGGTACTGTTCGGCAACCTCTTCGAGGGGCTGCGGGTCGATGCCGTACTTGCGAGTCAAATCGCCTGGTTTGGTGGTGCTTGCTTGCAGAAGTTTCTGCCATGTTTCCATTGCCGGGATTCTCCTTTGTCTGCGATCAGAAGCGTTTGACGTAGGTTAGGCGGTCGTCGCCGGGCTTGTAGAAGTCGCGGATGCACGATTCTTCGATGTAGCCCGCCTTTTCATAAAACGACCTGGTTCGCAGGTAGCCTCCCTGCGAAGAGGTCTCCAGGCAGAGCAGCCGGCCGCCGCGCTTGATCACCTGGTCTTCGACATGCTTCATCAGCCGCCGGCCGACGCCGCTCCCCTGAGTGCCGGGGTCGACGGCGATCCAGTAAAGGTCGTAATTCCCCTCGGTCATTGGCACCGGCCCAAACAACACGTAGCCGGCAACGCGGTCGCCGATATCCGCCACGGCCACCTCGTAGTCCTGCTGGAGAGGATCGTTGGCGACCGTTTCCAGAAGTTCAACGGCAACAGTCACCTCGGCATCCGTGAAGGCGCCGGTGGCAATCAGGATCTCCTCCAGCATGGGGATGTCATCGTGTCTCAGTTTGCGCATGTCAGTAGCCTCATTTTTTTCGCTTGCTGGCAATTGCCAGGATTCGGTCAATCAGTTGTGGATAGCTTAGGTCGGCCTCGCGGGCGCTGCGGGCCAGCCCTGCCTCGGGGCTGATGTCCGGGTTGGCGTTGACTTCCAGAATGTAGGGGATGCCGTCGCGCAAGCGAAAATCGACCCGCGCGTAGTCGCGGCATTCGAGGAGTTTGTAGGCCCGTAGTGCGACGTCGCGCAACAGCATCTCAGTTCGCATTTTGAGCGATGCCGGACAGACCGGCTCGGTCAGCTTGTACTGCTGGGACTGCTCGAGCCATTTCCCCTCGTAGCTGACAATCGGCTGGGCCAGGTCAGGGTGAAATTTGATTTCAGAGAGCGGCAGCACGTCATGAGGCCCGTTGCCGATAATGGCCGCATTGATTTCGCGGCCCTCGATAAACTCTTCGACCAGGGCTCCCTGACGGTAGGTCCGATGTACATAGTCGATGCGGTCGAGCAGCTTTTTCTCATTGCTGACCACGCTTTCGTTGGAGATCCCCTGCGAGGCATCTTCCCAGCGGGGTTTGACGATCAGGGGATAGACCATTTCCTTGACTCGCGAATAATGCTCGCCGAGCTTGACCAGGCAGTATTTGGGGGTCGGCAGTTGATGCTTCGAGAGCAGGTCCTTGGTGCGGGCCTTATCCTGGGTCAACCCGAGGGAAAGCGGAGGGGCTCCTGTGTAGGTGATGCCGAGCAGATCGAAGAGTGCAGCGACGTGCATCTCCTTGCGGCTGTCGCCCCAGAAAGCTTCACAGAGATTGAATGCGATGTCGGGGTGCAGGCGACGCAGCTCGGCGGCGAAAGCGGCAACATCTTCGCCCAGGGCGATCAGCTCAGGCTTGTGGCCAAGCTTGGTCAAGGCGGCAGCAACCGAGCGTGCTTCGTGCTCAGCGCCCTGTTCGGCGATGCGGTCAATCGCTTCACCTCGGCCGGTTCCGGGAGGAACGAGGTTATAACATACGGCGACGTTCACGGTTCTCCTCGACTGGCAATTCAAGCCGCGAACAGGCGGCGTCGACGACAGCCAGAATCGTCTCCTCGTATGAGAGGCCGGCAGCCCGGCCCGCTTTGGGGAAACAACTGTTCTGTTCCGGGCGGGGCAGGATGCCAGGGAGAGGGTTGAGCTCGATGATGTGCGGCTGGCCCTGGCCATCGAGACGAACGTCGATGCGGCACCAGTCACGGCAACCCAGAGCATGAAAAGCTGATTTGCAGAGGTTTTCGATCTTGATGCGCAGCAAAGGGTCGAGCTCAGCCGGACAGGTGAATATCTGCAGCGGGTCTTCTTCACGGTCCCACAGCCACTTGGCTTCATAGGAATAGATCGGCTGCACACCTGCCGGCAGGGTGTCGAAATTGATTTCGACAATCGGCAGGACAACCAGGTCGCTGCCGTTGCCGATCAAGGCAACGGTGAACTCGCGGCCGGGGAGGAACTCTTCGACCAGGGCCGGTTGCCGGTAGGTGTCAAGCACCCATTCCAGCTGGCGGACAAGCTCCTGCCGGTTGCGGACCAGGGCTTTGTCGGTCACCCCTTTGCTTGATCCTTCAAGGGTCGGTTTGACCATCAGCGGGTAGTCGAGGGCGGTTGGAATCTCTGCCAATGAATTGATGACAGTGAACTCCGGCGTAGCGATGCCGTTGTGGGCGAGGATTTCCTTGGTGCGGCGTTTGTCAAGGCAGAGGCCGAGAGTCAGTGGGTCGCTGCCTGTGTAGGGGATGCCGAGCATGTCGAGTATGGCAGGTATCTGCGATTCGCGACTGGCGCCATGCAGACCTTCGGCGATGTTGAAAACCAGATCTGGGCGGATTCGCCGGTAGATCTCAAAAGCATCGAGATTGGCCTCGACCAATGTGACCTGATGGCGCAACGCCAGGGCCGCTTCCATTGCCTTGATGGTATGGATGTCGTCCCATTCGGCGTAAAGATCGTCGGATGTAGAACCGGGAGGTTCCGAGGGAGGTTCGGCCGGTTCTTCCTTAAGTCCGGCCGCATCTCCCTTCAGATTGAAGGAAAGCGCGATATGCATGTGTTAACCCCTAACAAAAACAGCCAGCTGCGAAATAGTAGCCTTCCACGAGGAAGGGTTGATGGCGTCTTCAGGGCCGGTTAGCCTTGCGGCTTGCGGCTGGTTCAAGGGGTCAACTTTTTCAGCGGGCACGTCTCTGGGTTCCGGCCCCTGAACGCCAGTCAATTACCTGTCATATACGCCTGCGGTTTTTGCTTGTCAACATAAAAATGTGTGTAAAGTAATAAGCTTTGATTTCAGCAGCTTACAGGGCCACTGCAGGAGCCCTTCAGGGGGTGAATGCACCCGACCACAGCCCGGTAAAAAAGCTTTTGGCGTTAGTGCCGATATTGCGGGTGCGATAGCCCCCTTCCTGGACCAGCAAAGTCGGTAGTTTCATTTGGCCAATGGCCTGTCCGACCTGGTTGAAGTCTGCTCCGGTAAGTTCCCACGTGCCGGTCGGGTCACCCTTGGCGGTGTCGAACCCGATGCATACGACCAGGTGGTCTGGCTGGAAGCGAGTGATGCGTTTGATGGCCTTGCCTAGTGCGGCAAGGTATTGCTCAGTGGTAAGCTGCTCGGGTAACGGCAGATTCATGTTGAAGCCGGCACCGTCAGCTTCGCCGAGCTCATCCTCGAAGCCGCTGAAATACGGATAGGCAAAGCGTGGATGGCCATGGATCGAAACAGTCAGAATATCGCTGCGCTGGTAGAAGATGACCTGCTGACCATTGCCGTGGTGATAATCGATATCGAGGATCGCGACGCGGCCGAAATCCGAGAGCATCTGGGCCGCGATGGCTGCATTGTTAAAATAGCAGAACCCGCCAAAGGCGCGGCGCTCGGCATGGTGTCCCGGTGGGCGGACCAGAGCGTAAGCCAGGCGGTATCCCTCGAGGATTGTGGTGGCGGCGGTCAGGGCGCAATCGACTGCGCCCTTGGCAGCTTTCCAGGCGTTGATGTTCAGCGGTGTAAATGTGTCTATGCAGAAGTATCCGGCGCGCACGGCCAGTTCCTTGGGCGGCCGGGCGCTGTTGCGGATCGGGAAGACATAGGGGTAGAGAGAGCGTCCGGCAGGCAGGTTGCGGCAGACCTTGCGGAAGTATTCGACATAGTCGCGGTCGTGGGTGCTGAGAAGAAAGCGCTCCGAATAAGTCCGGGGAGGATGGCGCTGAAAAAGTTCGGTCTTGTCAAGCTCCTTGAGGATGCTGCGTACCCGGACCGGAGATTCGACGTAGCCACGCTCCCGGACATGGTGGATTTCATGGCTCTCATTGACAATCAGCGCGATGCGCTGCGAGCGGGTAACGCGGGGACGGGTTTCGCTGGAAACTTTCTTGTGGTAGCGCGGTGCCCGTAGCTGGACCGGGTCGTCTGTAAAGGAATCGACCACTTTGGCAATGTATTCCGGCGAGCAGAGATCGCCATAACGGAGCTCGAGGATGGCCCGCACGATCGGTTGCGCCTGAGCACACGTCAGGGCCTCAGTTTGGCCGAGAGCATCGAACACCAGGTAGGGAGGGTTGTCGTCGTGGGGCTTCAGCGGCGTCTCGTAGGCAGTGCCGATGATCGGAAAGGCACCGTACTTTTCGTAGAACCTGAGTCGCGCCTGGTTTTGCTTGAGTGTCTCGGGATCTTTGCAGAGAGCCGGATCGTCGGGCAGGCACTCGAAAAAAATGCCGAGGACGCCCATAGTCAAGGATTCTTCACGGATGTGCGCGTAGAGGGCTCCGCCAATGCCGCCGCCGGTGGTGCGCCTGGCGGCTGAAATGTAGTCCAGGTAGCAGAAACGCAGGTCCGGTGCATGCGAGATCAGGGCAAACCCCTGGACGCGCTGGTGGGCATCCTCTGCGACGTAAAGAATCGAGCGGAAGCCCTGCTTGACCGGGTTGCGCAGAAGTTCGGGGATCTTCTCGACGTCGCTCTTGGCGAGCTGTGGGAACTGGTCCTCGAGAATTTGTTCAACCTGGGTGATGGCGGCCTGGTTGACCGGGAGCAGGTTGTCATGAATGCGGCGGATACGAAACATGGTCATGCCTCGCAGGCACTAGCGTAGCGGCCACACCTTGTGGTGCACGTATGCCCGTGAGATGCACTTATACGCTGATTTTCCCAACTGTCAATAAGAAGTTCAGAAAGGGCGTTTTTCAGCGTGTCCTGGTTTTAGAGGGTTCAGAGCTTCGATCTCTGGCCTGGTTGACGGGCACAAAAAATGCGGAGCCAGAAGAGCTCCGCATTCGAAAAGATTATCTATTTGACGCAGAATTAGTGCGGCAGGTGATGCATGGTCCGGCGAATCCAGGCGAGGCGATGCTTCTTCGGCACAGCGAAATCAAGCTCTATCGGTTTTTTGACAACGGGCTTGCTCTCCACTCGTAATTCCTCGGGAATCCAGTCCGATGCCTGGCGCGCCATGTCATCATAGGCGCTTTCGCGGACCCATTGGTGAACGTGTTTTGCGGTCCTGCTGAGTACTGCTGTTAGGGCAAACATGATCTTTCCTTTTCTTTTATTGGGTGAATTTAGGTAAATGGTAAGACCAATAAGATTGTTCCGTCAATAGGGAAAATTTCTTAAAATACTGTTTTTAAAAGGGAAAACCTTTCAAGATGGCGATTTATATAAAGAAATTCGAACGTGATTTATGTGAATAAAATGTAAAAAAATACCTTTTCTGGATTTTGAGACGCTGTCTTCGTCACTTTGAGGGCAAACCTGAAAAGTCTCATATGCGACCAGGGCCACTAAATCAAAGGGGAATGGATATGATCCATTCCCCTTTGCGTGACTCCACAGAAAATATTAAATGATTGAGCCGGTCCGTTCCCTGCTAGTTGTTCTAAGATTGTTCCGGAAGTACTCTGGCAGCAACCTGTGCTGCCACAATGATCACGATATAGCCGAGTAACGGCATCAGGAGATAGTCCCCCGCATTGTGCGTCATGCGCGGAAGGGTAAAGCCTGAGAGCCAACTGCTGCAGAAAAATGCCACACTACCAATAAGGGCCGAGAGCTTGAACATATTGATCTCCTTTCTCGACGGATTCGGGAACGGACAGCGAAAGCGATATCACCTGTTAATGCATCAGGCGTGCCATTTTTTTACATATAAGGTGTGCGCGTGGATGTGTCTGAAATAATTTGACTTATCAGGCTGTTTTAATGGTCGAGACGATGTTATGTAGGGTAATACGTGGAAAAGAGCAGCTTTTTGTCCGCAGTTTGGTGAAAACACCGAGTTGTTCAGCAGATTCTGGGGAGTTGTTCACCGGCAAGCATTTCAATGGCTCGCAGTCCGCCGATCGCCGTCTGCAGGCGTACTTTGCCCCTGTTGGCCGATGTCACTTCGCCAATGATTGCGGCGCCTTTCCCGTATTCATGGCGGCGCATAATCTGCAAGGCGTGTTCAGCGGCCTCAGGTGCAACGAAAGCAAGCAACTTGCCTTCGTTGGCCACGAACAGCGGGTCAAGACCGAGTATGGCGCAGGCTCCAGCCACTGCCGGACTAACAGGCAGGGAGTCCTCCCGCAGCGTGATCTCCACTTCTGATTGGATGGCGATTTCCTTCAGCGTCGTGGCAACGCCGCCACGGGTCGGGTCGCGCAGGGTGTGCAGTCGGCTACCCACTGCGAGCACCAGGTCTGCGACCAGGCTGTTGAGCGGTGCGCTGTCCGAGGTGATGTCGCTCGCCAGCTCCAGACCTTCACGGCTGGCCATGACCGCCATGCCGTGATCGCCGATCGTGCCATTGATCAGGATCTTGTCGCCGATCTGTGCGCTGCGACCGGAAATTTCCAGGTCATGTCCCATAACTCCGATACCAGACGTGTTGATAAAGATTTTGTCTGCCTTGCCACGCGGTACGACTTTGGTATCGCCAGTCATGATTCTGACTCCGGCATCTTGTGCCGCGGTACGCATATCCTCGAGGATAGTCCGCAGGGTGCACACCGCAAACCCCTCTTCAAGGATCAACCCGACACTTATGGCGACCGGTGTCGCGCCGGCCATGGCCAGATCGTTAACCGTGCCATGAATGGCAAGGCCGCCAATGCTGCCGCCAGGGAAAAAGATTGGATCGACCACATAAGAGTCGGTCGTAAAGGCAAGTCGCCCCCGCTGCTCAACCAGTACGGCGGCATCGTTCTGGTCGCGCTGACCGATTCCGGAGAGAATCGGCACGATCAGATCATCGAGAAGCTCATGGCTGAGCTTGCCGCCACTGCCGTGGCCGAGCAGAATGATATCGGATTTCATGGTAACTCCGGGGGCTGAGGGTCGGGGACTGGGGGCTGGAGGCTGGAGGCTGGCAATGAGCTTTCACCAGTCCCCGGCCCCCAGTCCCCGTATTTGTACTCAGCTGCACAGGTTCCTTCACTCGAAACCATGCAGGCGCCAACCGGGGCCTCCGGAGTACAGGTCGTGCGAAACAGCGGACAGTCGACCGGTCGGAGTTTCCCCTTGAGAATTTCGCCGCACATACATCCGATCGGTTCAACAGCAGGTTCGACTTCAACCGGCAGAGCACGGTCCGCATCAAAACGAGCATATGCTGCGCGCAGCCGCAGGCCGCTGTCAGGGATGTCGCCAATTCCTCGCCAGCGTGCGTCACATGGTTCGAACACCCGGTAAAGGAGTTCCCGGGCTTTCTGATTGCCATCAGGTTTAACCACGCGACGATACTGGGTTTCGACTCGGGCCTCCCCGGCGACGACCTGCCTGGTCAGCATCAGAATGCCCTGCAGGACGTCCAGTGGCTCGAACCCGGTAATCACGCAGGGAACCCGGAATGCATCGACCAGGGGCTGGTAGGCGTTGGCGCCGATTATTGCGGAGACATGTGCCGGGCAAAGATAGCCGTCAACCTGGAGATCCGGGTCACCGGCAAGAATCGCCATCGGTGCAGGCATGGTCTTGTGTGAGCAGAGGGTATAAAAATTTTTCAGATTTTTCTTTTCTGCGGTCAGTATCGCCCCGGCGATTGTCGGCGTCGTGGTTTCGAAGCCGACGCCGAGGAAGACCACGTCGCTGGCAGGATTGTTCTCGGCGAGGATCACGGCGTCAAGGGGTGAATAGACGATTCTGATCGTTGCTCCCCGGGCCTGTTCGTGGAGCAGGCTGGTAGATGAGCCGGGAACGCGAACCATGTCACCAAATGTGGCTATGATCGTATTGGCACGCCTGGCAAGGGCGACGGCCTGGTCGACGTAGCCGACCGAAGTAACGCAGACCGGACAGCCGGGGCCCGAGACCAGCTTGATCTGCTCCGGCAACAGGGAGCGGATCCCGTGCTGGTAGATTGCCATGGTATGGGTGCCACAGACTTCCATGAAAGTCATGGCGCGGTCGAACCCGGCGACGGTCTCAGTAATCGCCCGCAATTGCAAGCGGGCCAGTTCCGGGTCGCGGTACTCGTTATGATGCTTCATTCCGGAAACAGACCCATATCAAGTGCTTCACGCAGGGCCTGCAATGTCAGCCGGGCTTGCTCTTCATCAATTTTCTCAATGGCAAAGCCGGCGTGGATCAGGACATAGTCGCCAACTTCGACATCATCAATCATCATCAGGCTGGCTTCGCGCTGCACGCCATCAATTTCACAGACCGCCATCTCGTTTGCTATGGTCTTGACCTGCATCGGGACACCTAAGCACATTGGTTTGCTCCTTCGCTACAGCTCGTGAAACGCGAAGTGCGCGACGCGAGATGCGAAAAAAAAGGCTACCCGCCTTGCGTCTCGCGCTTCCGGGTGGTCTCTTGCACCAACCAGTCATACCATTGCTGCATGCCTGCGCCGCTATGGCAGGACAACTCCATGATCTCGATCCGCGGGTTGACCTGTCGAGCGGAGGTCTTGCACTGTTCAAGGTCGAATTTCAAGTAAGGGAGCAAGTCGATCTTGTTGATCAGCATAAGGTCTGCGGCCTGGAACATCTGTGAATACTTGAGAGGTTTGTCCTCCCCTTCGGTTACGGAAAGGACCACTACCTTATGGTCTTCACCAAGATCGAACGATGCCGGGCAGACCAAATTGCCAACATTCTCAATCATCAGGATGTCGGTTGCCGCCAGGTCAAAATCGTCGACACCGTGACCGATCATGTGCGCGTCGAGGTGACAGCCCGTGCCGGTGTTGATCTGCTTCACCGGTACCCCCGTTGCAGCAATGCGATCGGCATCGTTGGCGGTCTGCTGGTCGCCCTCGAGAACCGCAAAGTTGAGTTGTCCCTTGAGATCGGTGAGCGTCCGTTCCAGGATCGAAGTTTTGCCTGAGCCCGGCGAGCTTACAAGGTTCAGTACCAGCAGCCGGTTTGTTAAGAAGAGCTGCCGGTTGCCGGCCGCCAACCGGTTGTTCTTTGCCAGCAGATCTTCCTCGACACGGACCGTGCGAGGCTCGTGCTTATGTTGATGGGTATGGTCCGTCGAGCTGCAGCCACAGTCGGTGCACATGATCAGTCAATCTCCATTTCGGTGAATTTCATCTCTCGCCCCTGCACCGTTTCCAGGGCCAGGCTGCTGCAGTGCGGGCAGACATGGGTCAAGCTTGCGATTTCTGCCGCTTTACCGCAGTCCAGGCATTGCCCCCTGCCGGTGATGTGGTGAATTTTCAGATCAGCCCCCTCGGCCAGAGTGCCTTTGCTACAGACATCAAAGGCGAACTCGACGGCCTCAGCGACCACACCAGAGAGAGCGCCGATCTCCAGGGTGATGCTGAGAATCTTTTTGGCGTCTTCGCGCGCGGCGTGTTCGATTGCCAGGTCGACGATGTTTTGTGTGAGGCTGAGTTCGTGCAAAGAGTCATGTCCAAAAGTTATACCGCTTAAAAAAGCCGAAACTTATCGATCAATATAATGAAAGGCCAGCGCAAAAAGCAAGGGAACAGCGAACCGCTGGATCGGAATGAAACAATTTGTCAGGCAAGAGCCTTGCCCAACAATTAAAGTATCTGCTAGATTGCGGAGACGTGACTTGCTAGGGTTTTGTCGTACGACGCAGAGCTGTTTATTCGCTCAGTGGCGATTTTTCTGAGAGGCTTTCCAGTGAGGGTATCATGAATAAGTTATCTGCCAGTGTTGTTGCCCTTGTCCTTGTCGTGACCGCGTCTGCCGCCTTGGCTGACAATCTGGACGATGCTTTGGATGCTGCCAACTTTGGTAATTATGAAAAAGCCTATCAGCTCTGGCTGATTGAGGCCGAAAATGGTAGCGCCATTGCCCAGGCAAACATTGGGCTTCTGTATGCAGACGGTCTGGGTGTCCCCCGCAGCGACAAGGAGGCCGTCAAGTGGTATCGCATGGCAGCCGAGCAAGCAGAGCCGCGAGCCCAATACTATTTGGGTACGGTCTTTGAGGAGGGCCGTGGTGTGCCGCAGGATTTCAAAGCGGCGGCCAAAAACTATCGCCTCGCAGCTTTGCAGGGATATGTGAATGCCCAATACAAACTGGGCCTTTTGTATCTCAAGGGCCTGGGGGTCGAGCAAAGCACTGAAGAGGCCTATGCCTGGTGGTCCGTGGCCGCCTCAAAGGGTCATGAAGATGCGCAAAAATACAAGGACAGCGCCCAGCAACAGATGACCTCTAAGCAAATAGAAACGGCTCAGGAAATAGCTAAGCAGCTTTGGGCGGAACTTGGCAATTAAACCATTGGTATTTCATAAGTTCATCAAACCGCACGGGTCTCGAGTGCGGTTTTTTGTTTGAGGTGTGACAATCGGGGGCCTTGGCTTTTTGACGGGCGCAACAGTTTCGGCACTGCTGATGCATTCTCCTATATGTCAATTCATACACTGAGGATGAGGAGCACTCTGCCATGAAGCGTGCATTGGTTGTTGATGATGAACCTTTTTTGCGGCGCCAGGTCGCCGAAATCGTTGCCGGCTACGGGTTTGATGAGATTCTTGAAGCTGAAAACGGTGTTCAGGCGGTTGAAATCGCGACTCACCAGGAGATTTTGCTGGTCGTCATGGATGTCGGTATGCCTGTTATGGACGGCGTCACCGCTGCTGAAAAAATAGGCAAGATAAAGCCCTTGCCGATCGTTCTGGTGACGGCCAATACGGAATCCGCCACCATCGAACGTGCCCGCCTGGCGGGAGTCATGAATTACGTGGTCAAGCCGGTTCGCGCCGAACAGTTGTTTGTCGCTGTCGATCTGGCCATCCACCAGTTCGTCGAACTTGCCACGCTGCGTGATGAGGTCGGCAAGCTGCGGGAGACGCTTGAGGCGAGAAAAATTATCGATCGGGCCAAGGGTGTCCTCATGAAGCGCGGCATGGATGAGCCCCAGGCCTTCCGGCGCCTGCAGAAGCTTGCCATGGACAAACGCAAATCACTGCGGGAAGTTGCCGAGGCGGTTCTTTTGACAGAAGATTGACCTGCCGGGTTTTGTCAGTTTGCGGTAATTCTGCAAGGTAATGCTATACTGGCGAAAACAATCTCAAGCTCGCAACGGAGTCCATATGCCCGAACCTGTTAATAAAGAATGTGCCGATCAGAAATCCCATCACCTGCATCTCTGCCAGTTGAAGAAAAAAGGTTTAACGGAAGAGGTTGCTGCCCGAACGAACGATCCCGGATATGTCTGCCATAACTGTAATATTACGGCGAATCGAGCAGAAGACCTATGCAATTGTAGCCCTTTTGTAAAGAGAAGCTGACCGGTTTGCTGAATCCGGTTTAAATGTGACCATAATCGTTCGCAAATCAAGGGAGTTTTGTTTGGCGATCTGGAATTGTGAAAAGTGTGCTACGAAAAGGAAGGGCGTTGCAAACCAAAGAAGTGTCCGGAATGCAATGACCAGACTGTTTTTGTCAAGCAGGAACAGTAAGCGAACGAGACCAGGTGCCTGTTGAGCAGGCTGCCATACAGGATAAATAGGAAGGGCCCGCCAATTGATGGCGGGCCTTTTGTTGTTTCCGTGGAAAAGTTATTCGATCAACGTTTGCATGACCTGTCCTGCGCTTTCGTTGAAACAGATTGCGGCCAGGTGGTCATACGGCGTCGCCGCGCGGTTAATGAAGATCAGGCTGGCGCCCGCTTGATGGGCGATCAGGGGGAACTGGTTGGCGGGTTGGACTTCCAGTGAAGAACCGATCATCAGAAGCAGGTCGCAGCTGGCGGCGGCCTGATAGGCCTGGTCCATGGCTTCGGCGGGCATTGATTGACCGAAGGACACCGTGTCGGGTTTGATCAGGCCATGGCATTCCTCGCAGTGCGGGTCCAGGTCTCCCGTTTCCAGGCGCTGCTGGATTTCGGTGATTGGCCACTGTCGGCTGCAGGTCAGGCATGACGCGGTCAGGTTGGTGCCGTGCAGTTCAATGACGCGTCTGCTGCCTGCTGCCTGCTGCAGGCCATCGATGTTCTGGGTAATTACATAGTCCAGCCTGCCGTCTGCTTCAAGTTTTGCCAGGGCAAAATGTGCCGGATTCGGCCGCGCGTTGAGCAGACCGGGAATCAGCTCCCGACGCATCGACCAGTACTCGACGCGATTTTCGTGGCTGGCGAGGAATTCCTGGAAAGTAACGACGCGATAGCGATCCCAAAGACCGCCTTTGGAACGAAAATCTGCCAGGCCGGACTCGGTTGAGATGCCTGCTCCGCAAAAGGCGACGATCCGGTTTGCCCTGCCCAGCAGGGCTCTGCCCTGGTCAATCTGTTCAGCGAGAGTTCCCATAGTGCCTACGGTCAGCCGATCGCCTGCTGCAGACCGGGAAAATAAGTGATCAACCCATCTGTTTCCTGGATCCGTTTGCCTTGTTCAACCGCCCTTTGTACGGCGGCAGTCAATTGCATGTCGCCATAGAGGGCCGCGCCGACGATCTGTCCGTCACGACAGACCAGCCCGCGATAACTGTCGTTCTCCTGGACTTCGAAGAGTCGCGAACTGGCATCGGTCGGCTGGACCAGGCCGATGCTGAAGAGGTCAACATCGAGCACCTTGATGCGGTTGGTCATCGGTATGCCGGTAAATTCCACGGAGCCACCAATCGCATTGGTCCCGGCAACCAGTCCCTGGGCATAGCTGGCCGGCCAGATTCCGTAAACCCGCCCCTGGTGCTCGGTGACGTCGCCTGCGGCAAGGATATGCTCGTCGGAGGTGAACAATCGATCATTCACAATGACCCCGTTTTGCACCTTGAGACCACACTCTCTCGCCAGGTAGCTGTTCGGCCTCACGCCGGTGGCCAGGATGACAATGTCGGCCGGGATTTCACGGCCATCTTCAAGCAGGACGCCGTGCACGGCTTCGTCACCGGTGAATTCCTTGATCTGAATACCGCATTCAACAGCCATGTGTTGATTGTGCAGATGGGTCTTGAGCAATGCCGCTGCCTTTGGCGGGAGCTGGCGTGGCAGAAGCCAATTGAACCCTTCCAGAACCGTGACGGATGCTCCGCGTTTCCGCAGGGCCCATGCCGTTTCCAGCCCGAGCAGACCACCGCCGACGCAGACCGCACGGCATCCCGGCCGCAGGGAGTCGATCAGTTTGCGGGCATTTTCAAGTGTCCGCAGCACGGTCACCCCATCACGGCTGGCACCGGGAATCGGAGGGATGAAGGGGTGTGCGCCATTGCTCAGAATCAGCCTGTCGTACCCCAGCTGCCGGCCGTCGCGTAAAGTTACTTGCCGCAGGTTACGGTCGATTGCCTGGGCATCGCCGGTAAGATATTTGATCTTTAGCGTCTCGAACCAGTCCTGATGCTGTATCAGCAGCGCGTTTTCTGCAACTTCGCCAGCCAGGAAGCGGGTCAGGTTCAAACGGAAATAGGGGAGGGCCATTTCCCGGGAGACAAGGGTGATCTCGACGTCGGCGGATTGCCGACGGGCCTCTTCTGCGGCAGTCAACCCGGCGATCCCGGCCCCCAGGATAACCAGGCTGCGGATATCTGCCTGAATGGCGGACACTGCCGCTATCGCGTAGGGGTGGAAGAGTGCCGCCGCTGCGCCACATACCGGGCAGAAATTCGGTGCGGTCTCCCCCTCGGCGATATGGTCGCAGATGCTGCATTGCCATGCTCCAGCCGTCTCTTTTGCGGCGGGCGCCCTTTTGATCACCAGGGGCGAAAAATGGCTTTTGTCTGCGCCGCAGACCGGACAGGATGATGGTGCCTCAACGCCGTTGTGGACGTAGCCACAGAGGTCACACTTCCAGGTGTTGTTCATGAGAAAACCCTTACAGCCCCTGAGCGATCCGGGCTCAGAGACAGAAAGATATGGTCAGCTGTGCAGGCTGACGGTTAATGTCTGTGGAAGAAAGACCCCACTAATGGTTGGTTCTCTTTGGCGCTGAACCGGGCAACAAGATTCGCCGAGATCCTCACCGTCTCCTGTTGTGCCGGTCGCTGCAACGGTTGGAATATTTAGCCCTATCATTCTAAACTGTTTTCAGTACTGTGCAATCCCTGTCTGACCACGGTCAGAAGTTTTCCGATGAGGAGTAAGAATTGGATCACAAAGGCTGCTTTTTGCCCCGGGTCGCCACCAACTGCCACAATCTTCGAGCCATGAATTTGAACCGCATGTCAGCCTGCTCTATCAGTCCCTCCCCGTCTCCGTGCGGGCAAGGCTGGCCGGGAAAATCAGAGCTGCCGATGCAGGAAATCTGTTTTGACCAGATATGGGCCGTTGCCATTCCTGAGACAATTCTTGCTGCTGAAAACTTGTCAGGTTGGCGGACGCTTTTGAACTGTCGGCTTGCTTCCAACGTAATAGTCGATAACCTTTAGGTTGCCATCTTCGTTCGCAAAAAGCAGATTGGAGCCAATGCTTGTGGAAGACAGGATCGACATAGTTCAAGGTGACATTACCCTGCTGGAGGTCGATGCGATTGTCAACGCCGCCAACCAGAGCCTTCTCGGAGGCGGTGGCGTGGATGGTGCCATCCATCGGGCTGCAGGCCCGGAATTGCTGGAAGAATGTCGCAAGCTGGGCGGGTGTCCGACAGGAGAAGCCAAGATTACTTCCGGCTACAACCTGTCCGCCCACTATGTGATTCACACGGTGGGCCCGGTTTGGCATGGCGGTGACCGCAACGAGGACAACCTCCTGGCAAGCTGCTACCGCAACAGCCTGGACCTGGCGTTTCAGCACAAATTGCGGAGTATCGCATTCCCGTCGATCAGCACCGGAGTTTACCGGTTTCCGATAGCAAGGGCCAGCAGAATTGCATTGCGGGTGATCCACGATTTTGTCGTTTCGGAAGAAGCTGCGCCGCGGGTGATGATCGTCTGCTTTTCCGAAGAGGACCAGGCTGCTTATCTGAAGGCCTATCAGGAATTAGTATTTTAAGCGGGTTTGTGCCCTGTCGATTTTGCTGTGCCTGTGCCGATATCCGACCCAATTTTTAGTTGTTCTTTGCAAAAAGAAAGCCCAAGTCAATTCCTGGCATTATACCTTTGTTGATGGAATTAAATTTGCATGGTAATTCTGGATGTATTGAATCAAGCCTTTTTTGCCTTAATTTCAGGGAAATAACCTGATCGGGGCAGGGGAATGACGGAATTTTGATGAGAATAGGTTTTGGGGGGAAGATGAACCAGACAATTGGTCAATATGCAACGCGTCCGGTTGTGGCTGTTGAGTCAACTTCGACGGTTCTTGATGCATTGAAGCTGATGAGTGAGAAACGGATCAGCTGCGTCGTTGCTCTTGCGCACGGCGAGCCGATCGGGATCCTGACGGAAAGAGACATTGTCTTCGCCGCAAACTGGTTGTTGGGACAGCCCGATCTCCTGATTAATGAAGTCATGAACAAGCCGGTGATGACGGCATCGGAGAACATGACCGTCGCCCAGGCTTACCGCGTATTCAGCCAGCATAATATCCGTCATCTCGTGGTGCGCGATACCCGGCTTGAGATGGCAGGAATCTTTACCCAGACAGACCTCGTACGGTCCCTGCATGACGAGGTGTTTGAAGGGGTCAGTGATATCATCGAGCTGATGTCCTCGAAGGTTCTGACCGTGGCAGCGGACGTCCCTGCCCGCTATGCTCTCTCTATGATGGCACGTCGGTCGGTCAGCTGTATTGTGGTTATCGATGGGCTGATTCCCGTTGGCATGTTTACAGAACGTGACGTGGTACGCTGCATTGCCGAAGGGGTTGACTTGACAACCGCTTCGGTAGGCGAAGTGATGTGCCCGTCAATCGTGACAACGCCGATGACGACCGCTCCTCATGCAACCATCAGCATGATGCAGAAGAAGACGGTCAGGCGTGTCCTTGTGGTTGATGATCTGGGCGGCGTTGCCGGGATTCTGACCCAGACCGATATCGGCAGGATTCTCGATCGAAAAGAGCCCGGCCATATCAGTCGTCTTTTTGGCGAGGTCGGCAGCGGGGTAGAAGCTTCACCTGGGCCGATGTGATTCCCATTGAGCGATGACTAATATCAAGGGCCTTGCAGACCGCAAGGCCCTTTTCTCATTCACAAACACGCGAAACCAGATTGATCAGCAGATGGTGGCCAGATGCAAAGGTTGACCGCCCGCGACCAGGCACGAGTCTTTTCTGTACTCGGGACACGTCTGGCAGCAATAATTTGTCAACCAGGTGGTCGCCTCCTGCTCGTCGGTGAACAACCGTGTATCGATTCCCCGGTTGTTCATGGCAAGTTGCAGGATCTCTAGCGGTGCTGATTTGATGTCATCTAAAAGGTATGCCGCCTTCTTGCCACGGTGACCAGACTGATCCGTTGCCTTGGCTGCAAACTCGTATTGCTGGGAAAATGAACACGTCAGGTCCGCGCCTCTGAAATCTATGATGTTGCCCTTGATGGGAACCTGTCTTGAGGCGTCTTCGACAGCCTGCAAGGCCTTGAGTCTCAGGGCCAGGTCAACCCTTCCACTATATTTGATCCAGTAAAAGCCATTTTTGCAATATCTGACGGTGAAAGGCATAAAACAAAAAAGGGCACACGCAAGTATGCCCCTCCCCTGAATTTTGTTGGTAGCGGGGGGAGGATTTGAACCTCCGACCTTCGGGTTATGAGCCCGACGAGCTACCTGACTGCTCCACCCCGCAACGAAGACGCCAAGCTACCGGAAGCAAGTGCCCTTGTCAACCTTTTCTCGCGATACAGGCTCTGCTGCTTGCCGTTGGGCTCCTTATTGGAGTATAACCACTGTCACTGAGGGTTGTTGGTGATGTCAAAGACGATAAACCTAGAAAAGGCATTGGCCCTGCGTGACAGGGGCGCGGTGCTGATTGACGCGCGCAGCCCGGCAGAGTTTGCCGAGGCGACCATCCCGGGTGCGATCAACATACCGATCCTTGATGATGCGGAGCGCGACGAAGTCGGTACGCTATATAGGCAGGTCGGGAAAGCCCCAGCCAGACGACGCGGAGTGGTGCTGGTTGCCCCCAAGATCCCGGCCATGGTGGAGCAGGCTGCCGATCTCCAGTCCGGCACTTCCCTGCCCGTGGTTGTCTTCTGCTGGCGCGGTGGTATGCGCAGCCTCGCTTTGACCCAGTTCCTGGAACTTGCCGGTATTCCCGCCTGGCAGTTGTTGGGGGGGCATAAAGGTTTTCGCAGGCATGTCCTGGATTTCTTTGAGCAGGGTCAGTGGGGTCGCATGATAGTCTTGCGTGGTCTGACCGGAGTGGGCAAGACTCATTACCTGCATCGTCTGGCCGAAATCGGCGCTCCGGTTATTGACCTTGAAGGGTTGGCGAATCATCGCGGCAGTGCCTTCGGCAATCTCGGTTTGCCGCCGCAGCCTACCCAGAAAATGTTCGAAGCGCTGGTTTGGAACGAGTTGTGCAAAATACCGCAAGGAGCTTTTGCCTTGGTGGAAGGGGAGAGCCGTCATATCGGTCGGGTTGCTTTGCCGATACGGCTGTACGACTCCTTGCAGGCCGAAACATCGATCTGGCTGAAGACAGATATGTCGACCCGGATCAAAAATATTTTGGCTGACTACCCGGCGCTCGACAGCCTCAAGACCAGTTTTACCGAACCGATCAAAGCTCTTAAGGAGAGGCTCGGTAAAAAGACGGTCAACCGATATCTGGAATTGCTTGATGCGGGGGAGTGGACTGACTTGGTTCGCGAGCTGATGGAGAATTATTATGACCCTCTCTATCAACATACCCTGCCGGAGAGGCGGATTGAAATCGAACTCGGGCCGGAAGAGACGGCCCTGGAGCGTATTCAATCGGCCGTCTCCTGCGTATTGGATAATCGCGTTGCACCGCAGTAACCCTTTACTGTTCTGGCCTCCTTCACACAGAGGGTTCCCATGCAAAAGGCCTGGATGGATGCCAACATGAAGCCACTGCCGAAAGATAAATCGATCAACCCTCTTTGTCTTAAGTGCCTACGCCACTGCAAACAGCCGGCGAACAATCTTTTGCTCGAGTGCCCGCGTTATTTCCCGTTGCCGTTCAAGGTGGAGAAGCTTCGCTTTGATCAACTGGATTTGTTTGACGGGGAAGAGTGAGAGGGGTTTGAGATTGGTCTGAGCAGGCAACAGATGGTTAATCTGTTGCCCTCTGTCTTTATTCTTAAAAAGCTTAAAACCAAAACCGGCGGGTCGCGTCCCGCCCGACGCCATACTTTTGTCCGGCAACAAAAGTATGCAAAAGTGCCTTCTCCTTGCGGAGGGCATCTCCTTTGCCGGATTTCTGTGACTTCAGGAACCTTTACTGATGGGGATCCGGCCCTGTGTCAAAGGGCCTGACCTTGCCGTGTGATTTACCAGGGAAAAGCCAAAGCAACCTCTATCAATGCAAGTCTCCACGAAAGGAGAGGCTCTCAAGAGCCTCGGCTCCTGCGGGGGAAACGCTGGGCTCTTGATCGATTAGAACCATCCGGATTGAGGTTGCCGCCTTGACGCGCCAGACATGCCCAGCGCAGCGCAGGCCTTTTTCTGCTTACTCTTTTAGGCCAGTAAAAGAGTAAGGCGCCGTCGGGGGGCGCAACCCCCGGGTTCTGTTTTTGTCTTTGATTTCCAGAGAACAACAGCAAAGGGCAACAGATTAACCATCTGTTGCCCTTGTTTGTTCATTTCGCAAAATCTAGTTCGACAACCGATCCAGAAACTCCACGATCTTTGGTGTAAACTTCTCCGGCTCAACCAGGAACGAATCGTGCCCATAGTCCGAGTCAACCAAGTGGTACTCCGTCGGTTTGCCCTGGGAATGCAGCACCTCGATCAACTCTTCGGTCTGATACGGTGGGTAGAGCCAGTCCGAAGAGAATGCAAACCAGAGTGATGCGCAGTTCAGGTTGCTCAGCGCTTCGTCCAGCCCTTCAAAACCCCAGGCAATATCGTAGAGGTCCAATGACTTGGCCAGGTAGAGGAAGCTGTTGGTGTCAAAGCGGTCGACAAAGTTGCGGCCGTTGTATGCCAGATAGCGTTCGATCTCGAACTGGCCGAAGAAATCAAACTGGCCATCCCGGGAAGAGAACCTCCTGCCGAACTTGAGGTTCATCGACGGGTCGGACAAAAACGAGATGTGGCCGACGGCACGGGCCAGGGCCAGGCCGTCTGCCGGGGGATGCTCCGGCTTGTAGTTACCTTTGCGCCACATTGGATCGTTGTAGATCGCCTGTCGGGCCAGTGCATTCAGGGCGATCGCCATCGGCGACGGCCGTCCGGTTCCGGCGATCGGGATGATCGAGCAAACCCGGTCCGGGTAGTGGATTCCCCACTCGATGGCCTGCATGGCTCCCATGCTGCCGCCGATCACCGTGAGCAGCCGGTCGATCCCCAGATGGTCCAGAAGCAGCTGCTGGGCACGCACCATGTCGCGGACCATGACCACCGGGAACTGCAGGTTGTAAGGCTTGCCGGTCCGCGGGTTGGTGCTGGTCGGTCCGGTGGAGCCGAAGCAGGAACCGATCACATTCGAACAGATGACAAAATAGCGGTTGGTGTCGAGGACTTTGCCCGGGCCGATCATATCATCCCACCAGCCCGGTTTGCGATCGTCGGCATGATGGCGCCCGGCCGCATGCGCATCACCGGTCCAGGCGTGCGCCACCAGTACGGCGTTGCTTCGGGCCTCGTTCAACATCCCGTATGTTTCATAGGCAAGCGTCAAGGGCCCGAGCAGTCGGCCGCTTTCCAGCCGCAGCTCAACGTCGAAGTCGACGTATTCTGTTTTGACGATGATTGCCGAATCGTTCACGGTAAACAACCCTGTTGAAAATAAAAGGCCCCTTCCCGAGAAAATGAGAAGGGGCCGGCAGATACTTTGTAAACTGTATTGCGGGCTCCGTCCTCATCTGTCCCGTGGCTTTAACCTCGGGCCGGATTTAGCACCTGGCACCCGCTATGGCGCTTTCTTCCGCGGGCCGGTTGCTGTGGCTTCAAAGGGCCTGTCCCTCCACCACTCTTGATAAAGACGTGTTGCTATGTAGGCAAAACTCTAACGAAAACTGTCTGCTTTGTCAAACGCTTTGCTGCATGGGTTATGATTTGAAAGAACCGATCTGTTTCTCCAGTACGTTAGCCTGTTCGGCCAGGTTTTCAACCACCGTGTCGAGTTCTGTGGTGCGGACGGCGTTCTCCTCGGCAACCTTGCGCACAGCGGATGCTGATTCAACCAGCTGACGACTGCGCGCTGATTGGTCCTTGGACGACTGGTCGATCTGTTGCAGCATGTTGCGGATATTTTCCATGCTGGCGCTGATCTGGTGACTGCCCCTGGCTTGCTCGCCGGTGCTGAGCTTGACCTGTGAGGAGATGTCTTTCATAGATTCTGCCGCTTCGGCGAGGAGTTGAATGCCGTCTGACTGTTGTTTGACGGCCGAGGAGATCTGCTGCAGCATGTTGGCAATCTGGTTGACCGCCTCGGTGATCTGGCGACTGCCCCGAGACTGTTCCTGGGTGGCGCGCACGATGCTTT
Organism: uncultured delta proteobacterium; assembly: GCA_963715335.1. Lineage (GTDB taxonomy): Bacteria > Desulfobacterota > Desulfuromonadia > Desulfuromonadales > BM103 > JAFDBW01. The sequence goes on from CAVQRZ010000019.1 coordinate 127,024, forward strand.
TGACCTGCTCGGCAGATCGAAGGGCACTGTGGGTCAGCTTTTCCAGGGCCTCTTCGGCGACTTTTGAGCGTTCAGCCTCTTCATGGACGCGTTCGCTGCCGACCTGCATGGCCTTGACGGCCTCCACGGTGCCGGTCTGCAGGCGCCGGATGATTGCGGAAATCTCCTGGGTGGACATGGCCGTTCGCTCCGCCAGTTCACGGATCTCGTCGGCTACCACGGCAAAACCCTTACCATGTTCACCGGCCTGTGCGGCAATAATCGATGCGTTCAGGGACAGCAGCCTGGTCTGGTCGGCGACTTCGTCGATAACGGTCAGGATCGAGCCGATCTCGCCGGACTGCTTGCCCAGCTCTTCAATAGCCCGGCTGGCGTCTTCAACGTTCGCCCGGATCAGTTGAATGCCGGAAATCGTCTCGGCCACGGCAGCCTTGCCCAACTCCGCGTCACGGCTGGCTTGCTCCGAGAGTTCATTGGTCAGCAGGGCCGTTTCCTCGACTTCCTTGATCGATGCGTCCATCTCGGTGATCGAAGAAGCGGTTACTTCCGTCGAAGAAGAAAGGTTGTCGAGATTGTCGGCAACCTGCTGGCTGGACACCGACATTTCAGTGGTCGAGCTGGAAACCTCTTCAATCGTACTGAAGAGGCGTTCGACCTGGGCGACAATTTCTTCTATCGTCGCGCCAAGTTCCAGGGTTGCTGACGATGAAATTTCGACCGCTTCGAGCAAGGCGCTGATACTGTTGCCGACTTCGAGCGTCGATTCGTCGATGCTTTTAATTGCCACGAACGAATCCTCAAGGGCTGCAGCCTGGTTGGCCGTGCCGTTGCTGACATCCTGGGACGTGTGGCGAATTTTCTCCGTGGCGACCGAGATATCCGCGCCAGCCGAGCGCAGGCGCTGGACCATCTCACGCAGGCGGGCGACAAAGTTGTTGAAATTGCCGGCCAGCTCGCCAACTTCATCGTTGCTGCTGACCACGAGCGTCCTGGTCAGGTCTGCCTCGCCCTGGGAAATCTCTCTCAGGTTGTCGACGACGACCAGGAGCGGTTGGGTCAGCGCCCGGGAGAACAGGAACGCCGCGACCAGTACGATTGCAACGACGGCAACAATCAGGATGGCCATCAGGTTGCGCAATGACTGCCGCGCCTGCAGGGCCTCTTCAAGGTCCTGGGCGATCATCAGATTGAATGCGGTGCCGGTCAGTTCACGCGTGATCGGCAGGTATGGCTTCTCCCCAAGCAGGATTTCGCTATTCTGCCGGGACAGATCCTGGCCCTGGAAGTCAGCGTGGGAGGCACCGACGACTCCCTGCTCGTCGAAGAACGCAACCTCGACGCCACCCATTTGCTTGACATGGAGGGCGAATTCATTGTCGAGAAGATAGGCTCCGACCAGGAACCCGACGACGTTGTCCTGAAGTCTGACCGGGCTGGCCACAAGAATTGTCAGCTTGCCGAGATAGTTAGACAGCCCCGCCTGGATATTCCCTTCTTTGCGGGCGGCGACCAGCAGGGGATGGTTTGTCTCCGGCTGCTCAGGCAGGCTCAGCCCCTCATTGTGGACCCTGAACAGAGACGTGCCGTCCGCTGCGAGGACCTCGAGGATGTCCATGCCGTACTGTTCCCGGTCGGTTTCGATCGGTTCCCGAAGCTGATCGATGTCTCCGGTCAGGGAAGCGTAATACAGGGCGTTGACGATATCGGAGGAGCTGCTCAGCAGTCTAAGGTAGTTGGATAATTCCTGCTGGCTGCTGGTGGTACTGCGGGCAACGAAGTTGCTCGATTTTTCGGCAAACTGCTTCATGCTGTTGCGAATCTGGTCGTTGGTGAAGTTGGAAAGGAAGTTCAGGCTGAACAGCAGGGGAACGACGGCGACCAGAAGCATGACCAGCAAGGTTTTGCCGCGTAGTTTTATTTTGAGCATCAGGTTACCTCAAGCAAGGTTGGAATGTCAGGAAATGAATTCGCTGGGCATTATTTCACGATTTGCGCCTTTGATGCAATTCCCGGCGGGATGGTCAGCCCGAGTTGGCCGGCAGTCTGTTGATTGATTTTCAGGGTGATCTTTTTGGCTTCCCTGACCGGTAGAATATGGGCTTTCTGCCCTTGCAGCACCTGCAGCACATGCACTGCGACCAGTTTGCCCTGCTCTTCCGGATCGGCCTCCAGCCCAATCAGGGCGCCGGCCTCGACCAAACCCGGAATCTGTGAAAAAACGATACAGCCGTTTGCCTGTGCGGCAGAAAGAATCTCTTTGCTCTGCAGGGCGACGGCAATGCTCTCGGTGAGGAATAATGCGTCGGATGCAGCCGCCAGTTTACTCCCGAGTTCTGCCGCTTCATTGGGATTGCGGGCATTCTCGGCAGAGACATTGAAGCCGAAGTCTTTGCCTAGCTCCTTCAGCTCTGCCAACTGCTGCGCTGAACCGCCTTCTCCATCGGTATAGAGGACACCGATCTTTTTGACCGGTTTGACGGCAACCAGGGCTTCGACGAGTTGTTTGAGACTCGTCTTGCTGGTAGCGCCGCTGGCGTCGGTGCCGGGGGCCGCGAGAGTTTTGACAATGCCAAGGGCAACCGGGTCATACACGTCGGCGAACAGCAAAGGGGTGTCTTTTAGCTCACTTTTTGCAACCTCGGCGGCACGGCAACCATAAGTAACCACTATGGTTGCGCCTGCGGCCTCGAACCTGCGCAGGCTGTTAACCAGTGACATCTTGTCGGCATTCGGTGACTGTGTGAATATCTTCAGTTTGTCTTCGCCGAAGCCGCCGGTCTGCAGCACTTTGATCATGGCCTGGTGGGCTTGCTGATAGCGCGGCAGGTCCGCGGTCACAATGGCACCAATGATCTGCTGGGCACTGACCGTTCGGCAGAAGAGCATGCCGGAGAAAACCACCGTCATGACAATCAACGTACGAAAAACATGATTCATGTGCTTACCCTGCTCCCCTCACACCGGTTTCATGATTGAACACCGCCCGACCTTGACTCAGAAGCTGCCGCCGAGGCTGGCGATGAAGGTCTGTGCCGAACCGTCAAAGACATCGGAGTTTTGATCGTCGTAATCGTCATAGGTGTATTCAAACTGGGCTCTCAGCATCCTGGTGAACTGCCAGGTGATGCGGCTCTTGAAACCGTTTTGCCGGATGTCCACTTCGCTGATATCTTTCAGCTCCTCAGGGTTGACAATGCTGGGCAGGGGCGCATCATCTTCTGAAAAGCCAGGTGTAAATTCAGATGAGGAGCGGATATGGTAGCCTTCGACCCGGCAGTTCAGGTTTTCCAGGATGCGCAGGTTGATCCCGGCGGAGAGGGTGTGGACCCGCTGCTCGAAATCGGAATCATCGTCGACAAAGGAATAATCGTTGAGATTGCCTGTATTGCCTGCATCAGCTGGCCCCGCACCATAGAGCGTGTCCTGGTCGATCTTGGAGTGCAGCATGCCGTAGTTGAGGTCCGCGGAAACGATGTTGTTCGGGATGAACCAGAGGCCGATGGCCAGGTTCTCGCGCTCCTCGTCACGGTCGAGATCAAACGGTGTCTCGATCCCTGATGGGGGTTCCCGATCGAACTGGGTGTAGGTGCGGTCGTCATTGTCGCCGCGCAGGATATCGATGCTGCCGGTCGCCCCCCAGGTCGCGGAGGGCTTGTAGCTGGCGTTGAAGAAGAGCTCGTTGCTGGAACTCAGGCTGGTGCCGTAAGCGGGGTCGTCGACGTGCTTGTATTCATACCAGCCGTTGAACTTGAGCGCCGATTTTTCCAGGTGGCGGGAAAAGAAACTCAGCCGGAACCGGTCGATCGTTTCGTTGCTCGGCACGTCCCAGAAGGGGTTGGCTTGATGCAGCGAATGAAGCTGAAGTTGATCTTATGCCGGTATGATTGCGGTCGGTGTCTTCGCGCTCGTAGTCGCCTTTGAGTGTCAGACGACGAGTCGGACGGTAGGAGACGGTCGCCGCATAATTGTTGCGGTCGATATCGATGCTCTGCCGAACGGGACCGTGCAGTCGGGGCCAAAACCACTATAAGATATCCGTGGACATTTGACGATTGGGTTGCCGGGCCATCGCTGTCGAGGTCCAGCATCCGGTAACGGAAATTCATCGTCCACTTCTCACCGGGGGTGTAAGTGACATCGGCGGCCAGTTTCTGGTAGTCGGTTTCGGGGTCTATCGGGTTGGATATCACTGCCGTCCGATTCGTTCTCACGTTTGCCGATCGTGTAGCTGGCGGAGGTGACAAAGCCGCCGGACGGCGGAAGGTTGACCTTGAAAGTCGATTCGACAAGCCTGGAGTCGGGCGCAGTATCGTGTTCATAGTCTCCAGCAGGGCGACCCAAGATCAAATGGCTCGTTAAATATCATCACTTTGATCGGCGGTTTTTTCCCGGAATTCGCGCAGGGTTTGCAGGAAGGCGATGTCGACCGGTCCGAGGTGGGCGTCAAACCCGGCCGTGATCTCTTCGGTGACCCGGTCGATCTTGCGAGTGCGGCTCTGCATGTGGCAGCTGCTGCGCGAAACAACTGCTTCATCGACGAAACGCAGCTGCATATCGCCTTTTTTCTCCAGGCGCCAGTAGGAGAGGTTGATATGGGCCGGATAGTCGGGGACATTGCCCCGCAGCTTGACCTCGTTGATCGTGATTTGCCGGCCATAGTCATCACCTGGATTGTTGATCCTCGTAAGTCACAGAGACGTTCCCAGGCGTGCCGTTGTGGGGAGTCTTCGCGTGTTGAGTAGGGCACGTGGTCCAGGTTGTGATACATCCTTTCCGAGCGGAGGTGCAGGCGGAACAGGTTCGTGTCCAGACCGCCCGCGAAATTGAAGTCCTTGTGACCCAGGTAATCGCCGACCAGGGAGAACTTTCGTCCGGTGTCATATTTCTTGACGACCAGGTTGAAGGTCGGGCTGTCGTTGAGGTAGCTGTATTCCGCGGCCCGGTTCGGGCTGTTGTCGGTATCGACGAAGCGGTAGCCCGCTGAAACCTCGACGATCTGCTCATCTTCCAGGAGCAGCAGGTCGGTCGAGGTCTGCCAGGCTGAAAGTTGCCGGCAACATCAACAAGGAAAGAGCCAGAATCCCGTATCGCATATATTTTTCAACCATTTCAATCATCTCCTGTGTCCCCGAACAGTTAGGCAAAACGAATTTGCATGCAATTGCCGAAGCTACCTGGCAAGGAAAGTGCCCCGGCCGTGGGACGATGGGTTGTCGCTCCCGTGGATGGCCGAATGGCAGTCCGTGCACCGGGTGAAGTACGCCTGTTTCTGAGGACTCCCCGCTAGCGAGGGATAATTGGCTACCGTTAAAGTGGCTGCGGCATGGCACTGCATGCACAGGAAAGGTTGCGAGACTTCCAGCAGCGGTTCGTTGGGTGACCCGTGGGGGCTATGACAGTTGGTGCAGTCCTCGGTGACATCGGCGTGCTCGTAAACGAACGGCCCCTGGTATTCCATGTGGCAGCGCGTGCAGAGGGCCTTCGAGGTCATCCCTTTGAGGTTGTGATCGTTGGTCGACTGGTGCGGATCGTGGCAGTCGGTGCAGGCCATCTTATGCTCCGGCACCGGATGGTGGGAAAACTGGGCGAACTCCATCTTGACCTGCGTGTGGCAGCCGGTACAGAGTTCCTGTTCCTCCTTGCGGCCGACTTTCTGCTCGGGGCCCTTGTGCAGCTTGTGGCAATCGAAGCAGCTGACTTCATTCAGGGCGTGCACGCTGGAATTCCAGCTGTGGAGGTTGGGCGTCGATGCCGCCGAATGGCAGCGCAGGCAGAGCATCGACTGGGCCTGGGCCGGGAATTCGGTAATCGGCAGCAAGGTTTTGAAGTCGCAGGGCTGCCCCTGTATTACGTTCTCGACAGCCATGCTGCCGGGGCCGTGGCAGGATTCGCAGTTCACCAGCGGCAGACCGGTCTCCTCGGAGATCTGGTCGCCGTGGATCGAATGTTTGAAGTCACTCGCGACCCTGTCATGAACGTGGCATTTTGTCAGACAGTTGTCGTCACCGATGTAGTTGGCTTCGAGGTTGCCCACCAGGATGGTCTCGTAATCTCTGACGGGCGCGATCGGTTGTGAATTACGCAGGGTGGCAAGATCGGTGCACGCAACAAAAACAATACTTGCCAGGACAATAAAGATGGGAATTCGATATCGCAAAGCCATACCTCCTGAAGTGAAGAAGAAACCGTTTTCAAAAAAGTTGTCCGGAGAAAGACGTCTTCTCCAGCCAGTTCATTAAAGTGCGAAATAAGTCTGCAATAATCGTTCCCGTAAGAAGAACTTCATTGGCCTTATCAAATGTCTTGCGTTTGAATCTGATGATCTTAAAGGCGCCTCGATAATCGTCGATGACGGTCTTATCGTTGAATATAGGGGCTGTTGAGCTGTTTGATCGATCGGAAGAGGGGGGCGGCTGGCTTCTGCGGAGCATGTGAACAGAAACCTATGCAATTGGCCGGTTGCCCGGTTAAGCGTTGCTACCGCTTCGATTTGCATGTCTTTGTGGTTTAAGATCATATCCCGAAGTTTTTGATAGCATATTAAGCTTAATTATATAAAAATTAGCGCAAATTATATGTAAATTAAATTAAAAGTCAAGACATTAAATGTAAAAAAACACATGAGTTTCGTCTGATAATAGGCCGCGCACGGACGTGCCTCTGGGATAACGGTGACTAAAATGGGAAGGAAAAGTGACAAAAAATGGTAGCCGAGCGTGCCGGGTGTGGTCGATTCTGCGGGCAGCTCACAGGCTGTAGAAAAGCCGCAGCATTGTCGCTGGCGGGTCCGGCCCGTGGCTAGGAGGGGGGGCGACTGGAGATGGACGGGTGATGCACCTGCCTGGTGGCCAGGCCGGCAAAGTCATAGCGTGACAGGGTTTTCATGAAGTCTTTGCGAATCTCCGCCCAGGCCCCGTGCACCGGACAGAAGAACTCACGCTCGCAGGCGCCCTCTTCGATCATGCACTGGTTGAGGTAGACCGGGCCTTCCTGGGATTTGATAATGTCCAGCAGGGTGATCTCCGCCGGTTCCTTCGCCAGGTAGAAACCGCCGCCGACGCCGCGCTGCGATCCGACGATGCCGTCCTTGATCAACGGCTGCAGGATCTTGGTCAGAAAAGCCGGGGTAATATCCTGCGTTTTGCAGATATCTTTTTTGTAGACGATCTCACCGGCCGGCTGGCGGGACATGTAAAGAATGGCTCGGATGGCGTATTCTGTTGCGCGGGTAATGATCAAGCGGGATTCCTTTGTCAGGATTCTTGACAATTTTCGTAATAAAGTAATGGTTTTGGTCGGTTATGTCAATCATTAATCCTTGCCCGATGCAAGTTGGTCCCTTCCTGGAAGCGGAATTCATCCCGCGGATTGACAGCATCTTTCAGGCAAGGGCATTATGCCCGATGCACAGACTCATTCAGATTCCATAACTAAGGAGCAGTTCCCTGCATGTCAGCAGAACAGGTAATTGGTCGTTTCGCCCCGAGCCCCACCGGGCCCTTGCACTTCGGTTCCCTGATCGCCGCGGTCGGCAGCTACTGCCTGGCGCGCCAGGCCGGTGGCCGCTGGCTGTTGCGCATGGAAGACCTGGATACCCCAAGGGTTGTGCCTGGCGCTGCGGATGACATCCTGTTCACCCTGGAGAACCTCGGCCTGCATTGGGATGGTGAGATCGTCTGGCAGAGCCGGCGCACCGATGCTTACCAGGCTGCAGTTGAAACACTGCGTGACCAGGGACAGGTCTTCGATTGTGCCTGCTCGCGCAAGGAGATTCTACTGAGCGCGCCACATCCGGGCGAAGAAGGGCCGGTCTATCCCGGGACCTGCCGCTCAGGGCTGCCGGCGGGGCGCACGCCGCGTGCCCAACGCATCATCGTGCCTGACCGACAGGTCTGTTTTACCGATGGAGTGTTTGGTCCTATGCAGCAGGTCCTCACTGAGGCCGTGGGCGATTTTGTCCTGCGTCGTGCGGATGGACAGTTTGCCTATCAACTGGCCGTCGTGATCGATGATGCCGCCAGCGGGGTCAACCAGGTCGTTCGCGGTGCAGACCTGCTGTCGTCGACGCCGAGACAGATTTTTCTCCATGCCTGCCTGGGAAACCCGGTCCCGAAGTACATTCATCTGCCGTTGCTGACAGACCGGCAAGGCAAAAAAATCAGCAAACGCCAGGGTGCGCTCGGTTTTGATTCCAGGGTCAACCCTTCCGCTCTGATTGTGCGGACGTTGAATCTCCTCGGCCAGGTCGTCCCTGAGGAGGCGGCTCAATCACCACCGGCGGAGCTTCTTGACTGGGCTTGCCGGAACCTTGAACGGAGGCGCATCCCGACGGGTCATCAGGGCCTGGTGCTCGATGATTTCCCGCTTTAATTGTGGGAAAGTGCGACAATCCCATTGACAGGGGGGTAAAAAGCCGGTAAATAGGTTTCATTGAAAGTGAGCAGTACCTGCCTGAGCGACCTGAACATACTAAAATTATTCCTTTCAGATAGTTTCCAACTTACTTAGTACGGACTGACCCTAAGATCTTTTGACATTCAGGAATTAACGCGCGAAGGCATGTATATCTGCTTCGCAACATAAACCTGCCCAAAAAATATCATTTCACATAGCCGTTATTCGGAGAAAAAACCCTGAATTCATAAATGCATTTGTGCAATGTACACGGTAATAGCTGACCGTTTGTGTGGTGCCCATGATCAATGAATCGGCTGAACTGCAAGGAGAACAGATGAATCTGAAGGAGCTGAAAGAAAAGAAGATTGCCGAACTTTCGACGATTGCCAAGGAACTTGGCGTCGAAGGGGCATCGGGAATGCGCAAGCAAGACCTGATCTTCGCCATTCTCAACACGACCTCCGCCAAGAACGGCGCCATATTCGGTGAAGGGGTACTCGAAATCCTGCCGGATGGTTTTGGCTTTTTGCGGGCGCCAGATGCCAACTACCTGCCCGGGCCGGATGATATCTATGTTTCTCCTTCGCAGATCCGCCGCTTCAATCTGAAGACCGGTGATACTGTCTCCGGCCAGATCCGGCCGCCGAAAGAGGGTGAGCGTTACTTCGCCCTGCTCAAGGTGGCCGAGGTCAATTTCGAAAGCCCGGCTGTGGCCCGCGACAAGACTCTCTTTGACAATCTGACGCCGCTCTATCCTGATGAGCGGCTGATCCTCGAGAGCGACCCGAAGAATCTTTCGGCGCGCGTGATCGACCTGGCCGCTCCGATCGGCAAGGGGCAGCGTGCCTTGATCGTCGCCCCGCCGCGAACCGGCAAAACGATCCTGTTGCAGAATATCGCCAATTCGATTACCACCAACCATCCTGAAGTTTACCTGATCGTACTGCTGATCGACGAACGGCCGGAAGAGGTGACCGACATGCAGCGGACAGTCAATGGCGAGGTCATCTCCTCGACCTTCGACGAGCCGGCCACGCGCCACGTCCAGGTCGCCGAGATGGTCATCGAGAAAGCCAAACGCCTGGTTGAACACAAGCGCGACGTGGTTATCCTGCTTGACTCCATTACCCGTCTGGCCCGTGCCTACAATACCGTGGTGCCGCCATCGGGAAAAATCCTCTCCGGCGGTGTCGATTCCAACGCCCTGCATAAGCCGAAACGTTTCTTCGGCGCGGCGCGCAATATCGAAGAGGGTGGCAGCCTGACGATTATCGCGACGGCCCTGATTGATACCGGCAGCAAGATGGACGAAGTGATCTTCGAAGAATTCAAGGGCACCGGTAACATGGAACTGGTTCTCGATCGCAAACTGGTCGACAAGCGGACCTTCCCGGCGATCGACATCAACAAGTCCGGGACCCGCCGTGAAGAACTGCTTATCGACGCAACCAGCCTGCAGCGCATCTGGCTGCTGCGCAAGGTGCTTTCGTCGATGAACGTGGTTGACAGCATGGAGTTCCTGCTCGACAAGCTCGGCGACGCGAAAACCAACCAGGAGTTCCTCGACAGCATGAATCGTTAAAAGGTTGCAATTGCTTTTAAATGGTGGTATTTAAGCACTCTTTTGTGCCTTGGGGCAGACTAAATCCGCGACCTGTACATAGCCAGGTCAACAGGAGTTGAATCATGAAAGAAGGAATCCATCCAAAATACGAGGCCGCCACGGTCACCTGTCACTGTGGCAACAGCTTTGCGACCAAGTCGACCAAAGCAGGCGATATCACCACAGAAATCTGTTCTTCCTGCCATCCGTTTTACACCGGCAAGCAGAAGCTGATGGATACCGCCGGTCGGATCGAGCGTTTCCGCAAGAGATACGAAAAGAAAGAGTAGTGCCATGGGGGCGGCCCTGCTGGACCGTCCCTTTTTTGATGCCGGTTTCCCCGGCGGCCATACCTTGAAAAAATCTCCCGCGTCCCGTTCCGGGACACGGCCCGGTTCTCCGGACGGCGCGGTCCCATTTGGAAACGAAGGCCATGCTCGTCCAACTCCTCACCTACACGCCCGATCCTGAACAGGTTGTGGCGGCCGCTGCGCGACTCTGTTATGCCGATGCATCGATTGCCGAGTTGCTTGGCCAGTCGCCGGATCAGCTTGACGGGTTGTTGGGCAAGATTATGGCGCTCGGCCACTTTTCGGTCCTGGAGCACGCTTCGTTTACCTACGGTATTGAAGGTGTCAGCCGGTCCTGCTCGCATCAGCTGGTACGCCATCGCATTGCCTCTTTTTCCCAGCAGAGCCAGCGATACGTGTCGCATGATCGGCCCTTCCCTGTGATTGTCCCGGCAACCATCAGTGGCCACCCGGAACTGCTGACACGTTTTGACGCCCACATGCAGGACACCCATGAGTTGTACCGTGACCTGTTGAACGCCGGCGTCCCGGCCGAGGATGCGAGATTCGTGCTGCCCAACGCTGCGGCGACGAAGCTCGTGATGACGATGAATGCCAGGGAACTGCATCACTTTTTCGAACTGCGCTGTTGCCGCCGCTCCCAGTGGGAGATTCAAGCCATGGCCAAAGAGATGCTGCGCCTGGCAAGGCAGGCTGCGCCCAGGCTCTTCACTGCAGCCGGGCCGGGCTGCCTCAGGGCTGCCTGTCCGGAAGGGTCCATGACTTGCGGGGCGATCAGGGCCGTCCGCGAAGAGTACGCTAAACTCTAACCTGTGGTTGAGAATGTATAAGTCGCCATGCTGAATAAACTCGAAGAAGTTGTCGACCGGTTCCGCGAAGTTGAGGGATTGTTGTCCAACCCGACGGTGGTCAAGGACCAGAACCGTTACCGTGCCCTGACCAAAGAGCATGCCGATTTGATCGATGTCGTCAGCAGCTACAACCGATATTGCCAGATCCGGCAAGAGATCTCCGGCAGTCAGGAACTGCTCAAAGACCAGGATCCGGACGTACGTGAGATGGCAAGCGCCGAAGTCACCGAACTGGAAGCCGAAAAAAGCACTCTCGAAGCACAGCTCAAGCAGATGCTTCTGCCAAAAGATCCGAACGATTCACGCAATGTCATCCTCGAGGTGCGTGCGGGGACCGGCGGCGATGAGGCTGCCCTGTTTGCCGGCGCCCTGTTTCGCATGTACACCCGCTACGCGGAAAACCAGGGGTGGAAGGTTGAGCTCCTCAGCAGTGCTGAATCGGAAGCGGGAGGCTTCAAGGAAGTTATTGCCATGATCACCGGGAAGGGGGCCTATTCGCGGTTCAAGTACGAAAGCGGCACACATCGCGTTCAGCGGGTCCCGGAGACCGAGGCGCAGGGTCGCATCCATACCTCGGCCTGTACGGTGGCCGTGCTGCCCGAGGCCGAAGATGTCGAAGTTGATATCGATCCGTCGGACCTGCGTATTGACCTGTTCCGGGCTTCCGGTGCCGGTGGCCAGCATGTTAACAAGACCGAATCAGCAGTACGGATCACCCATGTCCCCACTGGAGTCGTGGTCTCTTGCCAGGATGAAAAATCGCAGCACAAGAACAAGGCCAAGGCGATGAAGGTCCTGCAGTCCCGCCTGCTCGATGCCATGCAGGCAGAACAACAGGCAAAGATGGCCGCCGATCGCAAAAGCCAGGTTGGCAGCGGTGACCGTTCCGAGCGCATTCGCACCTACAACTTCCCCCAGGGGCGCTGCACGGATCACCGGGTTGGACTGACGCTTTACAAGCTCGAAGCAATCATGCAGGGTGACCTGGACGAAGTTATCGAGACCCTGACGACCCACTACCAGGCCGAACAGATGGCCGGGCAGGCAGGATAACTCTCCACAAGGATTCGCGGCTGATGCGGGTTAAGACTGAGTGCTGGACGGTCCTGAAGCTCCTGCAGTGGAGCGCAGACTATTTCCGGGAGAAGGGGATCGAGTCGGCCCGCCTGAACGCGGAACAGCTGCTCTCGGCGACTCTCGAGATGGACAGGGTTGCCCTGTACGTCAACTTTGAACGTCCGCTCAATGCAGGTGAATTGAGCCGTTACCGGGAAAAAGTACAACGACGCGCCGGCCGCGAACCGATCCAGTATATCCTGGCTGAAACCGAATTCTGGTCTCTGCCCTTCCAAGTCAACCCGGCGGTGCTGATTCCGCGGGCAGACACTGAGGTGCTGGTCGAAGAGGCCCTGAAAAAAATTGATGGGTGCTCCAGCGTTCTGGATATCGGGACCGGTAGCGGTGCCATAGCCATTGCCCTGGCCCACGAGAAGCCGGAGCTTCAGGTGACTGCTCTCGACTGCAGTGAGGGCGCCCTCGAAGTAGCCCGTGACAATGCGCGGCGCAATGGAGTCGAGGGACGGGTCGCTTGTTTGGTCGGTGACCTGAAAAATTTGCCACCGGGGCCTTTTGACATGATCGTCAGCAATCCTCCCTATATCCCGTCCCGGGACTGGGCGCAGCTGATGCCCGAGGTGCGGGATCATGAGCCGCGGCTGGCTCTCGACGGTGGTGACGATGGGCTGGAGGCCTATCGCCGGATCGCCGTACAGTCCGTACGGGTCCTGCCGCCAGGGGGATGGTTGCTGGTCGAAATTGGGGTTGGGCAGGCCGCGGATGTCACCGCGCTGTTTAAGGCGGCTGGCCTGACAGATGTTGCACAGCGCGATGATTATGCAGGAATACCCAGAGTGGTTATGGCAAGAGCGAAGCTGTAGGCTGTTGAGCTTCAAGCTGTCGAGGATAATATCTTGGATAAACTGATTATACATGGTGGTCGTCGTCTCGCAGGTGAAGTTAAGGTCAGCGGTGCCAAGAACGCCGCCCTGCCGCTGCTCTTTGCCACCCTGCTGGCCCCCGGGCCGCACCGGATCGGCAATTTGCCGCTGCTGCGTGACATTACAACGGCAGAACAGCTGCTGGCTGGACTCGGTGCGGAAGTTGACAGCAGCAACGGCATCCTGAAGATCGCTACCGGACAAATCAACAGCATGGAAGCGCCTTATGACCTGGTGCGAACCATGCGTGCATCGGTCCTGGTCCTTGGCCCGCTGCTGGCCCGTTACGGCCGTGCCCGCGTCAGTCTTCCCGGAGGGTGCGCCATCGGCGCTCGGCCGATCAACCTGCATCTCAAGGGGCTGGAAGCAATGGGTGCGGAGATCCATCTCAATCACGGCTATGTCGAGGCAAGCGCCACGCAGCTTAAGGGTGCGCGGATTTATCTCGACGTTCCGACGGTCGGTGGCACGGAAAACCTGATGATGGCCGCAACCCTGGCCAAGGGTACAACCGTTCTTGAAAATGCCGCCAGGGAACCTGAGATTGTCGACCTGGCCAACGCCCTGCTGGGGATGGGAGCAAGGATCGAGGGCGCAGGGGCCGATACAATTACTATCGAAGGTGTCGACGAGCTGAGACCGATGGACTACCGGGTCATGCCGGACCGGATCGAGGCAGGGACTTTCCTCGTTGCGGCGGCCATGACCGGCGGTCGGGTCGGGATCAGAGGCGGATGCCCGGAGCACCTGGAGGCGTTGCTGAGCAAACTCGAAGAGGTCGGTGCGACGATAGAGGCGGACCAGGACGCACTTTGGGTTCAGGGTCCCGAGGAGCTCAGGTCAGTCAATATCAAAACCCAGCCACATCCGGGTTTTCCGACTGATATGCAGGCTCAGTTCATGGCGATGATGACCCTCGGCAAAGGCACCAGCATGATTACCGAGGCCGTATTCGAGAACCGCTTCATGCATGTCTGCGAGTTGCAACGGATGGGTGCCGATATCTCAATCGAGGGCCACACGGCGACCGTTAAGGGTGTCAACGGTCTGCTGGGTGCCCCGGTGATGGCCACCGACCTGCGCGCCAGCGCCTGCCTGGTCCTTGCCGGACTGGCAGCGGACAATACCACCGAAATCAGCCGTATCTATCACCTGGATCGCGGCTACGAGAGACTGGAAGAAAAATTCCGCAGCCTGGGCGCGGATATCGAGCGCGTCACGGCATAAAAACTTAGTGACTGGGAATTGGGGACTGGTTAAACTGCCAAATCATCTGACAACTTGGCAAGCCCCCAGCCCCCAGCCTCCAGCCACGGACTTGTAATGAGTGACTATCTGACTTTTGCCCTGCCCAAGGGGCGCATCATGCAGGACTCCATGGACCTGTTTGCCAGGATCGGCATCACCTGTCCGGAAATGGACGATCCCGGGCGCAAACTGGTCTTTGAGAACCATGCTGACAAGCTGCGGTTCATGGCCGTTCGTGCTCAGGATGTGCCGACTTACGTCGAACATGGCTGCGCTGATATCGGCGTGGTCGGCAAAGACACCCTGCTGGAGCAGGGCCGGGACCTCTACGAGCCGCTCGACCTGCAGTTCGGCTACTGTCGCCTGGTCGTCGCCGAGCCGAAAGAGCTGCAAAAGGACGACGACCCTGCCGGCTGGTCGAACATCCGTGTGGCCACCAAGTACCCCAATGTCACGGAAAAATTCTTCGCCGCCAAGGGCGTCCAGGTTGAAGTCATCAAACTGTACGGATCGATCGAGCTTTCACCGCTGGTCGGTCTGGCCGAACGGATCGTCGACCTGGTCTCGACCGGAGGGACCATGCGCGAAAATGGCCTGGTCGAAGTGGAGACGATCGCCGAGGTGACCAGTCGGCTGATCGTCAACCGCGCCAGTCTCAAGACCAAGCACCGCCGCATCTCCCGATTAATAGAAGACCTGGAAAAGGTCATCGAGGATGGTCCGCGGATTTCAGGTTAGGAACGGCTGCAGAGGGAGAGATAATGATGCGTTTTCTGCATTTTTCAGATGCCGGTTTTGCCGAGGCTTTTCGCGCGATCAGTGAACGTGGCGAGACGACCCCTGCCGGGATCTTGGAGACCGTCGAGGCGATCCTGGCCGACGTCCGTAAACGCGGCGATGCCGCCCTTTTTGAATACACGGAACGCTTTGATCGCCTCAAGCTTGACGCCACGACTCTCGAAGTCTCCGCGACTGAAATCGAACAGGCGCTGGCCGAGGTTGACCGGGAGACCTTGGCAACCTTGCAGCTTGCTGCCGACCGGATTGCCAGTTTCCATCGCCGGCAGAAGGAAGAGTCCTGGCTTTCGGATGATGAGCCGGATATCCGGCTTGGCCAGATGGTCACGCCCCTGGACCGGGTTGGCATTTATGTACCCGGCGGCAAGGCGGCATACCCTTCTTCAGTACTGATGAATGCCGTGCCGGCCAAGGTGGCCGGAGTTGGCGAAATCATCATGGTTGTGCCAATGCCTGACGGTGTGGTCAACCCATATGTCCTGGCCGCGGCCCATATCGCAGGGGTTGACCGGATTTTCAAGATCGGCGGCGCCCAGGCGGTTGCGGCCCTGGCCTACGGCACGGCAAGCATCCCGAAGGTCGACAAGATCACCGGGCCCGGTAACATTTATGTTGCCACAGCCAAACGGCTGGTCTTCGGCACGGTTGATATCGACATGATCGCCGGTCCGAGTGAAATCCTGGTCATCAACGACGGCAGCGGCGAGCCTGCCCATATCGCTGCCGACCTGCTTTCCCAGGCTGAACACGATGAACTGGCGGCCTCGATCCTGATCACCACCGACGAAGCTTTTGGCCGCCGGGTGGTCGACGAACTTGAACGCCAGCTTGCGCAGCTGTCACGTGCAGCTATCGCCCGGCAGTCGATTGACAACTACGGGGCGGTCATTGTCGCCCGCGACCTCGCCGAAGCGACAGAGTTCAGTAACCGGATCGCCCCCGAACATCTCGAACTCGCGGTTGCGGAGCCTTTCGAACTGTTGCCGCTGGTTCGGCATGCCGGCGCCGTTTTCCTCGGCCACCACACCCCGGAGGCGGCCGGTGATTATTTGGCCGGGCCGAACCATACTCTACCGACCGGGGGAACAGCACGCTTCTTCTCGCCGCTGGGCACCGAAGACTTCATCAAGAAGTCGAGCCTGATCTCCTTCAGCAAGGAGGGGCTGGAGCGGCTTGGCGAGAGCATCGTCAAAATTGCCGAACTTGAAGGCCTGCAAGCCCATGCCCGATCGGTACAGATCAGGCTGGGCAAGGGCTAAACAGCATTGACTCTCTGGAGGAGACCATGGCACGGACTGCCACGATCAAGCGCACGACCAAAGAAACCGAGATCAGCGTAACTCTGAACCTGGATGGTCGTGGTACGCATGGAATTGAATCCGGCGTGCCCTTTCTCGACCATATGCTGACCCAAATCGCCCGGCACGGGTTCTTCGATCTGCAGGTCAGTGCCAAAGGAGACCTGGAGATTGACGCTCACCACACGGTTGAGGACCTCGGGATCTGCCTGGGCGAAGCCTTCAAGCAGGCGTTAGGCGACAAGTCGGGAGTGCGCCGTTATGGTCGTGGGACCATGCCGATGCACGAAGCACTGGCCGCAGTGGTGATCGATTTCTCCGGCCGGCCGTTTCTCGTCTATAACGTGCCCCTGCCGAAGGCCCAGATCGGCAACTTCGAACTGGAACTGGTCGAAGAGTTTTTCACGGCGTTCTGTAACCATGCCGGCGCCAACGTGCACGTCAATCTGGCCTATGGCGACAACCTGCATCACATCGTCGAGGCGGTTTACAAGGCTTTTGCCCGGGCTCTGGATGAAGCGACACAGCTGGACCCGAGAGTCGATGGAGTCCTCTCATCCAAGGGGACGTTAGAGTAAATATATCAAGAAGAGAATCCAGAATCCGGAATTCAGGAGCCAGAATCCAGGATCAGGATTGCAAAGCCTTTCTTCTGAATACTTAATTCTGGATACTGGATACCTGGTTCTGAACACGGAACACTTAAGAGACATGATTACCATCATCGATTATGAAATGGGCAACCTGCGCAGTGTCGAGAAAGCTTTCGAGAGTCTCGGCTTTGCGGCACGGGTCAGCAGCAATCCTGAAGATCTGCTGGCAACAGACAAAATCGTGCTTCCTGGGGTCGGGGCTTTCAGGGATTGTCTCGATAACCTGCGTAACGGAGGTTTTGTCGGGCCGTTACTGCAGCACATCGAGGCAGGCAAGCCGCTGCTCGGTATCTGTGTCGGCATGCAGATGCTTTTTGATGAAAGTGAAGAGTTTGGCCACCATCAAGGGCTTGGCTTGATCCCTGGCAAAGTGACCCGTTTCCCGGCCGGGATGGAAGAGGGCGGGGAGCGCCTCAAGGTGCCCCATATGGGCTGGAACACCATCGAGATCAAGCAGGCTGCCCCTATCTTCAAAGGCACCGCACAAGGGAGTTATGTCTACTTCGTGCACTCCTACTACTGTGCGGCTGACAACCCGGACGATGTTGCAGCGAGTTGCCGCTACGGAGACATCGAGTTCTCTGCGGCAATCTGGCGAGACAACCTCATGGCCACCCAGTTTCACCCGGAGAAGAGCCAGGATATCGGCCTGAATATTTTCAGGAATTTTGGTGAATTATAAATAAAGCGTGAAGTGCGAGATGCGAAGCGCGAATAAAAAAAGGTCTAAAG
Organism: uncultured delta proteobacterium; assembly: GCA_963715335.1. Lineage (GTDB taxonomy): Bacteria > Desulfobacterota > Desulfuromonadia > Desulfuromonadales > BM103 > JAFDBW01. The sequence continues at coordinate 144,912 of CAVQRZ010000019.1, forward strand.
CATAAGATGATCATTCTCCCCGCAATCGATTTGAAAGAGGGCAAGTGTGTCCGGCTTGAGCAGGGCTTGATGGACCGGGACACCGTCTACAACGACAACCCGGGCGAGCAGGCCCGCATCTGGCAGGAGCAGGGTGGCGAACTGTTGCACATCGTCGATCTCGATGGGGCTTTTGCCGGAGTGCCGAAAAACCAGCAAGCGATCAAGGCAATCGTTGCTGCCATCAACATTCCATCTGAGTTGGGTGGCGGTATTCGTGATCTGCAGACCATCGAAGCCTATCTCGAGCTCGGTATCGACCGGGTGATTCTCGGTACTGTGGCCAAGGAAAATCCGGCACTGGTTAAAGAGGCCTGCAAGAAGTTCCCGGGACGGATTGTGGTTGGGATCGACGCCAAGAATGGCCTGGTGGCGGTCCGTGGCTGGGCCGATGTCACCGAGAAGAAGGCGACCGAGATGGCCAAGGAGATGGAAGGCTTCGGGGTTGAGGCGATTATCTACACAGACATCACTCGTGACGGCATGATGCAGGGGCCGAACATCGAGGCGACCAGGAATCTGGCCGAGTCGATCAATATCCCGGTGATTGCTTCCGGGGGGCTGTCAACTCTTGATGATATTAGAAGGTTGATGGCGATCGAGACGTCCGGAGTGACGGGGGTGATAACCGGCAAGGCTATCTATTCCGGAGCCATAAACCTGCGCGAGGCGGTGGCCTTGACCAAAGGGGAGATCGCGTAGCATGTTGGCAAAACGAATCATCCCTTGTCTCGACGTCAAGGATGGCCGGGTGGTCAAGGGCGTGCAGTTTGTTGAACTTCGCGATGCCGGAGACCCGGTCGAGGCCGCTGAAGCTTATGACGCCCAGGGTGCCGACGAGCTGACTTTTCTCGATATTACTGCCTCCAGCGACAAACGCAGTATTATCCTCGACGTGGTGGCCCGGACGGCCGAACGGGTCTTCATGCCGCTGACGGTCGGCGGCGGGGTTCGTGAAATTGCCGATATCCGCAAGCTGCTCAATGCCGGTGCCGACAAGGTGTCAATCAACACCGCAGCGGTGCATCGCCCTGAGTTTGTCCGCGAGGCCGCTGAACGTTTCGGCTGCCAGTGTATTGTCGTCGCTATTGATGCCAGGAGGGTGCCGGGCAGTGATCCCTTGGCCTGGGAAGTTTACACCCACGGCGGACGAAATCCGACCGGCATCGACGTCCTGGAATGGGCAAGTCGGATGCAAAGATATGGTGCCGGCGAGATCCTTTTGACCTCGATGGATTGCGATGGCACCAAGGATGGCTATGATATTCCACTGACCCGTGCGGTCAGTGACCGGGTTGATGTCCCGGTTATCGCCTCCGGGGGGGTCGGCAACCTCGAGCATATCCGCGAGGGCCTCGTTGAAGGCGGCGCCAGTGCCGCATTGGCGGCGAGCATCTTTCACTTTCGTGAGTATACGATAGGGGAATGCAAGGCCTATCTGCGCGAGCACAGCGTGCCTGTGCGGGTTTGATCCTTCTGGAAACAGGCTCTTAGCCACAAAGACTCAAAGACACCAAGAAGAATTGATGGGCTTTGCGTCTTAGTGTCTTGGCAGCACTTTGGAGCTTTCGGTTCTTAACTTAAGGCGAAGTAAATGAAAGACGACAAAAATATTCTGGATGCGGTTTATCAGGTGATCCAGGAACGCAAAAACAATCCATCGACGAAGTCCTACGTTGCTTCGCTTTACGCCAAGGGGCTGGACAAGATCCTCGGCAAGATCGGTGAAGAAGCAACCGAGGTGGCCGTGGCCGGCAAGGGTGCCAAGGTCGATGAGATTGTCAACGAAGTCGCAGACCTCTGGTTCCACACCCTGGTGCTGCTCAGTTATTACGATTTGACCCCGGAACAAATTTACGCAGAACTTGAGCGCCGCTTCGGCACGTCCGGCCTGGAGGAAAAGGCCGGTCGGGTCGACTGAGTCGGTGGGAGATCCAAGCATTATGAGTATCCAGGAACAATTGACAACAGAAATGAAGGTCGCAATGAAAGCCAGGGACAGCCTGCGTCTGAGCACCATACGCATGGCGCGCACTGCCCTGAAAAACGCTGAAATCGATGCTCGCCAGGAGCTGGATGATGCGGCGACAATCAAGATTCTCTCCACTCTGGTCAAGCAGCGCCGCGAGGCGGCAGAAGCCTACCGGGCGACCCGCCCGGAGCTGGCGGACAAGGAAGAGCAGGAGCTGGCTGTTTTGCAGGAGTTTCTGCCGGCACAACTTGGCATGGATGAACTGGAAAGGCTGGTTGCCAGGGCGATTGCCGAGAGCGGAGCCAGTGCGATGCGAGATATGGGCGCGGTCATGAAGCTGGTCACTCCCCAGACCACCGGTCGTGCCGATGGCAAGCTGGTTAGTGAAATAGTTCGTAAACAGCTGGCGGGGTAAGCTTCGAGGGGGCCTGAATCGGATCATGAACGGCATTGATATTGCCATCCTTGTCATCCTCTGCGGCTTTTTGCTGAAGGGGTTGCTGCGCGGCCTGCTCAAGGAAGTCTGTTCCCTGGCAGGCCTTTTTGTCGGGGCTTTTCTGGCTTTCCGCTACCATGGGCCTCTGGCAGAGGCCCTGCTCAAGCAAGTTGACCTGCCAGCCCAGATTGCCGTGGCGATTACATTTACCGTGCTTTTTCTGGCGACCATGATTTTCTTCCTGGCCCTCGGCTTTCTCCTGTCCCGTGTTGTCAAATTGCTTTTCCTCGGTGGTTTTAACCGCCTGATCGGAGGGGTTTTCGGCTTGTCCCAGGGGGTGCTTCTGCTGGCAGTGGTGATTTTTGCCCTGTCGCTGCGACCACTGCCGTGGGATTTCGACAAAGCCGTGAAAAAAGCCTATCTGGCACCGCCGTTTGCTGATCTGGGGGATGCCATCCTGCAAGGGAGCCAGCGTGTCTTGAAATGATTATGTCTGATCGAGGGAATTCAAACATATTTTCAACTGATAGCCTGGTGCAGCTGGAGTTTGCCAAAGTAGTCAACCTGGTCGTTGGCAAAACCCAGACGCCTTACGGCAAGGTTTTGGCCGAGACACTGGCGCCGCTGCATGATCACGAGTGTATCCTTGAAGCTTTACAGCAAACGGAAGAAGCCAGGTTGATATTGCGGGAAGACGGGCCACTCCCCTTGGGCTCCGGAGACGATCTCCTTCCCCACCTTGATACATTGCATACTGAGGGACTGAGGCTCGAGCCAGAGGTCTTGCGTGACGTCCAGTCGGCCCTTGAGGCCGCGTCTGAAAGTCGCCAGCAGCTGTTCAACAGCGAACACTGTTCGGTGTTGATGCCCTTTGCCAAAAGATTAACCCCGATTCCGGAACTGGTTGCTGATATCCGGCGCAGCATCGGTCAACGTGGTGAAATCCTTGATACCGCTTCATTTGAACTGGCGGACCTGCGTGACAGCATCAAGGGCGAGCGAACCAGGGTCAGACGTCAATTGGAGAAACTGTTGCAGGATGAGCGACTGCAGGGGGTGTTCCAGGAAACTTTGATTACTGACCGCAACGGCCGCTACGTCGTACCAGTCCGGGCCGATCACAGCGGACGGCTGAAAGGCTTCGTCCACGATGTCTCGGCCAGCGGCCAGACCCTTTATCTGGAACCGGCGAGTACGCTGGAGAGCAACAATCGTATCCAGACTACGCTGCACATGATTTCCCGGGAAGAAGAGCGTATCCTGGCTCGCCTGACCGCCGGGGTGCGCAAGGTGCGCATAGAGCTGGCTGAGAACCAGGGAGTTCTGGCGCACCTCGATCTTCGCCAGGCAATGGCCCGGTTGACAGTAGAGATGGATGGTGTCGTTCCTGAATTGGTTGAAAAACCGTGTCTCGGGTTACGCGATGCCCGTCATCCATTGCTGGTCGCGGCAAAACTTGTTGACCGTGATGCGCCGAGTCCGGTGCCGATCGATGTCCGCCTTGCAGAGGAGTGCCAGGCATTGATTATCAGCGGACCGAATACCGGCGGTAAAACGGTTGCCCTCAAGACCGCCGGTTTGCTGGTCTTGATGGTCCGCGCCGGCATGCCGATCCCCTGTGCTCCGGGAAGCTTCCTTTTCCCCTTTTCCCGGGTGATGACCGATATCGGCGATGAACAAAGCATCGAGGCGAGCCTCTCAACTTATTCCGGGCACTTGATGCGTTGGCGCAAGATTATAGAAAATGCTGATGAGACAACCCTGGTGCTGATGGATGAACTCGGTACCGGTACCGATCCGGGGGAAGGCTCGGCACTGGCACTGGCGACCGTCGATTGTCTGCGAAGCCTTGGCGCAAGGGTTCTGGCGACAACGCACCTGCATGTCGTCAAGGGGTATGCCCAGCTTGAAGACCAGGTTGAAAATGCCGCCGTTGAATTTGATACCGAGACATTACAACCGACCTTTCGCTTGCATTATGGCATCCCGGGAGCCAGCCATGCCTTTACCATTGCCCGCAGAATCGGGTTGCCTGAGTCTCTGTTGAACGATGCTGATGGCTATCTTGACCAGGATGAGCGCTCCGGCGGCGCTATCATAGAACGATTACAGTCGCTGCGTGCGGATCTGGATGAGGCGCTGGATACGGCGCAACGATTACGCTCTTCGGCAGAAGTGGAACAACGAAAGATTCGTAATGATCGTGAGGACCTTGAGGGGCGCAAGCAGGAGATTCTTGAAGAGGCTCGCCTGCAAGGCAAGAAAATCCTGGACGCCGCCGAAGAGAAGTTACAGAAGGTATTCAGCAAGATCACCCAGGGTGATGTCCAGCCCAAAGAGCGAGCAGAGCTGACCCGATCTGTGCGGGAGCTGCGTGACACCTTGCCAGAGCCTTTGCCGCAGGGGCCGCAACAGATACCCCTGGATGTTGTGCCAGGAGAAGTCCTGTATGTGCCGGCCCTGGGCGTAGATGCCGAGGTTGCCGGTGTTGATGGGAGCCGGGTGGAGCTCGTCGCCAGTGGCAAGAAGTTGCGCCAGTCGATCAAGTCGCTGCGCCAGTATCAGCCGCGTCGTTTTGCCGAGCAGAAAAAAGTTGCTCCCAAGGTGCGCGACCAGGTCGAACGCAAGGCGTTTCTGCCACGGCTGGTTCTGGTCGGCAAAAGGGTTGAGGACGCCCAGGGAATGCTCGGTCGTTTTCTTGATGATGCGATGCTGTATGGTGAGCAGACACTGGAAATCGTCCATGGCGCCGGGCAAGGTATTTTACGCAAGGCGGTACGAGAATTTCTGGCCGAACGTCGTGAGGTCACCGTTTTTCATGCTGCCGATCCGGAGCAGGGCGGCGATAACGTCACGATGGTCGAACTGAGGCACTGATGGGACGCATAGCAGACGAAAAGATCCAGGAGATCAAGGATCGCATCGATATTGTTGAGGTGGTCTCCGGCTATCTGCCGCTCAAACGCTCCGGTGTCAATAACCAGGGGTTGTGTCCCTTCCATCAAGAGAAGTCTCCGTCTTTCAACGTCAACTCTGCACGACAGATTTTCCATTGCTTTGGCTGCGGTGTCGGCGGCAACGTCTTCTCTTTCCTGATGCGCATGGAAGGCTTGAGCTTTCCGGATGCGGTCAAGCGTCTCGGCGAAAAAGTTGGTGTCGAGGTTGAGGAAGAGGACGTGTCGCCCGCCGAGATTCGTCGTCGCGAATCCCGTGAGCGACTGGCTCGAATTAACGAAGTGGCTGGTCAGTTTTACCATCAGCTTCTGCTTGAAGATGAAGTTGGTGCGCCTGGACGTCGTTATCTGCGACAGCGCGGTTATGAAGGGGAAACGGTCAGGGCGTTTCAGGTTGGCTTCGCTCCGGAGGGCTGGGAGACGCTGGCGAAACACCTGTCAGGCAAGAATTTTTCTGCCGAAGATATTCGTAATACCGGGTTGGTTCGTCCTGGCAAGCAGGGCCGCGGTGATTACGATCTGTTCCGCAATCGGCTGCTCTTCCCGATTCATGATCTCCAGGGCAGTGTGGTGGCCTTCGGTGGCCGGGTCCTTGATGACAGCCTGCCTAAATATATCAACTCACCGGAAACAGATGTCTACCACAAGAGCAGGGTTCTTTACGGACTTTACCAGGCCCGTGATGCTATGCGTCACAACGGGGAGGCTCTGGTCGTTGAGGGATATTTTGACGTGCTTGCCCTGCACCGGGCCGGGTTTACCAGTGCGGTGGCGACCTGCGGCACGGCACTGACCCCCGATCACGCCCGCCTGCTCAAGCGCTATGCAGACAAGATCCTGCTGATCTTTGATGAGGATGCTGCCGGCCGCCAGGCAACTTTTAGAGCCATGGATGCCCTGCTACCGTCCGGTCTGGCGGTCAGTGTTGTGGCGATGCCAGCAGGTGAAGACCCTGATTCATTGCTCAGGACAAGAGGCGAGGAAGGTTTCCGTAATTGCCTCGATGCAGCCAGGCCGGTTCTCGAGGTCTTCATCGAGGACCAGTTGCGTGTCAACGATGAGACCGTCGAAGGGCGGGCGCGTGCCGCTGAACAGGCGCTGGAACGTATCCGTCGCCTGCCCGGCGACCTGGAGCGTAGCCTGTATCTAAAGCAGCTTGCTGCACTTGTGGGCCTTGATGTTGACGATCTAAAAGCGAAACTGAAAAACAGCAAGCCCCTGCAAGTTCCTGTGCGTCGCCCGGCAGCTCAGTCCCGACCTGCAAGTAAGCCGTTGACCGAGATGGGACAAACTCAGAAATACCTGTTACGCTTGATGTTGGCTGATGACCAGTTGCGCAGCAAGGTGCGCGAAGTCGGGACAGAAGAGCTGTTTCTCGACGAACAATTCCGTGGCCTGGCTGATTCTCTCCTGAAGCGTGAAAATGCAGATGGCCAGTTGCCGCAGGATTTGATGGATACCAGCCTTGACGAAACGCAACTGGCGCTCTTGGCGGGGTTGATGTTGCAGGAAGACCAGGGCTGGGCAGACAACCCGGAGAAACTTTTTGAGGATTGCCGCAAAGCCATGGCCAATGCTGTCCTGAAACAACGCCTGCAGGAGATACGGCAGGTCGAAGAAGAAGCCCGATATAACAATGATGATGCAGCTTTAGAAAAATGTCAGCGCGAGCGTACAGAAATCAATCAGAAATTGAAAAAAAAGCTTTGAAATATAAGGCTTTTTCCATATAATCCAGTGCTTGTCCAAAAAATGCTATTCTGTGACCAGGGTAAGTATCTTTGAGGGGCGTATTAATGGCCAAAAAGACCAGTATTGAAGAAGTTCAGCAGCTGATTGACCTCGGCAAGGAAAAGGGTTTTCTCACCTACGATGAGGTGAACGATATCCTGCCTGCCGATATGGTGTCTTCGGAACAGCTTGACGATGTCATGAGCATGTTCGGCGAGATGGACATTGAGGTGGTTGACGCGGAGCGGAAATCCACGTCAGGCAAGCAACCGTCGCAGGACTCTGCCAGCAGTGACGACGGCGAGGAAGAGGCTGAGTTTGACACCGATGTCATGGGCCGCACCAGCGATCCGGTTCGGATGTACTTGCGTGAGATGGGCCAGGTTTCTCTGCTGACCCGTGAAGGCGAAGTTGAAATCGCCAAACGCATAGAAGAGGGTGAAGCCCTGGTTGCCAGGGTGATTGTCAAGACACCGATTGCCTTCAAGGAGGTCGTCACTCTTGGTGAGCGTCACCAGAAAGGCCAGATCAGCGTTGCCGAGATCACCAAGGATTATGACGAGGAAGAAGGGAGCGAGGCGGAGGAAAGACACCGTGCGCGCGTCGTCGCTCTGATCGAGGAGATCAAGACCCGTTACGAACGTTTCATGGCCCTGCGTGATGAAGCTGCCGGGGCGACCAAAACCAAACGCAAGCCTCTTGACAAGGAGATGGAAAGTCTCAAAGTTGAGATGGGTGATCTGATGAACCAGATCCGTCTCAAGGATTACCAGATTGCCAAAATTGTCGACCGGCTCAAGGAACTGGCCAAGCAGGTCAAAAAAGCCAAGCAGGAAGTCAGGGCCTGTGAAGAATCTCTTGACCGTCCCTACGCGGAGCTCAGTAAACTGCTGAGCAAAATGCGTAAAAGCGAAAACGAAGCCCGTGCCCTGGCCGAAGAGCTCGATCGCCCGATGGACACCCTGCTGGTGATCGAAAAACGCCTGAAGGGGACTGATCGCAAGTTTGCCAAGGTTGAAGAGGAGTCGGGCTTTGCCCCTGAAGAGCTCCTTGAATCCCTCAAGGAAGTGAACAAGGGTGAGTGGCGTGCCAAGCAGGCCAAGACCGAACTGGTCGAAGCCAACCTGCGCCTGGTTGTCTCGATCGCCAAAAAATACACGAACCGCGGGCTGCAGTTCCTCGATCTGATCCAGGAAGGCAACATCGGTTTGATGAAGGCGGTCGACAAGTTCGAATACCAGCGTGGTTACAAGTTCTCAACCTATGCAACCTGGTGGATCCGCCAGGCGATTACCCGCGCCATAGCCGACCAGGCCCGCACCATCCGTATCCCGGTGCATATGATCGAAACGATCAACAAGCTGATTCGTACCAGCCGGCAACTGGTGCAGGAGATTGGTCGTGAGCCGACTCCGGAAGAGATCGCCGAGCGCATGGAGCTGCCGCTTGAAAAAGTGCGCCGGGTTCTGAAAATCGCCAAGGAACCGATCAGCCTGGAAACCCCGATCGGCGAAGAAGAAGACTCCTCCCTGGGGGATTTCATCGAGGACAAGGGTGTGATTTCGCCCCTCGAGGCAGTTATCAAGGGCAACCTCTCTGACCAGACAGCCAAGGTCCTCGCGACCCTGACGCCGCGTGAAGAGAGGGTCCTGCGCATGCGTTTCGGGATCGGTGAGAAATCGGACCATACCCTGGAAGAAGTCGGCCAGGATTTTGCCGTTACCCGAGAGCGAATTCGCCAGATCGAAGCCAAGGCGCTGCGCAAGTTGCGTCATCCAAGCCGCGCCAAGCGCCTGAAGAGTTTTATGGAGACCGGTGGCAACAACTAGGTTATGGTTGAATTGTTCATGCGGTTGGTAAGTGATACTGATGTTTTGTTTCATCGTTTAGAGAGACCGGGCACTGGAAAGTGATTGACAGAGAAGAACACGCAACTTACACTCCCGGCCTGAACTTTTGCGGGCCCATAGCTCAGTTGGAAGAGCCACCGGCTCATAACCGGTCGGTCCCAGGTTCGAACCCTGGTGGGCCCACCACCCGCCTCAAAACCATGATCGATGCTTACTGGTTCGGATAGATTTCAAGAGATGTAAGAAGAGTGCAGCCGAAGACCGGTTGCACTCTTTTTACGTAGGGATGATGGCAAACAAGGGACAACGCATACAGGATTTGCTCGGCCTGCTTCACAACCTGTACGATCCGGGCCTGGCGGAGGATTGGGACAATGTCGGTCTGCAGGTTGGTGACCCCAGCGCACCTTTGGAGCGGGTCATGGTGGCGCTGGACCCCTCGCTCGCTGCCGTGCAGGCTGCCCGCGATGCCGGCGCCCAGGCCCTGGTCACGCATCATCCCCTGCTGTTCCGCCCGATCAAGCGTCTGACCCCTGACGATGCCGTTGGCCTGGTACTCTGGACTGCGGTGCACTCCGGGGTCTCGGTTATCAGTGCCCACACCAATCTTGATTGTGCCGAAGACGGGCTCAACAGCTGGCTGGCCCGGCAACTTGGCGTGCAGGCGCCTGTGCCGCTCCAGCCGATCGCCAGCGAATGTCTCAAGCTGGTAGTTTATGTCCCCGCCGGACACGAATCGCAGGTCGCTGAGGCCCTTTTTGCCGGTGGTGCAGGACAGATCGGTGCCTACGACCAGTGTTCTTTCCGCAGTCGGGGGGAGGGGACTTTTCGCCCCGGCCCGAAATCGAGCCCTTTTGTCGGTGAACCGGGGAAGATGGAACAGGTTGAAGAATTCCGGATCGAGACAATCGTTCCCCAGCGCAGGCTGGCGAGGGTGCTTGAGAAGATGCTGAAGGCGCACCCCTATGAAGAGGTGGCCTATGACCTCTTTCCCCTGCAGAACCATGTGCCTGGCGCCGGGTTAGGCAGGATCGGCAAGCTTGAGCAGACGACGACGCTCGATGCGTTTGCCGCCAGCGTCAAGGCCGCCCTCGGCTGCGATCACCTGCGCCTGACCGGCGCCGGTGATTTCCCCGTGCATAAGGTTGCCCTATGTGGAGGCGCCGGCGCCGGCTTGCTGCAGACAGCCCATCGCCAGGGAGCTGATGTTCTGGTCACCGGTGACGTTAAATACCATGAGGCCCGCCAGGCCGAGGAACTCGGCCTCGCCCTGATTGATGCCGGCCACTTTGCCACGGAAAAACTGATGACAACGCTGGTCGCAGAGGCATTGAGAAACGCAGCTGGAAAACGGCACTGGGAGATAGACTTTGTAACATACACTGGTGAGCAGGATCCTTTCCGGTTTTATTAAACAAGCTCGGTCGCCTGCGGGCGGTCGATACAAAGAGACTACTGACAAGGGAGGCATTTATCGTGCAAAAGCAGTTGCAGTTACTGCGTGACTTGCAGGCGTTGGATACTGAAAGGAAGGTCGTTGAGGTCGAACGGCAGGTCGGCTTCAAAGAGCAGCAGGCCCTCAATGCGGAACTTGAGCGCCTGCAGGAAATGGTCGATAGCCTCACCGACGAGATGGGTGCCCTGGAAAAAGAGCAGAGTGAGCTGGCCAATGCCATGGCCCTGGAACAGCAGAATATAGAGCGTTCCGAAGGGCGTCTTCCCCAGATCAAAACGCAGAAAGAATATATTGCGGTGCTCAAGGAAGTGGATACGGCCAAAAAACTTGCCAAGGAACTACAGGATCAAATTGACGCAAAGAATGGGACGCTAGCATCCCTCGGCCTGGAGAAGTCAGAAAAAGATGACGAGCTTGCCAAGGCCAAGCAGGAGGCAAGCGAGCGTTGTGCGGCAATTGAGGCCTCACTGGTTTCTGTGATTAAGCAACTCGACGAGATGGAGCGTCAGCGCAAGGTGCTTATGGAAGGTCTGCCGACAAAGCTGCGCAAGCGTTACGAACTTCTGATGTCGAAACGTGCCGGTGTCGCTATTGTTGAGGCGCGTGGTGGGGCCTGTCTGGGTTGCCACATGCACCTCCCGCCGCAGATGTTCAACAGCCTGTTCGTCATCAAGGAGATTCAGAGCTGTCCGCATTGCAACCGGCTGCTTTTTGTCGCTGCGGTGGACTGATAGCAGAACACTTGAAATGTGGTCGGAGATAACCAGGCGATCGCCGCCTGCTGGAGCCTTGTGCGAAAGCGGGGGGAGGAAAGTCCGGGCTCCACAGGGCAGGATGGTCCTTAACGGGGACCGGGGGCGACCCCAGGGAAAGTGCCACAGAGAGTAGACCGCCCGCCGGGGCTCGGCCGCGGCGTGGTAAGGGTGAAAGGGTGAGGCAAGAGCTCACCAGTGTCGGCGGTGACGTCGACAGCTCGGTAAACCCCATCCGGAGCAAGGCCAAATAGGGGAGTGTTTGAGAACGGCCCGTTCGAGACTCCCGGGTCAGGCTGCTTGAGGCCACCGGCAACGGTGGTCCTAGAGGAATGATCGTCAACCCGTTGCGGGCAACTGCTGCGGGGCACAGAACCCGGCTTACGGTTCTCTCCGACCACTTAATTATCCTGTCTCAATGTGCAGGATCCAGCGGTACCAGGATATCCCGGTGCCGCTTCTTTCTTGAGTTCCGTCCCGTTATGACCAGAGAACAGAAGATTGACCCCGCCGATTGGCCTGCGCTGTTGCAAAAGCTCGGGGAGGAACTGGTTGCACTCGACGAGGCAGACCGGCAATGGCTCAGAGACAGGCTCGACTCGATTGCTGCAATCCAGCTGGACCTGGACGATTTCTTTCGACTGGCCGGCGGCGTGCAGGTGTGTGCCGAATGTAATGGCGCCTGTTGCGGCTGTGGCCGACACCACGTAACCTTGACCAATCTGCTGGCCTATCTGCTGGCCGGTGAGGAGCCTCCTGCCCCCGATCTCGGCAAGACCTGTCCATACCTCGGTGAACAAGGCTGCCGCCTGCCGGTCTCCCGCCGCCCCTACAACTGCATTACCTTCTTTTGCGAAGAGTTGGAGGAAAACCTCTCTGAGGAAGGCCGGCAACAGCTGCGTCTCCTCGACCGGCAACTGCGCCAGGAATACCAGGCACTTGCAGAACGCTATCCATCTGCCAGCCTGCGCGGCATCTGGATCGCCCTCGAGCGAATCGAAAACGGCGATATCCTGTTTACGAAACAGTGAGCCAGGGGCCGGAAGTCATGGTAGAATGTACCCCCAATACTATCGAAGGAACCGTCATGGATATCAGTTTTAAAAAGACCAACGGTCGACTGGATGAGCTTATTGAAGAGATCCTCGCAATGGCCGAGGTGCATCACCCGAACATCATCCGCGAGATGGTGATCAGCGCCCTGAAGACCGGCCAGGAAAATGATTACCTGGCTGACCTGAAGATGCTGCGCGCCACCATGAAGGAGATGCGTTATACCAGCAAGATGTTCGGCCCCTATCGCGAGCGCAAGAAGGTGACGATCTTCGGTTCGGCCCGAACCGCGCCGAACGAGGAGAGTTACAAGAAGTGCGTGATTTTCTCCAGGCAGCTGGTTCGTCTCGGCTATATGGTGATCACCGGCGGCGGCCCGGGTATCATGCAGGCGGGCAATGAAGGAGCCGGGGCCGACAATTCCTTTGCCGTGAACATCCGTCTACCCTTTGAACAGGGGACCAACCCGGTTATGGAAAACAGCGGCCATACCATCACCTACCAGTATTTTTTCAACCGGAAGGTGGCTTTCTTGAAGGAAGCTGACGCGGTCGCCCTCTTCCCCGGTGGTTTCGGAACGCTGGATGAGGCCATGGAAACGCTGACCCTGGTGCAGACCGGTAAGAACCCGCCCATTCCGCTGGTTCTGATCGATGACGATGATGGCAGCTACTGGGAACCCTGGTTTGATTTTGTCAAGAAGGTTATGCTGAAACGCGGCTTGATCTCCGGGGAGGATTTCAGCCTCTTCACGATCACCCGCGACCCATTCGAGGCGGCACAAATTATCGATGATTTTTACCGGAACTACCATTCCAGCAGGTGGGTGGGGTCAACCTACGTGATCCGCCTTAACAAACCGCTGACCGCAGGGAACCTGGCCGTGCTTGAAGAGGAGTTCAGCGAAATCATCGAGCCCGGAAGCCACCTCGAGATAACCGGGGCTTTACCGGAAGAACAGGACCAGCCCGACCTTGTTGACCTGCCGCGCCTGGTTTTCCAGTTCAACCGGCGTAATTACGGCCTGCTCAAGGCGTTCCTGCGCAGGTTGAATGCCTTTTAAAAGATGACGTCGCGCGGTTTGTCGAAAAAGTTATGACGACAGCCCCAAAAGTTATGCAAGGTGTTTCCTGCGGATCTTTCTCGCCGGTTTCAGCTCTGGCGTGAGCGGTGGAGCACGTCCCTGGTGACACACCGGTTGGGCTGACCAAGGGCCTTATTCCGGCTGTCTTTTTGCATGTCGAGCCGTTTTTTTATTTATCTATACCGACCAATTTGTTTATGCTAGTGTAGCGAGCCTTGCCCCCGGCAAGACATCCGTTACAATGATGAACAGAGGTGTGAAATGTTTGAAGCAATGAGTGGCATGGTCTGTTTTGTGACCGTTACGGTAAGCCTGCTTTACGGCACGAGGATAAGCTGGCTCTGTGGCAAGAGGTGTGCCTTCAAGGAGCAGCCCTGAAATTAAAAGACAAGCCCTGTCTGAAAGTGTCCCGGCTGCGATTGCGGTCTATTTTTTCGGTCTCGTGGTCCTCTACAGCTACTTTATGAACGGCTTCGTGCTCGTCCTCGTGGCCTCGGTAATCAGTGCTGTAATCCTGGCGATCATGGTGGTTTCGATGGCGATGCCAGAACTGAGACGCAACCCCCTCAACAAGTAATCACCCGTTCACGATAACCACGCAAACAGCAATGGCCACCCGGCAGTCACTCCGGGGGGCCATTTTATATTTTTGGCGAGACCGTAACGCCGCGACCAAGCTCTTCGGCTTATCGAATATAATCCCCCATGATCAGACCGAGGGTTGTCACACTCACCACAACCCAGAGCAACATTCCCAGCAGCAATGGTTTCATCCCCACCTGGGCCAGAACGTTCCTGGTCAATCCGGCGCCGATCAGAAACAGCGTCATGACCAGCGCCTGTTTGGCGATGACATGCAGGGTGTGCCACAGAAAATCAAATGCGGGCAGCCAGGAACTGACGAATGCGGCGGCTACGAAGCCGATGATAAAAAGCGGGATTCCGGTTCTTTCTCCGGATTTGAGCAAAACGTTTGCGGCCAGGGTGCAGGGTGCGATCCAGAGCGCTCTGGTCAGTTTGACGGTTGTGCCAACCGCCAGCGCAGCGGCGCCATACGATGCGGCGGCGCCGACAACGCTGCTGGTGTCATGAATCGCCAGGGCGGCCCATAGGCCGAACTGCTGCTGGCTCAGGTTAAACAGCTGTCCGAGCGGCGGGAAGAGGAGCAGGGCGAGAGCGTTCAGGGTGAAAACGGTTGCCAGGGAAACGGCAATTTCCCGGTCCTTTGCCTTGATAACCGGGGCCATCGCGGCGATCGCGCTGCCGCCACAGATTGCGGTGCCGAAGGCAACCAGCGTTCGGGTATTTGGCGGGACTTTCATGGCCCGACCGAGGATTTCACCCAGGCCGATGATTGCCGTGATGCTGATCAGGGTGAGTGCCAGGGAACTGGCCCCCACTTCGACGACTTCGTTGAAATTAATGCCGAAACCAAGCCCGATCACCGAGAGCTTGAGCAGGCCCTTGCCTGCTCTGGAGGTTTGATCAGGGAGTGGGTTGCCGATGAAAAAACTGAAGATGAAACCCGCCAAAAGGGCTACAGGTGAAGAGACCATCGGCAGCGCCGTCAGCAGGAACAGGCCAACAAATACGGCACTGCGGATATTCTGGCTGTTATCGGAGTTCATGTTGTCTCGCGTGTCCCGAAACATCTCCTGGAGAGAGGCAACCCCTGCTGGAATAAAGAATGGCCACCCGGCAGGAAAACCGGATGACCATTGGCTCTGCAAGCATTAGATGCAGTATCAGGATCAATCAGTGGCCGCTGATTGATCATCCATGCACGGCCTTGCCAAAGGCACCGAGCGCTGCCTCCTTGAAGGCCTCGCTGAGGGTCGGGTGGGCGTGCATGGTCAGCGCTACATCTTCGATACTGCCGCCAAAGGACATGACGGTAACCGCTTCACTGATCAGTTCCGAAGCGCAGGGCCCGATGATGTGCACGCCGAGAATCCGGCCGCTGTCCGGGTTGGCCAGGACCTTGACGAAACCGTCGACATTATCCATGGCGCGGGCGCGACCACTGGCCATAAAGGAGAAGCGACCGACTTTGTACGGTGTGCCCGCATCTTTGAGCTGCCCTTCAGTGGGCCCAATCGACGCAGCCTCGGGATGGGTGTAGACAACACCCGGGATCAGGCTGTAGTCGACAGCAGGATCTTCTCCGGCGAGGCGTTCGGCGAAGACAACACCTTCGTCCATCGCCTTGTGGGCAAGCATCGGACCATGGATCAAATCGCCGATAGCGTAGATATTCGCCGCACTGGTCTGGTAGTTGTCGTCGACGATGATGCGTCCGGTCTCATCGAGCTTGACGCCCGCCTTGTCGAGAGCCAGGCCGTCCGTGCACGGTTTGCGTCCGGCTGCGACCAGCACCTTGTCACAGGTGAGGGTCTGTTCAGCCTTGCCTTCCAGCTTGAGGGTGACACCGCTGTCACTGGTTTCCATGTTGACGACCCTGGTGCCGGCATGAATGGTCATCCCCTGTTTCTGCAGGCTCTTCAGCAGCGCTTCGGTGACTTCCTGATCGGTGCCGGGGAGCATCTTCTCAAGCATTTCCACTACGGTGACTTTCGCGCCGAGCCGCAACCAGACCGAGCCGAGCTCCAGGCCGATATAGCCGCCACCGATCACGACCAGGTGCTCGGGGACCGAGTCGTAGCCAAGGGCGTCACGGGCCTGACCAACCTGGCTGCCGTCCTGGGGGAGGCTGGGGATATCGACGGCGACGCTGCCGGTCGCCAGCAGGACGCGCTTGCCCTGCAGGGCCTGCTCCCCTGCCTCGGTCGTTGCAACAACTGACTGGGAGCCGTCGGGCGATGGGGCGCCGAGTCGACCGGTGCCGGTGACCAGGGTGATCTTGTTCTTCTTGAACAGGCTGGCAATGCCGCGAGTCAGCCGGGTGATAATTTCTTCCTTGCGCTGCATCATCTTGCCCAGGTCCAAGGTCGGTGGGTCCAGCATGATGCCGTGCCCTGCGAACTTGTCGCGGGCCTGGACAAAAAGCTCGCTCGAATCCAGCAGCGCCTTGCTCGGGATGCATCCCTCGTTGAGGCAGGTGCCGCCAAGGGCGTTGCGCTTCTCGATGACAGCCACGGAAGAGCCTAGCTGGGCTGCACGGATTGCGGCAACATAGCCGCCGGGGCCGCCACCGATGACGATCAGGTCATAAACATTACTCATAATTTGCTCCGCAAATTAGAAGCGCGAAACGCGAAGTGCGAAACGCGGAAAATCAATTAAAGCTCAAGGAACAACTCCGAGGGGTCCTCGATATATTCCTTGATCAGCTTGAGGAAACCGACCGCTTCGCGGCCGTCGATCAGGCGATGATCGTAGCTCAAAGCCAGGTTCATGATTGGACGGACAACGATTTCACCGTCGATGACCACCGGACGGTCCTGGATTGAGTGCATGCCGAGGACTCCACATTGCGGCGGATTGATGATCGGCGTGCTCAGTAGCGACCCGTAAACACCGCCGTTGGTGATGGTGAATGTGCCTCCCTCAAGGTCAGCAAGGGTCAGCTTGCGGGCATTGGCCTTGGCAGCGAGGTCGGCGATCTGCTGCTCGATTTCGGCGAAGGTCAGTTGATCCGCGTCGCGCAGAACCGGGACCACCAGCCCGCGCTCCGTGCCGACGGCTATGCCGATATCATAGTAGTGATGGTGGACAATGTCGGTGCCGTCGATGCGCGCATTGACCGCAGGATATTGCCTGAGGGCCTCGATGCTGGCCTTGACAAAGAACGACATCATGCCGAGCTTGATGCCGTGTCTCTTGGTGAAATGCTCCTGGTGTCGGCCGCGCAGCTTCTTCACCCACGACATGTCCGCTTCGTTGAAAGTCGTCAGCATGGCGGTCTGCTGGCGTGCCTGCAGCAGGCGCGCAGCGATGCGTTGACGAATCGGCGTCATCGCCTGGCGGGTCACCGGCCGACCGTCATCCGTTGCTCCGGCTGCGGCCGGTTCGGCTTTTGGTGTTTGCTGTTCGCCTTGTGCTTCCTGAAGCGGTTTCGAGGCCTCAACCGGTTTAGTGTGAGCGAGGACATCGTCTAGGATGACTCTGCCGCCGCGCCCACTGCCGGCCACCTTGTCAAGATTGATGCCGCGCTCTTTCGCCTTTTGGCGCGCCGCCGGATTGACGGGCGCAGCCGTCGCCTGCTCCGGTGTGGCCGCTGTCTGCTCTGTCTCTGGCCCTGCAGGCGGCTGCTCTGCCGCCGGCTCAGTCGCCGGCGTTGCGGTGATCTCGCCTTCTTCGATAGTGGCGATTACAGTGCCGATTGGCACCGTCTCGCCGACCGGGACGATGATATGCAGGATGCCGGAGGCCTCGGCGTTCAACTCGACATTGACCTTGTCGGTCTCCAATTCGCAAATGATCTCGTCCTTGGCGACCGCAGCGCCATCGGCCTTGATCCAGTTGGCAACCATGGCTTCGAGGATCGATTCGCCGACTTCTGGGATTTTTATCTCCATTTATTCAGTCCTTGTTGTGCAGTGCACTGTCAATGATCTGTTGCTGCTCTTCACGATGGCGGCTGAGGGAACCGACCGCAGGAGCAGAGGCAGGCCGACGGCCGCAGTAGTCCGGTTCTCGGCCCAGGGCCCTTATCAGGCTGGTGTGCAGGTGTGGCCACGGCCCCATGTTCTTCGGTTCTTCCTGAACCCAGGCCACGCGGGTGGCGTGGTGGTAACGCGACAGCATTTCCTGCAGCTTCTCTTCGCTCAACGGATAAAGCTGTTCAACGCGCATGACGCCGACGTCGCTACGTCCGGTCTCCTCGATGGCGGTCATGATTTCATAGAAGATCTTGCCACTACAGAGTAGCAGGGTCTCTACCTGGTCATCGGGGATCGCGCATGGCAGAAACGCCTGGAAAGAGCCCTCGCTCAGTTCCTCCAGCGTGCTGGAACAGGCCGGCAGGCGCAGGAGGCTCTTCGGGGTGAAGACGATGAGTGGTCGCCGGTACGGAAGTTTGCACTGGCGGCGCAGGAGGTGGAAGAACTGTGCCGGGGTACTCGGGTAGACAACATGCATGTTGTTGCCTGCGCACAGGTTCATGTAACGCTCGATACGGGCGCTGGAGTGCTCCGGGCCCTGGCCTTCATAGCCGTGGGGCAGGAACATGACCAGTCCGCTCGACCGGTCCCACTTGGTGCCGCTGGCGCCAATGAACTGGTCTATGATGACCTGGGCGCCGTTGGCGAAGTCGCCAAACTGGGCCTCCCAGATCGTCAGGCCGTGCGGGGTTTCCAGGGAGTAGCCGTATTCAAGGCCCAGGACTGCGGCCTCGGAGAGCATGCTGTTGTAAATCTGGATCGCGGCCTGCCCTTTTTCAAGGAAGGCGAGAGGAACGTAAAGCTGCCCGGTTTTCTGGTCGACCAGGGTTGAATGACGCTGGTTGAAGGTGCCGCGGCGCGAGTCCTGGCCCGACAGCCGCACCGGAGTATCCTCCGTGAGCAGCGTGGCTAAGGCAAGGGTTTCGGCGTTGGCCCAGTCGATCCCTTCGCCTTGCATGACGCATTCCTCGCGATGCTTCAGCATACGGGCAACCTTGGTGTGGGCATTAAAGGTCTCCGGAAGATGCGCCAGGCGAGTTGCCAGTTTTTTCAGTGTGTCCGCAGGGACCTTTGTCTCGGGTTCTTCCGGAGTGTATTCGCGCTGGACGCCTGTCCATTTGGCCTGGAAGCCGACATCGGTCTGCGCCTTGGGCCCCTCTTCGAGGGCTGTGTTTAGACGCCTGGTGATCAGGTCGGCGCTCTCGTCGATGATCTCACGAACTATCCCGGTGGCCATCAGGCGCTCGGCATAAATCTCGTGGAGGGGGGGGCGCTTGCGGATCTTGCTGTACATCAGCGGCTGGGTGAAAAAAGGCTCGTCCCCCTCGTTGTGGCCATGCCGACGATAACAAATCACTTCGACAACCACGTCTTCACCGAACTCCTGGCGATACTCAAGGGCCAGGTCTGTCGCGTAGACAACCGCTTCCGGGTCCTCGCCGTTGACGTGGAAGATCGGGACCATGAGCATTTTCGCCACGTCGGTGGCATAGAGAGTCGAGCGTGCATGGGCCGGGGAAGTGGTAAAGCCGATCTGGTTATTGAGAACCAGGTGGAACGTCCCACCCGACTGGTAACCGTCAATCTGCGAAAGGTTCAGCACTTCCGTGACCAGCCCCTGCCCGGCAAAGGCGGCATCACCGTGGATCAGCACCGGCAGAACCCGTTTTTTGCCGCCGGGGCCGTAACTGACATGCCGGGCACGGCACTTGCCAATCACCACCGGGTCGACGGCCTCGAGGTGGCTCGGGTTGGCGGCCAGGCTCAGGTGGATTTTCCCTCCGGTTTCGAGCTCGAGGTCGCAGGAATAGCCCTTGTGGTATTTGACATCGCCATCGCCAATGAAAGCCAGTGCCAGGTTGTCCTTGAACTCGGCGAAAATATTCTCCAGGGGCTTGTTGAAAATGTTTGCCAGGACGTTGATCCTGCCACGGTGGGCCATGCCCATAATCAGGTCACTGACCCCTCTCTGCGCCGCCTGGGTCAGCAGGCTGTCGAGCAGGGGGATGATGACTTCACCGCCTTCAAGTGAGAAGCGCTTCTGGCCGAGGAACTTGCGGTGCAGGAAGGCCTCGAACAGGGTCGCCTCCTGAAGCTTTTTCAGAATGTGGAGTTGTTCTTCGCGGGTGAAGTCCGCCCGATTACGTTTTTCCTCCATGCGTTGTTTCAGCCAGTCCCGCTTGTGCGGAGCCTGGATATGCATGAACTCGACGCCTATTGCGCCACAGTAGGTGTCATCGAGCAGTTCGATGATCTCGTGCAGTGTGGCGCTCTGGCGGGGAAAGCGCAGGGGATAGAATGTCCGTTTCAGGTCTGCCTCTGTCAATCCGAACGCGGCGAGGCTGAGCTCGGGATGGTCGGTCCGTTCCGGCGTGAGGGGATCTGTCGAAGCCTGCAGGTGGCCGAGATCCCGGTAGCGGTAGATCAGGGAGTCGACGGCGGAGTTCTTGGCCGCGAGGTCGCGATCGGTGACCGGCGCCTGCTGGGCAAGGTCGAAGCCTGCGAAAAATGCCTGCCAGTCAGAGGACACCTGGCCGGGATCGGATTTCCAGAGCTGGTAGTGTTCTTCCAACCACTCCGGACTGACATTGCTGAATAGACTCATTGATGCCCCTGTCGGATTACAATCAATAGTGAAATGAAACCCCGAGGATTATATCAAGGGGTTCCATCTCAGGCAAATGGCTTGAAAGCGTGGCTGACACGATCAGCCGTCAGCCTTTCGGCATGCAGATTCCCTTCTTGCAGGAAAGGCTCGGATCATAAGGGAGGTCGTCGAGGAAACGCTCCGCCTGGATGGCCGCCATGCAGCCGGTGCCGGCAGCGGTCACGGCCTGGCGAAACTGATGATCCTGGACATCCCCCGCAGCAAAAACCCCAGAGATGTTGGTCTCGGTGCCGTTGCGGGTCAGGATGTAGCCGTCGTCGTCCATTTCCAGCTGGCCGAGGAAAAGTCCGGTGTTTGGTTGATGGCCGATAGCGATAAACACGCCATCGCAGGCCAGTTCGACTTCGGTGCCGGTTTTCAGGTTCCTGGTGCGGATGCCGGTGACCCCGCTGGAGTCCTCGAGAATTTCCGCTACGGCCGAGTCCCAGATAAAATTGATCGCCTTGCTGGTCAAGGCCCGCTCGGCAAGCACCGGCGTTGCCCGCAGGGAGTCGCGACGGTGTACAACCGTCACCTTGCTGGCAAAGCGGGTCAGGAAAACGGCTTCCTCCATGGCGGTGTCCCCGCCGCCGATCACGACCACTTCGCGGTCGCGATAAAAAAACCCGTCGCAGGTGGCACAGACCGACACGCCGCGGCCGTACAATGACTCCTCGTTGCCCAGGCCGAGCAGCTTCGGTGACGCCCCGGTGGAAACAATCAGGGTCAGGCAGCGGTATATCTTGTCTCCGAGCCAGATTCGAAAGGGGCGTTCCTGCAGGTCGACCCTGGTGACTTCCCCTTCGACGAACTGGGCGCCGAAACGCTCCGCCTGCTGATGCATGTTCTCCATCAGGGCCGGACCGTCGATCCCTTCCGGGAACCCGGGAAAGTTGTCGACCGCGGTTGTGGTCGTCAATTGCCCTCCCGGTTGAACGCCATGAATCAATAGCGGGCAGCAGCGGCTGCGGCCGGCATAGATTGCTGCCGTCAGACCGGCCGGACCGGAGCCGAGAATAATCGTTTCGTAGATCGCGTCAGGATTCGCCATCAAGATCTCCCTCAAATTGTTCCGCGGCGTGATATGACGAGCGCACCAGCGGCCCGGCCTCGACATGGTCGAAGCCGAGTTCCAGACCGGACCGGCGCAGCTGTTCGAACTCTGCCGGTTCCACATATCGGTCGACCGGCAGGTGATCACGGGTCGGCTGCAGGTATTGCCCAAGGGTCAGCATGGCACAGTCGGCCTGGCGCAGGTCCTGCATGACATCAAGTATTTCATGGGCAGTTTCGCCCATCCCCAGCATCAGCCCGGACTTGGTAGGGATCTTCGGGGCGAAGCTGTGCGCCGCTGCGAGCAGCTCCAGAGAGCGCTTGTACCCTGCTCCCGAGCGGGCTGTCTGATAGAGTCTCGGTACAGTTTCCAGGTTGTGCCCCAGCACATCAGGGGATGCTGCGAGAATCGTCTGCAACGCCTGATGATTGCCCTGCAGGTCGGGAATCAGCAATTCGACGCGGCAGGCCGGACAGCGTTTGCGGACCGCCCGGGTCACGGCGGCAAAATGACCGGCACCACCGTCGTCAAGGTCATCGCGGGTTACCGACGTGATGACGGCATGACGCAGGCTGAGTTCGGCAATCGCATCAGCAACCTTGAGCGGCTCCTGCGGGTCGACGTCCAGCGGAGTGGCATGGGCAACATTACAGAAGCGGCAATCACGCGTGCAGTGATTGCCCAGGATCATGAACGTGGCGGTCCCCTGTTCCCAGCACTCGCCCTGATTCGGGCATGCAGCGCTGCGACAGACCGAATGCAGTCCCTGCTCGCGATGCAGCCGGTCGATCCGAACGTAGTTCGGTCCGGCGGGGAAGCGGACCTTCAGCCAGTCAGGTTTTCGTGGAAATCGAGCTGTCATCAAAGTCACCGAGTCGCGGTCGTTGCATGACGGCGCCGAAGTGGCCGATCAGGGCCTCGGCAACCTGCTCCCTGTCGATCGATCCGTCGAGTTCCCTGCCCATCGAGGTCATTGTCACGCCCGAGAGTCCGCAGGGGATGATTGCGTCGAAGGCCGAGAGGTCATTGTCGATGTTCAGGGCAAAGCCATGATAGCTTATCCAGTGCCGCACGGCTATGCCTATTGAGGCAATTTTGCGCCCTTGTATCCATACGCCGGTTTTGCCCGACAGGGCTTCTCCGACCAGGCCGAAATCGGCAAGCGTGCAGATCAGCACTTCTTCCAGTCGGCGCAGATACCGGTGCAAGTCTTTTCGGTAATGGCTCAGGTCGACAATCGGGTAACCGACCAGCTGCCCAGGGCTGTGCAGGGTGATGTCACCACCGCGGGGGCTGGGCGCACAATCAATCCCTGCGGCCTGCAGAGTCTCCTGATCCCAGAGGAGATTGTTTTGATCGGTGCTGCGTCCGAAGGTGATGACCGGAGGATGCTCAAGAAGAATCAGCAGGTCATGGGGCCAATGCCGACGCTGGTCTACCAGATCGACCTGGACGGCCTGGGCGTCCCGGTATTCTACCAGCCCGGGACGCCAGACCTTGAACCCGTCCGGCTCCGTACGTGGGTTTCTGTCAGAGCCGGATAGCGCTTGCGGTTGGCTCACGCCGGTTCGAAATTGCTCTTGTCAGCACCGCAGAGTGGGCAGACCCAATCATCTGGAATGTCTTCAAAGGCTGTGCCGGGGTCGATGCCGTTACCCGGGTCGCCCGCAGCCGGGTCATAGATGTAGTCACAGATTACGCAACGGTACTTGGTCATGGTGCACTCCTTGGGTGGGGTAAGTTCATCCGATCATGCATCGGAAAATATCCGGACTATTTTAGTTATAATAATCCCTGATGGCAAGTCGAGAATCACAATTGGCACAATCATTTCTCCATGGCGTACGCAAGCCCGGCGAAAACCGGCTCATATGTGCCGCCAGCTTCCCGTCTCGCCTTGCAATCCGCCTTACTTGATCATCCCAACCAGCTCCTGGACCGTCTTTTCAATGCCGGTTGCCGCTTCGCTGATTGAGCCGGCCAGCATATAGGCTGGCGAGGAAACAATCCGGTTTTCCCTGTCAACAATCGCTTCCTTGACCGGGCAGTCGACATGTTTGGCGCCCATTTTCTTCAGGGCTTCCGCCGTCCCCTCGTCGGTGCCGATGGTCAGCGCCGGAGAGTTGATCGGGCCGAGAACTTTCGCCAGTAGCGCCGGAGCGATGCAGACTGCGGCCAGAGGCTTCTTTGCCGCGACCGTCTCTTTGACCAGGCGGGCCACGTCAGGGTTGACGTTGCAGTCCGGTCCGTTTACAGCGAAGTCACAGAGATTCTTCGCTGCGCCAAATCCTCCCGGCAGGATCAGGGCGTCGAAATCTGCAACTGTGACAGTGGCAGTGTCCTTGATTTTGCCTCTGGCGATGCGGGCCGATTCAACCAGAACGTTGCGGGTCTCACCTTCAGCCGGTTCGCCGGACAGGTGATTGATGACATGCATCTGGTCGATGTCCGGAGCCATGCAGACCGCTTCCGCCCCAGCCCGGTCAATGGCGAGCAGGGTGATAACGGCTTCGTGAATTTCGCTGCCGTCGTATACGCCGCAACCAGACAAGATAACACCTATTTTTTTTGCCATGCGCTCTCCTCCTATCACTTACACAAGTTATGCAATGAAAAATTTGCTTACATAACGGGTCTGTCAAGATTAAAGAAAAATTCCGGCATGTCAAGGTGACGGGCACAGTCAACTGGCCGCAACCCAGATGATCGTGGTATTCTCTTTCCCATGGTTCAGTCGTTTTTCCGTAAATCGGTCAGAAGGCCCATTCCCCTTGACAATATCGAGGCGGTCTTCTTTGATCTTGACGGCACGTTGGTCGAAGTCGATATGCACCGTTTTGTGCCGGTTTACCTGCACCGTCTGACAGAGCAGATGAGAGAGCTGGTTGAACCAGCGCGTGCGATCAGGGCAATGCACCATGCCGTCGCCGCCATGTTTGCCAACCAGGATATCGGCAAAACCCTGGAGACATTGCTGCTCGAGGTGCTCCACGATAAACTGGCCATTACCCCGCAACAGTACCGGGAATGCCTGAAGCAATTCTTACGGGACGATCTTGATGGACTGCGTCCGCTGGTTGCTGGCCACGCCTTGTCATCCCGGTTGATTAACGCCGCGCGGGCCAGGGGCTGGCAGGTCATCCTGGCCACCAATCCGATTTTTCCACGGGCCGTTGTCGATGCACGGGTCGAGTGGGGGGGGCTGGACGGCGACAGGTTCCACCATGTGACGGCTTATGAAACAGACCATTTCTGCAAACCGAATCCGGAATTTTTCAGAGAAAACCTGGCCCTGCTCGAGGTCGAAGCCGAGCGTTGCCTGATGGTCGGGAATGACACTCTGCATGATCTGTCAGCCAGTCAGGTCGGCATGCAGACCTGCCTGCTGACACCCTGGTGTATCAGGCGGCCGGGAGCACGCTACCGGCCAGATTGGCAGGGCCGGCATGAAGAACTCCTGGCGATGATCGAAGCATAGGTCGGCCCTGCGCAGCGACCGGGTCCGTCCAGATTGACATAAAGGTCTTGTTTTCGCTACTCTGCTCAGCTGTAGCCGAGAGGTTTGGTTTTTTGATGCTCATGCTCTTTTCAAGATGGTTCGGAGTCCTTCTGCTGACTTTGCCCTGGCTGTTGTGCGCCGGATGCAATGAACAACAGGAAACCCGATTGACAACGACTGTCCGCCGGGCTGAGTCCCCGCCTCCCGTGGAAGAACCTGCCCCCGAACTGCTGCTCTCACAGCAGGCCTTCATCGAGGTTTCGGAAAAGGTCACTCCGGCGGTCGTGAACATCCGTGCGGAGCGGATGCGTACGGTTGATCGGCTCAACCCACTCTTTGAAGAGTTCTTCGGCGACTTGTTCCAGAGACCCCGCTCCGAACAGCGTGAGCGCAGCCTCGGGTCAGGCTTCATCCTGAGTGTGGACGGTTATATCCTGACCAACGAACATGTTGTCTCCGGTGCTGAAGAGGTCAAGGTCCGCCTCACCGACCAGCGGGTATTCTCCGGCAAGGTCGTCGGGACCGACCCGAAGACTGACGTCGCAGTGGTCAAGATCGAAACCGAGGAGCTGTTGCCGGTCGTGGTGCTTGGCGATTCGGACCACCTCAAGGTAGGTCAATGGGCCCTGGCAATCGGCAATCCTTTCGGCCTCGACAGCACCCTGACGGTCGGTGTAATCTCGGCCACGGGGCGTACCGATGTAGGGATCGAGGACTATGAGAATTTCGTCCAGACCGATGCCTCAATCAACCCGGGGAATTCGGGTGGCCCGCTACTGAATATTTATGGCGAGGTGATCGGTGTGAATACGGCGATCGTCGCCAGTGGGCAGGGGATCGGTTTTGCCATACCGATCAACCTGGCCAGGCAGATCGCCGCTCAGCTGATTACCACGGGGGAAGTGACGCGCGGCTGGTTGGGAGTTAGTATCCAGCCGCTGGATGCAGAGCTTGCCAAATCCTTTGGCCTTGATCGGGTCACCGGCGCGCTGATCACCCGGGTGCTGCCCGACACCCCGGCGGAACGTGCCGGGATGAAACGTGGGGATGTGTTGCTCAGCTTCAATGGCAAGCCGGTGCGCAGCGTCAAGGAGCTGCAACTGCTGGTTGCCAGCTCGGCGCTTGCAGAGAAGATCCCCGTAGAGGTCTTGCGCGAAGGAACGCGCCTGACCCTGGAAGTGGTGATTGTGGCGCGCGAGGAAAACACGGTGCCGGTTGCGCAGGCCCCGGCGCCTGACCCGACACCATGGTTCGGGATGAACTTTGCAGAATCAGGCGACGGGGTTCTGATCGCCGGAGTCGCTCCGGACAGTGCCGCTGCGAATGCCGGTGTGCAACCCGGAGACAGGGTTCTGGCGATCAACCGCCATCCGACCGAGACTCTGGAGGATGTAGCCAAGGCCCGTCAGCGCATCAGGGTCAAGGAGAGTGTCCTGTTGTTGCTAAAGCGCGGAGAAGCGCACCTCTATGTCGCGCTGCCGGCCGAAGAATAAGGATCTCGGGTGCCTTCGCCCGGACAATAATAATGTTACTCCAAGTATGGAGGTCTTATGGCCAAGCTGGTAGACAACCCTAAACTTGCATTCCGACTGGCCCGCGCCATTGTCTCGGATATTGCTCTCTACAATCAGGAAAAGGTCAAGGAGGGGATCAAGAACGATTCAGTTTTTGAGGTCCTCTCCGATGAACTGGAAGAGGGCCGGGAACATTTTTACGGTCGGGTTTCTCCCGACTTGGATGATCGCGACCACCTCTACGACAGGGCAATTGTCGATGTAATGATCAAGCAAGCTGGTAAAATCGAGAGTTCAATCTGGTAGCGGCATGCCTGCGGCCCACTACCTTCAGGTCACCGCTGATCATGTGGCGATGCGCCTGGACCGTTTTCTGGATGACAGCCTGCCGGAGCTAAGCCGTTCCCAAATCAAACGCCTGATCGACGAAGGGGCCGTCACCCTGAACGGTGGAACGAGCAAGCCCGGCATCAAACTGAAAGGCGGAGAAAAAGTTTGCGTGGTTCTGCCGGAGCCGGTCGCCGCCACTGCCGAAGCCGAACCGATCCCATTACAGATACTTTATGAAGACCCGGCACTCGTTGTTGTCAACAAGCCGGCTCATCTGGTGGTTCACCCCGCTCCGGGCCACCATAGCGGCACCCTGGTCAATGCCCTGCTGCACCATTGCAAAGACCTCTCGGGGGTCGGCGGGGAACTGCGCCCCGGCATTGTGCACCGTCTCGACAAGGACACTTCAGGGGTGATGGTTGCGACCAAGGATGATCGCACTCACCAGCATCTGGCCCGGCAGTTCAAAGCACACACGATACAGCGACGTTACCGGGCCCTGGTCCATGGCCTGGTCGCGGCAGCGGCGGGGACGATAGACCAGCCAATCGGACGGCATCCGGTGCACCGCAAGAAGATGTCGACAGCCGCGCGCAGCAGTCGCCGGGCGGTTACGCGCTGGCAAGTCCTGCGGCGCTACGAAGCGGACCGGCTGACACTTGTCGACCTGAGCCTTGAGACGGGCAGGACCCATCAGATCCGGGTCCACCTGGCCGGGATGAACTGCCCGGTCGTCGGCGATCCCCTCTATGGCGGAGCCAGCCGGATCAAGGCAATCGCCGATCAGCAACTGCGGCAAATGGTAGCTGCCCTGCAGCGCCAGTTCCTGCATGCATGGCGACTCGGCTTTGAGCACCCGAACGGGCTGACAATGGTTTTTCAGGCGGATGTGCCGTCTGAGCTGCGCAGCATTCTCAGCTATCTGGAAGATAAGTATAACTACTCTCTGACGGATCTTGAGGTTCCTCCTCGCCCGGGTCCAGTTGAAACGTTATCCGATGAAAACAGTTAAGCAGGGCAAAGTTCAATTCATGCAACCGGCCTGGGCCGGTCAGGAAAATCTGGTTGCCGGTTTTACCACCCGCAATGGCGGCAGCAGCCGGCCGCCGTTCAACTCCCTCAACCTCGGTTTTGGTTCCGGAGACCAGCCGTCCCAGGTCGAGGCAAACCGCGCTGTCGTAGCCAGGAGCCTTGGTCTGGAGCCACACCTGTTCCTGACGGTAAACCAGGTGCATGGCAGTGAAATCCTGGTGATCGACCAACCCAATCCTGAAGTCTCGCATTTCCAGCGCGTCGAAAGTGATGCGATCATTACCAATCAACGCAATCTTTTGATCGGCATCCTTGTCGCGGACTGCTTCCCGGTTATACTGTATCACCGGGGCAAGCATGTTGCCGCGGTCGTCCATCTTGGCTGGCGCGGGGCCGCAGCCGGCCTGCTGGAGCGGACCGTTACGGCTATGCGCGAAATCTTCGGTTGTCAGGCCGCCGACATCAACGCCGCGATCGGTGCGGGGATTGCTGCTCACAGCTATGAAGTTGATCGTCCGGTCCGCGACCTCTTCCGTCAGGGTACCGACCAATGGCAGCGCATCGCCAGAGAGGTCAGCCTTGGCCACTGGCAGCTTGATCTGCGGGAAAGCATTGCCCTGCAGCTGGATGCTGCAGGCATCGAGCGAGCCGCAGTCGATACGGTTGCCGAGTGCACCTGTTGCCACAGAGAAACGCTCTTCTCTTATCGACGAGACAATGGCAGGACAGGCCGGCAGATGGGGTTTGTCCTGTTGCGGTAGAGGCATAGAATTCTCCGGGGGGAGTCTTTATGGACAGGGTACATGTACTTATTATCGAGGATGATGCCAGCGTCTGTGAGCTGCTTTTTTCCAGCTTGACCAAGTCAGGCTATCGCGTGTCCGTCGCCCAAAGAGGCGAAGCTGCCCTGGGGCAGATCGAAGAAGACCCGCCGGCGGTCGTTGTCCTTGATCTCAACCTGCCCGGCATGAACGGCCTGGATGTCTGCCGTGTCATGCGCCGTGACCCCTGGATGAGTAAAATCCCGGTCCTGATGCTGACCGGCAAAGCCGAAGAAGATGATATCGTTGCCGGACTGGAGGTCGGTGCCGATGATTACATGACCAAGCCCTTCTCGCCGAAACTGGTCGGTGCGCGCGTCAAGGCGTTGCTTCGGCGTGGCAATCACCTGCAGGATGAGACCTCTTCAGAACCCTCCGAGGCAAAGGATTCGCTGCCAACGCTGCTTGTGAAAACCCTGGGTAAGTGTGAGCTGCAAATCGGTGGCCGTCGGCTGTCCTGGGCTGAAGAGTTCAGCCCGGCCCAGCGCCAGCTGATGTCAATGCTGGTCGGCTCCACTGACAGAAAGGTTGCCCAGGAAGAAGTTCAGGCCGCGCTCTGGCCGGAGAGCTCCAGGCAAAAGGCCCGCTCAAGTTTCGACTCTCTCCTTTCCCGGGTGAGACGGACCATGGAAGAATGGTTCGCGCCGTTTGACAGCAAAAAATACCTGGTGGTCAAGCGGGGATACCTCTGTCTTGAGAACGCCAGGGTTGATGTTCATGAGTTCCGGAGACTGATCCGGAAAGCCCACCAGCAGATTGCCAACCTTGAATATTGGCCGGCAGAAATTACCTTCTCTTCGGCCTTCAGCCTCTGGCAAGGGACGTTTGTCCCCGCCGATTTCGGTGTCGACGCGGCAGTTGTCTACCAGGACGAGACTGAACAGATTTATCTCGAAGCCAGTCAGACTTTTGCCCGTCTTCTGGCGGAGAACAACCGCCACCAGCAGGCGGTGAAACTTTTGCGTGATGCCTTGCACTACGATCCTACCAACGATGGCGTTGTCCGCCTGTCCTACCAACTGTGCCTGGCCCAGGACAGCCCGGGGCAGGCCAAACAGGTCCTCAAGCAATACAGCGAAGCCTTGTTCAGAGAGAATTTTTCCGCGCAGGAGATCCAGGGAATCCTGCAGACTTTCCCGAAAGAAAAACCTCGGCAGGGCTGGCTCTCGGCAGAATGAGCCGATCGACCAACGCCTTCCGCCCGTAACGAAACCTTGCCGATCTTCGCTGTGAGAAAATTGTGAGAGGTGATGTGTATAATGCGCACAGAAATTACGCTTGTGCTTGCAGGCTTCAGAGGTTGTGACGAAGAGAGGGTTTGCAATTCATGTCATAGGGGGGCCCCCGGCCATTGGTCGGGGGCCATTTTTTTGTTCTCTGGAGAATTGACGGTTGAACAATCTGAAGGCTAATCCTGTCCGCCTGTTCTCACCCCTGCAACTTATTGCTCAGCGCCCCGGCCAACTTTGTAATCTTCTTGCATTCAAGAGAGTTTTTGTCAGAATGTAGACTCAGTCGTCAGTCCCTCAAGCACCTTCCACAAGGATAGTCTCCTATGAACTACTTCGGGCAATTTTGGCAACAACACGATCGCGATGGTGCTGGCCGGCGGCAAAGGTGAACGACTTAGCCCGCTCACCCTGCGCCGGGCCAAGCCGAGTGTCGCTTTTGGCGGAAAATACAAGATCATCGACTTTGTCCTCTCCAACCTCTTCAACTCGGGCATCAAGAAGGTTTATATCCTCACCCAGTACCGGGCTTACTCGCTGAATAAACACCTTCGGGAGTCATGGGGGAAATGGACCGGTCTGGGCGATTTCTTCGTCGGCATTTCTCCCGAGACCCGTAGCGAAAGTGAAGAGTGGTTTAAGGGGACGGCCGATGCCATCCTGCAATACCTGCGCTTTGTCGAATCTTCGGATGCGGATTACGTGGCGATCTTCGGCGGCGATCATATTTACAAGATGGACGTGACCCAGATGATCAACTTCCACCGAATGAACCAGGCCGACATCACTATTGCCGCTCTGGAGGTGCCCTTTGAGGAAGCCAGTCGATACGGGGTTTTTGCCGTGGACGAAGAGGCGCGGGTCACAGGTTTTACCGAAAAACCCGAGACCCCGGAACGCATCCCGGGACGGGAAACCTGTTTCGCTTC
>CAVQRZ010000020.1:0-15030 GCA_963715335.1 uncultured delta proteobacterium
ACTAGGTCCGCGGGACGAGGTACGGGGTACGAGGAAAACATTAAATAAAGCGAGGGCAGATAGTCAATCTGCCCTCGCTTGTTATTGTTCTGATCAGTTTTTTCAGGACTTTGATTATCGTGTCCCCCGTCCCGTTATTCCGCCCGTGTCGGTCCGCGTTCCAGGACCCGTTCGATCGCTGCCGCTGAAAGGTGGAGGTCGTATAGCGCCTTGACTTTTTCGTTGCGGGCGCGGGTCAGGTACTCCTGAGCGTCGAGCAGGTCCACTGTGGTCGCGATGTTGGCCCGATAACGGTTCTCGTTGACGCGATAATTCTCTTCGGCCTGGACCGCCGCGGCTGAGGCCGTCGCCAGGTTCTCCCCTGACACGCGAAAGGCTTCGAGGGCCGTCTGTAGCTGCAGCGTCAGACGATCTTCAGTGGCTTTGATTTCCTGTTGCCGGGCACGGATTTCATGTTCGCGCCCGACCAGCTCATAGCGGGTGTCGAATCCGCTGAAAAGAGTCCAGGTCGCCCGTACGATCGCCCTTGATTCGCTGTCGTAGTCGGCATCGCCGGGCTCCGGCAGGGCATCGTTGCCAAATCGGTCGTAGCTTAACACCAGGTCGATATCAGGCAGGAGATCGCCGCGTACAGCCTTGCGTCCGGCCACTTCGGCTGCGAGCAGGCTGTTGAGGAATTTCAGCTCGCTGCGGTTTACAAACATCTCCTGGTGTAGTCCATCCATTGGCCCGGGCAGGGCCGGTTCCAGAGAGAGGTCGGTAACTTCCTCATCTTGGCCGACGGGTCTGCCCAGCGCCAGGGCCAGGGCCTGGCGAGAGATTTCATGGCGGCCTACGGCGATTGACAGGAGTTGTCGGGCGGTCGCCAAGACCACTTCCACTCGCAGCAGGTCGTTGCGGGCGACCAGCCCCTGCTCCAGCCGCAGCTGTGTGTCGTGGCGTTGCTGTTCGAGCAGCTCCACGCTCTTCCTCTCGGTTGCCACGGTGCGACTGGTCCGCAGCACTTCAATATATGCTTGCTTGGTTTCGAGGACGATGTCTGCGACGGTGCTGCGGCGCTGATAATTGGCAGCCGAAGCCCGGTGTTTGGCTTCATGCAAACGAAACCAGTCGCTGCCGCCGTTGAAAAGGTTGTATCCGGCGCTGGTCTCGGCCAGGCTCAGCTCCCGGCTGTTCAGACTCGGATCGCGATCTCCGCGCCAGTAGCTGTAATTTGCGTCTATGCGCGGCCAGAAGGGGGCTCTCGCCTGATCAGCACGGGCCCCGGCCGCATTTTCGAG
Organism: uncultured delta proteobacterium; assembly: GCA_963715335.1. Classification (GTDB taxonomy): domain Bacteria; phylum Desulfobacterota; class Desulfuromonadia; order Desulfuromonadales; family BM103; genus JAFDBW01. The sequence continues at coordinate 1,281 of CAVQRZ010000020.1, forward strand.
CTCCACGAACTGGTGGACCCTCGGGTTGTATCGCAGGGCGTCGTTCACGGCCTCGTTAATCGTCAGGGCCTGGACCGGGTTATGACTTAAGGTCAGCAATGCCAGCCACAGGATCAGCAGGACTCTCATGACTTAATCTCCTCGTCGGTCTTGCGTTTTTCAAGCCGGATAACGAAAATCAGAATGGCGGGAATGACAAAGACGGTGAAGACAGTCGAAACCGCCAGCCCACCGAGCAGAACGCTGCCCAGTCCCTGGTACATCTCGGCACCGGCTCCCGGAACCAGAACCAGCGGCAGCATGCCGAAGATACTGGTGGTTGCGCTCATGTAGATCGGGCGCAACCGGCTGCGGGTTGATTCGAGAACCGCTTCACGGTGTTCCATGCCGTTGTAATGAAAATTGTTCAGAGCCTGGTGAACAATCAGGATGGCGTTGTTGACCACCACGCCGACCAGGATGACGAAGCCGAGCATGGTCAGGATGTCCATCGCCTGTCCGGGCAGCCCGGTCAAGGACAAGTAAACATTGAGCAGTCGCAGGCCGATGAAGCCCCCGGCACCAGCCAGGGGGACTGTCAACATGATGATCAACGGGTAGATGAAACTGCCGAACATCGACGCCATTAACAGATAAGCGATCATCGCTGCCAGGATGAAGTTCCACTGCAGGATCTTGGCCGTTTCTACCAATTTGTCGGCCGCCCCGCCGAGCCGTACTTCAAGGCCGTCGAGCAGACCGGCGCTTTTCAAGGGCGGCACGATATCATCCTGGATCATTTCCATCGCTTCCTGCAGCGGCATCTCCGAGGGGGGAGTGACCTGCAGGGTGACCGTCCGCTTGCGCTCCAGGTGACGGATCTGATCCATGCCGGTTGTTTCTTCCATGCGGGCCAGGTTGAAGACCGGGACGATTTTGCCCTGCGGTGTCGCCAGGGGGGCCGCATACAGCTGTTCGGGGGTCAAAATATCGCTGTCGGACGTTTTCACCACCAGGTCAATCTTCTTCCTCCCTTCGGCCTTGTAATCGCCTACGATCGCACCATCCATCAGGACATCCAGGGCCAGGCCGAACTCACGGGAACTGAACCCGTTGGCCTTGAGCCGGTCGCGGTCGGGAATGATCCGCACCTCGGGGTAGGTCAGCTCGATCGAAGGAACCGGTCTGATCTGGGCTCCGGGCATCGCCTGGCGCAACTTGCCAAAAATGGCTCCGGCTGCTGAGACGATCTGGGTGAGGTCATCGCCGCTGACATCGACCTCGACGCTGCGCCCCCGGCCCAGGCTGGTCTGGAAAACTCCGGGCTGCAGGCTGACGCCGTACATGCCGGGTATCGAGTAGATCATGCGATTGAAGAGGGGCAGCAGCTCGCGGGCCCGATCCCATTCCTCGGCAATCGCGCCAACGATCATGAACCCCTCACGGCCGACGTAAAACATGTTCTTGATCGCGGGGAAACCGTCGGTTTCCTGGCGGAAATGAGGCTTCGCCATGGTGAAGAAGGCCTCACCGATTTCCGTGCGCTCCTGCAGAGAAAGCCCCGGCGGTGGCACCAGGATGCTCAGGGCAAAATTGCGATTGCCCTGGGGCAGATATTCTTTCTTGGGCATCAGGGTATAGACCGAGCCGATGGCCAGGCAGGTCAGCAGCGCCACCGTTGTCAGGCGTGTCAACCAGTCACGGGTTGCCAGATGGACCAGGCTCATTATTCCGTCGGCCAGACGGTTGCCCACCTGCTCAAGGTGCCTGGTCGCTCTGGGGGGCTTTTTCGCGGCGGAAGCCAGAAGCCGGTTGGCGAACATCGGGATAACTGAAACTGAGGCAAGCAGGCTCAGTGAGACCGCTGCCACGACAGCGATGGCGATGTCGCGGAACAGCTGTCCGGCTTCTTCCTGGATAAAGACCACGGGCAGGAAAACGGCAAGGGTGGTGATTGTTGAGGCGAAGATCGCCCCCCAGACTTCCCTGGTCCCGTCATAAGAAGCGTCGAAAGCACTTTTGCCCATCTTGCGGTGGCGGTCGATGTTCTCGATGACGACAATGGCATTGTCGACCAACATGCCGACGGCAAAGGCGATGCCCGCCATACTGACGACGTTGAGGTTGCGCCCCATCAGGTCGAGCAGGATGAACGTGCCGATGATGCTGATCGGGATAGCCAGGCCAACCACCAGGGTTGCGCGTATGGAACGCAGAAAAACCAGCAGGACGCATGCTGCAAGCACACCGCCGAAAAGGATGTTCTGCTTGATCAGGTCAATCGCGCTGCGGATATAGAAGCGCTGGTCGTAGACCCATTCGATATGCAGCCCGTTCTCCGCCAGTTTCTTTTCATTCAGCCCGTTGACGGCTTCTTCGAGCCGGTCGGTCATGTCCAGGATGTTAACGTCGGCTTCCGGGCGAACGCCAATGGCAATGCCGTTGTCAGCGTTGTGCAGGACGATCCCCTCCTGCTTGGCAAAGCCTTCGCGGACCACGGCGACATCGCCAACAGTGATACGTCGTTGTCCGGTTGATTTCAGGACCACGTTCTCAATGTCCGCGGTCGATTTGAACTCGGCGGTGGTGCGGATCCGGAAGTCCCGTCGACCAACGCCCATCGTGCCGGCAGAGACGTTAATGTTCTCACTTTGCAGCACGCCAATCAGTTCGCCTGTCGTTAACTGGAAGGCAGCAAGACGTTCGGGACTGACCTCAACATGCATCTCGGCTTCGGTGCCGCCGCCAACAAAGAGATCCGAAACGCCGGGCACCCGCTCGTAGTGTTGGCGAATTTCTTCTTCAAAATAAGTCAGATAAGTCTCAATCGGGCGAGAGTTCCCCTCACTGGTCTTGAGGATGTTCCAGACTACCGGCGAAGCGGATGCGCCTGAAGCGGTAACCAACGGTTTGTCGACCCCGGTGGGATAGGAGGGGACCTCGTTGAGTTTGTTCGAGACGCGCAACAGGACATCGTCCACATCGGCACCGACTTTGAACTTCAGAGTAATCGAGCCCTGGCCGTTGCGCGAAGTGCTCTCCATCTCAACCAGGTTCGGCAGCCCCTTGAGGGTGTTCTCCTGCTCCTCGATAATCTCTCGTTCGATTTCGTACGGTGTTGCCCCGCGCCAGGTCGTGGTGACGGTGATTTCAGGTTCGACGACAGACGGGCTGAGCTGATAAGGGATGCGCTGCAGGCTGATCATGCCGAACATGACCAGCATGAAGATGATCGACAGGATCGTGACCGGGCGCTTGATTGAGACTTTGATCAGGTCCATGTCGTTTACTCCGTGCGCACGGGCTGGCTGTCATGAATGCGTTCATTGCCCTTCACGACCACCATCTGGCCAGCTTCAACACCTTCACCGATGATGCCGGCCAGGGTCCCTGAATGTCCGGTAATCTCGACCGGAACCATGCGGGCCTGGTTATTGTCATTGACGAAGATCACGTTCTTGCCAAAACTGTTGATGATGGCATCGCGCGGCACCAGCAGGCTGTCCCTGGCTGCCGCGGTCGGTAGCGTAACCTGCGCCTCCATTCCTTCGATCAACGACTTGCTGCCCGGGAGGGTGAACTTTGCGATAAAGGTGCGGGTGCTGATGTCGCCACGTGGAATAATGGCTGTGAACTTCCCCGGCCTCTCCTGGCCGGCAACTTTCAGTGTGACCGCTTCTCCGAGAGTCAGGAAGGGGATGATGCTGGACGGTATGTCGACGTGCACCACAAAACTGCGGTTGTCGGCGAGGGAGACTACAGCTCCGCCGGCTTCCACCCACTCGCCGGCCTCCACGAGGCTATCGATGACAAGACCGTCGAAGGGCGCGCGCACGGTCTTCTTCTTCTGCTCCAAAAGCAGCCGGTCGAGACGTGCTTCGAGTACGGTGGAGAGTTTTCTCAGGCTGTTGAGCCTGGTCCCATAAGACTCGAATTCAGAGATGGCAACGGATTTCTGCTCATTTAAAGCGGCGAACCGGTTGTAGTCCTTCTGCGCCTGTTCTACGTCAATCTGGTTTTGCTCGAAAGTCGCTCGCGTACCGGTAATTTCTGTTTGCAGCAAGTCATCATCAAGCTGTACCAGGCGGTCGCCGGCTTTCACTGAGTCACCGTCATTGACGTAAGCCTGCAGGACAATGCCATCCACTTCCGCGGCAACTTCAGCCGACCGGGCAAAGTAGAGCGTGCCGACAAAATTGGCGGTCGGTTTTGACGAGCCACTGACGATTGCTGTTGTGGTGACCAGCATGGGGGGTGGCCCGTCGGCCGCCTTTTTCTGCTCTTCGGCGGTCGCGGTGTTGACTGCCAGTAACAGTGCTGTCGCCGTAAAAAACATACAGAGTGCTCTATTCATGTTGATTGCTCCCGAGTCCGTGCAGGGAAAACTGCGTAATATGTTCAATGATATCTTCAATAAAAGGCTGGTTTTGTTCCGGGCTGTGGATGCCGCGTAAAATGTCTCTGCTCCGGACGAAGTGCAGGACCTGGCCGGTGATGCTGCTGACGCAGAAAGAAGCGCGTTTCTCGCCAAGCCCAGGGCTTGCTTTAAGGATTAGTTCCTTGAACGCCCGATTGATCGGGACAATCAGGCGTGAGGCGATCAGGTCGCCGGTGACGGCATCCGGGCCCATTTCCCGGTAGATGGTCTGCATGAGCCGGTCGCTGTCCGGTGAGGAGAGACGAGAGTCAAAAAAACTGCGGATATATGCGCGTAAAATTTCCTCAAGCGTCGCGGGGGGCTGTTGCTGGTCGAGTTTTTCAAGCAGGCTGAGTTTTTCTATGGTAATGCCGTCCAGAATGCGCACAAGAACTTCACGGTACAGGCCGGTCTTGTCGCTGAAGTGATAGTTGACAGAGGCCACATTGGCGCCGCTTGTCCTGGTGATCTGACGAATGCTGACGCTTTCGAAGCCGTGGGCAAGGAAGAGTCTCTCCGCACATGCCAGCAGGGCCGCTCTGGTATCTTTGTTGTTTAATGGCGATTTTTTCATGTAAACGTCGTTTTAAACATTGTTTGAAAAATTGTCAAGAACGAACCTGCGCAATCGAGTCGGCAAAAGCTGGGGTGCTGGCAAGGATCGGAAGGGGTAAGTTGTTGTCAAATCAGAAAGAAGGCTGACCTAGAAAATAAGCTTAGACCCTGGCCGGCATCTCTTGCCGGTTTCGGCCGTTATCGACCGGGGCCTGATGCCAGTCGCCGTAAAGATACTGCAAAATGGGCGTTGCCGCCAAGCCGGCAGTTTCAGTGCGCAGAATTCTCGGTCCCAGGTGTACGGCCCGAAACCCGGCCGCCGCAATGTCATCGATTTCCTGGTCGGTAAAACCACCTTCCGGTCCGATCAGAAGCCTGACCCCGGTGGGCCTCTCCCCGGGCAAGGCCTCTGCAAGGGGGACCGACCCCGCCTCCCACAGCACGAGCTTGAGGTCACTTGTCTGCTCTTCGATAACTGCAGACAGCCTTTGCATCGACCGGATCTGAGGGAGAAAACTGCGCCGGGACTGCCTTGCGGCTTCACTCGCTATGCGTAGCCAGCGCTGTTGACGCTTGTCCATGCGGGCCTCGTTGACTTGCGCTACTGAGTATGCAGTCTCGACGGGCTGAAAGCAGTGCACCCCGAGTTCGGTGCCCTTTTGCAGGACGAGGTCAAACTTGTCGCCTTTCGGCATGGCCTGGATAAGGGTAATCGGTAAACTGCTGTCTTCGTCCCGCCAGCGTCGAACCACCCGGGCGGACGCTTGACGTTTGCTGATACTCTCCAGCTCGACTTCGCAACAGAGTCCCCGGCCGTCGAGCAGGGTCAGGACACTGCCGAGCCTGGTACGCAGAACGTTGTGCAGGTGGTGATGCGGGTCGCCGCTGATGTCCACCTGGTCGCCTTGCAGAGTTTCAGGCGGAACGAAAAAACGCAGCGGATCACTCATGGCTCTGGTAGACGATACAGGTCCACTCGTCACGGTGGTTGCTGGCGAGCAATGCCAGGGGGAAACCGGCAAAGCCTTTGATAACCGCCTGCTCCTGCTCGATCAGGATTCCGGAGAGGACCAGCCGCCCTGATCCGGGAGTAAGGTGCGCGACCAGTTGGTCGGCGAGACGCAGGTTCTCGGCCGCGAGGATGTTGGCAAGCACCAGGTCGTAGGTCCCGGTAATCTCCTCCAGTGTCGCGTCGGTAACTGAAACCAGGTGGTCGAGCCGGTTGCTCGAGATGTTGTGCCGGGCGACCTGGCATGCCTCGTTGTCGATGTCAGTGGCAATCACCTGTCTGGCGCCGAGTGCGGCCCCCGCCATGGCCAGGATTCCCGAGCCTGTGCCGACATCCAGAATGTTTTTGGGTGGTTGCTCGCTTGCAAAATGCTCGGCCAGCGCGTCCAGGCAAAGGCTGGTGGTGGCATGGGTGCCGGTACCAAAGGCCTGGCCCGGGTCAAGGGTGAGGACCGCTTCGTCGCCGGTGGCTTGCCAGTCTATCCATGAGGGGCGAATGACGAGACGGCGGCCAACCCTGAATGGTGGGAAATGCTGTTGCCAGTCACTCGCCCAGTCCTGGTCGGCCAGTTCGCGGGATTCGAGGCGGGTCTTGGCAAGCGCTGGATGAACGACCGCGAGTTCGGAGAGAATCTGCTGTACGGCTGCCAGCAGCGCATCCATCTGGTCCGGGTAGATGAAGTAAGCTTTCATGACCGGATCGTTGACCAGGCTCTCCGGTGCCGGCACAACAAACGTGTCCAGCTGTGTTTCGGCGGCAGTGACACCGGTACAGCCAATTTCCATCAGGTTTTGTGAAACCAGGTCGACGGCTTCGTCCGGCACAGCGAGGCGTATCTCCAGCCATTTGCTTGTCATGATGGTTGTTTAGCGAAGTTTCCGGGGCATTGCAACAGAAATTCTTGACCAGCTTGAGGAGGGTCTGAAATAATGGCCTGTAACTTAATGAGACAAAGTGCGCATATCGCATATAATAACCCTTCTGTGATACATTAAGCTGCCAGAAGTTACTGATTTGCCAAGTAAAGTCGAGGTTTTCCCTGCTTTTGGTGTTTGCTTTTTCATTAGACTCTGTTAGACTTCACCGGTGTTTTCATGAGGATTTTCAATGTCTGCTGCTGCCCAAGTTATCTATCTTCTTTCTGACGCGACCGGCGAAACTGCAGAAAAAATGGTCATGGCAGCGCTAACGCAGTTTCGTGACAGGCCGGTCCGTTTGAAACGGATTAACAACGTCCGGACCAAGAACCAGGTGTACGAGACCCTGGACGAAGCGCTCGACAAGCAGGCCCTTGTGGTTTTCACTATTGTCAACCGCGACCTGGCCCAACTGGTCCATGACGAGTGCGACAGCCTCGGTCTGGTCAACATTGACCTGCTGACTCCGCTGTTGATGAAAGTGGCGCACTGTCTTGGGCGGTCACCGAAAGAGACCCCCGGCCTGTTGCATGGGATCGATGAGGCCTATTTCAGACGTATCGAGGCGATTGAATTTACCGTCAAGCATGATGACGGGCAGGAACCCCGCAATCTTTACCAGGCTGACATCGTTCTGGTCGGGATTTCCCGTACCAGTAAAACACCACTCTCCATCTACCTGGCCCACAGGGGGTGGAAGGTGGCAAACGTGCCCCTGGTGAAAGGCATAGATCCGCCGTCGCAACTTTTTGAAGTAGATCCGAAGAGGATTGCGGCCCTTGTTATCGACCCACAGAGACTGTTTGAAGTGCGCGCCTCGCGGCTGCGGAATCTTGGCCAGGACCCGAAGGCGGCTTACGCCGATTATGAAGAGATCGAGGAGGAGTTGAAGCACGCGAAGAGATTCTTCCGCCAGCACCCATGGGTGGTGATCGATGTCTCCAGCAAGGCTATCGAGGAGACGGCCAATGAGGTGCTGGTTCGCCTTGGACTCAAATAGTTGCCGGTTTGTGTGCTGCGCGTACCGGTTTTGATGATGATCCCCTGACAATCGACGCTCGGACCATTTTTACGAAGATAGCCGTTCATTTAGAAAAGGAGAAACCTCATGCACATTCTGGTTGTGGAAGATGAGAAGAAAGTTGCCAGCTTTATTCAACGCGGGCTTGAAGGTGAAGGCTATACCGTTGATGTCGCCAATGATGGTGAGTCGGGAGTCGAACTTGGTTCCAAGAACAACTACGATCTGATCCTCATGGACATCATGCTGCCCAAGATGGACGGCCTCGAGGCGGTCAAGGCTCTGCGTGCCAATGGTGTGGTCTCACCCGTTCTCTGCCTGACGGCCAAGGACACGGTCGACGATATCGTCGCCGGCCTGGAAGTCGGCAGCGACGACTACCTGACCAAGCCTTTCGCCTTTGCCGAACTTCTGGCCCGGGTCCGGGCTCTGGCCCGCCGGGGCACCCAGGAGCGCGGGGCGGAAGTCACCTATGCTGATTTGCGGCTTGATCCGGTTGCCCACAAGGTCTGGCGTGGAGAAAACGAGATTGACCTGACCGCAAAGGAATATGCCCTGCTCGAATTTTTCATGCGCAATCCGGAAACGACATTGACGCGGACGATGATCGCTGAGCATGTCTGGGATTATACGTTTGATTCGTTCACCAATATCATTGACGTCTATGTCAATTATCTGCGCAAGAAGGTTGACCGCGACTTCACCAAGAAACTGATTCATACCGTTCGCGGAATCGGTTACGTCCTCAAGGAGGACTAGCTTGGCCATTTCACCTTTGGGGTCGATCCGGGTCCGCCTGACGTTCTGGTATGCAATGACGCTGGCTGTCATCCTGGCAGTCAGCGCTCTGTTTTCTTATCATTATTTTTCTCACAATCTGAGAGAACAGGTGGACCGTCAGGCTCGCGAGATCGCCCGCATCATTGACCAGCACTACGTTGACACCTTGTCCGAGGCTGTTCATTCAGGGGATTGTCAGGGCCTGCAGACGCTGGCCCACAATTACAACTGGGATGCTTTTCTGGTCTTGCGCGATGCCGGCCTGCAGGAAATCTGCAGAACAGAGAATTTGATGGAGCGTGACCTGCCGTTCGGGCCGGTGGCCCGCCAGCAGGTCCGATGGCTGAACGAGCACCTGGAAACAATCGCGCTGGAGCCCAACCGGCAGATGAGGCTCCTCTCCTATCCCTTGTTGGAAAAGGGTAAGCTGATCGGCGTGGCCCAGATTGGCCAGGAACTCGGCCCCCTGCAGCAGACCATCGAAGAGCTGCGCGTGATCTACCTGGTGGTCGGACCCTTTGCAATTTTCTGGCTCTGTCTCGGCTGCTGGCTGTTGGCCGAACGCACGATCGCGCCGATCATCGAGGTGACCGAAGCGGCCCAGGGTATAACCGCAGACAACCTGACCCGCCGCCTGCCTTTCGGCAATCATCAGGATGAGCTGTCGCAGATGGTTGCCTGCCTGAACCAGATGCTTGATCGTCTTGAAAAATCTTTCCGGCGGATCCGGCAATTCTCCGGTGATGCCTCCCATGAGCTGCGCACGCCTCTCACCATCTTGCGGGGTGAAACCGAAGTGACCCTGCGCTGGGCGAAAACGACCGACGAGTTCCGCGATATGCTGCGTTCCAACATGGAAGAAATCGATCGCATGGAGCGGATCATTGAAAGCCTGCTGACGCTGGCCAAGAGTGAAGTCGGTGAATTGACGCTGGAAATGAAGCAGCTCAGCCTCAGCGACATGGTCCAGGAGCTGTACCTGCAGAGCCAGCTCCTCTGCGAAACCAAGCAGATCGAAGTTAGTATGGGCCTGAAGGTCGAGGAGGAGGTCCGGATCCGCGGTGACGAACTGCGTTTACGGCAGATGTTCCTCAACCTGATCTCCAACGCCATCAAATATACCCCTGAAGGCGGTGAGCTGAAGATCGTTCTGGCCCAGGAAGATGATTTTGCCGTGGTCGATATCGTCGACACGGGAATCGGCATGCACGCCGAGCATCTGTCCCATATCTTTGACCGATTCTACCGGGTCGACAAGGCGCGCAACCGTATGGACGGAGGCACCGGTCTTGGCCTGGCGATTGTCAAGTGGATCGCCGAGGCCCACGGTGGAAGCATCTCGGTCACGTCCGAGGTTGGCAAGGGCAGCTCATTCTCGGTACGCCTGCCTCTAAAGGGACCGGAAGAAGGCAAACACCCGAAAACGACCATTCTGGATTAACCTTTCACAACTGCACATTCCATCAGTTGATTACTGTGCTGCTGACGATTGACAGTGCGCACGGCGGTTATTACATTTGTTATTATAACCACGATGGAGGACATCATGAACAACCTGTTACGCTCGAAACACTTCCTGCTCATATCCCTTTTGATATTCGGCTGGGCTGTCACCGTCTCGGCACAGCCGCCGGATTTTGTCACCCTGGCAGAGCAGCTCAAACCCGCAGTCGTCAACATCGGCACCGCCAAGACCGTAAAGCCCAGGGCGCCGATGCCCCCCGGCCCGCATGGCCCCGGTGGTGACATGTTCGATGAATTTTTCGAACGGTTCTTCCGCAACTCGCCACAGTCGCCGCGCAAGGAGAGATCCCTCGGCTCCGGGTTCATCATCTCTGAAGACGGCTATATCCTGACCAATGACCACGTGGTCGATGGCGCAGATGAAATCAAGGTCAAGCTCTCGGACGGCCGGGAATTCACCGGCGAGATTCGCGGACTGGACCCGAAACTGGACCTGGCGCTGATCAAGATCGATGCCGGCGAAAACCTGCCTGTCGCAAAGCTTGGCGACAGCGAGGCAATCAAGGTTGGTGAATGGGTTATGGCGATCGGCAATCCCTTTGGCCTGGAGCAGACCGTCACGGTCGGTATTGTCTCAGCGAAGGGCCGCGTCATAGGGGCCGGGCCCTACGATGATTTTATCCAGACGGACGCATCGATCAATCCTGGCAACTCGGGCGGCCCGCTCTTCAATGTGCAGGGTGAGGTCATCGGCATCAACACTGCGATTGTTGCCCAGGGTCAGGGGATCGGTTTCGCCATCCCGGTCAACATGGCCAAGCAGATCATCCCCCAGTTGCGTGACGAAGGTCATGTGACCCGCGGCTGGCTCGGTGTGACCGTCCAGGCGCTGAACAAGGAGCTCGCCGATTCATTTGGCCTGGACAGCACTCATGGCGCCCTGGTCAACGAAGTCATCAATGATTCCCCTGCCGACAAGGCCGGCCTGAAGCGGGGCGATATTATCGTCGAATATGATGGCAAGCAGGTCGGTGAGCTCAATGACCTGCCGCGACTGGTTGCTGCAACCCCGGTCGGCGAAACGGTCCAGGTCAAGGTCTTCCGTGACGGCAAGGAACGCACGGTCAAGGTCCAGATCGGCAGGCTCGACGACGGCAAGGCGGAGCTGGCTGCCGATGACGGGGAAAGCGGCGGGGCTCTCGGTCTCACGGTCGCGAATGTGACCCCGGAGCTGGTCGAGCGCTACAGCCTGGAGAGCGACAAGGGCGTTCTGATCACCAGGATCGACCCGGAAGGCCCGGCTGCCGAAGCCAACCTGAGAGTCGGTGACCTGGTTGTCGAGGCTGACGGCAAGGAAGTCGGTACGGTCAAGGAGTTTGAAGGATTGGTTGACAAGATGGCCGCCGGCAAGGTGTTGCGGCTGCTGGTCCAGCGCAGGGCGACCCTGCTCTACACGACGGTGACGTTGAAATAGTTGATACTGAAATATGTTTTGTCGAGCCCCTGCTGCGTTTTGCGGCGGGGGCTTTTTTGTAACGCAAAGATGCAAAGGGGAAGACAAAGGGAAGGGGAAAGAGGGAAGAAAAGAGCCCGGCTGGATGGACCAGCCGGGCATGACATAAAGAGGCAAATCTTTATCAGCTTGGTTGTTTAAAAGCGGTAACCGAATCCGAGGTAACCGTAGTAGGCGTCACCGTCTTCGTCACCATAGACATACATTTGATCACTTTCAAATACGTCATAGGTGAATGATGCGGATGGCATACATCCTTTCGGTGAAGTCGTAGCTGCCACCAACTGTGAGCTGGTACTGTTCATACGACAGATCAGAGTAGCCGTCGATCTTGTTGTTGAGCTGCCAGTTGTCGTAATTGACGGAGCGTATGCTCCTGGGGGCTCACTGCGGTCTCAGCCAAAGGTGTCGTGGTGTTGTTTTCACCATACACACGGGCTCTTTCGGTGAACTTCCAGTCCCAGCTGCTTTCCGCGTTGTTGTAGGTGAAGCCAGCATTCAGCTTGAGTTTTTCTGTTGCCTGATAATCTACATTAAGTGCCACGGTGTGAACGTCAGAGTTGTATTCGCTGTCATTACAGATCGAGCCAAACTGGCTCGACGAGATGTCGTTCGCTCAGCCATGGTACCAGCCGACACACATCTGGTTCTCCGTCTTCTGCTTGTTGAATGTGTAGGCCATGGTCAGGTTCAGCTTGTTGTTGGGTGCATAGTAGAGAGAAGCGCCGGGAACATAAGTGTCTTGTTCGTAATTGGTCTCGTCGTTTTCTTCCATGCGGACCCGCGCAAACAGGGTTGCTGACATGTTGGGGCTCGCGACCCAGGTTGCGTTCACTTTGGCTTCATGAACCTTTTCAGGCAGGTTGCTTGCTTCGAGCTGGCGGTTTGGGTAAACATCTGTCCAGTACCAGATCGCAGCAGGGGAGCCGAAATCAGTGACGTCGTAATACCAGAGCCCTGAACCGAGAGGATCTTGGGTGGCCAAGGGTGAATCGCCTTGAGCGATGCCTACGTGACCACTTAAGGGATCACTGATGTCCTGGTATTGGTAGCTGACCATGCCCGACCATTGGTTGTTCAGGCGCGATTTAACGGAGACCTTGAAGGTGTTGGTCTCTGTCTCGCCGAGCGCTTCGTCTTCGCGATCGACTTCTTCATACTCGTAGCCGAAACGAAGGGTTGTCGCTTTGGCAAGTCGGTAAACCGCATCGAAGCCAAGCTCAGTGACTTCACGAGCTTCCGCGGGGTTCCATTCATCGCTGTCTGCGTAGGGCCAATCACCGTTAACCTCAGGCAGTGCGCGCCGGGAAATAGATCTCTCTGTCGCTGGTGTCGATCTCGTAAGTACTGCCGCGTAAGGACAGGCGGAGGTTGTCGCCAATCTTGGTTGAAACCTTACCACCGAACGATTCGTACTCAGTCTCCAGGTCGTTTCCAGCCCAGCAGGTCGTAAGAATCCTGGGTGGCGCTTTTTGAGCTTTCGATGTCGGACTTTACGTAGCTCGCGGTGATGCTGGTAGAGTTGGACAGATCAGCTCTTGCACTCAGACTGTGACTGTCTTTATCCGAATCCGGAGTGCGTCCGAAAGGCAGGAAGTCATTGTCATAGTTTAACTGGTCTGCATTACCGTGGTTTGCATCCAGGTAGTAACGTATCGGTGCAGCACTGTCTTCGCTGAATGAACGGTTCAAGTATTCATAGTCAACTGTTACCGGACCAAATTTACCGGTTGCGCCGAAAGTGAAGTCTTCAGTCCGTTCATCGATGTCCTTGCCTGCGGCGGAAACGTCGGCAGGAGTCACATTTGCTCAGGCTGATGGCCTGTTCCATGCCTTCACGAGTTTCTACTCGAATGCCAGCATGAAGAGCGACATTCGGTAGATCAGGGATGACCAGAGTTGCTTCGCCGTTATATTCGCGGCGCGTGACAATGTAGTCGTTTGCCATCTCATTGGCATAGGCCGTTGCAGCATTGTACTCGGTGTAGACGTTGTCGCCAGCGATGCTTGTTGCTAGCCCTGCTGCACTCAAATCAGCATACGTTTTGTCTGTAGTAATACGTGGTTGACCACCAGCAACGTCATCGCGGGCAGT
>CAVQRZ010000021.1:0-82640 GCA_963715335.1 uncultured delta proteobacterium
AAACGTTTCAATCAGCTTGAGCGGTGACTTGATGGTCCGCTCCCCCAGCCTCAGCAGACTCGACCCGATTGATGATGCCGATAAAACCCGAACCTTCGGGTCATCCAGTGGCCCTTTGACACTGACCGGGATAGCGACCAGGCTACCGGCCATCAAGTAGTTTACGCCGGGAATGTTCCTGACCACCGTGTCGACGGTTTTGAAAGGGGCCGCCAGCAGTTCAAGGTTGACTGTCTTCTGCACCAAGTCGATTTCACCCTGGCCAAGGGCATCCAGAGTCTTGCCGTCCATCTCGATCTTGCTGATCAACAGCTTGCCTGCCTGGAATTCCCCCTGCAGGGTGATGGTCGTATAGGCAAAGGCCTCGCTGCTCAGGCTGGGGAGTCGACCCTTGACAATCTCGGTGACGTTAAGCACTTCAAGGGTCCTGGTGAGGTATTTGCTCTGTTGAATCGTCCCGTTTGAAAAGGTAATTTCCAGAGGGCCCTGCAGAGCATTGACCAACTCACCGACCTGGCCTTGGCCGCTGATCTGCCCTGAAAAATCCAGGGTTCCGGTCATTATGACCTGCTCGTGTTCCACACAGGTCGAAACGGTTTTAACATCGAGCGCCTTGCCGTTCAGTTTGACGTCCAGGGCAAGGTTCTCACCATCAATGGTCCACACTCCGGGCGCATTGAGGCCGCAGAGATTCGCTTCCGCGACCCTGACACGAGGCTTGTCCTGACTGAAATCGAGTGTGGCCTTGACGGGATCCCAGGTCAGGTCCTGCCACGACAGCTTCGACAGATCGATGTCGATCTGGTCACCACTCGCAATCAGAGCGGCCTGCTGTACAGCAAGCTGATCGCCTGACGGCAGGGTAAACACCAGGTCTGAGCCTTCTAGATGTCCGGTTGCCAGGACCCCGGCCTGTTTCGTCACAGGCTTTTTGACAGAAAAAACGCCTTCCACCCTGCCTTTGCCAAAATCCTGCTCAACGAACAGCGCGTTCAGGGTTTCATGCTGCAGAGCCCCGGTGAAACTCAGGGCAATCCCGCTCGTACCGTAATCCAGGGACAGATCGGCATCGGAGTGTTGATCCTTGAGCCTCAGGCTATGAATATTGAGCTGTTCAGGCTGCCAGACAAGATCGAGGACCAGGTCCGGGCCGTCCTTGACGGAGAGGCCCCCTTTGAAAGTGGTCTTTGTCCCCTCTTGCCAGTCAAGCTCGGCCGCGGAAAGCTTGAGAGGAGAGCGTATCATGTAGGTCTGCGGCACCTCGAAAGCTTCGCTGAGCCATTTGACAAGATCTTCCTCCAGTGTGCCATCGAGGCCAACTTCGATCCTGCCCGGTCCCTTTGAAACGTCTTTGTCATCACTGGCTAGATGAATTTTAGAGGAAAGTTCGGAGAATTCCGAATCTCCGACAGTGCCCTGCCAACCCTTGAGGCTGATAAGGTCTTTCGCAAACGCAACCTGGCCACTGGCGACCTTGATCGGAAACGGCAGCCGCTGGTAATCGGCGGTGAAATTCAGATCCGAGACAGCGACCTCGGCATTGAGGTCGTTAATGCTGTCGCCGAGGGTCAGTTTTCCGGTGCCGGTGCCTTGTAGACGGGTGATCCGGTTTACTTCCTCGATAAACTCCGGATTAACGACGATACGTTCAAGGATCTGCTTGGCCTGAGCCAGGTCTGCGTCCAGCATCAACTGCAGCTGAAACAGGGCATCATCTTCGGCCAGACCAACTTTCAAAGTCCCGTCATGCCCGGTGGAGCCTTCCAATCGGGTTGACATATTAGTACCCTGAAGGATGCCATCCGCAACCAGCACATCACCGACCGTCTCGGTAAGGTCGAGTTCGATCTCCGGAATCGAAACGGAACCATTCTGCAGCTTACCCTCGATGCGGATATTTTTCAGTTCGCCTAGTTCGTCAGCCGTCTGGCCGTGCGACTGAACGATGATCTGCGAGACCGCTCCGCCCCGCAGGTAGGTGAAAATTTTATCTACCAGCGAAATATCTCCGGCCAGGGCCAGGGCAACCCGGCGGGTCGCATCGACATCGATGTTCTTGCCGGAGATGTCCAGGGCAATAGCCGGGGGACCCGGCGCCTGTTCAATTTTACCGCTCAGATCAAGGCCCGGTTCCTCCAAAGTCAGCCGTTTGAGCGCCAGGCTGATTGTCTCACCGTCAATCGCAATGCTGCCGTTCAGCTCTGCTCCCTTGAGGACCTCTTCATGACCATTGTATCGAATCTGCAACACGGCAGCCTTGCTGCGCAGCGATGCACTTGCTTTGCGGGCATCCGTCACTGCCAGACTCAACCGCAGGTCCAGGTCTTCAGCTTCAAACCACTGTTGGTCTTGGCCAACCTTTAACTGCCCTTCGCTGACCGCCAGGACAAAATCGGGGGAGACCTGCCCGAACTTCGCGAACCCCTTGGCCAGGCTCGCCTCAAGCCCGCCATCCGGACCAGATGTTGCCGGTGATTTTTGTGACTTTGAGTCCGGCAGATCAAGACTGAATTCCGGCTTCTCCAGGCTGAGACGACCGAGGCGCAGATCACCGACCAGCAAGGCCAGGAGGGCCGGGGAGAGGCTGATTTCGGCAATCTTGCCCTGGCCATAATCCGGGATGATGAGGTTGACCTGCTGCAGAGCTATGGCCGGTTGGGGGAAGTAATCCAGTTCGATCGACTGGAACTCCATCTTGATCCCGGCCTGCTCGGCGACCACCTGCTGAATTTTTTTTATGACGGTGGGAGAAGAGATGTACTGGCCTGCAAGCAACAGCCCCGCCAGCATCAGGAGCAGCAGCGCAACGACGCCTCCAAGGAGCCGGTATCGAAGCCGCTTCCCGGCAGAGTCAGGAGGTTTTTGTTCAGACAAGGAGTCCATCTTACCTTCCTGTTTAGTTACGCAGCGGGTACCATTTTATAAAACCGGGTCAAAGAGTTTACAAGTTCGACTCCGGTTGTCTTTAACCACATCTTTTGAAACCTCAATCGGCACCAGGAGATTCCTGGCCGGTTTCGCCTGAGGATTCTTTCTAAGGTCTGCGCAGGATGAGTTCTTCCTTGTAGCCGAACCCCAGGCCGTTGTCGATCAGGCGAATCCAGTCCGGTGACAGCCGGTAGATGTTGGCCTCACGCAGGCGCGTGGCGATGGTTTCTTCGTTCTTGTCCTGCGGCCGTTCCAGTAAAGAGCTGACATCCGGAAACTTCGAGAGATAGGTTTTCAATGCCGACAGGCGCGCAAGCCCTTCGAGTACAGTGACCTGCCCTTGCAACTGCAGACCCCGGATCTCCCTCCAGGTTGTGCAATCGGCACTGACCGCGCCGGCCACCCGTCCGTTGTCAGCGAGATTGCGACCGTGCTGTGTACGCCGGTCGGACACGAAGTACAGGTTCAGCTCCGCATCACTGGCAAAGAAGACGGCTGTAGCCCATGGGCTCTCACCGTCGGTGGTTGCCAGCGTGAGGGTGTTGTGACTCTCAAGAAGTTGACGGATGGCCTGGCGAACCTCGACAGTCATTGGCGGACCACCGGCTGAAAGCAGACTTCAGATTCTAGATTGAACTCGTTGGTGTAACCTCTGCTACTCATAAGAAACCTTCCGGAAGTGTCTCTGTCACAGTTCAGGACTATCGACAAAAACAGGGGGTTCACAAGAGTTTACCCCGAGGAAGCTTTGATCCTCGCTGCGAGCGCAGCGACCAGGGGATTGGCGCTCAGGCCATGGCCGACAACGCTCAAGATGATGGTACAGACCACGGTCATCGAAAGCGTATGGCCGCCGGGCAGATGTTCCTCGAGCACGATCACGGCAAACACGATACTCGCCAGGCCTCTCGGTCCGAACCAGCCCACGAACAGCTTTTCGTCGGTCCGCAAGTTCGTGCCGCCCAGCGCGATGAAGACCGGCAACATCCGGACAACGGTGAGGCTGAGCAGGGCGTAAATGACGACATCCCAGCTGAGTGAATCGATCGACTGGCCGACGACGGCAGACCCGAAGACCACCCAGGTGATCAGGGCCAGCGTGTCACCGGTCCCTTCCGCTGCAAGCAGGAGTTTGTGTTTGTGTTGTTTTGCCAGGCTGCCGAACAGCATGCCGCCGACGAAACAGGCGATAAAACCGCTGCCGCCAAGCCACTGCGCCAAAGCAAAACAGGTCACTGCCAAAGCCGGGACAGAGAGCTGCCGCCATGTCTCCGTAATCCATCCCCGGTTCGCACATTGCGTACCCAGGTGCACACAAAGAAATGTCAAGCCGACACCTACCGCAACCCCGATGCCGATCGCCTCAGTCACCAGTTCCAACGCAACCATCGCCGTTCCGCCCTGAAACTCCTCACTGACACCAGGGCCAGGAAAATGAAGAGGATCGGTACGCAGATGCCGTCGTTCAGGCCGCTTTCCACATTCAACCCCTCGCGGAGGTTGCTCGGCACGGCAGTGTTGGTCACCACGGCCTTACCCAACGCGGCATCGGTGGGTGCCAGCATGGTCGCCAGAAGGGCGATTTCCAGCAGGGTCAACCCGTCAAACAGAAGGTAGCCGGTGACGAACCCGAGCAGGATGGTCAGCGGCAAGCCGATCAACAACAGTTTTTGGGGAATCCTGAAGGAGTGTTTGAGCTCGCGAAGATTCGCGTTGGAGGCGTCGATGAACAGCACCAGGGCGAGAGTCAGTTCGGCGAGGGTACTCAGAAGCTCGGCGTCCACATCCAGGGTCAAATACCCCAATCCCAGGGGGCCGAGGAGCAGACCGAAAGCAGTAAAAACGACTGCGCCGTTAAAAGGGGTCTTTTCGAGCCCCCCGCTGACGAGGCTGTAAAGAAAAACAAATGCGGCCAGGATCGCCAGGTTTCCATACATGGGACTGCCCTCCAAAGCATATGAAAGATTCCGGTCTCTGCGATGAAGAAAAAGGGATATTTAAAGATTACCCGATATCGGCCATCTACTCCAACGCTTATTTAAGCAGCCTTCCGCCCCAGCCATTCATGCCATGGACTCCGGGATGTCCAGAGAATTACTCCCCGCCGGGCAGGATGATGCGGCTCACTGCGAAGTTGTGCCTGCGCGGGATATTCAATCGAGCGCAAATCGTTCCCGCGGCCGGTCAAGCCAGGAATGATCGTGACCCCACTCTTGAGTCATCACGCCGAGACCACCCCTGTTCCTGGTCAAAAAAGCATATTTTTATTGTTATAAATCAGCCATTTAAGCGTTCCTGACTATGCAGGACATATTCCCGTCTCCCCCTTGACAACAAGCATAAAAGTAATATTGTTAACAGCAAGCGATTAAACAATATTAACACTTTACTGTCGCGCCGAATGTATGCAATTCACCATCCACCGGGTCTCACCGTGCGACGGGTCCATCAATAGCCAGCAGAGGAGAAAACCATGAACATGAATGAGATCAAGCAAATTGCGAGAAGCCGTGGTCTGGACCCCGGCCGTCTGAAAAAGGTTGACCTGATCCGGACAATCCAGAGGCAGGAAGGCAACGAAAGCTGTTTCCAGACCGACCGAGCTGGCGTGTGTGATCAAGGCCAGTGCTTATGGCGCGAGGACTGCTTGAAATAAGGCATAGGCTTGAACATTAAGTTTGCATGTGCAGAAGGTTGCGAAGAACCCGTAGCAGAATGAAACGCGAACCCTTGACAGCCAATCAATGAAGGGGGGCCCATGAGCTACAAAACCATTCTTGTTCACATCGACTCGGGGAAGCACACTGAAAAACGTCTGGAAGTCGCCATCAAGTTGGCAAGCAAGTACGATGCATACTTAGTGGGGCTTTACGTTTTTTCTCTCTATGTCCCGCCTGGCTACATAATGGCTCATATGGGGGAGGAGATCGAAGCTGCACAGAACAAAATCGCCGTCGAGTCAATGTCACGTGCCGAAAAAGTCTTCCGCAAACAAACCTCTGCAGCTAATCTGGATAAGACTGAATGGCTGACTGCGTACGATGAGCCGGTTCATGCCATGTCACTGCACGCTCAAAGTGCTGACCTTGTCGTAATCAGCCAGAGTGATTCTTCTGACAACTCGGGAGTCGATATGGATTTCCCGGAGCGATTGGTCCTTGCGGCCGGGCGACCGGTGTTGATCTTGCCGAACACCGGTGATTTCCCCTCCATCGGCAAGCACATTCTCGTTGCCTGGAATTCCAGTCAAGAGGCGACGCGCGCCGTTTCAAATGCAATTCCCTTCCTGAAGGCTGCGGACAGTGTCTGTATTATTGCGGTCAACTCCAAAACCGGCGAACACGACAGCACCCAGAGTGAAAATATGGTTCGATATTTAGAACGTCTTGGTATCCGTGCCGAGGCTAAGGATTGCCACGGAGTCGAGATTGACGTCGGCAATGAACTGCTGTCACGCGCGGCAGACTTGTCTGCGGACCTGATTGTGATGGGATGCTACGGACATTCCCGTCTTAGAGAATGGGTTCTGGGTGGTGCGACCCGCACCATATTGGAGTCGATGACGGTACCGGTTCTCATGTCCCACTAATTTAAGTTAGAAAGAACCGACGAATGAGCCGATCATGGGGGTAAAGAAGGAGTTGCCAGTATGAATATTCCCGTTGTCCTTAAAAATGGTACCGAACGATTAGTCAGCAAACCCGAGTTTGAACTGTTAATGAATCAGGATCGCATCATGTTCTTTGAACGGGCGAACGGCTGGGTGGTTATCGGCCGCGACAAACTGCGCGAGGATCGTGATCCTTCAAACTACGCAACACAACAGGAACGCAGGGCGCTAATAAAAGAATCCTGGTATTGACCTTCCTCCCTCAGCTCGGACCAGGATTTTGCTGCAGCGGCCCGCCGGCCGGGGACCGGTGAGCAAAGTGAGCACAGTATTTTAACGAACCAAATGCTCAACAACAAATCTCTGGATCATTCTGAGAGGTGAGGTCAGAGGACCTTCGACTTCTCAATACACGCCCCGCGGTTTATCAAGCTTGACACGCCTGTAGAATAAAAATAAATTGCACCACGTAATATCCGACGGCTTAAAACATACCAAATTGCAACGTCTGAGAGGCAAACTCAATGGTTGAACCTTTTCAAATGGGCTATACCGCCATCGGCGGGCTCGGCATCTTTATCCTGGGTATGAAGTATCTGTCTGACAGCCTGCAGTCGCTTTCGGGGGGGCTGATCCGCAAGGCAATTTCATCGGTGACCAGCAACCGCTTCCTGGCGGTCTTAGTCGGCCTGGTGGTCACCTGCTTCGTTCAGTCCTCGTCGATTACGACGGTCATGGTGGTCGGCCTGGCCAACGCCGGCCTAATGCAGCTGACCCAGGCGATCGGCGTCATCCTTGGCGCCAACATCGGCACCACCATCACCGGCTGGATTCTGGCGGTCAAGGTTGGCAAGTACGGCCTGTTGCTGATCGCTCTCGGTATCTTTCCGATGCTTTTTTCCAAAAACGATCGCATCTCGGCAAGCGCCAAGGTGATGGTTGCACTGGGCCTGATCTTCTTCGGCCTGGAGATCATGAGCGACTCCTTCAAGCCGCTGCGCAAGGATGAAGGCTTCATGAACCTGATGTTGACCCTTGATGCCCAGTCGCTACTGAGCATCCTCGGTTGCGTCGCCATCGGCTGCGGCATGACCATGGTCATCCAGAGCAGTTCGGCGATGCTCGGCATCACCATCGCCCTTGCCCTGACCGGGGCGATTCCGCTGCACACAGCAGTCGCCCTGGTCATGGGCGAGAACATCGGCACCACCATTACCGCCCAACTCGCAGCGATCGGTGGGAGCGTCGCCGCCAGGCGCGCAGCGATGGCCCACACCGTGTTCAATGTCCTGGGGGTCTTCATCATTATTTCCATCTTCTCGACCTACGTCAACCTGGTCGAGAAGTTCGTGCCGGGGCTTTCAAGCTTTGTCGATGCCGAAGGCAACCGTCCCTACATTGCCGCGCACATCGCCATGGCACACACCTTTTTCAATGTGACCGCAACGATTGTCATGCTGCCGTTTCTTAACTATCTGGCCAAACTGGTCACAAAAATAGTGCCGGAAAAAGCCGGCGCCGAAAAAGGCGCCTTCAAGTATATCGGCGCTCCCGGCACCATGCCCGTTGCGATGGGCGTCTCGATGGTTTTTGAAGAGCTCAAGCGGATGCAGGAGTGTGTTCATGATGCCCTGGTAAATGCCGAGAAATTTCTGCAGCGAGACCTCAAAGGGCGCGATCGCATTTATCGCAAGGTGAAGGACCTCGAAGAACAAACCGATATCATGCAGCACGAAATCACGACCTTCACCGTCACCCTGATGCAGTCTGGCGGCGGCAGCAAGGAGCAATCGGACCGGGCCTACAGCTATGTGCGTGCGGCCGATGAGCTCGAGTCGATTGCCGACTACGCCGCATCCCTCTGTTCGTACATGAAACGGCTCGACAAGCACGAGCTTGATTACAGCTTGGATGGCTGGAAGGACCTGCGCAACTTTCACAGCGAGGTATTCACCTTTTTCCAACAGGTCTGCCATGCTTTCAATAACGGAGAGGTGAGCAGTTCGCGCAAGATCTACGACGAGGCCATCCGCCTCAACGACCTGGCTGATGAGGTTCGTAAAGCACACCTCGACCGCATGAAGGAGGGTTCATGCGGAGCGCTGCCCGCCCTGACCTTCAGCGACATGGCCGTTGCCCTGAGGCGGATCAAGAACCATACCGTCAACCTGCACGAGGCGCTCTTCCACGAAGTCCCTGCAACGGTATGATGGTATTACACGCAAGAACCGGGAGCAGTCTTTTACAAGAATGAGCAAAATTCTTTTTATGTTGCCACTGCCAAGACTAAGACTGGCCTGTTATTGACAGAGTCGTTGAGGATGACAAAACGATGGCCACCTGGATTCGCTCCAGGTGGCCTAGACGTAAAGAAAAATTTTCTTATAGATCCGCTCTCTGCCTGACCTTGGCATCAGAAAACGGCGGTTTTCGGGTGTCCAAAGGTCAAATCCGGGAACCCGGGAACAGGATCGTCACAGAATCGTCACAGAACGAAAAAAGGTCAGCAAATGACGGCTAACCTATTGTAATTATTGGCGCGCGATACAGGATTCGAACCTGTGACCTCTGCCTCCGGAGGGCAGCGCTCTATCCAGCTGAGCTAATCGCGCGAGGGCTTGCTTTATACCCCAATTCATGGGCTATTGCAACCGCTAATCAAGCCTATGCAGAGGGCTGTCTGGTCAATCTTGTCCTATGTCGAGAAGGGCGCTGCAGATCAATCATGCAGCGCCCTTTTATGCGAAACTCAACTGTCTCCGGAGATCAGCCGCCTTCTTCTTCGTAAGCCTTCCGCACCAGCAGGAAAATTACCCCGGCCATGATTAACAGACCGATGACAACGCTGCCCCAGAGTTTCCTTTTGCCCAGCGTGTTGTCAATTTCGGCAATCTTGCCCTTGACCTTGCTCAACTCGACCTGCACGCCGCCGGTTTCCTTGCGCACCTTCTCCACATCAACACCGTGGAAGGTGCGATGGAAGACGTTGCGTTGGTTGAAGAGGGTTCCTTCCATCTCGTCGACGGCAAAACCGAGTTTATAGAGTCGATCGAGATCGTGCTCCACTGCTTTGATCATCGTGTCTGTCTCGACCAGGGCAAGCCTGATCAGGGCGGCACGTTCATAGCTGTGGCAGCGTGAGCAATCCTCTTCATTGATCAGAGCCAGGCTGGCCCTTTTCACCGCATGGTTGCCGTGGCAAATGACGCACTGCGCGCCGCCGTCCTCAATGGCCTTGCCATGGGCCCCTTCCTTGTATTCCTCGGCCACGCCGACATGGCAGCGCCCGCAGAAGTCGGGGACCTCGGTATAATCAGGAACGCCGATAAAGCCCCTGTCGGGACTCATGGCCATGGCCATATCGGTCGGGTCACCACCGTGACAATCATGACAGGAGATGCCGTTTTCAGCATGCACGCTGGACTGCCAATCGGCAACCGGTGCGCTGAGATGACCGGACAGGCCGGCATGGCATTGCAGACAGACGGTTTCGTCAGCACGGCTTGTGGCAGGTGCCGACAACAGGACCAGGCTTAGGACCAGAAACGACCAGATAACAGCGCGACTCATGAGTAGTGCCCCCAGATAGAAATGGCCACAAACAGGAGAATCCCGAGTACGTAGCAGGTTACAAACAGCGGCCGCCTGGCCGGCCGCCTTTCCGGACCACGGTCGATGAAAGGCAGCAGGGCAAGGAAGGTCATGAACGCGCCCTGCACTCCCAGGCCGATAATCTCACTGGGGAAGATCTTCAGCGTCTGGTAGGCCCAGAGAAAATACCATTCCGGCTTGATGTGCGGTGGAGTGACAAAGGGGTCCGCGGGCTGGAAAGCGGATTCGGGGAAGAACAGACCGGGCGCGTAGAAGATGATCGCAAGCAGGAAAGCGATAAAGAAACTGATTATGGCAGCGTCCTTGACAAAATAGTTCGGGAAAAACGGGATGCCCCCGGGATGCTTTTCATGCTCAAAGAACGGCAGCTCCTCGGACGCCTGGTATTCCGGGCCAAATGGTGCGGACGAAATGCCGCGGCGTTTTACGCAGAACAGATGGGCACCGATCAAACCGAACAGCACCAGCGGCATACCGACTACGTGCAGGGCAAAGAATCGTCCCAGGGTCTGGTTGCCGACCGTCGGCCCGCCACGCAGGAATTCCACAAGGTAGTTGCCGACGACCGGGATGGCCCCGGCGGCATCGGTGGCGACTGTGGTTGCCCAGAAAGAGAGTTGGCTCCATGGTAGCAGGTAACCTGTCAGACACAGTCCCATGGCCAGGTTGAAGATCGTAAAACCGGTCAGCCAGGTGAATTCACGCCGGCCCTTGTAGCTGCCCATAAAGAGGACCGAGAGCATATGCAGCAGCAGGGCGATGACGATGACGTTGGCACCGACCGCGTGCAGCATCCGGAACAGCCAACCATAAGGCACTTCGTTCATGATGTACTGGACGCTGGCAAAGGCTTTTTCGGAATCCGGTACGTAGAACATGAGCAAAAGGATGCCGGTGATGGTCTGCAAGGTGAAGAGCGCCATCAGCACGGCACCGAGGGTATACCAGACATTGACATTGCGCGGCAGCAGGTAACCACGCAATTCCTTGTCATAGAGGTCTTTGACGCCCAGGCGCACATCAATGAAATCGACCAGCAATTTTATCGGTTGCATATCAGCCTCCTATCCGATTTTCAACTGGTCGCCATCAAGTTCGACGACAAGGGTTTCCAGGGGGGCAGGAGGCGGACCGCCAAGGACTTGACCCTCGGAGGAGAACCGCCCGCCATGGCAGGGGCATAGAAACTCGCCCGCTTGCTCCTGCCAGGCAACCACACAGCCGAGATGGGTGCAGACTGCCGAGAGAGCGACAAATTGGCCCGGCGCCGGTTGCAGGAGTACCGCCGGCTTGCTGCGGTATTGGAAAAAGTGTGCTTTCCCCTGCCTGACTTCGCTGCGAGCCACGACGACTTTGTCGCCGCTGCCGGCGGCGGTGATGGGAGAAAGAAAACGGAACACTGGCCAGGCCGAGGCGGCACCGATCAGTGCACCGAGCCCGCCAAGCATGGTGAAGAGAAACTTTCGCCGTTGGGGGGGCGAGACATTGGTCGTCATGGAGTCTCCTTGGAAAATTAAATGGGATCAGCCCTTAAAAAACCCCTCTAGTATAATACAGTCGGGAGGTCTTTCAATAGCGGAAAGGGTAACCGGACAGATAAAAATGGCGCTAGTTGCGAATCGCAGCGTAAACGGGAATGCGCAGCTGGTTATTCGGCACACCATCTACCGGCACCAGGACGTAGCCACTAAAGCGCAACGTGCCGGGTTTCGGGGACAGCAGCAATTCGAGAGAGACCTCCTCACCCTTGGCCAGTGTGGTCGCAGGCATCTCGGCCTGAAGTTCTGCGGCTGTCGTACTCGGAACGCCGAGGGTCATAAGCGTTTCCCCCTGGTTGCGCAGAATGACCTTCGAGGTCAAGGTCTGATCACCGGGGACCGTGCCGAAATTGACTTGCTCAGGTTCTACGGCGATGATCTCAAGGACCTCGCCCTTGATTTTAAGTTGCACGACCGGCTTGACCGGATCGTTGCTGTACAGGTAAATCGTCTTGCTTACGCTACCACGAAAACGGGTGCTGTCAAAATTAGTCTTTATCTGGCCTTTTTCGCCGGGGGCCAGATTCTTTTCCGAAACCAGAACGGCCGTACAGCCACAGGAACTGCGGACCCGGTCAATCAGCAGTGGATCCTGTCCCGCATTGACGAATTCGAAGGCATGCTGGACCCTTGCACCCTGATAAACTTCGCCAAAATCAAATTGCGTGCTCGTGAATTTCATGTCCGGCACAGCAAAGGCGGGGGAACCACATAGGCAGATCAGGAAGGCAACGGCTGGGCAGACTATGGTGCGCATCGAAATACTCCCGGAGTGAAATGGCCGCAGATCAAGGGGCCTTTGGTGAGGCAGATTATAACACAGGATTTCCCTGGGCCCGACCAGGATTTTACTGCTGTGAAAAAATTGACATAAATTGACTGCTTTGCTATAGAATAGCCGATTATGGCGACTCCCGACACCTCTGAGAGAAAGTACTTATTAACACCACTTTTTTCTGCGGCAGAAATTGCCGCCAGGGTTAAAGAACTCGCCGACCAGATCGACAGGGATTACGATGGCCGAGAGATATTGATGGTCGCGGTGCTCAAGGGGTCTTTCCTGTTTATTGCAGACCTGATCAGGGCGGTGAAAGCCCCGACGATCATCGACTTTGTGCGTCTTGCCAGCTACGGCTCCGCGACCCAGTCGTCGGGGATTATCGAGGTTCGCAAGGATCTGGAGATGTCGATCGAGGGCAAGGATGTTCTGATCGTTGAGGATATCGTCGACAGCGGCCAGACCCTTGAATCATTGCGCAACATGCTCTTGAACCGCCAGCCTGCCAGTCTGCGGATCTGCACTCTGATCGACAAACAGGCTCACCGCGTAACCAATGTCCCGGTTGACTACATCGGGTTTTCCATGGACGACGGGTTCATCGTCGGCTATGGTTTGGACTTTGACGAGAGATATCGTGACTTGCCCGACATCCGTGTGGTCGAAAGCGTCTGAATCAACGACTAGGAGAAACTGAATGATCGTTCAGTGCCAAGCATGTCAAACCCGTTTCCGTTTGGCAAACGAGAAAATCAAGCCCGGCGGTACCAAAGTCCGTTGCTCGAAGTGCAAAGAGATATTCACCGTCACCTTGCCCGAACCGGAGCCCGCAGAAGAGTCAGTGGATTTCGGTTCCTTTAACATGGAGCCGGTAGCCGAAGAGACCCCTGACGCTGCGACAGATTCTGCCGGCAACCCGGAAGAAGAGTCCTTCGAACCGGAAGAAGAACCTGCTGCCACGGCAGGATCTGAAGAGTTGCCTGAACCGGCTGATGAACCGCAGGATGACGAATCACTGGCCGATGAGATTGATTTCAGCAGCCTCGAAGAGGAAATGGGAGCTGCCGTTGCAAGCGGAGAAATTGCCGACGAATTTTCCTTTGCCGACATCAGTCAGCCTGCCGATGACGATGAAACCTCGACAGCCACCGATTTCGGTGCGGTAGCCGAAGAAACCGGTGGCTCCGGGGGCCCCGTCGAGTTCGACTTTGGTGAAGATTCCAGCCCCACGGGCGAAGTGGAAAGCACGACACCGGGCCCCACAATCGAGAAAGAGGCGGGGACCGAAGAGTTTACTTTCGAATCAACCGACGATGAGCCCACGGGACCTTCAGAGTTCACTTTTGCAGAGGATGAGGAGAGCACAGAAGAGTCTCCCGGAGGCGAACCAGCAGACGTTGCCTTCGGCGATCCGAATGATCAGGGGGACGAAAACGCTTTCAGCTTTGACGATGAGACCCCAGAGGCCGCTGGACAGGCTTCTGAGTGGGATGATGAGTCGCCGGCCGGTGATACTTTTGATTTCGATGAGCCCCGGTTCGACACCGATTCAGCTGAACCGCAGAGTCCACCGAAGGCCTCGGCAGAAGGGGGCCTGCAGTTTGGTGAAATCGACTTCTCCAGCGATGACGAGGACAGTGGCGTACCAAGTTTCCAGACCGATGATTCCTTCCCCGGAGCCATCATGGAGAAACAGCCCGAGCCGGAGCCTTTTACCCGACACGGGCAGACGCCGCCACCTGCCCGCGACTTTGGCAATGTAGAACCGCTGCCGGTTCCCCCTCCGCCCAAAAAGAGCTCCCTGTCGCGGATCCTGCTGCTGCTGATTCTGCTGCTGGTTGTTCTGGGCGGCGCGGCCGGCTTCCAGTTCATGCAGGAGGGGTCTCTCAACCTCAAAGCAGTGACAGAGTACCTGCCATTTCTGAAGGATTACATCGGCGAGACCCAGGAGGTTGCCCCGGCTGATCGCATCGGCATCAACATCAGCAGCAGCTCATATGTCAACGGCCAGGCCGGGCAAATGCTGGTCATCCAGGGGACCGCAGTAAACAACGACACGAACAGGCGCTCATCGATCACCATCAAAGGAACCCTGCTTGACGCCGATGGGACTACCCTCCTGCAACAGACGGTCTTCTGCGGCAATGCCCTTGATGATGCCGCCCTGGCAAGGATGCCTTTCAGTGCGATCGAAGAGGCAATGAACAATGAGTTTGGCGACAGCCTTTCCAATATGAACATCGCCTCCGGAGGATCGATTCCATTCACCATCGTCTTCCGCAACCTGCCGTCCGGAATAGCCAACATCAATGTCGAGGTGGTCGATTCCAAATCCGGCGCGGGTTAAACGACAAAGCAAGCCCGACAAAAAAAGGCCGCACCTGAAACAGGTGCGGCCTTTACTTTTTGAATCCGACTAGATCACATTGATGTTCTAGGGAGCTTCAATCGCGTCGACGGGACAGCTGTCAACACAAGCGCCACAGTCAGTGCAGGTCGCTGCGTCAATCACGTGCGTGTCGCCCTGCTCACTGATCGCGTCAACCGGACAGGTGTCTGCACAGGCAGCGCAATTGATACACTCATCGTTAATTGTGTAGGCCATGGAAGTTTCCTCCTCTTGAAAAATTTGTGGGTATCAAAACTTCCGGGGAGTTTACCGCAACAGGTCAATCCTGTCCAGAGCAAACATCAAACCGCCAAACCTGAAAAAACTTGCAATTTGGGCAACCATCCTTTAACCTTTCACAACACGTTTTACGCCTGCAAGGCCCGATAAAACCTGACTTAACAAAAATTTCAGCACGACTAAAATTTTAGGTTTAAAACAGTATTTTGTTTTTCAATTTGAAAAAAAACTGCAAAGCGAACATACGGAGGAAGGAAATATGGATATTCTGGCCCTGAATTGCGGAAGCTCGTCGGTAAAATACCAGTTGTACGACTGGGAGAAGAAGGAAGTCATTGCCAAGGGCATGGTGGAACGTGTCACGATTGGCGACTCGTTCATCATCCATGAAGTCCCGGGACGGGAAACCTACCGCGAAGAATATGAATGCCCCGACCACCAGGTCGCCATTCACCTGATCATCAAGACCCTGACGGACAAGAAATACGGTGTCGTCAGTGAAATCACCAAAATCTCTGCCGTCGGTCACCGCGTCGTGCACGGTGGCGAAAAATTTACCTGCTCGGTGCAGATCGACAACAACGTCCTCCAGGCCATCAAAGATGTCCAGCACCTGGCGCCTCTGCACAATCCACCGAACATCTCCGGGATTGAAGCCGCCCAGTCTGTACTGCCCGACGTTCCCCATATTGCCATCTTTGATACAGCCTTTCATCAGACCATGCCCGAGGCCGCCTACACTTATGCGGTGCCTTACGAGTGGTACGAAAAACACGGTGTCCGCCGCTACGGTTTTCATGGCACCAGCCACCTTTACGTTTCCAAGCGTGCCGCCGTCATGCTTGGCAAGGCTCCAAAAGACTGCAACCTCATCACCATGCACATCGGCAACGGGGTCTCCCACGCAGCGATCAAAAACGGCGTATCCGTCGACACATCGATGGGCCTGACCCCTCTGGAGGGCGCTGTCATGGGCACCCGTTGCGGAGACCTCGACCCGGCCGTACCGGCCTTTATCATGGAGAAGGAAGGCCTGAGCCCGAAAGAGATCGACAGCGTTCTCAACAAGAAATCCGGCATTCTCGGGATCACCGGCCAATTCACCGACCGCCGGGACGTCATTGAAGGTGCCGAAGACGGCAGCTGTCCGCGATGCCAACTGGCACTGGATGTCGAGGCCTATCGCCTGAAGAAATATATCGGTTCCTATGCTGCGGCAACCGGAGGCATCGACGCCGTGGTATTTACTGCCGGGGTTGGTGAAATGGGTTGGCTGATTCGCGAGAACGCACTGGAAGGGCTAGAGTTTATGGGGATCATCCTGGACAAGGAGAAGAACCGAAACACCATGACCCGCAAAAAAGAGAACGTGATCACCACGCCGGATTCTCCGGTAAAGGTCTTTGTCATTCCGAC
The DNA here is from genome assembly GCA_963715335.1 of uncultured delta proteobacterium. Lineage (GTDB taxonomy): Bacteria > Desulfobacterota > Desulfuromonadia > Desulfuromonadales > BM103 > JAFDBW01. The sequence continues at coordinate 16,512 of CAVQRZ010000021.1, forward strand.
CGACGAGGAACTCGTCTTCACCGAAGACGTGGTCGCGATCCTGACAGGGACCTATACGGACCACATGAACTTCAAATACAGCTTCTCTTCAAGCGATTTCCAGCGCAAGTAGCAAAAGGCACAGAGACCCGCAAACAGGCAAAGGCCAGGGGTATCCCCTGGCCTTTGCCTGTTTCGATCTGACTGTCCGCCGGTCTTACTTTTCCAGGAAATAGCTCCCCAAGCTGCTGGAAACATACTCTTCCGGCATATCTTCCATTTCAAAACCACTGTTCTTGAGAAAGCTCAACCCTTCATCGATGGCTTTTCGCAACATGGCTTCGTTTGCCGGAGAGACAGCAGGAACACAGACCAGCGTGTGTCTGCTTTGCTTGAGACGGAAAAGCATGAACAGCTTCTTCTGATTACCCTTCCGCAGCACAACCAGGAAAGCCATACAATACTGTGAGGGGTAACCTTCCAGGGAAATCTGCACGTTGAAAACTGTCTCCCAAGCCCTGACGATATGCTTCTCGGATTTGCAGGGCAGCCCCTCGAGGTCCCAGTCGGGGCGAAAGAAAGCGGCCGGGTTCGGTGCGGGCCGCAATTCGTGAGGCAGCGGCTTCTTCGATTTGACAGGCTTATCGCTTTCTACCCCTTCGACAGGTTCAGACTCAGCGAACGTGGCAACATTTTTGTTCAACGGTTTCCTTGCTGTCGAACCTTCTCGGCCAGCCAACTTCTTTTCAGCTACAGCGACCTCTACCGCAAGCTCTCCCTGTCGGACGCGTTCCTGCGCGATTTGTTCCTTGATCAACGCCACTTCTTCCGTAAGCTCGACGAGCTTACGGCTCTCCTTCGCCTTCTCCGTGACGTCCCGGTCAGGGGCCTTTTCTGTCTCCCTGATCATCTGCTCGAGGGAATCGATTATCTTGTGGGCCTGTTCGAGATCACGTTCAAGGCCTTCCTTTCCCGCCTGCTCCTCACGCAACCGGCGTTCCAGCCTCTCCAGTTCTTCTTTCATGGAAGTTTTCTGTTCACCGTCATGCGTCATTTCAGCCGTGGCGGCAGAAGCCTTCTCCTGGGCCTTTTCAAGGGCCTCTTCAAGGGCCAGAATGCGCCTGACGTCTTCCGCCGCGCTTTTTTCCAGGCGTCTGCGCATAGTGCATTCGCGCAGTCGATCTTCCCGGAGATCACGCATTTCACTTTCCAGCTTGCCAAGTTGTGCTTGCAATGCATCGTCAACCTTGTCCGCTTCGCCTGGCCGGGCGTCCTGTTGGCCAAAGTCTCGGAGCTCTTCTTCGAGCTCACTGATGCGGCCTTCTGCGCCCTTGCAGGAAGTTTCCACCTGACTCCTCAAGGCCCGTTCTTGCTCCAACTGGTCAAAACTGTCCGCCAGCATTTTCTCGGCTTTTTGCAAACTGTCATCGAGCACCGCAATCTGCTCCTGGGCCGATTTGACATCCGTGATAAACTGCTCCTGTTTGTCTCGCTCTTTTGCAACCTCATCGGACACCAGTGTCAACTGGTCCTCAAGTTCTTTAATTCGCCGCTGCAGCACGACAATTCTGCGTTTCTGCTTGAGTTCACCAGCCGACCTGGTATCCACACCGACGAGAATTTCTTCGAGTTCCTGGATACGTTTCTCGGCAGCGGCAGTAATCGACTCGCTTACCTCCCGTAGCTTGCGCTCCTGATCGACAAGGCCTTCCGCTGCCTCCAGCCTGGCCGTCAGATCCCGAACCTGCGCCATCATCGCCTCGCCATCGGCGTCGCGCTCTTCCGCGGGAGACAGAGCCTCAATCATAAGCTGTCGCAGCTCACCAATTCGCTCGTCCAGGCGTTTATCAGCAGCAAGCTTGAGGGCGGCTTTCCTGCCGGTGGCACTGGCCGGGTTTGTCTCGACCACATCCTGCAGCTCGGTTAGCAACTGGGCTTTTTCATCCCGCAGCTTGCGTGCCTCGGCAGGAGAAGCGAGACCGGGGACATCCCTCATGACAACTTCAAGCATGGCCGGACTGAGTTTGAGGTTGTATTCATCAAGCTGGTACCCCAGGCCGACAAGCGCGTCATGTCCGTGTTGCCAGGCGGAGGCTCCTGCGGGGCTTCTGACAGAAAAAATCAGGGACTTCCTCAGTGCCTTATCATGAAATGCAACGTAACAACGTGGTTGGGAATTATCTTGAAAATCGCAAAGGATGGCGTGGACGTCGAAGCCACTTTCCCCGGCATCACCAAAAATGACGGGATCCCTGGATCGACAGAGACGCTTGATACTGCCGACTTCCACTTCAAGAAAGCCTTCAGCTTCGTAGATGAGCATACATTTCCCCCCGGAAACGCAATTCGGATAATTTTAGTTATATTAAAAATGCGAAATCAGGGCTGATGTGCAACACCAGCCCCAATTTACACTAAAAAACGTGGCGTTACAAACAGAACGCCTGAGAATCAGCCTTGTGCCTGGACAGCGGTAATCGCCGATACGGACACGATGTCGTCAACGGAACAGCCGCGGGAGAGGTCATTGACCGGCTTGGCGAGACCCTGCACGATCGGCCCGACCGCTTCAGCGCCGGCGACGCGCTCGACCAACTTGTAGCCGATATTGCCAGCATCGAGATCGGGGAAGATCAGGGTGTTTGCCTTGCCGGCAACGGCGGAGCCGGGGGCTTTCTTCTCGCCAACCTTGGGTAGCAGTGCGGCATCGGCCTGCAACTCACCATCGATTTGCAGGTTCGGGTCAAGTTTCCTGGCGATCTCGAGGGCCTCCAGGACCTTGTCGCAATCTTCGTGACTGGCGCTGCCTTTAGTAGAAAAAGAGAGCATTGCCACGCGGGCGTCGACGCCGAGGAAGCTCTTGCAGCTGCTCGCTGTGGCAACAGCGATCTCGGCCAGAGCCTGGGCATTCGGGTTCGGGTTGACGGCACAATCGGCGAAGCAGAGCACGCCGTTTTCACCGAAGTCAGGGTTCTTGGTCACCATCAGGAACACTGAAGACACTGTCTTCATGCCTGGAGCAGTGCCAATCACCTGGAAAGCCGCACGCAGGACGTCGCCGGTGGTGTTATGGGCACCGGCAACCATGCCGCCGGCATCACCCTTGTGCACCATCATGGCGCCGAAGAAAAGGTTGTCCGAGCCGGTCAGGGTTTCACGTGCCTGTTCGGGCGTCAGGCCCTTCTTCTTGCGCAGCTTCACCAACTCAGCGACATAATCGTCCAGGCTGGCGGCGCTCTTTGGCTCAATGATCTCGACACCGGCAAGAGAAACACCGAGCTCGCCGGCCCTGGCTGCGAGCGTGGCTGGGTCGCCGAGCAGGACAACTTTTGCCAGTTTGTCACCGGTAATCAGCTCGGCAGCCTGGATCATGCGGTCATCATAACTTTCAGGAAGCACTACAGTCTGGAGACTGGCGCGGGCCTTTGCCTTGATCTGGTCAACGAGATGCATCGGCATTTCCTCCTTCAAACAGGGTTTTATTAGAATCCAAGAATATACCGGATGACATGTTGACCGTCAACTTATTTCCCCTCGCAAATTGCAGTCGACAGGCCTATTCGACACTGGCGGTTCCCCTTCGTTTGTAATATAATTGCTAGTTTGTAAATCATTAACGCCATGACCACTGAGCAACGACAAGATATCATAATCACAGGGTTTCTCCTGTTATCCCTGCTTTTGCACCTGCTCCTGCTGCTGGTGCCGAAAGACGGGCTGTTTCCGGCAGAGATTGCACCACCGCCGGTTTACGTTGAAGTTCGCCCTTCCCAACCACGCGACCGGGAACTCGATCTGCCGATCCGGGAAGAGCTGGAAAAGCCTCGTCTGAAACCGGCCGAGCGCCTCGCCGAAAAGGACCAGGTCGTAGAGAAGGAGACCGCCCCGGAGGGACGGGACAACGAGGATCGTGAAAAGGTCGTCCGCGCTCCCGAACAGGTGCAGAAGGTTCCGCAGCCAACTCCGCCACAACCTGAACCGATGCAGGAGAAAGCCCCGGCCGACAAATCTGACCAGACACTGCCGGAGACTGCAGAGGGCTGGAAGCGGCAGAAGACCGAGCCCGCCCCCAAGCTTCCAGACCTGCAAACCCTGACCCAGATTTCACCCCAGGCCATGGCACAAATAGAAAGTGACTGGCGGCAGAAATATCGCAAGGACATTGAACGGGGCGATACTGTCTGGATGGACACTCAGCAGGACTTGCTGATCTCCTTCATGCGCCGCTTCCGCAACAACATTTACGGGGTATGGAATTACCCTGAATCCGCCAGGAGGCAAAACCAGCAGGGCTCCTGCCTGATTCGCGTCACGGTCGATCGCGACGGCAACGTCACCGATGTAATCCTGATGGAAAGCTCCGGATCTCGCGTCCTCGACGACGAAGCGATGCGCGCCATACGGCAGGGGGCCACCTATGGGCCATTGCCAAGAGCCTACCCGAATGAGTATCTGCACATCATGGGTTTATTCAATTACAGTCTCAGTGGCAGCAGCAACTACCAGCGCCGCTCCCTCTATTAAGAACCATGCCCTCTTTCCTTTTCTTGAAAGGCTTAAAAGCAAAACCGGCGGGTCGTGTCCCGCCCGACGCCATACGCATGAAACGGGGACACGTAACAAGTACATGTCCCCATTTCACTATGCAAAAACGCCTTCTCCTTGCGGAGGGCATCTCCTTTGCCGGAGGTCTGTGACTTCAAGAACCTGCTGTGATGGGGATCCGGCCCTGTGTCAAAGGGCCTGACCTTGCCGTGTGATTTACATGGGAAAAGCAAAACAACCCCTACCGACGCAAACCTCCACAGCAGGAGAGGCTCTCAAGAGCCTCGGCTCCTGCGGGGGAAGCGTAGACTCCTGATCGTTTAGAACGATCCGGATTGAGGTTGCCACCTTGACGAACCAGACATGCCCAGCGCAGCGCAGGCCTTTTTCTGCTTACTCTTTTGGGCCAGCAAAAGAGTAAGGCGCAGTCGGGGGGCGCAACCCCCGGGTTCTGTTTTTGTCTTTGTTTTCCAGAGAACAACAGCAAAGGGCAACAGATGAACCATCTGTTGCCCTAAAATTCATAAGACTTCCACCTGCCAGACAAAAACAGCATCACGTGTGGGGTTTGTCAACCAGCGGAGGGCCGGTCATCAATGACCGGCCTTCCGCCTTGCCTCTTGCCCTCACTTCACGCTACTCGTTCCCCTCCCATTTCAGTCTCGGTTTTCGCGCAGCCGTCGTCTCATCAAGCCTTCTGACCCGGGACCGCATCGGGGCCTTGAGCAACAGGTCCGGATTGTCACGGGCCTCACCGGCAATGGCAATCATGGCATCACAGAATTCGTCGAGCACTTCCCGGCTCTCCGTCTCGGTCGGTTCGATCATGATCGCGCCCTTGACCACCAGCGGGAAATAGATGGTCGGCGGATGATAACCGTAGTCAATCAGCCGTTTCGCCACATCCAGAGTATGACAGCCGCCTTCAAGGTCCTTGTCCGAGAAGATGACCTCGTGCAGCGAGCGGTTTTTGTACGGCAGGTCATAGACACCCTCGAGCCGTGCCCGGATGTAGTTGGCATTGAGCACTGCCATCTCACTGGCATGCCTCAAGCCCGCGCCACCCATGCTGCGGATATAAGAGTAAGCCCGCACCATGACACCGACGTTGCCATGGAAAGCCATCAGGCGCCCGATCGAGCTGGCATGGTCGGTCTCGAAACGATACTCGTCGCCAACACGTTCCACTCCCGGCCCCGGCAGGTAGGGGATCAGCTCTTCGGTGACACCGACCGGTCCGGCACCCGGACCACCGCCGCCATGGGGTGTGGAAAAGGTCTTATGCAGGTTGAAATGCATGACGTCGATCCCCATGTCACCTGGACGGGCGATACCCATCAGGGCATTGAGGTTGGCGCCGTCGCAATAGACTAGGCCGCCCCGATCATGGACCAGTTTGCAGATCGCCTCGATATTCGTTTCGAACAGGCCAAGGGTGTTCGGATTGGTCACCATCAGCGCGGCAACCTCATCATTCATGTGCGCCTCGACTTCTTCGAGGGTGAGGATTCCCTCCGAAGCAATCGGCACGACGTCGTAGCCGGCCAGGGCCGCAGTTGCCGGGTTGGTGCCGTGGGCCGTGTCGGGAATCAACACCTTCGAGCGCTTGCTGTTGCGCGCTTCGTGCCGGGCGCGGATCACCAGCATCCCTGCGAGTTCACCATGTGCACCTGCCGCTGGCTGCAAGGTAACCCGGGCGAAACCGGAGACTTCGGCCAGAGAGGACTGCAGGTTGTACATCAGCTCCAGGATTCCCTGGGCCAGATGCGGCGGGGTTGCCGGGTGGATGTCGGCGAGGCCCGGCAGGCGAGCCGCAATCTCATTCACTTTGGGGTTGTACTTCATGGTGCAGCTGCCCAAAGGATAGAACCCGGAATCAACACCATAGTTCCAGGTTGACAGGCGTGTGAAGTGACGGACGACATCGACTTCGGATAATTCGGGGAAGCCCGCGATTTCATCCCGGCAGAGTTCGGCGGGCAGGGTCGCTTCAGGTACATCAAGCTTCGGCAGGCTGTAGCCCTTGCGCCCCGGGACGGAATGCTCAAAGAGCAGTTTTTCGTTCAGGACAAGTCCGCTGGTACCAAGGATCGTCATGCTGCACCTCCTTGCAGTGCAGCAATCAGCCCTTCAATCTCGCCACGCTGATTCTGTTCGGTTACACAGACCAGGAAACAATCCGCAAGTTCCGGGTAATCATCACCCAGGGCAAGACCACCGAGGATTCCGGCTTTTTCCAACCGGCCAAGCACTTCAGCCACCGGCTTTTCTGAACGGACGACGAATTCGTTGAACGAAGGACCGTCAAACGCCAGGCTGAAGCCTTTGACGCCGGCGATCTGCTGACGGGCATAGGTCGCCTTGGCCAGGTTCTGCTCGGCCATCTCGCGAAGGCCCTGTTTGCCCAGCAGGCTCATGAAGATCGTCGCCACCAGAGCGCACAGGCCCTGGTTCGAGCAGATATTCGAGGTCGCCTTTTCGCGACGGATATGCTGCTCGCGCGTCGACAAAGTCAACACGAAACCACGCTGACCGTCGAGGTCAGTCGTCTCGCCGACCAGACGGCCGGGCATAGCACGGACATCCTTCTGGCGCACGGTAAAGAAGCCTACATACGGGCCGCCGAAAGCGAGCGGCAGGCCAAAACTCTGGCCGTCACCAGCAACGATATCGACGCCGAGTTCGCCGGGAGCCTTAAGCAGTCCCAGGGCGACGGGCTCCGCAACAGCTGCGACCATGCGGGCTCCGACGGCATGGGCTCGTTCAGACAAGGTGGCCAGATCTTCGACCACGCCGAAATAGTTCGGATAACCGGCAACCACTGCCGCCGTTGTATCGTCCAACTTGGCCACCAGGTCCTCGAGGTCAGTCCGGCCATCGTCTGCAACAGCAATATCAATCAGTTCCAGACCGAGATAAAGGCAATAGGTCGCCACGGTTGTCCGGTACCGCGGGTTGAGTGCCCGCGACAAAAGCACCCGCTTGCGGCGGGTCAGACGTACCGCCATCAGGACCGCTTCGGCACAGGCCGATGCGCCATCGTACATGGAGGCGTTGGCGACATCCATGCCGGTCAACTGGCAGACCATGGTCTGGAATTCGAAGATTGCCTGCAGAGTCCCTTGACTGATTTCCGGCTGGTAGGGTGTATAAGCAGTGTAAAATTCACTGCGCGATATCAGCAGGTCGATTGCCGCCGGGCTGAAGTGGTGATAGGCACCGCCACCGAGAAAGCTTACATGATTCGATGGCGTTGCATTTTTTGCCGCCAGGCCTTTGAGTTCACGCAGCAGTTCGGTCTCGCTGACCGGTTCCGGCAGATCAAGAGGACGCTTGAGACGTACCGCACCGGGCACCTCGACGAACAGGTCTTCGAGGCTCTTTACCCCGACCCGTCCCAGCATCTCGCTCACATCCGCTGCAGTATGCGGGATATAGCGCATCGATTCAGCTCTCCTCTGCAATCAGGGCCTGGTACGCTTCTGCATCCATCAGCGCGTCAGCATCGCTGGCTTCGGCCATGCGGATCTTGACCATCCAACCATCCTCGTAAGGGGAGGTGTTGATAATCTCGGGCGCGTCGATCAGGTCATCGTTGATCTCTTCGATCGTACCGGTGAGCGGCGCATAGACATCGGAGACAGCCTTGACTGACTCGACAACGCCAAAGGCCTTGCCGGCCTCGACACTCGCACCGACCTCGGGGAGCTCGACAAAAACCACATCACCCAGGGCGTCCTGGGCAAAATCGGTAATGCCGACCACAGCCAGGTCTTCCTCGACCATGACCCACTCGTGCTCTTCTGTGTACTTTAACTCTTCCGGAAATTCCATGGCTTTCTCCTTGCTGTCTGTAAACCCCGGGCAGCCAGGGTCGATGATGAAAGTTTCTGTTCGTATAGTGACGCTTACGCGACGAAAGGTGGACGGACCACTTTCGCCCTCATGCGACGATTGCGGACGACAATCTCCAGTTCCGTGTCAGCCGCGGCAGCTTCCGGCGCTACCAGCGCCAGGGCAATACCGACCTTGAGGCACGGCGACATGGTTCCGCTGGTCACCACACCTACTTCACTGTCGCCCAGGAAGACCGGGTATCCTTCTCGAGGGATGCCGCGTTCGAGCATGCTCAGCCCGACTCGCCGACGCGGCACGCCGTCAGTCTTCTGGGTTACCAGAGCAGCTTTGCCGACAAAGTCGTTCTTGTCAAGCTTGGTGATCCATGCCAGCCCGGCTTCGAGCGGGGAGATCTCGCGGGAGAGCTCGTGGCCGTACAGGGCATAGCCTTTTTCCAGGCGCAGGGTGTCGCGTGCGCCCAGGCCAATCGGCTGAAGCCCGTACGGGCGCCCGGCGTTCATCAATTTCTGCCAGAGATCCTCGGCAGCTGCCGCAGGAAGATAGAGCTCAAAGCCATCTTCGCCGGTATAGCCGGTCCGCGACACGATCATCTGCAGCCCGCCGACTTCACCCACGCTGAAATGATAGTAGGCCAGCTGCGCCAGGGGCAGGTCTGTCAGGCAGGCGAGAATCTTTTCCGACTCGGGTCCCTGCAGGGCGATCTGGGCGAACTCCTTGCTGCGGTTGACGAGAGAGACATCCGAGAGCGACGAATCAGCGTGCACCTGCTGCATCCAGGTAAAGTCCTTGTCAATATTGGCGGCGTTGACACAGAACATGAAGCGGGTCTCGCTGAAGCGATAGAGGGTTACGTCGTCAACGATACCTCCCTCCGGATAACAGAACGCTGAATACTGGACCTGGCCGTCGACCAGCTTTGCAGCATCATTTACGGTCAACAACTGGATGTAGGCCAGGGCGTTGGTCCCGGTGACTTCTATTTCACCCATGTGTGAAACATCAAAGAGGCCGGCAGCCAGGCGGACGGCAAGGTGCTCTTCTATTACGCCGGCATACTGCACCGGCATGTCCCAGCCACCGAAATCGACCATCCGCGCACCGAGGTCACGATGAATCTGGTTCAAGGGGGTCTTTTGCATGGGCTCTCTCCTTATTCAACTCTACACAGTTGTCCATTCAGCCACAAAGACACCAAGACACAAATGGATCAATTATCCGCAGCGCTGCACCTTCAAGAACTTCACGCCAGTAGCGCAGGAATCTTGTCTTCGTGCCCGAGGGTCATCAGGTGAACACCCTGGCAAAGGTCCCTGGCCCAGGCAACTGTCTCGCGAGCGATGGCAATGCCCTCCACCATCGGATCAGCGGCTTTGTCGAGGCGTTCGACCAAATCGTCGGGGACCTGCACTCCCGGGATATTGTCATTGAGGAAACGCGCCATTTTGCCGCTGCGCACCAGCAGCACCCCGGCGATCACCGGCACACCCAGCGGCTGCATGGCGCACACGAACCGCTCCATGACCCCGCGTTGAAAGACCGCCTGAGTCTGGAAAAACCGGGCCCCGCTTTCAACCTTTTTCGCCACCTTCTGAAACATCAGCTCAAACGGCTCCGCCGTCGGATTGGCCGCTGCGCCGGGAAAGAACTTCGGCACGCCGTTGAGCGGTTTGCCGACCATGTCGACCCCGTCCATCAGGCCGCTGGTCATCGCAAGCAACTGGACCGAATCAAGGTCGAAGACCGGCCTTGCATCAGGTTGGTCACCAAACTTGCTATGATCACCCGAAAGCAGCAACAGGTTCTCAATACCGAACGACGCAGCTCCGAGCAGATCGGACTGCAGGGCGATGCGATTCCGGTCGCGGCAGGTCAGCTGCAGGATCGTCTCCGTACCGGACTGCTGCAAGCACGCCGCCAGGGCCAGCGACGACAGACGCATATTGGCCCCCTGGTTGTCAGTGACGTTAACCGCGGTAACCCCGACGAATTTTTTGGCTTCACCAAACGCCGGCGCCAGGTTGGTGCCTTTCGGCGGGGCGATTTCGGCAGTTACAACGAACTGACCATCAGCCAACTGCTCAGATAATAGCGACATAAATTGATAGCGCCAGTACGCTAACGACCGCCGTCTTTCAGACGATAGCGGCCTGGCTTGCGGCGGCGGCTCCAATTCTTCGGCGGCACCCGGCGGGCAAAGACTCCTTGCCGCTGCTGTTTCTGCAGGCGCTCATAAATCAGCCTCCAGGCGCACTCGATCTCCGGGTCAACTTCGCAATGACCATCTTCCATGCCCCCACACGGACCGTTCAACAACCCCTTGGCACAGGTTGTCACAGGGCATATCCCGGCGGTTTCATTGAGGATACAGTCGCCGCACAGAGAGCACATCTCCTCGTAATGACCGAAGCGACGCACGTTGCCGAGAAACATAGAGTTCAGACCACCGACGACCTGTTTTTCCACATTGGAAGAGATTGACTGCACACCAGATCCGCAGGCAAGGACAACCAGCGCGTCGGCTTCATGAAGGGCATTCTTGTGGTGTCGCAGATCGCGGGCCGCACGCATAATGTGGCAGGCCTCATCGATGATGACACTGCCGGTCACGTCCTTGCCCTGCTCCAGAAGCCATTCCTGCAGTTTAAAGACTTCTTCTTCGCCGCCGGCCTTGCACGCGGTCGCGCAGGCGGCACAACCCACCAGGAAAAGCCTGTTGAATTCAGACAGGGTCTTCTGCAGGTCCTCGAGAGGTTTCAGTTCGCTGATTATCATTTATTAATCGGTGGCTGGTTGCCGGGGGCTGGTCACTGGGGAAACCAGGCCCGCAATTCGAAGGCAAAACGGCCCGGAGCGTTCAAACCCATCGGACCGTGAATCTTTACTGTTGGGCCGCGCGGCGCTTGGCGCCTTCGACCGTGTTGTAGAGCAGCATGGTGATCGTCATCGGGCCGACGCCACCGGGAACGGGAGTGATGGCGCTGGCACGCGCTTTCGCCGCTTCAAACTCGACATCGCCAACCAGCTTCTTTTCGCCAACCCGGTTGACACCAACATCAATGACCACAGCGCCCGCCTTGATCCAGTCGCCCTTGATCATCTCGGGACGGCCGACAGCGGCAATCAGGACATCAGCCTGGCCAACCTTGGCCGGCAGGTCTTTGGTGCGGGAATGGCAGAGCGTGACCGTGGCATGCTGGGCAAGACACATCATGGCCACCGGTTTGCCGACGATATTGGAACGGCCAACCACCACGACTTCCTTGCCGGTCAGGTCAACGCCGGTATGCTCGAGCATTTTCATGACCCCGAAGGGGGTACACGGCTGGAACAGCGGGTTGCCGGTCGCCAGGCGTCCGACATTGTAAGGGTGGAAGCCATCCGCATCCTTGGCCGGCGAAATCGCCTCAAGGACCTTGCTCTCGTCAATGTGGTCGGGGAGCGGCAACTGCACCAGGATGCCATCGATACGGGGGTCCTGGTTCAATTCATCGATCAGTGCCAGCAACTGTGCTTCGGTCGTCTCGGCTGGCAACTTGTGCTCGTCAGAAAAGATACCCGCGGTCTCGCAGGCTTTCTCCTTCATCGTCACATAAACCCGGCTCGCCGGGTCATCTCCGACCAGGACTACTGCCAGGCCAGGGGTCACCCCCCGCTCTTTCAATGCGGCCACGTCGGCAGCAATTTCTGCGCGTATATCGGCGGCAATCGCCTTGCCATCAATGATCTTGTCCACGGACTAAACCTCCTCTGGGATGAGACTAAGACTATACGCAACGAGGATGGGCTTGTAAAGATGTGAAGGGGTCCGTTTAACGGAAAAAACCTGTTCCCATGACCTTCTTTGATTTCGGTCCCGGTTTGCGCTTCACGACACAAGCCGTACCTCGCACTCTATTCTCTCTCCCTGCGCTTCTGTGTCTGGACCCGCTTGTACATCTTGCCGAAGTTTTTGTCCCTGCGGCGCTTCTCGACCAGCGTCTCCTCGGTCCGTTCCCGCTCGGCACACAACTTGAGATAGTTTTCCAGTCGTCGTGGATCAAGCTCACCACGTTCGGCAGCTTGCGCCACTGCGCAGCCCTTCTCTCCCTGGTGACGGCAGTCACTGAAGCGACAGTCACGGGCCGCTGTTTCGATCTCTTCGAAGAGTGTGGCGACACCTTCTTCGCAGTCGCTCAGCTGCAATTCGCGCAGACCGGGACTGTCCAGGAGCAACCCGCCACCGGGCAGCAGGTGCAGAGAGCGTCCGGTGGTCGTGTGGCGGCCTTTGCCATCGCCATCACGCACCGCGCCTATCTCCTGCACAGCCCTGGCACTCAGAGTATTGACCAGTGTCGACTTGCCGACCCCGCTTGAGCCAACCAGGGCCACGGTCCGACCTGCCTTGCACCAGGGGTCGAGCCTATTCGCGACGGCAGCATCCTTGGCATTGACTGCAATAACCGCCAGGTCGACATGGAGAGTCCGGGCCTGGACCGCAAAGTCATCGACACTGTCAACCAGGTCCGCCTTGGTCAGCACGACCACCGGCTCGACCCGTGCGTCCAGGGCCAGGGCAAGGTAGCGTTCGAGACGGGAGAGGTTGAATTCCTGGTTACAGGAAGTGACGATAAACAGGGTGTCAACATTGGCCGCCATCAACTGCACCCGGGCATCGCGTCCGGAGGCCATACGCTTGAAAAGGCTGGTGCGCTCCAGGACACGGATGGGCTGTCCCTCGTCATCAACCAGCACCCAGTCACCAACGGTGGGAAGACTTTCAACCGGATAATTCAGCCAGGCGACCGGAAGCTTAAACTGCCTGCGACCAGATTCGCCGACCACCTCAACCAGGTGCCGGTTCAAAGCGAACACCCGTACGGGCAGGGTCGCGTCCCACTCCTCAAGGCTTAGCTGTTGCTGGAAAGAATGGTTCCAGCCAAGCTCCGGCAGGGAGAAATGTTCTTCAGACATTAACTTGGCCCTGATCAATCAAGATGGCTCCTCGGGTTGTCGGCAATGCGTGATTCTATCCCAGGCGGAAGGTCACAGGCAAGCACCGGAACTTCAGAATCAAAAGACTGTCAAAAGCGTCGCGCAGAAGCGCGGACGCATAAAAAATGCCCCGATTCCTGGAGGGGAAGGTCGGGGCGAAGAACTCTGTGCATCCAAGTTGGATGTGCAACAGAGTGTCATGTATCTTTTTGTGCGATGAACATAACCGATAAGTCATTCGGAGTCAACAGATAAGAAAGACAGCAACGGAACCGTGAAGCCGCCTGGCAGGGGCGATGGGCCACGCAGTAGTAAACGGCGGGGAACCGAATCCGCCCAGGTAGTTAAACGCCTTGTTTCGGCAACCAGACCTTCACACGGAGCCCATCGCCTAAACTGCTGTCTATGAGTGATCGATCCGCTCTCTGCACAGCCAGCAGAAGCATCAAACGCTCCTCGGCCGAGCCTCTTTGGCGAAATATCGTTTCTGCAGCCAGAAGGCAACATTCACCAGGGCGATCAGGGCAGGCACCTCGACCAGGGGACCGATCACCGCCGTGAATGCGACACCTGATTCAATCCCGAACACGGCGATCGCAACAGCAATCGCCAGTTCGAAGTTATTGCCTGCAGCGGTAAAGGCGACGGTCGCTGTCTTGCTGTAATCGGCGCCGGCCTTGACCCCCATCATGAAACTGACCAGGAACATGATAATGAAGTAAATCAGGAGAGGGATAGCAATCCGCACCACATCCATCGGGATGGTCACGATCAGTTCACCCTTGAGGCTGAACATCACGACGATTGTAAACAACAGGGCGACCAGGGTAATCGGACTGATCTTGGGAATGAAGATCTCGTCATACCACTTCCTGCCTTTAAGCGGGATCAGGATGTAACGAGTTGCGATGCCGGCTATGAACGGGATGCCAAGATAGATAAAGACACTCTCTGCAATCTGGCCGATGGTCACTTCGACAACCGCACCTTCCAGACCAAGCAGCGGCGGCAGCACCGTAATGAAAAGCCAGGCGTAGACGCTATAGAAGAGTACCTGAAAAATGCTGTTGAAGGCCACCAGGCCGGCGCAATACTCGGTGTTTCCATCGGCCAGTTCATTCCAGACGATGACCATCGCGATACAGCGCGCCAGGCCGATCATGATCAGGCCGACCATGTACTCCGGGTAACCGGATAAAAAAGTGACCGCCAGCACAAACATGAGGACCGGGCCGATGACCCAATTCTGCAAAAGCGACAGCCCGAGGATTTTGCGGTTGCGAAACACCTCGCCGAGCTCTTCGTATTTCACCTTGGCCAACGGCGGGTACATCATCAGGATCAGGCCGATAGCGATCGGCAGATTGGTTGTGCCGATGCTAAAGGCATTGACCACGCCCCTGACACCAGGCACCAGCCAGCCTCCGACCACACCGATAAACATCGCCAGGAAAATCCACAGGGTAAGATAGCGGTCGAGAAAGGACAGCTTTTTTGTCAGGCCGTGTTCCATCTTATTTGCCTTTCAGCTCGTCGTTGAAAAAATGGTTCAGCTGTTCGCGGATCTCGTCACGGACCCTCCGGTAAACCGCCAGGACCTGCTGATCGCTGCCGGTTGCCCGTGGCGGGTCATCAAACGGCATGTGCAGGCGTCTTACCCCGCCGAAAAAGGCCGGGCACTTTTCGTCGGCGTCACCGCATAACGTGATCACGTAATCGAAGGTTAGACTCCCGTAGCGGCTCAGATGATCCGAAGTGTTGTGTGAAATGTCCATCCCGATCTCATGCATGACCTGGACAGCACGGGGATTGAGCCCGTGCGGTTCGGTTCCGGCAGAGACTGCGGTTTCTTTGATCTTTCCCGAAAAGTCGTGATTGACAATCCCGTCGGCCATCTGGCTACGACAGGAGTTGCCGGTACAGAGAAAAAGGACTCGCAAGGGTTCAGCCATTCTCAATTCACCTCATCCGTCTATACGGATATTTGTCGAGCAAAAAAAATCAGGCCCCCTTTTGCAGGGAATCCCTACGGAACACCTCGAGCTTGCGAAAGGCCTGTATAATCTCCGGAGAATCAACCAGAGAGTTTTTGAGTGTAGCGGTCAGAGGCTTGCGCAATCGGTCGTCAGCAGCGTCGAGCTGGTAATACATCCAAACCCCCTGCCTGCGATCACGGACCCAGCCGGTTCTTTTCAGATAGGCCAGGTGACGTGAGATGGTTGACTGGGGCAGTTCGAGTGCAGCAATAATTTCGCATACACACAGCTCGCCATCGAGCAAGAGTAGCAGGATACGCAGCCTGGTTTCATCGGCCAGGGCCTTGAATATTGCGGCTTCGTTCTTCATTTTCCCAACATATCCGCCTAAGCGGATTAAGTCAACAGCAAGACCGCAATTTTCTTCGCCGAACACCGATTACTGCGACAGAGATGCGTTGAACTCATCAAAGAGGAAGACTTCAGAAGGACTGCATTTGAGGTAAGGGGAGTGGCCGACTTATGCAAAAAGCGGGGTTTCAGATGTAGCAAGTCTGCGCTCGGGTCCGCCATAAGTACTGCGTTGTGATGAGCGAACTTCGTCGATGCCCAGGACGACCGGCCCGTTTTGCCTGTAGAAGCTTATAATCTCCTCCGACTCAATCAGGCGATCAAGGGTTTGTGGGTTGACATAATCGTAGTAGCCAGCGTTGTGCAGTACGCGTATAAGCATCTTTATCCTCCCACAGCCGGGGTCAGCAAAACACTCTCATCGCGATAAACCGCTTGCTATTCAAGTCTGGAATACAAATGAACCCGTTCAATATAACCAAATAGGCAGGGGGATACAACTAAAGATAGAGGAAAGGCCGCCTGGAGTTCAAACCAGGCGGCCTCGAGTCAATTTACGGGGGAAAAGGGTTCTATTCGTTGGCCGCTTTCGGACAACCGGCACAACCACCGCCGGCATCTGCCGAAGGACAGGCCGCTGGCTTCTGACCGTAACCATGGTCGTACCAACCGTCACCTTTAAGGGCAAACCCGGTCTGCGAAATCAGCTTGGCCACCTGGCCACCGCATTCCCCGCATTCGGTCAACGGAGCGTCTGAAAATTTCTGCCGGGCCTCGAAAACCAGCCCGCAATCCTTGCATTGATATTCGTACATCGGCATGGCAAATCACCTTTTCTATGAGTCAGCAGAAAGCTGGAGAATAAAAAATCCGCCGGTAATCTAATAACTCTGCAGTGAGAAGTCAACCCCCCAGTAAATCCCTGAGCAGAGCGTCGATTTGTTGTCGATCGGCACCTTCCAGCAACAGGCGCTTGTGCCGTGACGTCTCACCGGCAACCAGCAGGACCCGACTCCTGGGAATGTCGCAGAGTTTGGCGATAAAAATCCGACAGGCCTTGTTCGCGGCCCCGTCCACCGGTGGGGCGGTCAGGGCAATCTTGAGTTCCTCACCCTGAAGACCGGCGATTCTACTGCGGCTGGCGCGGGGCTGGATATAAAGGGAGAGTTCGACGCCTGATTCAGTGTTCCGCAGGCACGGCAGGATCACTTGGGAAGGTTCTCCTCGTTGCCGTCATCTCCATTGTCGAAATCCAGGGCGAGTTCCTGAGACGGCGCGTCGCACCAGGCCTCACCGTTCTCCGGCTCCTGCGGCTCGCCAAACGCCGCATCTGCGTCCGGTTGTTCAGTTGAACCGGCCTTTTCAGGCCGCGATTTCCGTACTTCAGTCCCCGACCCGTGGTGCTTGATAAAAGGTAACGGCTCTTCGAGCAGCCTGGTGCCGGTATCGTGCTGTTCAATAGCCACTGCGTTCATATCGAGCATCCTGATATGTTTTTCCAGAAGCCCCCGCAAGCTGACTTCGAAATCAATCTTCTGTCGCTTGATTTCCTGAATCTCGTTGATCAACTCCACGCGCCGCTCTTCGGCGTTGTACATCAGACGCTCAGCCTTGACTTCGGCCTCGGCCAGCATGACATCAACTTCACGGCGGGCTGTCGACTTTAACCCATCGGCGATTTTCTGGGCGGTCACCAGAGTCCTTTTGAGGGTTTCCTCGCGGTCGCGCATCTCCGCCAGGCTTGCTTTAACTCGCGCCAGTTCCTCCATCAAGTCGAGGTTTTCGCGAACCAACCGCTCCAGTTCCCCGGCCAGGAGTTCAAGGAACCGGTCGACACCGGCTTTTTCGTAGCCGAAAGGGCGCGATTTGAATTGTTGCTGCTGGATATCGATCGGACTGATTTTCATGATAACCGCCTAGAAACCGCCATAGGTCAATTTGTACTGGATTTGGGCGAGAATGTTCTGTAGCACGCCGATGATAATCAGTAAGGCAATCGGAGTAAAATCCATACCGCCAAACTGCAGGGGTAGCATGCGCCGCATACGGCTAAAGACGGGCTCAGTTGCGTTGTACAGGAAGCGAACAATCGGGTTGTACGGGTCCGGATTGACCCAGGAGATCACCGCTCTGCCTATGACAATCCAGAAATAGATCGAAAGAATGGCATGCAAAACCTGAAAGACGGCACTGACCAATATGTCCATGAATACTCCTAACCGGGGCACCGCTCAAGTCCCGGCTCAAATAAAGTCTTAATAATACTGATTTATAGCGTGTTAACAGGAAATGTGTCAATCACATGATGGTGCTAAATCCTTTAATCTTATTGATTTTTTTCCGTTTTGTAGGACATAATGCCTTATTTTTGCCCCAACTCTCAGGAGAAACCCATGGTTCGGACCAACAATCTCAATGTCAGCGGCTTGACCCCGCTTATTGCTCCCGCAGACCTCAAACAGGTCCTGCCCCTTTCCGAAGAGGATGCCGAATTCGTCGCCAAGTCCCGCGCGCAGGTCCAAGACATCCTCTGGAACCGTGACCCGCGCATCATGGTGGTGATCGGGCCCTGTTCCATTCATGATCCGAAGGCTGCAGTTGAATATGCCGAGAGGTTGGCAAAACTCAACAAGGAGCTGCAAGACCAATTGCTGCTGGTCATGCGCGTCTATTTCGAAAAGCCCCGCACCACGATCGGCTGGAAGGGCCTGATCAACGATCCGGACCTCAACGGTACGCACCTGATCTCCAAGGGGCTCGGGATTGCCCGCCGCCTGATGCTCAACATTACCGCCATGGGTCTGCCGGTCGCAACAGAGATGCTCGACCCGATCACGCCACAGTACTTGGCCGACACGATCAGCTGGGGGGCAATCGGCGCACGCACCACTGAAAGCCAGACCCACCGTGAGATGTCGAGCGGACTTTCCTTCCCGGTCGGCTTCAAGAATGGCACCGACGGCAACCTGCAGATCGCCATCGACGCCATGGGCGCCGCCTGCCACCCGCACAGCTTTCTCGGCATCAACCGCGAGGGACGGACATCGATCGTCCGCACTACCGGCAACCCGGATGTTCACATCGTCCTGCGCGGCGGCAACGACAAACCGAATTACGAAGCGGCCGACATTGCCCAGGCCCAGAAGAAACTCGACGATGCCGGCATCAAAACCACCCTGATGGTGGACTGCAGCCACGCCAACTCACTCAAGGACCACAACCGCCAGGAAGCCGTCATGCAGGATGTGATGGCACAGATCGCAGCCGGCAACGCCAACATCGGCTCATTGATGATCGAAAGCTTTCTCAAGGAAGGCAACCAGAAAATGGCTGTCAAGCTGGAAGACCTGGAATACGGCGTCTCGATCACCGACAAGTGCGTCAACTGGGAGACCACTGAACGCATGCTGCGCTATGCCCATGCCACACTCAAGGCGTGTGGCGGACGCAAGATTTAAGGACCTCGATGAACGACTCCTGCTGTCCTCCCCCGGAGAACAACACCAACTGCCGCCCGCCCGCAAAAGCTGAACCGGCAGCTTGTTGCCCGCCAGCCGCCACGCCCGTCGGCACGTGTTGCCCACCGGACAATAAGGCTTTGAGCTGCTGCCCGGCCATTGCTGACGACCGCCCCGGCTACAAGCTCTGGCCTTTCGTCTGTGGCTGGCTCAACACCCCGGCCGGCCAGGTCCCGCAAATCACAACCAGGCTGACAAGAACCGATATTTCCGGTCGCTGGCAGATGCGCTGGGGACTCGGCCGCAACCGCTACAGCATCGCCCCGGGGCTCTATGCCATCGGCTCACCAACTGCCGACAGCCAGGTCCTGGTCACGGCCAACTACAAGATGACTTTCGACATCGTGCGCCGCGACATGCACGGCCACAACCTCTGGCTGCTGGTCCTGGATACCAAAGGGATCAATGTCTGGTGCGCCGCCGGCAAAGGGACCTTCGGCACGGACGAAATGATTCGCCGGGTGCAAATCACCGGCCTGGATCAGGTCGTCAATCATCGGACCCTGATCGTGCCCCAACTCGGCGCTCCCGGCGTCGCATCCCACGAGGTTAGCAAGGCGAGTGGCTTCAAGGTCGTCTTCGGTCCGGTGTTCAGCAAGGACTTGCCGCTGTTCCTGCGCGACGGCTGCCATGCCGCCCCGGATATGCGTCGTGTCACTTTTGGCGTTATCGACCGGTTGGTGCTGACCCCCGTCGAGCTGGTCAACCTACGCAAACAGACCTTGTGGAGTATCCTGGCCCTCTTCATTCTTGGTGGCATTGGCCCGCAGATCTTTTCACCCTTGGCAGCCTGGAGCCGTGGCGGTGCTGCTATCTGCTCGGGCCTGCTCGGGATCTTCACCGGTGCCGTGCTGGTTCCGTTGCTCCTGCCATGGCTGCCCGGGCGGGCCTTCGCCATGAAAGGTGCGATAGCAGGACTTGTTGCGGGACTCGCGGGCATTGTCGTCCTGCATGCCTCGCTTGACTGGCTGAACTCCATGGCCCTGCTGATCGCGGTCACCACGGTTTCTTCCTGGTGTGCCATGCACTTCACCGGCTCATCGACCTTCACCTCCCCTTCCGGTGTTGAAAAAGAAATGCGACAGGCCATCCCTGCCCAGGCTGCCGCCCTGCTGGTCGGCGGTGCGTGCTGGCTGGCCGCCGCGTTCCAATAACACCCGTGACTTAAGGTTTATTAGACATAATTCAAAATCACCCGCCGCGCTTCTTGACCAGCCGTCATTGCATCATTATATTGAGCCTGCCTGATACCCGTCACGTGAAACGGGCCAGCAACTCCATTTGCAAGGAAACCTCATGGCCAAAGACTACTATGCTGTGCTCGGCCTGGAGAAATCTGCCGAAGCCGACCAGATCAAAAAAGCCTATCGTAAGCTGGCCCTGAAATACCATCCGGACAAAAATCCCGATGACAAGGCGGCTGAAGAGCGTTTCAAGGAAATTACCGAAGCCTACGCAGTGCTCTCCGATCCGGACAAAAAGAAGCAGTACGACCAGTTCGGCGATGCGGCGTTTCATCAGAACTTCTCGCAGGAAGACATTTTCCGGAGCGCCGATCTTGGCAGCATCTTCCGTGAATTCGGCTTCGGTGGCCGTGGCAGCGATGATATTTTCAGTCATATCTTCGGCGGCGCGGGACTCAATCAGGGTTTCGGCGGCCGCCAGAATTTTCACAGGCCGGTCAAGGGACAGGACTACCTGATGCGGCTGACGATCCCGTTCCGACAGGCGGTGCTCGGCGGCGAGCGGCGGGTTGACCTCGACCGTAACGGCAAGGTCGACCAGCTGCAGGTGCGCATCCCGGCCGGGGTCGAATCAGGACAGAAACTGCGCATCCCCGGCAAGGGCGGCGCCAGCCCGTCCGGCGGCCCGGCTGGAGACCTGATGCTGGAACTCACGGTGACCGGAGACTCCCGGTTCCAACGTGAAGGCAGTGATCTTTTTACAACAGTTAAGGTGCCGTTTAGCGGAGCGTGCCTCGGCACCTCGGTTGAAGTCGAAACCCTCGAGCAGGCCAAGCGCATCAAGGTCAAGCCCGGCACCCGGAGCGGCAGCAAGATCAGGTTGAAAGGTTTTGGTGTCCCCGGACGACCGGGCAAAGAGGCTGGTGATCTTTACGTTGTTATCGAAGTCGCCGTACCGCACCACCTGAATGACGAGCAAAAGGAATTGCTGAAACAGCTTCAGGCGCATGACCTTTGAACAAGTGTGGTGGTCGAGCACCTCGGAACATGTAAAACAGGGCCGGGCATGTCAGTGAATCAGCGGATTTCGCGGTAGTGAACGGCTCTCGTCAAAATCATCTTGTTCGAACTTGAACAGTGAAACCGTGTCTTGAAGTTGCCCGACCTGGCTGGCCAATTCCTCTGCGGTCGAGGAGAGCTCCTCCGCCGCTGCAGAATTTTGCTGGATAATCCGGTCAAGCTGCTGAATCGCACTGCTGATCTGATTCGCTCCGGCATCCTGTTCGCCGCTGGCCAAAGAAATTTCCTGCACCAACTCGGCGGTCTTCTGAATAGCGGGAACGATCATCTCCAACAAACGACCTGCGTTTTCCGCCACCTCGACGCTGGTACTTGACACATTGCCGATCTCTCCCGCAGCCACCTGGCTCCGCTCGGCAAGTTTTCGCACCTCGGCTGCGACAACCGCAAAGCCCTTGCCATGGGCTCCGGCCCGAGCAGCTTCAATTGCGGCGTTGAGTGCCAACAGATTGGTCTGCCTGGCAATCTCCTCGACAATCAGAATCTTGGAAGCAATTTCCTTCATCGCCAGCACGGTCTGCATGACGGCTTCGCCACCTTGACGGGTATCGGCGGCGGCCTTGCTGGCGATTTTTTCGGTCTGAATGGCATTGTCGGCGTTTTGCCGAATATTGGCGACCATCTCCTGCACGGAAGCGGCGGCCTGCTCTGCAGAAGAAGCCTGGGTCGATGCTCCTTCGGACAGGACCTGACTGGCTTTGGCGACTTCGCTGCTGCCGAGGGCAATCTGGCTGGTCGAAAGATTGATGCCGCCAGCGATCTCCCGCAGACTCACCAGCATCTTCTGCAGAGCGCGGCCGAACTGATCCTCCTTTGAAGCCAGTCGGATATCGACAGTCAGATCCCCCGCGGCAATCCCCTCGGCCATGCCTATTTTTTCCTGCAAGCCCGCTGACATCAGGTTAAAGGCTTCTGCCAGGTCACCGATTTCATCCTTTTGGCCGATTTGCAAGCCTTCTGCGAAGCGCCCCAGGCTCATCTCACGGGCAGATTTCACAACCAGTGCCAAAGGCCTGGTGATGCTACGGATAATCAGAACGGTGAGAAAAAGCGAGAGGATCAGCGCAACCAGGACTGTAATGACAAAATTGCGGGTTGTCTGAGAATAACTCTCCAGGGAGCTGAGGTAGCTCATTTTACCAAGCAACCCCATCAGCCCCTGAAGGGTGTCAAGAGACTGTTGTAACGTGCCGAAATCCTCGTCTGTTCCAGCCATCATGCCAGCCGCCATTTCGGCGCCGATATCTTTCATCGCCCGCACCGTTGGCATCACATCAATGACCGCCAGACGATAACTCTCGATGGCGAAAAAAACCTCTGTGCAGAGAAGCCTGGCCGTCTCGTCGTTAAGCTGCTCGGCATCCTCAGTCTGGAGGGCTTTCTTGATCCGTGCCAACTCTGCGCTCAACTCGACCCGTGACTTGACCAGAGCAGAATAATTATTGGCGCTTTTTTTCAAGACCTCGCCATCCAGATCGCCCATCACCGTGATCCTTTGCTGGGCCTGGTCGAGCAGCTTCATGAAACCGGCAACGCCCTGGTCAATGTCCTGCTCGCTCTTTTCCATATTGATCATGTTGACAACTTTGTAGATATGAGCGTTGGCGGCAAGCAGTATCTTACCCACGTCGCCGCTCTCACGGATATCCGCAAACTGGTTCTGGTAAAGGCTTTCCATAGCGTGATTCTGTCCCTGTAAACCGCGGAAGGAGACTGCGGCGAGGGCCAACATCAGTAGGACCATAAGACCGGCCAAGCCAAACAATTTGCCGGCTACCCTGAAATCAAGCAGTAGTCTCTTTATCATTTCCCCTGCTTTCAACGAAAGGATGTATAGATGTAAAAGGGACCCCGCCGCAGGTTGATCAAAAACTGCGGCGGGGCGACATACAATTTAAATGCTTGATTTATTCTTCTTCGTACATACCGGAACCAAGCCACCAGCCGTCATCCACCTTGACGACGTAGCCCATCTTCGGCATGACTTTCTTTTCTACAGGATTGTCCCAGTAATACCGGAGCCAGCCCTGACCGCCCTCGGCAATGTTGCGCAATTCCTCGATCACGCTCAGCCCCTTGGCGTCCTTGAGCCGCAGCAGGTTTTTACCGACCAGTGCCGGTTTGGCGCCGTGGGAGATAACATTGCCGTCAAAATCGTAAGCGAAGATGTAAAGCTCCCCGCGGAAAAATTCGCCTTGAGGATTCATGAATTCTTTGAGGGCTTGTTCTTTACCGTTGGCTTTGGCGTAACTGACAGCCTTGTCGACGAAAGCTTTCACTTCATCCTTGGTCGGATGTTGCTCGGAAGCTGAAGCCAATAAAGGCAACCCGACCAATAACACCGCCATCACAACCACAATTAACTTCTTCATCTAAAATAACCTCCTAGCCCGACGTTTCCCCGAGATCCCCTGTCACACCATTGCAACCAGGGGCTACCGAGTGTTTAGTGCCAACAGGGGGCCTGGATTATTCAGCGGTGCCCCACAGCATTCTGGCATACGATACAAGAGAATAAAGCAACTTATGTACCAAAAGCATTGAGGGTGCAGAGGCTCAGGCCGGCTCGGGAGCATGTCTTTAACAGCACGCATTGGAAGATTTGAAAAGTCAGTGATTTCAGCAGTTTATAAAATATTGAGGGCGGTTACGTTGCCTATCAATTCGCCGCAAATTACTGTGCCTCCTGAATTTGTCCATCGACAACCTGTAACTTGAACGTAAAACTGTGCCCGCATCCGCAAAAGTGTGTCATGGGTTGATGCGGACGATTGCAAACCAGCAATGGGCTCAACCTGTAAATCGGTTTTTTGCCGCCGGAGCATCAGGTAAGTGCGACATAGCTCGACATTGTTAGTGGCAAGGAGAATAAAAACTGAACGTGGGTTGGGAGGAAGCAAGCAATTGCTACCGAAAGGATTACGCCTGCTGCACAAATGTACTCAAGCCTTCTATCTAACTTAACGGTCAAAGGCCGTCAGAATATGGATGCCAGCCGCATGTAGGCTTTTTGCAGCCGGTTCGACTCCGACAGCAGCATCCCCTTGAGAAGCTTGGTGCCGATGGCAGGATAATCTTCAAGTAATCGGTTGAAGTTGTCGTGAGCAAGCAGGATCAAACCGGAATTCTCCATAGCCGTCGCGGTCGTGTAGCGCGGCGCCGTGTCAACTGCGCAGCTGGAACCGATAACAGAGCCACGGCTGAACACCCCGACGACGACCTGCTTGCCGGGGAACTCGGTGTCAACCTTGATCTGGACCCGCCCGGAGATGATGAAGGCGATATAGTCACAGGAATCACCGGCCTTCCAGAGGTTGGTGCGCGCGGCAACAGTCCGACAGTTAAAAAAAACGCTCACATCACCGAGATCGCCCTCAGACAGAAAGCTGAAGAAGCCGAGTTCACGCTTCATCTGCTTGCAAAGGCGGGATGAACACTCCTCACCAAGACAGACGCTGTCAAAAGGCTCCAGTGAGGTCATGTCTTTTCCCCAATCCTCATGGGTTGCCCATGTAATTCGGCGATCTTCTCTCTCATGCGCTCGAAGAGCCCCGCATACCCCTCCTTGCGCACGATTTCACCATAGCTGCTCCGATAATTCTTGATCAGGCTGATATCTTCGACCACCACATCGTAGGCAAACCAGTCATCCCCCTGTTTGACCATGCGGTATTCAATCGGGATGTCCGTATTGCGGCTGTGGACGACCGTAACCACGACCGCGCGGTCGCCATCAATTTTTTCCGAGTTATAGTCGACCGTTTCGTCCGAGTAGGCTTCAATCCTGCCAATGTAGCTTGCCTCAAGAAGATCGGAATACAGGCGGACGAATTCATTCTGCTCCTGTGCCGTGGCTTTTTTCCAATGTTGCCCTAGGGTGCGTTGGGACATGATGACAAAATCGAAACGTGCCCTTATCAGTTCGCTCAGGACCTTGCGCCGGGCCTCGCCCTGCAGCTCACCCTGACGCAACACCTCTATCACCTGGTTCACGGTGGCCTTGACCTGCTCCAGCGGTGATGCCGCACAAATAGCCTGAGGCACTCCGAAAACGAGAACCCCAAAGATAATAAGCAGTACTTTTTTCGACCATATAGTCATTGTTCAAACCTCGGCAGTAACAGACAGCAGTCATTATTTTTCGACTTTTGCCGCCCGGTTCTGCATGAAAGCGTTACGGATAAAAAGATACGGATCAAGCTCATCTCTCTTGATCGATTCATAGGTGTCTTTGTCGAGAGAAACTTCATTCACCTTGTCGTATGACTGTATACCGGCCACTTCAAGTGGCTTCATCTGCAGATAAAAGGGCGAGGGTACCGGGTGGACCAGAGAATCGGCCACTTGACCGACGGCATCCCGGGCATTCGTCGGCCCGAAAACCGGCAGGACCAGGTAAAAGCCGGTAGACGTTCCGTAGCGCCCCAGCGTTTGCCCAAAGTCCTCGGCATCCGGTTTGACCATGTCATCCGGGGTCAGGTCAAACAGGCCCGCGATACCGAAAGTGGTATTGAGCATGAACAGCGCCAGCTCACCGGCCGCGTCATGACCCTTGCCCTGCAGCAGGCAGTTCACAAACCTGACCGGTGTCGCGAGGTTGTGGAAGAAGTTGCCGACAGATTCGCGGACCGGCTCCGGAGCCACGTAACGATAGCCCTTCGCAACCGGCTTCAACAGGTAGAAATAGAGCTTGTCGTTAAACCAGAACATGCCGCGGTTGAACGGCTCCAGCGGATCCCAAACCGACAGTTCCTGATCACCCTCGTCAAGTTCCGTCCAGTCGACATCCGCCCGGGTTGCAGCTGGCGACACAGTGACACCATCCTCAACCTGGCCAGACCAGGCGATGGTCACTCCAACGACGAGAAAAATGAATGGCAACAGAACGATTCGACGTATCATCGGCAACAGCTCCTTACTGCAGAGCGCGTTTCCGGGGAAACAGGCTTAATTTTTTTCAAAGATGTACTTGCTCACCAGTTCTTCGAGATTGATGGCCGACTCGGTCTCGTGAATACGGCCGCCATCGCCGAGCAACGCCTCGGAACCTCCCGGTGAGATATCGATGTAGCGGTCGCCGATGATCCCGGCGGTACGGACCGACGCGATACTGTCATCCTGCAAGACGACGCCCTGGTCGATCGACATGACTACCTTCGCTTCGTAGTCGTCCGGGTCAAAGCTGATATCGGTCACCTTGCCCACCTTCACTCCGGCAATCTCGACAATTGCGCCATCTTTCAGACCTGAGACCGAACCGAACTTTGCCGAGACTGCGTAGGTCTGCGGACCAAAGATATCAATGTCACCCAGCTGTACGGAGAGCCACGCAAAACAGAGAAAGCCGGCGATCATGAAGAGACCGACAACCATTTCAACATTAAACCTGCGCATAAAAACCGTTCTCCTCTCTGTCACTTGAATAGAGATGTCCCATGGTTTCTTCGACAAAAGCCCTGATCGTCGGTTGCTCGGAAAGCTGGAAATCCTCTGGGGACATACACCCCTGGATCCGGCCTTCTGCGAGCAACGCCACCTCGTCAGCCAGTTTGAAAATTTTCGGCACATCATGGCTGACGATCACTGCAGTATAGCCGAGCTGCTGCTGGGTCCGATAAAAGAGCCGGTAGAGCTCGTTGCTCTTGTGAGCATCCAGGCCGGTAGTCGGTTCATCGAAAAAAACGATTTTCGGCCTCAGCATCAGGGCCCTGGCAAGGCCGACGCGCTTACGCATGCCGCCACTAAGCTGTGCGGGAAATTTATCTATCGCTTCCTGCAGCCCCATCAGGCCGAGCTTCTCCATGACGCCCTGGCGCACCTCGTCTTCATTCCGCCGGGTCCTCTCACGTAAAGGCAGGGCAACATTATCGTAAACATTCAGCGAATCAAAGAGCGCGGCATTCTGGAAAAGAACACCAAAATTTTCACGGATCTCGTCCTTCTCTTTTCGATTCAGGCGATTGATATTACGACCGAAGACCTTGACCGTGCCGCGGTCCGGCCTGACCAGGCCGAGCATGTGCTTGATAATAACGCTTTTGCCCTGCCCGCTTGCGCCAACGATCACCAGGGTCCGGCCTTCGCGAACCTGCAGATCGACACCGCGCAGCACCGCTTGACGCCCGAAAGACTTCTTGACGCCGGAGAGCTCGATGACCACAGGTGGGGTATGATTGTCCTGACCATTCATCATTAAAGTCCCATCAGCATTGGCAGTATCACAACAGCAGGGCGCTGATCAGGTAATCCCACACCAGCACACTGACCGAGGAGAGCACCACCGCATCCGTTGTCGTCCGACTGACCCCTTCCGCACCAAAACCTCCCGACCGCTCCAGGTGCAGGTAAAACCCTTTGCAGGCGGCAATCCAGACCATCAGCAAACCGAAAACCAATGATTTGACCAGGCCCATTTCCACATCAGCCCAGACCACGCTGGAGTACATCCCCTGAAAATATGCCCCAGGATTGATGCCGAACAGACCGGACCCGACCATGTACCCACCCATGATACCGATCACGTCAAAGATCGCCGTCAGCAATGGCATGGCAATAATTCCGGCAAGTAATTTGGGCGCGATCAGGTAGCGAAAAGGATCAACCGCCATACACTCCAGGGCATCGATCTGCTCGGAGTTGCGCATAATGCCCATCTCGGCGCAGATCGCCGAGCCGGCCCGACCGATGACCATGAGTGCAGTCAAGACCGGCCCGAGTTCACGGATCAGGCTCAGGGCGACCGCCGAACCGAGAAATCCCTCGGAGCCAAATTTACGCAGTGTGTAGTAGCCCTGCAGACCAAGGACCATGCCGGTGAAAAGGCCAGTGAAAAGAATAACGAATGCCGAGCGCGCACCGATAAAATGAACCTGGCGCACCACCGGCTTCAACTTGAACGGCGGGTGGAAAACACTCGCCAGGGCACGCACCAGAAACATCCCCATGCGACCGGAGGTTTCGAGAAAACCGAGTGATCCGGAACCTATTTTTTCTATCAACTGGTACATAAATAGTCTTTTCAGGGTTTGCAGAGACCTCGGCACCCGAGGTGTCTCACACAAACATCATAACACAGCCAAACCTTTTTACCTCACCAACGCCGCAGAGACAAAGAGATCATTAATTACAGGGAGATGAGAGTTTTCTCAGAGTACTGGTGAACGACCACAGGCGAGCGCTTTTGCTCCGGAGCTGGAGCGGACAAGCCTGCCCCGCTACAGGATTAACCGGGGGCGGATCCAGAGCCAAAATAAAAGGGCGGGCCAAGATTGGCCCGCCCTGAAAAAGAGCTGACTGCTCCGCCTTTGCACCTAACCCGGCGTGCGCAAACCGACTCAGTTATGGCAGGTCGGATCGTACATCATCGCCAGCCGGCCGCGACTGGCCAGGCAATTCGCACAGACCTTGCCAGCATCGCCGTAGCGTTCCTTGGCGAGGATCATGCCGGCCTCAATCTCCGTGCCACCCGGCAGATTCTCTGGGTCGAATTCTGCTCCGCAGTGCCTGCAGGGGATCATCCGGAGCCTTTCAGGTGGCTGCGGACCAGTGCGGCAAGGGCCTGCAGAAAGTCCATGTTGTCGTTCAGCGATGGCGCACGTTCGAACCTCGGCAGGCCGATCGCTTCGGCATGCATGCGGAATTCGAAATCAATCTCCTGCAGGGTTTCGATATGGTCCGAGACGAACGAAATCGGCACGATCAACACGCCCGGGGCCTTCTCGGCACCGAGTTGATCGAGCACGTTCAGGGTGTCCGGCTCCATCCACTGCACCGGACCCGTCCGGCTCTGGAAGCCAAGCTTCCAGGGGCGTTCTTCGAAGCGCTGCATGACTCCCCGCACTGTGCACAAGACATGGTCAAGGTAAGGGTCGCCTTCGTCTATGAACTTCTGCGGCAGGGCGTGGGCAGAAAAAAGGATCGGAATTTCGTCACGGACCAATTCGTGAAACTTTTCCAACCCTTCACGTATGCGGTTGGCCAAAGCATCGAGGTATCCCGGCCAGTCGTACCATTCGCGAATGATCGTGTACTGGAGTTCCGGATAGATGCTGGCCGCGGCCGCCTCAAAGTCCTTAACGCTGCTGCCGGTGGTTGCGCCGGTGTAATGCGGATACATCGAGAGCACGACGGCCTGTTCGATGCCGTCCTGCTTCATCCGACGCAGACACTCATCGGCGCGGGGCTTCCAGTAGCGCATCGCCACGTATGGTCTGACCTGCGCGCCAAGCTCCCGCGCAGCACCCTGCGCCTGTTTCTCCGTCCACGACAAAAGCGGCGACCGGCCACCGATCATGGCATAGTTAACCCTGACCTTCGGTGCCCGGATCCGACTGATCAGCCAAGCGAAGGGCTTCTGCAAAAGGGCCCCGGCCGGCAGCTGAATCAGCTCCCGGTCGGAAAACAGGTTATAGAGAAAAGGACGGACCGCCCTTAGCGAGTCGGGTCCGCCCATATTCAAAAGGACCAGGCCCGTTGGTTTCTCTAGAGAGACCAACGGCCGGGGGCTGGGGGTTGGGGGCTGGTTACTCTCGCCTCGCATTTCGCGCCGCGCGCCTCGTTATTTGCCGCTGTGCTTGTGGACGCATTCAACCATGAACTTGGCGTGCTCGGGGTCAACCGTCGGCAGGATGCCATGGCCAAGGTTGAAGATGTGCCCGGGACGGCCGGCATTCTCGTCGAGGATCCGCTTGACCTCGCGCTCGATGTGCTCTTTTGGCGCATAGAGCACGGTCGGGTCGAGATTGCCCTGCACAGCAATATCGGGGCCGATGATATCTCTGGCCTTGCCGAGGTTGACATGCCAGTCGAGGCCCATGACATCCGATCCGGCCTTGGCAACAGTATCAAGCATGGTGCCGGCACCCTTGACGAAGTGGATGATCGGTACACTGCGGTCGAGGCCGTCAATCAGCTTCTTCGTGTAGGGGAGGATGAACTTCTCATAGTCGAGGGGTGAAACGATGCCCCCCCAGGTGTCAAAGATCTGGATCGTCTGGGCACCGGCTGCAATCTGGGCGTTCAGATACTGACGGTCCATTTCCGTGATCTTATCCATCAGCTTGGCATACAGCTTAGGCGCCCCGTACATCAAGCGTTTGATCTGGGCGAAATCTTTGCTCCCCTTGCCTTCGACCATATAGCAGGCCAGGGTGAAGGGGGCGCCGCCGAAACCGATCAGGGGTACACGGCCTTCAAACTCGCGACGCAGAATCTTGATCGTCTCGAGGACGTAAGGGACGTCCTCTTCCATCACCGGGATGCGCAGGGCATCGATATCGGCCTCGGTACGCACCGGGTTCTCGAACACCGGACCGGGCACGAAGTCAAGCTTCAGCCCCATCGGTTCCACCGGTGTCAGGATGTCGGAGAAAAGGATCGCCGCATCGGCGTTCAGGTAGTCGATCGGCTGAATCGTCACCTCGGCGGCGAGCTCAGGGGTTTTGCACAATTCGAGGAAGGTGACTTTCTTACGTACCGCCATGTACTGGGGCAGGTAACGGCCGGCCTGGCGCATCAGCCAGACCGGGGTGTAATCGGTTTTCTCACCGCGACAGGCTTTCAGAAACGTATAATCCTGGGACATGTTGTTGCCTCCTGTATATTAAATTCGGGGGCTGGACGCTGGGGGCTGGCAAACCAGTCCCCAGCCCCTAGCCCCTAGCGACTATTTGTTAGCGTTTTCCGCGGCTTCCTTCTCCATCCGCTTGCGGGTGCGATCGGGAATGTAGTTGCAGAACGGCTCTTCTTCCATGTAATCGCCGTAGACCGCATCAGCACGGGCGCGACAGCCACCGCAGACGTTGATAAACTCGCATTCGCCGCACTTGCCCTTGTACTTCTTGAAGTCACGCAGGTCGTTAAAGGTCTTGCTGTTGAACCAGAGTTCCTTGAACGGGATCTGCTTGACGTTGCCGACCGACGAGTGAAAATATGAGCAGGGCTTGAGGTTGCCGAAGCAGTCGATCAGGCAGATCGTCTGGGCAGCGATGCAGCCTTTGCCGCCACCGGTGGAGAACGTCAGGCTACGACGCTTGAAATCGACCCCTTCGGCCTTGGCCATCTGCGGCACGATACGGTAATAGTGCGGCGCGCAGGTCGGCCGCATCAGGATGTCGTCTTCGCCCTTCTCCTGTTCGTAGTGCCAGGAGAGAATCTCCTCGTAATCATCCGGCGAGATCAGTTCGTTCATGATCTCTTCGCCACGCCCGGTCGGCACGATCATGAACATGTACCAGGCTGTCGAACCGAGGCTCTTGGCCACCTTGAAGGTCGCAGCAATATCGTGCTGGTTGCGTTTGGTAAACGACGAGTTGATCAGGAACTTGATGCCGTTGCGTTTGAGCGTCTCGGCGCCGCGCACGACACCTTCGAAAGCCCCGGGACAGGCGCGGAAGTTATCATGTATTTCGGCTGTCGAGCCATCGAGTGAAAGCGAGACCATCTTGATGTCGGCTGCTTGCATCTGCTCGCAGATTTCATCGGTAATCAGGGTTCCGTTGGTCGCAATACACATGCGCAGCCCCTTATTGGTACCGTAGCGGGCGATCTCAAAGATATCCTTGCGGAGCAGCGGTTCACCGCCGGACAGGACCATGACCGGGGTGCTGACTTCGCAGATATCGTCAATCAGTTTGAACGCTTCTTCAGTATTGAAATCGCCGACCGCAGCATCCATGTCGGACGAACAGCGGCAGTGTACGCAATTAAGGTTGCAGCGCTGGGTCGATTCCCAGGCAATCCACTTGGGGATGAATTCTTCCTTTTTCGCCATCCGAGCAACTCCTCAAGAAAAGAATGAGGTTCGGGGTTATCCCGAACCACATCCTGCGATACTACAACAGAACAGGCTGGCCTGACAAGGGCTATAGGGATATTTTCAAGTCCTGAACTGTTGGTTTTGTGCGGATTAAGCTGACATAAAAAAGGCAGCCTTCAGGCTGCCTTGCAAAGTTTAAGGACGCGGAAGCATCATCCGCAGACAGCCTGGGTGACCTGGTCATGGAAGAGTTCGTCGAAAATACCCTGGACCGTTTCAATGCGCGTGGCTTTCCAGGCATTGCTGCCGCAGAAAACCAGTCCGGTTTCCATGTCGCCCCTTTGTGCACGATCAAGGGCATGGACGATGCAGAAGCGTTCCTGCTCAGACTTGTAAGTGCACTTGCGCAGGCAGCCGGTCGGGCATCTTGGTGTCATCTCCAGATCGCGTTCACGTATCGCCGGGACATTCGCCACCAGGGCCCTGCCCGGCAGACCCGCCGGACTCATAATCAGCCCGATATCGCTTTCGCTGCAGTTCAGGTACGCCTGCTTGAAGGCATCATCGGCGTCACACTCTTCGGTACAGACAAAACGGGTCCCCATCTGTACGCCGTCGGCTCCCTGTGCCATGGCATTGTCAAAATCGGCCCGGTCCCAGATACCCCCTGCGGCAATAACGGGAACATCAAGCTTCCACGTATCGCGGAGATAAGCCTTGACACCGCGTACCGTCGCATACTGATCATATTCACCAGTCCCGATATTCTCCAATTTCTCCCCTAGATGACCACCCGCGGTGTCGGGGTCTTCAACCACCACGGCATCGGGCAGGCGATCATAGGCCTTGTGCCATTTGCGGGCGATCAATTCGGCGGCCTTGATCGAAGAAACGATCGGCACCAGGGCCACGTCCGGCCAGTCGGCGGTCAGCTCCGGCAGGTTCATGGGCAGGCCGGCACCACTGACGATCAACTTCGCGCCACCTTCGCAGGAAGCTTTGACCAGCTCAGCATAGTCGGTGACCGCGACCATGCAGTTGGTGCCGATCACGCCATCCGGTGCAATTTCGTAAGCCTTGGCCAATTCATCCTTGAGCGCCAGAGGTTCTGCGGCAAAGTAGTTGTCACCCTTGAAACGCGGGGTGTTAATGCCGATTCCCGCAGTGGCCACCAGGCCGATGCCGCCACAGCGGGCCACGTTGCCGGCCAGGCGATGCCCCGAAACACGGACGGCCATGCCGCCCTGGATCAGAGGATAGGGAACTTCATGTTTGCCGATGCGCATCGTGACTCCGGAGACTTCAGGTTGATCTTAGGCGAGAGGGCCTCAGATTCTTGATTGATTTTAACAGAGAGCTCTCTGCCGATATGTAATACTTCTGTAAAATCTTCGGCATAGTGTTGTCGTGATCTTCACATATAATTCAATCTTTCTTGAAGGTTACGGCCTAAGGGTCAAAGCCGGTTTCTCCTTGTCGCCTGCTGTCGGTAATGGTAAAAATATCGCTTATGAAGTGGTTGAAACGCATATTTAACCCGCTTATGGCGTTTATCGGTATCCAGCTGGCTTGGGTCCTGGTGGTCATCGTCTGGCTGAACTGGTTCCTCGGCAGTCACCGCAAGTTGCGGCAACTGGCGGAAAAGTACAGCCCTGAGCTACTGGTAGGCGGCCCTGACTGGTTGATTCTCACCGAAGGTCTGCTGCTGCTGATTTCGATCCTGGTCGGCGTTTACGTCATCTTCCTCTACTGGAAAAAGCAGTCCGCCCTGGTCCGGGAACAACGCCATTTCATCTCCCAGGTCACCCACGAATTGAAATCTCCGCTGGCCTCGCTGCAGCTGCATCTGGAAACCGTTCGTCGCCACCAGCCGTCGCCGGAAAAACTGGCTGCGTTCATAGAGACGATGTTGAGCGATACGACCCGCTTGAATGGCCTGATAGACAACCTCCTTTCAGCCAGCCGGGTGGAACAAAAGCACTGGCGGCTGGACCTGCAACCGATCGATTTCAGTGCCTTCGTCGAAAGATATTTCCGCACCCGGAAGTTCGCCCTGCCCAAGGCCGGCAAACTGACCATGGAGATCACCCCGGGCATCCATGCGGCCATCGACCATGATGCCATGGAGACAGTCTTGCGCAACCTGCTGGAAAACGCGGTCCTCTACTCTGACAAATCCCCGCGGATTACTGTGAGCCTGGGCATGGAAGGAAAGAATTGCTGCCTGGCCATCGCCGACCATGGCCGCGGCATTGAATTCTACGAGCAGAAAAAAATCTTCAACATGTTCTACCGCATCCGCCGCAAGGACGAGAACATTCGCGGCACGGGGCTCGGCTTGTTCATCGTGCACGCCATCGTCCGCCGCCATCACGGTCAGGTCAAGGTGGAGAGCAAGGGCAAGGGCCATGGCACTACCTTCAAAATCTGTCTGCCGCCGGCATCTTTGCCGGACACTGCGGAGGCCTCATGAGGCCACCACGTATCCTTCTCGTCGAAGACGAAGAACATATCGCCCAGGGCCTGGTTTTCAACCTGGAACGGGAGGGCTACCGTGTTACTCACGCGGCGACCGGGGCCGCCGCCATGCAGGTCTTCGCCAACAAGCGGTTCGACCTGGTCGTTCTCGACCTGATGCTGCCCGACAGCCACGGT
The DNA here is from genome assembly GCA_963715335.1 of uncultured delta proteobacterium. Classification (GTDB taxonomy): domain Bacteria; phylum Desulfobacterota; class Desulfuromonadia; order Desulfuromonadales; family BM103; genus JAFDBW01. The sequence continues at coordinate 51,385 of CAVQRZ010000021.1, forward strand.
ATAGACCTCTGTCAACAGATGCGCGAAACCTCGCCGCAGTTGCCGATCCTCATCCTCACAGCTTTGGGCGAAGAGCAGAATCGGGTTAAGGGCTTGCGGGTTGGCGCCGACGACTACCTGAGCAAGCCATTCAACCTCGAAGAGTTCCTGCTGCGGATCAGGGGCATGCTGAAACGATCGGCATGGTATCAGCCGGGCTTCAACAGGAACGAGCATTACCGGTTCGACGGCAACCGCGTCGACCTGAAGAACCTCCAGGCAGACACGGCCAACGGCGCAATCCGACTCACCGAACTGGAAGGCCGCATGCTGGAGACTTTCTTTGCCCGTGAAGGGGAGACCCTGACCCGTGCCGAGCTGTTGAGATCGGTGTGGGGCATGGCAGAAGACACCGAAACCCGCACCCTCGACAACTTCGTCGTCAGGCTGCGCAAATATTTTGAGCAGGACCCGACCAACCCCCGGCACTTCCTGACGGTGCGGGGGCGCGGTTACCGGTTTGTCAGGGAGGGGGAAGGAAGCTCATAGGTATTCAGAATCCAGTATTCAGAATCCAGTATTCAGAATTCAGTAGAAAACCAGTGCAGAACATCTGGTATAAAAGAATTCAAGCTGAGCCAAGACAACAGCAGTCTTAACTTCTGGATACTGAATACTGAATTCTGTATCCTAATATTTCAACTTTTGACACGCGGAGGATAAATATGAAAGCAGTATTGATGGATAAATTCGGCGGCGTGGACGTACTCAAGGTCGGCGAAGTCGACAAGCCGACCCCGAAAGAGGGCGAAGTCCTGGTCAAGGTCGTTGCCACCTCGATCAACCGTCCCGACCTGGTCCAGCGCCAGGGCAACTACCCGCCCCCTCCCGGAGACTCCGAGATCCTCGGCCTGGAAGTCTCGGGGACCATAGCAGAAATCGGCCAGGGAGTATCAGGATGGAGCGTTGGCGACCGGGTTATCAGTCTGGTCGGCGGCGGCGGTTACGCCGAGTACGCCGTGGCCTACGCCAGCCACCTGATGCGCATCCCCGACAGCGTCAACTTCGAAGAAGCCGCCTGCATCTGCGAGTCCTACATTACCGCGTTCCTCAACATCTTCATGATCGGTGATTTCCAGGACGGCCAGACCGCGATCATCCACGGCGGCGGCGGCGGCGTCAACACGGCAGCAATTCAGCTCAGCAAGGCGCTGACGCCGAACAGCAAGCTGATCGTCACGGCCCATCCGACCAAGATGGCCCGGGTCGGCGATCTTGGCGTCGATATGGTTATCAACTACGTTGAGAATCCGGACTTTACCGAAATTGTCAAGGAGTACACGAACAAGAAGGGTGTTGACCTGGTCCTCGACCATGTCGGTGCCAAGTATCTCGACCCGAACATGAAATCGCTCGCCTACAAGGGCAAACTGGTCCTGATCGGGGTCATCAGCGGCATCAAGGCCGAGCTCAACCTGGCCCTGATGATGGTCAAACGCCAACAGATCATCGGCTCTGTGCTGCGCTCCCGCCCGGTGCCGGAAAAAGCCGAGATCGTCGCCGAGTTCACCCGGCGCGCTCTGCCGAAATTCGCCGACCGCACCATTGTCCCAATCATCGAGAAGACGTTTACTATCGACGAGGTAGTCGAAGCCCATCGGATGATGGAAGAGGACAAACACTTCGGCAAGATTGTCTTGAAAATTTCTGGCTGACGTGAGGCCTAGAGACGCATGCGTACAGATTGTGCCCTGAATATTATCCTGATCGGCATGCCTGGTGCCGGCAAGAGTACGGTTGGCGTACTCCTGGCAAAACGCCTCGGCTACAACTTTGTCGATACCGACCTGTTGCTGCAGACCGAACAGCGCGGTCGCCTGCAGGAGATCATCGCTCGTGCAGGAATGGAGCGGTTCAAGGAGCTCGAAGCGGACAACCTCTGCGGCCTGGCGACCACTCATAGCGTAGTTGCAACCGGAGGCTCGGCGGTGTATAGTGCGCGGGCCATGGACCGCCTCAGGGCGCTGGGACAGCTGGTATTTATCGACATCCCGCTCGAAGAACTGCTGACCAGAGTCCATGACATGGATACTCGCGGTCTGGTTATTGCCCCGGGCGAAAGCTACGAGCAGCTTTACCTGGAGCGCCAGCCGCTCTATGAAAAATACGCTGAAATAACCATTTCGGGCGGCGGCATGGCAGTGGAAGCTGTTGCCGCGGCGATCGAAGAACAGGTCTGCGGATAAGCTGACCGACAACCTACGATTTTAAGCTATATGTCATTCGGGAAATACTTCAATAAAGGGCAGAAGGTTTTTATCAAGCGGGTCTACAGCGATGAAGAACCGCCCGCCGTGGATACGATCACCGGCTATGCCATGCGCAGCCAGCCGATGCAGCTGGACCTGGCCCTGCCTTACGGATCGGACGCAGCCGACTCCTACCCTTTCGAACCAGAGATGAAGTTCGAGGTCATGACCGACAGCAAGGGGATGGGGTTGCGCCTGACCGCAGCGTTCGTCGAGAAAATCAGCAGCCAGGACATCCGATTGGAGTTTGCAGGGGACCTGGAGTTTATCTCCCGCAGGATTTACCCGCGCGTTGACGTCAACGCCTGGGTGGGGCTCAAGCGCGGCGAGGGCAATCTCTCGGCAATGCGTCAGCTCTGGCGAGAGCACCTGGATAAAATCAGGTCAGGGGTTTCCGCTGCAGAGTTCACCGAATTCAACAAATACCTGGTCAACCTTGCCGGTGGCGGAATGCGCCTGCCCATGCAGCCGCCGATCAACATGGCTGAGCTGGTTTTGGTCTATCTGTCGATCGGCGACAAGAAAGGGATCATCTGTGGCCTTGCCGAGGTAATCTGGGTCGGGGAGGAGCAGAGCAACGGTCTGCAACTGGGCGGATTACGCTTCCTGAACATCCTTGAAGAAGACCAGGCCCGGCTAGATGCGGTCGTCAAGGGGCTCCTCGATCGTCTGGCTTAACCGGCGCAGTAGAGAGTGGTCAGGCGATCATTCCCCTGCGACAACCTTGCTGTTCAACTTTTCCCATAAAGTCTCATCCCGCCCGACAAAAACACTTTCCTCATCCGCCGGCACAACATGCCAGTCCCCGCGTTGCATTTCATGATTCAGTTGCCCGGGAGCCCATCCGGTATACCCGACAAAAGCCCGGTATTCGATCACTTCTACAGCGAAGTCAGGCCACACATCAAGAACCCCGACACCCGTTACATAGGTGTTCGCAAGGATTTTTTCGGCCGGTTCAGGAGGGTCGTTGTGCACCTTGACCAGGGCGAGCAGGGAATCCGGGTCAACCGGCCCACCATAGGATAAAGTCTGCCCCTGTCGGTCGAGTTGCGACTCTTTTGGCAGGACGGCATTCAACGGCAGCCTGCTGCCCCGGTTGATGATCAACCCGGCGGAGCCCTCTGCATCATGCCGGATCAGCAGGATCACCCGGGACTTGAAACGCGGGTCGGCCATTCCCTCATCGGCAACCAGGAACATCCCTTTGGCCGGGACGAAAGCGTGCAGGCCCAATGGGGTAAAAACCGTGTACAACGCCAGAGACAAAAAGAGAACCTTCAAGGGTTGCAGCAGCTTGATCATTATTGCTCCTTATTCGAGTTGGGCAACAGCACCCAGAATTTTGCGGTTTGTTTCATGCTCCCGGCCTTTGCCCCGGCGTCATCACCCATTCCCCAGAAAAAATCGCCGCGAACCCGACCCTTGATCGCGCCTCCCGTGTCCTGTGCCATCATCAGGCGCTGCAGCGGCTGGGCGCTGTTCGGCCAGCTTGTCTCGACAAAGACCGGCGTGCCAAGGGGGATATAACGCCGGTCAACGGCGATGCTGCGCCCCGGCGTCAGGGGAACCCCGAGCGCACCGGGCGGGCTCTTCACCTTGCTGTCCAGTTCACGGAAGAATACATAACTCGGGTTCTGGTTGAGCAGGGCGTCGACTTCCATCGGATTGTTTCTCGCCCACTTGCTGATGTTCTGCATTGACATCTCGTGACGCTCCATGAGACCACGATCAATCAGGTACTTGCCGATCGACCTGTATGGATGGCCGTTCTGATCAGCGTAGTTGACCATGATCGACTCGCCATTATCCAGCAGGATGCGCCCTGAGCCCTGGATATGGAGGAAAAAGAGTTCAACGGGATCGGCCACCCAGAAAAGCTCTTGGCCGGCCAGGGGTCGGTCATAACTGTCTATACCGCTCCGGTCCCAGTAAGGGATGACCCGCTGGCCGTCAAGGCGTCCGCGTAGCCGGTAATCCCCCAGGTCTGGATAAACATCACTCAGGTCGATGGTCAGCAGGTTATCGGGACGACGATAGAGCGGGTACGGGTATTCCGAGGACGCATAGCGACTGCCCTTCAGGTCCGGGACGTAATAGCCCGTCATCAGACCTTCGAAAGTGCCATCCGGCTGTTGGACCTGGTGCGGCACAAAATTCCGTTCAAAGAATTGCCGCGCCTCATCCTCTCCAGCTTGCACCATGGCGGCTGCCTGCTGGCAGGGTGCCTGCCACTCCGGGCGCCAGCGCAAAGCACTGCAACTCTCGAGGAAAGCGCCAAGCGCCTGGCTTGGGTCATCCTTGCGCCAGCCGGGAATCTCCTGCCAGGTGACAGGCCGCAGAACCGGGACCTCTTCTGCAGCGATCGGCCCTTCAACCACAGGAACTTCAACCACCGGTGGTGGTTCGGGCGGGCGGGCACAGGAGGCCAGCAGGATGAAAAGTATTACAATCAGCCAACGTTGTCTGAACATTTATCCTCTCACTCTCGCAAACGATCTCCTACATCAGAACATATCGACCGGATCAATATCAACTGTCAGTTGCACACCCGGCGGCAGTCCCTTTTTCAACCTGCCCAACAAGGCAATATTCCTGCGCAGGGGGTCGCGCTGTTTCGCCTTGAGCAGGATCTGCATACGGTGCCGGTTGCGCAGGCGCGCCAACAGACAAGGTGCCGGCCCGAGCACTTCGACATCATCACCTGCCCGGGCGAGTTCGTCTGCCAACCGCTTTGCGGCCTCTTTCACCCTGGCCGCATCGTTACTGCTTAAAACCAGGTTGACCAGGTGACCGAAAGGCGGGTATGCCAGGGCTTGGCGCTGGGTCAGCTCCAGTTCGGCAAAGCCGCGATAATCATGCCGCGTCACGTACTCGAGAGCAGAATTGTCCACAGCGTAGGTCTGAATCAGGACTCGCCCGGGACGATCGCCCCGCCCTGCTCGCCCGGCGACTTGACTGAGCAGGGAGAAAACCCGTTCGGCGCTGCGGAAGTCGGGCATGTTGAGCGCAGTGTCGGCATTGAGGACCCCGACCAGGGTCACTGCCGGGAAATCATGGCCCTTGGCTATCATCTGTGTACCGATCAGGACATCAATCTCTCCGGCCGACATCCGATCGATCAGGCAATGGTGGGCCCCTTTGCGCATGGTGGTATCGCGATCCATCCGCGCCACCCTGGCGTCGGGAAAATTCCGCCGGATTTCCTCTTCAAGACGCTCCGTACCCATGCCTTCGGGGAGCAGCCTGGCACCGCTGCAGCGATCACAGCTATCCGGAGGCGCTTGGCGGAAGTCACAGTAATGGCAGCGCAGGGAACGCTGCACCTGCGAATACGTCAGGGTGATGTCGCAGTTCAGGCAGCGCAGGGCGGCGCCACAGTCGTGACAGAGGAGAAACGGAGCGTACCCTCTGCGATTGAGCAGCAGCAACGCCTGTTCACCGGCCACCAGGGTTTCCTCAAGGGCCCCTTGCAGGGCTTCACTCAACAGGCTTTCTTGCCGGTGTTCGGAAAGATCGATCAAGTGGACACTGGGTAGAGTTCGCTCAGCGGTACGTTCGGGTAGTTCCAGGTAGGTAAGATGCTCATCCATCGCCCGCTGGTAGGTCGTCAGGGCCGGTGTGGCGCTCCCCAGGAGAACAACGGTCTGGTCACGCTGGCCGCGCATCAGGGCCAGGTCACGTGCATTATAGCGAAAGCCTTCCGATTGTTTATAGCTGCCGTCGTGCTCTTCGTCTACGACGATCAACCCCAGGTCATCAAGAGGCGCAAAGACCGCCGAACGCGCGCCGATCACCACATCTATATCGCCACGGGCAACCCTGCACCAGGCATCGTAACGCTCTCCATCCGATAATCCCGAATGCAGCACGGCCAAGTTGACATCAAGGTCCCGGAACCAGCTGCGGAACCGGGCAACCAGTTGTGGAGTCAGGGCAATTTCAGGGACCAGGACCAATGCCTGGCGACCACGTTCCAGGGTTTGTGCGACGGCGCGCAAATAGACTTCGGTTTTGCCGCTGCCGGTCACACCATGCAGGAGAAAAGACTGAAACCGTTCCGACTGCAGGGCCTGACCGACGCGGTCGACGGCCTCCTGCTGGGCCGGATTCAACACAACGGCATGATGCTCTTGCACGGCAATTTCGGCAAAAGGGTCCCGGAGTTTTTCGATTTCTTCGAACTCAAGGAAGCCAAGCTCCACCAGCCGCTGCAGGGCGGCGTGAGGTGCTGGGAATTTACCGCGAAGCTGGCTCAGGCTGGCAGATTTTTCTCCCCGGATGAACCCGAGGATCTCGCGTTGACGCCCGCCTTTTGGTTCTTCATCCCTTGCCGTTGGCCGATAAAGCCTGTCACGCAAGACCGGCGGGGTGACATCCGGTGCAGAGAGTCCTGCCGGCAGCGCCGTGCGCACGGCCTCACCGGGCGGATAATCGTAATAACGCGCAGCGCGCAGGTAGAATGAAGCATGGCGTTCGTGAAACAGGGGGTGAGGATCGATGATTTCCAGTATCTCTTTCAAGGCTGCGCCGTCCGGAGCAACCCGCTTCATGACATATCCGACTACCTGCCGGCGCCCAAGAGGCACCCGCACGCGACTGCCGACCTGGAGGTTCCCGGCCAGCCTTTCTGGCACGGCATAGGTAAGGGTTTTGTCGAGGGGCGCGACGACAGCGATTTCTGCCGCCTGCAGATTTTGTGTTTCAGATGTCATGAAAGGTTCGCATGCTGCTCGCTAAAGGATACTAACAATCCAAAAAACAGAATTTAACGCAAAGGCGCAAAGGTCAAAAAAACAAGACGCAAAAGGGGGCCTTCATCAAAGACTAACCTTTGCGTCTTTTAGTTTGTCTGTTCTGAACTGTGGTCTGGAAGTCTTACTGTTGCATTCAAGCCGCTTCCGGACCCGCCACCTGCGCTGCGAACTGGCGGGCAAACTCACGGCATTCCTCGAGGTTTTCTTCTGTCGGCGTAAAGCGCAAGGTCAAGCCGGGAACCGGTATCTTGAAGCGCAACCCCTTCAGACGATCCTCGATCAGCTTCACGGCCTCACCGCTCCAGCCGAAAGAGCCAAAGGCCCCGGCAACTTTCGCCTTGGGCGTGACCAACGAGAAGAGTGACATGGCATGCCAGGCTTGCGGCGGGGCATCACGGTTGATCGTCGAAGAGCCAATCAGGATCAGGTCGGCCAGTTCCAGTTCATCCCGCAGGTCGCCATCACGCATCTCGCACATGCGCATCACGACCACGTTGAACCCCTTGGCTTCAAGTTCCTCCCGTATAGTGGCCGCCATGGTGTGCGTGTTGCCGTGCGATGAAAGCGTCAGTAACAGGGCGCGAGGCTTCGGTTGCTTCGGCGGCAAAGCCGACCAGCGGCGGTAGGAATCTACCACGGCCCGGGGATCAATCCGACGGATCGGTCCGTGGGAAGGACAGATCATCTTCAATTCGAGCGCGTCGACCTTGGCCACGGCATCGCGAACCTTGTCCTTGAAAGGGCGCATGATGCAGTCAAAGTAGAAGTGAAAATCCTGGGAAAAGTCAGGGATTTCATCATCAAACAGCTTGCGCGCACAATAATGCGCACCAAACGCGTCGCAGGGGAAAAGGATCTCTTCCTCGACCAGATAGGTGAATATGGTGTCCGGCCAGTGCAGGTAGGGCGCCAGAATAAAGCGCAGGGTCAGTCCGCCGAGGTCTATCTCTTCGCCGTCGCTGACCACATGCGCATTGAATGGACGGTTCAGCAGCTGGCTGAGGAAATTCTGCGACGGGCGGCTGCAATAAACCGGCAGATCCGGACGCAACTCGAGCAACCGGCCAAGGGCTCCGGAATGGTCTGGCTCGGTGTGGCTGATGACCACCAAATCGATTTTTTCCAGGCCGATCGCTGCTTCAATTTTATTAAGAAATTCGTCGGTAAAAGGGGCCTTGACCGTATCGATAAGTGCCGTTTTGTCTTGCCCGCGAACCACGTAGGAATTGTAGGTTGTGCCGTTGTGGGTCGGAAACAGTTCGTCAAAAATCTCCAGATCGGGATGCCGAACGCCAACCCAGGAGACATTATCGGTAACTTGCTGGTATTGCTCCATAACTTGTATCGCCTTTCCTTTTCGAGATAGATCCCTATATAATTGTCGGATCATGCACTGTCATAAGATAATACAATCGCGCCATCCTGGCAACCACGGCAAGCACGCTTTTGGCAGGTTTTTATGACCTGGCCCGTGCGCCGACGCAAAGGCATCAGCAGACGCCGGTTCCTTTCCCTCGGATTTGCCGGATTGACCGGGGCTTTGCTGGCAGAGACTGCATGGTACGAGCCACAGGCCCTGCAGGTTGAACAAAGCTCCGTACCGTCTCCCTTGCCCGGCGGCCTGATCCGCATGGTGCAGGTCAGCGACCTGCATTTAAGCAGTTTTGACGACTATTTCAAGAAGGTAGCGAACCAGGTTACCAGTCTGGAACCGGACCTGATTGTCCTGACCGGAGACTACCTTGAAGAGGAGAGAAATATCAGGGGTGTCCTGAATTTCCTGAAACAGCTGCACGCTCCGCACGGCATCTATGCCGTGCAGGGGAACTGGGAATACTGGTCAAGGCTGGAAGGAGAAAACCTGCGCAGGCATTTCGCCGGTGTAGGGGTCAAACTCCTGATCAATGAACGTGCGGATCTTGAGATCAAGGGCCGGGCATTATCGATTTACGGCATGGACTACCCTTCTGCAAGCGATTACCTGCACCGTCTGCAACAAGACATCGACCCTCGACGTTTCAACCTGCTTTTATCTCATGTTCCGGCTTTCGCCCATGAACAACTGAGCAAACACATCAACCTGGTCCTGAGCGGCCACACCCACGGCGGGCAGATCCGGTTGCCCTACCTGCCGCCATTCTACCTGCCACGCTATTCAGGCCGGTTCGTCGCCGGCTATTACCAGGTCAGCGAGCACCAGGTCCCGCTTTATGTCAGCCGCGGTGTCGGTACCAGCGTTCTACCCCTAAGGTTCCTCTGCCGCCCGGAAATCGGGTTGTTTGAACTGGGAAGACAGTCAATCACCTAAAAGAGTCCAGTTCAGCCTTGACACGACAACTTTTGCCAGGTTTGGGCCCTAAATGGCACCCATACAGCAATCCTCTTAGAGTTCTTAGATCATCGTGGTTGCCGAAACTCATTTGGGTGGCTAGAGAGCTGGAGGGTTCTACTTACAATGTTACCCAGGGGATTGATTATCTTTACCTCAAGGCGCCAATTCTCCCGATAACCGCATAAATGACACGACATTAAGCACCTGTAAAATAAAGACAAATCACAAAATACTTGACCACGGACAAAAATATTATCATAATCTCAATCATAGTCATGGTAATAATCGATTAACATTTTTATTGTCTCGACAGAGGAGCCCTGCAGCCCAACAAAAAACAAATGTCTCCGAAAAAGGCAAAACCAGAGAAATCTGGTGACGCAAAGCCACGGGTCCTCAAATTCAGGACAGCCGGGTTGCCGAAGAGAGTGTTCGCCTAGCTTTTGCCTTGATCAACTTCTGCAACGTTAAGCGCCCATCTTCGGTATCGAGGTGGGCGCTTTTTTATTCTGCCAGAGTGGATGCAGATCATCGTGAAACATTTCATACTGAATTGCATTGAGAGACCAGTGATGTGGTTAAATGACTATACCTTTTCAATCATGGACACACTTTCGATACGCACGACACCTGTGCACGCACACTGTCCAATCAGCTGCTTAATACAAACCTGCGTGGAGATGCATAAATTCCTTGTAATGATATCAACCGCTTCTATTCGATTCTGTGGAAGGCTTGTCATCTCTCATGTCAATTGGCATGCTCTCTGCTTAATCTGGATGGTGTTCGCATACAGGCGTGATGCAAAGAATCTCGAATGAGCATGAGTCGATCAACAGTCTTTTGCAAGACAAGGTAACCGCGACATGGAGCGCAAACCGATGGCATAGAATCTTTATTTTAAAAACTAAATAAGTCTCCGATAAGGGCAAAGCCAGAGCAATCTGGCGACGCAAAGCCACGGGTCCTCAAATTCAGGACAGCCGGGTTGCCGAAGAGAGTGTTCGCCTAACTTTTGCCCCGATCAATTTCTGCAATGTAAAGCGCTCACCTTCGGTAACGAGGTGAGCGCTTTTTTAGTTTGGAGGTTAACCTTCAGTTCAGCAATTGCATGAGATAAAAAGCTATAGAGGTCCTGTGCAACCGACATTGAATGATACATAGACAACCAACAGACAACCAACACACTTTTATCAGGCAAGGGAACAACGACATGGAGTGCAAACCGATGGCATAGAATCTTCATTTTAAAAACTAAATAAGTCTCCGATAAGGGCAAAGCCAGAGCAATCTGGCGACGCAAAGCCACGGGTCCTCAAATTCAGGACAGCCGGGTTGCCGAAGAGAGTGTTCGCCTAACTTTTGCCCCGATCAATTTCTGCAATGTAAAGCGCTCACCTTCGGTAACGAGGTGAGCGCTTTTTTAGTCTGGACGTTAACTCTCAGTTCAGCAACTGCGGGAGGAAAAAGATGGGGTATACCATGACAAAAGCAATTTTACTTACAGTTTGTCTATTTCTGGCCATCACGGCTACGGCCAATGCCAAGACGGTTAATCTGGCTTGGGATCCGAGTCCAAGTACCAATGTTGCGGGATATAAGATTTACTATAAGGAGGGCTCTTCAAGTCTACAATTTAATGGCACTGGCGCTAACGAAGGATCTTCTCCGATTGATGTGGGAAAAGTCCTGAGTTCAAGCCTCACGGGTTTGCCAGATACCCAGACACATTATTTTGCTGTTACGGCTTACGATACATCAGGGAACGAGAGCACACCTTCAAATATCGTCGATAGCTCACCGGTTATCATAGCCATCAATCATCCCCCGGTGCTGGCCGCCATCGGCAGCAAGACGATTAATGAAGGAACCAACCTGAGCTTCACCCTGAGCGCCACGGACCCCGATGGCGACAGCCTGACCTACAGTGCCACCGGCCTGCCGAACGGCGCTACCTTCAATGCCGCGACGCGGACGTTCACCTGGACCCCGAGCAACACCCAGGCCGGCAACTACAACGTGAGCTTCAGCGTTAGTGACGGCAGCCTGAACGATGCGGAAACGGTTGCGATCAGTGTCGGCAACGTGAACAGACCGCCGGTGCTGGCCGCCATCGGCAGCAAGACGATTAATGAAGGAACCAACCTGAGCTTCACCCTGAGCGCCACGGACCCCGATGGCGACAGCCTGACCTACAGTGCCACCGGCCTGCCGAACGGCGCTACCTTCAATGCCGCGACGCGGACGTTCACCTGGACCCCGAGCAACACCCAGGCCGGCAACTACAACGTGAGCTTCAGCGTTAGTGACGGCAGCCTGAACGATGCGGAAACGGTTGCGATCAGTGTCGGCAACGTGAACAGACCGCCGGTGCTGGCCGCCATCGGCAGCAAGACGATTAATGAAGGAACCAACCTGAGCTTCACCCTGAGCGCCACGGACCCCGATGGCGACAGCCTGACCTACAGTGCCACCGGCCTGCCGAACGGCGCTACCTTCAATGCCGCGACGCGGACGTTCACCTGGACCCCTGGCAACACCCAGGCCGGCAACTACAACGTGAGCTTCAGCGTTAGTGACGGCAGCCTGAACGATGCGGAAACGGTTGCGATCAGTGTCGGCAACGTGAACAGACCGCCGGTGCTGGCCGCCATCGGCAGCAAGACGATTAATGAAGGAACCAACCTGAGCTTCACCCTGAGCGCCACGGACCCCGATGGCGACAGCCTGACCTACAGTGCCACCGGCCTGCCGAACGGCGCTACCTTCAATGCCGCGACGCGGACGTTCACCTGGACCCCTGGCAACACCCAGGCCGGCAACTACAACGTGAGCTTCAGCGTTAGTGACGGCAGCCTGAACGATGCGGAAACGGTCGCGATCAGTGTCGGCAACGTGAACAGACCGCCGGTACTGACCGCCATCGGCAGCAAGACGATTAATGTAGGAACCAACCTGAGCTTCACCCTGAGCGCCACGGATCCCGATGGCGACAGCCTGACCTACAGTGCCACCGGCCTGCCGAACGGCGCTACCTTCAATGCCGCGACGCGGACGTTCACCTGGACCCCTGGCAACACCCAGGCCGGCAACTACAACGTGAGCTTCAGCGTTAGTGACGGCAGCCTGAACGATGCGGAAACGGTCGCGATCAGTGTCGGTAACGTGAACAGACCGCCGGTACTGACCGCCATCGGCAGCAAGACGATTAATGTAGGAACCAACCTGAGCTTCACCCTGAGCGCCATGGATCCCGATGGCGACAGCCTGACCTACAGTGCCAGCGGCCTGCCGAACGGCGCCACCTTCAATGCCGCAACTCGATTGTTCACATGGACCCCGAGCAACACCCAGGCCGGCAACTACAACGTGAGCTTCAGCGTTAGTGACGGCAGCCTGAACGATGCGGAAACGGTTGCGATCAGTGTCGGCAACGTGAACGGACCGCCGGTGCTGACCGCCATCGGCAGCAAGACGATTAATGAAGGAACCAACCTGAGCTTCACCCTGAGCGCCATGGATCCCGATGGCGACAGACCTGACCTACAGTGCCACCGATCTGCCGAGCGGGGCCAGCTTCAATGCCGCGACGCGAATGTTCACCTGGACCCCTGGCAACACCCAGGCCGGCAGCTACAACGTGAGCTTCAGCGTTAGTGACGGCAGCCTGAATGATGCGGAAACGGTTGCGATCAGTGTCGATGCCTCTGTGCCTGAGGGTCTCAGTCTTCCGCTATCGGAAAACGGATTGCCCGGAGTCGAACGCGAAGATGGCGGTGACGACTCTAACAACTATGTCAACGGAATGCCAAAAGGCGACCTGAAGTATATCTTCCGTGTCGTTCTGCGGGATACCTCGGGTGGTGAATTGCCAAGCGTTCTCCTTATCCTGAACGGGTACGCTTACCCCATGGTTCGAGAAGTCGGCGGCATTGAAACCGGTGCAACATTTTCCTTCACAACCCGACTTGGTCCAGTCGCGTCGCATCGTTTTTATTTTCAGTCCAGAGACGCAGAGGGAAAGATTCTTTCCGAATTCCCTGCACAAGAAGATTTACAAGGTCCTCAGGTGGAGTTTCTGAATGGGAAAAATATGGTCGGTGCACGTGGCGATATCAACCTTCTTCAGTTGAGCAGTACCGATGCTATTGGCACAACCCAGTCGTTTCGTTGGATCCCCAGCGAGAAGAAGAACGGCAGCTACGTTCGCGTTGACAATGGTGGCCCGGTGATTCTCGGTGAAGGGTATGTCATTAAACGGACAACCGATAGTTTCCTGCCGTCCATGGAGCAGTTTGGCGAAAACCATGCACTGACCTCTGAGATCGCTGTCAAAGCGGGCTGGAACCTGATAGCCAACCCTTATGGCGGAAATGTTCCTCTCTCAAAAGTTCTGATCCAGGATGGAGGCTCAGAGCCAATCAGCTGGGTTGAGGCCGTCAGCCGTCGGATGATAGTCGACGGGTCATATTACTACACCGGAAGGGACTGGGGGGGCGGTACTGTTTTCGAAAGTAGCGATGGAGAACAGGGAGCGATTCTTATTCCCGGGATCGGATACTGGATCTACGTCAACTCCGAAAACGAGCCAGTTTCTCTTATCATTCCTAAACCGCAACAATAGGAGAGTTGAAATGCATACTTTCAAATTTATCAAAATGCCCCTTATCGCTTCTCTGCTCTTTATTGTGACCGCCTGCGGAGGAGGTGAAGATGGCGGTGATTATCCCGTTGTGTTAAACGGCCAGGTTGCCGACGGCTATCTATCTGGTGCCAGAGTCTTCCTTGACCGCAACGGGAACCGGATGCCCGACCCCGGAGAACCCTCGACCGAGTCTGGGGCTCAAGGTCATTTTTCGCTGGACATCGAGCAGGGAGAAGGGAATCTTTACCCGATCGTCGCCGAAGTTATCGCCGGCAAAACGATTGATGAAGACCAACCCAACCAATATGTTGCCGAAAGTTATCAGCTAGAAGCCCCTGCGGGCAAATGGGCGTTTATTTCGCCTTTGACTACTCTGGTCAATCATGAACTCAGCAAAGATTCGACCCTTTCGCTGCAGGAAGCTGAGATTCGAATCCTTTCGCAACTTGGGCTTGGCAGCAACATCTCCCTCTTTGAAGATTATATCCAGGCACCGAGCAACACAGGGCTGGGGAGGGCTCATCGCGCAGCCAGAATCATCGCAGGATTAATGGGGAGTCTGCAGAAGGAGATTGAACTGAATCTCGGTGTCGAAAACGCTGAGGGCAAGAGAACGGCAATTTCCCTGATGATAAGTGACCAGATTGTGAACAACTGTGATGCCATTGCTCTGGGCCTTGCCTCCGCAGGAGAGGCTATCGCGATTGAGGAGACCCAAACGGCGGTTCTGCAGGGAATCAATACCACCCGTCTTAATGCTGAGCTTCTGGATCGTTATGTCGAGCGAATGCAGGTCACGAATACGATTTGGGATATGACACCTCCAAAGGTCATCAACCAGAGACCCCTTGTTGACGGCAACGCCTCCATCGACGTCGTTGTCTCTCTGGTCTTCGACGAAGAGATCGATCCGGAATCGATATCGCAAGAGACAATCCAGATCATCGGCCCGTCAGGGGCGATGCCCGGAACGATCGCTTACGACCCTACTTTAAAGGAAGTCAACTTTACGACTGAGAGCTATCTGAGGGCATTTACGACATACCAGGTTTACCTTACCGGTATCGCTGACAAGTACGGCAACAGCCTCGAGCAACCTCAAAGCTTTAATTTTACGACGATATTCGATCAACGCCCCCCAGAACTGCCTGAATTCTAGTGAATAAAATCATGGGGCAAAACCTGGCCACATTACCAGCTTTGCTCAGCCCCTTACAGGCTCCCACTCGCCCCGTGCTTCTCCCCTCCCTCATGGAGAGGGTTGAAGCATGGGGCTATTTCATAATCAGTGTACGGCAGTGCCAATATTTTTGCCCGTCATTCTGCAAACTTCACCAAACAACAAACGCTAAACCGATACCAGCAGGCCCTGTAAACGATAAAGCTCGGCGACCAGTTGACTGAAGCCTTCGCCGGTCAGGCTCTGGGCCCCATCACAAAGCGCCTTGTCCGGATCCGGGTGGACTTCGATCATGACACCGTGCGCCCCAACCACGATTGCCGCCTTGGCCATCGGTCCGACCAGGCTGCGCCGGCCAGTTGCATGGCTCGGATCGACCACGATCGGCAGGTGGCTCATTTCACGGATCAGGGGAACAACGCTCAGATCAAGGGTGTTGCGAGTCGCTCTTTCAAAAGTCCGGATCCCCCTTTCGCAGAGGATAACCTGCGGATTCCCTTCGGCCAGGATATATTCAGCTGCAGAGAGAAATTCCTCGATAGTGGCACTCATGCCGCGCTTGAGCAGAACCGGATGCCTGAGCTTGCCAACCTCCTTGAGCAGATCAAAGTTCTGCATGTTGCGGGCGCCAATTTGCAGCACGTCCGCGTACCGGCAGATCGTATCAAGCTGTTCAATGCGCATGACTTCGGTAATCACCGGCAGACCTTCCGCATCACCGGCCTGGCGCAGGTACTTCAGGCCCTCAATACCAAGGCCCTGGAAACTGTGCGGCCCGGTCCGCGGCTTGAAAGCGCCGCCGCGCAGCATGTGCGCGCCGGCCTCTTTCACCAGTCGGGCTGCAGCCAGCATCTGCTCCTCGCTCTCCACTGAGCAGGGCCCGGCGATCAGCACCGGTCTCTGGCCGTCACCGAACTTGACGCCGCCGGCCTCAACCACCGAGGACTCGGGATGAAAATCACGGGAGACCAGCTTGTAAGGCTTGCTGACATGGATGACTTCACGCACGCCGGGAAGTTCGCGAATGGTTGTATCATCGACATAGCCCTGGTTGCCGAGGACTCCGATAGCGGTCCTCAAGCTCCCCGGAATCGGCTCCGCGATCAGGCCCATGGCCTCGACGGCGGCGGTGACGGCCCGGACCTGCTCGTCGGTTGCCGAATGATGCATGACTATCAGCATAAGGATAACTCCCTGGAAAGATTGTTGATGCCCTGACAACTCTAATGCTTGCCCCGCGCTAGGGTACTTGGGCAACAGAATGATTTCAAGCTCTTTTCCTATTTAGCCGCTTGGCGAACAGCCGGATCTTGGTTATGCTGTAGCAACGATTTCCTCTTTACATCTGGAGAGCCAATGTTTCGCACCTTGTCAAGGCTCGGCGGGATGGCCCTGATCATCATCGCGTTTCTGCCAATAGGCAGCCTCGCAGCAGATGACAGCCTGGCCCGCAAGCTCTTCAACTCCCAGGGATGCAAAGCCTGTCATACCCTGGAAGGGGATGGCGGCAAGGATGACGGCAGCTTTGAAGAAATGCGCGAACGCCTGTCACGGGCCGAGGTCAGACTGCAGCTGGTCAATCCGGCAGGGACGCACGGCAAAGGCAGCATCCATGACTTCAGCCACCTCTCGGACACAGAGATCGAGGCACTGGTCTCTTTCATTCAACCGGCACCATAACCACGGCAACGACTAACCTAACGGCCTGATATGACCCAACGTATAATCCCCATCCTGTCCCCCAACTTTATCGCCGACAGCACGTTTGAAAACCCGCTGGACTGGCCTGCCCTGTTTGGCAACAGCAATCCCCTTGCTCTCGAAATCGGTTGCGGCACCGGCCACTTTGTCCTGCAACAGGCCGCCAGCCAGCCGCAGACAAACTTTATCGCGATCGACATCTACAACAAGGGTTGTCTGAAGACCTGCGCCAAGCTCGACGATTCGGGCCTGGCCAATGTCCGGGTCGTCCGGGTCGAGGCCCGCTGGCTGCTGACCAGGGGGCTGCAACCGGAAAGCCTTTCCGCTGTGTACATCAACTGCCCTGACCCCTGGCCCAAGAAAAGGCACCGGCGCCGGCGGCTGGTCAACCGCGACTTCCTCGAAACCCTTGCGCATTACCTCAAACCCGGGGCCGACTTCTACTTCAGCACCGATTTCGATGACTACGCAGGAGATGTCGCTGGACAGATTCGCGGTCTGGCCGGATATCGCAACATGCTGACGACAGCGTCGACAACGACTCTTCCCGGCTATCCGATCTCAAAGTACATGCAGCGTTTTCTCGACAGGGGACAGGACATCTACTTCATTCATTACCAGAGAGACACGGCCGTGCCCCGCAGCAACCTGCCCGCACCGATGATGCAGCGCGGGTTCCGGGTCTGCTGGCAGATGGCGGAAAATGACTGAGTACCTGACTGACCAGATTCCGGGGACCGGCGGGACCCTCCGTCATGAACCTGAAGACTTTCGCGTTGAGGAAATCCCTCTTTATGAACCTTGCGGGGAAGGGGATCATCTTTACCTGTTGGTCGAAAAGCGGGGCCTGACCACCTATGACCTGCTCAGGGAACTGGCGGTCGCCCTGGATTGCGAGGAACGTGACCTGGGTTATGCCGGGCTCAAAGATGCCCAGGCGATTACCCGGCAGACCGTTTCCGTACCGTCACGCAAACCTGATGACGTCAAGGATCTGGAAATCCCCGGAGTGAAAATTCTTGCGGCGACCCTGCATCGCAACAAACTGCGCCCCGGACACCTGGCCGGCAACCATTTCCGCATTCGCATTCACCAGCCGGAGCCGGGAGCGTTGCAGAGAGCCGCAGAGGTCCTGGCCTGCCTCGGAGAAACAGGAGTCCCGAACCGCTTTGGCGAACAGCGCTATGGCTCACTGGGCAATTCACACCGCATCGGACGGGCGATCCTTCGCCAGGACTATGAAGCCGCGATTGGCGAGATTGTCGGTGACCCGCTGACGATTGCGCATGCCGGCTGGCGCGAAGCCGCCGAAGCCTATCGAAGCGGGGATACAGAGAAAGCAATTGAAAAGTTCCCCCGTCACTGTCGCCATGAACGCGAGCTGCTGACAAGGCTCAAAGACCGGAGCAGCCCAAGGAACGCGGTATTGGCCATGCCTCGCAAGTTACTGCGGCTCTACCTTTCAGCCTATCAGTCCAGCCTGTTCGACCGGCTGGTTGACATGCGAATGGCCTCATTGAATAAAATCTGGCCAGGCGACATTGCCTGTAAACATGTCAACGGGGCCTGTTTTGTCGTAACCAATCAGGCCGCAGAACAGGTGCGTGCCGATGCTTTTGAAATCAGTGCCACGGCACCGCTCTACGGTTTCAAGACGAAGCTGGCCGAGGCACAGGCCGGGCTGCTTGAGGCAAGCCTGCTCGACAGTGAAGGGCTGACGCTGCAGGCGTTCCGCCTCTCCGGCGGTTTGGCCATGGAGGGGGAGAGACGCCCCCTGCGGGTACCGCTCGAGGCGGCGGCATGCTCCTCTGAGGGAGACGATCTGCTGCTGTCATTTTCGTTGCCCAAAGGCAGTTTCGCCACCACTGTCCTCGCCGAGGTAATAAAAGCCCGTGCATGACACCGGCATTGGCAAAGCCTTTGCGTTAATGTATCCTAAGCGGGAATCGGCTTAGTCCCGTCACTAACGCAAGGCGACACCGACCAGGAGAATAGCATCGTGCCTCATCTCAATGATCAGGACCCTGCAAACAGGGAAGATTTGCGCATTAACTTCTTCCGTCCGCGCGCTGGATTCATGCGCAAAGAAGTGACGATTATCTGGATCGCGCTTGCCGCCTGGGGAATCATGACCTTCGGCATGCCGATTCAACTGGCGTTCACACACGACGACCCGGTCCGGAGCTTGGCCGAAGGTTCTTACGTCTTCGGCATCCCGGCCTATTTCTGGTACAGTGGACAGTTCCTGATCCTCTGGTTTATTTTTCTCTGTTTTTTCTTCAACATCCTGATCGACTGGCTGAGTTCCAGTTATCGCAGGCGGCGGTAGGAGGGGATTCGTGGACTATTCGGTCAGGTACACGCCGTTTTTCATGTTGGGATGCGTGCTCATTGTTTCCCTGATCGTCGGACTCATGTCACGACAGCAGGACAAGGGAGGCTACGGCCTGCAGGTCCGTTCGATCGGTCACGCCAACATCGGGGCGGCCATCGCATCCAACTGGATGAGCGCAGCCTCTTTCCTCGGCATTGCCGGGGTCTTTTTCCTGAACGGCTATTTCGCCTTCGCCTACATCCTGGGCTGGACCGGCGGTTACGTTCTGCTTTTGGTCCTGATGGGTAGCCAGATTCGGCGCTTTGGCAAGTACACGGCGCCGGACTTTGTCGAAGCCCGCTACGACTCTTCGGTGGCCCGGGTTATTTCCGCAGTCATCGCGATCATCATCTCCCTGATATATTGTGTCGCCCAATACAAAGGTATCGGGATGGTCTTTGCCTGGATGTTCGGCATCGAATACACCCAGGCGCTGATTTTCGGTATCGTTTTAACCATGGGCTACCTGATCATTGCCGGGGCGCTGAAAGCGGCGCGCAACCCGCAGATGCACTACCTGATCCTGATCTTCTCCTTTGTCATCCCGTTGATGATGATAGCAAAAAAACTCGGCTACAACTGGCTCCTCCCGCAATTCAGTTACGGCAACGCGCTGCGCGACCTCCCGCAACAAGTTTCCACTGACTACCTCTTCCCCTGGACTTTCGGCACACCCTACGAATGGATTGCTCTCTGCTTTACCCTGATGGTGGGCACCGCCGGGTTGCCGCACGTCTTGTCACGCTTTTACACTGTGCCAAACACCCGTGACGCCCGATGGGGCGTGGTATGGGGACTCTTTTTCATAGGGCTTCTGTACTGGAGCGCACCGGCGTTCGGCGCCTTCGCCCGGAACTGGATGGAACGGACCGGAGCAGCATTCGACCCGGTGGAGGCCCAGGCCTACGCAGATATCATCGTTATCAAAACCGCAGAATGGGTCGGCGTCAATGAAATCCTGGTCAGCGTACTCGCCGTGGGAGCCGTCCTTGCCGCAATCAGCACCATTACGGGCCTGTTGGTCACGGCTGCCGGGGCGGTTT
This sequence comes from uncultured delta proteobacterium, assembly GCA_963715335.1. Classification (GTDB taxonomy): domain Bacteria; phylum Desulfobacterota; class Desulfuromonadia; order Desulfuromonadales; family BM103; genus JAFDBW01. Next base: position 71,705 of record CAVQRZ010000021.1, read on the forward strand.
CCTACGACATCTACTATCGCCTGGTCAATCCGAATGCCAACGAACGGCATCTGCTGCTGGTCGCCAAGGGTGCGACCCTGGTCCTGGCCGTCATCGTTCTGGTGATCGCGGTCAATCCACCGGGGCTGATCGCCCAGATCACTGCGGTCGCCTTCGCCCTGGCCGGCAACACGCTCTTCCCGGTTTTCCTGCTTGGCATCTGGTGGGATCGTGCCAACAAGTACGGCGCCATTTCCGGCATGCTGGTAGGCATCACGATCACTTTCGCGCCGATCCTGTTCGGCCACATCTTCCCAACATTACGCGCCGTACTGCCGCCGACATCATCTGCCCTGATTGGCGCGCCGGTCGTTATCCTGACGATGATCATCGTGTCGCGGTTGACCCCTCCGCCACCGGATCACTTGCGTCGTTTCCTGGTCGAGAAAGTACACAGCCCCTGAAATTTTTCATCTAAGCATGCACCGGCATTGACCAGCCCCCGGCCTTGCTGTAATGTGCGAAACTTCTAAAATAACGTTCTATTGTGCGGCAGTAATTCTATAAGTAATGAAACTGATACTCTCCGCAGGCAGTCTTTATACCCTACCCTCGACCCAGGTCTTTGAAATGGCTCGGAGCGCTGGCTTTGACGGTCTGGAAGTGATCGTCAACCATGATTTCTCCGGTTCACAGGCCCTGGCCCACATTAAGGAGTTGCAGAGCATTCACCCGGTCCTCTCGATCCACGCACCTTTTTTTGAGATAGATGGCTGGGGCAACAAGATCGACCAGCTCAAACGCTGCGCGGAACTGGCCTTGAACGCCGGAGTACCACTGATCAATTTTCACCCTCCGAACTGGGTGCACTTCGAATTCAAGTTCTGGCGATGGCTGAAACGAGTCAAGGATTTCCAGGCCGAGATAGGTCAGAATGGCGTCCTGGTTACAATTGAGAACATGCCGTGTCTGCCGCAATTCAAAATCAATCCGTACATGCTGACCAGGATTGAGAATATGGTGCGCTTCATGGAGGAGCGCAACCTTTACCTGACCTTCGACACCGCGCACTGCGGCTCCATGCACACCGACTTCCTTGGTGACTTCCACCGGTTCTACAATTCAGGCAGGATGCGCAACATCCATTTCTCCGACTACGGCAACGGTCAGGAACATCTCTTCCCGGGGCACGGGGCCCTGCCACTGACCCGCTTCCTGAATCATCTCAGGGAAACCGACTACGATCAGGCGCTGGTCCTGGAACTGGCCCCCCACGAGTTTCCGGAAGAGCCTGAGCTGATCCAGGAGACCCTGGTCGAGCTCTACGGCTACATCTGCCAGGAAACCAGGCATTCTGTTCCCCGGACCGGGGAGATGGCAGGCGAAAGGAGTGGTCGGCAGGCCGGTCAACGGACAATGTAAACGGAACAGTGGGCGTGCAGGGACACTTTTGTGGAGACACTGCCTAGCAGCGTACGCTTCATGCGACCTTTTCCGGAAGATCCAATGACGATCACGTCACACCCCTTCTCTTCGGCAAACATCATCAACTCTTCCGCAGGGTCACCATAGAGGACAAGCGCCTCTAATTGGACCTCCGCTTCCGCAGCAGCCTTCTCAACGACGTAGAAGAGCCGGTCACGTTTTTCATGCCATCCGGGCATTTCCGTTGCCGGCTTGTCCGGGAAGAAGTCGGTGAAAGAAGGTGTTTTCATGCTCGGCAGGACCAGGACTGCATACAGCTGACTTTTGAACTTGGTGCCGGAAATCGAGGCCAGACGAACCGCCTCTTCGGCGGCCTTGTCGGACTGGGGCGATCCGTCGATGGCAACAATTATTTTTTTACTGAGTGTCAGCATGTCCAACCCTCCAGAATTTCATTAACTTGAATTTACCCGCCGCCCTGCCACGTGTCAACATCGCAGAAAAACGACTTATCTGTTTGACTTCTATAAAACACTATTTTAGAATTGGTAAAGACAGAGAAATAAAGGCCTTTGGATAAGTCTGCAAAACCTGCAATCTGGAACGAAAAGATCCATTTGCCTTGACAGTTTCACTGCGTTTCGTTAGAAATCAACACTTACATAAAATAGTCGTTTTTTAACCAAATTACTCAAGGATTCCCCAAAAATGGCCAGGAAAGAAAAATCTGAATATATTATCCAGGCGGTTTCGCATGCGCTGGACCTGCTCGAGCAGTTCCATGATGAAGTCGACGAACTCGGCGTTACCGAACTCAGTAAGCGCCTGAAGTTACACAAGAACAACGTATTCCGACTTCTGGCGACCCTCGAGTCGCGGGGTTATATTGAGCAGAACAAGGCTACCGAAAACTATCGCCTCGGCCTCAAGGCCCTGGAATTGGGTCAGACATTCATCAAGCAGATGGGTCTGCTGCGCCAGGCCAAGCCGATCCTCGAAAAGATGGTGGCCGAATGCAACGAAACCTGTTACGTCGCCATCTTCAAAGAAGGTCACGTGGTTTATCTCGACATGGTCGAGACTGACATGACCGTACGCGTCGTTTCACGTGTCGGCTCCCGTCTGCCCTCCTATTGCACTGCTGCCGGCAAAGTCTACCTGGCCTACATGTCCGACGAGGAGATCAATGAGATCCTGCCGGATCAAGAGCTGAAACCATTCACAGCAACCACGATCAAGTCGCGCGACACCCTGAAAAAAGAGCTGGAGACCATCGCCGTAGATGGTTATGCCATCGACAATGAGGAACTTGACGTCGGGGTTCGTTGCGTCGCAGCACCGATCCGTGACTACACCCGCCGCATCGTCGGTTCAATCAGTGTCTCCGGACCGAACATGCGCCTGAATGACGAGCGCATCAAGAGCAAGCTGATACCGCTGGTTACAAGCTCTGCCGAAGAGCTCTCGACAAGGCTGGGTTATCACAAATAAGCTTTTGGATCTGAACTTGATTGAGGCCCCTGCTTTTTTGCAGGGGCTTTTTTGTTTGCGGACACAAGGCTTGATGGCATTGTGTCCGCATTGTGTTTTAGACGATTGAATCTTAAGAACCATGGATAGAACCGGCGGGTCGCGTCCCGCCAGACGCCATACTTTTGTCCGGCAACAAAAGTATGCAAAAGTGCCTTCTCCTTGCGGAGGGCATCTCCTCTGCCGGATCTCTGTGACGTCAAGAACCTGCTGTGATGGGGATCCGGCCCTGTGTCAAAGGGCCTGACCTTGCCGTTTGATTTACCAGGGAAAAGCCAAAACAACCCCTACCGAGACAAATCTCCACGAAAGGAGAGGCTCTCAAGAGCCTCGGCTCCTGCGGGGGAAGCGTAGGCTCCTGATCGTTTAGAACAATCCGGATTGAGGTCGCCGCCTTTTCGAACCAGACATGCCCAGCGCAGCGCAGGCCTTTTTCTGCTTACTCTTTTGGGCCAGCAAAAGAGTAAGGCGCAGTCGGGGGGCGCGACCCCCGGGTTCTGATTTTCAAGGTTTTGTTATTTAAGATATAAATAGACGCCACCATACCGTCAAACAAACCCTCATCATAAAGATTGACACTCCCCCTCGGAGTGCTATCCTTTCACTAAGTATTTCCCCAATAAATCAAAACACTTAAGAAACTGAAGATGCCACTGCAGACAACCCCTTTTGACTGTTCGGACACGCACCCCGCATGCCGCATTCTGCGCAGCGACTCGCGCAATCTCGGTGTCACCGACCCTGGCAACCTGCCTTTCATGCTCCGTCCGCAGAAGGCAACGACTGCAGCCCTTCTGGTACATGGATTTACCGGCACACCCTGGGAAATGCGCCCTCTCGCCGATTTTCTTGCTGAAGCCGGGATTGCCAGCCTGGCGGTCCGCCTGCCAGGACACGGCACCTCCCCGGAAGATCTTGCAGGCCGCCGCTGGCAAGAATGGTTGCGCTGCGTTGAAGATGGTTACCAGATTCTCAACGAGGAATTCGCGTCTGTTTATGGCATGGGGATGAGTACTGGTTGCCTGCTGTTGCTGACGATGGCGGCGACAAAACGCTTCAAGGGGCTGGTGCTTTTCTCACCCTATCTGCGCATCTTCCACAAACTCGCGCCTTATGCCGGATGGATTAAGTGGCTTCGGTCTTACTATCTCAAACCTAGCAGGGAGGAGCACCAGGTCCGTTATTACAACCGCAAACCGGTTGCCGGTATTCACCAGATCAATCTGTTGGTTAAATCGTTGAAACCACAATTGAGCGAAATCGACTGCCCGGTGATGGCCTTCAACGCAGAAAACGATCGAACAGTCGATGCAAAGAGTGGTTTTGAGTTAATCAAGCTGATGAACAGCAGGGTCAAGATCCACGGATTCTACGGTCCTGATGTCCCGCATGTCCTGACCCTGGAAGGCAATCCGTACCGCGGATCAATCTTTGCCCAGGCTGTTCACTTTGTCCAGGACACCGACAAGCCGGGACGGCGGGTCAGGTAAGCGTAAAGCGCTGCGACCAGGGCCCGGGTATTCTGCAGAGGCCCAGAGTTGTCGATGACGTAATCCGCTTTTTGAACCTTGTCCGCCTGGGGCCACTGGGCCGCTATCCGTTGCCTTGCCTCGGGTTCGCTCAGCGCGTCCCGCTCGAGCAGCCGCTGCAACTGAACCTCCGGGTCAACCAAAACCACCAGAACCTGATCAACACGACGTTCGCCGCCGGCTTCAAAGAGCAGTGGCGCTTCATAAACAATCAAGTCATGTGGAGCCCTGCTCAGGTCTGCCAGGCGACATTCGGCCAGGTGGGCAATTTCCGGGTGAGTGACTGACTCAAGCTTTTTCCGCGCCACGGGATCGGCAAAAACCTTTTTCGCCATTATCTCACGGTCGAGGCTTCCGCCGGCCGTCAGGATCTCCATACCAAAAAGATCCACCAGCTTTGCCAGAGTCGGGCTCCCCGGATTAACCACTTCCCTGGCCAGTTGGTCCGCACTGACCAGGACCGCCCCACATTCGACCAAGTAGCCCGCGACGGTACTTTTCCCGGAGGCAATACCTCCCGTAAGACCCAGAATCATGACCTGTGCATCTCCTGAAAATTCGGCAGGGAGCAGTCAAGCGACGCCTCTCGACCCTCGCCCGGGCCGGTGGCCCGCATAATGATAGCATGTGACAGCCTTTTGCCAAACAAATACACGTTTTCATCCAGAGTGAGGATTGCAGCCTGTTTGCCGATCGAACAGAAGGCATGCAGGAGGGACTCTGTCAGGGCTGGTCAAAATTTTTAAAATCATTTAGAATGCTCTGAGGTTTTGCTCATAACCTTGCAGCATCAATCAGGAGTCGACAGAAACCGGCCGATGCAGAACTCCAACGAGCTTTATAAACTGATTACCGTCGCCCTGACCGGAGTCGTCAAACAGATCAAGGCGATCAGGTACTACCCACCAAAACACCCGGCCCTGCAGGCAACAGCGGGGGAATGTCTACGTGGGTTTCAACCGATCCTTGCGGGAGACAACCATCTCTCACTGTTGGTGCGCAAGGATGCCTTCCTGTTCGATGATAACCCGGTCGCCAAGGGCAACCAGGTCTTGTCTCAACTCTCCAGCTTCTGTTTCGCGCGCCGCATCCAGCACCTGACATTCCTGGCCGATTTGAACAGCAACGATCTTCACCATTTCGTGCACTACCTGCTGCTCGACCCGCAGGTCATCCAGAAGCACGGGGGCATCCAGGTCATTCTCCAGAAGGCCCGCCTGACAACGATTTGGGCCAATGTTCACAACCTGGAGGAAATCCTGCAACGCAGGGATGAAATCGAAGCGCTCCCGGAGGATCTGGATTTTGACCCGGGTGCGGTTCTCGAACAGGCCGGAGAAATCTACGACGTGCAGTCGCAGGCTGATGCCCTTGATTTGGAATCACTCCTGGCAAAACTGGAGCAGGAGCAAAACGATAGCAGGTTCCAGCACTCCCTGCAGAAGTTGATCCCGCTGCTGCGCATACAGCTCTTCGAGGAAAGTCGCCCTCTGATCCTGCGCGCTTACCTGCTGCTCTGCCGGACAGCAACGGGCAAACAATTTTCCGAAGACCGAAAACAGTATGCCAGGCTCGCTCTGGGCCAACTGGCAAGCGATGAAATAACCAATTACCTGGTGGCGTATACCCTTGACAAAGACACCGACAAGAAGACCAGGATCCTGTTGATTCAGATCCTCGCCTACCTGGGCGACAAGGTGGCCAACCGGATCATGCAGATCCTGTGCAGTGAAGAATCTGCATCCCATCGCAAAACCCTGAGTGATATCCTGACTCGTGGCGGCACTGCAGTCCTGCCGACCATTCACGACTACCTGAACGACGATCGATGGTACGTCGTGCGCAACGCGATCGCAATCATGGGGGATATCCGCAGCCAGGACTCCCTGGCCGAGCTCTCCCTATTGCTCCAGAACGAGGACATTCGCGTCCGCCGCGAAACGATTCGGGCCCTGACCAAAATCGGCGGCAAACGTGCGATCAAGATCCTGCTGCAAACGGCCGCAGCAGAGGACCAGGAGATCCGCCGGCAGGCGATCCTCTCCCTGGGAGCTCTGCGTGCAACGGCGGCCGTTCCGATTCTGATCGCGCTATTAAAACAGCGAGGTTGGACCCAGCGGGAAATAGATCTCAAGAAAGACGCGATCCGCGCTCTTGGGGAGATACGCGCCCCCGAGGCCACCCCGGAGCTGGTAAGAATCCTGAAGAGAAAACGTTGGATGCACCGCCAGCTCAACGATGAGCTGCGGGCCGCTGCGGCAGCCGCGCTCGGCGACATCGCCAACGAAAGCACAATCAGTGCGCTCGACAAAACAACCAATGACCGCAATCCAAAAATCGCCAGGGCTGCAGCCCAGGCGCTCAAGCAGCTGGACAAGGGAAACACATGAATGTTGATGAGATAAAGAAGTTTGTTCAGGTCCTGACGGCAGCCGTCAAGGGTTTGCGCCTCTATGCCGTTGATCATCCGGCCACGACGAAACAGGTCGAAACCCTGCAGAACGGCCTGTTCGCAATGCTTCAGTACAAGAAGATGATCAAGATGGGACTGCTCGAGGGGACTCTCTTCGTCGAGGATCATCTTCTCATGCAGGAGTTCCAGGCAGCAACGGAACTGGCCAAAATGATGGAATCGTGCGAGCTGGTCGGTTTTGAATTCATGACCGGGCTCTCCGCCAACGAGATCCAGTCCCTTCTGCACCTGTTGCACTCGGGCAACAGCAAGGGCCAGGATTTTGCCGATGCCCTGGTTTCACAGGGGGTCAAGAAGATTCGTGCGGTGGCTGCGACAGATGATAACGACGATGACGATCAGCAACCGCGCAAGGTCTACCACAAGGCCCTCAAGGTTGTTGACCAGATCTTCCAGGATGTCCGCATGGGAGAGATCCCTTCGTCAGAAGATGCCATCAACGTCGTCAAGAACATGGCCCAGCTGACCATGACGGAGCCTCACGCCATGCTGGCCCTGTCGATGCTCAAGGATTATGACAACTACACCTTCACCCACTCTGTCAACGTCTCGGTTCTGGCCCTCGCCATTGGTCGTGCCTGTAAGCTGACAGAAGAACAGCTCAGGACTCTGGGGCTCGGTGGGTTGCTGCACGACCTGGGCAAGCTTCGCGTTAATGTCAACATCATCACCAAACCCGGCAGGCTGACCGACGCCGAATTTGAAGAGATCAAGGAGCACCCGGGTTTCGGAGCCGAGATCATCAAGGAAATGGAAGGCGTGACCGACGAGGTCATGCAGATCGTCCATGGTCACCATCTCCGTTATGACCGTACCGGCTACCCGAGTGAGGCCGTCAAAGATACGGTTTCACCCCTGGTCGAGATGACGGCGATTGCCGATGCCTACGATGCCATGACCACGCTGCGCTCCTACCAGAGGCCCTTCACGCCGAGAAACGCGATTGCACGGCTGAAAGACGTCGCCGGTTCTTCACTCCATCCGGATTTTGTCATGCACTTCATCGAATCGCTCGGGCCCTACCCGGTGGGCAGCCTGGTCCGCCTCGACAGCAACGAGATCGGCCTGGTCACCAAGGTTGAGCCGCAGGATACCAGTCTGGTCGATATCAAGATCATTTACAATCCGGCCGGCGTCATGCTTGATGAACCTTACATGATGCAATTGCGCCCCGATCAGCCGCGCAAGATCGTTGCCGAAGTCGACCCGCAAACCAAAGGCATCGATGTGACCAACTTTTTCGATCTCGGCTAGCAGGGACTGTACCCGGAGAGTGGCTTTAAAGATGACAATGCCGGAAGGTTTCTTCCGGCATTGGGCTGCCGCAAAAGTTCATCCAGACTTCACGATAGAGAGGGCAACAGAGTTAACCTTCTGTTGCCCTAAGCCTTTTTTACTTAAGAGTAAAACCGGCGGGTCGCTCGCTTGACACCTTATTTTGTTTGTTTGCAACGAAAAGGGTTTTACGTTGATTTATCGAGCACCATGCAACGATTGGCCACCGGGTCAAGAAAGCCATGCCGCGAGGCCCCCTGCAACGGGCCGGCTCCCGTACACATAAGCCATTAGAAACCACGGCAATCCTGCGGACGTCTATGCCCAGCGCAGCGCAGGCCCTTTTCTGCTGACTCTTTTGGGCCAGCAAAAGAGTCAGGCGCAGTCGGGGGGCGCCACCCCCGGGTTTTGCTTTTGCTTGGTTTTATGTATTTAAACATGATTCAAAAGATCGAGGACCAGAACCGGCGGGTCGCGTCCCGCCGGACGCCATACTTTTGTCCGGCAACAAAAGTATGCAAAAGTGCCTTCTCCTGGCGGAGGGCATAGACGTTCGCGCAGGATCTATGGCGTTCAGGAACAACGTAGGAGGCGAGCCGGCCCGTTACAGGGGGCCTCGCCATACTGCCGTCAATATGGGGTGGCAGGATCACACTGATGAGACCGATTGCAACCGGCAGGGACTGAACTTAAAACCCTTCCTTTTTGAAGTCCAAAGGACAATGAAAAGGGCAACAGATGGTTAATCTGTTGCCCTAAGCTTCGTAGAAATCTTGCCGGCTTCCCGCCGCGCGCCCCGCACAGCTAATCCTGCAGTGGTAATTCGCTCAGAGCTTTGACCGCCGCAACCCGGACAGCGGCGCGGCTGTCTTTGGTCAACCGCATCAGGGGGCCAGCGCTTTCCGGAGAACCAATCGAACCGAGAGACCTGGCTGCACTGATAACCAGTTGCTCATCGTCATCTCCGAGCAGCGAGACCAGGTACGGCGCAAGCCTGACATCACTGAAATGACCGAGGGCCTCGGCGGTATGGACACGGACGGCCGGAGCAGGGTCCTTGAGGTGCTTGACCAGGCTGTTGAGTGCCTTCGGATGGGCTTTCACCCCGAGCACCTGGATCGCCGCACCCCGGATATCGGGATCAGGATCCTTGAGCAGGTCGACAAGGTGCGGAAAGACGTCCGTCGACTTGACATATTCCATGGCGAAGATCGCCTTGACCCGCTGGCCGCGCTTGTCGGATGCAAGATCTCCGACGATTTGCGCCAGGTCCTGGAAAGATTCCAGGCGTTCCAGCGCAGTGGCCGCAGCAGTACGGACTTGCTCCTCGGAATCACTCAATAATTCTATGAGCAGATTGCGTCGTTGCTCGAGAGACATGGCATTCCCCACCCGGTAAAAATCAGCAGCGTCAAACTTACCAGAAACGGCCTTGCTGCGCAAATGCGAAAAGCACGGGAATGAACACGGGCAAGGCCTGGCGACCCTGCCCGCAACAATCACATATTTATCCTGGAATTAGAACGGGATGTCGTCATCCGGGTTGAACGGCGGCTCCTGGGAACCCTGCGAATAATCTTCAGCCGGCGCGGCCGATCGACCGCCGCCACCGCCGCCACCGCCACCGCCGCCGCCACCACCCTGCTCGCCGGCACGGCTGAGCATCTGCATCTCGTTGGCGACGATCTCGGTGATGTAGCGCTTGTTGCCGTCGCGATCATCGTACGAGCGGTTCTGGATACGCCCCTCGATGTAGACCTGCTTCCCCTTGGTCAGGTATTTGCCGCAGATCTCCGCCAGCCCGGCCCATACCACGATGTTGTGCCACTCGGTGCGTTCCTGCTGCTCCCCCTGCTTGTTCTTGAAACGGTCGGTGGTCGCCAGGGAGAAAGTACAGACCGCGGTCCCCGAAGGGGTGTAGCGCAGTTCGGGGTCTTTGCCCAGGTTGCCGACCAGAATCGCCTTGTTGACTGACATGAGAACACCTCCATTGCATTGGATTGAAGTGGCAGTCTATTACAATCCCCCGGGGCTGTAAAGGCCAAGATGCCGCCGGCAACAGATTGGCTGAGACGGCCTAATGGTAGTGGACTTTCTTGATCCCATCAAGCTGCAGAATCGCCTGGGTCAGCTCCCGTCCGACCCGTTTCCGTTGCTGGGTAATAACCATCTGAAAGAATATCTCATCATTGACAAGATCGACATTTGAACTGAGATCGGAAACTGTCAGCTTTTGCTCCTCGCAGATCTGCTGCAATTCGTCCTGGAGTTCCATGCGCCTTTCCGCGGTAACCACCAGCGTCAGGTACCGGTCCTTTTTCATCAGCGGATCGAGCTTTTTGAGGAAAACCAGGCTGGCCAAAACCAGTACGGTAGTAATCGCGCCGAGAGTGAAGTGTCCCATACCAAAGGCCATCCCCAGGCTGGCCACAACCCAGAGGCTTGCGGCAGTCGTCAGACCGCGCACGGACACCCCCTCCTTGAGGATCACGCCGGCGCCGAGGAAGCCGATCCCGGTAACGATCTGGGCGGCAACCCGCGACGGGTCGAACCGGACCGCGGATTCGGTATCCAGCATCCCGTACTTGAGGTAGAACGCCTCGGAGATGATCATCATGGCACAGGCCCCTACGGAGACCAGGATGTTGGTCCGCAGGCCGGCCGGGCGACCGTGCCTTTCCCGTTCAAGGCCAACCAGTCCGCCGGCGAAAGCGGCAAGGACCAG
>CAVQRZ010000022.1:0-185558 GCA_963715335.1 uncultured delta proteobacterium
AGACCTGCTTGCGCTTGATATCAAGCTTGGTGATAACGTCCGAGATCGTTCTGTAATCGTCCGGATTGGCATTGATGATCAGCGAGTTGGTTGGCTTATCTGCCGTAATGGTCACTGGCCCGATGGACAGCGGCTTGCCCGTCTCGCCATTTTGGGCTGCCCGGGCTTCAGATTTGATGCCAGTGAGAATCTCGTTGAGGGTCGCAGCCAGGGTGACCGCGTCGGCGTTCTCCAGGTAGAAGAGGTTGATATTGGAACGGGGGCCGACAACCTCCTGGTCAAGCCTGGCGACAATCTTTTTGATAACAGCCATATCATCGCCACTGGCCAGAACGATCAGCACACGCCCCACAGGATAGGGGATGATCTTGGGGGCCTGCTGATTTCCGGCACCAGCGCCATTCGCCCGCCTGCGATTGGGAGCTCCCGCTGGCTGGGTCATAACCTCGTTGAGAATTTTAGCGAGTTCGTCGGCACTGGAGTTCTCCAGCGGGATGATCTCCATATCTCCATAGGTGTCCGGTTGATCCAACTCGTCAATGATCTTGGCCAGTCGCTCGATATTCGAAGCTGTATCGGTAATAATCAGGCTGTTGCTCGGCGCATAGGCCGCGACATTGGCAGTGCTCGGCATCAGGGGGATCAGAACGGTTGGGCCGATGACCGTTGCATCGATGTGCTTAAGTTGAAAAACACGGGTGATGAACTGCTCGCCTTTCTTGCCGTTCCCATTGATAACGATCGGCAGGTTGGATACCTTGGCGTCCTTCAAGGGAACGATCTTGTTGATCTCTCCAGAGGGGACAACCGTATAGCCCTTGACATTGAGGACAGTGTGAAAAAGCTGATAAGCTTCGTCCAGGGTCATACTGCCCGGAGAGATGATCGTCACCTTGCCTTTCACAGAATCATCGTAGATGAAGTTTTCTCCGGTTAGTTCGCTGATCGTCTGAATCAGGGCCGTCAACTCAACATCTTTGAAATCGAGGGTGATACGTCCTTCTTTGGCGAGTTGTGTCTGAGCCAGTGCCGAGAGCTGGAGGGGCGTGAGTGATAAGAACAGAAAAGCTGTCCATAGAAGAATTCGCCAAACATTTGTCACTCTCATCAAAAATCTCCTATTCGATTTCATAGACAAAACTCATGGGTTGACTGTTGCGCTCGACGGCAATGCTGATTTGACGTGCTTCACGTAACTGCTGAAAAACTTGCATCGCCTTTTCCGGGCTGTCGAGCTTGATGTTATTGACATCAAGAACAACGTCATTTATTTGCAACCCCATCTTGGCTAGGATCGAGCGGGGATAAATGCGTCTAACCAAAAAACCATCTGTTTTGCCGTTCACCAGGCGCGGCTGCATTTCGGCCAAGCGCATCTCTGTGGCAAAATTATCACGGACCGATTCGACCATGCTGCTGGAGACAATCCAGCGGTTTTCACCGACCTCCCTGATTGTCCCTTGGCTATCGAGACCTTGATTCGGAGAGACCCTGTCTGCTTGAGAGCGGTTTCTGCCTGCAGATGAGATGGGACCCTGTTCGTACAGCATGATAGTCGTCAGACTTTGATCACGGTTGCGGATCTTAACCAGGCTGCGTTCAACCTGCTCCAAGGTGCCTCCTCCGGGGAGTTCGTCATTTAAATGGTAGACCTGCATGTCTTTATTGTCTGCGAGCAGCGCCAGAGAACGTTCATCGGCAACCACTGTTCCTAGCAGTTTTAAGTCGCTGTGAGCGGCTTTTTTCTCTGCAGAATCAGTTGCAGAAGTGCCTGGCGAGGGGCCCATCACGACAGAAGAGGAGCGGTTTTCGGCGTCGAAGATGTTGTTCTGCAGAATCAGGTTCAGGTCGGCTTCGGAGGTTTGCCGTGACTTGCTAACGGTACTCTTTGCAATGGTGGTTTGAATCTTAACCTCCGGGCGCAGATTGACCTGCAGGACGACATCGACCAGGTGCCCACAGGCAAGACCAAGAAAGAGGAGCAAGGTCAAACAGATCGGTCTGTAAAAGCTGTGGAGAATATTCACCATCACATGCACCCAGAATAATCATTATAGATCAAAGACTTTAAATACTTTTATAATAAAGAATGATAAAGACCATCATGAGCGAAAGCAAGTTTTTCTAGCTTTTGATTATTTTTCGATCATCTTGCAAACCCTTCATGCAAAGCCCAAAAATAGTAGTAACTTATCCAGAGCAGCGCTTTTTAATTCATGTAGGTTAATTCAAAGTGCAATACATGTATGTATATATAGGGTTTGCAGTTGTTTGCAATCATAGCAGGACTTGGCATGTCTTCAATTTAAGGCTCCAGAAGCTCCTGTAATATCAATAATAAGTTGACAGTTCTTGGGCCAAAGCTCCCAATCAAAAGATGAGTATTGGGCATGAAAGGGAAATGCTTGTGGCCATGATCTGCGGGGGCAAGAGCCTGTGCCCAGTTGCTATTCAGGCAGCTTTGGTGCCCCGGACTGTTATGTCAATGGCCGCAGTCAAGTGCTACATACTCTGGACCTAAGTTATCGCCAAGGCAGCAATATTAAAATCGCTCCCGATAGTGTGATCTGGGCAACTTGCAGGGCCCCATACCCATTATATTCTCAATTAAGAAAACAATTTTAGACTATAGCTTAGGTCGTCACAATTGTTATCTAGTTCTCACTGCGTAATTTGAAGTCCTTTCCCAGAAAATTAAGTATTACCCCGGTCGGCGTAATTTCAACAATCTCCACTTCCCCGCTCACCCAATCACCTTCACGTAGCAGACGGTTGTTAATTCTCACCAGACGGCGTTCAGAAACTGGGGTATAGAAATGCATGCTCATGTCCAGGTGCGGCATCCTCTCACGTAATCCCATGGACAAATCCGCGTAGAGAGGCAGAGTGGAGGATCCTTTTTGTGGTGCGAGTCCTTCAGCTGTGATGGTCTCCGATTGCGTCATGATGGCGGAGGGGGCTTTCGACCCTGAAGTGGCCATCCGGGTAAAGGATCGCGGCACCGGTGCTGTTTCAACAATAGGTGTAGGCTGCAAAACCGGCTCAACGGGCTGGACGATAGCCTGCTCGACAACTCCAATCTCCGATGCCACTATTTTGGGGATATTATCTGGTTCCGCAATGACAGCAGGCTTGGGCGAGTCGAACCGGTTTTTGGCAGAAGGTGGGCTCTCAACCCGCTCAACGACAGGGAGGTCCCCCTGATTGGGTCCTGACGCGCTAAAATGCCACCAGCCACCGAACATGAGCAGCAGAAAAACTGTGACGAGAAGCCAGTAAGGCCGGTGGCGAGAATTACGCGGGTTAAGCGAAAGCCTTCTGGCGCCTACTTTCTTGGGCGAGGCGGCATTTTGCTGGCGTTGCTGCTCCGATTTCTTGAGGGCTTCAAGGATAAAGGACATCAACTCTCTCCTTGCTTGGATAGGCGAGGGCCGGGGAGTTTGTTTGCGTTGTTGAGATGGATTAGAGATATCGGGCCGAGCACTCCGTCTGGAACCAGTCCGTGACTGAATTGGAAATGCTTGAAAGCACCGAGGAGTGTTCCCTCGAGCCGCACTTCACGATCGGTCACCTCATAAAGTTTGAGCTGTTGGAGAGTGTTCGCCAACCAACGGACGGCGTCGCCTCTTTGCCCCGGCTGCAAAAGCTTGCTTTGAAAAGGTGGTTGCTGCCAGAGGATGAGATATTCTCCGAACCAACGGGACGTGATCGCTGAAAGGGCCAGTTCGCGGTGTGTCTTGCCGGAGACGAAATGGGCGCTGTCGTCTTCCAGCCCAGATAAAACGATATGGAAAGGAGAGCCATCATCATCGTAGAGCGTCAGAATTGCGGGGTGATTCATGTTGCGCAACGTCTCGAGGCTGCCCTTGCCCACCAGACAGGCCAGATCATGTTCGTTTGCGTAGCTACAGTAGCCGTGACGATCTACGGGAAGGGAGAGGCCCCACAGCTCTGCGAGGTCAGCAAATGCGCGATCTTTGCTCTGACTGGTGGCGAAATCCATCGGCCAGCTTATGGGAAGCGTGTCACCGGGATTGTTGCTTAAATCTAAAGACGGCTCAGGTGGGCTGTCCATGATATCTGCTGGAGGCTCCTGGGGCGAAGAATTGGTCACGGGCGCGGCTGCAGGAGTGATCGTGGTAGAGGCTGAATTGGTTGAGGGGGGGGCAGGCGGGTCGATTGTGTCGGAAGCGGAATTGCTTAAGGGTGCAGAGAGCAGGCCGGTTGTGGTGAGCAGCGAGGGATTTAACAACCAGAACCCGAAGGTAACCAGTCCCAGGACAAGGGCGACCAAGATCATGGCCGGTGCCGATATTTTCTGCTTGGGAGGCTGAAGGTCGCCGAGGACTTCACTGGCAGCCTGACTGAGAATCCTGCCGTCGACCTTCTGACGGTCAAGGACATAAGCGCCGAGCAGGGCACGGTCACAAATCAGGTTGATCAGGCGCGGTATGCCGCCTGTGAGTCGCCAGAGGCGCTTAAAAAGATGTTCGTCAAAAAGTGGCCGATCACATCCGGCGATCTTCAGGCGGTGACGGACATACGTACCGATATCTTCTTTTTCGAGAGCACCAAGATGCCAGCGAGCGGTGACTCTCTGCGAGAGCTGACGCATCTCTGGCCGGTTCAGAATTTTGAGTAATTCGGGCTGGCCGAGCAAGACAACCTGCAGCAACTTATAACGATTTGTTTCGAGATTGGTCAGCAGGCGCAACTGCTCGAGGACGTCAGTGGAAAGGTTTTGCGCTTCGTCGATAATCAGAACGGTTTTGCGCCCACGGGAATTGGAGACCAGCAGAAATCTGTTAAGGCGGTCTACCAAATTTTTAATGCTGACAGGCTCTGGCCTGGCGATACGGAGTTCGTCACAGATCGTCTCAAGCAGCTCGATGACGCTGAGCTTAGGACTTAGCACATAGGCAACGACGACATTTTCAGGTAGTTTCCCGAAGAGGCTGCGGCATAGGGTTGTTTTGCCGGCCCCGACTTCGCCGGTCAGAAGTACAAACCCTCCGTCACTGCTTATCCCGTACTGCAGGTGCGCCAGGGCGTCACGATGACGCCTGCTCATAAAAAGATAGAGCGGGTCGGGTGCGATTGAAAACGGTTTCTCGTTGAGGCCGAAGTGATTGGTATACATGGTTAGTTAACCGATTATTTTTGCTGGCGATTCCCGCGAAGTATACATAAAATTACTGGGTCATACCAGAGCAATGGTGACTCTCTGGGATGTCTGGATTTGACCTATGGCGTCAACCTGCTGCCGTTGCTTGTTCAGTCTGTGCGTTGCCATATGGCGAGCTATGAACAAAAATGAGCGGTGCAGAGCCTTAAGAAATTCTCGATTTCTCAGGAAAACGGGCAGTGTCATTAGGCCTCTGTCGTAGGCTCCGGCTCCGTTTTCTTACGGGCTGGCCTGCGACGCCTTGGTTTGGGCTTCTCTTCTGCCGCTTGAGCCACAATCTTCTGGTCGGTTGCATTGGCCTGTTCCGCACTACTCTGTTTTACGGCGTCTGAAGCGGCTTTTTTTACAGCCGTCCTCCTGGGCCTGCGGGTAGGCGCTTTTTTCGCCGGCGCCGATGCGTCCACCGTCGATGTCTCCGCTGCGACTTGAACAGGATTGCTGCCTTGCCCTTCAGCAGTTTGCTGTGGCTCTGTACTGGCAGGGTCGGATTGAGACGGGGTTTTTCTTGGCGCACGTCTGGGCCGGTTTCTTTTTGGCTTGTCTTCCTGGACAGGGTTTTTGTCTGTCTGATCGGGAGCCATTTGCTCCAAGGGATGTTCCGGAGGCGTCCCTTGTTCCGTCGAGTCCGTGACCGTTGATTTCGTCTTACTGGGTGTACGGCGGCGTCTTTGCGGTTTTTTAGCCGCAACAGGTGCAGGCTCGAGAGGCGATGCTGCGGTATCTGTCTGTATGGCAGTCTGCCCAGCCTGTTCGCTTTGACCTGTATCGACCGACGGGGCCTGCGCTGGTGTGGTCTCTTCAGAGGCGGGTTCTGCTGCCGTCCCTTCCGGAGCTTTGCGGCGTTTCCTGCGACGACGCTTTTTCGCCGGCACGGCGCTGCTGTCCGGCGCCTCTTCCTGGTCAGGTTTCACAGCCTGCTTCTCTGTGCTCTCTTCAAACGCTGAAGGCAACAACCCGGCGGCCACGAACTCCGGCTGCGGTGCTTTGTCTTTTTCTTTCTTCTGGATTTCTATCTCGACCTGGTCTGCCAGGAAATCCCGGTTGCCATGAATGTGGATCTTCAGCTGATGGTCCCGCTCCATGGTGACCAGCTCTTCCCGCTTGTGATTCAGAAGGTAGGCTGCAACATCCCTGGGCAGCTGCGCATCAATTCGGCTAACCTGGCCTTTGGCTGCGCTGGCATGAATCTTCCGTAGCAGAGAAACAGCCTGGGACTCGGGACTCTTCAGCCGGCCTGCTCCTTCGCAGTGAGGGCAGGGAAGGTAGGACCCGGTCGCAAGTGTCGCCTTAAGCCTCTGGCGGCTCATCTCCAAAAGACCGAACTGGCTGATGCGGCCGATGCTGACCCTGGCCTTGTCATTTTCCAGGGATTTTTTTAATTCTTTTTCAACCTCGCGCATATGTTTGCGATCACGCATATCGATGAAATCGATGACGACCAGGCCACCGAGGTCGCGCAAGCGCAATTGCCTGCCGACTTCCTTGGCCGCTTCCAGGTTGGTTTTCGTTGCCGTCGCCTCCACGCCCTGTTCCGACGACATTTTGCCGCTGTTGACGTCGATGGCGACCAGAGCTTCGGTCGGGTCGATGACGATCGATCCGCCCGAGGGGAGCTGAACCTTGTTGCGGCTCAGCGTTTCAATCTGTTCTTCAATCTGGTAACGGGAGAAAATCGGGCGGCGCTCCTGATGCAGCTTGACCAGCTTGGCATAGTCAGGCATGACCATCTGGAAGAAATCCCTGGCCTCGTTGAAAACCTGCGGGTCATCAATCATGACTTCATCCATGTCCGTCGTAAAATAGTCACGAATCGAGCGGATGATCAGGTTTGATTCCTTGTACAGCAGGGCGGGAGCGACTTTAACTTTTTTGTCAAGCTCTGTGATGCTTTCATAAAGGCGGATCAGGTAGCGGTAATCGCGCTCCAGTTCTTCACGGGTCTGGTTCAGGGCAGCAGTGCGCACGATGTAGCCGACATTTTCGGTCATGTCGAGTGATGACATCGCTTTTTTCAGCTCTTTGCGCTGCGAGTCGCTTTCGGCCTTGCGCGAGACCCCCCGGGTCTGGCTGCCCGGCATGATTACCATGTAGCGTCCGGCGAGTGAGAGGTAGGTAGTGAGGGCCGCGCCCTTGGTGCCGCGCTCCTCCTTGGTGATCTGGACGAGAATCTCCTGGCCGCGCTGCAGGAGATCGGTGATGCGTGGCCGACGCCCGTCTTCAGCAAGCTGGTACCCCGGCTTGACGGCGGAGTAATTGATCTCGTCGATCTGCAGGAAGCCGAGGCGTTCAGCCCCATAATCAACGAAAGCGGCCTGCAGGCCGGATTCAACCCGGACTACAACCGCTCTATAGATGTTCCCCTTGGTGGGCCCGTACCCGGCAACCTCGATATCAAGCTCTGTGAGGATACCGTCTTCGACGATTGCCACCCGGTTTTCCTCGTGGTGGGTGGCATTGACCAGTATTTTTTTGGACATGCAATTCTTCCCGGTTGCCGCGTACGGCAACCTTAGATTTGTTGGGGGCGATGGTCCTGGCCCGAGATCGTTGGCTCAACCGGAAATGGGAGCTCGCTCAAGGTCAGGATCAATGCCGAAACTCTATCTCACGAGGGTTCGAATAACCCTTTAAGATCAAAAAAACGCCCATAAAAAAGGCACATACGGCAGACTATACCAAACTTTATGGTGTTTGAATAGTGAAATGCTGAAATATGTTTTCAACAGGAAATCGAAGACACCGCTGCTTGTAACCTGTTCGGTACCGTGCCTGCCGCGAAGTGACGCCCCCCGGCGAAGGTCACGAGCTGAAATTGACTGGCAGGCCGCAATGGACGCACTTGCGAACCGGCAAAAAGGTCGGACCGTTGGTATGATACGGTTTGGCGCAGCGAGGGCACTTGACGACCGTCGCCATGGCAACGACAACGCAGAGCAGCAAAACCCATAGGCCAAACAACCAGGCCATAACCCTTGATGGTGCCTGCAACTCGAGCGCAACCATCATGCCCGGCATGTAGATCAGAATAATCCCCCACAACAGCCAGCGACGACTGCGAACTTTTTTCAGTCCTGCCATGATGTCAACGGGTTCAACCGTGCTGTTTTCGGTCACTGGGCGCCCCTTCGGCGAAACAGTTAGTTTCTTTTTATGAAATATACTACATGCCGTCGGCCTGGTAAACAGGTTAAGCATGGATCTCTTTTTGCGTGTGACGGTCTCTGCGCTGAGGCCGGAATCGCACATTCCGGGCATAGGTCAAAATCTCCCATCGATTAAATCGGGTAAGGCCAGCCCCCTCCCTTTTTTTACTTGGAGACTTTTCCCCCCTTCCGTTAGAATGACCTTCTCATTTTGCGCCACGCAAGCCTGCTGACTCTGTCTTGATAATCAAACTAAGGTATTAAACTGTCGATTTATTTTTAAGGGAGAAGTGCAAATGAATAAGAGCATTGGGGCTGAACGAAGTAAACGGTTGATGAGCACTCTGCCGGGAGATGATGTCCGTCAGATCATGTGGCGTTTCAGCGAGCGTTACGATCTGCAGATGGTGGTGCAGTCAACCCGCGGCGTGGCTCGTGGCGTAGTTGCCAACCTGGTGGCCAACGGCGCCCGCAACACTCACGATTGGACTCCGGAGAAGGCCAGCATTCTCACTGCGTTCGACGAAGCCGGGCTGACTCAAGTATTCATGGACCCGGCCGAAGGCGGTTTTATCGAGGGGCCCAAGAATCTTGCCCTGGCGTTGGTTGCCTTCGAACTCGCCTGGGTCGATGGCGGTGCCGCAACCTCTTCCCTGGCCAGTAATCTCGGCCTCTCGCCGATTCATGAGAAAGGCACTGCCGAGCAACGCAGCAAATACATGCACATGGCAACGCCGCCCCAACCGGGTGAGGATCGCCAGATCAAGCGTGGCGCTTTCGCTCTTACCGAACCACTGCCCTTCGTCGGCGTCGACACCGGCGTGGTCTCCGGCAAGTTGCGCATCGACTCATGGGAAGAGGGGCAGGAGCCGCTTCTGCAGGTTGAAAAACGCGGCCGTTTCATCACCAACATGGGGTTTGCCAATTTCGTTACTGCGGCGGTTGACTCTGCTGATGAGCGAATCAAAGGGAGCTGCATGGTCATTCTTGAAGAAGATGATCCAGGTCTCTATGATCGCGGCGTGCCAACGCAGAAACTGGTCCACCAGCTTTCCTCGACCCGTGACCCGGCGTTCAACCTGAAGATCTCGGCCGACCGCATTATCGGCGGTTATACGGTTAAGGACGGCGTTATTATCCCCAACTACAGCCACTCGGAAATTATCGAGTCGGTGTTCCGGCGCACCCGTGTGCCGGTCGGTATCATGAGTTCTGCCAAACTGCTCTCGGCGCCGGAACCGATCATCCGTTACCATCGCCAGCGGTTCCGCGGTGGTCCATCGATCGCGCCCGGTTCGCCGCGCTTCGATCTCGGCCTGCAGCAGAAGGAAGACTGCCTGCAGCGCCTGGTCGATATCTGGGCTGCCGGTGAAGCCGGCTCCTCCCTTGGCTTCTACTCCGCTCGTCTGTTCGATGATTTTGATGTGATCGAAAAAGACAAGGAGAAAATTTTTGCCGAGCAGGGCATCAAGGGGCGAGCCCAGTTGAAGGTCTTCCGCAAGGTTCAGGAGGACGCCCTCGAGTGTCTCACCATGAAAACCCGCCCGGTCGGGGATCGGGACAGTGTGCGTATGCAGGAACTGGAGAACGACACCTTGACCCAGTTCATGATCATGGATTCTCTGGCCAATGTCTTTTGCCCTGCCGGCAAGCTCTGGAATACCGGTCACGGCGCCACCATCCTGCGCGAAGCTGTCAGCCTAATGGGCGGCTACGGCATCACCGAGGATTGCCCCGGCTTCCTCGGCCAGAAGTGGATGGATGCCCAACTCGAGGCAACCTACGAAGGCCCCGAGGCGGTCCAGCGCCGCCAACTGAGCATCACCATGACCAACGAACTGTTCCTGTTCCAGTTCCGCCAGTGGATCTCCGAGTTGCGCAACATCGCCAGCACCCATCCCGACTCGGGGGCCTGTACCTTGGCAAGTGCCATGAACCTGTGGTTATGGACCCTGGATTACCTGCAGAAAACTGATGATGCCGATGGCAAACCGCTCTGGCACGGCTCGCGTCACGGGGTGGTGTTCCCATTTGCTGATGCCCTCTGCTGGTTGCTCGCCTCGCGCTGCCAGATCCTCGATATGCTTGAGCTCGAACGGAAAGGGCCGGAAAACCCGACGGTCGCTGAGGGGCTTGAGGGCTATGTGAATTTCTTCAGCGATCTTTGTCACGTTCAGGCGGCCCGCGCTGCTGGCGAGGTCGGCCGGATCTGTGCCGAACTGGCATACGGATACCATCCTCATCCCCACTGGGCAGGCGAGTGTGACGAAACCTGCTACGATGGAGAATACCTCGACGCCCTCGATACCATCATGCCGGGAATCGCCAGTTACGGCCGCGGTTTCGGTGACACCATCGAGAAAGACGGGACGCATATCGACAAGGCCGGACCTTGCGCCAAAAGCTGTCGTTCCGGTTTCGTCAAACTGCGCGCCCGGCTCGATGTCTGCATGACCGGCTCACGGCTCTCGAAAGATCGGGCGGCGGCGGCACTCGCCCAGGTCATGATCCCCGAAGCCCTCGACTATCCGCGCTAACGGGGACGCTGACATGAACATTGATCGCCAGACCATGGAAGTCGATATCGCCTGTGTCGGATTTGGCCCGGCTACGGCCGGTTTCATGCACACGCTCAGCCAGGCAATGACTTCTGAAGACGGAACGGTCCTGCTCGAAAGCAAGGTCATGCCCGGCATGCCGTTGCAGGTGGTTTGCTACGAACGTGCCGACGACATAGGCTTCGGTGTTTCCGGGGTGGTTACCCGCGGTAAGGCTTTGCGGGAAAGCTTTCCCGACCTCGACCCGGCACAGATCCCGATGGCTGCGCCGGTCAGTGACGAACAGGTCCTCTACCTCAAAGATCCCCTGGGCAAAAGCCGCCGCAGCTCGGGCGTGCGCGTGCTCGATCGCCTGTTTGGACTGCTCGGCACCGCTGATCACGCGGTCAAACTCCCCTACATCCCGCCCTTCCTCTGCAAGAAAAACGGCCTGGTGCTCTCCATCGGCCAGTTTTCCCAGTGGATCGGCAGCCAGTTGATGGGATCGGGACTGGTCCAGGTATGGCCCGGCATGCCGGTCTCCGAACCGTTACTCGAAGAGGACCGGGTCGTCGGGATCCGTCTGGTTGACCAGGGTGTTGAAGCGGATGGGACTCCAGGGCCTGGCTACATGCCTGGAATGGACATCCGGGCCGATCTTACCGTGATCGGTGACGGCCCGGTCGGTTCGGTCGGGCAGAAGCTCGACGAGCATTTTGGTCTCCCCGATGGCAACCACCAGGACGAGTGGGCCGGTGGCATGAAATTCGTTGTGGAACTGCCCGAGGATTGCACCCTGCAGCCCGGTTTCGTGCTGCACACCCTCGGTTATCCTGAGCCGGAGATTTTTGGTTTCCTCTACGTCTACCCCGATCGTGTCGCTGCGCTCGGGATCTTCGTCCCTTCCTGGCTCGATAGCCCGATCCGCTCCAGCTACCGGCTGCTGCAGTACTGGATGCAACATCCGGCTATCTGGAAACACCTCAAGGGCGGCACCTTGCGCTCCTGGGGCGCCAAGTCGCTACAGGAATCCGGACAGCGCGGCGAGCCGGTGTTGGCCGGTGACGGTTTTGCACGGATTGGCGAGGGCTCGGGGAGCACCAACGTACTCACCGGTTCCGGTCTCGACGAGGCCTGGGCGACCGGTGTCCAGTTGGCTGAAGGGGTCATTGAACTGGCCAGGTCTGGTGAGCCGTTCAGTCGCGCCAACCTGGAGCGCACCTACCTCGGTCGCCGTCGCAGCAGTTGGGTGGAAACGGATGCCAGGGTCGCCAGGCGCTCCCGTGATGGCTTCACTCGCGGCATGATTCCAGGACTCTTCGGCATGGCCCTCTCCGGAATGAGCTGCGGGCGCTTCAATGTCGGTGGAGCCTTCCGCCGTCCCTGGGAGCGCATCCCCGCTTTCAAGGATTATTTCCGTGACCAGATTGCCGGGCAGGAGATCGACAGCATCATCGAAGGTTGCCGTCAACATGGCAAACCGCTTTTTGAGCCGCTGATGGACAAGCTCGGCTGGCCTCCGATTGAATATGATGGTCAACTGCTGATCTCCCATCAGGATGCCCTGTTGATCGGCGGCAAGGTCCAGGCGGCGCATGGCTATGCTGACCACGTCCGGTTTGTCGATCCGGATGTTTGCAACAAATGTGAAAGCCAGATCTGCGTGGCAATGTGTTCCGGCCAGGCGATAACCGCCTCTGAAGGGGGCGGCGTACCACAATTCGACCGCGAGAAATGCATCCACTGTGGAATCTGTATGTGGAACTGCACGACCGGTCGAACCGGCGAAACCCTGCGCAGCAATGTCAGCTTTACAGCTGGTTCGGGCGGGCTGCATTCGGCTGAGAACTAATCAAACCAAGAAAGTCATAGAGGAGTAGAGCGATGAGTGGAGGATTTCATATCGTGGTCTGCGGGAGCCTGGTCCCCGACCCGCTGCAGACGCTGGAACCGATCGTAGGCCCGAACGGGCCTGCTTTGAAAAATGAAATGATGCTGCCCGCGGTGCTCGACCCCTGGGCCGGTCATGCCCTGTTCGAGGCCGCCGCACTTGCCAAGCATGTCCCTGGTAGCAGGGTCTGGCTGGTCAGCCTTGGCCCCAAGGCCAAGCTGCAACAGCTGATGATGTCGATCGCCCAGAAAGTCTCTTTTGAGCTGGTCGCGATTGATGGCTCCGCCGGTGGCTTCACGGACCCCTTCGATGTCGCTGCGGTCCTGGCCGATGCCATCGGCAAGATCGATGGCTTGGAGCGCTCCCGGTTGCTGCTGTTCGGTGGCTGCGCGTCAGCCTCCCGAGATTCCGGGGTGACCATGCAAATGGTCGCCGAACGGCTTGGGATCGTCGACCAGTTTCTGGCCGTCGACAAACTTACCGTGGGCGCTGACGGTAGCATGGAAGTCCTCGAACGGATCGAAGCCGGACGCTACCAGGTCTCCCGTTGTGAAGGCGCACCGGCCATGCTCGGCTGGGCTACCGGCAACCTTCCTGAACCACCCAATAATCCCCAGGTGGGGATGATGAACATGCGCACCGTTATGCCCGCTTTGCAAAAAGCCCAGGCCGTCCAGGTTGGCGTCGGTGGTTTGAATTACGCTGCAGTCGCATTGCCCAAGCACCGCAGGGATACGCGTGTGGTCAAGGACACTCCGGCAGCAGACATCGCTCAAGAAATTGTTGACTGGCTGAAGGCCTAGGAGACTGAAATGGATAAGATCTTATTGCTCGCCCACACCCAGGATGACGGTTCGCTGCCGAAGGGTGCCTATGAATCTCTCAATGCGGCATTGAAATTGGCTGCCGGTCTTGGTGGTGCTAACGTCACTGTTGGACTCATCGGCGGTGAAATCCAGGCTGCGGCTGACAGCCTTGCCGCATGTGGTGCCGCCGGCGTCCTTGCCGTGAGCGGCGAAGATTTCGCTGCTTCGCGCTACTCCTCGGATGTGGTTGCCGTGACAGCATTGGTCAAGGCCGCCGCGCCGACCCTGGTTCTCGCTCCGACCAGCTCACGCTTCTCCCGCTGTCTGCCGGGCGCGGCCTACCGTTGCGACGGGCGTATCGAGACCCACATTACCGGTATCGAGGTCGTTGATGGCGCCGTACAGGTGCAGCGCTGGTATTATCGGCAACGTATGGTTGCCACCCTCTCGCGGGCACAACGTCCCTGGTTCCTGGTGATTGATTCAGGCGTCTTTGAACCATGGCAAGGTGTTGCCGGATCTGCTGATGTGCAAACTCTCGATGTCGCTGTTGCTGATGGTTGCCGTCGTACCAGGGTGGTTGGTGTGCAAACTCCGGCCAGCGACGCCCAGACGATCCGCCCCGAGGCCAAGTTGCTGTTCGTTGCCGGTGCCGGATGGACCAAGAAGCAGGCTGACGGCCAGCTGCATATCAAGCAAGCCGAAGAGCTGATCCTCGGCTTCATCAATAACAGCAATGCGTCGCTCGGCAGCAGCAAATCTTTAGTCGATCAGTCACACGAGGGGGAGGTGATCAGTTTCATGAGCCATCTCAACCAGGTTGGCCAGACCGGCTCCACCCCGCGCCACGCGAAAGGGCTTGCCACCTGCTGCCATGGTGAAGAGCCGCACACGGTTGGCTGGCGTTTTATCAATGAGCGTCGCGCCATCAGCCTCGATCCGAACTGCGGCTGGGCACAAGGCAAGGCCGATGTCCTCTATGTGGCCGACGCTTTCGAGGTGATTGCCAAAGCGAACGAGCTGCTTGCCAAGGGCTAACGGCTTGCTGTTCCCTCACATTGGAATTTGGGGGCACTCAGGTACAGAAGGCCGCCGATTCGTGTCAGGTTGCCTGCGCAAGACAGAATGTGAGCGGGAGAGCCCCCGAAGGGGATCTTCCCCCGCCGCTACACATGAGGGGTTCCGGACAGCGGCCTTTTCAGCACTTTTTAGCTCGCTGGAGCGTCTGGCACAATTTGTGAGGCACTTTGACCTGTCATCCGGACCAGGTTAAAGTTATGAGACTTCCAACAATAATTCACCGGTGATTTAAGGCTTCCCAATGAATAAGAAGACCATTCTCCTTGTCGATGATACAAAACTCTTCTTACAGCTTGAAAAAACCTTTCTCCAACGATCAGACATCAATATTGTTACTGCCAGCGACGGTCGTCAAGCCCTGGAATTAGCGCGCAAACATTCTCCGGACGTGGTTTTTCTAGATCTCAATATGCCGGTCATGGACGGTGCGGAATGTTGTCGTTGCATGAGAAGCGATTCAGCACTAAAAAATATCAGAATTGTGATGGTGACCACAGATGGCCGCCCGCAAGACCAACAGCGATGTCGCGAAGCGGGGTGCGACGAAATATTGCTCAAGCCGATAAATCGGGCTGAATTTGTTGCGACCGCTCAGAGGATGCTGCAGCTGTCGGTCCGGAGTGAACGGTTCGAAGCAAATATCCGAATCCAGTACGGTCGGGATAATGACAAGTCGTTAAGTGGCTTCAGCGTAGATATTAGTTCAGGGGGGCTCTTTATCAAAACGGACAACCCTCTGCAAGTTGATGAACATTTGAAGATTGGCTTTACGCTGCAAAGCTCCGGGCGGGTAGTCAATTGCTCTGCACAAGTCGCATGGGTTAATTTACCTTCAAGCCCCGCAAAAACTGCATGGCCCTCCGGAATGGGGGTCAGGTTTGTTGACTTGTCCCTCGATGATCTTCACGCCATACGCAACTACATCGAAAATAACCAGCTTGAGCCGTCTAGGTAATAGGTTAAAGGGACGATCGGCCATATCTCCTCAACAGGATTCTGTTAACCTTGAACAAGTCCATGGCTAAGAAGTAACCAGGGTCGGCCCTCATGCTTCAGCTGAAAAACGTCATTAAACAGTTCGCAGATCAGGTTGTCCTGGCCGATGTCGACTGGCATGTGCGCCCGACCGACCGGGTCGGCCTGTGCGGTGAGAACGGTGCAGGCAAGACCACCCTGCTGCGGCTCCTGGCCGGTCAAAGCGAGGTCGATGCCGGTACGGTCCAGCTAGCGAGGGGAACGACTGTCGGGTACCTGCCGCAGGAGGGGCTGGTGCACTGCGGTCGCAACCTGTTTGCCGAAGTGCGTTCGGCTCTCGCTGAACTCCTGTCCGTAGAGGAAGAGCTCCAGTCGCTCGAGAAGAAAATCAGTCACGAGACGATGCAGGCAGACCTCGATCGTTACTCCATGCTGCAGGAAATCTTCCGACAGCGGGGCGGCTATACGATGGAAGCGGACATCGGTCGGGTCCTCAAGGGGCTTGGCTTTGCCGAAGAGGATTGGGCGAAGCCCTGTGAGCATTTTTCCGGTGGCTGGCAGATGCGGATTGCGCTGGCCAAGCTCCTCCTGCAGAAACCCAATCTGCTGCTCCTCGATGAACCAACCAATCATCTCGACCTGCCTGCCCGGGACTGGCTAGAAAGCTATCTCTCAGCCTATCCGCACGCCGTTATCCTGGTGTCCCACGATCGCTTCTTCCTCGACCAGGTGGTGACACGCATTGTCGAAATCTGGCACGCCAAATTGACCGACTATCCCGGCAATTACTCTCGCTACCTTCTGGCCCGGGAAGAGCGGGTGAAGGCCTTGAGAGATGCCAAGGCTCGCCAGGATGAAGAGATCGCCAAAACCGAGGCGTTTATCAACAAGTTTCGATTCAACGCCAACAAGGCGGCATTGGTGCAAAGCCGTGTCAAACAGCTGGAAAAGGTCGAGCGTATTGAGCTCCCGCCGGAGCGCAAGAAGATCGGGTTTTCCTTCCCGGCCCCGCCCAAAGGCGGGAGATTATCGGTCAGCCTTGAGCAGGTGTCGCATGGTTATGGCGATCTCACAGTTCTCGAGGAGGTCAATCTTGCCGTTGAAAGAGACGAGCGGATTGCCCTGGTTGGAGCCAATGGCGCCGGCAAGTCAACCATGATGAGGCTCCTGGCCGGAGTCGAAGCCCCGCGGCAAGGAGCTCGCGAAGAGGGGCATAACATGGTGATGGCGTATTTCGCCCAGGACCAGGCTCGCACCCTCGATCCAAAACGATCGGTTCTCGAGCAGATCACGCAGGCTGCACCGTTTGATATGGTGCCGAAAGTGCGCAATCTGCTCGGCGCTTTTCTGTTTCACGGCGATGATGTCCACAAAAAGGTCGCGGTCCTCTCGGGTGGAGAGCGGAACCGACTGGCGCTGGCGATCCTGTTGTTGAGACCGGCCAACCTGTTGTTGCTGGACGAACCGACCAACCATCTCGACCTGGCGTCTAAAGAGGTCCTTTTGCAGGCACTTAGGGGCTACAAGGGCACCATGGTCTTCGTGTCTCACGATCGGTATTTCGTCGACGCACTGGCGAACCGCGTCGTCGAGGTGGCCAGGCGTCGTGCAACCTCCTACCTTGGCAACTACGCGGATTTTCTGCAGTCAAAGAGCGGCGAGGGTGACCTCAGCCACTCGGCGTTGAGGGTCGAACAGGCTCAGGCCGGTGAATCAGCGCAGTCTGGCAGGGCCGGGCTGGTTGTTTCGCATGCAGAACGCAAGGCGGTTCGGCGCGAAGAAAAAAGGCGGCAGAAGGAATTGACCCTGGTTGAGTCGAGGATTGAAGCCCTGGAAACGGAGATTGCCGAGCTGACGGTTGAGATGCAGGACCCGTCGATGGCTGTTGATCATGCCAGGCTCGGCAAACTGATCGATCAGCATACAGAACTGCAGTCAGAACTGGATGCGTGCATGAGCCTCTGGGAAGATCTCCAGACGTCCCTTGCCGCGGGGGATGGGCCATGAAGCGGCTGTTTGTAATCGCTGTCGCCAGTGAGAAGGGCGGTGTGGGTAAAACCACGATCGCGACCAACCTGGCGGTTTATCTCAAGGCGCTGCGTGAAGACCTGCCGGTGACAATCGCTTCGTTTGACAACCATTTCAGTGTCGACCAGATGTTTGCCCTCGGTCCACCGTCGGCAAGAAATATCGCCGCACTGTGCGAAGAGACCCAGCCGTCAGACCTGGTTCGACTTGGCCAGTACGGCGTCCAGTACGTCGCTTCGTCGCGGCGCCTGCAACCTCCGCCTCATCCCCCGGAGTGGCTTCGTCAAAGGCTCGGCGCCATGGCTCTGACGGGTATCCTGATCCTTGATACGCGACCGATTATGGACTGGTTCTCGGAGGCGGCACTGCTGGCGGCAGACCTGGTGATCGCGCCGGTCAAGGATCGCGCCGCATTGCTCAACGCGGACGCCTTGCGCCAGGTCCTGGCTGCGGTCGGCCGCAGCAAAAGGCTCTGGTTGCTTCCCAGCCTGGTCGACACCAGGGCCAGGCTGAATGCCGAGGTCCGCGTTCATGAATTCCTTACCTATGCTGCCCGTGAGCGGGACTACCAGGTGCTGGACATCTTTATCAGCAAAAGCCCGAAGGTCGAAAGTCTCGCTTCGGGTTTCTCCAGTTCCGTCCGACCGGTTCTGACCCATGCCAGGAATACCGCGGTGCATTCGCAACTCAAGCAGTTGGCCGAGTTTGTCCTGCAACGCTTCGACACCAAGCCGTCTGATGCACATGACTGTGTAAAGGAGTCTTCGCAGGAGGTCTCTGGTTCGTCAGTCACACGCCGGCGACAGGTCCTGGAATGCCCGGTCTGCTGCCTGGGTTCCGCTCCCGGGGGTGGACATTTTTTCTTTGATCTTCGCAGTCGGCGGCGAGGTTATGTTCACCCCGGCTGTTTTGCCGAGGTCTGTGCAGAAATGAGCTCGGAGATCTTTGACGGCCGGGGCGGCATGATCGCCCTGACCATTGACGGACCGGGGCTGGTAGGGCCGGATTGTCGACTTTCGGTGCACCTGTTTGATGACAATGGAGAGCTGCTGGAGAGTGGAAGTATCGCGATCGAGGAGGCCCTGACCCTTAAAGATTCAGTCGGTTTCATGATCGGGCAACCGGTTGACAGCGCTTACCGGGAACTGGTTTTCATAAATGCTCGTGTCGAAACGGTCGAATTGCAGCAAGGCAGAACGGAAGCGGATTTCTTCCTGAAAAAACTGTCGCAAAATCACCCGGGAGCTGCGTCAGGCAGGATTGTTCTGAGGACCCTCCGGTTAACTCCACAATCTCTTGTTAGCAGAATCGCGCCGGAAATCTTCCGGCCAGTCTACGCGCGGTTTCCCCTGCCGTTGAATCAGACAGAAAATACCCTCCATCTCCTGGTGCGGCAGGCTAAAGGTGTCAGCCCTCTGCCCGGGTAAGATTCACCTCCCGTTGCGGGAACGGAATCGTAATCTGTGCTTCTTTCAAAGCTTTGTGAACCGCCAGGTTTGCCCGGTAAAGGGTTTGAAAATACTTTTTGGTCGGGACCCAGTAGCGCATTCCCAGATCAATGGATGACTCACCAAAGGCTGCGATGCCGATCTGCGGAGGCGGTTCGCTGCAGATGTCGTCGATTGCCGAGAGGGCACCCCTGAGAACCGCGATAGCTTTTTCCGGGTCGTCCTGGTAACTGATTCCCACGGTGGCTTCGACGATCCGATTGTTGAAGGAGTTGAACAGGATTTCGCCGATGATGTGCTTGTTCGGGATGGTGATTCTTTCATCGTCTTCTGTTGTGAGGATGGTTGTCGCCAGATGGATCTCTTCGACCTGCCCGCTGACGTTGTTGATGGTGATCGTATCGCCAATAACGAACGGCCGCGAAAGGATAATCACCAGGCCAGCCCCGTAATTGGAGACTGGCCCGGCAAGGGCAAAGCTGGTACCGAAGGCGATGGCACCGACGGCGGCGATGAAGGGCGCAATCGAGATGCCGAATTTACCGATTGCGATAATGATGACAAAGGCCAGGGTAAGAATCTTGACGAAATTGCCCAGGAATCGTGCCAGGGTAATGTCGACGTCCTTCTTTTCACACAGATTGGTGACCCGGCGTCCCAGCCACCCGGCGAGCTTGGAACCGATCACCAGGATGATGATCGCGCCGAGGATCTGGAAGCTGTAGTTGATTAAGAATTCAACGACGACATTGTAAATCTGCTGAATGGTTTCCAGTTCATTGCCCATAATGCCTCCCGGAGTTTGTTAGCCCTAACCCATTTTACCAGAGACTGTGCGGGTTTCCAGAAGCGAAACGGGTATAAGGTGCGGGATAAAAAAGCCGGGGCATGATTGCCCCGGCGGTCATGTTCTGACGAGGCGGCTGAGTCAGGCCGTTATTCTTTTGCTGTGGTCAATACGATCTGGATGCGGCGGTTCTCTGCTCTGCCTTCCGCGGTGGCGTTGCTGGCGATCGGCTGGTACTCACCATATCCCACTGCCGAGAGGCGTTCGCCAGAGACCCCGGCGCTGTCTTGCAAAAAGTGCAAAACAGTTGTCGCGCGCGCTGTGGAGAGCTCCCAGTTGCTCGGATATTTTGCGGCGAGCCCGCCGCTGATCGGAACGTTGTCGGTGTGCCCTTCAACCTGGATGTTCTTGTCGACTGCTGAGTTCAGAATGTCGCCTATCTGTTGTAAAACCTTGACCCCTGCCGGTTTGAGGTCGGCTTTTCCGGAGTCGAAAAGTATTTTGTCAACGACGTTGACCGTCAATTTCCCCTTGAGCTCGGAAATCCGGACTTCACCCCTTTCAATTTCCTGTTCCAGTTTGCCGACCAGTTCATCGTATGTGCTCTGGACTTCTGCAAGACGGGCTTCACGGGCCTGCAGTTCCACCTCAAGCTGTTGGCGCAAAAGGTTGTTGCCCTCGATGAGACGATCGATCTCCTGCCGCATTTCTGCCATCGCCGTCCCGGCTTCGGCGCTGCGATCTGCGAGCACCTTCTCCACTCGCTCCAGGTCCGCTCGCGCCCGCATCAGGTCCTCCTGCAGCAGCTTGTTGCGCTCGATTGCTTCAAGGACCCGCTGGTTGAGGCTGTCATTGCGGTCAGCCAGTTGGGCCTTGTCGGCTTTGAGCCTCTCGTAATCGCCCTCAAGGCTTTTAATCACGGACTGCAGGTAGGCGTTCTCGTCGAGCTTTTGCTGATGAACTGTTTGGCTAACGCACGCAGACAGAACTGCTGCAACAAAGATCAGCATGCTGATTCTGATGAAAAATCTCACGGTGGACTCCTCGGGGCTTTCGTAAATAGATGGCTGACACGGGCCAATGCCTATTGTTGGCGATTTTCGGGAAAATGTAAAGGTCGGAAATAGGCATGATTACGGGGTTTTCAGTTGCCTGCCAAAGTTTTGCTGTGTTATAAAAAACCTTTTAAAGCCTATGGGATATTCTCTTATGAATCCATTTGTTCTGGACCCAATCTTACGCCGTGCTCTCGAAGAAGACATCGGTACCGGCGATGTAACCACGCAGGCGACGATCCGGTCTGGTACGCAGGCCAGCGCTGAACTGGTCGCCAAGGAAGACTTTATCCTGTCTGGAATTGATGTTGCCCGGCGAGTCTTTCAACTCCTCTCGGTGGATACCGCTTTTGAAAAGCTGATCGAGGACGGCCAGGCGGTCAAGCGCGGCGAAGTGCTCGCCTGGATCAAGGGTGACGCCGCGATGTTGCTGCAAGGTGAACGTGTTGCCCTTAATCTCCTGCAACGGATGTGCGGAGTTGCAACACTGACCGCTGCTTTTGTCAAGGCGGTTGATGGGACCGGCGCCACTATCGTCGATACCCGCAAGACCACTCCGGGCTTGCGCGTTCTGGAAAAATATTCTGTTCGTATGGGTGGCGGCGGCAATCATCGCATGGCCCTTTACGATGCAGTGCTGATCAAGGAAAATCACATCGCCGCGGCTGGCGGGATTACCTCGGCCGTGAGTCGGGCCAGGCAAAGTGTGCCGCACACCCAGAAGGTTGAAGTTGAGGTGCGTAACCTGGCCGAGGTGGCCGAGGCGCTGGATGCGGGGGCTGACATCCTGCTCCTTGACAACATGTCGCCAGAAGAACTCATCGCCGCCGTTGACGTGATCGATGGCCGGGCGGTTACTGAAGCTTCCGGGGGCGTTAACCTTGAAACCGTCCGGGGGATTGCCGAGACGGGCGTCCAACTGATTTCGGTTGGAGCTTTGACGCACTCCTATCGTGCTGTTGACATTTCCATGCTCTTCACCTAGGACTTCCGGAGTCTGCACACTTTGGATATGAAAAAACCTGCGCCGCGCGAAACCATTCTTACCCTGTTAAGCCAGACACCGGACGGTTTTGTCTCAGGTGTGCGCATCAGCGCTGAGTTGGGCCTTTCACGTACTGCTGTGTGGAAACACATCCGCAACCTGAGGCAGGCCGGCTACAACATCAAGGCTATCCCCTCGCGCGGCTATCAATTGCTGCAGGCTCCTGATATCCTGAGGCCCGAATCGATTCAAGCCGGTCTGAATTGCCGGGTAATCGGGTCACGGGTCTGCTGTCTCGACATGACTGATTCCACCAACCTGCAGGCCTGCCGTTTTGGTGATGATGGTGAGCCCGAGGGACTGGTCGTGCTTGCCGACCAGCAAAGCTCCGGAAAAGGGCGAATGGGCCGCCGGTGGGAATCTCCGGCAGGGGTCAACCTTTATGCTTCGGTGCTGTTACGGCCGGCGATCCTCCCTTTTTCTGCACCGAAGCTGACTTTTTTGTCGGCCGTTGCGGTGTGCCGCGCCATTATGTCGACGACCGGTTTGCGAGCGACGGTAAAATGGCCCAACGATGTCCTGCTGAATGGCAGCAAGGTGGCCGGCCTGCTCAACGAGATGAGCGCTGAAACCGACCGGGTGAATTATGTCGTTCTGGGGATTGGGGTCAACCTGAACATGCAAAGTGATCAGTTCCCTGAGGCTTTGCGCTATCCTGCAACCTCGCTGGCGATCTGCAAGGGTAGCCCGGTTTCACGCCTTGATTTCACGCGCACCTTGCTGCAGGAAATCGATGCTCTCTATCAGGTATTCCTGGAGCATGGCAGCGCACCGGTTTTCGCTGCATGGACGGAACTCTGCGACATGACCGGCAAGGCTGTTCGGGTCGATTGCAACAATCTGCAGATTGAGGGAGTCATGACCGGCCTTGCTGACGATGGAGCATTGCTGGTTCGTACCGCGACTGGTATGATGGAGCGCGTTTATGCCGGAGATGTTCGGCCAGCGTAACAGAGCGGAAGGTGCGAAGCGAGTGTGCGAAAAGGCTTTTATAGAAATCATTATGGATTCGGATTGTCTGTTTGTCGGTTTTGATTTTCCGCGCCACGCGCCACGCGCCACGCGCCTCGGGTCAATATGCTCCTCGTCATAGATGTCGGCAATACCAATACGGTTCTCGGTCTTTACCGGGGTAAGGAGCTCGTTCGCAGCTGGCGCCTGTCAACGGACAAGGCGCGCACTTCAGACGAATGGGCCATGGTGATCCACGAGCTGTTCAGCCTGTGCGGGCTGCATTTCCCCGACATCGACAGTGTTGTGATCTCCTGTGTTGTCCCACCGCTTCTGAACACACTGGAGATGCTTTGCGCTACCTACTTCAAGCTGCAGCCGTTGGTCGTCGGCCCCGGAATCAAGACCGGCATGCCGATCCAGTATGACAACCCGCGAGAAGTGGGAGCAGATCGCATTGTGAACGCCGTTGCGGCATATGCCAAGAAGCAGTCCAGCCTGATCGTTGTGGATTTCGGAACGGCAACAACCTTCGACTACCTGTCGAAGCACGGCGAATATCAGGGGGGTGCAATCGCTCCGGGCCTGAGTATTTCCGCGGAGGCTCTTTACGAAAAGGCCAGCAAGTTGCCGCGGGTCGAGATCACCTGCCCGCCGCTGGTGATCGCGAAGAACACTGTGAACAGTATGCAGTCGGGGCTTTTCTATGGTTATGTCGGGCTGGTCGACGGAATTGTCGGCAGAATGAAGCAGGAATCCAGGGAATCTCCATGGGTGATAGCGACGGGGGGCCTGGCAAGCCTGATAGCACCTTATAGTCAGACCATCAACGAGGTTGATAACAGCCTGACCCTGGAAGGTTTGCGGATCATCTACGAGCGTAACAGGGCCGCTGAGAAATTATCCTGTTAAATAATCATTTCGATTTCTGATAATCGGAACACCTTATGGATTTGTGAAAGGAGAGATCATGGCAAAGTTTGAAACCGCGAAACTTCGCAACCTGGGTATCGTCGGACAAGGAGATGCCGGAAAAACCTCCCTGGTTGAGGCCATCCTGTTCAATACCGGAATGACAGATCGTCTCGGCAAGGTTGATGACGGCTCATCGAACATGGACTTTGAGCCCGAGGAGACCAAGCGCAAGATAACGATCAGCTCCAAACTGCACCATTGCGAGTGGAACGGCCATGAACTGCACATTGTTGATACTCCCGGATATACCAATTTCCTGCACGATACCCGCAGCTGCATGCGTGTACTGGGAGGCGCCGTGCTCGTGGTGTCTGCCGTCGATGGCGTAAAAGCCCAGACCCAGACCTTGTGGAAGTGGGCAGATGAGTTTGAAATCCCCCTGATCGCTTTTGTCAACAAGCTGGACCGCGAGCGTTCCGATTATCTCAAGGCGCTTGATGATATGGAGAAAACCCTCGGTTGCCGTCCGGTTGCAGTCAATATGCCGATCGGCCAGGCGGAGGATTTCAAGGGGGTTATTGACCTCATCACTATGAAGGCCAGAACCTTTAAGTTTGACGACAAGGGCAGCTACGATGAAGGTGATATCCCGGCAGAGTACCAGGATGAAGCTGACCGCCTTCACCTGATGCTCGTTGAAGCCTGTGCAGAGGCCGATGACGGCTTGATGGAGAAATACCTCGAAACAGAAGAGTTGAGCTATGAAGAAATCCTGCGTGGATTGCGTGAAGGTGTCTTGACCGGAGTGTTCATGCCCGTTCTTTGCGGTAGCGCTACCGCCAACATCGGTATCCGCCAGCTGCTTGATTATATTGTCGTCAGCACCCCGTCGCCAATCGACAAAGGGACCCAGTACGGCACTAATCCCAAGACCGGTGCGGAAGAGACACGAGAGCCGAACCCTGCGGCGCCTTTTTCGGCAATGGTTTTCAAGACGGTCAGCGACCCGTTCACTGGCAAGCTGAACCTGTTCCGGGTTTATTCCGGCACCGTCAAATCCGATAGCACCGTTTACAACTCGACCAAGGACGCCAGCGAGCGTCTGGGCCAGATTCTGTTGCCGGAAGGCAAAAAGCAGAAGCCGGTTGCCGAAGCCGTGGCCGGCGACATCGTTGCTGTTGCCAAGCTGAAAGAAACCGAAACAGGCGACACCCTGTGTGATCCTGGCAAGCCGATTGTCTACGAGAGCCCGGCCAAGACCAAACCGGTTATCTCCTTCGCCCTCGAGCCGAAAAACAAGGGCGACGAGGAGAAGATTTTCAGCGGCTTGTCCAAGCTCTCAGAAGAGGACCCCGCTTTGCAACTGCAGCGCGACAAAGAGACCAAGGAAATGATCATCTCCGGTATGGGCCAGGTGCATGTCGAGGTTGCGATTGAGAAACTCAAGCGTAAGTTTGGCGCCGAGGTTATCCTCAAGGCACCGAAGGTCCCCTACCGTGAAACAATCAAGAAGTCGGTCGAGCAGGCCTACAGGCACAAGAAACAATCCGGGGGCAAGGGGCAGTTTGCCGATGTGACAATCAAAATCAAACCGCTGGAGCGCGGTGCCGGCTACGAGTTCGTCGACAAAATTGTCGGCGGAGTTGTTCCGCGGCAGTTCATCCCTGCAGTCGACAAAGGTATCCAGGAGACGATGGTCAAGGGTGGGTTGGCAGGTTACCCGGTCCAGGATTTCCAGGTTACTCTGTTTGACGGTTCTCACCATTCGGTCGACTCCTCCGAGATGGCATTCAAGATTGCCGGTTCGATGGCGTTCAAAAAAGCCGTTGAAGCAGCCAACCCCATTCTTCTCGAACCAGTCGTGGAGATGGAAATCAATGTGCCTGACGAATGCGTCGGTGAAGTGATTGGTGATATGAATCAACGCCGCGGCAAGGTCCTCGGCATGGAACCACAGGGCTCCAGCCAGGTGGTCAAGGCCCAGGTCCCCATGTCCGAAGTTCTGAAGTATGCACCTGAGCTTCGTTCGATGACGTCCGACCGTGGTCTTTTTACCATGGAGTTTTCGCACTACGAAGAAGTTCCTTCACATATGACAGCCAAGTTGCTTGAAGAACTCAAGAAGGCGGAAGAATAGCGGCCAGATTGCGAATCGTGGTAGTTTGAAGCAACTGAGTAGTTAAACGGGAGGATTCATATGTCTGACAAGGACCGGTTTACTTTTGATGACAACGATGATTTTCCGGAAGCCGACTTGAGTTCCGCCTTCTCAGATGGCGAGTTCGAGGCGGACAACCCGGCGCCTGACGCTCAGGAAGAACCTGAACCGAAGGCAGAGCAGCACGGCAAGAGAGCAAAAAAGGCTGAAAGTTCTTCGAGTTCCGGTGGTTCAAAGTCTCGGATTCTCCTGATCGTGTTGTTGCTGGTGGTTGCCGGCGGTGCGGGTGCTTATTATTTCATGGGCCTGGGCGGTACGACACCTGTGGCTCCGACCGTGCCGGCGCCGGCGCAGAGGGCTCAAAAAACAGTCGCCCTGCCACCACAGCCGGCCAAGGATCCCGCTGCTGCTCCCGTCAAGGCAGAGCCTGTCGCCAAGCCTGTTTCCGTAGCTGTGCCGCCACCGCCGCCACCTGCTCAGCCTGCTGCATCGATGGCTGACCCGGCACAAACGCCGATGCAGGCTGACCAGCGTGTTGTGCAGGAAAAAGCCGCTGACAACAAGCCTGCTCCCCAAGCAGCAGCGGCCGAAGTCGTTCCGGCACCGGAGCCTGTGCCGGCTTCGGAACCGACTGCCGTACCCACGCAGGTCGCAGGGGGAACATTCTCTCTCGATGCGGGGTCATATCTCCTTGAGACGAACCGTGATTCGTTGGTGAAAAAGATCGAAAAGCTCGGTTATAAGTCGCTTGTTACGCCGGTCGATGCCAAGCTGGACATGACGCGACTGCGCCTCGGGACCTACAGCAAGGAAGAGGTCCAGAAAGCGCTTGACTTTGCGAGGTCGATTGAGCCTGGTGCATACAGTGCCCCTGCCGGGGATGGCTATGTCATTTATGCCGGGACCTTCCTTGGCAAGGGGACCGTCGACAAACTGACAAAACGTTACCTTGCAGAGGGCCTCAAAGTACACCCTGAGCCGGTCCAGGTTGTGAGAACCTTGAGCAGGATTCGTTTTGGCAGCTTTGCAGCCAGGGAGGAAGCAATGGCTGCTGCAGATGCCGCCGCCAAGGTTGGTGTGCAAGCCGTCGTTGTCAGCGTAAAGTAGCTTTACGGTTGAAACCCAAACCCACACGGAGTTGCCTGCTTGATGACACAAGTCGAATCAACCACCGTACGCCTCAAGGTTTCCCCAGAGGTTGCGCGGATAGTCAAACCGGGAGCCCCCCGTGATGCCCAACTGGCGGCAGCACGGGGGGCTCTCCCCCTTGCTGGCAAGGATTTTTTGACCGTCCTTTTTTTTCTCTGCAGCAGCTCAGATGCTGAGATCAGGAAAAGCGCGGTAAAAACCTTGCGCGAATTGCCGGCAACTATCCTGGCTGCGGTCCTCAAGGACGCAACCCTGCATCCGCAGTTGCTCGAATTGCTGGTCAGGGCCAGGATTGCTGATGTCGATCTAATGGGAGCAGTCCTCACCCACCCGGCCATTTCGATTAAGACCTTGCTCTACCTTGCCAGCAAGGCCGACCAGGACGTTTTGGAACGCCTGGCCGGGAATCAGAACAAGTTGCACAAACATCCTGAAATTGTAGAAGCCATCATTGCTAATCCCAATGCGCAGAAAGGACTCAAGTTCAGCCTCGGTTGGCAAGAGCCCGGACCGGAGCCCGCTGCAGTGATTGCAGAGGACCGTGCCGTGCAGGATGACACTGCAGAAAGCGGTGATGAGGACGGCGACAATGAAGGCCGAAACCAGGCCGAGCTGGAAGCGCTGATGGAGGAAGCCGATCGGGAAGGCATGTCCAAGTACCAGATCGCTCTTGAACTCAAGGTTGCGGAAAAAATCAAGATGGGATTGACCGGTGACAAGGAATGGCGATCCCTGATGATCAAGCAGTCGAACAAACTGATCCAGGCAGCGGTTCTGAAAAACCCCAGGATCACAGATGGCGAAGTCCTCATGATTGCCAAGAACAAGACCTCCAGCGAAGATCTGATCCGCATGATTCTGCTCAACAAGGACTGGATGAAGCTCTATGATATCAAAAAGGCCTTGATAACCCATCCCAAGACCCCTCCGCCGAAATCGATGCGCCTCGTGCCCATGCTGAACATGAAAGACATCAAGGAGCTGGCCAAAAGTCGCCAGGTCTCGACTCTGGTTTCGACTGCGGCACGCAAGGAGCTGGAACTGCGTCTCAAGAAAACGGGCGGTTGATGAAATTCTCCGGGCCGGGAATAGTTGCTGTGTGTGCGAGCAAGTCGAAAGGTGAACGAAAAGTCGATATCACCCACGGCGAGTTGCGCAAAGGGTTCGGCCTGGCAGGAGACGCGCACGGTGGTGACGGGCATCGCCAGGTCAGCCTCCTGGCCATGGAGAGTATCGACAAGATGCGTGTTGCAGGGCTCGACGTCGGCCCTGGCGACTTTGCCGAAAACCTGACGACCACAGGTGTCGAGCTGTATTCCCTGCCGATCGGTACGCGCGTGGCCGTTGGTGTTTCAGCGCTGTTGGAGATCACGCAGATCGGCAAGGAATGTCACGACCGTTGTGCCATTTACCATCAGGCCGGAGACTGTGTCATGCCGAGAGAAGGTGTCTTTGCTGTGGTCCTCGAGGACGGGCCAGTACACGTCGGTGATATTGTGAAAATATTGACTCCCAGCGAAACCCGGGGCCGTTGCGTTGTCGAGGGGTTATGTTCCAGATAGGAGTCCTGACATTGTCCGACAAAGGTGTGCAAGGACAGCGGACCGACGAGAGCGGCCCGATTGTCAGGCAGATGCTCGCGGATCTTGGTCGGGTGGCGCAAATGGAGATGCTGCCCGATGAGATCGGCGCCATCGTCGAAAAGCTCAAGGACTGGACCGACAACGCTCAACTTGATTTGATCGTGACGACCGGCGGTACCGGCCTGACTCCTCGTGATGTCACTCCCCAGGCAACCTTGCAGGTTGTCGATTATGAGGTTCCCGGTATGGCCGAACTGATGCGTTCGGAGAGCCTCAAGAAAACACCGCATGCGATTCTTTCGCGAGCGATCGTTGGCGTTCGTCGACAGACGCTGATTATTAATCTGCCCGGCAGTCCGCAGGCCGCCCGGGAAAATCTGCGCGTGCTGTTGCCATCTCTGCCGCATGCTCTGGCAAAATTGGCTGGTGACCCGACAGATTGTGCCTAGTGTGAGGTGAGGGGGGGAGAGGCGTTTTCAGCCCCGGTTTCAATGGGCCAGTTGGCCAGCGAGCCAGGCAATCAGGACACCACCACAGAGAGCAAACGATGCAGAGACCCCACGGCTGCGATGGGACTCGGGAATCAGGTCGGAAGCGGCGATATAGACGAAGGAGCCCCCCGCACCGGCCAGCAGGATCCCAAGCAGTTGCTCCGGCAGGTTGTTGACCAGGGCAAATGTCAGGATTGCTGCCCCCGGAGTGGCCAGGGCAACGAAGGCCGTCAATTGTACGGCCTTGCGGCGCTGCCAGCCGTAATGTAGCAGGATGGCGATCATCGCAATACCCTCCGGAACCTCGTGGGCGATAACGCCCAACGCCGACAGTAGTCCCAGGTCGTGGCCTACTTCAAAGCTGGTGCCAATAATCACACCGTCAATCAACGAATGCAGTCCCATGCCGATGAAGGCGACCAGTCCCATCGGATGTGGTCGGGTACAACAATCGTCATGGCAATCATTGATATCCAGGTTTATGTGGTGTTGTTCCTCATGACCGGCGTGGATCAACAGGTGATGCTCAAGAAAATAGAAGACAATGAAAGCAAGGACAATGAACAGCGGGGCATTGGCGGTCATCTCCAGGGATTCCGGGAGGATATGGAGAATGCCGACACCGAGCAGGACCCCTGCGGAGAGTGAGACCAGAACCGCAGAGTAGCGGCGGCTCCATTGTTCGCGGGCCAGCACCAGCATCATCCCGGCAAAGGTTGCGATTCCTGCAAAACTGCCGGCGCAGAGTACGGACCACCATTCTTCAGACATATGCAAGACACTCCATGAGATAGGTTGAAGCAGTATAGAATCGAAGCCATTTAAGGGCAAGGGTCATGAATGCCCTGCGGTTCCAATTTCTGTTCGGCCCAAACATTTGTCCGGGGTTTTGCCCCGGAATTTGACCTGCGTCAAACTTTTATCCCGCTCCTTTCCATAGACTTGAGAAAGTCTTCATCTGAGATATCTTTTAACCCACTTTCGGCAGTTTTTTCCGAATTTGCCGATGGGTTTCAACATCACCGGTCATCAAATGACCAAACATGCTGAAAGGGAGGTAGGAACATGAGGAAGCAGCTGGTTTTGCGAGGGTTCATGACAGCATTCATGGTTCTGTTGATGGCAGGTGCGAGTCTGGCAATGACGGATCGGCTGTCAGCTGAGACCCAGGAATGTCTGGGCTGTCATGCTGAAATGCCGGGTATTGTCAGCCAGTGGGAGGACAGTGCGCATTGGAACGCCGGTATCGGCTGTTACGAGTGCCACAAGGCCGATCAAGGTGATGTAGACGCCATGGATCACAATGGCTTCTCGATCGCAGTCATTGTCTCTCCGCGCGACTGTGGACAGTGTCACCCCAAAGAAACTGCGGAGCAGGAAGCCAGCCACCACGCCAAGGCTGGTGATATCCTGAATACTCAGGATGGTGTGCTGGGCCAGACGATCGGTGGGGAGCCCGCAGTGGCGGTTGGCTGCCGTCAGTGCCACGGCTCTATTGTCAAGGTTAAAGCAGACGGCTCTCTCGACACCAATACCTGGCCGAACACGGGTATCGGTCGCGTGAATCCGGATGGTTCCAAAGGGACCTGCTCGGCATGCCACACACGTCACCGTTTCAGCAAGGAGCAGGCCCGCAAGCCGGAGACCTGCGGCAAGTGCCATCTCGGTCCTGACCACCCGCAAAAAGAGGTTTACGAGGAATCCAAACATGGCATTCTTTATCGGGCGTTTGAAGATGACCTGAACATGGACAAGCCGAAGTGGGTTGCCGGGCAGGACTACTACGATGCGCCAACCTGCGCCACCTGTCACATGAGTGCGACAATGAACCAGCCGGTTACGCATGATGTCGGCACCCGTCTGGCCTGGAATCTGCGCGCACCGGTGTCCAAGCGCACAGAAGGCTGGGAGAAGAAACTGCAGGACATGCAGGATGTTTGTTCGGCATGTCACGGGGCTCCGTTCGTCGAAGGGTTCTACAAGCAGCTTGATAGCTTTGTCGGTCTCTACAACAATAAATTCGCCATCCCGGCCAAGGAAATTCGCGATTATCTGCTGGAAAAGGAAGTCATTCCCAAAGGCAACTTCAATGATGAGATCGATTGGATCTACTGGGAGCTCTGGCACCATGAAGGTCGCCGCGCACGTCACGGTGCAGCGATGAGCGGCCCTGACTACGCCTGGTGGCACGGTATCTACGACGTCGCCAAGAACTTCTACACCGAGCTGCTCCCGGCAGCCAAAGAGGCCTGCGAGAAGGCGGGCAAGCCTGAAGTGTACGAAGAGATTATAGCCAAGTATATCGAGGGTCGTAAAGAGCATGAATGGTATATCAAAGGCTTCGACCCAAAGCGTGTCGAAGAGATGAAGGCCTACTACCAGGAACGCTATCAGCAGGAAGTGAAGTAGACAGTTCCCTGGATCAGAAAAGAACCGGCCGGGGTTTCCCCCGGCCGGTTCTTTTGTCAGAGATTTATGAGAACTGTACACAGTCCACAGATGCCTGTGGATAGATTTGTGGAAATGCTGGACAGGGACGGCTAAACGTCCCAAGGGCTATGGAGTTTTAGCCTTTTGCACACAAAACAATCATTACTTTTATGGTTTGTATATACATTTAAGATTCATGATAGAGACATGTTTAAAATTGGTCATTTGATCACAAATATGTAAGAAGCCCAGCTGTTTTTAATTGATAAGTGGCCGTCATTGTGTTAATAGAAATCTTATATATATCAGTAGCTTTATTGATCTCTATAAGCCTTTTGGCACAGTCTCAGGGCAATCACGGACGGACCAGCTCTTAGATCGTATTCTGCCCGACATATCAAAGGGTTTTGCCATATAGTTCGTGTAAGATTTACGTTTTTATAGCTCCAGATAATTGCCTGCTTCCAGGAGAGCGACCCATGCGCATTACTCCCGCAACCGAGTTGATCAACCGCATCAAAAAACTGCAAAAAGAAATGGCTATCCACAACCTTGAAGCCGTCCTGATGCTGCAGAATGCGGATCTTTTTTACTTCACCGGCTCAATCCAGCAAGGGGTGTTATTCGTCCCGCTTGAAGGCGAACCACTCTATCTCGTGCGCAAAGATTATGGCCGTGCCCGCATGGAATCAGGGCTGAAGGAGGTCATCGCGTTTTCCAGTCCCCGGGATATCCCGGGGGTTTTAACTGATTTCAACTACCCCATGCCGAGCAACCTCGGTATGGAACTCGATGTCATCCCGGTCCTCGTCATGAACCGATTCAGAAAAGCGATGGGAAATGCCGAGGTTACTGATGCAACGCCGCTGATTCGATCGGTGCGCGCAGTGAAATCCGATTACGAGATTAATATTCTCAAG
The DNA here is from genome assembly GCA_963715335.1 of uncultured delta proteobacterium. Lineage (GTDB taxonomy): Bacteria > Desulfobacterota > Desulfuromonadia > Desulfuromonadales > BM103 > JAFDBW01. The sequence goes on from CAVQRZ010000022.1 coordinate 32,578, forward strand.
GATGCAGCCCTGATTGTCGACAAGGTCTGCAAGCGTGCCCGGGAAGTGATCCGTGAAGGCATGACCGACCTGGAGCTCGCGGCAGAACTTGAATTTACCGCCCGCAAGGCTGGTCACCAGGGGTTTGTCCGTATGCGGGGATTCAATAATGAACTCTTTTACGCACATGTTTTTTCCGGTAATGACAGTGCGGTGCCAACCTATTCGGATACGCCTCTTGGCGGTGTCGGCCTAAACCCCTCTTTTCCCCAGGGGGCCAGTTACAAGAAGATTCGTCGCCACGAACCGATCACGGTCGATTTCTCCGGGATTTTTGATGGCTATATCGTTGACCAAACCCGGATGTTCAGTATCGGTGAATTGCCGGACCAGTTATCAAATGCATATCATGACATGCTGGCGATCCAGGAACATGCCAAGCAGGCTGCCAAGCCCGGTGTGAGTTGGGGTGGCCTCTATGATGAATGTCTGCAGATGGCCTGCGATCTGGGTTACCAGGACCATTTCATGGGCGCCAAGGGCGCCCAGGTCTCGTTTATTGGACATGGAACCGGGATCGAACTCGACGAATACCCTTTCATTGCAAGAGGCTTCAATAATTACCAACTGGAGCAGAACATGGTCTTTGCCTTTGAACCAAAAGCCGTTTACCCAGGACTTGGTGCAATCGGTGTGGAAAACACTTTCTGGGTGGGCAAGGATGGACTGAAACACCTGACCTTCGCGGACCAGGGGCTCGCAGTCTTGTGACCCATGCGCTTGTATCGCGACGTCCGGTCAAAGGCTTTGGTCGATTGATAGCCGAAACGTTTCGCCCCACTCCATAACAATTATGCCGGGTTTGCAGAATAATCTCCTTTGGACTGTGTAATATTATACAAATAGCCTCACGCTTTAAAGCCCATCACTGCAGGTTCCTTATTATCTTCCTTAATAACAGATAGTTAGATGCGACTGACGACATTGGCATGAATGTTGATTTATGTACTCAAGTTCAAGGCTGTTTTGTGTCCGAAATCGATTAATCAACCAGAGGTGAGACCAGTGAATAAAAGTTTAAGGCTTTATGTAACTCTTGGCATCGTTGCTTCGGCGCTTGCTGCTGGCGCCTGGCTGTTTGTCCCGTCAGGTGGTGCCGCGGCCAATGCCGCGCTTGCCGAATACCAGATCGAAAAAATGACCTGCGGATCCTGTGTCGGTAATATCGAGAAAGCACTGTCGAGTCTCGATGGTGTCGATTCAGTTGAAGTCAATCTGACCAGCAATCGTGGCCGTGTGACTTACGACCCCGCCGAGATAGACAGCAGTGCTATCGCGGCAGCTATCACAAATGCCGGGTATCCTGCAAGCCTGCGGCTGCAGCTTGATCCACAGGAATATGCTGCACTACAGCAGGAACAGGCTCAACTTGGCCAAAAGTATCTGGCACGCATCGGTGACCGACTCCTTGCCCGCAATGATTTTGAACAGATGGTACAGCAACGCGCCGCTGATACTGCCTCGCCCGAACAGCAAAACCAGCTCTGGCAAGCTGTATGGAAAGAGGTCCTGCAACGTGAATTGCTGCTTTCTGCGGCTGAAAAGAACCGGATCATAATCCAGGATGGTGAGGTCGATGCCAAGCTGGACGAATTGCGCCAGAAGCACCAGGGACTGGAGCAGCTGGTTGTCAAACGCTACGGCAGCATGGACACCTACCGCACGCGCCTGCGCGAAGACATGGTCATCAGTCGCAATATCGAAGATCACGTTTATGCCGGAGTTGACGACCCTCGTGAGCAGCAGGGTAAGTTGCAGGCGTGGTACGCCGACCTGCAGGAAACGACAGAAGTGATCATCTTTGATCCGCAACTCAAATCAGTCGGTCAGAATGGCGGCGGCGGGTGTGCCTGCTGCAGCAGCTGAACTGTTTGAGACTGAAAGCCAAAAAATAGAGGAGGAACAGAATGTCCGAACGTGAAACCAAACGTGAGCAATTCAACCAGAAGCCTGCTTCAGGGAAGAAGTTTCTGGCCCCCGTTATCATCGCGATAGTCGCCTTGGCCGCTGTTGGGGGCTGGGTTCTTTTTGGCCAGAGTCCAGTTGGTGGGCCTGAGCTGGTCTCTGCGGGCCAGGACGGCAAAATCCGTTTTAACGCGCCAGATTTCAATGATGGCAAAGCCCGTTTCTATCGTTTTAAAGGGCAGACCGGTGCGGTCGACTTTTTCGTCGTGCGCAGTCACGATGGGGTCCTCCGCAGTGCCTTTGATACCTGTGACGTCTGTTACAAAGCGCGTAAAGGGTATCGCCAGGAAGGCGATGACATGGTCTGCAACAACTGTGATCAGCGTTTCCGCACCGATATGGTCAATGTAGTCAAGGGCGGATGCAATCCTGCCCCGCTGCAGCGGCAGCTGATCGGTGAGACCCTTGTCCTTTCTGTCAATGACATTGAAAAGGGCGCCTGGTATTTCAGCTCTGTGAACTAAAGGTATTTATCGTGCGACTTGAGCATATCGTTTTGCATAATCTCCGGCGCCGCAAGGGGCGGGCGATTTTCCTTGTCATCGGCCTGCTGATCGGCGTTGCAACCGTCGTCACCTTGTTGTCACTGACCGATGCCCTTGGCCAGCGTGCCCAGCATGAGCTGGAAAACTTCGGCGCCAATATCATTATCACCCCGCGCAGTGACGAACTCTCCTTGAACTACGGCGGCGTCCAGCTCAGCGGCGTAAACCTCGTTGCCAAAGAGATTGAGCAGGCGAGCCTGGTCAAAATTGACGATATACCGAACCGGCGCAACGTGGCGACCATCGGGCCCAAAGTGCTCGGCGCGGTCGAGGTCGAAGGCCAGCGGGTTATGATGATGGGTATTGACCCGGCCGCCGAGCTGAAACTGAAGCGCTGGTGGTCAATTGCCGGTCGCCCGGTTGAAAAAGGCAATGAACTTCTGATCGGTGATTTAATTGCCAAACGGTTCAACCTGAATATGGGAGACATCTTGCAGGTCAACGGGCATGACTACACGGTGGTCGGCCTGCTGGCCAGGACCGGTTCCCAGGATGATCAGCTTCTGATCGCACCCCTCCCGGTTGCCCAGGCCGAACTCGGCAAACCGGGGCAGGTGAGCATGATCGAAATCGCCGCCCTCTGCCATGACTGTCCGGTGGAAGACATGGTCAACCAACTGCAGCAAGCCCTGCCTGACACCGATGTCCAGGCAGTGCAGGAGGTGGTCAAGACCCGCATGCACGCACTCGACCAGTTCCGGCTGTTTGCCTGGGGAGTTGCCGTCACGGTAATAGTCATCGGTGCCCTGCTGGTGTTTGTCACCATGATGGGTGCCATCAGTGAGAGGACACGCGAAATCGGGATTTTTCGGGCAATCGGCTACCGCCGCCGGCATGTCCTGCACATGGTCCTGATGGAAGCGGCAATCGTCAGCACACTGGCCGGTGTGCTCGGCTACCTGGTCGGTGTGGGGGCAACCCTGTCGGCATTGCCTCTGCTCGAAGGCGGCAAGGCCAGCTGGCACTGGAACCCCACGCTGGCCATTACTGCTGTCCTTGCTGCCGTCCTTGTCGGCCTGCTGGCATCTTTGCAACCAGCCTTGCGTGCCAGCCGTCTCGAGCCGAGCGAAGCGCTCAGGGCGCTCTAACCGGGATAATAGAATATGAGCCTGATTACATTTGATAAAGTGAACAAAAATTATCTCAATGGCGCCGACTGTGTGATTGCTTTGAACGGGTTGTGCCTGACTGTCGAAGAAGGGACTTTTCTCGGCGTGATGGGACCGTCCGGAAGTGGCAAAAGCACGCTGCTCAGTGTGCTCGGCGGGCTGGCCAGCCCATCGTCCGGTTCAGTCAGTGTCGATGGTATCGATGTCTACGGGTTGTCGGTCGAAAAACAGGCCGATTTCCGTCGTGAATACCTCGGCTTTATCTTTCAGTCCCACAACCTGATCCCATACTTGAATGCCCTGGAAAATGTCATGTTACCGCTGGTTGTGACCAGATTGTCCGCTGACGAAAAACGTCGACGTGCCAATGATATGCTGGCGCGGGTCGGCCTTCCGGACCGCATGCAGCACCTGCCCCAGCAACTTTCCGGAGGAGAGCAGGAGCGCGTTGCAATAGCCCGGGCCCTGGTCAACAATCCGCCCTTGCTGCTCGCGGACGAGCCGACCGGAAGTCTTGATACGGCGACCAGTCTCCAGGTAATGAGTCTGTTGAAGGAACTGCATGAGGACGGCCAGACGATCATAATGGTTACCCACAACCGCGAGAATCTGCAGTGGTTTGATCGCACCGTATATTTACGTGACGGCCGGGTCGAGAAGGATCTTTGCAATGCCCGCGACGAACTGCCGCAGGCGATATGAGGTTGTATGTTCCTGATTTTTATTATCAGTCTGTCGGTAATTTTTTACTACATCTGCCTGGAGGCAGACAAGCCGACTCCACCCGAGGTGCCGTTGACCGGTGAGTGCCCGGGGTGTGCCGAAAAGGTCGTTTCAGGCTGGTTGGTTTGCCCGCAATGTAAAACCGTACTGAGAGAGACCTGTCCGGGCTGTGGTAAAGTGCATGACTCCTGGGTTCGGTACTGCCCCTGGTGTCGTCATCAGAATCAAGCTTCAGCGCGTAGGTAATCAATGAGAAAGTTCTGCGAAAAATACAGAATCTCATGGTTTGTCGGCTTCTGCCTGGCAGGGATTCTCGCAATCGTGGTCTGTAATGTCTGCCTGCTTTACTTCGGTCATTGCGTGGTCAGCGATTTTCTGCGAATCCCTCCGGTTGGCTGGTTTATCATTGCTGCCAACCTGGTTGCAGGAGCGGTCCTCGCCATGATCAGGCAGCGTGGTGGGCAAAGGCCGGGGAATCACTGCTCTGGCTGCGATGTAGAGTTGCGCGAGGGCTGGGTGTACTGCCCGAACTGCGGTGAGGATATGCTGTACGGGACTGCATCCAGAGAGGCGCGAGGCGCATAACAAGGGGCACTGGAAACGCGAAGTGCGAAGTGCGAGGTGCGAGGTGCGAGGTGCGAGGTGCGAACAGGCTGAGCAGCAAGCAAGGGGATATGTCCCCAGCTGTTCCCGTGTTCTGTCCGTGCTGACGAGCGTCGTGCATGGTTCAGATGATCCCGTCCAATGGCATCTCGGTGCTCTCCAGAACCGTTTTCAGTGCAAACGACGATTGCACCCGCATCACGCCGGGCAGGCTGGTGAGCTTGTTGTGCACGCGCACATAGTCGGCATTATCCCTGGTGATGACTCTCAGTAGATAATCGAAGTCGCCGGCCATCAGGTAGCATTCCATGACTTCTGCGACCTTGTTGATTTCCGCTTCGAAAGCCAACAGCTTCTCACGTTGCTGTCCGTCCAGCGTCACCCTGACGAACACATTGTCCGGTTTGCCTATCGCGCCCTGATTGATCAGCATCACATAGCGGTCGATAATGCCGCTTTCCTCGAGCAGTTTGACTCGACGCAGGCAGGCCGATTCCGACAAACCCACTTCTGCAGCCAACTGTACATTTGACAGGCGGCCGTTCTCCTGTAGCTTTTTTAGAATGGAGCGATCTATGGCGTCGATTTCAATCTTTGGCATAATCATCCTTGTTTTCCGAGTAAAATAGAATAATCTTCTAATAAGTAAGGGTATTGTTCGCTGTTTGCAAGATAATTTCATGGATTTACTGCTAAACTCTATTCATATCAAGCATCTCAACCGCTAGCACTGAAAGGCCCCGTCATGATTATCGGCATACTCAAGGAGATCAAGATCGCAGAGAATCGGGTCTGCATGACCCCCGCTGGCGTTGAGGTCATGCGTGAAAATGGACATGACATCCTGGTTGAAACTGTGGCAGGTGTGGGCAGTGGCTTCGACGATGCCGCTTACCGTGAAGCCGGTGCTGAAATTGTTGCGACTCCGCAAGAGATTTGTCGCCGGGCGGGCATGCTCATGCACGTCAAGGAGCCCCAACCTGCTGAATATCCGCTGATCCGCGAGGGCCAGATCGTTTTCACCTACTTCCATTTTGCGGCATCCAAACAGCTGACCAAGGCAATGATTGACAGCAAGGCGGTCTGTATTGCTTACGAAACAATCGTCGGTAAAGATGGCAGTCTGCCTCTTCTGACCCCGATGAGTGAAGTGGCCGGGCGGATGGCCGCCCAGGAGGCGGCAAAATATGCTGAACGGACACAGGGCGGGCGCGGCATCCTGCTTGGTGGCGTCCCCGGCGTGCAACCGGCAACCGTGCTCGTCCTTGGTGGCGGTACGGTTGGGACACATGCCGCTCAGATGGCCTGCGGTCTGGGTGCGACGGTCTACCTGCTTGATACCAGCCTGGAGCGTCTGCGTCACCTCGCCGAGGTGATGCCGAAGAACTGCTTTCCGCTGATGTCCTCGCCGGCCACGGTCCGTGAACTGGTCCAGAAGGCGGACGTGGTGATTGGTGCGGTCCTTCTGCATGGCGCCAAGGCTCCGAAGCTTGTGACCCGCGAGATGCTGAAAACCATGCAACCCGGCGCTGTCCTGGTTGATGTCGCCATTGACCAGGGTGGATGTTTTGAAACCTCCCGGCCGACAACCCATAGCGAGCCGATTTTTGAAGTCGACGGTATCGTGCACTATTGTGTTGCGAATATGCCTGGCGCAGTCCCCCTGACCTCGACGATTGCACTGACGAACGCCACTCTGCCTTATGCTTTGCGGATCGCCAACCAGGGATGGCAGGATGTTTCACGCAACGATCCGGGGGTCAGGGCGGGGCTGAACGTGGTGAGTGGCAAGGTGACCTACGCCGGTGTTGCTGAAGCGTTCGACCTTGAGCACACTCCGGTTGAGAAAGTTTTGTGATTGGCTCTGTTGTAATACTTTATTGATTTTTCCACTTCGTAACACGCAAGATAAGCAAGGACAAGATCTTCTTAATTATTGATAGAGACATTTAAGACGACAGAACAATGGCCACCGGGATCAATTCCGAGTGGCCATTTTCTTATAGGTCAGGATATTGAGGGCATCTTTTACGATTTTGCGATCTTGATCCACCGTTAATGTCCTTAAGCAAACAAGCCCCGCTTCGTAAGAAGCGGGGCTTGTTTGTTCAGTTGATCAAAGATCTCTATGAGATTAGAACCAGGGGCCCTCAGTGCCGGAACCACCATGGCAGCTTACATTGCTGCACATTTTGGTCGTCGGGTTGTAGGTACCAGCCCCGTTGAACACGACGTTGGCTGGTTCTGTGTTGTCGTAATGGCCGATTGTGCCCGCACCGAAACCGTTGTGACATTCTATGCAAGGTTCCCGGTGGCGGCCCTCTCCGTGCCGACCTTGTCGGTTCGGTCTGACGTTGCCGACAAGTGAAGCGCTGTTCGGAGGACTAGAATGGCAGGAAACGCATCCAGACGAATTGGCCACCGGGTCCACATTATGGCAACTGGTGCAAGCCGGTCCGCTGCCACCCTCATAAGCCGCGCCGTGGCAGAGCGTACACATGTCAAATGAAGCAGTGCTTGAATGGTTGTATGTTGAAGTGTTATACCAGGTGGCTGGATGTGCCAAATTAACGCCATGACAAGTTTCACAACCGTTGCCGCCAATGCCTACATTGAAACGCGGATTGGTCCCCGGGCCCCCAGCCTCGGCGTGACAAGGCTGGCAGTCGAGCATGCCGTTGGGGAATGCTGCTGTTTGCGCTTTGGCCGCAGGTCCGTGATTTGCTGGTAATGTAAAGGTGCCATCCGTTGCGTGTGGAACTGTGCCACCGCCGCCCCCGAAGTCCTTAAGATTCACTGTCAGACCGGAGTCACTCAGTTGATGCGCAGGATTATTGAGATGACATCCAGCGGCATCGCAGCCAAAGTTGGTCTCATTGTATTGGGGTGCGGAATTCATTTCGATATTGCCGTTCCAATGATCACCATTCGAGTTCGTGGCCCTGTCAAAGGAAGTGTAGTTGGTGGTTGTCTCGAAGGTGCCGCCGCTTGCGGTTTGTTTCATGCCGTGACAGACCGTGCAGGTGTCATGCAGGCTGATATTGGCAACAGTGCGGTGGTCAACCGGAGTGGGGATATCTGAAATCTCTGTTGAACCGATGGGTGGGTAGCCATGGCAGGCGATGCAGTTCAGTGTGAAGTTTGCCGTTTCTGCATGGCAGCTCGTACAAGCGACCCCGACACCCACACCATCCAGATTCACACCGTGGCAAAGTGTACAGGCGTTCTGAACATTCCCGGCCTGATAATGGAAGGTATTATTCGGGCCGGCCCAGCTTTGTGGATGCGCCAGATTGACACCATGACAGGTTTCACAACCGTTGCCGCCAATACCTACATTGAAACGCGGATTGCTGCCCGGACCACCGGTTTCGGCATGACAGGGCTGACAGACAGTCAGGTCCGTTCTGGCATCGGGACCATGCAGACTGGGACTGCTATAGGTCCCATCAACCGGATGTGGAACTGTAATACCCGATCCGAAATTTTTCAGGTTCACTGTTAACCCAGAATCAGAAAGTTGGTGGGCCGTGTCGTTACCGTGACATCCAGCGGCATCGCAGCCAAAATTAGTTTCATTGTACTGGGTACTCAAGTTCATCTCGATATTACCGTTCCAATGATCACCGTTGGTATCCGTGGCCTTGTCAAACAGAGTGTAGTTGGTAGCTGCCAAGAAGCCACCGCCGGCAGCAGTTTCCTTCATACCGTGACATGCCACGCAGGTGTCATGAAGGCTGATATTGGCGGCATTGCCGTGGGGAACCGGAATGGGCACATCAAGATCTACCGAACCGTCCGGTGGTGAACCGTGACAAGCAACACAGTCGAGGGTCAAACTCACCGCATCGGCATGACAGTTGAGACAATTCGGACCGACACCACCGACGCCATCCAGATTCACTCCATGACAGAGTGTACAGGAATTCTGAATGTTCCCGGCGCTGTAATGAAAAGTGTTGTTAGGTCCAGCCCAGTTCTGCGGATGCGCCAAATTGGCACCATGACAGGTTTCGCAACCGTTGCCGCCAATGCCAACATTGAAACGAGGATTGGAGCCGGGACCGCCTGATTGGCCATGACAGGCCTGGCAGGAGGTCAGGTCCGCTTTGGCGTCAGGGCCGTGTGCGCTGCCACTGCGATACGTGCCATCAACGGGATGTGGTGCTCCGGGGCCACCAGCGTGACAACCGCGACCGTCAAAGCTCTCCGAGGAACAGCTCGGCGCTGTTTGGTAGCCCTGCAGATCTTGTCCGTGACATTCTTGACAGGAATCAGACGAGTTCGCCGTAACATAACTACCGTGATTGGTATATGGATCCGTCCATGTTGAAGGGTGAGTCGAAAATGGTGGGACCGGATTGTAGGAGTGGCAACTGTAGCAGCTGACGGCATCTCCGCTGCCGCGCAAATCAGGTCCGTGACATTTGGTGCAATCCTCATATGCCAGGCTTGCAAACGCCGGTGTCGGGGTGACAAGCATGTCAACCACATGAGCAAACGTGGCAACTGGATCTTCACGTAATGACGCGGGGCTGCCATCCGCTATTGCAATGGCCGCCGCAGCATGGCTGGAAAACCAACCATCGGGATGTGCGTTCGTATCAGAGGGAGAATCCGAGCCACCGCTGGAACAAGCATTGAGTAATACAACCGAAGCCAGTAAGACCAAATATACCAGTTTACGCATGGAGTCCTCCTTATAAATGTTAATCTCTAACCGTGACATTTCGCACAGGTCTTAGCCGACTTCGGGTTGCCGTGACAGCGGAAACAGGACGTCGGATCGACCCGACCATCGATGCGATGGCGACTGAGGTAGTCACCACGGTGCGGCATAGTGCGATAGGTGTCGGACTGGTTCTTCAGCGATGGTTTCAGTTCCACCCGGGTCGCGTGGCAGTCGTTGCAAAAACTGGTCTGGTGGCACATGGCACAGATCGCTTCACCCTGGGTCGCCTCAGGACGATGGCTCTTGCCGAAGTCCGCGGTGTGCACATAACGTTCGTAGTGCAACGCTTCGCCGCGTTCGTGGCATTCGAGACAATTCTTCGGCAGAGTTTCGAGTTCGGCCGCCGTAGGATGCTTGGCTAACCGTGTCGTACTGCTCTGCAGACTGGCACAGGCCGCCACCAGCAGCACGACTGCCAGCAAGGTTAGAATCGAGAGTAAGCTCTTGTTCACCATGGTATATATCTCCTGTCAGAACCGAAAAACCGCTATTTATTTATCGTAGGCGTAAGACATGGTCAACATGCCGCGCAGATCGTCATCGAAATACGGGTCTTGACTGTAGTCACCCGACAGCGTAATCGACAGGGCGTCGTCCATGAAGCGTTTGCCACCAGCGAGAGACACGAACAGGGAACTATCCTCACCGTAAATATCTTCATCGTAGTAGGCCAGAAGCATGTCAGCGCTGAAGAAATCGAGCCAGAACCGATCGGCCAGCGCATCGCAGTAGCCATACAGTCGCACCAGGGTGTAATCATTGCCGGCCGTATCGTCAGCAGCCGTATGGCCGATTTCGACCCCGTACTGTGTCAGGTTGTCGCCCTGCCAACCGAGTAAAACGCTGTACATCTGGGCCTTGTCTTGTTGGTCGTAATCAAAAAACTTGGCTTTGCCGCCAAGGGTCCATGCTTCATCGAGCCGCCACAAGGCATCGAGACCGTAGGCTGTCATCTCCTCGTCAAACTGGGACAGAAAGCTGAACGGGTTGACGGCATTGGCGCCGATATCGAAATAATCCTCGTAGGAAAAATGTTGGTAATAGGGTTTAAAGAGAACATTGCCGACCGGGATGCGCAGCTCATAGGAATGCTCTGCCCAGCCCTCCGTCTCTTGGTTGTATTTGGAGAAGCCGTACAGGCTTAAGTTTGCAGGCAGGAACACCGACATATCGACGCCGAGCATCTCTTCGGTGGTGTCGCTATCATTTTCAATTGATTTGTAGGAAACGCCAACTTCGTAATGTGCGCCTAAGTGGTGAGCCAGACGCCCGCCGAAGATGCTGTCGCCGCTGCGACCCTGCTCCGAATCAAGCGCTCCCGGCTGTCCGCCATAGAGAGAAACATCGAAATAGTCGCCCAGGGCACTGCCCAGGTAAAGGCCGTCGACAGCATCGTTCGCCACGCCCTCAAAGACCTGAAAACGGCCGAGCTTGGCATTCAAGCTGTTGGCTTCCTGGCGATACTCCAGGTAGCCGTACAGAAGTTCTCCTGCTGTCTGGTCCTCATAATAGTCGTTGTCGGCGAAGTCGGCCCGCCCCCAACCATAGAGGTGAAAGGAGAGCCCGTAGTCCTCCAGTTGGCCGGCGTCGATCTGGAGGTATTCGTAGCCCGGCAGAACCGTTGCATCTTCCTCGCTTGAGGTATCCCGCTCGAAAAGTCTAAAAATGGTGTCGGATTTGATTTGAACTTCTGCACCTAAAGTACAGACTGGGGAAAGCAACAAAATTAGAACGAAAGCAAAGCATAACCCGTGACAGAAGACGAAACTTCGCATATAACCTCCCAAAGATGCTTTTCAACCTCACAAAACCTATATATCAGTGAGCAACCACTGGCTCACGCCCGTGACGTCATAACCGGCAAGTATCGCATGCCCGCTGGCGTCTTGAGCAGCGGGGACCTCCATCTACAAGCCTGCGCATGTGGTATTAACGATGCAAGAATAAATGCAAAGTGACAAATATGCTAAATCATATGTAACTTTTGGCGTTTGCTCCACATTTATGCCTAAAACATTGATAAATCAGTAACTAATTTCTGTGGCATATCTAATACCAAATCCTGTACCACCGCGCTGATTATTAGAAGATTATTAGAAAAAAATACAGCTTCTAGGCTAATTGACATCTACCAATAGTTTCAAGAATTAGCATGGTATATGCCAAACGACGTTAGAAAAAATTATAGTTTTCCACATTGCAATCATAAGGGACTGAAATCTAATTGATATTTACTCTGCTATAAAGTCAGTTTTGTATTAAATAGGTAGGCAGTTGGTATATATGATGGATTAAAATATAAGAGAATTGTCGTTATTCTATAGATGAGAGTGTGTGTTTTTAACTACAGTCAATATAATCCTTGCACTCATATTCGTTCGGCACACAGGGTCGTGCTCAACTCGAAAAAAAGGTGCAGATGTCTTTCCAGAGGATGATTTCTAAGCCTAAAGAAGATTATTCAATAAATATCTGTTTGGGCATTTAAAAAGTGTGTTTCAGGCTGAGGTGAAATGCGATATCTGGAGAAACATCGACATTGAGGTCTTCACTGAAAGCAAGATCTAATATTGTTTTTTCTGTTAACGCGAAAGATCCTCCCAGTGTCATTATTAGCGCCGGATCGCCCAGTTCCTTTAAATGGCTGTCATAGAGTGCAGAATGACTATCGAATTGAATTTTCAAGCCAAGCCAATGGTAGGGACTCCACCCACCTCCAAGCCAACCATTTGCCACCCAATGATTGACTCTGTCTTCTAAAACCTCACCACTCCCTAAGTAATTTCCAGCAATCCCGGCCCATACAGAATAGCTTCCTGATGAGAGGCTGTCTGCATATTGTGTCATCAGCGAAAAAGATGTATCCCAAGCCTCACTGCCTGTGAGCTTTTCAGCATTACCAGTTGGCGCTTTAACTGAAAATTGCATTGCATAAGAGGCCTTTTTTCCGGAAAACAGTTCATAAACAAGGTTTGCTCTGAGATCACCAAAGCCACCATCCTCGCTGTTAACATTGAACCCCTCTTTTCCATCCTTGCCGAAGTAGTTCAATTGATCATCTGGAAACTTGTCGCGGTCGCCGTTGGGCAGGCCAAAAAAATCATGCCAGTCGGAAATAAAACTATCCAAAAAACCGTTAGCATGCTGAATGTAAGGAATATCTATCCCGGCCTGCAGTCGCTCTGACAAACCATATCGAATGCTGAGTGTCCCGATGTAAGTTTCTCCATCGAGAATGATGGCTTCATTCAAGCTCTGATTGGATGTGGCATTATTGACCAGATCAAAGGAGACCTGAGCCATCTTTGCTCCAGAAGAAAGAACGTTAGATGATTCCGCTATGGCCAGACCATGCACAAGGGCTGTTGGTGAAAGATTTCGAACTGAAAATGGTGTCAGTTCGACTGCATGGCCGATCTTTAAGAGGCAGAAGATAATGATGAATGTCAAACCAGAGATTTTAAATGTAGTCTGCATGGCAAGCAAAAGTCCCGCTATGTAGTTAATATTTCAGTTCTTACCCGCCCCATATTAATGATATTTTGTTGTTATTTTGCAAGATTTTAATTTAGTTATTTAGTTAAAAACTTCACCCTGAGGCGGGCCTGTCTCATACCATGGAAGCCTTCAACCTTCGCATCGAAGGCTTTTCTCGTAAGCCACGACTGACGAGACGAAAACAAGCGTCTTATTGATAGAGGTATTCAGTAAGCCAAATTTATGGCCACCAGGGCTCGATCCTTGGTGCCTTTTTATTTATCAGGGTCAGTAATAATTCCGCATTTCTGCCAATCTGAGCACCCCCAAACAATGCATAGCATATTTAAGACAATCATCGGCTCGTGCGGAGGACATCAAAAGTCCGGTCCAGGGTGAATGATTGGGGAAGAAGTGGAGGCAGAATTATGGGAATGAAAAAGCCCCAACCGAGATGGCTGGGGCCTTTGGATCAAGCTGTAGTCAAAAGTTCAGTAGGTTACTTTGATGGCCGCAAGTTCTTCTATTGTCAAGTCTTTGAAGCGTTTGAGCGTCCAGCCACCGACCCAAGATTTAAACAGGGCGAGATTCTGTTGGCGCTCCTCTTCGTTATCTCCAAGGTGCTCATACATATTCCCAGGTTTTGTATCATCCAATCTGCGCATCAATGCACCAGTGTCTGGCCATCCAGTGAAATAGACCAAATATGTGTAACTATCCATGCGTGGGCCAACCCCTTCAGCAATCCATTTTTCCTTGTCAAGCTTGAAAGCTTTGTATTCAGGTGCTGATTCACCATGACATGCACTACATTGAGCATCAAAAATAGGCTTGATGTGCTCCCTGTAAGTGGCCTCTGAAGCATATGCAACTGAAGCGAACAAAACTGATACTGCAATGATGACTACAAGTTTCTTCATGTTTTTCCTCCTTGGAAATGAAATTCGTTATCATTTACATGAAGGTTGTTCTTACTGTCAATTTTTTTGTGATTAAATATCGCCCATTTAAATATGAAGACCTCAAAATACGCCTAACACAATCCCCCTCAACACACCTCCGCCCCAGACATGCCCCGGAGACAAAACCCCGCCCCGGAGCATTCATAGCCTCCATTCGTGAGACCTAGAAATGAAGACAAATAGGAATTCCTAATGGCATGAACACTAAAGCCCTCAATCTAAGGATTTAAGTACTACAGAATGCAAGATGCTTAATAGGAAGGCCTAGCCAAGATTTGGTGGGCCGTTTTTTTGTTTTTGGTGTCTATACATTCAGAAAGAATAGATCAGTTTCAAATCAATTGATACCGAATCCCAATTCACCTCATTCAATCTTGTATATAAAACGGTGCCATCTGTAAGATAAACTCGTTCGTTGCCAGCATCAGTTTCCCAATCTTGGTATGTCCCCTGGAGACCTATTTGCCAGTTCTTAAATAATAAATAGTCTATATTGAGGTCTAAAAGGACACCAGAGCCATCCGCTTGGTGATCAAAGCTTCTGGGGTGCTGAAGATCTTCTCTCAGATTCCAGTCTGCCACAGCACTGTAAGCAGCCCAGTGATACTCAATTTGAGATGAGACTTTTAATTTCTCCCCGATCAGAGATTCAAAAAATACTCCCAACCATGGTCCCTTCCATTCAGTTTCATAACGGCTATCTAAACCTGGATATGAACCGATGGGAGGGTTTTCAATATAAGCGTCTGTCAATGTCAGGTTTTGCTCGTGGTAGGAATAGCCGATTAAAGGAACGATCGAGTATCGGGGATTATTGAAAGTTAGATTAGGGCCAAAGAAAAGAGATATGTCCAAGACGTCACCATCATCAGACTTACTTGTTATCCTCGAGAACTGGTTAGTTCGATTATCTCCTGAATAATCTGAGTCTGTATTTTTACCATTAAATATTTGTCCATAATTAAATTTAAAACCCATAAAAAAACCCAGCGAATCGTAATCGTTTCTTGATACTTCAAGTTTTGTATCTAAACCAAGCTGCCAGATTTCTAAATCGTTCCATTTCAGTTCAGACAGAACGGTGGGGTTGTTGCCCTCGATATTTCCTGCCTTGTTCCAATCCAAGTCGTCATTTCGTAATCCTGTCGAAAAACCAATATCAACTCTTTTGATAAATAAAGGTGTCCTGTCATCTGCATAACTGATTGACAGGCAAGTCGATATTATAATGAATATCAATAAAATATTTCGTATTAAAAAATGGAGTATTCTAAAGGTCATGATTCAATATATATCCGACCGTGGGTTTTCAGAAATTACAGGAGAAAAACGCCCTGAGTGAGGAAGGCAATTAATAACATATTTGAGTTAAATATATAAGGGTCACATTAGAATTAATGTGAATTAAATCACAGAGATGAAAAAATGGCCCTTCCGCCCAGGAGGGGCCATTCTAATATTGCTGGATTTAAGGGATGTCCGGCCCTATAACTGAGCCAACAATCTTCCCTCCGGAATCGTGGTAGCACATCCGATTCGGTCCACCTTGTAACATCATCCAACTTAAAAGGTTTTACGAAAAATTTGCATCCCAGTTCCTCGACGGCCTCTCCATTGCTCATTTGAAGTATCGGCGCTCATTAAAGCCTACGTGAGTAGAGCAGCACAGGAACCCTGACATCGGGGTAATAAGAGAGATCCGAGCCGAGCTCAACATAAGCC
Source organism: uncultured delta proteobacterium (assembly GCA_963715335.1). Taxonomy (GTDB): domain Bacteria; phylum Desulfobacterota; class Desulfuromonadia; order Desulfuromonadales; family BM103; genus JAFDBW01. Next base: position 48,455 of record CAVQRZ010000022.1, read on the forward strand.
TCTTCCAGCTTTTTAAGTATCTCCTTGGACAGCTGAGCGGTCTGATCATCATCGACAAACGCAAGATGAAAGTGACCGGTGACTTCTTTCTCCATCTGCTTCTCAATTTGCCACTCGCGATTTACTTTTTCCCTCAACACTGTGGCCTGTCCGCCTCCTCCCAGAGCTATCGACTTACTCAAGGCATCAAGAGCCTCTTGCATGCGGCCATCTGCATAGTTGGCCCTACCGAGCAATAGATAGGTTGTCGAATCTCTAGAATCTAGACCAAGAGCCTGATCGAGGATTGAGACTGCCTCTGCATAATGACCCGTCTTAAGGAGTACTATTGCTTCCCCCTTCCATAGGTGCAGATCATCGACATTGTATCGTCGCCCTTCTATAAAGGCATGACGTGCTGCAGAGAAGTCGCCGGCCTCGAGAAGCTGATATCCATTACCCAAATATGCCGAAGCATGCAAATGAGAGATTCGCTCTGGATCGGGCATCAACTCTTCAAGCTCATCCAATAATTCGAGCGCTCTGGCATAATTCTGTTGATCCATGAAATCGATTACCAGGCTCACCTTCTGTTCCACCAGCGAGGCGGAAGCTGGCAATGGTTGCAAAAGAGTCAACAGCAAGAGCAGGAAGATTTGGATCAACAGACGACCGGGCTGCACGTCTTTGCGAAGAACGTCGTCAAAATAATTAATTAGACAAACCATTGATAGAATTGACATCGTTTTACAGAAGTTGTTATGGAGGTATGTGATTGGAACAACACAAAATCCTAAAGGCAAAGATAAATATTACATCCAACATCAATATATTCACCTTAGAGCCTCAGTTTCAAGCTGAAAAATGATAAATTAGACCATTATGGCTCGTAAAGAACTGGAAAGCATTACTATTTGTCACCATTTGCAGTAACGCATGGACAATCACCGGTCAGCATTCTTATATGTATTGTTGCAACTCATTCTTGGATCACCTAGGGATATTTAGTAAGCGGTGAGCGTATGCTTCCAGTTTTATAGACTTCCCCTGATCAGTCACAAAAAACCCCCCCTGCAATTTTCCGTGAGAGCTATTTCCTATATCTGAATATTCTGGTGTTTGAGTTCATTTTATTCAAGCTCGATTTTTACAACTCTTCGAAAGTAGGGGCATTGCCCTCTGGCACACTCACGATTTCTCGAAATATCCACGCAGTCTTGTTGCCCGACCGCTTGCGGAAAATTGATGCCGAGCTCCTCGGCGAAAAACGCTCTCCCGGTCCTCACGGTTTTTCTCAGGGCGCGTTTGCAGCAACGTGCTTCATCATCGCCACAGTTCAACAAGGCCATGGCCGTTGCACGATGGGCCATACCGCGGGCCAACCCGGTCACAGGTGTTGCACCTGTGATCATGCTGACTGCAACCCCCATTGAAACGGCGCCGCCGCACGCTCCGTGATAGCCGCAGGTTCCGCCCGGTATCTGCATACTACGTCGAATCGTTTCCCCAATAAAGTCTCCCGGAAGTTCCACCCCGGCCCGCTCACTGGCCAGTAACAGGGCGAGTCCGGCCATGGCGTGATGTTCCGGTCCATGCATCGGCAGACCGGGCAGTCTGATCAACTCTTCGAGGATATCTTCCGGGGCGTGCGCCGTCGTTGTCCTTGCCAGTTCGGGAAGTCTTCTCAGGGCCCGATCGCTGTGACAGGCGTCACAGATGTAATGACCCGCCAGGCAGACAGTGGCACTCTTTTCCGGGCGGCCGCATTGCTCGCACCTGACGTCTTCTACCCGTTCGCGATAGACGAGGGACTGTCCGCAAACCATGCAATCTTCAGCTTTATGTCCAGTCATGTAACGCTTGTTCCCGATCTGTATCAAGAGTAGTGCGCGGCCCTGTTGGGTACGCAACCGTGAAAGCCACCATAATTGCATTAAGAAAGCTTGCTGTTAGAATGTAAGAGCTTATTAATGATGGAGGTGGCGTAATGGAGCAGATCGTCTTCCGTGAAGACCCGCTGGCCAGGCTCGGTACTGCCTCAACCTATCAGGAACAGCTGGCGGTCGTCCATGAAGTATTGCAAAAACGCTGTCCGGGGATCGACCGGATCAGTATTGCCCTGTACGATATCAAGACGCACTCCCTGAAAACGTTCATCGCTTCTCCGATTGAAGAAAGCCCGCTGAAAAATTACCAAGCCGTTCTGGCTAACGATTCGACGCTGAGCAAGGTCGGCCGCGATTCAACGCCACGGATCGTCAACGACTTGAGAATTTACGAGGATCATAACTCGGTCCACTCCCGTGCGCTGGTTGGCCATGGGTATGCGTCGAGTTACACTCATCCGATTTACTTCAACCGGGATTTGTCTGGTTTCGTGTTCTTCAACTCATTCCACAACCGGTATTTCCGGGAGCGTGTCCTGGAACAAGTGGAGGTCTTCGTTCACCTGATCTCGGAAATGATTATGAACGATCTTGCGGCAACCCGGGCTCTCGTCGCCGCCATGCGCACATCGGTCGGCATGGTCCAGAAGCACGATCTGGAGACCGGCAGCCATCTGGAGCGAATGTCTCGTTATGCGCGCCTGATTGCCCGTAGCATGGTTAAAAATGGTGTTGAAATACTCGATGATGAACAGATCGAACAGATTACCTTGTTCTCTCCGCTACATGATGTCGGCAAGCTCGGTATCCCTGACAGCATTTTGCAGAAACCGGCCCGGCTCAGCAAAGAAGAGCGCCAGGTGATGAATTCTCACACCATGCTTGGGCGCCAGATTGTTGATGACCTGATCTGCAATTTTGGTTTCGAGCGTATCCCATATATCGATTATCTGCGAAATATCGCCGAACTGCATCACGAGGCAATGGATGGCAGCGGTTATCCGCACGGGCTGCGCGGTGAGGATATCACTGCCGAGGCGCGCATTATTGCCGTCAGTGATATCTTTGATGCTTTGACAACCCACCGACCTTACAAGGAACCCTGGTCAAACGAACACGCTTTTGCCATGCTGCAAATGTTGTCCATTGACAAGCTTGACAAAGGCTGTGTCAGCGCCCTGGTTGACAACCCGGGCGAAGTTGCAAAGATTCAAGAGCAATTTGCCGAAGTTGCCTGAAGGACGGATCACGGCATAAAAAAAGGCCAACTTCGCATAGAAGTTGGCCTTTTCGTTGGTTTTTTTGTGCGACTACATGCCTTTGGCCGTTGCAGCGAGATCCGTTGATGCAGTCATCTGTGCCGGTTCCGAACGCAGGGCAAAATCGTAGGTGTCCTTGAGCTTATTGGTGAAGATGGTTCCCAGCCAGAGTGGGCTCCAGACCACACCGGCAGCCAACCAGCGGCCGCGCGCTTCGGCATCAATTTCGTCGGTTACTACGACAAAATTGACCGGTTCAAAACCGTCCTTGGCGATTGTCACATCATGCTCGGCATTGCTGCTGAGCTTGTAATCGTAAGCGCACGGAGTGACACCAATCTCCTCACCGTCGATAAAGACCTTTGCGCCCGGCGGGGTTGAGACAAAAGCTGCCTGTTGGGCACAGGCGCTTGTGAAAATAGCCAGAAGGATAATGATGAACAGTCTTTGGTACATATTCAAGTCTTTCTCCCCCATACAGTTTAACAACGAATCTAGTTATGATTACAGCAAACGATATGCCAAGACTTGGTGTTTCGCCTCATTCGCGTATTTAGACTGCAGATTACGACCATGGAGTTGCAAAGAAGAACCGTTATTACGAGGGTTTATACTACAGAAAAATTTCAATAGAATTTTCTAACGGTATAATTTAAAACGCTTTTTCATTTTATAATACCGTGTAATGGCTATGTGTGTTGTGATTTCGCCATAACCTATTGCAGTAAAATATCCACAGTTGACACAAAGATGGCTCACGGGCACAAAGATCTGGGTCTCGAGTCGTTTAAGGCTCCTGATCTTTTGTCGGATTTTACCTCCAGATGTGTCTGGCAGAGAAGCGAAGGTCATGTTACCATGCCACTCCATGAGCCTAACCTGTCAGGATTGCTAAGGTAACCAGCCAATAATTGATGCAATAGAACGGCCATCGATAATTTGAGATATTCAGAACTGACTGAGTATAAGGAGGAATGATCCATGTCATGGTTTGGTAAGATTATGGGCGGTAGCGTCGGGTTCATGCTCGGCGGACCGATCGGCGCCCTGGTCGGCGCATCTCTGGGGCATGCCTTGATTGATGACAAGACCCGTTCCGGTCTCGCTGAATCTGGCAGATTGACCGGACAAGAGCAGCGCCAGACGGTTTTCTTTACCGCGACTTTTGCCATGCTTGGCAAGATGGCCAAAGCTGATGGTCGGGTTTGCGAGAATGAGCTCAGCGTTGTGCGCAGCTTCATGCACGACAAGTTGCGGCTTGACGGCCCGGCCCAGCAATTCGCAATCAGTGTTTTCAACGAGGCCAAAGATAACAGCACTTCGTTCGAGGCGTACGCGCAGCAGTTCGGTCAAGTTTTTCATCGCGAACCGCAATTGCGCATGATGTTTTTCGAGATGCTCTTCACCATGGCGCTTGCGGACGGGGTCCTGCATCCATCGGAAGAGAGAATCCTGCGTGCCGCGCCGGGACTTCTCGGTTTGCAAAGTGATGTTTTTGACACGGTTAAACGGCAGTTTGTCAACGACCTCTCCCACCACTACGCAGTGCTTGGCCTGAAGAATGACGCAGAGATGGGTGAAGTAAAAAAAGCTTATCGCAAGCTGGTCAGCGAATATCACCCTGACAAGATTGTTTCCAAGGGCCTCCCTGAGGATTTTATCAAATTTGCGGAAGAGAAATTCCGCGAGATCAACCAGGCGTATGAGGCAATCCAGAAGAAGAAGTAAAAGCCGCCCTGTTCTCCTGGATCGAGTGATATTTATGAGCTATGGCATTAGCAGAGAAGAAGCTTTGAAACTGGTCAGACAGCACGTCGGGTCGCCGAACATGTACAACCATTGCCTGGCCGCAGAAGCTGTAATGCGGACGCTGGCAGAGAAGGTCGGCGAGGACCCCGAGAAGTGGGGGCTTGCCGGATTGCTGCATGACCTGGATGCCGAGTCTCATACCGATCTGGATGTACATACCCGGGAGACGGCGCGGATTCTTCAGGAAAGAGGAGTCGATGCGGAAATAGTCGATGCGGTTCGTCTGCATAACGAGCAGGCTCACCCGGGAGAAAAGCGTAGCACGCAGTTCCAGCATCTGCTGGCGGCAGGGGAAACGATTACCGGATTGATTGTTGCAACGGCCCTCGTTTATCCCGACAGGAAATTGAACAGCGTCAAGCCGAAGTCAGTTCGTAAAAGAATCAAAGAGAAAGCTTTTGCTGCCGGTGCCAACCGCGAGATCATCCGCGAATGCGAGGTTGGCGGTATTCCTCTGGACGAGTTTTGCACCCTCTCACTGGAAGCGATGCAGGGGATTGCCGACGAACTGGGCTTGTAGGAGAGCCGCTGTCGGGTTATAACAGCGTGACCCGCAAGAAAAGCAGATCAGGGAGCGTTACCGGAAGCGAAACCTGTTGGCAACGGAAATGGACATCCATGCTGTTATGAAGAGTCGCAGCTGCCCGGCTTTTTCAGTTGCCCTGAGACCTGCTTGGAAAAAGACCAACGCGCAACAGACATTGGATAAAAACAAGCGGAAATAAATCCGAAAAGGAAATTTGTAGATGCGTACATCAAACCCGATGATGAAGGAAAGTGTTTTCACGCAGGCGATAGCCGGTGCCGGAACAATGACCCTGCAAGGAGCGGTGAACAAGACTATCGCCCTGCTGGCTCTGGTCGTGATCGGTGCCAGCTACACCTGGAACCTGTTTTACAACCAGGGACCCGAAGCTGTTCAGCCGTGGATGATAGGCGGCCTGATCGGGGGCTTTGTCTTCGCCATGATCACAATTTTCAAGGCGGACTGGGCGCCTAAAACGGCACCGGTATATGCAGTTCTCGAGGGTCTTGCCCTCGGCGGCATTTCCGCGTTCTTTGAAACACGTTTCCCGGGGATTGTCATACAGGCTGTTGGCCTGACCTTCGGCACCCTGTTCGCTCTGCTGTTCGCCTATAAGGCTCGCCTGATCAGGGCCACAGAGAACTTCAAACTGGGCGTTTTTGCCGCGACCGGCGGCATCGCTGTCGTCTACCTGATCAGTTTTGTCGGCCGCATGTTCGGTTGGCAGATGCCGGTGATTCATGAGTCCGGGCCAATGGGCATCCTGTTCAGCCTGTTTGTGGTCGTTGTGGCCGCGTTAAACCTGGTGCTCGATTTTGACTTCATCGAGCGTGGTGACGGTGTCGCGCCCCGTTACATGGAGTGGTACGCCGCTTTTGGCCTGATTCTGACGCTGGTCTGGTTATACCTGGAGCTGTTGAGGTTGTTGTCAAAATTGAAGGACAGGTAATCACTGCAGCGGTTGCGTGACAGACAAAGGGCCGGAGTCTTCTCCGGCCCTTTTCAGGTGGTGTGAAAAAATGCTTTTTGACAGAGCCTGTTGCTCAGTGAATCGTCGAAGCCATCGCCTCAACTTCATTCTCCAGCATGCGCCGCGCATGCTCGGTAAATGACGATCCCATCAAGGTAACAAATTCACTGGAATCCACTATTGCAAAGCGCTGTGCAAGGGGGATTTTGCTCCAGAGTTCAGTGTTCTCCAGAAGTGCCACGATCTGCTGGCGCTCAAAGATCAGTGACTGCAGGTTAGTAATATCGATGAATATCTTTTCCATGACAACCCCCTTGCTTGTCTGGTCTGGCGGTAAATCCGGCCGGGGCAAAGATTCTTTACCCGTACTGGCTTTAATAGCAAAAGCTGTTCCCAACCAGAGGCCTCCTGGAATTTTTTTTTGAAGATAGATAAAAAACCTTTGTTTTCAGTAATCTTAAAGATTGTATTGATGGCGATGTCACCCTCAGGGATGAGCCTTTAACCCAGATCGGTTACATTTTTTGCCAGAAAATTGCGCAAATAGTGCATGATCCGTTGTTGTTGACAATTAATTGTTGCCGTGCCAACAGACGCTTAATGTGAGGGCCAAAGAAAAAGGCCGAAGGCTTTGCGCGGCAAGAAGTTTGGGTGCACTGCTCTTCAGTGGAGATATTCCTCAACCCCTGTCAACCCCTCAAGGGCTCCACAGGGCAGTGAGATATGTCCGCCTGAAATATGTGCTTCCCGCGGGTTGATGCGTATGACCGTGGCGCCGAAACGTTGTCCAATCCTTTCACTCATGTAGCGGATCGTTGGGATCGCTGTACCGGCGCCCATCTCGATAACCACGATCGGCTCATTCTGGTGCTGGGCGAGGAAGCTGTCAAAGCGCATTTCCTGTCCGCGGGTCCGGTCGGAAAGCCAGGAATAATCGCCGAACATCAGGATGTTGGGACGCGCCGGCTGGCTGCAATTGCGGCATCCCGGAACATGTTGGGCACGCATCGAATCAAGGTCCACAGGAATCGTTTCGTCATTGTCCCAGATATCGTTGCCGCAAGGCGAAAGACACTGCAGGTGATGGATTGAGCCATGGACCTCGAGGAGCTGGTCTTCGCGGTAGCCTGCTTTCTGGAACTGTCCATCGACATTGGAGGTGACGACGAAGCTGTCCTGACCGAACTCGTCGGACCAGCCCTGCAACATATGGAAGCCACGATGCGGCTCCGTTCCCCGGTAGAGGTTGGTCCGATGACCGTAGAACCCCCAACCAAAGGCCGGGTCGCCTTCGAAGTTGGCCGGATTGGCGGCGCCGACGAAGTTGATGCCGAGCCGCTCGTACATCGGGTAGGCATTCCAGAACCCCTGGTCACCGCGGAAATCAGGCAGCCCTGAATCCACTCCCATGCCCGCCCCGGCGGTGACGACCATGGCTTTGGCGCGCTTGATGGCTCCGGCGGCTTTTGCGAAACGTTCAGAAAGGTTCATGATCTTCTCCGTCGATGAATTGCGCAGTGTGAATGGTGAAACACTCGTATGGTTTTATTTTATTCCAACCTCCACGATTGTCGGTGCCAAGACGGCGATCACTGCGTGCGGTGACAGCTCGATCAGGAAGCCACGTTTGCCGCCGTTGATGTAGATGGTTTGAAGCTCCAGAATCGTTTTCTCCATGTAGACGGGCAATCCCTTGCGGGTGGCAAAGGGTGAGGTTCCGCCTACCTGATAGCCGGTATGCTTCTCGGCCGTGTCTGCGTCACAGGGGGAGATCGTCTTCGCGCCGATTGTTCTGGCCAGCGATTTGGTGGAGACTTCCTGATCGCCGTGCATCAGGACGAGCAGGGGCTTGCGGTGTTCATCTTCCATCACCAGGGTTTTTACGACAAGGTGTTCGTCAACCTGTAGTTCACGTGCTGAAACGGTTGTCCCGCCGCGTTCCTCGTAAGTATAAATACGCGGTGTATAATCGATTTTTGCCTGCTTGAGCATTCTCGTCGCAGGAGTTACTGGTGTTTTGTCTTTCCCCATTGCCTCATCCTGTCCAATTGACCCTTGGCCTAAAACCAGTTCCCCACCATCATCAAAAGGCTGATAACCGTCAACAGCGTGCAGATCATGCCGAGACCATTGAAGAATGGCCGCATGACCTGTCGTCCGCGGATACCGATCGGCATGATCAGCCCGAGCAGTGCTCCGCCAACCGCACCACCGAGATGGCCGGCGTTGTCTGCGCCGACCAGCAGGCCAAAGACAAAGGCAATCGCTGCCCAGCGCAACATGAAATTACGATAGTTATGCGCCATGGCGCCGCCGACACGATGAAAGTAGGAAATTGCAAAACCGATCAGTCCAAACAGGGAGCCCGAAGCCCCGACGACGGTCACCCACTGCTTGATATAGAGGATCTGCCAGGCAAATCCGGCAACGGTGGCCGTGAGTGCCGTCAGGACGTAGAGGATGACGAACCGGACGGTACCGATCTCTTCTTCGATCATCGGCCCGATCTGGTACAGGACCATCATATTGAAGCCCAGGTGAATCAGACCGCCATGGGCGAAGGCATAGGTGATACAGCGCCACCATTCACCTTCGGCCAGAACCAGCGGCCAGTACTGGGCTCCGGAGTGGATCAGCAGGTAACTGTTTGGACTGAAGAGGGTTGAAAAGCCCAATCCTCCAACTATGCCCTGTACAGTCATAATGCAGAAGAGCACCAGGTTGGTAGCAAGAAGAATCTTGGTTGCTGACCAGTTGCCGCTGGTAACGTTTCCAGCACGAAGATTGTGCAGGTTGCGTTGCCACTTCATGATGCGCCACTGCCAACGTGTGCCGTTCATACCGAGGTGATCAAAAAAGCTCTTCCAGTCCATGTATATCCTTATGCATCAGCCATGGCCGGCTTGATGTCTGTCAGCCCGGACGGCCCGGTCTGATGTTGCGCTGGTCATATTATCTCTCGACGGTCACCAGTTTCAATGCCAGTCCGACAAAGACCGTTCCGGCGACCCAGTTCATGATCTTCTGAGCACGCTCGTACCGGTTCAGCCAGTCACCCAGCGCACCACCGATTAATGCCACAGAGCCGAATACAAAGATCGTTGCCAAAATGAATATGCCGCCGAGGGCGACCATTTGCAGGCTGATGGACCCACGTTGCGGGTCAGCGAATTGAGGCAGGAAAGCAAGAAAGAAGATGGAGACCTTCGGATTGGTGACGTTCATGATGATTCCACGCCGATAAAGGCCGCCGAGACTTTTGGGCTGCCCGCGGTACATGCTGATTTTCTCCGGGGTTGCTCGAAACGCATGCCAGGCCAGGAAAACCAGGTAACCGGCTCCGATGAGTTTCAGCAGGGTGAAGGCGATGGCCGAGGCCTGAAAGATAACGGCAACTCCGAAAGCAACTGCGCCGGTATGTGCCAGGAGTCCGGTGCACAGGCCGAAAACAACCGTGAGCCCGGAGAGTTTGCCATGCAGTGCGGACTGGGTCAGGACGAAAATGTTGTCCGGCCCCGGGGCAACGGCCAGTAATGTGGAAGCGATAAAGAACGCTGCGATGGTTTCAGTAGTGAGCATGGTTTCTTCCTGTTATCCGCCGCTGGAACCCAAAACCTTAATGCCGAGTGTCACCATTGCAGCACCGAATGCTCTGTCTATCCAGTGTCCGGCTTTCAATAGTCGGCCGCGGACTATCTCTTTAGTCATTAAAAATGCCAGGGTTGTGAACCAGATCATCTGTAACAGCATAATCCAGCAACCATAGCTCGCCAGAGTCGGTAAGGGCATGTCGGGAGAGAGTACCACAGTAAAGAGTGAGAGAAAATAGATGGGTGCTTTCGGATTGAGCGCATTGCAGAAGAATCCGGTTACCACGTGGCGTAGCGGCGAGCCTTGACTCGAGATGTTTACAACACTCTGGAAATCTTCGTTTTGCCGTTTTGCACGAAGCCCCTTGAGGCCAAGGAAGATCAGGTAGATTCCCCCGGCAATTTTTATGAGAGTCATCCACTCGGCAGAATGGGCAACGACAGCAGCCAAACCTGCGGTCGAGTAGAGGATGTGCACCGACAATCCGAGGGAGATGCCAAGACTGGTCCATATCCCGGCTTTGCGACCATGCAGGAGTGATTGCCTTGTCACCAGGGCAAAGTCGGGTCCCGGGGAAGCGGCCGCAAGTAAGTGGACGACCGTGACGATAATGAAACCTTGCCAGAAATCCATGGATTTTTTCGAATCCTGTCAAGCGGGGCTTCGGCAGCTGCCCGAGGGTGATCGAGCAAGCATCTGCTCCGGCAAAGAGTTGCCTGGACCCTTGTTGGTAGACTGCCTGGAAACGTCAGGAGCCAGGCGGTCCGGCAAATTGGCAATTATCATAACGCCGTATGACTGTGCATGCAAGCCTCGAGAATTACAGGTAATTGGGTTTAAAATTAGCTCTTGCCACAATTATTATCCGCACCGTCACAAAGATCCGGGCACTCTTCGTCGATATGAAAAAGGCTGGGGAAGAGATTAATTCTTGAATATGATTTGCGAAATCCGGGTAGGTTGTCTAACATTGTAAATCCAAGGTATGCGGGAGCGTTATGTTCAGGTTTTTTCTTACATCGGTGATCCTCTTTGTCCTCATGGGAAGTTCGGCCAGCGCCGGACAGGTTTCCGGGGTGGTCACCCTGTTCAACCAGGAGACCAGCGAGCATATCGAACGCCTGCTGAGCAGTCGCAATCCCGGAGTCTCTCCGATAACCGGGGTTTCCAGACTGCTTTCACACGATCAGATCTTCAAACTCTATCAAGACCGGGAATTTTCACCGCTATGGCTCGACGGGTGGCAATTGAAGCCGGGCTCTTCGGTTCTGCTGACCAACCTGCGGGATGCGGGGGCGCATGGTCTCTGTGGTGATGATTATCTGCTTGTACAGCTGGAGGGGCTGATTCGCCTGCAGGAAGATTTCGCGCATAATAACCTGCCTCTGGCCCCACGGAATCGTGCAGTCCTGGACCTCTTCCTGTCACAGGCTTTCCTGACTTTTGCCACTCATCTGGTTGAAGGCCAGGTCGATCCGAACCTGGCATATGTCGACTGGCGCGCCAGGCAGCGTAAGGTCGATCTGGTCAAGCTTCTTGAATATGCTCTCGATAACGGCAGAATGCAACAGGTCCTGGAAGGGTTGTATCCACCACATGAAGAGTATCGAGCCCTGGTCAGGGCTTTGGTCAGGTACCAGGAACTTTCGGCGTTGGGCGGCTGGCCGGCGATTCCCTCTGGCCCGGCCATGCGTCCTGGTGACAGGGATCGCAGGGTCCGGCAGTTAAGAGTCCTGTTGCAGGTGACCGGAGATCTGGTTGTCACCGGTGAAACAGGTGACCGGTACGATCAGGAAACCGTTGGCGCGGTCATGAAATTCCAGGCCCGCCATGGTTTGGTCGATGATGGCGTGGTGGGTTCGAATACCCTCGTGGCGTTGAACATCCCGGTAGACCAACGCGTCCGTCAGATCGAATTGAACCTTGAACGTTGGCGCTGGATGCCGAAGAGCTTCGGCAAACGGCATATTCGCATAAATGTCGCTGATTTCAAGCTGACCGTTATTGATAATGGCGAAACCGTTATGCAGATGCCGGTGATCGTCGGTACACAATATCGCAAGACCCCGGTTTTTTCCGCCCAGATGACCTACCTTGAATTTGCTCCTTACTGGACCGTCCCGCTAACTATTCTCAGGGAAGATAAGCTCCCGATGATCAAGCGGAATCCAAACTACCTTGCAGAAAACCATTTCCGGATTGTCGCCGGTGGTGAAGATGCATTCATCGACCCTGCAGGAATTGCCTGGCAGAACGTCAGAGCCGAGAACTTTCCAGGTCAGTTGAGAATGGACCCCGGGCCATGGAACCCGCTGGGTCGTGTCAAGTTCATGTTCCCCAACCGCTTTGATGTGTATCTGCACGATACAAACCAGTCATCGCTGTTTGACAACAATGTCAGGTCGTTCAGCTCAGGCTGCATCCGGATTGGCAGGCCCGATGCCCTGGCCCACTACCTGTTGGCAGAAGAGCTGGGTGCGGAGAAGCTGGACGAGCTGTTATCGGCGACCGAACCGGTGCAGGTTCCCATCAAACCCGTGCCGGTCCATATCCAGTACTGGACGGCGTGGGTGGACCAGGGGGGCTTTGTCAATTTTCGCCCGGACGTCTATTTTCGAGACCTCGACCTGGAAGTGGCTTTAAAGAACCCGGCATACCGGGTCATGGAACAGCTGCAGGCGGGAGCTGGCAAGCGGCTGGCTATGCTTGACTGAGCAAGGGGAGGAAAACGGCCGGTCTAAAATAGGTCCTTGATCCAGCCGAAGGCGACCAGGGTGCCGACGGCGGAGCCGAGTGATGAGAAGAAGAATACCAGCAGGACCCTGGTCAGGCGGTTGCGCCACCAGCCGCTGATACCGGCGATATCTTCCGAAACGTTTTCCAGGTCCCTGACTTTCGGGGGAGCCATGAAAGCCTGGACTATACCGGTAACGAACCCGGCCCCGATGGTTGGGTTGAGCGAAGTGATGGGCGCTGCGACAAAGGCGGCAAGAATCGTCAACGGATGCCCCAGGGCAACCAGGGCGCCCAGCGCTGAAAGGCCGCCGTTGGCAAGGACCCAGGCAACGGCAGCGCTGGCCAGCTGTTCAGTATTGCCGACCATGAAGCCGTAGATAAAAAGGCCTACCACGATAGCTGGTATCAGCCACGGCAGTAGCTTGGAGAAGGTTGTTTTTTCGGGAATGATTGACAATTCGCTGATTTCCTCAGCGGTAATCTCCTGTCCCAGTTTTTTCAGAATCCCTGGCATGTGCGCTGCGCCGACGATGGCGACCACTTTGTTCCCCGGCGATTGGCGGATGCGGTGGGCCATGAAGGTATCTCGCTCATCGACCAGAATCGTTTTGACGGTCGGCAGGATATCTGACATCTCATCGAGCATGGCCGACAGAGTGTCGGTCTGACGCAGTTTGGCCAGTTCCTCCTCGTTGAGCTCCTGGGTGTCGAAAAGGCTCGCCAGCAAGGTCGAGAAGAGATTCATTTTTTTCCAGAAGCCGGCCCTGCGCCAGGCACGTAGCAGGGTTGTGCGGATCTCCCGGTCGACCAGCTGGATGTCGAGGCCCATCTCATCAGCGGTTTCCGCAGCGATAGCCAATTCGGCACCGGGTTTGACGCCGGTCTGCAGACCCATTCGCTTCTGGAACGATGCGAGGGTCAGGTTGGCCAGAAGGAAAGGGGCCTGCCCCTGCCTGAGGACCTGGACCAGATTGAGTGACTCCCAGTGGCGGGGATTGCGTAAAGCCCGGTGACGCTGTTCGTCAAGTTCAATGCATACGGTGTCCGGTTGCTCCTCCCGGATGACTGCTTTGACAGTATCGACTGAATCCTGGGAAATATGAGCTGTGCCAACCAGCACGAATTCGCGGTCGTCAAGCGTGATGCGATGTATGTCGGTATTCTCGTGAGTACTCATGAGCCTCTGCCTGAAAATTCGGGCAAAGATAGCACAGGATCAGATGAAGAAGAAGAGAATTGCTCGCCAGATGCTTTTTGACGGGGGTGGGACAATCTCCTGAGGGTCCGCACAGTAACAAAAAGACGCCGGATAATCCGACGTCTTTGACTCTCCACACCTACCGTGGGTCCGTGGCCTCACGACGACGGCCAACAAAGTGGGTAGGACTATGAACGCTTCAGGCGTCCTGCTCCGCGACAGGCTTGCACACCACGTTCGCAAGTAACCTTCCCGATCAGATAATATTCCGCGTGGGCATAGCGACCTCACCTGCAGGGCAGAGAGTTGAAACGGTGACTTGATGCAGCCCCAGTATAAGGAAAATGTCACGGTATTTCAAGGATAAAGCCGGTCTGAGCCGAAGATATTCTGCCTAAAAAGCCGGCAGGACATGCACAAAATAGAGCAATCAGCCGTGGTTGAAAAATAATGGTTTACAAAACCCCTGTTATTCCATGGCTTTCTGGCATGGCGAGGATGGCACGGCTTGTGCGTTATCAATGGCTAAGATGATCGCCGCAAGTTTGCCAAATATATCTGAACAGAAGTCCGAACGCTTGTTGAATGCCCTGATCGAGATCGGCCAGGAACTTGCTTCGACAACCGATCTCCAGGAGCTACTTGATACATTGCTCAGGGTGGCGCGTGATGTCTTTCGTTTCGAGAACGCAATTATCCGCCTTCTGGACGACGATGGTCTGCACCTGCTAGCGGCTACCGCTTACGGTTATACCGAGGATGCCATGGGTCCGATCCGGATTGGCCAGGGCGTGATGGGGAGGACAGCAGAAATACAGAGGCCGATCCTTGTTGAAGATGTCCGCAAGCTCCCTGACTATGTCCCGGGGATTCCCGGTGCCCGGTGTGAACTGGCCGTCCCGTTGATCAGCAAGAACAGGCTGGTCGGTGTCCTTAACATGGAGAGTCCCCAGCCCGGTGCGTTTTCCCACGCAGACATCGAACCTTTGATGATTCTTGGCCGCCAGGCCGCGATCGCCATCGACAACGCGAAACTCTATGGGCGACTGACGAAGATGTCGGAGAGCTATCGCCAGTTGTACCAGTTCAGCGACCGGATTCTGAAGAGTGTCAACCTGGGAGTTTACACCGTCGATACGGAAAAGATGATTACGTCCTGGAACAGCAAAATGGCAGAGATGAGCGGTATATCTACTGAACAGGCGATTGGCGCTCGTTTGGAGGAACTCTTTCCCAATCTGGTTGAAGAGGGTGTCATCGAAAGGATTGACCGGGTTCTGAAGAGTGGCAAAAAGGAAAAACTGCGACTCCTGCACCGACAGTTGGATGGCGCGGGCCGTTTTCAGAAACGCCGGCTTGCGCCATTGCGTGACGGTGACGATGTGACTGGCGTGGTCATCATCGTCGAGGATATTACCGAATTCAAGCGATTGCTTGATCAGACCATACAGAATGAAAAGTTGGCCGAGGTCGGCAGGCTTTCTGCCGGGATTGCTCACGAGATCAATAACCCGCTGGCCATGGTCGCCTACGCAACGGAACTGCTCAAGCGTGAAAAGCCTCTCACCGGCTTCCAGGAAGAAATGCTCGACAAGATCGAAACGGAAGTGGAGCGCCTGAGAACCCTGACCGGTGGTCTGTTGTCGTTTTCAAGCAATCGGAGCACGCTGAACCGGGTCGTCAATCTAAATGACCTGATTGCCGAGGTGCTGAAACTCCTGCGCTTTGAACTTCAGCGCAAGTCGATCCGTCTTGAGACCGAATTCAGCGCGATCCCGGTCATCTCCGCCGATCCGAACAAGCTTAAGCAAGTGGTTATTAACCTTGTTATGAATGCGGTCCATGCTATACAGGGTGAAGGCAGGGTGGTACTGAAGACCTGTATCAACCGGAATGGCCACCTCGAGCTGCTGGTCAAAGATGACGGCCCGGGAATTCCTGCAGAGTTGCAGGAACAGGTTTTTGCCCCGTTTTTTACGACCAAGCCAGAGGGTGAAGGAACGGGCCTGGGGCTCTATATCTGCCAAAATATCATCCGTGAACATGGCGGCGTCTTGACTCTGGAAAGTCAACCCGGAGTGGGAACGACATTCCGCATCTGTCTGCCTGTCGAATGAGCATTTAATCTGTGCATCCGTGTTGATTATTTAAGCAGATTGACTCCATGAATGGCGACTATTGTTTGTAACTTACTGAAATAACTTAATTATTGGTTTTGGCACGGCAGATGCTATAGTAGATCTCAAGCTCAGGGGGAAAATGCATCACGCCGCCCCCGGGTAAATATATCAGCACAGACAGAGACAACGACGTCTCTACTTTTTGATGCTAGGCAATGGCGCCTTAACTTCCTTTTTCGGGAGCTAAGGCGCTTTTTAATTTTTTACTCTGGAAAGGAGCTAAAGGCAATGATGAAGAAAATCGAGTGTATCGTCAAACCGTTCAAACTCGATGATGTCAAAAATGCAATTACGGATTTGGGCATCAGCGGTATGACAGTAAGTGAAGTACGTGGTTTTGGCCGCCAAAAGGGGCATACGGAACTCTACCGTGGCGCGGAATACCAGGTTGATTTCCTCCCAAAGATCAAGATTGACCTGGTTGTAAACGAAGATCAGGTGGCTTCCATCGTTGAAGCGGTGCAGAAGGAAGCCTGCACCGGACGTATCGGTGACGGCAAGATCTTTGTGACTGCCGTTGAGCAATCGATCAGGATCCGTACCGGTGAATATGGCCCCGAATCACTTTAAAACTAACGAAAGCTGAACAAGATAAAGGAGAAGAAATCATGAAGAAGTTTCGTATTGCACTGCTCGCCGGTTCCTTGATTGCGCTGCCGGCCCTTGTCCTGGCTGAAGACGCACCGGTTTCTGAGATGTCTTATATCCTCAATACCTTTTCGTTTCTGATCATGGGTGTGCTGGTCATGTGGATGGCAGCAGGTTTCGGCATGCTTGAGTCCGGCCTGGTCCGTTCCAAGAACGTTGCGACCATCTGTCTGAAGAACATTTCGCTGTTTGGCATCGCCGGCATCCTCTTCTATCTCACTGGTTACAATCTCATGTATGCCGGCGTCGATGGCGGTTACATCGGTTCTTTCGGCATGTGGGCCGCTGACGATGCCGCAGCCCTGGCCGGCGATTATTCTGGTAATTACGCCGCAGCTTCCGACTGGTTTTTCCAGATGGTGTTCTGCGGTGCGGCTTGCTCGATCGTCTCAGGTTGTGTGGCCGAGCGCATCAAGCTCTGGTCGTTCCTGCTCTTCTGCGCGATCCTGTGTGGGATTATCTACCCGATTCAGGGCTCCTGGGGCTGGGGCGGCGGCTGGCTGTCAGGCATGGGGTTTGTCGACTTCGCTGGTTCCACGATCGTTCACTCGGTTGGCGGCTGGGCCGCACTGACCGGTGCCATCATCCTCGGCGCCCGTAAAGGCAAGTACGGCAAGGGCGGACGCGTCAACCCGATGCCCGGTTCCAACATCCCGTTGGCCACTCTCGGCACTTTTATCCTCTGGATGGGCTGGTACGGCTTCAATGGTGGCTCGGTCCTCGCTCTCGGTGATGCAGCCAGTGCCATTTCGATGTCCAACGTCATGGTCAACACCAACATGGCTGCCTGCGGTGGCATGATCGCAGCCATGATCATGGTCCAGGTCCTCTACAAGAAGGTTGACGTAACCATGGCCCTCAACGGCGCACTGGCCGGCCTGGTCTCAATTACCGCCGGCCCGGATACCCCTTCTCTCGGCGCAGCCTGCCTGATCGGTGCCGTAGGCGGTGTCCTGGTTGTCCTGGCCGTTCCCTTCTTCGACAAACTGAAGATCGACGACGTGGTCGGTGCCCTCTCCGTCCACCTGGTCTGCGGCATCTGGGGCACCATGGCCGTGCCGTTTACCAATGGTGAAGCGAGTTTTGTGACCCAGTTCATCGGTGTCGCAGCGACTGGCGCTTTCGTCATCGTTGCCAGCGCCATTGTCTGGTTTGCCATCAAGGTCACCATCGGTATCCGCTGCAGCGAGGAAGACGAGTATCGCGGCCTCGACGTCTCGGAAATCGGTATGGAAGCCTATCCTGACTTCCAGACGGTTCACCTCGGGGGCCTGGGATCCCCGGCTCCCGGTCTCGGCGATGCTCCCGCAGCAGCACGCGTGGCCAGACCGGTTGCTCAAAGCTGATCAATTAATCGCCCCCGCGGGACATTGTGTCCCGTGGGGATTTTTTTGTGCTTTTTTTTAAATAACAAAAGGAGAAAAAAATGAAGAAAATGGTAATAGCTGGAATTGTGTTGTTTGTATTGTCGTTCGCCGTGAGTGTGCCTGCCTTTGCGGCTATCGAGGTTGAGGGTGATGTGTATGCCGGGTTTTATGACAAGTACATGTGGCGAGGTCTGGACTTGAGTGCCAGTGAGCCGGTTCTGCAGGGCGGCGTCGACATTAGTGCCAAAGGGTTCACCCTGAGCTACTGGTCAAACGTGCAGCTCTCCGATGGATGTTCGAGCGGTGATGACGAATGTGCCCTGGATAGCGATGAAGTGACTGAGACAGATATTACCCTGGATTACACCCATGAGTTTGGCTCGATTTCGGTAAGCGTCGGTGACATCTACTATAACTTCAATGTCCCAGGCAACACTCACGAACTCTATCTCGGCGTCTCTGCCGACGTTCTGCTCTCCCCGTCGGTCAAGGTCTACTACGACTGGGATTATGCCAATGATATCGATGTCGATGGTCTCTACTACAGCTTCGGTGTGAGCCACAGCTTTGGCTTGATGGAAAACCTTTCGCTTGGCCTTGGCGCCGCCGCCAACTACAGCGATGAGAGCCCGTACCTGCTGGATGCTAACGAGGAAGTTTACTCTGAATGGCACAACTACGAGCTGAGCAGCAGTATTGACTACGCGATTACCGATCAGATTTCTGTTTCTGCATCTTTTGTCTTCTCAGAGGGCCTCAGCGATGAATCCAGAGAGGCCCTTGACAGCGAAATGGCTAGCGGAGTGAGCGTAACCTTGGCTTTCTAAGGATGGGACATCCCAACACCGTCAGGTGTTGCCTCCTGACGATTGAGCCGCCACGTCCTGGTACATGGCGGCTTTTTCAAGCGGTGGATAAAAGAATCCCGGAAAAGGTTTGTATCGTACAACATAGGTCTGTCAGGGTATGCACCTAGAACATTCGGCTGGCGGCCATTACTTTGTCTGGCCGTCGCGACAACTCGTTGGGCCCGCCAAATCATATCAGCATCTCTTGGGCAACTTCCCCGATTCGGTCCAGGAAAAACTGCCAATCCCCCAGGCTGTTGTTGCCAGGTTCGTCCAGAGCCTGCCTGGCACAGTTTATCCGCTTTGAGACGTTCTCAAAACGGCCTCGGTTTGTGAGCTTAAATGAGTCAGCTGGTTGACGATTCTCCGGGGTGGTGCAGTCACATTTACAATAAATCTCGGCGGTCAAGATTTGATCTTTTTGTAAAACGGCCATCTCTCGGGCTCTGGCGAATAACTCCGGATGGAGATTATTCAGGTATAGCAGCCCCTTCATGGCGTTACTGAAAAGATTTTCACAGGGGTGGAAAAGGTCTCCGTACTCCCTGACGGCCCGCCGGATGATTTTTTCTTCCCAAAGGATGTCCTTAGGCAACTTCAGCGCTGTCTTGCGTCCCTTGGCCTTGGAATACTCGCTGTCGTCAAACAGTTCGGGAGTGAGGTGGCCGATGTCTTCGAATAGTGCGGGAGTGAGGAGATCGATATCTTCGAGTATTTCAGGGTAGGCCTGTTCCATGGCCTCTAAAAACTGCTTTGCCCTGTACTTCTCCTTCGGGGTGCCTATCGAGAAAATGATTCGCTCCAGGGCCATTCTCTGTCGTAGCCGATGCACCCAGACAAACTCACGGGCGGTTAATTTTTCAGTGGGCTTTGTCATCGGTCCACTCCAACGTATATATTCGATAAATTTACCCTTGGGTCCGGCAATCTTTTTATTATGGTCGGATCAGGTTGCAATGAATTTCAGGGCCGCCGAGTTGATACAATAACGCAGGCCGGTGGGCTCGGGGCCGTCCTCAAAGACATGCCCCAGGTGTCCCTCGCAACGGCTGCAATGCACTTCGTTGCGGACCATCAGCCAACTGCGGTCCTTCGCATGGCCAATATTCTCCCTGGCTATCGGCTGGTAAAAACTCGGCCAGCCGCTTCCGGAATCATATTTGTTGTCGGCATGGAACAGGTCCTGACCGCAGCAGACGCATTGATAGACGCCGGACTCGTAATATTTGTCATATTCGCCGGAAAAAGCACGTTCGGTTCCGCGCTCACGGGTCACCCGGAATTGTTCCGTTGTGAGCTGGGCCTGCCACTCTTGCTTGGTTTTTATAATTTTGCCCATGGTGTAAGCCTCCCCGGCGGCATCTCAGCAATCGAGCCGTTTGCACAGCATAACATAACTCGATTCATACTGCATTCGCCCAGGGGCCTTCCAAGTCGAATCAGAGTGAGATAGCCTGTTGCCGGATGTCTTAAGAGAATCTCGGTGCCTAGCGTTGCCGTTGGTTGACGATGCGGCATGCAGGTTTTACTTGAACAGAGGCAGCATGAAGGCGTGTTTTTGTCCGATGCATTCTGCCCACATGCTGTTATTATGGTCGTGTAAGTAAAATGATTTAGTCCATCTATCTGGGGAGACGAAAATGAAAAAAGTCCTTTTGCTGGTTGTGTTTACACTGACTCTTGTGTCCCTGAGCGCATGTTTAGCGCCTCAGGGCGATACTCCGGAAAAGAAACGTACCGCGATCATCGACATGCACGATGATACGCTCTCCCGGCTTTATCAACAGCGGCCTACGGCCAGGAGCGTAATCGACCAGTCCGCTGGTTACGCGGTTTTCAGTAATGTGAATGCCCTGTATTTAATAGTCGGAGGTGGGGGTGGCTATGGTGTCGCTGTCGACCGGTCATCAGGACACAAGACTTACATGAAGATGGCCCAAGTTGATCTGGGCCTGGGGCTGGGCGTCCAGGACATCCGTGTCATTTTCGTTTTTCACAGTGCCCGGGCTTACATGGATTTCGTCAACAGCGGCTGGGAGTTCGGCGGCCAGGCTGATGCGGTAGCGAAGGCGCGCGATAAGGGTGTCGCAGCGACTGGAGAGATTTCGATTGATGCTGAAACGACCATGTACACCATGTCGGAAGCAGGCCTGATGGCCAAGGTCAACCTGGCCGGAACCAAGTACTGGAAAGATGCTGGCCTGAATTATTAATCGAAATGGTTCCAGCAAGGAGATAAGCCATGCCGGAGATTGAAACTGTCGATATCATCAGGGCGAAAGATCGCCATTTTACAGATCTTGGCTGGCTGAAAACCTATTGGCTGTTTTCCTTTGCCAACTATTACGATCCGCACAATATCCAGTTTGGCGCCTTGCGGGTTTTCAACGACGACGTGGTCGAACCGGGCACCGGTTTTCCGACCCATCCCCACGAGGAGATGGAGATCATAACCATCGTCCTTGATGGCGAGATGACCCACCAGGACAGCATGGGCAACAAGGCCGCCATCAAGGCTGGTGACGTGCAGAGGATGTCTGCCGGAACCGGTTTGACGCACTCCGAATTTAATCTTGCCGATGAACCTGTGCACTTCTACCAGATCTGGGTCTTGCCTGATGCCCAGAGGCTGGAACCCTCTTATGATCAGCGTAGTTTTACTCCCTCACAATGGCGGAACAGGATCCTGCCGGTTGCGTCCGGCCAGGGGCTGGAAAACGTGGTGAGCTTCCACGCTGATGCCACCATTTATCGTGGGCAGCTGGATGCTGGGAATCGTCTGGATTTCGACAATACGGCCGGACGCAGGCTTTTTGTCTATCTGACCGAGGGGGAATTGACGCTGGACGGTTTGGTCCTCAGCAAAGCAGATCAGGCCCGTGTCGATAAAGAGAAGCCCTTGTGCCTGGTGGCCGGTGCTGACGCCGAATTCATCTTGGTGGATGTCCCGTCCTGCAAGGGGTGGGGATACAGCGACAGGACCCTGAGCGGCAAGAAGCAATAAACCGAACCGCAACTGCGGACAAATAAAATGGTGCAGGATGCTTTATCGTGATAAAGCCATCGGGCAGTTCCTGCGCGGAGTGGCGATGGGGCTGGCGTGAGATTTGCCCTGTCGCTTGTTTAACAGGCTAAATTGCCGGTCATTTTGCTGCTTGTCGCGCAGAAACTAATTTAGCAACCGCTGATCCAGGCGATATCCAGTTGAAAAGGCCCTTCTTGGCGGTCGGCAATAAAAAGGCCGAAACTTTTCACGTTTGCAGCATCCATGGGCGGGACTGTTGTCAGCCTGACGCCGTGGTGGGTGGGGGTGAAAGTATCGAACGGCAAAGTAATCTCCTGCCATGTCTCTGTTTGAGTCGCGAAAGAGGTTTGGTAGCTGACACCATCGTAGAAGAGGTCGGTACGCAGACTGAGCTTGTAGGTCCGGCCGTCGCCGCGCACCCGGATTCTCAAACCTGAATACCTGCTGAGATCGAAGCAGCCTTGAGTGGAACGTATCGAGGCGAAGCCGCCGTGGTTGTCGAGGGATACGCTTCCCGAGAACCGCAGGCCAACGCCCAGAATGTACTCCGGCTGGCTCCGCGAGCAACCGCCCATGATGCGGTCATCAATTGCTTCCCAGTTGATTGGCGGAACGTCACAGGTAAAGCCCAGAATCACATCGTCAGTTGAATTGGTCATACGCTCTCCGTAGGTCATTGACTCATTGGCATGGCTTCTACCCCGATTCGGGGCCGGTTGTCAACCACGCAAAAGGTTGTATCGATGTGTCGCTTAAGAGTGGTAACGAGGGTCGGGAAAAGCTTCTTCTGGAAGATACATCGTCTGATGTGATACATTGCCGATTGGAATGGAATCACGGAGTCCCAGAATCTATTTATGCACCTCTTGAGATCACTTCTACTGCTGCTTGTCCCGGGCGTACTCTTTTTGGCCGCGCTCTACCTTCAACTCAGGGTGACAATTCCGGAGGCCTGGCTGGGGCTGTTGTCCCTGTTCCCCTACCTGGCGGTTGCCGCCGGCCTGTTTCTCGGCTGGCGATTCAATCGTACCCGTGTGCTCTGGGCGATAGCCCTGCTGGTTGTTGTTGAACGTAGTCTGAATCTGGCAACGCCATTCGGTCGCGAATATCTATTATCGATTTTACCGCTGCTCGTTCCGATCAACCTGGTCCTGTTCACCTGGTGGAGTGAACGTGGACTTATCACCCGCCATGGATTGCTTCGCCTGATTATCCTGCTGCTGCAGTGTGGCACGTTCGCCTGGCTCTACACGGCCCGGGCAGATGATGTGATCGCCTTTTTGGGCCAGCCGTTAATAAGCAACACCGTTTTGGACAAACTCCCCTTTCCACAGGCGATTCTGGCATGCATGGTGTTTTGCCAGCTTGTTATTGTCCTGCGTTTCTGTAATAAACCAGATGCGATCGAAGGCGGCTTCTGTTGGGTCCTCCCTGCGGTCATTGCGGGCTTCTGGTGGGCCGAATCTTTTGCGTTCTGGTGCGGTGCCGCAGCCTTCATTTTGACGACTGCCATCATCGAAAGCAGCTTCAGAATGGCATTCAACGACGAGCTGACCGGTCTGCCGGCGCGTCGAGCCATGAATGAGTTTTTGCTCAAGGTCGGGCGAAAATACACGCTGGCCATGGTCGACGTCGATCATTTCAAGAAGGTCAACGATACCTATGGCCATGATGTCGGTGACCAGGTTCTGCGCATGGTCGCAACCTGTCTGAGAAGGGTGACCGGTGGCGGCCGTGCCTATCGTTACGGCGGCGAAGAGTTTGCCATCATCTTCCCCAGCAAGGAACTTGAGCGGGCCTTGCCGCATCTCGAAATGCTGCGTGAAACCATTGCCGGCTCGGGGTTTGTTGTCCGCGGGAAGAAAAGGCCCAAACAGAAACCGAATGCGCCGATCAGTAAGGCAAGTGGGAAGACGCAACTCCATGTCACGGTCAGTATCGGCGTCACCAGTCGTGACGATATAAACACGACCCCGGGACAGCTGATCAAGGCTGCCGACCAGGCTCTCTACAAGGCAAAGAAAGGCGGGCGAAACCAGGTTTGCAAGGCATGATGGACATTGGAATCGTTATCGAAGAACAACGGCCGCTTAGAGTCCCAGCGGCCGTTGTCGTTTCAAATCGGTGTGCTTGAAGGCTTGAAGGGTTAACTGACAGAATCTTCCGGGTAGGAACCGATCTTGTGGATCGTCAGGTCGGAACCGCGGAACTCCTCTTCATCCCCAAGGCGGAAACCAAACACTTTGACAATTAACGAGTAGACCGCAAAACCGGTGGCAAGCGCGTAGACAATGGCAAAAAGACTGCCGATCAGCTGTGACATAAAGCTGACGCCACCCAGGCCGCCAAAGCCTGTATAACCGAAGATCCCTGCAGAGATCCCGCCCCAGGTGCCGATGATGCCATGGAGTGGCCAAACGCCGAGGACATCGTCAATCTTGAGTTTCTCCTGCTCCCATTGGAATCCGTAGACAAAAATCAGGGCACCCAATCCGCCAATCAGGAATGCCGCAAAGGGGTGGACCAGGTCGGAACCGGCACAGATAGCAATCAGGCCAGCAAGGGCGCCGTTGTGCGCAAAACCTGGGTCGCATTTTGTGGCGACTACGGCAAACAGGACACCGCCGACCATGGCGAGCAGTGAATTTGCCGCGACGAGGCCGGAGATACCGCTAAGGTTCTGGGCACTCATGACGTTGAAACCGAACCAGCCGATCGCAAGTATCCAGCTGCCGAGAGCCAGGAACGGGATATTACTGATCGGGATCGCATGGCTCTTGCCACGCACCCAGCGGCCCATTCGGGGTCCGAGCAGGAGGACTGCCGGTAATGCGAGCCAGCCGCCCATGGAGTGGACGACGACGCTGCCAGCAAAATCATGAAACGGAGCACCGAACGTGCTGGCAAACCAATCCTGCAGGCCCGAACTGTTTTGTCCCCAAATCAATGATTCGAAGAAGGGGTAGGTGAGGCCGGCGAAGATAGCTCCGGCAAAAACCTGTGGCCAGAAACGGGCCCGTTCAGCAATGCCGCCGGAGATAATTGCCGGGATACAGGCTGCGAAACAGAGGAGGAAGAAGAAGCGTACCAGCTCAT
Source organism: uncultured delta proteobacterium (assembly GCA_963715335.1). Taxonomy (GTDB): domain Bacteria; phylum Desulfobacterota; class Desulfuromonadia; order Desulfuromonadales; family BM103; genus JAFDBW01. The sequence continues at coordinate 73,573 of CAVQRZ010000022.1, forward strand.
AGCCCTGGTTTGCACCGATCAGCCCTTCTGCTGACATGAAAAAATGCACGCCGTACGCGATCGGGTAGCCGACAAGAAAGTAAACGACGGTTGAGACCGACCAGTCGGTCAGGATTTTCACCAGGGCGTTGGTTTGGTTTTTCCTGCGGACAGTACCGACCTCGAGGAAGGCAAAGCCTGCGTGCATGGCAAAAACCATGACGGCGCCGAGCATCAGGAACAGGACATCACCTGAATTGGTGAGTGATCGAACAGCAGAATCCATGGATAAAGACCTCCTTGTCTTGCTTGGTGGCTACAGACCCCATTGTCCCAGCCTCCCATTGCCAGCTTCAATACTTGTGCCGTAAATATTTACCGTAATTACATGTAGTTATGCCTTGTCCGTGGCTGAGTGTGAATAAAGAATGCTTATTTGTCGTGCAGGGTGCGCCTTGAATTTAGGCAAACATGTATTGCCGACTGACCTTTCAGTTGTCCGCGAAGTTTCCGCATCTCAAGTGATTGGCGGACAGATGCGAGATATGATAGCTTGTAAGCATCAAGCTCAGCGAGGTGAAGCCATGACCGTGAAGGTCCAAAGAAATTTCGTAATCAACTTTTCCCGGGGCTTCTTTGCCCCGTTCCGAAGTGTCAGGACATTGCGAAATAACCCGCGATTACTGCCATATATCATTATCCCTTTTCTGATCAATGTCACAGTGTTCAGCGGTGCTGTCTATCTGGGCCTGGATTTTTTCGGCACGACCGTTGTGGCGCAACTCCCACATGGTGAGGCATGGTACTGGGCGGCTCTTTACTGGCTGGTCTGGATGCTGGCGGTCCTGGTGACGGCCGTACTGGTTTTCTTCACCTTCACCGTGGTTGGCAACCTGATTGCGTCGCCTTTCAACGACCTGCTCTCGGAGCGGACCGAGCAGGCTTTGAGCGGTGAGACCAACAACGAAGTGTTTTCATTCGGTCAATTCCTGAGTGATGGATGGCGAACCGTGCTGATGGAAGCGAAGAAGATGTCGATCTTTGTCGTGATCATGGTGCTGATTCTGCCACTGAACCTGCTGCCGGGATTCGGTAACGGGCTCTACACAGTCCTTGCGGTCGGTCTGACTCTCTTCTTTCTCAGTTTTGAATACCTCGGCTTTGTCATGGTCCGCAAACACAAGTTTTTCAGTGAACAGAAGAGCTACATCTTCGCCCGCAAATTTCTCATGCTTGGTTTCTCCTGTGGTGTGATGGCCCTCCTGGCGATCCCGTTCTTTCAGTTGCTCTGTATCCCTCTGGCCGTCATCGGCATTACCCGTCTTTGGTGCGAGGAGAAAGGACTGGCCCAGCCGGGCAGTGCCGCAGACAGGATGCCAACGATGGATGAGTCAGGCTAGAGGGCCGTCCGCGATGAAAGACCTGATCATCCAAGCGGCCCGTAAATCTGGGGCCCTCCTCATGGAGAAATTCGAGAAGGGTATCCGTGTCGAGTTCAAGGGTAAATATGACCTGGTTACTGAAGCTGACCGCCAGTCGGAAGCACTGATTGTAGGGCTGATTCGAGAACGGTTTCCTGACCACGACATCCTCGCTGAGGAAGATGATTACGGCCAGCTCAACTCTGACCATCGCTGGATTATAGATCCGCTTGATGGCACAACCAATTTCGCCCATGGCTTCCCGTGGTTCGCTGTTTCGATTGCCCTGGAGATCTGTGGCCGGTTGACACTGGGCGTCGTCTATAACCCTTATGTAGGTGAGTTTTACTTTGCGGAGCGTGGCCAGGGGGCATTTCTCAACGATCGCCGCCTGCAGGTTTCAGAAATCCGTATTCTGGAACGAGCGTTGCTGGCCACCGGGTTTGCCTATGATCACAAGAACTGCAAGGTAAATAACTACGATTATTTCGCCCGTTTCCAGAGAGCGGCGCAGGCATGTCGCCGCCCCGGGGTTGCCAGCCTTGATCTTGCCAGTGTTGCTGCGGGACGATTCGACGGGTTCTGGGAGATGAAACTCAAGCCGTGGGACCTGGCGGCCGGAATTCTGCTGGTCGAAGAGAGCGGTGGCAGGGTCAGTGATTTTGATGGCAACCCGATGACCCTCGAGTCTCTGGAATGCCTGGCCAGCAATGTCCTGATTCATGAGGAAATGCAGAACATCCTGCAACCGGGTTGTCGCCCTCATGCGATCCGATAAAATATTTTCCCCCTGCAAAGGAACATTCCTCTGCATTTTTACCGTTCTGGCTCTCGTGTTGGCCCCGTGCCGCGCAGAAGTTGTCGCCTCGCCAGGCAATCAGGCCGGGAAAGCCGTTGCCCTGCTTGAGCAAGGGAATTATGCCGGCGCGCTCGAGGTCCTGCACTCCCTGGGCAAAACCCTCAGCAATCCAGAGCAGATTTCCAGTTTGCTAGCCCTTGCCTATCTGGGGCAGGGTTATCAGTTCCTTGCTGCCGGGGACTTACCGTCCGCCCGCGAATCTTTTCGTTCCGGGCGAAGCTACAACGATGAGGACCTTCGTCTCTGGCTGGGTGAAGCCATGACCCTATACAGGCAGGGCAAATACCCGGAAGCGGTCTCTGTGCTCGATCAGGCCCTCGCAATTGATCAGCAAAACCCTGATGTCTATCTTCTGTTGGGCAAGGTTTATTATGCCGACGGGCGCATGCCTGAGGCCGTCGACGCACTGCAGGGGTCGGTGGAATACGGTGGCGGTGATGAAGTTGTCGGCTTACTCGACAAGGTGCGCCAGGAGTGGCAGATTGAAGAGGAAATGCGACAGGAATCCCGGGGGCATTTCCAATTGTCCTTCGTCGACGGTGAGCACGCCTCAGCCCTGGCCGCCGAGATTCTGGAAACTCTGGAGGATGCCTACGTGGAGGTGGGTTCCGATCTGGCATATTACCCTGATGTCAGGGTTTCTGTCCTGCTGTACTCTCACCGCGACTATGCAGACGTTACTCAATCACCGGACTGGACTGGTGCCGTCTATGACGGCAAGATACGTCTGCCGCTGGCTGGCGTGCGCTCGATGACAAAGCGGTTCTCCGCGGTCCTCTATCACGAGTACATGCACGTACTGGTTCATCTCATGGCGGGCAGCAAGGTACCGGTCTGGCTCAATGAAGGGTTGGCGGAACTCTCTGGTCGACGGATTGACTCCACTCCGTTGATCGATTTGACCGCGGCTGTCGAATCAGACCAACTCCTCGAATGGCGTGATCTGGAGAAGCCGTTCTCCGACCTCCCGGATGACCGGGTACCAATGGCGTATGAGCAGAGTCATTCCCTGGCACTCTTCATGATTGACAGCTACGGATGGCACAAAATGGCAGAACTTCTGGAGAGTCTGGGGAAACAGCAGGAGTGGCCAGCGGCCGTCGCTGACGTTTACCAGGAGTACGGACTGGATTGGCCTGCCATCCAGAAAGAATGGCAGGCAGGCCTTCGCTAAACGAGACTACTTTGTCTTTTCCTCCGTCTGAACCGTTGCCGGTGAAGACTCCTCCGCTCTGATCTGTTCAACTTCCTCCTCGAGAGCAGCCGCTTCGGCCTTCAGCTCATCAAGTCTGTTCAGGATAGCCTTGACCGCCTCCTGGCCCATGATGTTCCTCGCCCCGGCCTCGCGCAAATCGTCAACCAGTTTGCCGAGTTCAGCATGAGTCAAGCCGATCTTTTTATGCAGCGCGGAGAGGTCAATTTTCTTCTGCACCAGTTTTTTATACTGGTTGGCTTTGAAGGTTGCCGTGTTGAAAGCCTGCCTGGTGCTGCCCCAGATCTTCTCTGTGGTTCCCTTGAGCTTTTCGAGCTGGTCCTCATGCCGCTCCGTTGGTTCGACGGCTTCGGTTTCTGACGCTTTCGGTTCTTTAACTTGATCGTCCATGCAGTCCCTCCATAGCTAGTGTTTTCTATAGCTTATCATTGTCTATACAAGGGTCAAGAGGATCTTTTTATCATCACTTCTTGCCCCTGGCAGCACGATCGTCTACACTGTGCAAATTTGGAATACAAGGAGGAATATTATGGTTGCAAATGAAAGAGGGCAGACCAAGTTCCAGATCAATCTACGCCGCTATTTAAGAGAGAGTGGTGTCGATCGCGACCTGACCCGTGTGATCTGCGAAATCGCCAACGCCTCAAAATACATCATCAACGCCATTCGCACCGGTGATCTCGGTGTGGCGGGAACATCCAACCTTTACGGGGAGCAACAGCTGGCACTCGATGTTTTGTCTGACCGGATCATCCAGAAGCGTTTGATGTATTCCGGGGTGATCGCCAAGATGGCTTCGGAGGAATTGGACGAGATTATTACGGTGACAGTCCCAACCAACGGGCGTTACTCTGTCGCATTCGATCCCCTCGACGGGTCATCCCTTGTCGATGTCAACCTTGCAGTCGGGACTATTGTCTCCATCTATGAAGGGGATAATGTCCTGCAGCCGGGACGGAACCAGGTCGCTGCGCTCTATGTCCTTTACGGCCCTCGCACGACCATGGTGGTCTCGACCGGTAACGGGGTGCATGAATTTGCCATGAATCTGCTGATGGAATTCGACCTGGTCCAGGAGAATATTCGGCTGGATGGACCGGCTAAAATCTACGCGCCGGGCGGTGCCCGAAACAAATACCCCAGCGGGGTCGAAAAGTTTGCCCGGCATCTCGAAACCAATGGCGCCAAACTGCGTTACAGTGGCGGGTTTGTTCCTGATATCAACCAGGTTCTGATCAAACGTAGCGGGATATTCATGTACCCGCACCTTGCAGATGCCCCAGAGGGAAAACTTCGTCTGCTTTACGAATTAAATCCCATGGCTTTCCTGGTTGAACAGGCTGGTGGCGCGGCGTCTACCGGGAAGCAGAGAATCCTCGATATCCAACCGGAAAGTGCTGATCAACGGGCACCGGTTTTCATCGGCTCTCGTCAAGATGTCGAAATGGCAGAAAAATTTATCCGGGAAGAAGAAGGATAGCTGGCTGTCCTTGGACAAATCAGAAAGAGGGGCATGCAACAATTGCATGCCCCTCTTTCTTGCAGAGAACGCACAGGCAGGCAGGTTAATCAAGCGTATACAGCGTATCGTCGTGTTCAGGAGGCAGATACTGCTTCTTCAGGCCTTTCAACTTCTTCTGGCTGAACAGGTCGTTGCCGTCGAACAGTTCCCCCATCTCAGCTTCAATCTGTTCCGGATCCTCTCCTGCTTCCAGGCGGCTGAGGGCCTCTTCTGCGCCTTCGCCAAGGTCCATCCCGGTCATGCTTGAAAACTTACGCATGAAATTCGCCATAGCTTTAGGGTCATTCTCGTCCATGCTCTCCATCTCGCCTGCCAGGGTCATCATCGCCTGTTCCATCTTTGATTCGTCGAGATCCGGCACCCCTTCGGCAGGCTCGCCAAGATTTCTGGAGATGGCAAAGGCGGAAACCCGCTTCTCCAGCCCTGGCTGAGTACAACGAGGACAAGATGGGGTTTTGTCCATGTTGACACGACGGGAGAGGAAGTTGAAAATGGCGTGGCAATCGGCACAGTAGAATTCATAAACGGGCATTTTATCCTCCTGTCTCTTCCCCGACATTTTTTAACGCAAAGGCGCCAAGAGTGCAAAGGGTAAATGTATTGTCATGATCAGGTGTTATACAACGAAAAAGTCCGGCGAGATATCCCGCCGGACTTTTTTATACAGCCTATTCGGAACGAACTTATTTAGCCAGTTCCTTGCCCTTTTCGAAACCGAGGCTGAAAGCTTTCTTGTTCAGTTCCTTGAAAGCTTCTGGGACCTTGCGCAGCACGGCCTCTTCACCGGCTTCCCTGGAGACTACACCGGTCAGGCCGATCATGGCGCCTAAGGCAACCACGTTGGCAACGATTTCGCGACCGATGTCTTCCTTGGCCATGCGCATGATCGGCAGGCGATGGACGATGAAGTTGCCTTGCGGGGCTCTCTTTACAAAGTCCTCGTCAAGCAGCAGCAGACCACCTTCTTTGATGCCGTTGGCATACTTGTCAGCTGCTTCCTGGGTCATTGCCAGGCAGGCGTCGACGATGGTTGCTTTCGGATAGTCGATTGGTGCGTCCGAGATAATAACCTCGGATTTCGAGGCGCCACCGCGGGCTTCAGGGCCGTAGCTTTGCGACTGCACGGCGCTTTTGCCTTCAATGATGGATGCTGCCTCGGCGAGGATGATGCCGGCGGTGATCAGACCCTGACCACCGGCACCGGAAAAGCGAAGCTCATAACGTTCAGCCATGGTTCTTTCTCCTTAGTGTAATGATCAGGCGCCCTGCGCCTTCTTGATAACTTCTGCGTACATTTCACAGTACTCGGGCTTTTCCGTATCATGGTACAGCACACCGGTGAGAAATTTGCCGGCGAGCTGTTCGGCAGTCATCTTGGCGGCAGCTTTGACCGGAACGGCGTTGGCCTTGAGGTGCTTCATCATGTCGACAACGGAACGGAACTTGTTGCGGCGGCCGTAAGTGGTCGGGCAATCGTCGAGGACTTCGATGATGGACATCCCCTTGTGCTGGATCCCCTGTACGATCAGCTTGTCGATCTCACGGGGATGGGCAGCGGTGGTCCGGGCGACGAAGGTCGCGCCGGAACCGATGGCCAGCTTGGAGATGTCGAAGATCGGGTCCGGGTTGCCGTAAGGCGTGGTCGATGCCTTGGCGCCGGTCGGGGTGCAGGGGGAGAACTGGCCACCGGTCATGCCGTAGATGAAGTTATTCATCAGGACATAGGTCATGTCAATGTTGCGGCGGCATGCATGAATGAAGTGGTTGCCGCCGATAGCGGTACCGTCGCCGTCGCCGCCACAGCAGATAACAGTCATTTCCGGTTTGGCCATCTTGACACCGGTGGCAAATGCTGCAGCACGACCGTGGGCGGTGTGCAGGGTGCAGGCGTCGAGGTAACCGGGGAGGCGGCTGGCGCAGCCTATCCCTGAAACGATAGCGGTGTTCTTGCGATCCAGTTCACAGGTGTCCATGGCCCGGATCAGGCCCTTCATAACGATGCCGTGACCGCAGCCTGGGCACCAGATGTGCGGCAGCTTGCCGGGACGGATCGACTTCTCGTAATCGTAAGCCATTAGAGGACCTCCTTGACTTTGGCCATGATCTGCCCGGGATTGATCGGCTCACCATCGACCCGGCCTTCATGGACCACAACACAGTTGCCTTTGGCAACGCGCTCAACTTCGAAAACCATCTGGCCAAGGTTCATCTCCGCAACCACGATGGCCTTGACCTTTTTTGCCAACTCGGCAGTCCGTTGTACCGGGAACGGCCAGAGGGTGATGGCGCGGAACATGCCGGCCTTGATCCCCTCTTTGCGCAGTTCGTTGACCGCATAGCGTGCTGAACGGGCGGTCGAACCGAAAGACCAGATAATCACTTCCGCGTCTTCGGTCAAGTACTCCTCGTACGACTCGATGTCAGCGATGTTGTCCATGACCTTGGCGATCTGGCGACGCTCTTCCGCCTCAACCAGGCTGGCCTTGGTGGTCGGGAAACCATCATCAGCCTTGTTCAGGCCGGTGACATGGTATTTGTACTCGGAACCGAAGGCAGCCAGCGGCGGAACTTGACCCTTGGTGGAATCGTAGGGTTTGTAGTCTGCGGGGCTGACCGAAGGAGCTTCGCGATCGATAACTTCCAGTTCGCCCGGTTCGGGGAATACAATGCGCTCGCGCATGTGGCCGACGATCTCGTCAAAGAGAACCTGTACCGGCATGCGGTATTTTTCGGCGAGGTTGAAGGCGCGGACCGTCTCGGAGAAAATCTCCTGGCAGGATGCCGGTACCAGGGCGATGGCGGCATGGTCACCGTGGGTGCCCCACATGGCCTGCATGACATCGGACTGGCCTGGTCCGGTCGGCATGCCGGTCGAAGGACCGCCACGCATAACGTTGATGATGACGCAGGGGACTTCGGCGATGCAGGCATAGCCGATCAGTTCCTGCTTGAGGGAGACGCCGGGCCCGGAAGTCGCGGTAATCGACTTGGCACCGGTCAGAGATGCGCCGATGACTGAAGCCATAGCGCCAATCTCGTCTTCCATCTGGATGAATTTGCCACCGACCTTGGGAAGTTCGATTGACAGAACTTCTGCGACTTCGGTCGAGGGGGTGATGGGGTAACCACCGAAAAACTTGGCGCCGGCATAGACTGCACCCATCGCACAAGCTTCGTTCCCCTGTAACAGAGCAACTTTCTTAGCCACGTTCACTCTCCTTGTATAGAAATGGGTCGTTTACTCGTCATGGACCTTGATGGCGAAGTCCGGGCAGAGCAGTTCACACTGCATGCACTTGATGCAGTCTTCCGGCCTTGGGGCTGTGACCAGGAAGACGTCCATCTCCAGGACATCCTTCGGGCAGAATTCGACGCATATGCTGCAACCTTTGCAGTTACGCTCGATAATTTCGAGTCTTGCACCACTCATTCTGGTTCGTCTCCTTTGTACTTGAATTTTCGCTGAAAACAGCGGATTTTGCGGCGAAAACATATCACAAGTGGTCAAGCTACGCCACAATAATTTTTGTATACAGTATATTTTTTCAGCGGGCTTGTCCTGATTCAATAAGTACCTGAAATTTATGCGAAATTGCAGTCTGAATAAGAAAGAAGGGCAATGTTGCCATTGCCCTTCTCCGGACTCAAGAAAGAGGCCAAGGCGGCTTAGAACTTGAGACTGTCCACCAGGCCCTTGACGGCCGCAAGTGATTTATCCATCATCGCCTGCTCTTCTGCGTCAAGTTTGAACTCGAGGATCTTCTCTGCACCTTTGGCACCGATCACGACCGGTACGCCGACATAGTAACCCTTGATGCCAAACTCGCCATTCAGGTAAACGCAGGTCGGCAGAACGCGTTTCTGGTCCTTGAGGAAAGATTCTGCCATTGCAATCGCCGAGGAGGCCGGGCTGTAGAATGCCGAGCCGGTCTTGAGCAGGGCGACCACTTCGCCGCCGGCGCCGCGGGTGCGTTTGACCATGGCTTCCATGACGTCCTTGGCTTTCTTCTTCGACTTGTACTTCTTCTCGAGCAGTTCGAGAACCGGGACTCCCTGAACGCTGGCGTAACGGACCAGCGGCACCATGTCATCGCCGTGACCGCCGAGGGTCATCGCGGTTACGTCCTTGACCGAGACGCCCAGTTCCCAGGCGATGAAGGCTTTGAAGCGGGCTGAGTCGAGCACACCGGCCTGGCCGATGACGCGATTGTAGGGGAAGCCGGTGATCTTCTGGCAGAGGGTGACCATGGCATCAAGCGGGTTGGAGATGACGATGACCAGTGCCTTGGGGGCAAACTTCTTGATCCCCTCGGCGACCGAGGTCATGATCTTGGAGTTGACTTCGATCAGGTCGTCGCGGCTCATGCCGGGTTTGCGGGGGAGACCGGCGGTGACGATGACGACGTCGGAGCCCTTGATGTCTTCGTAGCTGTTGGTCCCTTTCAGGTTGACGTCGAACCCGTCGACCGGGGCTGCTTCGGCGATGTCGAGCATCTTCCCCTGGGGCAGGCCTTCGACGATGTCAAACATCACCACGTCGCCCAGTTCGCGCAGGGCGCACAGCTGAGCCAACACGCCACCAATCTGACCACCACCAATCAATGCAATTTTTGGTCTTGCCATTGTCTCTCTCCTCTAGATTAGTTGGATAAGTAATCGGGACGGAGCATTGCTGCTCCGTCCCGGCCGTTATTACATGCTGTCGATAATTGCGTTCAATGTTGCGCTTGGGCGCATTGCCTTGTCAGCCAGAACCGGGTCCGGGCGGAAGTAACCGCCGATATTGACTGGGGAACCTTGGCAGTCGATCAACTCCTTGTCGATCTTGTCGGCATTCTTTGTCAGCTGCTGAGCGATCGGGGTAAAACGTGCCTTCAATTCAGCGTCCTTGCTCTGGGCGGCCAGAGCCTGGGCCCAGTAGAGAGCAAGGTAGAAGGAACTGCCGCGGTTATCGAGTTCTTTAACCTTACGGGAAGGCAGCTTTTGGTTCTCAAGGTACATGCCGATCCCTTCGTCGAGGGTCTCCGCGAGGACGACAGCCTTGGGGTTGTTGTCGGCCGTCGCAGCCTGCTCAAGGGACGGAACCAGGGCGCAGTACTCACCGAGGGAATCCCAGCGAATGTGCCCCTCCTTGAGAAACTGCTGAACGTGCTTCGGCGCAGAACCGCCAGCGCCGGTTTCAAACAGGCCGCCACCCGCGATTAATGGAACGATCGAGAGCATGCGGGCCGAGGTGCCGAGTTCGAGGATCGGGAAGAGGTCGGTCAGATAATCCCTAAGCACGTTGCCGGTCACCGAGATGGTGTTCAAACCTTTGCGCACGCGTTCGAGGGCGAATTTCATCGCTTCAACCGGCGGCATGATACGAATATCCAGCCCTGTTAGTGTCGTGCTCAGGCAGGTACTTGTTGACTTTCTTGATGATCTGCTGGTCATGCCCGCGTTTCTCGTCGAGCCAGAAAATGGCAGGTTCACCGGAAGCTTTGGCGCGATTGACGGCCAACTTGACCCAGTCCTTGATCGGGATGTCTTTGGTCTGGCTGGAGCGGTAGATGTCACCAGTCGAAACCGGTTGCTCCATCAGTACGGTCCCGGTCGAGCTGACAACCTGGAACTTGCCGGCAGCAGGGGCTTCGAAGGTCTTGTCGTGGGAACCGTACTCTTCGGCTTTTTGCGCCATCAGGCCAACGTTGGCGACGCTGCCCATGGTGGCCGGATTGAACTGGCCATGCTTGTTGGCGTCTTCACAGATCTCGCGGTACATGGTGGCGTAGCAGCGATCAGGAACCATGGCGATGGTGTCCTGCAGTTCGTCCCGCAGGTTCCACATTTTGCCGCCGTCACGCACAACGTTCGGCATCGACGCATCAACGATGACATCGTTGGGCACGTGCAGGTTGGTGATGTTCTTGCGGGAGTCAACCATGGCCAGAGCCGGACCGGTCTCGTAGCAGGCATTAATGTCAGCCTCGATTGCGGCTTTCTTGGCCGCCGGAAGCTTGTTGAGCTTGGCGAGAATGTCAGCCATGCCGTAATTAGGGTTGGCGCCGATCTCTTTGAGAGTCTCAGCGTGTTTTTTGAGAGCGTCTTTAAAATAAACCTTGACGCAGTGGCCGAACATGATCGGATCAGAGATCTTCATCATGGTCGCTTTGAGGTGCAGGGAGAGCAGTACACCCTTCTCTTTGGCCTCTTGTGCCGTCTTGGCGTAGAACTCCTGCAGTTTGGCAACTTTCATGACCGAGCTGTCGAAGACTTCGCCTGCCTGCAGAGCGACTTCCTTCTTCACGGTCACTTTGCCCGCAGCGTCAACGAACTGGATCTTAACCGTGTCCGCTTTGTCCATGGTGACCGATTTTTCGGTCTCGTAGAAGTCCCCACCGTCCATGTGTGCAACGCGGCACTTGGATGTGCCCGGCGCAGGCCATGTCTGCATCATGCGGTGCGGGTTCTTCTGGGCGAACTTCTTGACCGAAGCGGCAGCGCGGCGGTCGGAGTTGCCTTCACGCAGCACCGGGTTAACGGCAGAGCCGAGGCATTTGGCAAAACGGGCCTGGAGTTCTTTCTCTTCAGGGGTGTTGGCTTCTTCAGGGTAGCTGGGGATGTCGTAGCCCTTTTCCTGAAGTTCCTTGATGCAATCCTGCAGCTGGGGGATCGAAGCGCTGATATTGGGCAGCTTGATAACGTTCGCTTCGGGCTTAAGAACCAGTTCGCCCAGTTCTGACAGGTAGTCTGCAACTTTTTGCTGTTTGGTCAATTTCTCGGGGAAGTTTGCGATAACGCGACCGGACAATGAAATGTCCTTGGTTTCTACATTGACGCCGGTTCCTTTACAGAATGCCTGGACAATCGGCAGGAAGGCGTATGTAGCTAATGCGGGTGCTTCGTCAATTTCTGACCAGATAATCTTAGCCATGTTCTCTCTCTCCTTAGAAGTTTTTATATCAGTATTGCCAGAGGCAGAATGTCAAAATAAAAAATGCGCAAGGAGGCCTTGCGGAAAGGTGTATACAGTATACAAATGGCTTTTGGGCTGTCAAGGAAAAAGTGTGACGGGTTTCCCGACCAAAACAGTGGGAAAGGTAATCAAAAGATAACATATTTATAGCTGATGGCAGGGGCTTGGCAACAACATGCGTTAGCGTGCAAAAAAGCCCGCAGTACGGAGTTTTTTAATCCTTGCGGGCTGGTACGAAAAAATCGGGCCGGTAACAGAATGACGGGAATGCAGATAGAAAAAGACTGCTGATGATAACAGCTTTTTACTGGCCTGGAGGAGTGGCTCCGGGGAGAGGAAAAATATCAGATTCCCGTGCTTTCTGGCGAGCGTCTTCAAGTTCTTCCTTGGTCATGTCGCGACGGATGCCGAGGGCCTGGCCAGGGAATATCTGGCGGGGATCCTTGATCTGGTCACGGTTGGCCTGATAGAGCAGGGGCCAGAGCAACCCTTCGCCGTAGACCTGGGGTTGCGCTGAAATCGTCCAGAGGTTTTCTCCTTCACCAACCTTGTATTCCGCGACCAGCTCAACTTTTGGCTTGGGCACAGGGGCGGCGGGCACGGGGACGGGTTTTGCGGCCGGTATTTTTTTCTCTTCTTTCGTGCCAGCTTTTTCTGCCTGGGCTTTTTTCAGTTCAGTCTGGCGGACTTTTTCCGCTTCGATCGCCTTCTGCTCCTCTTCCTGTTTGAGCCTTGCCTGGCTCTCTGCAGTGAGAACAATGGCACGCCGGGCATGCTGAAGTGCGTACTCGATCGAATCCCGGGCGCTGCCGTACTCGGCCTTGTCCATGGCCCTGTGTGCGTCATTCAGAGCGGTATGCGCAGCCTGGTATTCGGCCGGAGCAAAGTCCATGGCCTGTAACTCCTGGGCTCTTTTGACCATGTACTCTGCCACATCCAGTTCCTTGTGCGGTGGTTTGGCGCAGGAAATCAGCAATGCGACAAGAGTGAATATAAACAGGTGGCGCAACATATGATTGGCAATCCGTTTCAAATCCGGAATCAGTCCTGTTTCTGCGGTGCACGCACCGCCAGGCGGATACCCAACTCACGCAACTGTTTTTCGTCAACCTTGCCGGGGGCTTCCGACATCAGGTCGCTAGCCTTCTGGGTCTTCGGGAAGGCAATGACGTCGCGAATCGAACCTGCCCCGGTCAGGATCATCATGACCCTGTCGAGACCGAAGGCGATGCCGCCGTGTGGCGGGGCGCCAAACTCCAACGCGTCAAGCAGGAAACCGAACTTCTCACGGGCCTCCTCTGCGCCGATGCCGAGCAGGTTGAACATCTTGCTCTGTACCTCCTGGTTGTGGATACGAATGCTGCCGCCGCCGATTTCAGAACCGTTCAGGACCAGGTCATAAGCTTTGGCCCGGGTCTTGCCCGGGTCAGAATCAAGGAGCGGGATGTCCTCGTCAAGTGGCGCAGTGAAGGGGTGATGGACGGCAACATGACGGCGTGCTTCAGCGTCCCATTCGAGGAGCGGGAAGTCGGTGACCCATACGAATTTGTATACGTTCGGTACGGTCAGGCCAAGTTTCTGTCCAAGGTGGCCACGCAGACGTCCCATCGATTCGTTGGCGATTGTCGGTGTGTCGGCGCCAAATAACAACAGGTCGCCCGGTTCAGCACCGAGAGCGGCGCCGAGCTGAGCGAGCTCTTCTGCAGTGAAGAACTTGGCAATCGGAGACTGCCAGCTGCCATCTTCCTGGACCTTGACCCAGGCCATCCCCTTGGCGCCGTATATGGCCGCGAAGGCGGTCAGGTCGTCGAGCTCCTTGCGGGAGAAGGTTGCGCAGCCCTTGACGTTCAGGGCCTTAACCAGGCCGCCGTTTTCGGCAACGCTGGCAAAGACCTTGAAGCCGCAGCCCCTGACGATGTCGGTCAGGTTAACCAGCTCCATGTCGAAGCGCAGGTCGGGATTGTCGACGCCGTAGCGGTCCATAACTTCGGCATAGCTCAAGCGTGGCATTGGCAAGGTCAGCTCAATATCGATTGCGCTCTTGAAAATGGCCGCGATCATCCCCTCCATAACGGTCATGACGTCGTCTTTGTCAACGAAGGAGAGCTCGCAGTCGATCTGGGTGAACTCAGGCTGCCGGTCGGCGCGCAGATCCTCGTCGCGGAAGCAGCGGGTGATCTGGAAGTAGCGGTCGTAACCAGAGATCATCAGGAGCTGTTTGAAGATCTGCGGCGATTGCGGTAATGCATAGAAATTGCCGGGATTGACGCGGCTCGGAACCAGGTAGTCGCGCGCGCCTTCCGGGGTGCTCTTGGTCAGCATCGGGGTCTCGATTTCCAGGAAACCGTTATCCGAAAGATATTTACGGGTGGTCTGGGCGACCTGATGCCGCATCATGAGATTCTGTTGTATCGAATCGCGACGCAGATCCAGGTAACGGTATTTGAGCCGCAGGTTCTCCGCGACCTCGGTGTATTCGTCAAGCATAAAGGGCGGCGTCTTGGCGACGTTGAGGATACGCAATTCGCTGATCTCGATTTCAACTTCGCCGGTTTTCATCTTCGGGTTGACCGTGCCCTCCGGGCGCAGTGCAACAGTACCGATGGCTGCCACGACAAATTCGTTGCGAACTGCCTCGGCCTTGGCGTGGGATTGGGGATCTCGATCCGGGTCAATTGCCAGTTGGCTGATACCGGTTCGATCGCGCAGGTCAATAAAAATCAGGCCGCCATGATCACGACGGCGATGCACCCAACCCATCAGGCAAACCTTCCTGCCGATATCTTCTTTGCGCAGGTCGCCGCAGTAATGGCTTCTTTTCCAGTCTCCGAGTATGTCGCTCAAAGGGGTAACTCCTTATAAATATTGACTATTTTCGTTCGCATGAAGACGCGTGTCCGCCAGGACAAGCGAGCATTATATCGGTGCCATAAAAGGGCGTCAAGCACCATCAATCTCTTTGCGGAGGAGGTCTTCAAGACGGCCCAGCTCAACTTCATCCTGACGGCTTTCATCCATATACCGCAACTGCGCCACTCCGCGTTGCAGTTCGTCTTCGCCGAGAATCAGAACCCTCTTCGCCTTGAGTTTGTCGGCGCGACGCAACTGGGCCTTCAGGCTCTTGCCGGTATATTCCATCTCAACCGGGATGCCACGGCGCTGCAGTTGCGTCAGCAGGGAGAAACCGGCGTTGGTGGCCGCTTCGCCGAGGGTTGCGATAAAGAGCTCCGGACGGGGTGGCTCGATGCTCTGTTCGCCAAGCATCAGGGCCAGTCGTTCCAGGCCGATGGCAAAACCGATTCCCGGAAGCTCAGGACCGCCCAGATCGCGGATCAGGCCGTCGTAGCGGCCGCCTGCCGCGACAGCATTCTGGGCGCCAAGGCTTCCGGTCACCATCTCGAAGGTCGTTTTGGTGTAATAGTCAAGCCCTCTCACCATGCGGGCGTTGACGACGTAAGCGACGTCCAGTGCGTCGAGATGGCCCTTGACCTGGCCAAAGTGTGTTTCACAGCCGATACAGAGGTTGTCCAGCATGGCCGGTGCTTCGACCGTGGCCTCCTTGCAACCAGCAACCTTGCAATCGAGTACCCGTAGCGGGTTGCTGGCGTAGCGGCGCTGGCAATCGGCACAGAGGTACGACAGGCGCTGATCGAGAAAGTCGGTCAGTGCTGCACGATAAGTCGGCCGGCATTCCGGGCAGCCGAGGGAATTGATTTGCAGCGATACATCCGGAATCTTCGTTGTGGTGAAATAATGGCTGAGCATAGCCAGGACCTGGGCGTCGATTTTCGGGTCGTCGACCCCGATGACCTCCGCACCAATCTGGTGGAACTGGCGATAACGCCCTTTTTGCGGTCGCTCGTGACGGAACATCGGGCCGATGTAATAGAGCTTTGAAACCGGGTCCTGGGTGTGCAGTTTGTGCTGGATAAAGGCGCGCATCACCGGAGCGGTGCCTTCCGGGCGCAACGTCATGGAAGTGCCGCCCTTATCCGTAAAGGTATACATCTCCTTCTCGACGATATCGGTGGTTTCACCGATCGAGCGGCAGAAGAGGTCAGTTTTTTCAACCACCGGGACACGGATTTCACGGTAGCCGAAAGCGCCGAAAACCCTGCGGGCCTGCTCTTCCAGGTGCTGCCAGGTTTCGATGTCGCCGGGCAGAATGTCGTTCATGCCCTTGATGCCGGTAATGCTCACTTTAGAAACTCCGAATCTCTGGGTATCCAGAATCCAGTATCAAGTAGCAGGAACATGTCTCAACAAGACTCTGTTCTGGCTACTGAATACAGTTGATCTTCATTGGTAGGGCTTTTTACTCGTTCCCGAGCAGCCCGTCAACCAGGTAAACGGCTGCGACGGTGTTTTTCCTCTTAGACCAGGTACGTTTGGCAGAAAAACGATGCGTGATTCGCCCCGGGCAAGGCAGCCTGGGCGTTTTGGATTATGTGCCGCTTATCTCCGAGGCACTTCGTGAGACGTTGCGGTCATGTTTGCCCATATACATGGCCTTGTCCGCCAGTTCTATCATCTCGTTCTTGGTGGTTGCGTGGATCGGGTAGGTGGCGTGGCCAACTGTCGCCGTCAGACGGCCGGTATTGTTGTGCCCGGTGGAGAAATCATAGCTCTCGATGGTGGCCCG
Source organism: uncultured delta proteobacterium (assembly GCA_963715335.1). Taxonomy (GTDB): domain Bacteria; phylum Desulfobacterota; class Desulfuromonadia; order Desulfuromonadales; family BM103; genus JAFDBW01. The sequence goes on from CAVQRZ010000022.1 coordinate 90,167, forward strand.
GATGCGTTCGGCAACAATTTTGGAGCTTCGGGTGCCGGTCTCCACCAGAAGGGCGGTAAATTCATCACCACCATAACGGAACAGCATGTCGGCGTCACGGACGCACTCCCGCAACAGATTTCCCACCTGGCGCAGAACGTCGCTACCGATCAAGTGGCCATGCTCATCGTTGATCCCTTTGAAGAGGTCAAGGTCGATGAATGCGAGTGAAAACTCGAGGCCATAGCGTTCAGAACGGTTGATCTCATGTTCCAGGGCGATGTGCAGGTAGCGATGATTGTAGAGACCGGTCAAGTCATCAATGTAAATCAATTCACGCGCACCATGAAACTGGCATGCGTTCTTGAAGCCGATTGCGACCTGCTCGGAAAGGAAGGACAGGTTCTCTATCGGCAAGACATCGGGCATCTCGGAGCCCCTGGGATTGCAAAGGGCCAGCGCACCATGTTCCTGGTTTTCCGTGTTCATCGGGAAGATCCACATGGTTTTCAGATCTGGGAATTCACTGTAAATGTCGGGATAGTCGGGAACTCGAAGGAGCGTCGCCTGCGGCATGACGGAGGTGTGCTCAATCAGTAAATTAGCCAACCTCCTGGCCTGATCATCGTCAAAATCCACCGCACCAATATGACTGGGTCCGTTCTGATTGGACAGAAAGGCCAGCCCTCGGCCCTGTCCCACTTCGTTTAAAAGAGTGCTTAGGGATTCCTGGAAGAGCGTATCGACATCGAGTTGAGCAGAGAGGTGTTGGCCCCTCTGGTAAAGCCGAATCTGGCTGTGCAGCAGACTGTTCTCGGCCAGCAGACGGCGCTGTTCGACACAACTCTTAATCGTATGCAGCAACTGCTCGGGATTACAAGGCTTGATCAGGTAATCGCGCGCACCGCCTTTCAAAGCTTCGATTGCAGTTTCTACTGTGGCGTTGCCGGTGGCCAGGATGATGTCCGGAGCCGGATTGATGGAACGGGTGCGGCGGATCAACTCCAGACCGCAGACTTCCGGCATGACCATGTCAGTGAGGATGACGTCGACCTGCTTGCGAGCCAGGTAGTCGAGGGCTGTTTTGCCTGAATCGACCGCCTCTATTTCATACCGGTCGCCTTCCGCAAGGATTTCGGTGAACAGGCGTCTGAAGAACACCTCGTCGTCGACAATCAGAATTCGTGGTTTTGACATTTATCGCCCCGACTAAATAAGTCAGTACGCTACCAAACTCACTGAAATTAGTCAATTCTAAAGCCTTTTTTGTTTGCGTGAAGCACCTGCCATTCCCCGTTCTGAAGGCGAAACCCAAGCATTCCCAGCAGGTCTGTCCGGTAAACAGGGATTTGTCGTTTTGCACAGGCTTCTATGGTTTCCCTGTGCGGAAAACCGTATGGATTGCCTTGCCCGGCCGAAACGAAGGCTACGGATGGCCTTAATTCTTCCAGGTATAAGTCTGGGAAAGCGTGTCGACTGCCGTGATGGGGCAATTTCAGCAGATTGACGTTGCCCACTATACCACTGGCCAGTATTTGCCGGAGCCCTGCTCTTCCCATATCGGCAGTTAGCAGGACTCTCTGGTCAAGTTGCCTGGCATAGACGGCAATGGATCGCTCATTTAAGTCGGTTGCTTTCTGGTCGGGGACGAAGAGACTGAGTTCGTGCCTGGCGTCCTGTCGAATGTACGACCAGCCTTCATCAAGCCTGAAAACCGGGATTCCATGCTGTTGCAGTGCCCGTTGCAGGCCTTTGTCGAGCTCTGTGGTGTTTGCGGCGTGGTAGAATCGTCCAACCGGGAATCGCTCAACGATGAAGGTCAGCCCGGCGGCGTGGTCCGGGTGGTTATGGGTCAGAACTATACCATCGAGATGGTCAATTCCCATCCGGCCGAGTGCCGGGGCGATCAATTGTTCCCCCGGATCGATGTTGGAGCCTGGCAGGCCGCCGCCGTCAACCAGGTAGTGAACGTCCTCTGCCAGGGACACCAGGGTCGCATCCCCCTGGCCGACACTCAGAGCGGTCACCTGGAAATCAGCCGGTCGGATGTACAGCATGGATGCGGCAGCTGCAGTCGTGAGCAGAATGCAGATACGCCAAGCCAAGCGGCGTCGCACCGAGGGCAACGGCAACATGGCGATCAGGAGCCCGCCTAGCAGAGACAGCTTTACCGGGGTCATATACACAGGGATTGCCGCAAGCCACGGAACCTGGGTGATTCCGGCGACCCCGGCCATGGTAATATCCACCATCCATGCGGCTGTCAGCAGAAGCCACTCGGCAGACGCTGCGTCAAGCGGCAGGGCCGCCATGCCTGTCAGCCCAAAGGGAACGGCACCCCAGGCAATCAGAGGGATGGCAAACAGGTTCGACAGGGGGCCGGCAGGGGCAAACAGGTGGAAGTGCCACAAGGTTGCCGGCAACGTTGCCATGCTGGCAGCAACGGTGGTCAGCATCAGCATCAAGGGCCAACGGAACTTTCTCGACATTCCGTCAGTCAAAGACCTCCAACCCGGCAACCAGGCAAGGATGCCGATGACCCCTGCAAACGAAAGCTGGAAGCCCGGTTGGAAAAGGGCCAGGGGATCGCAGATCAACAGGCATAAAGCCACGCTGGCAAGCATGCTGAAAGGCGGAGTGCGACGTCCGTATGCAATCAGCAGTGCGACGCAGCCGACCATCAGAAAGGCCCGGCGTGTTGCCCAGGCGTTGCCTGTCAAAACCAGGTATCCCGCCAGGGGGAAGAGCAGGACGACCGGCAGGATTCTTTGCGGTGGGCACCAGAGCACCAGGCGCGTGCTGCGGGTGTAGAGCCATCTGCCAACCTGGTACAGGAGTATGGCCAATAATCCGAAATGCAGCCCGGAGATGGCAAACAGGTGGGCGATTCCGCTCTCAGACAGGATTCTTCGCTGTTCTGGCTTAACCCCACCCCGGAGCCCGAGCAGCAGCGACTGCAATAAACCGGCTTGCTCCTCCGGTACGCACGACCGGATTGACTCTGCCAGATCAAGTCGCAGGTTCTCGACCAAGGCGCTCTTGCTGAGCGGGTGGTTGACCACTATGCCCAAATCATCGGCGGAGGGGATGAACCCGGTCGCATGAATTCCCTGCGCTGCAAGGTAAAGCGGATAATCAAATTCTCCCGGGTTGCCGAACCTGGCTGGTCGGCGCAACTTCGATCGCCAGCGGATGATCTGGCCGGGACGCGCCAGAAGGTCCCCCCCCTCAATGTACAATAGGATCTTGCCGCAAACTTCTCTGCTACGGCCTTCTTCGAAGAGACGCAGGGCTTCTGTAAAAAGCCGGTACCCTCCCGTGCTCCTGTATTCTGCAGCCACGACTCTGGCCTCGACAGCCAGGGGAAGATCACCTGTAAAACGACCGATGTGATTGCTTCGTACGGGGGCGGTCAGCCACTGGCTGGCATTGATGAAACCGGCAAGCAGGAGAATTCCGAGTAACGGCAGAGTCGCCCAGCGGGACCGTCTCAGTGATAGCCAGGTCAGAAAGAGCAGCCCCGAGGTCAGGGTCTGACCGGTAACGCCCCACGGTGCGACAAAGCGCACCATGGCGATGCCGGTCGCATATGCGCCCAGCAGCAGGACGGGCATCGCGAACTAGCGTTCGATGCCTGGCGCTGCCAGAAGGGCAGTGGCTGAGGGGCTGGGTTGAATGTCGTTTGCCGAACTCACCGGGAAAACCGGTAAATCCAGAGCAAAGCAAAGATTGACGGCGTATCGAAAGATTGGATGCGGTTGCATGTTGAGGTCCCTCCTTCAGTGAATATCAGTTGATAACATTTAAGGCTTGATTTTATCACAGCGAATCGGCCCTGGAAAGGCCTGTTTAGCAGGTGAAGGTGGCCGAGGGCTCCTTTAGTGCCAGGATGCTTGTCTCTCACCATCCCTGGCCCATGGTCCTGCTTAATTGTTTGTATGTCGAGGCCATCTTTTAGTAAACTCAGAGCACCCAATATGCGGAGAACCACACGATGACATTCCACCGTTGCGTCTTTTTGATTCTGGCCCTGTGCGGCATGCTGACGTTAGCCGGCTGTGCTGTCAATCCGGTCACCGGTCAGCAGCAGCTCATGTTGCTCAGCGAGCAGGATGAATCCCGGCTGGGCAGCCAGACCGACCAGTCCGTTATCGAGCAGTATGGCGTTTATGAAGATGTCGGTCTGCAAAATTATCTGCTGGAGAAGGGGCTGGCGATGGCGCGGATTTCCCACCGGCCCGACCTGAACTGGCAGTTCAAAGTCATGGACTCGCCGGTCGTCAACGCGTTTGCTGCTCCCGGTGGTTATGTGTACGTGACGCGCGGGTTGCTGGCTGCGGTCAATAACGAAGCGGAGTTGGCAGGCATCCTCGGCCATGAGATCGGCCATGTCACGGCCAGGCATTCTGCCCAGCAATACAGCAAAATGATGCTGGCCAATATAGGCTTGAGCCTTGGTCAGGAGTTCATGGGGGGGTATGGCGATATGCTTGGCCCGGTCATGGAAGCCGGCGCCGGACTGCTTTTCCTTAAATTCAGCAGGGATGACGAACGTGAGGCAGATGCGCTTGGGGTCGAATATGCGTCCCGCTCCGGGTATGATGCTGCGCGTATGGCAGACTTCTTCATAACCCTGCAAAATCAGCCTTCCGCCAATGCCGGGCAGGGCGCGCGTCTGCCGGAATTCTTTTCCACGCACCCCAACCCGGTGAATCGTGAAGCGAATGTCCGGGCCATGGCCGTCAACTGGCAGTCGCAACTGCCTGGCCAGAAATTCCTCGTCAACCGTAACGCCTTTCTCAGCCGGATCGACGGTCTGGTCTACGGCGAGGACCCGCGCAAGGGGTTTCGCGAAGGGGACTGGTACTATCTGCCGCAATACCGGGTCCAATTGCCGATCCCCGCGCAATGGAAACTTGAACGGGAGGGGAACAACCTGCAATTGACTCATCCCGATCGCAAGGCCGTCTGCATGGTCGCTATTCGTCCGGATAGCCAGAGCACAGAGATTGTCGCCGGCTTCCTGAAAGCGACCGGTGCGACGGTACACGGAGACCGTTCGATAACCAACAACGGTATGCCGGCCCGCATGCTGCTGTCGACGATCGCCGACGGCGACAAGCGCGCCGTGATTGTTTCGCACTTTTACCAGAAAGGCAGAGATGTCTTTGCTTTCCACGCCATGACGGGCGCGGCCGAGTTTGATGCTTTGAAAGGGCTGATGCAGGGGCCTGCAAACGGTTTTACCGCCATGACTGATCAGGCCAGACTGAATCGTCAGCCGCAGAGGATTGCTGTCAAATCGGTTAGCAAGCCAACAACTTTGGAGGCATTTCTGCGGGCCCTGAAGGTTGACAGTGAACTCTGGGCCGGAATTGCCTGGCTGAATGGCCGGCAAATGTCGACAGTCCTGGCTGCCGGAGAGCAGGTTAAAGTGATTCAGTAGTGCTATAGGCCTTTTGCCCTGCCCTTTTGGCAAATACGCGTCAGGATGTGAACAGCTTTTGCTTTTATTCATGGCTTGTACTATTTTGTTACTGAAGTCTCTATAATTTCGTTAGTTTGAGCGGATGGCATGCAGTGCGCATGCTGTGAACTTGTCAACATTTTATGGCTAGGGGAAAGCTAATGACGAAGTGTGTCTTGGTTGTCGATGATTCTGAAACAGTGCGTCAGGTTCTGCAGTTGACTCTCAACAATGCCGGTTTTGATGTCATCGAAGCGGAAGACGGCGATGACGCATTGGCAAAGCTGGCCAGCGCTCAGGCGGTGGATATGCTGATCACCGACTTGAACATGCCCAACATGGATGGCCTTGAACTGATCCAGAAGGTTCGTCAGGATAGCAAGCACAGGTTTACGCCGATCGTCATGCTGACGACCGAGTCGTCAGAGGAAAAGAAGCGGGCCGGCAGGGAAGCCGGCGCCTCGGGTTGGATTGTCAAACCGTTCAAGCCCGAACAACTCCTCAAGGTCGTCAAAATGGTCCTTGGCGAATAGCCCTGAGCTGCTTGTGATCTGATTTATGGTTGATAAATCCCAGGAAGGCCCCTCAGTCATGAAAAGATTCGACGCCCGCCTGACTGACAGGGACTTCGAACGTTTCAGCAAACTTGTCTACGAACATTGCGGCATCAAACTCCCCCCTCACAAACGGAGCATGCTCGAAGCCAGGTTGCGAAAACGTCTGCGCGCCAACGACCTGCATGCTTTTGAAGACTATGCCGAAATGGTCTTTGCCAGTGAAGCTCCCACCGAAGAACTGGTCAAGCTGATCGACGTTGTGACGACCAATAAAACCGACTTCTTTCGTGAGCCGGCTCATTTCGATTACCTGGTACAGTCCGCACTGCCGTACCTGGTGAACAGCTTCGGTGCCGGGATCAAGCAGCCCCTGAGAGTGTGGAGCGCCGGATGCTCAACGGGCAAAGAACCTTATACCCTTGCCATGGTCCTCAAGGAATACCAGGCCAGGACGCCGGAGTTCCGTTTTGATATCCTGGGCACCGATATCTGTACCGATGTCCTGGAGAAGGCAGTGCAGGGGATCTACGCTGCAGTCAAGGCAGAACCGATTCCTGCTGCCCTGAAAAAGAAATACCTGCTCAAATCAAAAGATCCCGAAAGTCGTCAGGTGCGCATCGTTCCAGAGCTGCGATCCATGATACGCTTTCGCCGCCTTAACTTTATGGACGATAATTTCGGTTTCCGTGAGCCCTTCGACATCATTTTCTGTCGCAACGTCATCATTTATTTCGATCGGCCGACCCAGGAAATTCTCTTGGCTAAACTGGTCGACAACCTGGCTTCCGGACGCTATATTTTCCTGGGGCACTCTGAAACGCTGCTCGGGTTGAATCTGCCGTTAACGCAGATGGCCCCGTCTGTTTATCGTCGACTATAGACCATCAGGCAACCTGCACGACCTGTTGTATATACTGATCTATCGGATTCTCTGTTGATTAGTTTGAGAGGAGGTCGACATGTCATCTCATAAGGTTCGTTTTCTGACACAACGATGGGCGACCGCCTTGACCGTGGCCCTGTGCCTGATTCTGACTGGTTGTGGTGAAGAACCACCGCTGAAAATCGGTTTCGTCGGCGGCATGACCGGCAGAGTCGCCGACCTGGGCGTTGCAGGTCGCGACGGGGTTATCTATGCCATTGAGGAAAAAAACCTGGCCGGGGGCATTTCGGGGCGCATGGTCGAACTGGTTGCGCGTGACGATCGTCAGGATGCCGATGTCGCGAAACGGGTTGTTGGCGAGCTGATAGAGGAGGAGGTCATCGCCATCATAGGCCCGATGACCAGTTCGATGGCGGTTGCCATCAAACCTGTGATTGATGCTGGCCGAACGGTCACGATCAGCCCGACGGTCAAGACCGACCAGCTCTCCGCACAGGATGATTTCTTTTTTCGGGTAACCGCCCCGCTCAGCAGCAACGCCAGACGCCTCGCTGAGCACGTCACGAACAATCTGCATTTGCAAAGGTTTGCGGTTGTCTATGATCTCTCCAACCGGGCCTTTACTGAAACCTGGCTCAATTTTTTCAAGGCTGCCCTGCAGGAGCACGGCGGTTCAGTCATCGCCGAAGAAGAGTTCAGCTCCGGCCCCGCAGTCCATTTCCTGCCGATCGCAGAGCGGATCGTGGCGCGTAGCCCTGAGGGAGTGCTCATGCTCGGCAATGCCATCGACACGGCACTTCTCGCCCAGCAGCTCAGCAAGCTGGGAAGTCGAATGCCCCTGTTCTGTTCGGAGTGGGCGTGCACGACCGACCTGATCAGCTTCGGCGGGCGTGCCGTCGACGGGATGTCTTCGTTCCACAGTTTCAATGCCAACAGTGAGAACCCACGCTATCTTGAGTTCAGGGAGAAGTTCATCCAACGGTTCGGTTATGCCCCCGCCTTTGCCAACGTGCTGGCCTACGATGCCGCTTCATTTCTGTTTGCCGCACTGGCCAACAATCCGGGCCGGGAAGAATTGAAAAAATCGTTGCTGGAGATCGGTTCCTACCAGGGGTTGCAGTCGCAGTTCAAGATTGACCAGTACGGTGATGTTGAAAGGCTGCTCTTCCTGACCATAGTAGATGACGGCCAGTTCAAGGTTGTAGATTGATCATGAAATCCCCGACGCCTCTTAGCAAGGCCCTGATGCTGCATTTTGTTTTGGTCGCAGTCATCCCGATCCTGCTGTTGGGGATATTCGGGCTCCGTTATTTTCAACAAAAGCACATCGAAACCATCTCCCGTCTACTCGATACCCATGCCCTGAACGTCAGCGCCGAAGCAACCGGATTTCTGGATGAGACCAACGCAACCCTGGCCCTGATCGCAGCCATGATCGGCACCGAAGAATTGCACGGCAGGGAAAAGATTGATCAGTCATCTGCAGATCTCAATTGATGTATCCAAACATTTTGAGTCGATTTATGTCCTCGACAGGGATCACAAAATTATTCATCTCGCGTTCTCTAAACACAACACTATCAGCCGGGTCGACTACCTCGGACTGGATCTGTCTGCTCACGAGATATTCTCTGCCAGCCCCATTCTTGAAAAGCCGGTGTGGTCAGATATCTTCATGTCGGCGGTGACCGCCGAACCGTCGGTCACACTGGGGCTCCCTCTGCAGAACGGTACCCTGCTCGGCACGGTCAGTTTGAGGAATATCAGCGAGGCGCTGCTCAATCGGATGGGGAGCACTTCATACGGGTTTCAATTTTCCCTGGTTGACCAGAACGGAACCCTGGTTGCCGATTCAAGGCCGGGGATGACTGACGAGCGGCCGAATCTGCGACGACATCCGGGAGTGATTGCAGCTCTTGACCATCAGCTTGAGATTCCCAGTAAATTTAACGAGGACAACAGCCTGCTTGAAAGTGTCAGACTGGTCCCGGAAGTCGGCTGGGCAGCCTATGTGAGCCTGCCGGCTGAGGAAGCCTTGCGGGGGATAGCGCCTTTGCGCTATGTCCTGTTCTCCACACTGAGCATTGCAGCATTGTTTGGCGTGGCGCTCTCTTTCTGGCTGTCGCGGCGGGTGCTCAGGCCGATCCTGATCCTGCGAGATGCTGCAGGGGCTGTCGCCCGTGGTAGCTATGAACAGGTTTTGCCGCCGGTCATCTATGAAGAGCTTGAAGACCTCAGCGGCAGCTTCAGGGAAATGATTGCGGCTGTTGAAGAACGCGAACTCTCGGTCAATGAGGGGCAGAGCCGCTATCGGGAGCTGGTCAATTCAGTCGACGGAATTGTCTGGGAAATGGATCTGTCCAATTTACGTTTCACCTTTGTCAGCGCGCAGGCAGAGCGGATTCTCGGCTACCCGTTACAGAGGTGGCTGGAGGAAGAGGGCTTCTGGCAACAACACGTGCATGACGACGATCGTGACTGGGTTATCTCTTTCTGCAATACGCAAACCGAGGCACGGCGTGATCACGACTTCGAATATCGCATGATTGCAGCGGACGGCAGCACGGTCTGGTTGAAAGACCTGGTGACGGTGATTGTCGATGATGGCCGGCCGGTTCGCCTGAGCGGGGTTATGCTGGATATCACCAATCGCAAGGATGCTGAGCTGATCCTGCAACAGACTACTGATCGCCTGCAGCTGCTGATCGAGCGCATGCCCTTCGCCTGTATCGTATGGGGAGAGGATCACACGGTCGAACTCTGGAACCCTGCGGCGGAAAAGATCTTCGGCTTTGCTCAAGAGGAAGTCGTCGGCAAGCACCCCTTTGAGTCTGCGGCGGCGGATCACTTCCGGGCAGATATTGCGGAGATCTGCCGGAGACTTGATGCAGGAGACCTGCTCGCACATAACATCAATGAAAATACCACCAAGGATGGTCGCACGATTATCTGTGAATGGTACAATACGCCGCTGCACAGCCCTGAAGGTCGAAACACCGGCCTGATTTCAATGGTGGATGATATCACCGAACGCGTCCTTGCGGAGGCGGCGCTGAAAGAGAGTGAGTTGCGGTTCAGGACCGTGTTCGAGACCAGCCCGGATATGGTCCTCATTTCCCGACTGGAAGACGGCACAATCCTCAGTGTCAACGATTACTGCCTGAAAATGTCCGGGTACGCCCGTGAGGAAATGATCGGGAGTACTTCCCTGGAGTTGGGCGTCTGGTTCAAGCCGGAAGAGCGCGACAGCTACCTGAAGCTGATTAGAGAATACGGGGCAGTTGAAAATTTCGAAATGACGCTACTCACCAAGGCTGGCCGTCAGCGTATCGGCCTGGCGTCAGCGCGCATCCTGATCCTGAACGATGAACAGTGCCTGCTGAATGTTATCCGCGACATTACCGAGATGAAAGATGCTGAGACACGCATGAGGCGCAGCGAATCGCGTTTCCGCTCCCTGATCACGGTCATGGGGGAAGGGATCGTCATCCTGGGGTACAACGGTGAAGTCGTCCAGTGCAACCAGGCCGCTGAACGCATCCTGAGGATGAAATCCGAGGATGCTTTAGGTTTGCTCCATGATGAACTCTTCACTGGCGCACTGCGCGAGGATGGCAGCCTTCTGCCGATGGAACAAACCCCGTCGATGCAGACTCTGCGGACCGGTCAACCGGTAGTCAACCAGGTCATGGGTTTGTCTGGCATCGAAGGCGAGGTCGTCTGGGTGCAGATGAATACCCACGCACTCGGTCTCGACAAGTCCGGCAAACCGGTGGCCGTGGTCGTCTCATTCGCTGACGTTACCTCTTTGAAAGAGATCGAAGAGGAACTACGTGACAATGAAACGCACCTGCAAGCACTCAGCAGGCAGTTCCAGGGCGTACTCGAAGCTATTCCAGACCGGATCCTGATCCTGGACAGGGACATGCGGGTGGTCTGGCTCAACTGGCCTGAGGAAAGCATCGATTCAGCCAGTGATCTGCAGAACCAGGATTTACGTTGTTACCAGTTGCCCGGCGTCAACTGCGGACCGTCAGCAGGTCACGGTTCGCCCCTTTGTGACCATTGCCCGGTCCGCAGAACCTTTGATTCCGGGCGGACGGAAATGGTCCATAAAGAGTTGTCCGACGGCCGCACCCTTGCTCTGAGGACTTTCCCGGTGTGCAATGAAGGGGGGGAGGTTGTCAACGTCATCGAGATCGCCCAGGACATAAGCGAAGAACTGCGCCAGCAATCCCAGGCAATGCGCACCGCGCAATTGGCCGCGCTGGGAGAATTGGCTGCGGGCGTCGCCCACGAGATCAACAACCCGATCAATGGTGTGATCAATTATGCCCAACTGATTCTCAACAGGGCGACAGCCAATTCCCGAGAGCTGGAACTTTCACGACGGATTATCAAGGAGAGCGAGCGGATTGCCACAATTGTTCGCGAGTTGCTGTATTTTGCCCGCACAGAGAGTGAGGAAGTCAACCAGATTACGATCAGCAGCGCACTTGAAGAAGTCCTGGCACTGACGCAGCACCAGATGGACCGGGAGGGGATCCTTTTACAGATTCAGCTGTCAGAGAACCTCCCCAAGGTAGCGAGTCGCAGCCACCAGGTTCAAAGGCTGTTCCTTAATCTGATCAGTAATGCCCGTTATGCCCTCAAGGAAAAATATCCGGAGCCTAACCCTGACAAGATCTTGCGGATCACAGGCAAGATGCTGCAAAAGGACGAGCGGGCGATGGTGCGGGTTGTCTTCAGGGATCATGGTGTCGGGATCCCGGAAGAGCTTCTGGAGCGGGTCATGAACCCGTTCGTTACAACCAAACCGTCTGCCGAAGGAACGGGGCTTGGTCTGAGTATCAGTCACGAGATCGTCCAGAAGCACGGCGGGTCACTGACCATTGAGAGCATTCCTGGCAAATACACGGAAGTTGTTGTCGAACTTCCGGCAACCTGATAGATATAACTACCGGTGGGTAGCCTTCTACCCTCGGTGTTTGTCGGTGGAAATCGCAACGACCTGATCTCATTGTGCAGGATTGGATAGAGCCCGGAGGTCGTTTGACTGTCGCTGCTTCAAGGAGATTGCCCATGAGTTACCGGATTCTGGTTGTCGATGATGAAGAAAGCATCCGTTTTACTTTTTCCGCTTTTCTCCGTGATGCCGGGTACGTGGTGGAGACAGCGGAGAGTCTCAATGAGGCTCTGGACAAAATTGCGTCAAAGCCCTTTGATGCAATCTTCCTTGATATTCTGCTGGGGCGCGACTCCGGCATCATCGCATTGCAGGCGAGCCGTGAGAGCCAACCGAATACTCCGGTGATCATGGCCACGGGCGCCCCTGAAATAAATACCGCTACGGAAGCCGTCCGTTTCGGCGCTTTCGACTACATCACCAAGCCGATTCATCAGGACGAACTCCTGCGCCAGGCAAAGCTTGCGGTGGAGCACAAGGAACTGATCGACAGACAAGAGGCTTATCAGTTACGAATGGCTGCAGTTTTCCAGAGCGTCCAGGAAGGGATCATGGTCTTTGACGAAGAGATGAAGCTGCTTGAGATCAACGCCGCTGCTGTCAGAATACTCTCCTGTGGGAGATCACTCACAGGTCTGAGCCCGAAGGAAATCAGCAATCACTGTCCGCCGCTGGCGTTGCTTCGGGAGATGATCGAGAAGCGTTGCGAAGGGGATATCTTCCGTCTGGAATCAAAAACCGGTGCCGGCAAGCCGCTGGTTTTCGGCCTGACCATGGCCCCGTTGACGGGTCATGCCGGACGAGAGCTTGGCACGGTCCTGGTTTTGCGTGACGAGTCGATGCCGATCCGGCAGGTTGGCTCCTGAGGGCACAACAGATTATGCTGACGCAACATATCCTGATTATTGATGACGAAGAAAGCCTGCGCTTCACCCTGCAATCTTTCCTTGAGGATGGCGGGTACCTGGTGTCGACGGCCGCGTCGTTTGCCGAAGCGGAGCGGCTTGTCGAACAGAGCCTTTTCGACCTGGTCTTCCTGGATATCCAACTCGGCAGGCACAGTGGCCTGGACCTGCTCAAGATAATCCGTGAAAAGTTCGTACACTGTCCGGTCGTGATGATTACCGGAGTCCCGGAGGTGGCAACCGCAGCCGAGGCCGTGCGCATGGGAGCATTTGATTACATCCCCAAGCCCATTCGCCAGGAGACCCTGTTGCGGGTTGCCAAAATGGCCCTCAAACATAAAACGGTCGTCGACCAGCGTGAGCAACTCAGGGCGCACCTGACCGCAATTTTTGATAGTGTCAGGGACGGCATCCTGCTGGTTGATCAGGGTCAGAAAATCCTCCAGGCGAACCAGTCTCTGGTCAGCCTGTTTGGCTTGCCTGACGGCATTATCGGGATGACCCTTGCCCAGTTGCCCCAGAACATTCGGTCGACCTTCATAGCGATCACCGAAAAAATCCTGGTGACCAATGAGCCGGTCGTCTCACAGCGCATCGAATTGACCGACCCTTCGCAGAAACCGTGTGTCCTGGATATCTCGGCATCCCCCTGCCTTGATGATATCGGCAACCCGTACGGAGTGGTGCTGACGGTTCGTGATATGACCCGCCTGGAAAACCTTGAACGCACCTTAAAGAAACGCCAGAAGTTTGAGCATATTGTCGGTCGGAGCGAGGCCGTACAGGCGATGTTCGGATTGATCGAGAACCTGGCGGAGGTCGACACAACCGTATTGATTACGGGAGAAAGTGGTACCGGCAAGGAGTTGGTTGCCGAAGCTTTGCATTATCGCAGCAGCCGTCGCGACGGCTCGCTGGTCAAGGTGAACTGCGCGGCCCTGCCGGAAAACCTTCTCGAAAGTGAATTGTTTGGTCATCTTAAAGGCTCGTTCACCGGTGCGCTAAGAGACAAGATCGGCCGTTTTGAACAGGCGGATGGCGGCACGATCTTTCTCGATGAAATAGGTGACATCTCACCGGCAATGCAGGTGCGTCTGCTGCGGGTCCTGCAGAACAAGGAAATCGAAAAAGTCGGCGGGACCGGGACCATCAAGGTCGATGTGCGCATCGTCGCAGCCACCAACCAGGATCTGGTGAGAAAGGTTCGCGAAGAAGAATTCCGCGAAGACCTCTATTACCGTCTGAGAGTCGTACAGATCCCAATGCCGCCCCTCCGTGACCGGCGGGAAGACATTCCGCTGTTGATCGACCATTTCGTCAACTTGTACAACCAGAGGTTCAAACGGAGCATCAGCGGCCTCAACGAATCTGCGCTCGCGCAGATGACCCGGTATGACTGGCCCGGTAATATCCGTGAACTTCAGCATGCGATAGAACACGCTTTTGTCCTTTGTCGTCAGGAGGTTGTCGATATCTGCCACCTGCCTCCTGAATTAAATGAGCTGCAGCCGTCGGCTCAGGGCCAAGACAGCGAACCGGATGACGAACTGGTCAGACTCACTGCTGCCCTGGACAAGACCGGCTGGAACAAGAGTCGGGCTGCACGCGTCCTGGGTGTCAGTCGGCGAACGATCTATCGCAAGATGGAAGAACTCGGCATCAAGGATGAGGAGGATGCCGGAGAGTGATGAGGCTGCGGGAAAGAGGGAAGGAGAAGGTCGCTCCAGGTCCTGCCGTCCAGTTCTACCTTTTCACCTCCAGGTATTTAGCCGCCTCTCCGTTCTCTGTCACACTCCTGTGCCATCGAAATAATCCAAGTTGTCATCCATTCTGCTTGAACCCGTTTCCCCGCTCTTCTCGCCGACTGCGGAAACTGTCCGTAACATTATGATATTGTTATGTATCTCTAAGCATTTTGGGGAATCTTGTCCGTCCGAACATTGTTGGCATAGTTGTTGGAAACTCTGCAATAAGTTGTTCTTTTCGGATGGAGACCCTCGTGCCAAAACGCATCTGTATCGTCGACGATCAACACACTATCCGCGAAATGTTGCGTTTCGCCCTGGTTCTGCAGGGTTTTGAAGTCGTGGCCGCCGTGGATGGCGCCGACGCTCTGGAAAAAATTGTCGAACTCGATATCGATATGATCATAGCCGACTGGCAGATGCCGAGACATGGATGGCCTCGAGCTGTTGGGGCGACTGCGGACGATCGATGCATTTGCCGATACTGCCCGTCGTCATGATCAGCTGTCGTGACGATATCGAAGCCCGGCAAAGGGCACGGGAACTCGGCGTACTGAGCTGGTTGAAAAAACCGTTCCGTATTGCTGATCTTCAACTTATTGTTAAAAACGGTTTCTGCAAAACACAGACTCGTCGTGGCCATTTAATCGACCAAGCTGTCAACGGTTGCCCATGATGTATGCAGTCCGTCAACAGACCTGTTCGGTCATCCCGTTCCAGAAGTCGGTTGCTGGCAAATGGGGGCCCTCAACTCTCGACGGTTTGGTCCGGCAACTGGCCGGTGTCGAAGCTGTCACGGAACAGAGCTTCCTCGACCTGGGCAACAGAATCCAGAATTTCCACAGTCGTGCCAGAAACATCTCCGCGTCAGCCGGTGCGGTCCTCGAACTGCTGAATGGCGAGGGTGGGGAGCAGGCTCTGCAACGTCTGCAAATGCTGGTTGAGCGATGCAACCTGTGGCTCAACACCACCGACGAAAAATCTTCTGAAATCTCAGCCCTGTTGAAAAATGTTCTAAACCAGGTCAATGAACTTGAAATATCGGTCATGGGATTGAGAAAAATCATTAAGACTCTGCATTCGTTGCGTGTCTCAACGCGGATCGAGGCGGCCAAAGGCTACGCTTCGGGAGCCTCTGTCTTAACGAGGTCCCTGGATGAGCTCGGCCGTATGGTCCAGGAGAAGGTGCTTGAAATTTTCGAGCTGACCGAAACTCTGGTTCCCGCTATCAACCGCTCGATCAACACGGAAGAGGCTGCGCAGTCCGGGTCGATACGGGTTGCCGGTAGCGCGGTCAACAAGGCCCGGCGGATACTGGCTGCTTTCCTCGAGACGTTTCTTGAAACGGGCCACTGGACAGATCGACTGCAGGGGAGCTCGGACGGGGTGGCCCGGAGTTTCAGTGAAATTGTTTCGGCACTGCAATTCCAGGACATTACCCGGCAGCGTCTCGATCATGTGCAAAATGCTTTGCATAACCTCGGCCAACACCTGGAACAATTCAGCCGACGAAAAGACTTCAGCAACGATGCTGAAGCAGCGCGTCTGTTCGGCTGCATCTGCCAGCTACAGCACGACCAGCTGGACTTGGCTTCCCGGGAATTCGTCGCTGCAGCGGCCAACCTGGCAAAAAACCTGAATGACATGTCCACCAATGTCGTGGCCATGGCGAGCGATACCCGAAGCCTGTTGCGGGTCTCTGATGATGTGAATGAGAATCGCTACGCGATTGTGCTGTCGGCTTTGCAGTCGATCGCGGTGCACCTCGAAAAGACCGGCAGCAATCATCTGTCTACGGCAAACAATCTCAGCGAAGTCAACGAGGGGATTGAGAAAGTCTCGGTCCTGGTCGAAGAAATCGAATTTATCGGTGAAGAGATGCAGTTGCTGGCGATTAATGCGGCTGTCAGTGCAGCCCATGCATTTCAGCAGGGCGCCGGTCTTGATGTGATCGCCCAGAACATCCAGGATGTCGCTGAAGAGGCCTGTCGATATGCGTTGTCCCTTGCGCAACAGTGTGCCGCGATTACCGAACACGCACGTCAACTGCAGGCCATCGAGCAGGACAACCCGTCCGGCGTCGATGGTGTGAGAAGCCTCCTCGGGGAGGCTCATGAGCGCATGGCAAATCTTGAGACCAGCCACACGCAACTGGTGGCGCTGGCCGAGAAGGTCGATCACGATGCCCGTGACCTCTCCCACGAAGTGGCGATGATTGTCAGCACTCTCAATATCGGGCAGCTTTTCCAGGAAAAGCTGTCGCCCGTACTGAGGCGGTTCAAAGAGCTCGGCGCAGCCGTTGAAGAAAAGCTTAGTGCGACCGAGAACACCAATCTGGAAGTGCTCTTTAATGACCTGGAGCTGTGCTATACCATGGCCAGCGAACGGCAGGTTCATCAGAGTTTCATGGGCAGTCGGGAACAATCCGCAGAAGCATTGGCAAAGCAGGAGGACAAGTGGGCGGCAAGTCGCCATCATGACCTGGGTGACAATGTCGACCTCTTTTAGAGTTGCTGAACAGGAATCAGGAGTTAATGTTAACTATGGCGAAGTGGTCTTACGACATTGAAACAGATACCGGGACACTGATACTGGAAGGAGATGTGACAATCCAGCATGTCAGTGACCTCAAGAGTGCCCTGATCGAGGCGTTTGAAAGCGCCGAGCAGGTGACGGTTGATGTCTCGTCAACGATTGCAGTCGATGTTGCCGGTTTGCAGCTTCTTTGTGCCTCGCACAGATTTTCAAGATCGCGTGGCAAGAAGATGTGTCTGAAACTTGGTGACAACACCCGGTTTGCAGATTTCCTTGAAAAGGTTGGAGTCCCGCCGGATTTTATCTGCAGCCATGGTGAAAAGAACCAATGCGTCCGGGCTTCGGGAAACTGACAAATTTGCTTTAATCCCGTTTAAGGAGATAAGAATATGAGCAAGCGCGTGATGACCGTCGATGATTCGGCCACGGTGCGCCAGGTCTTGCAAATGACTCTCGAAGGAGCCGGTTACGAGGTCCTGCAGGCGGTAGACGGTATGGATGCCCTGAGAAAGCTGGCCAGCGAGTCGGTCGATATGCTGGTGACAGACCTGAACATGCCGAATATGGACGGCATAACCCTGATCAAGGAAGTCAGGCAGGATCCCGGCAACCGGTTCATGCCGATCGTCATGCTGACGACCGAGTCGCAGCCTGAAAAGAAACAGGAAGGCAAGCTAGCCGGTGCTTCCGGCTGGATTGTGAAACCGTTCAAACCGGAGCAGCTTCTGGCTGTCGTCCGTATGGTGTGCCCGGTATGAGCAGTCTTCTGGAAACTTTCAGAGACGAGGGGCTCGAACTGATCCAGGAGCTTGAAGCAGCGCTTCTCGAACTGGAGGAGACGCCGCATGACACGGCTTTGATTGACCGGGTCTTCCGCGCCCTGCACACCCTCAAGGGCTCCGGCGGCCTGGCCGGGTTCGATAACGTTGCCGGCTTCTGTCACGAGGCCGAAACGGTTTTCGAATTGGTCCGCGCCGGAGAACGGCAAGTTGACCAGGCGCTGGTCACATTGACGTTGCGGGCCCAGGATCATCTCAAGGGGATGATCCTGTTTGAGTTCGGCGACGAAGCCGTCGATGATGAAATCACTGCTGAGCTGGTGGCCGCTTTCCAGGCGCTTGTGCCGTACCACCAAAAGCCTTTGCAGGCCGACCAGGAGGAAGCTGAAGGCCGGCATGATGACCAAAACACCTATCGAATCCGCTTTCGCCCCAGCCCCAGCCTGTTCAGACAGGGTGTCCAGCCGCAGTTCCTGTTGGGAGAACTTGCTCTGCTCGGCGATTCTGTGGTCGTTGCGCAACTTGACAACATCCCTCCTCTCAACGAAATCGACCCGGAGGATTGCCTGGTCTACTGGGACATCCTGCTGACCACAGAACATGACGAGGACGCCATCCGCGATGTATTTATTTTCGTCGAAGATGATTGCCAGCTGACGGTCCAGAAAATTGACGATGGCAGCCTGCTTGACCAGCCTGAAGATTACAAGCGCCTCGGTGAAATCCTGGTCGAACGCGGCGACCTGACCGAGGGTGACCTGGGAAAATACCTGCAGGAAAAGAGACGTCTCGGCGAGGCACTGATCGCGGAAGGGGCTGTCGATGACAGCAAGATAAAGGCGGCGCTTTTCGAACAGGAACGCGTGCAGAAACTGCGCAAGGACCGCAAGACCCATGACGCCATGGAGAGTATCCGGGTCAAGTCGGACCGGCTGGACAAACTGGTGAACCTGGTCGGCGAAATGGTCACCGTGCAGGCGCGCCTGTCCCAACTGACCAGCAGCCGCGTCGATGCTGATCTCCTCGGCATATCGGAAGAGGTCGAGCGCCTGACCTGGGATTTGCGCGATCAGGTCCTGAATATCCGCATGTTGCCGATCGGTGGCACATTCACCCGCTTCAAACGACTGGTTCGCGATCTTGGTACGGAACTCGAAAAGGACGTCGTGCTGATCACCGAAGGTGGCGATACGGAGCTGGACAAGACAGTTATTGACCAGTTGAACGACCCTCTGGTGCACCTGGTACGTAACAGCATCGGGCATGGCATCGAGTCACCCGAAGTCAGGCATGCGATCGGCAAGCCGCGCAAAGGGCGTATCACACTTTCGGCAAAACACGCCGGTGCCAATGTCGTGTTGACGATCGCCGACGACGGCGCCGGCCTGGATGTTACCAGGATTCGCGCCAAGGCCATCGAAAAGGGACTGGTCTCCGCTCAGGCCGAATTGAGCGAGCGAGAGCTCTTCAACCTTATTTTCGAGCCTGGCTTCACAACTGCAGACGAAGTCTCAAGCGTCAGTGGCCGCGGTGTCGGCATGGATGTTGTGCGCCAGGCGGTTGATGCGTTGCGCGGCAGTATAGAAGTGCGCAGCGAAGTGGGGAAGGGGACGGCTTTTGCCGTCAAATTGCCTCTGACCCTGGCGATCATTGACGGCTTGTTGATCGACATTGCTGCCGAGAACTATATTATGCCCCTCTCGTCGGTTGAAGAGTGCATAGAGTTGACCCGAAACGATACGGAAAAATCCCATGGCCGCAATCTGGTTAAGGTCCGCGGCGAAATTGTGCCCTTCGTACGCCTGCGCGACGAATTCAGTTTCAACGGCCGACGCCCCGAGATCGAACAGGTCGTGATCGCTAACCTGGAGGGGATGAGGATCGGTTTTGTCGTCGACCACGTTGTCGGCGAGCACCAGACAGTCATCAAAAATCTCGGACGCATGTACCAGGATCTTGACGGCATTTCAGGGGCGACAATTCTTGGTAATGGCCGGGTGGCGCTGGTCCTCGATCTGCCGAAACTTGCGGAAAAGGCGGAGATCAAGGAAAACTCGAAATTCAACTGATTTCCTGAAAAAATGCTCTTGATGCGCAGATCTCTGTCGCGGGCTGAATATTTTCAAGGATATCAGAAGAGCAAAGCAGGAAATAATCTTTTGCGAAAGACGGGTCGATAGGTAATGTTAAAGTTTGGCGACAAGGTAATTATCAGGGACGGTTCGGGCCTGGATGGTGTCGAAGGTGTCATCTATCGTATCGGCGACGAGCAGGTCTCCGTCCTGCTCGACAGGGAAGTAATCTGGCCTGTTGATCCGTGCGACCTGGAAAAGGTTGACAGCCCCGGCCAGTCCAGGCTTCCCGCCATCTAGAATCCCTGCAGGGCAGTAACTGTATTGACATTCAAACATCATCAGTGCACGGAAACTGTCACCATGGCACAAAATTGTGACTTTTTGCGTACTAAGTAACCTGGTCAAGAAGGCGATTCTAATTGCCGATGATCTTTGTGCCCCTTTCGATACTCGCTGGATCTGACAAGTAGCTGTTTTTTAGAGCTTTTTAACTTCAAACCATAATGACAGCAAGTTATTTTCAATTGTTGGCACGATCTTTGTTAAAGACTTAACATGAAGACTTTATACGATTTGGCGACATGGCTCTCGTTGCCCATTTCATCGTCCGATAGGTGTGCGATCACTTTTCGGCCCGGTGTTGTAGACGGACCGCTGTTCCGTTACCCGTGACCCAATTAGGGCGCATAATTGAAAAGGAGTAATTGTGATGAAAAAACGTGTTTCGATGCTGGTGCTGTTTATCCTGTTTGCTTCGGCAGGGCTCTCTCTGGCCGCCGACCCTCTGATCTGCTGGTTTCCGCCGGGCTGGAAGAGCAAGGCCGCTACGGCCAAGCAGATTACCGACAGCCTGTCGAGTGCGAGCGGGATTGCGATCCGTCCGCGCATCGCCAAGAGTTATCCCGAGGTTCTGACCGCATTCTCCTCCAATGACGCGAACCTTGTCTATGTCGGGTCCTTCGTGCAGGCGATTATCGCCGCGCGCAACATCGGAACCCCTCTGGCCCAGAACGCCGATGGCAAGGAACTCTACTCCGGCATCCTGGTCTATCCAGCAGGGCAGGATCCGGTCGCTATCCTCAATAACAGCCCGGCCGAAATTGCCTATGCCAAGGGAGCCTCTTCAGGGGAGTCCAGCGCCAAGGCGGCGACCGGCGGCAAGGCCGATATCGGTGTCGCCGACCATGGTGCTGCCGTGAACGCCGTTAAGGCCGGCAAAGCCAAGGCTGCCGTGGTCAAGAACTGGTGGTGGGAAAACAACAGCCAAAATTTCCCGGGCATGAATGTCTATGAGATCCCCGGTGTTTCGGAGCAGAAGAACCCCGACAACGTTCTGACCGCTTCCAAGGCCGTGCCGAAGGATGTCGCGGAAAAGGTCAAGGCTGCCGCGATTGCCAGCTCTGCTGCTTTCGGCAGTGACGCCAAGATGCAGCCGTTTGATGCGGCCAGCCTCGATTTCACCCTCGGCCTGATGAAAAAAGGCAAGATCGATCCACTGACATACAACTGGTAAATCGTCACAACCGTGTTGTCCCGCCTGTCTCAGTAAAGAGACAGGCGGGCTCTCCTGGGCAGATGGGGGCTCCAAATGGGCATTCTGAAAAAATTACTACTCCTGATCAGCGCGACCCTGGTTGTTGCGTTTATCGTCATCGGTCTGATTACCGCCTTTGGCATGCAAAGCAGCACGAATGAAATGGTCGGGGCATTGGAATCCAGGCTGTCGAGCGAAAATGAAAACACGGTGAAACTGCTCGACGAGAATTTCGGCAAGATCAGCGACGATTTGAACCATGCCGATCAGTCTGCCCGCGACATCGTGACGACACTTTACGACGAATCGTTCTCGGCCGCGATCGCTTCACTGGTCAGCCAGGTTCTGCCTTCGGTAGAGGCCTTCGACTACGATACGCCGCAGCAGAATATTGAGTTGTTGATGCAGTCAAACCCTGCCATCAAATGGATTCGCCTGTCTGTCAGTGAAAACCCGACCGATGCCGAGATGTTCGTGTTCGGTGAGTTCGGCGAGGGAGCCGACCGGAAGGTTTACGAAAAGGATCGGTCCTCCGATTTTGCTTATGTAAAAATCGAAATGCAGACCAGCCTGGCCGGTCTGGAAGCGTTGAAGACGATCGGCGGCATCTTCACCGATATCAACGCCGCCAACGATCAGCTGGCCCGGGACATTACAAACCGTTCGCAACAGGCGATGCAGAACGCAACAGAGGTCGCGGTTGAAACCGGTGATGCAGGGCAGAAGACCCTGCTCTGGATAATGTGCGTGACGATGCTCGCCGTTTTGCTCCTGGTCTGCGTGGTCCTCGGCTTGTCGATCAACAAGAGCGTCAACCTGCCGCTGACCCAGACTGTCGCCATGATTCAGGAGATGGGAAAAGGCCGCCTGGACAATCGGCTGGCAATGAATCGCCGCGATGAGATCGGTCAGATGGCGGTCGCCATGGATAGCTTCGCCGACAACCTGCAGCATGAAGTGGTCGCCGGCCTGCAGAACCTCGCAGAAGGGAACCTGGTCTTCCAGGTTCGCCCACAGGACGACCGGGACGTGGTGCGCGGTGCCGTCAAGAAGGTGCGGGATGACCTGCACAACCTGATCGGCAACATCAAGATGGCGACCGAACAGGTTGCCGCCGGCAGCCAGGCGATCAGTGCATCGTCTACCGAGATGTCGAAAGGCGCAGCGATTCAGGCGGCTTCTGCCGAAGAGGCTTCGAGCAGCATTGAGCAGATGAATGCCAACATCCGCCAGAATGCTGACAATGCCCTGCAAACGGAGAAAATTGCCACCCAGGCAGCCCAGAACGCTCAGGAAGGCGGCAACGCAGTCAACGAAACAGTAGCGGCCATGAAGCAGATCGCCGAGAAGATCATGATTATTGAAGAGATCGCCCGGCAAACCAACCTGCTGGCCCTGAATGCGGCGATCGAGGCCGCCCGTGCCGGTGAGCACGGCAAGGGCTTTGCGGTGGTTGCCGCCGAAGTGCGCAAGCTTGCTGAGCGCAGCCAGAATGCCGCCGGCGAGATCAACGCCCTCTCGACCAGCAGTGTCGAGGTGGCCGAGAAGGCCGGCAAGCTCCTCGAAGTCATCGTGCCGGATATCCAGAAGACCGCTGAGCTGGTGCAGGAGATCAGCGCTGCGAGCAAAGAGCAGGACGCCGGGGCTGAGCAGATCAACCGCAGCATCCAGCAGCTCGACGGAGTCATCCAGCAGAACGCTTCAGCGTCCGAGGAGATGGCCTCAACTGCCGAGGAGCTGTCCAGCCAATCGGAACAGCTGGCCGATATGGTCGCTTTTTTTAAGATTGACGAAAAGGCTCAAAGTCGCCGGCGTCCGGCAATGGCCAGCCAGGACGGGATTGCGAAAGAATCGCAACCGAGGATTGCACACGCCGTCGATCCGGTGCTAAAATCACCTTCGCGATCTAGCCAGGGGGCTTTTAACGCGACCGGCAAAGAGGATTCCCTCGACAACGAATTCGAGAGATTTTAAGGGTAAAATTATGGAAGCGACCAACATGGCCAGCAGCCAGCAATATGTGACCTTCAGCCTTGGCGAGGAACTGTTCGGCGTCGAGGTGACCCGCGCCAGGGAAATCCTCAGCGTGACCCCGGTCACCAAGGTGCCGCAAACCCCCGAATACCTGCTCGGCGTGATCAACCTGCGCGGCCAGGTGGTCCCGGTCATCGACATGCGCCTGAAGCTGGGCCTGCCGGTCACTGCAGAGACCGAAGATACCTGCGTGATCGTTGTCGAGGTCCAGATTGACGGCGAGTCGATCATCGTCGGCGCCCTGGCCGACGCGGTCCGTGAAGTGCTGGAGATCCGCTCCGACCAGATCGAGCCTGCCCCGCGGCTCGGCACGCGCCTGAAGACCGAATTCATCACCGGCATGGGCAAGGTCGATGAGCAGTTCCTGATCCTGTTGAATATCGACCGGGTCTTCAGCAGCGAGGAACTGGCGATCGTCCAGGATGCCGGACAGATCGAGGCGAGCGAGGTTGCGGCTGTCGAGGCTGACAACTGATCTCCGATTAGGTTTTACTTCCAGGAGGGACATGCCTGAGGCGTGTCCCTCTTTTTTTGTGCCACGGTTGTGCGGCACCAAATCCAGAAGTTACACAATTGTAACATCAATGCTTCGCTGGAATGTGACCCTGACCCCCTTCTAAATCGAATCTCCGTAAAAGCACTATGTAATATTAGCAGCTTATAGGCTTTGTGCGGGTAGCAATCCGTTTGGCATCTGTCTTGCTCTATATCCTGCCTTGAATCAGCCCAAATAGAAAACCGTTAGGTTTTGGCAATAGGCCTCCAAGGTAAAAATTGTCCTGAATCCGGATATTTCCGCAACTGTTTGAGCTAGTAGAATATTTAATTGTCCGTCCTGAACGGCACTGTTCAGTGAAGTAAAATCACGTTCCCTAAACGTTAATTAAACAGAATCGGGAAAACGCTGCTGTGGCTGATTAGCCCGGGCTTGGTCCTCCCGGTTCCCCAATACACCTCAATTGATGAGGCTACAACAAAGGAGCAAGACATGAAAAGATTTATCCTCTCTGCCACGGCGATGGTCCTCGTGCTGATGGTCGCAGTGCCCGTTTTTGCCGCCGGCAAGAAAGTCCTGTTTATTGATTCCTACCATGAAGGCTACGCCTGGAGTGATGGTGTCCTCAAGGGTGTTGAAACAGGCCTTGACGGCAAAGGCGTGGAATTGCAGGTCGTCCGCATGGACACCAAGCGCAACACCAGCGATGATTTCAAACAGTCTGCGGCTTTGAAAGTCAAGTCTGTAATCGAAGGGTTCAAACCTGATGTCGTGATTTCTGCCGATGACAACGCGGCCAAGTTCGTCGATCATGCAATTCTACAAGGATGCCGACCTGCCGTTCGTTTTCTGCGGACTTAACTGGGACGCTTCGGTTTACGGCATGCCTTACAGCAACGTGACCGGCATGGTCGAAGTCGCCCCGGTCAAGGAATTGCTGGAGCAACTCAGGCAGTATGCTCCCGGGCAAAAAGATCGGTTACATCGCCGCCGATGTGCTGACCACCCACAAGGAAGCGGACAACTACAAGGCTGTCCTCGGTATCGATACGGTCAACTACTACGCCGCCGACATGGAAGACTGGAAGAAGGGTTTTGTCGAACTGCAGGGTCAGGTCGATACCCTGATCGTCGGCAACACCGCTGGTCTGCCAGGTTGGGATGAAGACGCTGCTGCTGCTTTTGTTACGACCAACACCAAGGTCCCATCGGGTGCAACCGATGAGCACATGGCACCGTTTGCGATGCTCGGCTTCGTGAAGGTCCCAGAAGAGCAGGGCTTCTACGCAGCCAAAGCGGCATTGAAGATTCTTGCTGGCACCTCACCCAAGGACATCCCGGTCGTTACGAACAAGGAAGGCAAACTTTATGTCAACCTGAAGATCGCAAGAGCCCTTGGCATCGAAATCCCCTTTGAAATTCTCGGCTCGGCCAGCGCGGTTATTGAATAAGACTGAACATCGAAGTGAGCAACCGCCACCCGCATGCATGATCTGCTGTGCGGGTGGCGGTACATCAGACTAAACATGGCCCATGTAGAAGTTCATGGCTAAGGAGATCCCGTATGGCCTTCGCAGTTAAACGCAAACTGATGCATAAGTTTCTCTTCGCCATTCTCCCGGTGATCATTGTGGGGATGGGGGGATTGACATTTTTTTCCTATACCATGGCCAAGGACGCTCTGCGGGATGCTCTGGAGCAACAGGTGACCCAGGTGGCTGATTCGACCGTCACATCGATATCGGCCTGGATCAAGGACCGGCGGCTTGATGTGGGCAACTGGAGCCAGCAGAAGGTCTACCAGTCTTCCGTTCAGGACTCGTTCCTCGGCAGGGCTGCCCGGAAAGAGGCGACCAGCGAGCTGGTTCGCCTGAAGGAAGAATACGGTTACTACGCCGATCTTCTCCTCCTCGACAAGCTCGGCAACGTGGTTGCCGGTTCCAACCCTGACGCGGTCGATGCCGGGACCATGGCTGACCAGGAATATTTCAAACAGGCTGCTGCAGGAACCTTGTTCGTCTCCCAGGTCTACAACGACCAAACTACAGGCCAGCCTGTCTTCGCCATCGCCGTCCCGGTTTCCAAGGGCCAGGACGATACGGTTGAAGGTGTTCTATGTGGTCTAGTCGATATGGGGCAGTTCAACAAGATTTTTATCGACAGTGTCAAGATGGGTGAAACCGGCTATGCATACATGTTTGACAAATCGGGTCTGTTCATCGCTCATCCCGATCGGGGCATGGTTCTGAAAACCAACCTGGCCAGCTTTGATTTTGGCCAGGCCTTGCTCGATGCAAGAGATGGCAGCCATATCTACACGTTTAATGACAAGGAAAAACTGGTTCACCTGTCACATTACAAGGATCTGGTTTGGACCGTGGGTGTGGGGATCGGCACGGACGAACTGAATGCCCCTGCCGTCAGAATCCGCACGATTAACGCTGTCCTCGCCCTGATCATTATGGCCATCGCTGCTCTGGTGGTTTATCTGGTTGCACGCAAGGTTGTCGTGCCGATCACCAATGCCGCCAAGCTGGCGGAAACAATTCGTCTCGGTGATCTATCCGAACGGCTGGAAACGGACCTCCAGGACGAGGTCGGCCAGCTCGCCCAGGCCCTGAACACGATGGCTGACGGTCTTGAGCAGAAAGCCCAATTGGCAGGCACAATTGCTGGTGGTGACCTGACGGTTGATGTCCAGCTTGCCTCCGAGAAAGACCAACTCGGCAAGGCGTTGCAGACCATGGCCGGTGTATTGAATGATGTCATTCAGCAGGTTATGGTCGCGACCGAGAATGTCGCGTCGGGCAGCCAGGCGCTTGCCGCATCGAGCCAGGAGATGTCGCAGGGCGCGACAGAACAGTCTGCTTCGGCAGAGGAGGCGTCGAGCTCGATCGAAGAAATGGCCGCAAATATCCGGCAGAACACCGATAATGCCATGCAGACGGAAAAAATTGCTGTCCAGTCGGCCAAGGAGGCAGAGCAGGGCGGGAAGGCTGTCTCCGACACTGTGTCGGCGATGAAGGAAATAGCCAACAAAATTGTAATTATCGAAGAGATCGCACGCCAGACCAACCTGCTGGCATTGAATGCGGCGATCGAGGCTGCACGTGCCGGTGAGCACGGCAAAGGGTTTGCGGTGGTTGCCGCCGAAGTTCGCAAGCTTGCGGAACGCAGTCAGTCCGCTGCCGGTGAGATCAACAGCCTCTCGGTTTCCAGTGTCGAGGTCGCAGAGCTGGCAGGCAAGATGCTTGACAGTATTGTCCCCAGTATCCAGAAGACCTCAGAACTGGTGCAGGAGATTGCTGCTGCAAGCCGCGAACAGGATGCCGGCGCAGAGCAAATCAATAGCAGTATCCAGCAGCTGGACAAGGTCATTCAGCAAAATGCCGCTGCAACTGAAGAGATGGCTTCCACTTCCGAGGAACTGACCAGCCAGAGTGAACAACTCCGGGAGATGATGAGCTTCTTCAAGATCAAGGCTCAGCGGACTCAACCGCTTAGTTATAGCCAGAAATTAAGGGGTTCCCGCGAGTCAGCCGGCAAGCCTGAAATTGCCCACCATGCAAAAAAATCAGTCGAGGACATTTCCCGCAAAGCTGGCGATGATGGTTTTGCTCGTGGTGCAGCAGACAACCTCGACAACGAATTCGAGACATTTTAAGGGTAAAATTATGGAAGCGACCAACATGGCCAGTAGCCAGCAATATGTGACCTTCAGCCTTGGCGAGGAACTGTTCGGCGTCGAGGTGACCCGCGCCAGGGAAATCCTCAGCGTGACCCCGGTCACCAAGGTGCCGCAAACCCCCGAATACCTGCTCGGCGTGATCAACCTGCGCGGCCAGGTGGTCCCGGTCATCGACATGCGCCTGAAGCTGGGCCTGCCGGTCACTGCAGAGACCGAGGATACCTGCGTGATCGTTGTCGAGGTCCAGATTGACGGCGAATCGATCATCGTCGGCGCCCTGGCCGACGCGGTCCGTGAAGTGCTGGAGATCCGCTCCGACCAGATCGAGCCGCCGCCGCGGCTCGGCACGCGCCTGAAGACCGAATTCATCACCGGCATGGGCAAGGTCGATGAGCAGTTCCTGATCCTGTTGAATATCGACCGGGTCTTCAGCAGCGAGGAGCTGGCGATCGTCCAGGATGCCGGACAAGTGAATGCTGCCCAGATTGAGGAAGTGCAGGCCGGAGACTGAACCGGTAAGCTGAATAACCGTTTGCTTGAAAAGGCCCGAACTCACTCCTGAGGATGGGCCTTTTTGTTAAAGTCGTAAGCTTTTCATTTTCGGCGCGCTAGTTGCAATATAACAGTGTTGTATATTTCGTTATTTTTGTGTTAATTCTTGATAAGTTACTGATTTAATAGATTTTATGCGAATGTTAGGGTTTGACGAATCGCATCGAAAAGCGGTTTTGACCGAGAGCGCGGATGCAGTTGTGTGACAGTCTGTGGCACCCGGTATTGTAACGCAACTGTACGACAGCGGTTCTTGGTCTGCGATGTTCCGACCGGCGCCCGTTTGTCAGGAGACGAAACATGGTATTGCAAAACCTCAAGGTTGTCCAAAAGCTCCTGATCCTGATCATCGGAGCCCTCATCTCCATAGTGGTTATCACCGGCGTATTTCTTTACTTTCACAAGCAAGTCATGCTGCAGGACCGGATGACCAAGACCCGTCACCTGGTAGAAAGCGCTTACGGGGTTCTCGACTACCACTACAAGAAAGTCCAGTCCGGTGAACTGACCGAGGCCGAGGCCCAGGAACAGGCCATGCGGATTGTCGAAGGGATGCGCTACGAGGAGAAAGATTATTTCTGGATCAACGATATGCACCCGGTGATGATCATGCACCCTTACGTGAAGAAGCTGGAAGGTACGGATATCTCCGATTTCAAAGACCCCAATGGCAAACGGCTGTTCGTCGAGTTTGTCAACGTGGTCAAGGCAAAGGGTGCCGGGTTCGTCGACTACGTTTGGCAGAAAGGTGATGATGCGACGAACCTTCAGCCGAAAACCTCCTATGTCAAGGGGTTTAAGCCGTGGGGTTGGATTATCGGCTCAGGGATTTACGTTGATGATGTCCAGGCGGCCTTTTACCAGGAATCGATCAATTACGGCGGTGCGATCCTGGTTGCCATACTAATCCTCTCCCTGCTCGCTTTTTGGATCTCACAAAGTATCACCAGGCCGCTTAAGAAAGCAGTTGACATCGCCGACCAGCTCGCGGTTGGCGATGTCAGCATGGAGATAACCCCAGAAGGTCGCGATGAAGTCGGTACCTTGCTGCAGTCCATGCGCAAGATGTCCGACGCAACCCGGCTGGTAACGCGCATGGCCAAGGAAATCGCCGAAGGCCATCTTGATATCGCCATTCAAAAGCGCTCCGACAAGGATGAGTTGATGGTTGCCCTGGCCGATATGACCGGGCGTTTAAAAAATGTGGTCCAGGGGGTCAAGTCAGCCTCTATGCACATCACTGCGGGGAGCCAGGCCATGAGCGATTCGGCGCAAATCCTCTCCAGTGGTGCCACGCAACAGGCCGCCGCTGCGGAGGAAGCCGCCAGCAGTATCGAGGAGATGACCGCCAATATCCGGCAGAATGCGGATAATTCCTTGCAGACCGAAAAAATCGCGACCAAGGCCGCCGAGGATGCCCAGCAGGGCGGTCGAGCCGTCGAAAAAACGGTTGTGGCGATGAAGGCAATTGCCGAGAAAATTACGATTATCGAAGAGATTGCCCGCCAGACCAACCTGTTGGCACTGAACGCCGCCATCGAGGCCGCCCGCGCCGGTGAACATGGTAAAGGCTTTGCCGTCGTTGCGGCGGAGGTGCGCAAGCTTGCCGAAAGAAGCCAGGTCGCGGCCGGTGAAATCAATGACCTCTCCACATCGAGTGTTGCGGTTGCCGAACAGGCCGGGCGATATCTGAATGATATCGTTCCGGATATTCAGAAGACTGCCGATCTGATACAGGAAATCAGCGCTGCGAGCAAGGAGCAGGACGCCGGCGCGGACCAGATCGGCAGAAGCATCCAGCAACTCGATGGGGTTATCCAGCAAAATGCCTCGGCCGCCGAGCAATTTGCTTCGACTGCCGAAGAGTTAACCGGTCAGGCTGCTGAACTCGAAAAGGTGATAGCTTTTTTTGCCATAGAGATGAGTAACAACGAGCGACGCACGCAGAAGAGAAAGGCTGTCGATGTGCAGAACAGGTTGGCCCATGCCCCCGCAATGAATACCCCTGCGGCGTCGGTCCATGGCAAGAGCGCTCGAGGGGATTTACTCGACGACGAATTTGAAACGTTCTGATAACTCAAGTCAGACAGATTCTTCACCTACGAAGGCAGGCTCACAATTTCCGTGCAGCCTGCCTTTGGTCATAGAGGGACAATCTTTATCAGGATGGTTATAATTTGTGGCGAGGGGCATAATTATGTGTTAGGGTTAATCATATAATTCTATGCGTTAGGGTTTCTCCAATGGACAAAGAGATCACCAAAGTACTGATCGTGGAGGATGACCCGGACTTCGCCGAAAGTCTGATGATTGCCCTAGGTGTGCGTAATTGCCACGTTGATATTGCCCGTACCGGTGAAGAGGCGATCAGGAAATTTCGCAACCTCTGCTACGATATCGCCTTCATGGATATCAAACTTCCGGGCAAGAATGGTGTTGAGAGCCTTGCGGAGATTCGCGGTTTCTGCCCCACTGCCAGGGTTGTCATGATGACCGGGTTCAGTGAGGCGACCCTGCTTGACAGGGCCCGCCAGGCAGGTGCGATTGATATCTTGCGTAAGCCGTTCCGCCTGAAGGAGATGTTCTCGTATATCGACCAGATCGAGGACAGCTCTCCACCTGCGGTTCAACATTAAGATCCATGATTTGAAGCGTCTGCAGGCTTATCCTTCAGACGCTTTATTCGTTTTGAGGGCAATACTCATATCGTCATGGCACTACTCTCCTCTCTGAAGCGCGCTTTTTCTGTAAATTTTCTCCTGGTCGGTTCGATCCCCGTCCTGCTTTTCGGCCTGGTCAGTTTTCAACTGGTTTCTGAGCAGCAGCTAAAAGGCGTTCGTGAGCGGAACCTCGCGCAGGCCAGAGGGATCGCTGAAGAAGTTGACGCATTCCTTCTTGAGGTGCGTTCGGACCTGCAGCACGTCCAGCAGACAGTCGCTCCCGACACAATCCTGCAACCAGGAAGCACAAATCAATTTTTGGCCGGGATGGTCCGTAACTCCCAGTTCTTCGAGTCGATTTATCTCCTTGATGAAAAGATGCACGTTCTGCATCTGGGACTCATGCCCAAACTCGAGTCAAGGCAGGATGACTACACCAATATCGATTTCTCCGGTCACAGCCTGTTTCGAACCGACTGGGATATAAAGGAACCGGTCTGGAGCAACACTTTTGTGTCCCTGGTTACGGGTGAACCGTCAGTCACCCTTGGCATGCGCTTGCCACATGGCTTTCTGCTGGGGAATATCCGATTGAGCAGTCTGGGGAAGTTGCTGCAGAGATATTCACAGTACGGTGGAGTCGAAATTGCGATCATCGATAAAGGCGGCACACTGATCGCGCACAACATTGCGGATCTGGCCATGCAGCGAATCAGTTTTGCCAATCATCCAGCAGTTCTCGGTGCGATGAATGGTGTCGACTCTACCCGGAATTTTGAGTCCGGCAGCCAGAATTACCTGGAAAGTGCGACGCAAACAAAGACTTCGCATTGGGTGGTCTGGGTTGGTCTGAATATGGACGATGTGAACGCCCCGATCCACAAAATCCGCAATATGTTGATCTTCTTTATGCTCATTGCCGCGGCCCTGGCAATGGTTATTGCGTTCTTCAGCGTCCGGCGCCTGATGTTGCCCCTAAACGCCCTGGGTCACAAGGCCGGCCTGATTGCCGACGGTCATTACGATTTTCAGTTCGACCCTTCAGGATTCACTGAAATTGATACGCTTGCCAGGCAGATCAGTGGGATGAGCCGCGCGATCAAGGTGCGTGAGGAATCAATTATCACCAATGAACAGAGGTTCCGTGACCTGGTCAATTCGATTGACGGGATTGTCTGGGAGATGGCATTTCCTTCTTTCCGGATTCTCTTCGTCAGCCGGCAGGCAGTATCTCTGCTTGGCTATACGATTCAGGACTGGTATGAAGACAGCAACTTCTGGACGGATAAAATCCATCCCGACGATGCAGAGCAGGCCAAAGCTTACAGCACCCTGATGTCCGAGAAGCTGGAAGACCATAGTTTCGAATACCGGATGATTGCTGCAGATGGTCATATTGTGTGGATACGCAACCTGGTCACGGTTGTCATCGAGGACCGATGCCCAGTCCGGTTGTTAGGTGTCATGATCGATATCACGGCGCAGAAGGAGTTGCTGGAAGAATTGCGGCGCAGTGAAGAAAACTACCGGGAAATTTTCAATGGTACCAGTGATGCGATCTTCATCCATGACGCCGAGAGCGGCAGAATCCTGGACGTGAACCAGGCCGTGTTGAACATGTACGACTGTTCCTACGAGGAGGCACTGTCCAATGATATCGGCAACTTCAGCAGGGGGGTCAGCCCCTACACGGTAGATGATGCCAAATTAAAATTGCAGGAGGCCGTGAAGAAGGGCAGCAGTTCCTTTGAGTGGATGGCCAGAAAGATGACCGGTGGCTTGTTCTGGGCAGATGTCAGCTTGCGCAGTGCCATGATCGGCCACCAGCACCGCGTGCTGGCCTCTGTCCGCGACATTTCGTCACGCAAGCAAGCGCTCGAACAACTGCGCGAAGCAAACGAGCGATTAAACCTGCTGATTGATCGCATGCCGATTGGTTGTATCCTCTGGACACCTCAATTTACCGTCAATATGTGGAACCCGACTGCCGAAAGCATCTTCGGTTTCTCTGCAAAAGAGATGATGGGTAAAGAGCCCTATGGCACGATTGTCCCTGAAGGGGCCCGGTCGACCGTCGAGCTGCTCTGGTCCAGGCTTATGATTGGGGATAAAGCGGCCCACAGTGTGAATGAAAATATTACCAGACAAGGCGAAACGATTACATGCGAATGGTACAACACGCCAATCTTCGATGTTGCAGGCGGAGTTGCCGGAGCGATCTCCATGGTCCAGAATGTTTCGGAGCGTAAAGCTGCCGAAGACGAGTTGGAAAAATATCGTTCAACTCTTGAGGACCTGGTCAAGGATCGTTCTGCCCAGCTGGAAGCTGCCCAGGCCGAGCTTGTGCAGAAAGAGAGGCTCGCAGTGCTTGGCCAGTTGACCGCGACGGTCAGCCACGAGATTCGTAACCCGCTCGGGACGGTTGCCAACGCCCTGTACCTGCTCAAGGAAGCGTTACAGGGTGACGAACGTCCCAAGCTCGCCAAGCCCCTCCTGCTCGCTGAGCGCAATGTCGAGCGGTGCGACACAATTATCAGTGACCTGCTCGATTTCTCCCGCCAGCGCAAGATCGAGAAGGTTCCGATCAAAATCGATGACTGGTTGACCGAACTCCTCGATGAAATGAATCTCCCTGAACAAGTCCAGTTACAGAAAGATCTGTCCATAAACGCAGACGTTCCGGCTGATCCGGAACGCCTGCGCAGGGTCTTGGTCAATGTCATTACCAATGCCGTTCAGGCGCTCAATGAAATTGACAAACCAGACAAAAAGATCACGATCCGAACCAGGCTTGTGGATGAAACCTGTGAGATTGCTGTTCAGGACAATGGCCCGGGAATGAGCCAGGACGTGCTCAATCGAATTTTTGAGCCGATGTTCAGCACCAAGAATTTCGGCGTGGGCCTCGGCGTTCCGATTATCAGGAACATTCTCGAAGGTCATTGTGGAGGTGTTGATTATCTTAGCTCGGTCGGCGAGGGGACAACCGTTACCATGTGGCTGCCGTTGAGTGAGAAGGTTTGCTCAGAAGAGGCGTGAGTGTCTCTTTGTCCCCTGGATATCCTGCGGCCTAAATCTGATTTTAACTCATTGTTGGCACGTTCGTTGTAAGCCAATCCTTTGACACGATGCCTGATGGGGCCATGACCCGACTGTGGTGTCTTTGTTCGTAAATTTCGGGCCATCGTGGCGACCATCGTGGTATGATTTTGCGCCATGAACATGCCTAGCGAAGTGCTCACGCCAGGTCTGGTCTGCCGTAGTGGTGATGCCTGGAGATTCCGATCGACGCGTACCGCTCTGACGTACGCACTACCCGGTACGGTATTTGTCATAGCTTACCGTTAGATAGATATAAGTTCAGTAGAGGTGGAGATGTCTCAACCTATCCGTGTTCTGATCGTTGATGATTCTGCAGTGGTCCGTCAGGCCCTCACTGGAATTTTGTCTGCCGATCCGGCGATTGAGGTTATGGCCACTGCTGCCGATCCCCTGATTGCCGCCGACAAGATCAGAAAGGAACGCCCGGATGTCATAACCCTTGATGTCGAGATGCCGCGCATGGATGGACTCTCCTTCCTCAAGCAAATCATGGCGACGGATCCGATACCGGTGGTCATGTGCTCAAGCCTGACGGAAAAGGGTGCCGAGGTGACGATGAAAGCCCTGCAATACGGGGCTGTGGAGATCATCAATAAGCCGCGCATGGGCGCCAGGCAATTTCTTGAAGACAGCCATGTACAGATTTGTGACGCGGTCAAGGCTGCGGCCAAGGCCCGGGTCAGACGTCTATCCGCCCTGATCAACGAGCCTGCGCCGAAATTGACGGCGGATGTGATGCTCAGCCAGCCCAGGTCAACAGAGAACTTTCGAACCACGCAAAAAGTATTAGCCCTGGGAGCCTCGACTGGCGGCACGGAAGCCCTGCGGATCTTTCTCGAGGAGTTGCCTTACGATGCTCCCGGGATCGTGATTGTTCAGCATATGCCGCAACATTTCACCGCGGCGTTTGCGCGGCGCCTGAACGGCATCTGTCGCATCGAAGTCAAAGAGGCGACTGATGGTGATACGGTGATTCCCGGCCGGGCCCTGATTGCCCCCGGCAATCTGCACATGATGTTGAAGCGTAGCGGCACCCGTTACTACGTGCAGGTCAAAGATGGTCCACTGGTTTGCCGCCACAGACCCTCTGTAGATGTGTTGTTCCGTTCGGTTGCCCGTTATGCGGGGATGAATGCCACCGGTATCATCATGACCGGCATGGGTGATGACGGTGCCCGGGGTATGCTGGAGATGAAGAATGCCGGGGCGGTCAACCTGGCACAGGATGAGGAGAGTTGCGTGGTCTTCGGCATGCCGCATGAAGCGATCAAGCTGAATAGCGTACAAAAAATTCTGCCACTCGACAAGTTGGCGGAGGAGGCGATGCGCCTCTACCGCAGTATGAGCTGATGTTGATCAGACAATTTATCTATACAGGATCTTTTTATGAACAAGCCGACAGATGAAGAATTGATTGAGGAAATCCGCCGGCGTTTTGAATTCAATCAGAACGCTCTGAACGACATGCGTGCGATGACTCGCAAGCTGGAACAGGTCAATGTGAAACTCCAGGAATCCGAAGCTCTGAAGAGTCAGTTCCTCTCCAATATCCGCAACGAGATCAACAACCCCCTCTCGGCAATTATGGGCCTGGCCGGTCAATTCTTCGATCGCTCCTGCGACCCTGAAATCTGCAGGAAGACGATCAGTATGATCTATGCGGAGGCGTTCAACCTGGATTATCAGCTCCAGAATGTTTTCATGGCTGCCGAACTGGAAGCAGGTGATACAGAGCCGGCTTTCGCCATGGTCGACATCAGTTCGGTCCTGAACAGTTGCCTGGATAAGCTTGGCTATCGGATTTCGGACAAGGCCCTCTCTGTCTCCAGGCAGGTCCCCGAGGACCTGGTTTTCCCGACCGATGCCCAGAAAATTGAAATTATTCTGCTTAACCTGCTCGGCAACGCGGCCGAATTCACCGAACGTGGCGGTTTGATCACTCTCGAGGTTGAAGAGAACAGGCAGGGGTTGGTCGTGTCGGTGAGTGATAACGGCCCGGGAATCAGCGCCGCCGACCAGGAGGTCATATTTGACCGTTTCCGGCAGCTCGAAGCCGGCGCGACCAAGGGCCATCGTGGCCATGGCCTGGGCCTGAGCATCTGTTGGGCTTTGGCAGAACTGCTCGGCGGGGTCCTTGACCTTGACAGCCAGCCCGGGCATGGCAGCCGGTTCGTGCTGTCTCTGCCGCGTCCCGATGTCGAGACTGTTGTCCATGCCTCTGAGGGCAATTTCTTCATCTTTGATGACACGGAAGGTGAGGTCAAAACCTTCTAGCTTATGAATCTGCCAATAACAACGCCTCAGGCTGAAGCCCTGCCGCGCCATTACCTCTATCCGGGCACACTGTTCGTGCACCGTCAAGCGCACCTGGTCACCACTGTCCTGGGCTCCTGCGTCGCCGTATGCCTCTGGAACCAGACTTCCCAACTCGGCGGGATCAATCATTACCTGCTGCCACTGTGGAACGGTGAAGGCCTGCCGACACCCAAGTACGGCAACATCGCGATCGCCAAGCTGGTCGAAAAGGTCAGGGCACTTTCCAACCCCGGTGACAAACTGATCGCCAAGGTGTTCGGTGGTGCTTCCATGTGGGAGAAAACCGAAGGCTTGCTGGCGATTGGCCAAAGAAACATCGAATTTGTCGTTGAGGCCCTGGAATCCCACAAAATCCCGATTGTCGGCAGTGACCTGGGCGGTTATCACGGCCGCAAGGTGATCTTCAACAGTGGCGACGGCACGGTTCTGATGCGCCGACAGCGGTCGATGCGCATGTCACAACCTTGACGAACGGCATGCCTTCTCAGCCACAGATTAATTGCCGGTACGGCACGCTCTTGCTGGACAGGCAGGTGATGCTTAGGCTGCCTTGATTTGCCGATAACCCCTGACTTGATTTTCGGTACAGCGTTGCCGTGTATATCGTGCCGGCCCCGCTTGTGTTTTGTTGGATGAGCTGCGGGTCGAAGCGGCGTCCGAATCAGGTTTTGAGTGGTTTTTGCTTGTGGGGATCAACTGGCTGATGCCTGCGACCAGGAATCCTGCCAACATGATGATTTCAAACATGACTTGCCTCCCTCGGTTGTTACCCAGTTAACTTGCGTGCTGTGACAGAATAGGTCACAGTCAGGGCCGCCTGATTCGAAGTCTCGTTTGATGTTGTTGCGACGGTTCTCTGCGAAGCGCTCCGGCATGAAAAAATGGCCATATATTAGGATGTTTGAATATTGACGAAGCCTGTAAAATCGTATACAGTATGCAGGTTTCGGTTCGACTTGAACCCTGTTTTACTCAGGTTATAAACGGTGACAGCTATTTGTTTCACCTACAACTATGATGGAGGAGAGAGATGATTGAAGCTTATCTGATGCACGAAAAAGAGCGGAATGCCCAGGGTATTCCGGCTCTTCCACTCAACCCGGAGCAGACCACGGATCTATGTGTTTTGCTGCAAAGCCCTCCGGCCGGCAAGGAAGAGTTCCTGATGAACCTGTTCACCGAAAGGGTTTCTCCCGGTGTTGATCCTGCTGCCGAAGTCAAGGCCGGGTTCCTGGCAGAAATTCTGAAAGGCACCAAGAGCTCGCCGCTGATCGACAAGCAGAAGGCCGTGCAGATCCTGGGCACCATGATCGGCGGCTACAACGTGCAACCATTGATTGCTGCACTCGGTGATGCTGCTGTGGCCGATGCCGCTGCGTCAGCTTTGTCCGGCATGACCTATGTTTATGATGCTGCCGGTCAAGTGATTGAACTTGCCAAAAACAATGCTGCAGCAAAAAAAGTCGTTGAAAGCTGGGCTGCCGCCGAGTGGTTCACTAACAAACCTGCCATGGCAGAAATCATTAAAGTCAAGGTTTTCAAGGTAGATGGTGAAATCAACACCGATGATTTTTCTCCTGCCGGCGATGCATGGAGCCGTCCTGACATCCCGTTGCATGCTCTGGCCATGGGTAAGACCCGTTTCCCCGGTGGTATCGAAGAAATCGCCAAGTGGCGCGCTGAAGGCCATCAAGTCGCTTTTGTCGGTGATGTGGTCGGTACCGGATCTTCCCGTAAATCGGCATGTAATAGCGTTCTGTGGTGTATCGGTGATGATATCCCGGCCGTTCCGAACAAGCGCCGTGGTGGTGTGATCATCGGTGGTGTTATCGCTCCGATCTTCTTCAATACCGCCCAGGATTCCGGCACCTTGCCTTTGAGGATGGATGTCGCCAAGTTGAATATGGGTGATGTTATCACCATCAATACCGCAAAGGGTGAAGTCACAAACGAAGCTGGCGAGGTTCTCTCGACTTTCGAAATCAAGCCGGATACGGTACCTGACGAGTTCCGGGCCGGTGGTCGGATCCCGCTGATTATCGGTTGCGCCGTGACCAAGGAGGCCCGCGAAGCCCTGGGTCTGGGAGAGTCCGATATCTTTGCCAAGACGGTAAATCCTGCGCCCAAACCTGGTCAGGGCTACACCCAGGCGCAAAAGATGGTTGGTCGCGCCTGTGGCGTCGAAGGCGTCCTGCCCGGTTCTTCCTGCGCACCGGTCATGACCACGGTCGGTTCCCAGGACACGACTGGCCCGATGACCGCCGATGAGATCAAGGAGCTTGCCTGCCTCCGGTTCAAATCTCCGATGGTCATGCAGTCTTTCTGCCATACCGCCGCTTATCCGAAACCAGCCGACGTGAAGATGCATGCAAATCTGCCGAAATTTATCTCCGACCGAGCCGGAGTGGCGTTGCGTCCCGGTGACGGTGTTATCCACAGCTGGTTGAACCGTCTGCTGGTTCCCGATACCGTCGGTACCGGTGGTGATTCGCACACTCGTTTCCCGATTGGCATCAGCTTCCCGGCAGGTTCTGGCCTGATCGCTTTTGCCGGGGCTCTGGGTTTTATGCCCCTTGATATGCCTGAATCTGTTCTGGTTCGTTTTAAGGGTGAGTTCAAAGAGGGCATCACCCTGCGTGATGCTGTGAATGCCATCCCTTACTGGGCTATCAAGCAAGGGCTCTTGACTGTGCCGAAGAAAAACAAGGTCAACATCTTCAACGGCCGGATCCTGGAGATGGAAGGACTGCCGAATTTGTCTGTTGAACAGGCTTTTGAATTAACCGACGCCGCTGCCGAGCGTTCTGCTGCTGCCGGTTGTATCCAACTCTCCGAAGAGAGTGTCTGCACTTACCTGCGCTCGAACGTTGCACTGATGAAAAAAATGATCGAAGAAGGTTACCAGGACCCGGAGACCCTGCAGGGTCGGATCGATGCCGTCAACGAGTGGCTCAAGGCTCCCAAACTGCTTAAAGCCGATGCCAACGCCGAGTATGCTGCAGTGATCGAAATCGATCTGGCTGAAATTACCGAGCCGATCCTCGCCTGCCCAAACGATCCGGATGACGTCAAGCTGCTTTCCGATGTTCAGGGAACGCCGATCCAGGACGTCTTCCTCGGCTCCTGTATGACCAACATCGGTCATTTCCGTGCGGCCGCTGAGGTCTGGCGTGGTGAGAAGTTCAACCCGAATGTCCGTACCTGGGTCTGCCCGCCGACCCGCATGGACCAGGCCAAGCTGAAAGAAGAGGCGGTTTTCTCGGTCTTCAGTGCCATGGGTGCCCGTCTGGAAATAGCCGGTTGTTCGCTCTGCATGGGGAACCAGGCCCGAGTGCCCGATGGCGTGAATATGTTCTCTACTTCGACCCGTAACTTTGATGACCGCATTGGCAACGGCGCCCGGGTCTACCTCGGTTCCGCCGAACTCGGTGCAGTGACCACAAGCATGGGCAAACTGCCGACTCCAGCCGAGTACCTGGCGGTCTACAAGGAGAAGATTGCTCCCAAGGCCGATTCCATTTATCAGTACCTGCAGTTTGATGAAATGGATGGGTACAAGTAAATGATAAAGTAGAACGCAGAAAGTAAAATGAGAAGGCCGCTCCCTATGGAGCGGCCTTTTTTTGAAGTGCGAAGCGCGAATTGCGAAAAAGCTTTACTGCCTTCAGGCTGAACGATAACTTTCCTCGCACCTCGCACCTCGCACCTCGCACCTCGCACCTCTCACCTCTCACCTCCACCTTGCTTAATTACTTGCACCTGCGACACTTCAACGCTAGATTAATGCCAGAGGCATTTGCGCGTAACGACCCTGATCTGCAATCCGCAGATTATCCAACGGCAAGGGTTTTCGGATGTCAGAAGACAATGTCCTGTTTCAGCCCATCAAGAAGTTCTGCCGGCGCAATGTGGCCACCTGTGAGCCTGATGACACGGTTTTGCACGTTGCCGGTGACATGCGCGACCGGAACATCTCCAGCATAATCGTTTGTGAAGACGCCATGCCAGTGGGAATCTTGACCGATCGCGACCTGCGCAACAAGGTCGTTTCCCTGGCGATTGATCCTGCCACGGTTACCGCCCGCGACATCATGAACGCCCCGTTGATTACGGTCAGTGAAGATGATTTTATTTTTGAAGCGCTCTACCGGATTTCCAAGAACAATATCCACAGGATCTGTGTCGTTGATCAGGATAATCGC
Organism: uncultured delta proteobacterium; assembly: GCA_963715335.1. Classification (GTDB taxonomy): domain Bacteria; phylum Desulfobacterota; class Desulfuromonadia; order Desulfuromonadales; family BM103; genus JAFDBW01. The sequence goes on from CAVQRZ010000022.1 coordinate 130,642, forward strand.
CTATCAGGGATCATCACCGTCACAGACATCATGCGTTTGCAGACGCACTCGCCGCAGGAGCTGATCCGTGACATCGATAATGCTGCCACCCTCGACGAGTTGAAGAACTACCATCTGCAGATTCAGGCTCTGGTCCTGCATCTCGTCAGTACCGGAGTCCCCCCCGGGAGCTGGTCCGCATGATCGCACTGTTGAATGACCAGCTGCTGCTGCGCCTGATTGAGCTCCTGCGCGCCCGTCAGTTCTGCGACATGACCGATAAGTTTGCGTTTGTCGTGCTTGGCAGTGAAGGGCGCCGTGAACAGACCCTGACCACAGATCAGGACAATGCGATTATCTATGCTGACGATCTCTCCCCGGCAGAAATTGCCGAAATCGCAGCCTTCTCGGAGAAGCTCATCGATTCTTTGATTGAGATAGGCGTCCCGCCTTGCCCTGGGGGTATCATGGCGAAAAACCAGTTCTGGAGGCGCAGCTTCAGCGAATGGGCAAAGGTGCTCGGTACCTGGCTGACCAATCCGCTGCCGGAACATATTCTGAATGGCAGCATGTTTTTCGACCTGCGCACGATTTATGGTGATCCACGTCTGGAAAAAGGCCTCAGGGAGATGCTGGTTGGACATTTCAAAGAAGAAAAGATGTTCCTGACCCGATCTGCGGCCAACATCAATCGCTTCAAACCGCCGCTCGGCCTTTTAGGGGGCATCAAGACCGAGCATGACGAAGAGCATCGCGGCCAGATTGATGTTAAAAAGGCCGGCATCTTCGCAATTACCGAGGGGGTCAAGGCCCTTGCCATGGAGGCCGGGGTCATGGGCGGTGGAACCCGTGAGAGGGTAGAGGCCCTGGTTGAAAAACAGGTCCTGACCCAAAAGTTGGCCGATAATCTCGAGGCCAGCTACAACTATCTGGTTTTCCTGCGTTTGCGCTGCCAGGTCGAAAACATCAAGGCCGGAAATCCGCCGGGCAATTACATCACCTTGTCCAGGCTCAATCACATGGAAAAGGGCCGTTTAAAAATCGCTTTTGAAGAAATCAACGAGTTCCATGAATTCCTCAGGGTCCATTTCCGTGTCCATCTGCTGCGCTGAATCCTCTTGTCGTCGGCGACAAAAAAATCTCGTCAGATTGGCCCTGGTCAGCATTGTCCTGGCCGTTCTTTTGACCGTCACCGGATGCCGTAATCCGATCGATACGACGGCTTTGAACTCGCTCGCAAAATCCGACGTCGACATGATGGCGGATACTAGCCTGCAGGAAATGAACCGGCTTTTGGAGGCTTTGCTGGTCAAGCTCTACGAGCGTAATCCGCGCGAGCTCGACAAACTCTCCGGCATGTCGGTCGGACAGCGTCAAGACCAGATTTTCGACTCTCAGGATCGGCTGGTATTCAATGAATTGAACAGCAAGCAGGGGACGGACGCATTAAACCTGGCGTTTAATCCTGATTACCGGGGAGACCGGGTCTTTGCGCTGATGGCCGGGTTGGTCGGTATGGTGCGAAGCGCCTATAACTGGCAGACGGAACAATTCATGTTCGACTCGCTCGATGAACAGAAACTGTTCAATTGCGCCCGCAACATTGAGGTCCTTGCCTGGCGGCTGAGCAACGAAAGAAATGCGGAAGGAAAGCTTCTGCTGTTGTCAAACAGCCTGCCCGGTGAAGCGGAAAACCTGGGCTTTGAGCGCTTGTTCGGCAAGATGATTGCCATCCAGGACATGATGGCTTTCATGGTCGTCGGCAAGTGGGACCGGGGGGTGCACAACGTGATTATGAAAGCGGTCTTCCTGCCGATGGGGATCTAGGCGGAGAGATCAATGATACGGATACAGACTATCATTCATACTCAATCAGCGTCTGGCTGCCTTGCTGCGGCTTCTGGTTGAAGCCGTTGGCATAGCCCCAGAAAGAGATAATCTTCAGCAGAAGTTTTGCCGCGGTCATCTCCGAAACACGACTGGCTTCCGGGACAAGTTCGACGATGTCCACACCGCGCAGATCGATGGACCTCCCGGAGAAGAGCGACTCGAGCAGTTCGATCATATGGTACCAGAAAAAGCCGCCCGGCTGCGGTGTCCCGACCCCAGGTACGACGGCCGGGTTGAAGACGTCCATGTCAACCGATAGGTAGACCGGCCCTTCAATCGAGTTGACCCTTTGCAGGAAGGCATCCCATTGTCCCTTGCCGCGCAAGTCCCAGTCGAGAAAGAGGCTGATGCGGGGCTCCTTTTCGATGCGCTCCACTTCATTCTCAAAGAGCGACCGGATCCCGCCCATGATGATCTTGTGTCCCTGGTCGAGCAGGCGATTGACCGGGCAGGCGTGGTTAAACCCACTCCCTTCGTAGCTGATGCGCATGTCGGCGTGGGCATCGAGGAAGAGCACCGTCCCCGGTTTGGGCATGCGGGCCTGGACCAGTGACGGGGTCAGCGAATGTTCACCGCCGAGACCGATGAACAGGTTGTCCGACGGTAGCGTCGCCACCTGCGCGGTCAAGGCTTTATGCAGTTCGGCATCGGTGAGCGCCCTGTCGTCGGCAAACTCTGGCAAGACGCTGAGCAGCATATGTTTGAAAGGGGCCCAGCCGGCATCCTCTTCGTAAAATTCGAGCTGCACGGAGGTGTCGAGAATGGCGCGGGGCGCATCAGCGGTCCCTGGTTTGAAGGAGACCGTTCTTTCAAGGGGGATTGGCAGGATCAGGATGTCGGCCTGGTCAGCAGGTGCGTTGGACATTTCGAGAAACTGTAATCTGTCGGGCATGGGTAAGTCCTTGTGAATTATAGGAATTCAGAATCCAGGATATAAAAATATAGAATACAGAATTCAGAACAGTAAAACGATAAAATTCCTTATCTGGCAGATTAGGGAAGGATCCTAACTCATCACAGCAAGCTCTTCGGCAACGGCTTCAGTCATCCCGATCAGAAGTGCGTCAAGCTCCCGGTCGCTGATGCTGTAAGGCGGCATCACGTAAACCAGTTTGCCGAAGGGGCGGACCCAGACGCCTTTATCGACAAAACGCCGGGTGATTGAGGCCATATTGACCGGACGTGCGAGCTCCAGTACACCTATGCCACCGATGCAGCGAGCATCAACAACCCCATCCCATTCCAGGCAGGGCTGCAAACTGCTGGCAAGGGTTTTGGTCATCGCGGCAAGGCGCTCCTGCCATGGACTGTCGAGCAACAGGTCGATGCTGGCAATGGCGATGGCGCAGGCCAGCGGGTTAGCCATAAAGGTTGGCCCATGCATGAAGGCTCCGGGCGCGGTCGTCGAGATCGTTTGGCTGATCATGGCGGTCGTCAAAACGGCGGCCAGACTCATGTAGCCGCCGGTGATCGCCTTACCCAGGCACATGATGTCGGGAGATATGCCGGCGTGCTCGCAGGCAAACAGTTTGCCGGTCCGGCCAAAACCGGTGGCGATTTCATCGGCGATCAGCAGGATGTTGAACTGATCACAGAGGGTTCGCACCTGGCGAAGGTATTCAGGGGCATAGAAACGCATGCCTCCCGCACCCTGAACGATCGGCTCGAGGATGACTGCGGCGATCACACTGTGGTGAGTCTCGACCAGGCTGCGGAAGCTGGCGATGTCACTGTCCTGCCAGTCCTCGTCGCGGGTGATGGTCGGTGCCTCGGCAAAGAATTGTTTGGCGAGGATCTGCGTGAAGAGATGGTGCATGCCCGTTTCGGGATCGCAGACGGCCATAGCGCCGGTCGTGTCGCCGTGGTAACCGCGCCGGATGGTCAGCATTTTCTGCTTGTCAGGTTGCCCTTTGGCGACCCAGTACTGGACCGCCATCTTTATGGCAACCTCAACACTCACTGAGCCGGAATCACAGAAAAACACCTTCTCAAGCGGTTTGGGAGTCAACCTGACCAGGCGTGCCGCAAGCTCAGCAGCAGGCCGGTGGGTCAGTCCGCCGAACATGACATGTGACATGCTGTCCAGTTGCGCTCTCGCGGCCTGATTGAGAACCGGGTGATTGTAGCCATGGATGGCCGACCACCAGGATGACATGCCGTCAATCAGTTCGCGTCCATCCTCCAGGGTCAGATGGACCCCTAGAGCGCTTTTCACGGGGTAGGGTGGCAGGGCCCCTTCGAGAGGCGCATAGGGGTGCCAGACGTGATTTCTTTCGAATTCGAGCCAGCTTTTATCGCTCAGATAATTCTTCATAATCGTTCACAGACAAAACAAAAGAAATTAGCCGCCAAGGCACCAAGGCACGAAGAGATAATTTGACAGCTGATTTTCTTGGTGTCTTCGTGTCCTAGTGGTTAGCACGAGCATCGTTAAAATCATAAAGTTTCAGTATTGAGAACGGTATCCTAGCGGAAAAGAGCGGTTTGGACAAGAATCATGGCTTGGGATTGTGATTCCATTTTGCCTGTCGAACATCCTGTCGCGGGAGGAATTTATGCCGCAGCCAGGCAACCAGAAGGAAGACGATAACTGCCAGGGCAATCAACAGGCCGAGCCGTCCCGCCAGGGTCTCGGCCTGCTGCCAGCTGGTGCCGCCCAGGTAGCCGATTCCCGGGTAGCTGATCCCCCAGAGGATGCTGCTGATAAGGGCATAACAGGAAAATACGCTTGGCCGCATCCGGCTCACCCCGGCGACAAATGGTACCAGACCGCGGATCGGCCCGAGGAAACGGCCCAGAAAAACGCTCTTGCCACCATGCTCGAGGAAGAAAATTTCCGCCAGTCGTAACAGCCCTTGATGTTGTTTTAGTAGCCGCCAATTCCACAGGTGGATGCCGAAACGTGCCCCCAGCCAGTAACTGAGAAAGTCGCCGATCACAGCCCCCAGCCCAGCCGCAGCCATGATCGTCATGATCGGGGCCTTGTCGTGGAAGGCCAGCCAGCCGCTGAAGACGGTCAGGACACTGCCAGGCATGATCAGACCTATGCCGACGAGCGCTTCAAGGAACGCGACGATGAAAACCGCTGTGATGAACAGCGTTCCACCCGGTACCTGGTTAAACAGGTTCAACAGCCATTGTTCCAAGGGCTTTCCTCTGAATTGTCCTGCTGTGGCCAGGGCTGAGGTTCGAATCGCCTGTGCCATTCATCAAAGATGCTTACTTTGTGTTGCCCGAACCTGGCGAGTGCTGCGCGGACCATCTCCGCAGTTCGCATTCCTGTTCTGGTTTTGGAATAAAAAAGGTCGGCATAAGCGACGATTATTTCTTCGAGAGTTTGCGGTTGCATATCTCGCAATGGCAGCGGCAGTTTCTGGGCTTTGATATCTTCAACGCTTAAGCCGACACCGATATGTCGTTCGCAGACAGATGCATGGCGCGGTAGTCCCTCTTTACGGAGGATGTCAGCACCGATCACGCCATGGGCGATATAAGGCCGGTTACCGTGGCAGTCCAGTTTCGGGGCGTCGGTAAAAAGCATGCCGATGTCATGCAGAAGCGCTGCCTGTTCGATGAAATCCTTGTCAACCGGTTCACTTTGTCCGACCCGTTCGGCGACCTTGAGGGCAAGCCTTGCAACCAGATGGCTGTGAGCAAGCAAGAGGTTCCTTGCCTTGTCATGAGCTGCGTAATACTTATCTATTAATTCAAGAGGTTGCATGGTCTTTCTTCAACAAGAGTCAACGGGTGTTATTGGGCCAGTACCTGGAAAGACCGGATGATTTTTTCCATGAACATATCGTAACCTGCGAAATTCTCGGGTGTCGTTTTGAGAATGATTGCGTAGGCACGGCTCGGTTTCAGAAACAGATAGAGTTCAATCTGTTGCTGTGCTGTGTGGCCACTGATGTACCACGCCGTGCCGGCAGGCAGTTCGACCTGCTCCCGCGGGCTTTCGATCAGACCCGGATAATCTCTCAACAGCCGGCCCAGTTCCTGTTCATCAGTTGGATTTTCCCGGTAACGTGAACTGACCTGCAGCAGGGTCCCACCCTGAGCAGGGTTTCTCCAGCGAATTTCTCCTTCGTGGCGGCCATATTCGAGGCGGCGGTCCTTTTCCCATCTCAGCGGGTACTCGATGACAAATTCAAGGACCGCGTCAATGTGCATACCGACTTTCATGACGGAAGTCGGTGCTCTTTGGATGCACAACCCGACAGGACAGTCAAGGCGAATGCCAGCAGGTAAATGAAACATTTTGTGGAAGACATAGTCACCTTGTCTCTCGTGATTTACTCTCTCAAAGTATACACCGTGAAGATACCGGTTTTGCAAGGAGTCTGAATTTGATTTAACGCAAAGGCGCAAAGAGCGCAAAGAAAATCGAATACCGGGTAGCCTGTCCTCAGGATTCAAGAAAAATCGCCGAATGCTTGAGGAATGGCCGTATTGCCAGTGCGATCAGGATCAACTGGACAACCATCAGGACCAGGAAGCAGAGACTCAATCCGGAGTGATCGGCGAGAATGCCGACCAGCGGACCAGTGATTACAAAACCGAGGCGGAAAACCAGTGATTTCAGTGACAGGATGCTGGCCCGTTCGTGACGGTCGCTCTGTTTCTGCAGGACCAGGCGCAGAAACGGCCCCTGGATGCCGCGCATGATGGTCAGGATGAAATAAAAGGCGAAACTCCATATGAACGGGCTGAAAGCCAGCCCGGCGTACCCGATGACCACCAGCGCCAGCAGCAGCAATGGTGTGCCGCGGGCACCAAGATGGAACTGGACGCGATGGCTGATAACCGAACCGAAAGACACACAAAGGTTGGCGACTGCCCAGATCGGTCCAAACCAGCTCAGGGGGATATTGAGCGTCTGCATATACGGCTGAATCAGCCAGACCGGATAAAAGGAGGAGAGACCGAGCAGTGCGGCGAGGAGGATGCCGTAGCGTATGCCAGGCTGTGAAAATGCTTTGCGGGCAATGTCTGACGCTTGACGAAGATGTGAGACGGGCAGATGTGAGACGGTTTCCCTTGGTGCAGTGGGGATGTTTCTCAGGTTGCTACAGATTCCCAGCGCAGCGATCCAGATGCCGATCTGCAAAATAAAGGGTAGCAGCGGCATCCAGCCATACAACACCCCGGCGCCCACAGCTCCCGCCGCTTCACCGGCTTGTGCCCAGGCGGTCATCCGTCCATCGTATTTTGCGTAATGTTCCTCCCGACCACCGTGACGCAGCGTCTCGTAAAGCAGGGCACTGTCTGCGCCGCTGATAAAAGCGTAGGACGCTCCGAGCTGAAGTTCGGCGACCAGCACCCCGGTAAAAGTGCCGGCGAAGGTGTAAGTCGCCCAGCCGGTAATGCCGAGCAGGCAGGCCAGGTTGAGGGCAAAGCGATAGCCAACCCGGTCGCTTATGTAGCCGGAAGGGAACTCCATAACCAGCGTTGCCAGGGAGAATATCGCCTGGAGCAGCAGGATCTCGGCGAGGCTCAGACCGATCTGGTCCTTCCAGAACAGGGTAATGATGGCCATCGGCAGAAGGGCCATTTTCAGCCCGGCGAAGATGTTGAGGAGGGGGATGTTTTTGGAAAATCCGGAACGAGGAACGCGGGACGCGGGACGCGGTAAGGTCAAGATCGAATTCCTGGAGTGTTGTTAATTCCGGCTCAGATTCTTTAAGTTGCTTTGGCTTGTGCCGGTCTGCCTGTTGTGACAGTGCTAAGAGGCCCGTCAAGGTTTTCCGCGTCCCTCGTCCCGCGTACCGGTCTCATGCCCAATAGATACAGGCCGAAGGGCAATTGTCCATCGCCGCCTCTATTTTATCTTCCGGTGCTCCGGTCGGATTATGGACGATCGCTTTGCCATGATCATGGCCTTTGTCATGGTCATCTTCGTCCATCCGGAACACTTCGGGACAGACCTGGGTGCAGACTTCGCAGCCAATGCAACAATCCGGATCTACAACTGGTATGCGTGACATGATCATGAACACTCCCGATTGGATTTGTACCGATGATCTTAGCAAGCCGTTTGTCTTTTTGCCAGATGTTCTTTCAGTTTGCTTGAACCATTGTGAATACGTATACTTGTTGAGAATTATGAGATTGTTTCGACTCTATAACCTGAAACCAGAAGCCGAGTCTGCCACCAAGGCACAAAGACACTAAGTCAGCCAAGCCTCGGGAAAACGCCCGATTGAAGAAGAACACTTTGCAAGGCAACGAAAAGAATATAGATTCCTTCGTGTCTTTGTGCCTTGGTAGTTGAGTTTTTATCTGGTTCTCAGGCATTTGCTTCCGCTGCAAAGTCTTTTAACGATCGGCTGCCAATGCGAACTGGCCTGCGTACAGAAATCATCCTGAGTATTTCCCTGCTCCTGGCAGCAGCGCTGCTCTTTGCCGGTTTTCTCCTCGTCAAACTTACAGAACGCAACCTTCTCGACCAGCAACGCGCTCACGCCGCCAATATCATCAATCTGGTCGTTGCCGATGCCGAATTCACCGTGCCATCGGAACGGGGAGAGAATCCCATGGGGATCGCTGCCTCCGGTCATGACCGCCTGCAGACAATTTTGAGCAAGCAGACTGATATTCTCGCCTGGCGCCTGCTCGACAGCCAATTGCAGGTGCTTGCCAGTACGACATACCAGCCGGGTGGGGAATTTTCGAAGATTTCGCCGTCCTTGCTGGAACGGGGCGAACTGTACGAGGAACTGGCATACCAATCATTCCAGTTCTTCAACAGCGATCAGCCGCAGAATTATCTTGATCTGTCAGCACCTCTCCGGGTCGGTAATAACCCTTACGGATTGCTGCAAATCCGTTTTAGCCTGTCAGGTTTGCAGGGACGGGTTAAAGCAGCCCTGCAGCTCGTTGTGATTTACGTTGTGATTTACGGCTTGATCCTGGCGGTCTTCGGCGTCTACCTGCTGAACCGGAATGTCGTCAAGCCGGTTCGACAGCTACACCAGGCGACGACTTCGGTCGCCAGCGGGACCCTGGCCTCGGTAGCTGTTCCATCGGGTCCGGGTGAAATCCATGAACTTGCAGGCAGTTTCAACCAGATGATCGAGGCCCTGGCCGCCAGTCGCGCAGAAACGGAGGAGCACATCGCTTCCCTGGAGAGAGCCAACAGTGCCCTGGAGCAGGCAAGGGATGACCTGATCCGCTCGGAAAAACTTGCCACGGTAGGGCATCTCGCCGCCGGCATGGCCCATGAAATCGGCAACCCCCTGGGGGCCGTGGTCGGTTATCTGAATATCCTCAAGGACGGCTTGTCCGGTGAAGCGCGTGACCTGGTGGAACGTTCGCTGGCCGAAACGGCGAGGATCGATCGCCTGGTCAGGGAGTTGCTTGAATATTCAGCTCCAGTTGACCGTCAGTCGGAATCTTTCTGCCCGGTTACACTGCTGCGCGAAACGGTCGACATGCTGCGCCACCAGGGCCAACTCGATGGCGTGGAAGTCAAAGACCTCTGCTCGCTGGATGAGCGCCTGGTCGCCATGGATCGCGGGCGTTTGATGCAGGTCTGGATCAATCTGCTGCTGAACGCCCGTGATGCGATGCCTGGCCCGGGTGGCCTGGAAATTTCATCGCAACATGAAGGTGACACCATCAGCATCTCGGTCCGTGATGAAGGGCAGGGTATTGAGCGGGACAACCTTAAACGCATATTTGAACCGTTTTTCACCACCAAGTCCCCCGGCAGTGGTTATGGCCTGGGTCTCGCGGTCTGCCAGCGAATTATTGACGAGAGCGGTGGCGCGATCACAGTTAACTCGAATCCAGGCAAGGGGACATGTTTTAGTGTGTCACTACCATCTTTTACGGAGCGGTTGTCATGACAGCAACTCAACAACATGTCCTTATCATAGACGACGAAGCACCGATGCGGCACATGCTGCGCATGGTGCTGGAGCGTGATGGCTACCTGGTCACCGAGGCAACCAACGGCAGCCAGGGGCTGGATCTTCTCGGATCGGGGCATTTCGGCCTGATCCTGTGCGATATCCGTATGCCGGAGATGGATGGTCTGACCTTCCTCAAGGAAAAGCAGTCACAGCAATACGGTGGTACGGTCATCATGATGAGCGCTTACGGCAGCATTGACACTGCGGTCGAGTGCATGAAACACGGTGCCTACGATTACATCTCGAAGCCTTTTCGTCCCGATGAGATCCTGCTGACTGTGCGCAAGGCGGAGGAACGCCTGCGGTTACGCCAGGAGAACGTCAAACTCAAAAAAGATATCCGGCGCGCTGCCCGTCCGCAGGGCACTGCCGCTATCATACACCGCAGTCCGGTCATGCAGGATGTCCTGGCCCTCGTCCATAAAGCAGCCGGGGCTTCGGCCCCGGTTCTGATCACCGGCCCGACCGGAACCGGCAAGGAACTGGTTGCCCGCGCCCTGCACTCGGAAAGCCCGCGCAGCGAAAAGCCGTTTCTGGCTGTCAATTGCAGCGCCATCCCGGCCGGCCTGCTCGAAAGCGAACTGTTCGGACACGCCAAAGGCGCTTTCACCGGTGCCGACCGCGCCCGGCGGGGACTGTTCGGTGCTGCCGACGGCGGGACGCTGCTGCTCGATGAAATTGGCGACTTCCCGCTGGAACTGCAGCCCAAGCTGTTGCGTGTCCTGCAGGAACATGAGGTCCGTCGTATTGGTGAGAGTCAGCCGACGCCAGTGGATGTCCGGGTCATTGCCGCGACCGCCAAAGATCTGCGCCAGGCCGTTGCCAACGGCAGCTTCCGCGAAGACCTTTATTACCGTCTTGCGGTGATTGCCGTCGAACTGCCGGCCTTGCGTCAACGCCCGGAAGATATCGCGGCGCTGGTGGAGAGCTACCTGCCGCGGATTGCCGCGCGGTTGAAGCGACCGGTCCCGGAGATCAGCCAGGAAGCTTTGCGCAGATTGACAGAACAGGCCTGGCCGGGCAATGTCCGTGAATTGCTCAATGTGCTGGAAAAAACCCTGGTCTTTTGTCATGACGAAACGATCAGTGAAAACGACCTGGTCCTGGTAGAGCACCCTGAACCACCTGTCGATCTGTCGAAACTCTCTTTGAAAAGCGCCATAGCCGAGCTCGAAAAGGCGTATATTCACAAGGCCCTGGCGGCAACCGGGGGGAATCGCACCAAGTCTGCAAAAATTCTTGAGATCAGCTTGCGTTCACTGATTTACAAGATCAAGGACTATGACCTTTAGCAACAACTCATGGCTCCCCTCCGAACCGCGGAAGGGGTTCCCCTGCAGGTCAAATCTCCCGTATTTGAGTCTCCCGGCAGTGCAAATTTTGCATGGAGCCCGCAGCCGTGTGTGTCGCACCGCTGGCTGAATCGATCCGCGTTAGGTAGGCTAATATTCTGAAATAAAAGGGTTTTTAAAGTAATTTCGTGACATGCCAAACTGTTTTGGTGTGGGTTTTGCTTAGTTAACCGGTACGCTTGAATTCCTTACGTGTGGAGATATGTGCATGCAGAATCAAAAGTCAGGACAAGCTGGTTTCTCACTCATCGAGGTTTTGGTTGCTATAACAATCTTTACTGTTGGGTTGTTGGCGATCGCCAACCTGCAGATTTCATCCATTATCCAGAGCTCCGGGTCGAATACCCGCACTGTCGCAACATCGATCGCCAACGGGGTTATGGAAGAAATCACGTCGCGGAGTGAACTGGACCCTTCCTTCAGGACCACTGCCAGTGGCGATTGGCTTTTTGCAGAAGGGACCTCGACCGACCTGGCCCTTGACGGTGCCGGGGGATACACGGCCACATGGAACATAACCACCAACACACCGGTCCCAAACCTTGCACGAATTTCGGTAACGGTGAGTGGTCCGCGTACCCGTACTATCACGATGACGTCTTTCAAGAGGTTCCAATGATTTCGATAACCAAAGATTCCCGGCGGCCTCTTAACCGTGAGCATGGCTTCACGCTGACTGAACTGCTGGTCACCATGGCCATAATGGGCCTGATCATCCTTGGCATGTTCGCCGTGTACCTGAACATGCAGCGCACCACCTACAACCAATCGGAGATTGTCGATACCCAGCAGAGTCTGCGCGTGGCCACCGACTTTTTAAGCAAGGACGTACATATGGCCGGGTTCCTGGCGCCCTCCAACATCACCGCCGTCGCAGCAGGATCGGATACCGATACCCTGAACCTGGTGACCGCTTCAAGTGATTATATCTATGCCACTCTGGACGAAGAGCAAATCATCCCGGGGGGCAAGGTTGTCGCTGACGATGTCGATATCGACGTCACCAGTGCCGAACAGCTCGATTTTTTTACGGTTGGCGACTTGGTCAGGATCGTCCGTCCGAACGACGGCAGCCAACCTCATCCCAACGTCTTTACCGTTGCAGCGATTGACGACGGCAGATCGGGCGGGACGCAACCGCGCGTGACGCTGAACGGATTCAGCAATGCGACCCCGCTCAATTTTGTCGGCGGTGATATTATCGCCCGGGTGAACGCCGGCGGGCCTTACCCTTCAACGGTCTCCTGGTCGCTTAACGCGGGGAATTTGCAGAGGGTTGTCGACGGTGGGATCAAAACGGACGTGGTTGCCAATAACATCGACAGCCTGCGGTTTGATTACCTGCTTAATGACGAAACCCAAGTCTCGCCGCCCGCCGCGGATGAGCTGGAAGAGATCGCTGCGGTCAGGATTACCCTGACGGTCGTCGTTGCCAACCAGATGGATCAGGCGACTCGTTTGAGAAGCGTGAGCAGTCTTTTCAGAATCAAGAACTAGGCAAGAGGGCATATTATGGACATCGAATTGACGATAAAACAACTGTGCAGTGTCGCCTCCAGGCCAGTGGCAAGGCTTTACGCCCGCAGGCACGATGAACGCGGCATGGCCCTGATCATAGCGGTTTCGCTGATGGCCATCATGAGCCTGCTTGGTGCCATCCTGCTCTCCGTTACAACTTCCGATACCCAGTTGTCCGGCAACTACCGAAACCAGTACGAGGCTTTTTACGCCGCCGAGCGGGCCGTGGAATATTCCATAAGAACGGTTATCGGGACCGGGGCTGTCGATCTTTACGAGGACACGGATGACGCCGGCGTCCTGCACCGTGACCAGATCGCCGTCGGCAACAGCGGTCTGGAAGACACTTCCGGATCGACCGATGACCGCAACACGATCGTTTATGTCGGTACCGGCACCCCCCCGAAAGGGATCGGCACCGATGCGAACCTGTTTGAGGCGAAAAATTACGTTGTGACGGCTGTCGGCGTCTCGCCGATGGGAAGTTTGCATCCTTCCCGTGCCGTAGTCCGCTCGATGGCCGCTAAAATCGTGCCCAAGTAGGCCTTATCTTCAAGGAGTTTGCCATGTACCGGTTTATTGTCGCTTTCCTGTTGCTCGCTTGCTGTTTCGCAAATGTGGCGTATAGCCAGGACGATTCGGATCAATCAATGCTGTACTACCGGTCGTCATCAACCTACGACGGGATCTATGCGCCGCAAAGGCTGTACCAGTACAACAGCTACCGCGAGACCTGGTTTGCCAGCAGTCAATTCAAACTCTGGACGGAACTGAACTGCAGGGCTGCCCGCGAGGCCATCGAGCTGCGCGGCGAGTGGACCGGCAATCTGACCGACCGGGGGGCGTGCGCCGGAGATAATGAGGCTCCCACCTGGGCATCGGGGAACTATCTCAATTTCCTGAGGGCCAAGGCTCTCAAACGCTAATTGCCGGATGACTCAGTCGATCCACGGTCACTTCGAGAATGAAAGGTAGGACATGATGATACGCTTATCCCTCTCCCTGATGCTTGCCGCAGCGCTGCTGCCGGGGCTCGCCTTTGCCGGGCCGGACGACTATATCGGCGATACCGCCATCTACGGAGGCGAGACCGCCCTGGTCAAGCCGAACGTTCTGATCATTTTCGATACCTCCGGGAGTATGGGCGGCGTGATCGATACCGAGGTCTGCTACCCTGACCCGGATACCGACGATGACGGGGTCGACGATGTCGACGACAATTGTCTCGTCGTGCCCAACGCCGACCAGGCTGATGCCGATGACGACGGCATCGGTGATGCCTGTGATGACGACACGGTCTGGCCGGACTCGGATGGCGATGGTATTGCCGACAATGTCGACAACTGTCCCCTGACGCCCAACCCGGGCCAGGAAGATACCTTTGGCGACCGACAAGGGGGATGCCTGCGAAAACGACGGCACGGGCGGATACGACCCGGATTTCGACTATACCAACGGCAGCCGGATTGAGGCATGTGGCCGATACCAATGGTGGAATCACAGGTATGAGGAGAACTGCTACATGGATGCGATCTACCAATGCGACCGCGATGACTGGGACAGCCGGAGCGGCACCTGCTCGAGGTGGGAAGAAATCCTCCATGATGGTTTCAATAGCAATCACCGGTCTGATAACGACTGCGATGAAGTGATAGAAGCCTTGGAAACCACGGGGCAGTTCATTGGCGAGGTCAGAGTCCGCAGCAATGATTGCAGAGATTCAGACCGTAACCGTTATTTCGCCACCGGTAACTGGGTTGCCTGGTACGTCACCACTTCCGGGGGCACCGTCTTCACTGAAGGGCCGGGAATCTACGGCAGTATCGCCCAGACTGATCCGGACGCGATGCTGCAGGACGGCATGTCGACCGGTGCTCCGGCCGCAGCCGACAGTGCTGTGCCGGGACCGCCGGATGCCGCATCGTCCAGCGCCACCAGTGCGGTGGCCGGGATGATCTGCGAGACGGTCTCGCGGCCCAAGAACTCGATCGCACGCGAAGTGGTCGAGGATATCATCAACTCCACCGCGGGTGTGAATTTCGGCATCATGCAGTTCAACGGGGAGAATGGCGGTAAAATTGCCAGCCGGACTGTCGGCGGCGCACTTTACCGGGCCGAAATCAAGGATATGGACGCAATCCATACCGGGACCACCACCAACCAGGAGGCCCTGATTGAACTCGTGAGGAATCTCCCTGCGGACAGCTGGACGCCGCTCGGCGAGACGCTGTTCGAAGCCATGCGCTATCTCAAGGGCGAAAACAGCGCCTTCCAGACTGGTGTCAGCTACGATTCACCGATCATGGCCAGCTGCCAGCAGACCTACGTGATCCTGATCACCGACGGCATGTCGACCAGGGACCGCGCTACGGTCTTAAGATCGATCTGCAGCAACGGCGACTGCGACGGTGACAGCAATGAGCCTGGCAGCTTCCCCGATGATGGCTCCGACTACCTGGACGACGTCGCCAAGTACCTGCATGACACCGACCTGTCGACCGGCGACGACGGCTACGCCGGTACCCAGTATGCCCTGACCTTCACGGTCGGCTTCGGCTTCGGCGGCGGCAACGCCGACGCAGTCCAACTGCTCGAGGATACCGCGGAAAACGGTGGCGGCGTGGCCTATCTTGCCGAGAATTACCAGGCGCTGACCGGCGCGCTGACCTCGATCCTCGGCCAGATCCTCGAGGTCAACTCCTCTTTTGTCGCTCCGGTGGTGCCGACCAACCCCGAGAACAAGACCTTTAGCGGCAAGCGCGTCTACCTCGGCTTCTTCAAACCGATTACCAACAACGACTGGTACGGCAACCTGAAGAAGTTCGGCTTGAGCGTTGCCGGCGACGTGGTCGACAAAAACGGTGTCGTGGCGACCGACGTCAACGGTCGTTTCCTGACGACCTCCACGTCGTTCTGGTCGACCACTCCCGATGGCAGCAACGTCGATGACGGAGGGGTCGGCAAGCTCCTTGCGGACAGGGATTTCGGGGTTTCCCCGCGCCTGATCTACACCTACACCGGCACCCAGAGCGACCTGACCCACGCGACCAACCGTTTCGCCAGGGTCGCCGTGAACCCGGCGCTGACGCCGGCGATGATGGAAGTCTCGACCAGTACCGAGAGCAACCAGATTGTCGACTACATTACCGGTTTCGATGTTTACGATGCGGATGGGGACGGCAACACGACTGAGCGCCGCGAGTGGATCATGGGGGACATCCTTCACTCGAAACCGAACATTCAGGCCTATAACAGCTACAGTCTGGCCGACGAGGCTGATATTACCAAGAACCTGACGACCATTTATGTCGGCGGCAACGACGGCCAGCTGCACGCATTCCGCGATGCCGACGGCGCCGAACTGTGGTCATTCATCCCCCCGGCCGCGCTGCCTGACCTGCGCTTTCTGGGCAACAATATCCACAACTACTTTATCGATGCCAGCCCGAGTATTTACGTCTATGACAAGGACCGCGACGGCAATATCGGTCCGTTGGCAGAAACGCTGGCGACCGATCACGATCTTTTCGGGGTCACTGATAACGGACTGGACGACAAAGTCATCCTTATCTTCGGTATGCGTCGCGGCGGCGGTATCGATACGCTGAACGGCAGTTTGAGCCGCGGCTCCTATTTTGCGCTTGACGTGACCAACCCGACCGCGCCGAAGTACCTGTGGGAAATCAACTCGACGACAACCGGTTTCGGTGAACTCGGGGAGACCTGGTCGCAAATGTCGTTCGCTAAAATGAGAGTCAACAGCATCGTCAGGCTGGTGGCCTTTGTCGGCGCCGGTTATGACAACAACGAGGACATGCGCTTTGGCGACACGCAGCTTTTCCCTGACGGTTCGGACGAGTCTACCGAATCGACCCTGCGGGCCGACGATGCCACGGCGCCGGCCAGCCCCGGCACATCGTCTCAGTTCAACCCGCGTGGCCGCGGCATCTATGTCCTGGAGCTGGCAACCTTCAATTCCTCCGGGGTGCCCAGCTTCCATGCCAGCCCGGTCAAGCTGTGGGAGTATGTTTACATGCCGCACGGGTGAGTACGGACCCGGACAATAACCCGACCTATTCATTCCCGACGGATATCGTCCCCCTCGATTCCGATTTCGACGGGCTTATTGACAAGCTCTATGCCGGCGATACCGGCGGCAACCTGTGGCGATTCGACGTCAAAAGCACCGTTGCCAGCAGCGACTGGTCGGCGAAAAAAATCTTCAGCGCCAACCCGAGCGATCAGGACAACAGCGTTGAAGACCCGGTCACCAACGGCCGTCGCATCCTGTATCCGCCTTCCGTGATCCTGGAAGCCGATTATATCGGTCTCTATTTCGGCACAGGCGATCGGGCACATCCTCTGAATGAGGGGACCATCGACCGGTTGTATGCTTTGTATGACCGGGAGCAGGCTACGGCCAAAACCGAGGCAGACATGGTCAACGTTACAATCGATTATCTCCAGGTCTCCGATCCTCCGGCCTATACGGGGACGTGCCCTGATGACGACAATTCGGTAATCTGTATTCTGCAGCGGCTGTACAGCACGGATAAATACGGCTGGTTCATCAAGCTGGACCAAAACACCGGTGAAAAAGCCCTGGCCCCGGCGGTGGTGTTCAACAAGGTCGCTTACTTTACGACTTATACGCCGAACTTCGTTACCGACGACCCCTGCCTCGCGGGCAACCTCGGGGTCGGCAGGACCTACGCCGTGGACTATAAAACCGGTGAAGCAGTCTTTAACTTCGATCCGACCAACGATGTTGAATTCGCATCCAACAACAACGACCGGGCCGAATCGACCCAGCTTGAAGGGGTTATCCTGCGACGCTCCGACCGCAGCCTGGTCATGGCCTCAGGTATTCCTTCCGGCGTCGTCATCTACGTTCGCGAGGACGGATCGACCGGTGCTCTGATCGGTTGCGGCGGCGGTATCTGCCCGAGTGATACGCTACCGGGAGGTACGGTTATCCCGATTTACTGGATGCAGGAGTGATAAAAACTGCTATGAAAGTAACGGTATTAGTGGCCTTTCTCTGTGCTGCTTCTGTCCGGTTGCGGGTCAGATGAACCGCAACCGGGGTTGACCGACAGTCAGGGCAAGCCTCACAACCAAACGGTTTCGACCGCCGGTGGCAGCGTCAGGCAGGGCAGCAGCGGCACAGAGAGTACAGGCGCTGTCAGCCTGGATTTCCTGGCGTCCGAGGTGGTGTCGGGGAGCTTGGCCGAGGTTAATGTCTCTGGCTGCAGCGGTCGTGTCGCTTTTACCTGGTCGGTAAATGGCGCTCCAGTGGAAGGGGCAACCGGACCGCGTCTGGCCGCTGGATATTTCAAACGCGATGATGACGTCACGGTTTCAGTCTCCTGTGGCGGCGAGCGCGAGACAATCTCGGCGACGGTTTTGAACGGCCTGCCCGAGGTGATAAGGGTTAATTTCCAGGACCCGGTCATCGCCAACGGCAAGGAGATTGTCGTCGAAGCCGAGGCCACTGACCCGGACGGTGATGAGGTCGGGTTTGATTACCAATGGTTTGTAAATGGCGAGGAAGTTGCGATCGATGGCAACCGACTCCCCGCAGCGATGGTGAGAACCGGTGAGCAGATAGACCTTACGGTTGTGCCAAGTGATTTCTACGGTGTAGGTCCTCCATACAGCGGCAAAAGCTTGACGGTCCCTAACTCTCCTCCGCACTTTGTGTCGCAGCCGCCCCAGTCGTTTCGGCTTGAGCAGTACTCTTATCCCGCTCAGGCGGTGGACCCCGATGGTGACCAAATCGTCTATCGCGTTGAGAATGGTCCTCCCGGTCTGCAGGTCGATGCAGCAGACCGGCCTTGTCACATGGGACCTTTTGGCCGCAGAACCGGGGGCGTACACGGTTCGTATCGTTGCTGAAGACCCCGCAGGGCTGTTCTCGGCCCAGGAGTTCTCTTTCACCCTGCAATCATCGGAGTAATTCCAGTGCGCATTACAGAACAAGGGTTCTCGCTGATAGAGTTGATTGTAGTCATTTTTATGATCAGTCTCCTCATGGCGATCGGTTTGCCGGGCTTCCTCGAATGGAGGTCGCGAATCGTTTACAAGGAAAATGCGGAGAGTGTCGCAGCGGCTTTGCGTGAGGCCAGGATGCTCTCGCATTCACACAATCTCCAGTATCGGGTTGAGTTCGACTTAGCCGGTCAGCGCTACCGGGTGACACAGGGCAATCGCGCCCAGAACAGCTCTGATTTCAGTACTGTCTTTAAAAATTGGACGGCAATGAACCCGATCCTCTTGTTGAAACGTGATGTCGATTGTGCCGCAACCGGCGACTTCAGCCTCGGCTTTAATGCCAACGGCACAGCGGCCACCAGTTATCTCGACGGGACACCATCGTCTGATTATCTCTGTATCCTGGATGCTGGCACGATGACGGGATACCGGGTAGGGGTCTCCTCTGCCACAACGGGAAGAGCTGTTGTTGACCGTCACCCGTAAAGCCGTCAGCACCAGGCTGTGTTTGTTCGCTATGCAGAGAACTTTTGCGCAACTCTTGCTGTGCCTGGGCTTGATCTCATGCCTCCTTCTGGTCAGACCCCCGGATGCAAGATCAGACGCCGAGGCGCTCTATGGCAAGCTCAAAAGTTCTGCGCTCGAAGTGCTGGTCGACGGCAGATTATCCGGCAGCGGTTGTTTTGTCACTTCATATGGTTTGGCCCTGACCGCAGCGCACATCTTAAAGTCTGCAAAACAGGTTGAAGTCCTCACCAATGGCTTCGGCAGGCTGAACGCTGTTGTCGTTGCCACCGATCTCGGCAACGATCTGGCGTTGTTGCGGATTGAGCGACTGGCGGGGTTGTTCCCGCACCTTGAGCTGTCTAACCGGGTCCCGACCATCGGCGAGTCCGTGTACCTGTTCGGCGCTCCGGTTTATCGTCATAACCTGATGGTGACGGGGCGCCTGGCGAAACCGGAGACACAATTTGAATGGAATGAGGTCAACAAACGATACACTGAAGTCTACCCCGTCGCGGCGATGACCCCGGAAGGGTTTTCCGGTGCACCCTGGGTAGATGAAGAGGGCGAGATCGTCGGCCTGCAGAGTGGCATGCTGAGTTGGAAGGGCAGTCCAATGGGCGTCGCCTTTATGATTCCAGCGAGGGCATTGAGTCGGCTTGTCGCTGCAGTGAAGGATGTCGAAAGCCCCAGTCTTGGCGCGATCGTTGCCGACAATTGGGAACAGACCTTTCTCCAGGCTGTGGGACGTCGGAGTCCGGGGGCGGGAGTCGGTGTTGTTAAAACGTTCAGCAATGGGACTCTTGCCAACGCCGGGATACACAAGAACGAAGTTTTGCTTGGCATCAACGGCGTGAGTCTTGACTCGAGGGATCAATTACTGCATATATTGAAAGGCCACAATCTCGGTGCCGTTCTGCAGATGGATGTACTGCGTGAATCGGGGGAACGTGTCGTTGTTCCGGCGAAGTTGTATTGACTCCAGTTATAAGATAGATGTTACGAACTTTTTTCGTTGCAAGTCTACTATCTTATCAAAATGGGATGATCTGAGAGATGATGGAATCTACTAATCAGCAGCAAAACAATTTTGCTCTTCTGCTTAAAAGTATCGATGACCCGAAGCTGATTTACATGACGGCAAAAAAACTTGCCGAACTGTGGCCGGAAAACAGTTTTGTCAGCTGGAAAGCCAAGCTGGAGGGCGGTAACCCGATCATTCTGCAACGGGCAAAGAGGCGTGCGGATCTCTTGGCCCTTAAATCGAAGCTCGAAGCGATTCACGCACCCGTTGATGTCGTAGAGCAAAAGTCGATTGGCGGGAAACCCGTGTTCTAAAATTTTCGGGAATCGCTTCTGGTACAGCAGAGCTTGGGCGCTGTCACCCTGTGTTGTAAGGTGAGGGCGGGTTGAAAAAGTAACGGGAGAGCCACTAGGCTCTCCTGTTTCAGTCTGCTGACAAAGTTCAGCCAGATTACAAGATAGAGGGCAACAGATGGTTTATCTGTTGCCCTTATTCATTGGACGCTGGAATTCAAAGACAAAATCAAAACCGTCGGGGTTGCCCGACAGCAACTTCATTTTCTTTGTAGCGACAAAGAAAACGCAGCAAAAGAAAGCTTGGCGCTGCGCTGGGCATGTCTGGCTCGGTAGGGCGGCAACCTCAATCCGGATGGTTCTAAACGATCAGAATCCTACGTTTCCCCCGCAGGAGCCGAGGCTCTTGAGAGCCTCTCCTGCTGTGGAGACTTGCGTTGATAGAGGTTGTTTTGGCTTTTCCCTGGTAGATCACACGGCAAGGTCAGGCCCTTTGACACAGGGCCGGATCCCATCAGCAGCAGGTTCTTGAAGTCACAGAAATCCGGCAAAGGAGATGCCCTCCGCAAGGAGAAGGCACTTTTGCATACTTTTGTTGCCGGACAAAAGTATGGCGTCTGGCGGGACGCGACCCGCCGGTTTTGCTTTTAAGCTTTTAAGAAAAGGAAAAAGGGCAACAGATTAACCATCTGTTGCCCTTAGCTTCAGACAAACTCCACCTGCACCTCACATGCGGAGTTTGTCAATGACCAGAAACGGGAAGCCTCGCGACTCTCCCGTTTCTGGTTAACTGCGTGGATTGTCAGCCGATGCTGTAAAAAACCTTTGCCCCTCGGAACTGCGCAACATCATCGAGTTCGTCTTCGATGCGCAGCAACTGGTTATACTTGCAGACACGATCAGTGCGGCAGAGTGAGCCGGTTTTGATCTGCCCGGCATTGGTGGCGACAGCCAGGTCGGCGATCGTAGTGTCTTCGGTTTCGCCGCTGCGATGTGATATGACGGTCGTATAACCAGCACGTTTGGCCATTTCGATGGCATCCAGTGTTTCAGTCAGGGTGCCGATCTGGTTGACTTTGATCAGGATCGAATTGGCAATCCCCTTGTCAATCCCTTCCTGGAGGATTTTTGTGTTGGTAACGAAAAGGTCGTCACCGACCAGCTGAATCCGGTCGCCCAGTTTTTCGGTCAGGAGTTTCCATCCTTCCCAGTCATTTTCGGCCATACCGTCTTCGATGGAGATGATCGGGTAGCGATCGACCAGGTCGGCATAAAACTCAACCATGTCGGCAGCAGTCTTTTCTTTCCGGGTTTCGTTCTCAAGGATATATTTGCCGTTCTTGTAAAGTTCGCTGGCCGCGACATCGAGGGCGAGGAGCACGTCTTCGCCGGGCTTGTAGCCGGCGGCCCTGATCGCGTCCATGATCACCTCCAGGGCTTCCTCGTTGCTCTTCAGGTCCGGGGCAAAGCCGCCTTCATCGCCAACCGCTGTATTGTAGCCCTTGTCCTTGAGGACTTTTTTCAGGGCATGAAAGATTTCAGCCCCGATACGCAGGGCCTCTTTGAAGGATTCAGCACCTGCAGGCATGATCATGAATTCCTGGATGTCGACGTTGTTGTCTGCATGCTCTCCACCGTTGATAATATTCATCATCGGCAGCGGCAGTTCCTTGGCGTTGGTGCCGCCGAGGTACTGGTAGAGGGGGAGACCTGCTTCCTCGGCCGCGGCCTTGGCAACCGCCAGGGAAACCCCGAGCATGGCGTTGGCGCCGAGGTTGCTTTTGAAGTCGGTGCCGTCCATTTCCAGGAGTTTTCGGTCGATTCCAGTCTGGTCAGAGCCTTCCCAGCCAACCAGGGCGTCTGTAATGACTTCATTGACGTGGGCGACGGCTTTCAGTACGCCCTTGCCGAGGTAACGGCTCTTGTCGCCGTCACGTAGCTCGAGTGCTTCCCGTTCGCCGGTCGATGCGCCGCTCGGCACCGACGCACGGCCCATAACGCCGCTTTCCAGGTAAACTTCTACTTCAACGGTAGGATTGCCACGTGAATCGAGAATCTCACGGGCATAGATATCGACGATTTCGCTCATAATTTCAGCCCCCTTGTGCATAAGGTGTTTGGATATTGATACGCCGGTTGCGCGGCCCTTTTATAGCACATCGAAACAAAATATAAACCCCTTTTTGCTGTTTTAATCGTGCTTATTACGTGAGGGATTTGATTTGCGACATACAAGGTGGTATTTTAGAAAACCCGTCACCTTAAGTCAGGTGAGAAACAACGATATTTAAGGTTTTGTATTTGGACGATAATTCACAACGGCAGAGTTTTGAGCCGACTGACCCGAAGCTGGCGCATGCCCTGTTCGGGCAACAGAACCGACACCTGAGACAGATTGAGCGACTCACGGGTGTGCGGGTCAGCTCCAAGGGTACGACGGCGCTGCTCGAGGGCACAGATGACGCTTTGCCCCGTGCAATCCGTCTCCTGGAAGAACTGACCGCTCTGCTCGAAAAAGGTTTTGCTCTGCGACCGCCTGATATCGAGTACGCCGACCGCATCCTCAGTCAGGATGCTTCAGCCAACCTGGTAGATATTTTCCTCGACAATATAACTGTCTCATCGAGAAATCGCTCGATTGCGCCAAAATCAATCTCCCAGAAAAAATACCTCGATGCCATGCGCAAAGACGATGTTGTGTTCGGGATCGGCCCGGCCGGCACCGGCAAGACCTATCTTGCCATGGCGATGGCGGTGGCACAGCTGAAGAAGAAAGAGGTCAGCCGGATCATCCTGGTGCGTCCCGCGGTCGAAGCGGGGGAGAAACTTGGCTTCCTGCCGGGTGATCTTACCGAGAAAGTCAATCCCTACCTGCGCCCGCTCTTTGATGCCCTGTACGACTTGATGGATTTTGATCGTGGCCAGACCTTGATCGACCAAGGTGTAATCGAGGTTGCCCCGCTGGCGTTCATGCGTGGTCGGACACTGAATGATGCCTTCGTCATTCTCGATGAAGCACAGAATACCACAACCGAGCAGATGAAAATGTTCCTGACCCGCCTCGGCTTCGGCAGTTCTGCGGTGATAACCGGGGACATCACCCAGATTGACCTGCCGAGCGGTCGCACCTCGGGGCTCATCCAGGCCATGGAGGTCCTGGGACGGGTTAAGGGCGTCAGTTTTGTTACTTTCTCCGATATGGACGTGGTCAGACACCCGATTGTTCAAGGGATTGTCAGGGCCTACGATGCTCATAAGTCCGGCTAGGAAATCCGCCGCGCAACAGGATGTATATGCCAAAAAGTGATCGTAAAACCGAGGATGGGACTACGCAGAGGCAGGGCTTTCGCCACGGCCAAAAGGAATCGAGCCAGACTGACGAAAGGTTGCAGCGGGTTTTCCTGTTACTGGTGCTGGTCACACTACTGACCTTTATCATTGTGCCGAAGGGCGCTCTGACGCCCACGGAGTTTATCGCCGGGGATATTGCTCCGCACGATATCAAAGCACCTCGTGACCTCCTGATCCCTGATGAAAATCTGACCCGGCAGAAACGTGAGGAGGCGGAGAGAAGCGTTGCCAACCTTTATGACTTTGATACGACGACAGGAGAGTTAATTGCCGGACAGGTTGCCCAGATTCTTACCGCGTTAAAGGTTGCTTCTGAACGTGAGCTGCCGGTAGATCAACAGCTCGCCGATCTGGAATCCAGTTTTGGTGTTAAAACTGATCGCAAGGGGTTTGCCGCTTTGCAGGAGTTGTCATCAAAGGATGACAGCAGTATTCGCATTTCGCAGACCATAAAGCAAATTTATCGGCAGAAAATTGCCGGCAACCTCAAGCTCTTCGAAGCGGATCGCCCGAAAGGCGTAGTCTTTCGCCAACTGGATTCCCAGACGGAAGCCACCGATAACGGCAACGAGACGGTTGTGGGCCTGGGCCAACTTCAGGACCTGCTGAAAAAAGCGCTTGCCGGCGCTCGTTTCCCGGCCAACCAGGAGAAGGCCTTGAATGAGCTGATCCTGCCGATGCTGCGGCCGAATATCTCTTTTAACCAGAATGAGACTGAAGCCCGCAGAAAAGCCGCAGGTGAAGTTGTCAAGCCGGTGCTCATCCAGGTCAAAAAAGGAGAGATGATTGTTCGCGAGGGAGATCGCGTCTCGATTGACCAGGAGAGTCGGTTGGGAGCTTTGCAGGATGGACACAATACCGTTTCGCTCTGGCGTAACGCCATGGGCCTCCTGCTGAGTAGTTTTCTGTTGATTTACTTCTCCCACACTTTTGCCCGACGCAATATCCGCAAATACCGGCCGGAAAACCGAGACCTGGTATTCCTGTCCTCGGTGTTCGTGGTGCACATCCTCATACTGAAGATTTCCATCTTCATTTCATCGGCACTGGGTAGCGCTTTTCCGTACGTAGAACAGAACGCTTACTTTTACTTGTTCCCGTTTGCGGTCGGCACCATGCTGGTGCGCATCGTTCTTAATTCTGAAGTCTCGCTGGTCTTTGCAATCCTGACGGCGATCATCACTGGTGTGCTCTTCGGCAACAGCTTTGCGATTATGCTCTTCGCCTTCCTGACCAGCCTGGCCGGGGCTCACTGGGTGCGCCATGTGAATGAGCGGTCATCCCTGTTTCGAGCCGGGTTCAGGCTCGGCATGTTCAATTTCACATTATTGATCGCCTTGCACCTGATGACCAGCAAGCCGTTCGACCTGCAGCTGCTTTGCAAGCTGGTCTTCGGTTTTTCCGGCGGCCTCGCCGCGGCGATCATGGTTACGGGGATCGTTCCCCTGGTCGAATCAATTTTCCGTTATACGACAAACATCAAGTTGCTGGAACTTGCCAATATGAACACCCCGGTGTTGCGTGACCTCATGGTGCAGGCCCCAGGGACTTACCACCACTCGGTTATTGTCGGCAACCTGGCTGAGGCGGCTGCCGAAAATATCGGTGTCAACCCCCTGATGGTCCGGGTCGCCGCCTATTACCATGATATCGGCAAGATCAGGAAGCCGCTCTATTTCATTGAAAACATCGGTGCGCAGGAGAACCGTCATGATAAACTTGCACCATCCATGAGTGCCCTGGTGCTGATGGCGCATGTTAAGGAAGGATCGGAAATGGCGCATGAAGCGCAGCTTGGCAAGGCGCTTAACGATATCATCCGTGAACATCATGGCACCAGCCTGATGAAATTCTTTTATGAGCGGGCAAAGAACAAAGCGGACCCGGGTGTTGAACAGGTCGACGAGCGGGATTATCGCTATCCCGGGCCCAAGCCGCAGACCCGGGAGGCCGCATTGATCATGCTCGCCGATGCCGTTGAGGCTGCCAGCAGGACCTTGACCGATCCTACCCCGGCGCGGGTCCAGGGGATGGTGCAGAAGATTATCAACAATATCTTTATTGACGGTCAGCTCGATGAATGCGAGTTGACGCTTAAGGATATCCATAATGTTGCCAAGAGCTTTAACCTGGTGCTGGGCGGCATTTTCCACTACCGGGTTGACTACCCGGAACCGGTCAGCAAGGAGCGGATTTCAGAGAAAGGAACCCGGGGGGTTAATGAAGATCGCGATCGAAAATCGTCAGAACAGGCAGAAAATAAAAAAGCTGCCCCTGCGAAGGGCAGCACGGAAGATCTTAAGCGTCTCGGGATGTCCTGACGCACAGCTGTCAATCCTGATTGTCGATGACGAGGCGATCCAGGTCATTAATCGTGATTACCTGGGGAAAGATCGACCAACCAACGTGATCTCCTTTGCCATGCAGGAGGGCGAAGGTGGGGGCGTCCAACCTGATCTGCTCGGCGACGTGGTGATCTCTGCTGAAACGGCGGCAAGGGATGCTGCCGAAGCGCAGACTTCTTTTGAGAGTGAACTATACTTTCTTCTGCTGCACGGGATCCTGCACCTGCTTGGTTACGACCACGAGCGCGGCACGCAGGCCGAGGCAAAACGCATGGAAGAGAGAGAGCATGAAGTGTTTGCGTTGATACGTGAGGAGTTTCTGACCAAATGAAAGGTGGGCCGACCAGGCCCAGTGGGTTTATCGAGAGCCTGAATTGTGCGATCGAAGGAATCCTCTGGGCGGTTAAAACCCAACGGCACATGCTGGTACACCTGGTTGCGGCCATTCTGGTCATGGTCCTCGCTTTGGTTTTACGCCTGACCCTGCACGAATTTGCCCTACTGTGCCTGGCAATTACCCTGGTTATCTTTGCTGAACTGGTCAACACCGCCATAGAGGTTGTGGTCGACCTCGTCTCCCCGGAGTTCCATCCTCTTGCACAACGGGCCAAAGATGTTGCTGCCGGCGCCGTTCTGCTCGCCAGTGTCGGTGCGATGGTTCTCGGTTACCTGGCCGTGTCGCGGTTTATTTTTGCGGCCGAGGTAAATCTTGGTCACGATTACATGAGAACAACGGGCAACCTGGCGATTATTTCGGTTGTTGTGGTCGTAGTGCTCGTGGTCCTTGTCAAAGCCCGGGTCGGACGTGGGACGCCGCTGCAGGGCGGCCTTCCGAGTGGTCACGCAGGTGTTGCCTTCTCCATAGCAACCTCGGTGGCCTTTGCCGATGTCGGTCTGCTCGTTATCATCTTGGCCTGGCTCCTTGCTGCTATGGTGGCCCAGAGCCGGGTTTTGCTGGGAGTTCACAGTTTTGTAGAAATAGTTGTCGGCAGCATGATTGGTATTTGCACAACGCTGGTCATGCACCTGGCGTTTTAAAAGCGGGTTATGGGGGTTGGGGCCGAGAGGCTGGAGCGAATGGACTTCAGGCATAGACGGACCCATCAGGGTCGCTTGGTCTAGAAGTATTTAAATTCTGAGGTTCGAGATTAGTTTGATAGCCAGCCCCCAGTCACCAGACTCCGAACTCTGTAACTATGAAGGGAGTAGTTTGCTTGGAAGATGACAATACAGCAAGTCGCAGCTCGTGGTTCGAGTCCCTGGTCATGAAACTCAGGGGGCGATCGAGGGCCTTGACGGAGAAGGAACTCCAGGAGGCCATCAACAGCTCGGAAGAAGAGGGCATCCTTAACGAGTCTGAAGGGGATATGCTGCAGTCGATCTTCGAATTCGGCGACACCATCGTCCGCGAGGTGATGGTGCCGCGGACCGACATGGTCTGCTGTCCCGCCGATTCGAACCTCAGTGACTTTTTGGCCCTGATTATTCATTCCGGGCATTCACGTGTGCCGCTTTACGAAGGGTCGATGGACAAGATCGTCGGCGTCGTCTACGCGAAGGACTTGCTGCGCAACTGGGGGGCCAGAGATGAAACCATGTCACTGATCGACGTCATGCGAACGCCCTACTTTATTCCTGAAACCAAGCGCATCGAAGATCTGCTAATGGATTTTCGCACCCGGCGGGTGCATATGGCGATCGCCGTGGACGAATATGGCGGTACCTCCGGGCTGATTACGATCGAGGACCTGATCGAAGAGATTATCGGGGATATCCAGGATGAGTACGATCGTGAGGTCCCCCGGGTACAGGAACAGAAGGATGGCACCTTGCTGGTGGATGGCAGGACCAGCGTCGAGGAGCTCGAGGAATACTACGAAATAGAAATACCACGGGAGAAGTTTGATACGGTCGGAGGTTACATCTTCCATTTGCTGGGACACGTGCCTAAGGCCGGTGAGAGAGTCCGTGGCTACGGCCTGGTCCTGATGGTAGAAGAGTCCGATGAGCGTAAAATCGGCGTGGTTCGTGTCTGGCGCGATGTCCAGGCGGATAAGGACGCCAACGAGTAAATGAGACGTTTCCTGCCTGATAGTTTAACCTGCGCCAGTGCTTTGTCCGGGATCCTTCTGGCGTGCTCTTTCCCGCTGCCAAATTTTACCGTGCTCGCATGGTTTGGCATGATCCCCCTCATATTGGTGATGCGGCGGCGCCCTTTTAAGAGTGGTTTTACTGCCGGACTGGTTTTTTTTGCCGCGACCCTGTACTGGGTGAATATTGTCATGACTACCTACGGCCACCTGCCGCCGGGCGTCTCGTTCATCCTTTACCTGCTCCTGGCCGCCTACCTGGCCCTTTACTGGGGAACTGCGACATGGGCCGCGTGTCGACTCAAGGAATCCAGGGGTTACCCTTACGCCATGACCTTGCCGGTACTCTGGGTTGCCATGGAATTTCTGCGCGAGTTCCTGCTCACCGGATTCCCCTGGGCAACGCTCGGTTATTCTCAGCACGACTGGTTGACAACGATCCAGTCTGCCGACCTGTTCGGTGTGTATGGCCTGAGTTTTCTGATCGTCTTTTGTAACGCGGCTTTTGCTGAGAGCCTACAGATGTTATGGCGGCAGAACTACCGGGATCTCCCGGTCAAAGCGCTGATTGCGGCTGTCGTTCTGCTTGTGTCCAATTTCGGCTATGGCTACTGGCGCCTGCAGCAGGATCTGGACGGCAGGACCGAATCGCTGCAGACCGCCCTGGCCCAGGGGAATATCCCGCAGGACCTCAAATGGCGACCTGAGAACCAGCTGAATACGGTTAAGACCTATCGTGACCTGTCTTTACGGGCCGAGCGAGTCGCTGCAAAGGCCCTGATTGTATGGCCGGAAGCAGCCATGCCGTTTTACTTCCAGGATGGCGGCCAACTGGCCGAGTCGGTTAGTCTCCTACCCGTTGAGACAGATGCTTTCCTTCTCTTCGGCAGTCCGGCATATCAAAGGGATGCTGCCGGCTTACGCTACCTGAACAGTGCCTTCCTGCTGTCACCGTCTGGTATGATCATCGGCCGCAGCGACAAGACCCATCTGGTGCCGTTCGGCGAATATGTACCGTTGAGCGGGTTCCTGCCGTTTGTCAACAAGTTGGTGGTTGGCATCGGTGATTATTCGCCCGGTGAGATCAATCCTTTACCGATCAAGGGACATAAACTGGGAGTCCTGGTCTGTTACGAAGTGATCTTTCCGGAACTGGCCCGTGAGTATGTTCGCCAGGGCAGTGATCTGCTGGTCAATATCACCAACGATGCCTGGTTCGGTGAGTCGTCAGCCCCCTGGCAGCATCTGGCAATGGCGCGTTTCCGCGCTGTGGAAAACCGTGTGTGGCTCGCCCGGGCGGCCAACACCGGGATCTCGGCTTTAATCGCACCATCCGGAAAGATCACACAACAATCAGGCCTGTTTGAAGCAGCCTTTCTGGGTGGTGAGGTCGGGCTGGGAGCGCGCCCCGGGCTTTATTCCCGGATGGGTGACCTGATTCCGGGGCTATTTCTGCTGATCAGCGTACTCTGGCTTTTGCAGACGCGCCGCCTTTTTTAGAGGCGGGGGCTTGAGGCTGGGGACTAGGGGTTGGTAATTTTATGCTTCAGCCCCCAGTCCCCAGCCTCAAGCCCCCGCCTTCAACAGAGTTTACTTGTCCGATTTACGCCCAACGGTTATAATCCCCCGTTCGACTGATGATGAATGGAGAAAAAGATGTTTCGTGAAGAGATAGAATTGTTAGAAGGCCTCCAGGACAAGCTCGTCGAGCTGAGGAGGTATCTTTGACATTGACAGCAAACGGGAGCGGGTTGCAGAGTTGGATGCCGAGGTTGCCAAGCCGGAATTCTGGAATGACAACGAGAAGGCCCAGGAGGTTCTGAAAGAACGAACCATTCTGCAGAGACTGGTCGAGGATTGCGACGCTATCGCCAGAGGTCTGGAAGATGTCCAAGTTCTGATAGAACTTGGCGAGGAGGGTGAGGACGAGGAGGCCCTGGCGGAAGTTAACGGGATGCTGCCTGACCTGGAGAAGAAGATCGACCAGATGGAGTTTGCCCGCATGCTTTCCGGCGAGCATGATGCCAGCAATGCCATCGTCAGTATCAATGCCGGTGCCGGCGGCACCGAGGCCCAGGATTGGGCAGAAATCCTTCTGCGCATGTATTTGCGGTGGTGTGAGAACAAAGGGTTTAAGGCCGAGATCACCGATTATCAGCCAGGGGATGAAGCGGGAACCAAGGGCGTGACATTTACGGTTGCCGGGGCATACGCATACGGCTACCTGAAGGCAGAGAAAGGGATCCATCGGCTGGTACGGATCTCCCCATTCGATTCAAACGCCCGTCGTCATACCTCATTCTGTTCGGTTTTTGTCTTCCCTGAATTGACCGACGATGTCGACATCGACATTCAGGAGAAAGACCTTAAGGTCGACACCTATCGGGCCAGTGGTGCCGGCGGTCAGCATGTCAACAAGACCGATTCGGCAATCCGCATCACCCATATCCCTTCCGGAATTGTTGTCAGCTGCCAGAATGAACGGTCTCAGCACAAGAACCGCTCCACGGCTATGAAGCAGCTCAAGGCAAGACTCTATGAGCGGGAAATGGAAAAGAAGGGAAACGAAGCCGAGGCGCTGGCGGGAGAAAAGAAGGATATTGCCTGGGGCAGCCAGATCCGCTCCTATGTGCTGCATCCTTACCGCATGGTCAAAGACCACCGTACCAGCTATGAAGTCGGTAATGCCGACGCGGTTCTCGACGGCGACCTGGACGGATTTATAGAAGCTTATCTGATGCAATGCTAGATAATCGGTGATGAGTGAGAGCCTTATTCACTGATCACATAAACACTTAAGGAAAAAGTAGAAACATGTCTGAAGGAAGCAACAATGAAGCCGCCCAGAGACGGGCAAAGCTGGACGAATACCGCGCCCAGGGGGTGAATCCGTTTGCCAACGGTTTTGCCCCAAGTGCAGCGACCGGTGACGTTCATGTCGCACACGCCGGCCATGACGCTACAGCCCTGGAGACCGTTGCGGACAGTTACCGGATCGCCGGACGCATTATGGCGAAACGGGATTTCGGCAAGGCTGCTTTCATCCAGGTTCAGGACCGGACTGGTCGACTGCAGGTTTATATCGCGAAAAACCTGGTGGGCGATGAGGGTTTTGAACTGTTTCGCAAACTCGATCTCGGTGATGTGGTCGGTCTGACCGGGAGACCGTTCCGGACCAAGACCGATGAACTCTCGCTGCGGGCCGAATCGATCCAGCTTTTAACCAAATCTTTATTGCCTCTGCCGGAGAAATGGCATGGTCTGACCGATGTAGAGACCCGCTATCGTCAGCGCTACCTGGACCTGCTGGTCAATCAGGATGTGCGTGATGTGTTCCGCAAAAGAAGCCAGATTATTTCCCTGATCCGAGATTACATGGTGTCGCGGGACTATCTGGAGGTTGAGACCCCGATGATGCAACCGATCGCCGGGGGTGCAACGGCCAAGCCTTTCATTACCCACCACAACACCCTGAAGATGGATCTTTTCCTGCGCATTGCACCGGAACTCTATCTCAAGCGGCTGGTTGTCGGTGGCTTTGAGCGGGTTTTCGAGATCAACCGGAATTTTCGCAACGAGGGGATTTCCATTCAGCATAACCCTGAATTCACCATGATGGAGTTCTACCAGGCCTACGCGACTTACGAGGATCTGATGACTCTGACCGAGGACCTGATCTGCACCGTTGCGGAGCAGGTGGTCGGCAGTCTGCAGTTCAAGTATGGCGAACGCGATGTCGATCTGAGCCGTCCCTGGCAGAGATTGTCAGTACGGGAGGCGGTCCTCAAGTATGGTGACATCGGCGCAGAAATTATCGATGATCGCGATAAACTCTTGGCCTATGCCAAAGAGCTCGGCCTGGAGCTGGACAACAACATCAGTTATGGCAAATTGCTGACAGAGGTGTTCGATACGGTCGCCGAGCCGGAATTGTGGCAACCAACCTTTATCACCCAATATCCGACGGACGTGTCACCGCTGTCCCGCAAGAATGATGACAACCCGGAGGTCGTCGATCGTTTTGAGCTGTTTGTGGTTGGTCGTGAACTCGCCAATGCATTTTCCGAGTTGAACGACCCTGATGATCAGCGCGAGCGATTCGTCAAACAGCTTGCCGAAAAGGAGGCTGGCGATGAAGAAGCTCATGCCATGGACGAAGACTACATTCGTGCCCTGGAGTATGGTCTTCCGCCCACCGCGGGTGAGGGGATCGGCATCGATCGCCTGGTCATGCTGCTGACCGACTCGCAGTCGATTCGCGACGTTATTCTCTTTCCGCAGCTGCGAACGGAGGCGAAATAGGCAAAGCGAAATAGGAAGCGCGAAGTGTGAAAAATATTTTCTCACCTCTCACCTCTCACCTCGCACCTCGTTTCTATAATGAACTACGAACTTTTTGTCAGCCTGCGCTACCTGCGTGCCAAACGCAAACAGACCTTCATCTCGGTGATTTCGTTTATCTCGATATCCGGGATCACCCTCGGTGTCGCTGCGCTGATTGTGGTCCTCGCAGTCATGACCGGGTTTCATGACGGGGTCAGGCAACAAATCCTGGGCAATATCCCCCATGTTCTGATTCAAAAAATCGGTGATGTCCTGACTGAGCCGGATGTGATCGTTGCCAGAGCGAAAGCGGTTTCACCGCACGTGCTGAACGCATCGCCATTTGTCAGCAAGGAAGCCATGTTGCTCTCGCAGCGCAACGTGGCTGCCGTCAATGTCAAGGGGATCGCATCGGACAACAAGATTTTCCGGCAGAATTTCCTGACCGAAAACGGGGTAGACGCGGTGACGGCGCTCTCCAATGCTGAAGCCGGGCAACCCGGCATCCTGATCGGTCTGGATACGGCGACAACTCTCAGCGTAGCGGTCGGCGATTCGATTAACGTGATCCCGCCGATGTTCACGATCACGCCTTTCGGCATGATCCCGAAGATGAAACCGTTCAGAATCGTCGGAATATTCGAGCACCGGGGCGGATTCGTCGACGCCTACTTCGCATATATCGATCTTGAGCAGGCTCAGAAGTTCTTTGACCTCGGGACCGGGGTCAGCGGCGTCGAGATAGAAGTGGACAGCTTTGATCAGGCGGCACCGGTGGCCGCCGAGCTTAGAACGGATTACGGCTTCCCGCATATCGTCCGCTCCTGGGAAGACATGTTCGGCTCCTTCCTGGCCGCCCTCAGACTCGAGAAGCTCGGGCTTTTCATCGTCCTCGGCATTATCGTCCTGGTTGCCGCGTTCAATATTGCCACGACACTGATCATGGTTGTTATGGAAAAACACCGGGATATCGCAATCTTGCGATCAATGGGAGCAACCTCTCGCAGCATTATGAAGATTTTCGTCATGGAAGGCCTGATTATAGGAACCCTGGGAACTATCCTTGGCACAATTCTCGGCCTGCTTCTGGCCAGGAATGCCGACCCGCTTATCAAGGGGCTGGAGAAGCTGCTCAACACCAAGATTTTTGACCAGAGTGTGTACGGCATGGACCACTTCCCTTCTGTCGTCAACTCTTCGGATGTGATCGCGGTCGTAACGGTTTCGATGGCAATTTCTCTGCTGGCAACAATTTACCCGGCATGGCGGGCCGCAAAAATGGACCCTGCCGAAGCCCTCAGGTATGAATAGACTTACAATGATCGCTGTTCGTTCTCTGTCTAAAACCTTTACAACTGATCGCGGCAAGGTTGACGTTCTTAAGGACGTCAGCCTCGATATCCCTGCCGGCGCTCGAATTGCTATTGTGGGCGCTTCGGGCGCAGGCAAGACGACCCTCATGCATCTGCTGGGTGGCCTGGATAAACCGACCCGTGGCTCTGTGGCTTTTGCCGGCAAAGACATCTTCAGCTATTCCGCCTCCGAGTTGGACGCCTTCCGCAACCGCTCAATTGGCTTCGTCTTTCAATTCCATCAGTTGCTTCCTGAATTTACCGCACTGGAAAATGTCATGATGCCGGCCCTGATAGCACGTGATTCGGTTCAGGAAGCGCAAAAGAGAGCCAAAGATATTCTTGCCGCGGTCGGCCTTGAGCACAGATTGGACCATAAGCCGGGGCAGCTTTCTGGCGGCGAGCAGCAACGTGTCGCCATCGCCCGTTCTCTGGTCATGTCTCCCCGGCTTTTGCTGGCCGACGAGCCGACCGGTAATCTTGACAGTGTGACCTCCGATGAGATCCTTGCCTTGCTTGATCGCTTGCACAAAGAGCGTGACTTGACCATGGTTGTTGTCACACACAGCGAGAAAGTTGCAACACATATGGATCGGATTGTCAGAATGGTGGATGGCAGGATACAGGGTGACAGTTGCAGAGGCCCCTCGCTTGGTTGATCCCTTGACCTGTTTGTGAGCATTCTCAGGGTTTTTTGCTGCTATAATCTCCCAGTTTATGGTTTACCTCCCGGGATTGTTCCCATATAATAATGCGATTTTCAAATGTTAACTTGAACTGGAGTGGTATTGATATGTTCAAGAGGGCTCTTTCTCTGCTGATCTGCCTGTCTCTCGCTTTGCCGGCGTGGGCTGCCCAAGAATTTCTTCTTGTTGATGTCGTCATTAAGGGCAACCAGCGTGTGCAAACGGCTGATATCCTGAATGCCATGGCTATCAAGCCTGGACAAACAGTGACTCCGGGTGATATCGATGGAGCGATGGAAGATGTCTTCAAGATGGGACGCTTTGCCGATATCTCAGCGGAAATCTCAGGAGACGCAGACGCATCCACTCTTACCCTCAAAGTCGAAGAACGTCCATTGGTGAGAAATGTGCGTTTCGAGGGCAATGATGAGATAAAAGAGGAAAAGCTGCGGGAAGTGATCACGATTCGTGTCCCGGATATCTACGATCCGTTTCAAGTTGCAAAAAGTGTCGACATGGTCAAGGCAGTGTATTCGAGTGAGGGATACTATGCGGCCAAGGTCACGGCAGACAGCCATGTCAATGAGAAGAATGAGACTTTAGTGACCTTCCGCATCAAGGAAGGTGAAATCGTCCGCATCAAGGATATCCGTTTTGAAGGGAACACGGTTTTTGATAACGGTGACCTGAAAGATGTCATGGAAACCAAAAAGAAGTGGTTTCTTTCGTGGATGACTGGCCGGGGCAATTATAATGAGATGCTTCTGCAACAGGACCTTGAGAGGATTTCTGATCGCTACTTCAATGAAGGCTATGTCAGGGTGAAGGTCCGTGAACCTGTTATCAGCCTGGTTGATAATGAAAGACACATGCTGCTCCTGATTCACATCGACGAAGGGCCCCAATACCGGATTTCTGACATGGATGCCGAAGGCGATCTTATCAGAGATAAAGAAGGGCTTCTCGCCCTTGTGGATATGAAGCCCGGTGATGTTTTCTCCCGAACCAAATTGCGTGCCGGGGTTGGTGCTGTCACGGATGTCTATGCGGACCAGGGCTACGCTTACGCGAACGTGTCGCCCTTGACCAGGACAGATGACGAGAAAAAACTGATTGCCGTGATGCTTGATATTGAGCAGGGGCCCCAGGTCTCCGTGGATCGGATCGATATTACTGGAAATAGCAAAACCCGTGACAAGGTCATCCGTCGTGAGATGAAGCTGATTGAGGGGGAACTGTTCAGTGCCAGTGATCTGAAGCGAAGCAAGGCCCGCATCAACAACCTCGGTTTTTTTGAAGCCGTTGATATCAGCACCAGTCCTGGGTCAACAGAAGACAAGATGAATGTCAATGTCAATGTCCAGGAACGGGCAACCGGAACTTTCAGCGTCGGTGCCGGTTACTCTTCGGTCGATGGAGTGGTTGGCCAGGCATCGATAACCCAGGAGAACTTCCTTGGTCGCGGCCTGAGATTGAACCTGGCCGCTTCTGTCGGCGGCAACAGCAAGACTTACCAGCTGGGGATCACCGACCCCTATTTCATGGATACACGCTGGACGGTCGGTGGTGAAGTTTACCAGACCACGCGGGAATGGGATGACTACAGCCGCGATGCGACGGGTTTCGCCCTTAAAGCCGGGCATCCGGTCGGTGAATATTCTCGAATCCTTGCGACATACCGACTGGAATTTGCGGATGTCTACGATATCGATTTTTTCGCCTCCGATACCATCAAGGACGAGGAAGGCACATCGACAGTCAGTTCGATAACAACCACCTATTCTTACAACACGACAGACAATCGCCTTGACCCTTCGGCCGGGACCGACCTGAGTGCATCGTGGGAATTCGCCGGGTTAGGCGGGACGGAGCATTTCAGCAAGTATATTCTCGACGCCCGTCATTTCTGGCCCTTCGTCTGGGGTACGGTGCTATCTGCGCGCGGCCAGATCGGTTATGTCCATGACTGGCAGAGTAAAGATGACGTTCCCCTCGATGAGCGCTTCTACCTTGGCGGCATCAGTACCATCCGCGGCTTTGAGAATCGCGAAGTCGGTCCGCGCGACGAATATGGTGACTTTATCGGCGGTGAAACCGAGGCCTTCTTCAATCTTGAGTTTATCTTCCCGCTTTATGAAGAGTTGAAAATCAAGGGGGTCGTTTTCTACGACGTTGGCAACTCCTGGAGCAGTGACGATTACTGGGGTGAAGATGACCAGGTGTTCGGCTCATGGCGATACAGCACCGGTGCAGGGATTCGCTGGCTGAGCCCACTCGGGCCAATGCGATTTGAGTATGGGATCAACCTCGATCCAAGGGATTATGAATCTGATTCCAAGTTCGATTTCATGATAGGACGCTTTTTCTAAAACACTTCAGCAGAGATCACTCAAGGAGAAAATGCATGAAACAGATTGTCGTTGTTCTTTTGGTTTGCCTTGGCTTGACTGTTGCCCCCGCAATGGCAAAAGAGCAGAAAATAGCTTATATCGACCTGCAGAAAGCGTTGAACCTGTCTGCTGCCGGCAAGGAAGCAAAGGAAAAGATCAAGGCACAGGTGCAGGTCTACGATGTTCAGGTCCGGCAGAGCCAGGAGACGCTGAAGAAGCTCAAGGAAGACCTGGAAAAGCAGGCCATGCTGCTCTCCGAGGAAGCCCGTAGTGCCAAGGAGCGCGATTATCAGCAGAAGGTCAAGGAGTATCAGCGCTTCACCAAGGACATCCAGGACACCCTGCAGCAGATGGACACGGACCTGACGCGCAAAATCCTGGAACAACTCCTTGAAGTGGCCCAGACTCTCGGCAAGAGTGAGGGGTACACGATGATCCTTGAAAAAACCGAGAGCTCTATCGTTTATGCCGACGAAAGCATTGATATCACCGATAAGGTTATCAAGGCTTCTGAAAAATAGGGGAAGTCGACATGCATGTTGAGCGCAGGGGGAAAATCTCCCTGGCAAAATTGGCAGAAATGGTAGGGGGGTCCGTCTCTGGCGACCCCTCTATTTCTGTCTCCGGGGTTGCACCTCTCGAGCTTGCCGGCGCGGAACACGTTTCGTTCCTGGCAAACCCCAAGTACCTGGGGAAACTGTCGGGTTGCAAGGCTGCCGCAATCATTGCCCATCCCTCTCTGGAAGGGAGTGTAGAGACTACGTTGTTGCTGGCAGACAACCCTTATCTGGCGTTTGCTAAGATCCTGACCTATTTCGGGAGCGTGCCTTATGTTGGCCAGGGAATCATGGCGGGAGCTCATGTGCACCGCGACGTGATGATCGGCGAGAATGTGACCATATCGCCCGGTTGTGTCGTCTGTGCAGGGGTAAAGATCGGCAGGGGGACCTGCCTGCATCCGAATGTTGTCGTTGGGGACGATGCCATTATCGGTGAGGATTGCCTGCTGCATGCAAATGTTACAATCCGCGAAAAGAGTATCATAGGCAACCGGGTGATTATTCAACCGGGAGCCGTGGTGGGTGCCGATGGTTTTGGTTTTGCCCCTGATGGAGAGACGTATTACAAAATTCCCCAGGTGGGGCATGTCGTGATTGAAGATGACGTCGAAATCGGCGCGTGTTCGTGTATTGATCGAGGTACGCTTGGCGAGACACGGATCTCCCGCGGTACAAAAATAGACAATCTGGTTCAGGTTGCTCACAATGTAGTGGTCGGCGAGGATACCATCCTGGTTTCCCAGACCGGTATTGCCGGCAGCACGGTCATCGGCAGGCATTGTACCTTCGGTGGACAATCCGCTGCTACAGGCCATGTCAAGGTTGGTGACAACGTGACCCTGGCAGCTCGGGGCGGGATTTCCAGTAACGTTGGGGGCAATCAGAGTCTCGCCGGTGTCCCGGCCATGCCCCATCGGGAGTGGCTCAAGGCCACCATGACCATGACCCATCTTCCGGAGATGCGTCGCGAGTTAAAAAAATTGAAGAAACAGGTTGAAGAGTTACAACGTAAACTATCGGAGGATCAAGATTAACCATGGAACTGAACACTTTGGATATTATGAAGTTGCTGCCTCACCGTTATCCATTCCTGCTGGTGGACAGAATCACTGAATTTGTAAAAGACAAGCAGATAGTCGGCGTCAAGAACGTGACGATCAATGAACCGTTCTTCCAGGGGCATTTTCCGGACCATCCGATTATGCCCGGTGTCCTGATTCTTGAGGCCATGGCACAGGTCGGTGGCGTCTACGCTATCCTTGCTAATGAAGTTGGTGAAAATCAGGTTCCTTACTTCGTCGGTATCGACAAGGCAAAATTTCGCAAGCCGGTCCTGCCCGGCGACGTCCTGCAACTTGCTCTTGAATTACAGAAGGTGCGGCGAGGTATCTATCATTTCCTGGGCAAAGCCACGGTTGGTGGCAAACTGGTTGCGGAAGCAGAATTGAAAGCAACCTTTGCGGACAAGTAGGGGGGAGCATGATTCACCCGACAGCAATTATACAACCCGGGGCCAAAATTGACGGGAATGTTTCGATTGGCCCTTTCAGCGTGATTGGCGAGAGTGTGACAATCGGCTCAGGAACGACGGTCGGGGCTCATGTTGTCATTGAAGGCTGGACCGAGATCGGCAGTGACAACCAGATCTACCAGTTTTCATCGATCGGTGCCGCACCACAGGATCTGAAATATTCCGGAGAACAGACCTATCTGAAGATAGGTGATCGTAATCGTATCCGGGAGTTTACCACTCTGAATCGCGGGACCGCTGAAGGCGGCGGCGTCACCACTGTGGGTAATGATAACCTCTTCATGGCCTATTCGCATGTTGCACACGACTGTATTATTCACGATTATGCCATCCTGGCGAACGGCGCGACACTGGCCGGGCATGTTGAAATCGAATCTTCGGCGATCCTGGGCGGGCTCTCCGCTGTGCACCAGTTTTGCCGTATCGGTTGTCATACCATGATCAGCGGGGGATCGATGGTTGCCCAGGACGTCCCACCGTACACTGTCGCCCAGGGGGATAGGGCTAAAACGATGGGCCTGAACCTGATCGGCATGAAGCGGCGCGGTTTCTCCGAAGAGACAATCCGTGGCATAAAAAAGGCGTACCGCATGATATTCCGTTCCGGAATGCGTTTGGAAGAAGCCATTGACACGGTTTCCAGGGAGGTTGAACTGACCCCGGAACTTGATCATTTTGTCAATTTCATCAAGGAGAGCCAGCGCGGTATCGCCCGCTGACCTGATGATATCCGGAATCCTGCATAAAAAATTGAACCTGTTTCGCAACCAGAGGCCTGGACGCTAACGTGACTTCCACTGCCAGACGCATCATGATTGTAACTGGTGAAGCTTCCGGCGACCTGCACGGCGCAAAACTGATCAACGCTGTTAAGGCTCAGTCACCGGGAACCATTTTCTACGGTGTCGGTGGCTCCAGGATGGAAGCCGCAGGCTGCGAGATATTGATCCCCGGCGAACAGCTTGCGGTTATGGGAATTGTCGAGGTGATCGGTCATTTCCCGGTGCTCTGGCGGTCCTTCCAGCGCTTGAAGCGTGAATTGCACGGCGATTGCAAACCCGACGCCCTGGTGCTGATCGATTTCCCGGATTTCAATCTGCGACTGGCCAACCAGGCACATCAATCAGGAGTGCCGGTCCTTTATTATGTCAGCCCGCAGGTCTGGGCCTGGCGCAAGGGGAGGGTTAAGCAGATTGCCCGGGTCGTTGATGCACTGGCAGCCATCTTCCCGTTTGAACCGGCGTACTACGCTGGTCTGAATATTGTCGTCAAGTACGTCGGTCATCCGCTGCTGGATGAATTTGCAGCGGTTACGGAGACTGTTGACCTCCGGCGCGAGTTGCAGATACCTGAGGCCAAGAAGCTTGTTGGCTTGTTCCCGGGGAGTCGGCGCAACGAGCTACGCTTTATGCTGGAGACCCTGGTGGAGGCTGCCCGTCTCATCCATGAAAAAAGGCCGGACGTGCATTTTCTGGTTCCGGTTGCCGACTCCTTGTCGCAACTCGAGATAGAGGCAAAATTTCCGCCCGGTCTGCCGGTTTCTTTCATAAAGAACCACGCAGTTAATATCTACGCCGTC
The DNA here is from genome assembly GCA_963715335.1 of uncultured delta proteobacterium. GTDB lineage: Bacteria > Desulfobacterota > Desulfuromonadia > Desulfuromonadales > BM103 > JAFDBW01. The sequence continues at coordinate 171,316 of CAVQRZ010000022.1, forward strand.
GCCAAAAGCTGCGATACCATACTGAGTGTTTCCGGAACCGTGACACTGCAGATCGCGCTCGTCTGTACACCGATGGCAATCTTCTACAAAGCTTCACCGCTTACGTATGCTATCGGCAAGCGACTGGTCCGGGTCGATCATTTTGGCCTGCCGAATATTGTCGCTGGTGCGCGCATTGTTCCTGAGTTTCTTCAGCAGATGGCGACCCCCAAAGCCCTGTCTGACGAAGCACTGCACGTTCTGAACGATAACGCTTACGCTACGGAGATCAGGGCCGGCTTGCGAAAAGTTCAAGACAAGCTCGGCGAGGCAGGTTGTTCAAACCGGGTTGCGGCAATGCTCTTTGAAATGCTAAACAAGCGAGAAACAACACAAAGCATTGGGAACAATGACGAATAAAGAGATTTACCTCAGATTGCTCGGCTATTCCCGGCCTTATTTATGGCGCATTGTCTTGTCCATAATTTTTTCCCTGGTTGTAGCCGGGACCGATGTCGGATATGTCAACCTCATCGAACCGTTGGTAGACAAGATTATTACTGCCGGCAACCACGAGCTGGTTTATCTTGTCCCGGTCGTTATTATCGGGCTGGCTATTCTCAAAGGTGCTGGCCGCTATTTCCAAGAGTACTACATCAAGACGGCAGGCCAATTGGTTGTTCAGGACCTGCGCAACGGGCTGTTTAAAAAATTCATGCATTTGTCGATGGGCTTTCATGTCAATCAATCGTCCGGAGGCCTTACCTCAAAAGTCCTCAATGATATTGGGGTTATGCAAAAATCTGCGGCAGATGCCCTGGTGGATGGCGTGCGTGAAAGCTTCACGCTGGTTGGCTTGGTTTGCCTGGCTTTTTACAAAGACTGGAGATTGTCCGCGGTTGCTTTTACGGTACTGCCATTCTGCGTGATCCCCGCTTCTGTTCTCGGCAGGAGGATTAAGACCAACATTAAACTCAGCCTTGAAAGTGTGGGCTTTCTGACTGTTACATTACAGGAGTCATTCGACGGTATAAAAGTCATCAAAGCCTTTGGTCGTGAGGAAAACCAGGTCCATAAGTTCAAAACTGAGAACAAAGACTATTACCGCTTTTTACGTAAAGCAATTAAATACAATTCCTTGACCGCTCCAGCCATTGAAATTCTCGCCGCTTTAGGTGCTGCGGGTGTGGTCTGGTATGGCGTCCACAGAGTTCTCTCAGGTGACATGACGCAAGGGCAGCTCTTTTCAGTCGTTGCCGCGATCATGATGCTGTTTACGCCGGTAAAACGACTGACCAAGGTAAGCAATACCATCCAACAGTCCATCGGCGCTGCCGAACGGGTTTTCACCCTTTTGGACCAGCCCTTAACGGTTTTCGACAGGCAAGGCTCTGTTGACATGCCGCGTGCGAGGGGCGAAGTGGTTTTTGAAAATATCACCTTCAGCTACGACGGTGATCCCGTGTTGAAAGATTTCAGTCTACATGCCTATCCTGGTGAAGTCATTGCCCTGGTTGGGCCCAGCGGCGCTGGAAAATCAACGGCTGCAGGTCTGATTGCCCGCTTCTACGATCCGCAACAGGGCCATATAAAGATAGATGGCTACGATATTCGAGACGTTTCGATGGAGAGCCTGAAAAAGAACCTTGCTTTCGTGGATCAGGAAACGTTCCTGTTTAATGTGTCGATCCGCGACAACATCCGTTACGGTTCTCTCGATGCTGATGACCAGGCTGTCACTGAGGCGGCGCGGCAAGCATACGCCGATGAATTTATAGATAAGATGCCGCAAGGGTACGATACCATTATTGGTGACCGGGGTGTCCGACTCTCGGGCGGGCAACGGCAAAGGCTTTGTGTTGCGCGCGCACTGCTTCGAGATGCCCCGATCCTGATCCTGGATGAGGCAACCAGTGCTTTGGATACGGAGAGTGAAGCAATGGTGCAGAAGGCCCTGGCTAACCTGATGGAAAACCGCACTACACTGGTGATCGCGCACAGGCTATCGACGATCATGCACGCAGACAGGATTGTTGTTCTCGATCAGGGGGAAGTCGTTGAAGTCGGCAGTCACCAGGAATTGCTTTTGAAAGATGGTGTTTATCGCAATCTGTATGAAATGCAGTTCAGGGATGCCTGATGCGGCCTTTTGCGGAGAAATTGCAGTTGGCCGTTTTGCCCTGGCTGGCGGCACATGCCATACGTTTTATACATTATGTCCTTCGACCGGAGAAAGTCGGTGACGGGGAACTGAAAACAATCTGGCAGGGAGGTGGCAATGTCATTTTTTCCACCTGGCACGACCAGTTGTTGCTTATCCCCCCCGGTTATACCCGCCCCGGGGCGAAGGTGCTTATCAGCCCCTCGAAGGATGGTGAGCTGATCGCACGCACCATTGCTTACTTTGCTCTTGGTGCCGTGCGTGGTTCCTCGAGCCGTGGTGGTCGCGAGGCTTTCCGTGAGTTGATCGGTTTCGCCCGGGAGCCTGTCGATCTGGGGATTACCCCTGACGGGCCACGGGGGCCCCGTCACAAGGTGAAGGCCGGAGTTGTTCAGTTGGCCAGAGTTACCGGTCGTCCCATTGTCCCTTTGGCTTTTGCCTGCAGTCATGGTCACCGGTTTAAATCCTGGGACCGATTTCTCCTGCCTTATCCCAGGGGACGGGCGGTGTACTGTTTTGGTAAAGCCCTTTCTGCCCAAAAGGGTGAAACAACGGAACATTTCCTGGCAAGGGTTCAGCGGGCGATGGAAGATAACACGCGTCAAGCGGGAGACTATTTGAAACAATATGGTTTATCTGCTGTATGACCTGATGCTTTATGCCTCGGCGATTATCCTGGTCCCGTATTACCTGCTGCGCGGATTGCGCTATGGCAAGGCCCGGCGCGGTATCCGGGAACGTCTCGGTCTCTATGCTCAAGACTTCCGTCATCTCTTGCAAGGACGCAAGGTTGTCTGGGTGCATGCCGTGTCTGTTGGTGAGACCCGCGCGGCGATTCCGTTGTTGAAGGCTTTGCGCAAGAGCTACCCGGACGCTCAGTTACTGCTCTCGAATGTGACCGAAACCGGCAGAAAAATTGCTGTCGAGATTCATGAGATCGACCATTTCATCTTCTTCCCATTTGACTTGCGCTGGGTCGTTCGCAAAAGCCTCAACGCCATTCGTCCCGATCTTATCATCCTCGTGGAAACCGAAATCTGGCCGAATTTTGTCCTTGAAGCCAAGGCACGGGAAATCCCTCTCATCCTGGTTAACGGGCGAATCTCGGATCGGTCTTTCCCGCGGTATCGAATGGCGGGAAAACTGTTGCCGCCGATTCTGGACACAATTTCCGATTACTGTATGCAGTCAGAGCAGGATTCGAGACGGATCCGTTACCTGGGGGCTCCTGCCGGGCGTGTTCGTGTGACCGGCAACCTGAAATTCGACATGCAGTCTCCACAAATCGATATCGATGATTTGGAAACCTTGAAAAGGGCATTCCGGCTACCCCGGGATGCCCGCATCTGGGTCGCCGGTAGCACCCATGACGGTGAGGAGACACAACTGGTTGGTGTCTATCAAAGATTGCGCAAGATCTGTCCGGAACTGTTCCTGGTCCTGATTCCAAGACATCCTGAACGATGTCGCCATGTCCAGGATGAACTTGCAAAACAGAATATCGCTACAGCTCTGCGAAGCACTCTTGCAGAGATGAGCAGGGATCTTCAGCCGGGGGAGGTCCTGATCGTTGACACCCTTGGCGAGGTGTTGAAACTCTACTCCCTGTCAGACCTGGTTTTCGTCGGCGGCAGTCTTGTGGATATCGGTGGACACAATATCCTTGAAGCGGCTTTGTTGAAAAAGCCTGTGATGTACGGTAGCCATATGCAAAATTTCAAGGAGATTGCCCGACTGGTGCGTGCGGCACATGCCGGGCTGCAGGTGAAAAATGCTGATGATCTCTACCGGCAGATGCGCATAATGATCGAAAATCCGGATGAGGCAGTGCGGATCGGCGAAAATGGTCACCATCTCCTTGAACAGAATCGGGGAGCGACACAGAGAACTCTTGAAGTAATCGACCGGCGGATTCTACCATAATGAATAGCTGGCGATCAGACTACGTGCGCATGTCAACAGAGGGCCCTCAATCCGTACGGTCTTCACTTTTATACTGGGGGCTTTGCCCCCTGAGCTTTTTGTACGGCCTGGTTATGCGCGTGCGCAGCAAATTATACCGTGCTGGTCTCAAATCATCTTATCGTGCCTCCGTGCCGGTCATCTCGGTCGGCAATATTGTCACCAGCGGGACCGGCAAGACGCCGATGGTTGATTTTTTGATTCGATATTGCTCCGGGCTTGGGGTCAGATGTGCCGTTGTCAGTCGCGGCTATGGGGGGAACTACAGCCAGGAGGTCGCCAGGGTTGTTGATGCTGACGGAACCGCGAGAATGGCGGCTGCTGAGAGCGGTGATGAGCCTTACTTGCTCGCCAGGCGCAATCCCGGGGTGCCGGTGTACGTCGCCAGGAAAAGAAGGCTTGGGGTCCAGGCCGCTGAAAAGGATGGTGCCCAGCTGATACTCCTGGACGATGGTTTCCAGCATCTGGCAGTGCAACGGGTCGCAGATATTGTCCTGCTGGATGCGAGGCGCCCGTTTGGCAATGGGCGCTTGCTCCCTGCCGGGATACTACGGGAGCCCCGGTCGGCTTTGCATCGGGCAGACCTGATTGTCATGACCCGATCAGAGTTGAAAACCAGGGTTCCTTTGCCTTTCGCTGTTCCGGTTATGCGAAGCAGCCATCGGCTTGACAAGACCCTGTCGACCCTGGATGGAGAAGTTGTTCCGGAAGCCGACTATCAGGGCAAGAGCTGCCTTGCTTTCGCCGGGATCGCCCGGCCGGAGGAGTTTTTTCAATCATTGCATTGTTTTGGCTTTTCCAGGATCGAAGCGATCTCCCTTGCCGACCATCAGGAATACAACCAGGATATCTTGAACCGTCTGCTTGGGTCATGCGATAATCACGACCTGCTGATTACGACCGAGAAGGATGCCGTCAAGCTGTCAGCCGAGGATTTTCCGAAACCATGCTATCAAGTCGGCGTCGAGATGGTTTTCGAGGACATATCTCCTCTTGCTGCCCTGCTTGATGAGGTCATGGCGAGATATCGATAGCGTCTTCCCGATAACGGCTTGCAATCCAGGCCATGCTGATGAGCAAAGCAGCCGGTCGCAAAGATACCGGAAAGACGCGTCAGCCAGATGGGTAATTCCACGGATTTGAAAGAACTGAAGCAAAAAGATATTCACCGAATTCTGGTGCGCACAACCAACTGGATCGGTGATGCAGTGATGACGTCCCCGGCCCTCAGGGCTGTCAGGGAGACGTTTCCCGATGCCTTTGTTGCGGTTGTGGCAAATCCGCTGGTGGCACAGTTGTTTGAATTCCACCCTGATTGCGATGAAGTCATCGTCTACGACAGACAGGGGCAGCATGCAGGGGTCAGTCGGCTTTTTACGTTTTGTTGCCCTGCTGCGCGGCAGGAAATTCGACTGCGCCATCCTGTTTCAAAATGCCATCGAGGCGGCTGTCATGGCTTTTCTTGCCGGGGTGCCAAGGCGGGTTGGCTATATCACGGATGGCCGTCGCCTGCTGCTGAATCACCCGGTACCAATCGGTGATGAAGAGCTTACCCTGCATCACACGGATTACTACCTGCACATGCTCGCACAATGCGGCGTCACGGCCGGAGTCAAACAGCAGAGCCTGGCACTCAGACCAGACGAAGTCCGCTGGGCGGCCGAGACCCTGCCACAGGGGCGGTTTGCCGTCATCAACCCGGGAGCGGCCTACGGCTCGGCAAAACGCTGGATTCCCGAACGGTTTGCCGCGGTTGCCGATGACCTGTCTGGCAGATACGGATTGTCAATCGTGCTGTCTGGCGGTCCTGGTGAGATGGAAATCGGTGCGGACATCGCAAACGCCATGCGCTCAACGCAGCTGAACCTCATCGGCAAGACCAGTGTCCGGCAGATGATGGCTGTACTTGCCGCAAGCAGTTTGATGATTACCAATGATTCCGGACCGATGCATGTCGCCGCCGCTTTCGGTGTCCCCATGGTGGCTATTTTTGGCCCAACAGATCACACCACGACATCGCCCTGGGGAACGCGTGCGCAGATTGTTCGTCACCCCGTCGAGTGTTCGCCCTGCATGCTGCGTCAGTGCCCTATCGACCACCGTTGCATGCAAAGGCTGACGGTTGAGGATGTCCTGTCTGCGGCCGCCGGTCTTTTGGGAGATGGTGCATGAAAGTCCTTATCGTCAAGGTCAGTGCGCTCGGCGATATCATCCACGCCCTCCCGGTCCTTGCACACCTGCATGCCGTGCAACCTGACATCACCGTTGACTGGTTGGTCGAAAGCAGCTTTGCTCCCTTACTGGAGAATCATCCGCTGTTGCGTCAAGTCGTCTGCCTGGATACCCGCGGGTGGCGAAGACAGGGCCCGATGGCTGCAATACGAGGCTCATGGAGGGTTGGCCAACAGCTCCGGAAGGAGCAATACGACGTTGTTCTCGATTTGCAGGGCAACAGTAAAAGCGGTCTCTTTACCTGGCTCAGTCGAGCTCCGCAAAGGTTCGGTTTTGACAGCAGTCAGGCCAGGGAATGGTTGAACACCCTGACGACCAACCGTAAAGTAAACATCCATCCGGAATGTCATCATATTTCGAGTCGTTATCTGCAGCTTGCCAAATATGCTTTCCCTGGTGATGCGAGCGTGCCGCTTTGCGGCCCTCTGCCTGTCCAGACCGGGCCGGCACAGGCTGTCACGGCAATGCTCAAGGAATACAATCTCACACCCGGAGATTTTCTGGTTGCGCATTACGGTACGACCTGGGAGACCAAGCTGTGGCCTCTTGAGAATTGGCTTGAATTGTCTCGAATGCTGGTTCTTGAACAAGAGCGGCAACTCGTACTGACCTGGGGGAACGATGTTGAAAAGCGTGCCGCCGAGCGTATTGCGGAAGCATGTCAGGGCAAGGCTGTGATTTGGCCTCGTGGCACATTGCAGGAACTGGTTGCGCTGCTTGACGCCGCTCGTTTGGTGATCGGTGCTGATACCGGCCCGATTCATCTCGCGGCGGCAGTTGGTACTCCGACGGTCTCAATTTTCCGTGTTACTGACAGCAGACGCAATGGTCCACCCGATGACGGACATATTAGCATTCAGGCGCCAATGAGTTGTTCACCCTGCCTGCGCAAATCCTGCGACCTGGATCGCGAATGCGGCCGGAGCGTGACGGTCGCCGCCGTCAATGATGCAGTGAAAAAGTTGCTCGGCTCGAAATAAACCTGGAAAGACGGTATTGCTATGAAGCTGGCCTTCTGTCTGTATGAATTCTTCCCATTCGGGGGCTTGCAACGTGATTTTCTCAAGATCACAACTATAGCTCTGGAGAGAGGACATACGGTTCGCATTCTGACCATGGATTGGCAGGGTGAGGTCCCTAAAGAATTGGACGTTCAGGTGATACCGCATTCTGCCGTATCGAATCACCGGCGTTGTTTGAAGTTCACACGGACAATTACAGACTTATTACCGCAGATATCCTGTGACGCTGTGGTTGGGTTCAATAAAATGCCCGGTCTTGATATTTATTATGCCGCCGATTCCTGTTACCAGGCCAGGATAAGAAGTACTCGAAGTTGTGCTTATCGGTTGATGGGACGTTACAGAGCCTACGCCGGCTTTGAAAAGGCGGTCTTTGCTCCAGAATCAAAGACTGAAATCCTCTTGTTGTCTCCACAGGAGAAACAAAAGTTTATCGACTGTTACGGGACACAGAAAGAGAGGTTTCACCTGCTTCCTCCGGGGATCTCTAAAGACCGGTTTCGTCCCGCCAACGCGCAGACCATAAGAGCTGAAGTCAGGAATGAGCTTGGTTTGACAAAAGACCATCTCATGTTGCTTATGGTTGGCTCACATTTCCAGACAAAAGGTGTCGACCGCGCAATCAGTGCCGTGGCAAGTTTGCCTGAGAATTTACGCGACCGGATCAGGCTGTTCATTATAGGCCATGGCAAAATAGATTCTTTTACCACCTTTGCACAAAAAATGAATCTTGCCAGCCAGGTTAGTTTTCTCGGTGGTCGTGATGATGTGCCACGTTTTTTGCTTGCTGCAGACCTTTTGATGCATACGGCGCGCACTGAAAATACCGGGACGGCTCTGGTTGAGGCGATGGCTGCAGGCCTCCCCGTCGTCGTTACGGAAAATTGCGGTTATGCTTTTCATGTCAAGGAAGCAGGCGCCGGAAAAGTAGTGCCAATGCCTTTCCGGCAAGAAACCTTGAACAATACCCTTAATGAGCTACTCTCCTCTTCTGATCTGGGCAGATTGGCTGAAAACGGTGTTCAATATGCCGCCCGAAGTGATATGTCGGGTCTGCATGACAAGGCCGTTGATATCATTGAAGATGTCGCCCTCAGGAAGCAGCAGCGATGATCACTCTCTGTCCTGCACTACAATCCAGGTTCACCGGCAAAGATGCTTTCGAGCAGATCCTTGCCATGGACGGCAAAATTTACCGCAACTTCAAGGGACGAAAAACTTTGCGCTTTGAGCACGAAGGTAAGGGCTATTTTCTGAAAATTCACCCGGGAGTCGGGTGGAATGAGATTTTCAAATCTTTTGTGAGTTTCAGAGCCCCTGTTCTGGGTGCCCAGGTCGAGTATAAGGCAATACAGGCTCTGAAGAAGATTGGTCTTCAGACCATGACCGTTTCTGGCTTCGGTCTGCGTGGTACTAATCCGGCCAAATTGCAGTCTTTTATCATCACGGAAGAAATCGAAAATGCTGTCAGCCTGGAAGAGCTTGCTTTGAAAAGTGAAGAATATCTCCTGACGCCACGCATGAAACGTTCGATAGTGATCAAGGTTGCCGAAATTGCGCGGAACATGCACCAGAATGGAGTGAATCATCGGGATTTCTATATCTGCCACTTCTTGCTACGGAAAACATGGCTGAATCAGGAAAACAACGCCTCCGAGCCCCCTCTGTACGTCATCGATCTCCACCGTACTCAGGTTCGTTGCCGGATTCCATCGCGCTGGTTGGAGAAAGACCTTTCAGGGTTACACTTCTCGAGTATGGATGCCGGATTGACGACGCGTGATCGATTGCGTTTTATCTGCTGCTACGAGAACAGGTCTCTTCGTCAGGTCGTTAAAGAACTCAATACTTTTTGGTCAAGGATAGATAGAAAAGCGATCAAGCTATACAGGAAATTCCAAAAGCATTATGGGTGGCACTAAAATAGGGAGGTATACACTCGCACGCTACCCATAATCTGAATGAGAAAGAACCACTTAATACGCAGGGCTTTCACATGGCGATTATGATACATTTAAAAATTTCGGGAGACACTTGCTTGAGAAATAGCCACGCAAGATAGTTGTGTGGCTATAGGTGTATGCAGGAGCAAGGGAGACCTAGAAAGATTCCCTACTTCGAGAAAAATTTGACCCCTCATAAAAACAAGGCTTCATCTCGTGGCTAAATCGCTGACAGATAAATTTATGTATGCATTTTGCAAGATGGAAGAGCGGCCGATGTTTTGTCTGATCGTTCTACTTGGCTTCTCCCTGTTGATTAAGGCTGTCATGATTTATCAGGCCGATATCCTGAATCGCGACGCTATCCGCTACATTAACTCTGCTCACGAACTCTTCCAGGGGAATATTGCTGCGTCCTTTGCCTACGAAAAAATGATGGGCTTTACTTTCTTGCTCGGGTTGACGCATTTGCTCATCACTGACTGGTTTCTTGCTGCAAAGGTGCTGTCGGGAATTGCGCTGGTTTTGACAACTATTCCCTTGTATCTGATTTCCCAGGAACTTTTTGGAAGAAGATCTGCTTTTTGCACGGCACTGGTATTCAGTGTTGTTCCGTCCATTAGCGGGAGATGTACCTCTGTAATTAAGGACCCGTCATTTTTGTTTTTGACCGTATTGTCTTTGTGGCTGGTCCTCTATGCTTATAAAGAATCGAACTGGTTCTTTACCCTGATTGCGGGCTTCTTCTGTTGCTTATCCGTTCTGATCCGTCCGGAAGGTGTCGTTTTCTTTGCATCGGTTGGGTCTTTTCTACTGTTCTCTTTAGCTTTTATGGCAGACAGTCGTAAATTGAACTTTAAGCACTTGTTGGCGTTCTGTGCAGTACCTTTGACAGCCCTGTTGCTGGTCGCTATACCATTTGTCACCGGAATGGTCCCTTCGGAAACTTTGCCAAAAATATATGATAAATTTGCTCATTATTTTCAAAGTAGTCCGATGCGCAACTATAGGAATATTTATCAACATCTTAAAGATGTAGAAGAAAGCTTTCCCGGGGGTCAATGGACGAACGATTTTTTTGAGTACGCAAGGTACAATATGTACCTGGTCTATTTAGTTGGTATGATGCAAACTTTTTTTAAGTCATTGTACCCGGTATTTGTCGTGCCGTTAATCTTCGGCCTGAACCTGAGAAATAAATGGAACAGGCAAACCTTTTTGTTTTTGACTGTACTGGGGGCCTTTTTCCTGACGGATTATTTTTTCTTGGTATCGAACAATTTTCTGTCCGCTCGATATCTGCTTGTTCTGGTCGTGTTGAGTCTGGTTTTAGTCGGATTTGGTATGGATCGCATGATCACCCACCTCTACGACTTTCGATACCGTAGAATTGCTTTTTCAGTTGCGATCATTCTCTGCTTCCTGATGCCTCTTGGGGAGTCCCTGTTGAAAGGAGCGGATGAAAAAATGGAAGTCAAGGACGCCGGTCTCTGGTTGCGTGACAACAGAGACCTGTCTAAGAAAAGAATGATCGTGACTGACGAAAGGATCGCTTATTACGCCGGTCTTATGCGAGGTGATTATGATGCTTTTCAAGGCGAAAGAGAAAAACAGTTTGAGCAAGAAGCCTTATCGGCAGGTTGTGACATTATCGTGATCTATGCGAGAACGGGAGAAGTTGAATATCTAGCTGATTTTAAGCAATTTGTTCTCGTAGAGAAGTTTTCCGGGGACAAAAACGTAGCATTGGTTTATGAGAGGAAAACATGATTGAGGACGAAATAAATCAACATTTGAAAGCGCACATCGACATCGTCAACACTGTCGGAGATCAACTCGTCGGTTCGATTTCTGAAAGTGCCCAAATGCTAATTTCTGCCCTAAAGGATGGTCGCAAAATCTTGACCATGGGTAACGGTGGCTCTGCTGCTGATTCACAGCATTTTGCCGCGGAGATGGTCGGGCGTTTTCTCATGGAGCGGAAGGCTCTGCCGGCGATCGCATTGACGACAGATACCTCAATTCTAACGGCCGTTGCCAATGATTATGGTTATGATGAGGTGTTCAGCCGACAGGTTGAGGCGCTTGCGAACCCAGGAGATATTTTAATCGGGATCTCCACCAGCGGGAATTCCCTTAACGTTAAACGCGCCCTTGAAGCAGGCAAAAGAGCTGGCGCCAAGACGATTGGGTTGCTCGGGCATGATGGTGGTGAAATCGGATCCATAGTTGATCTTGCCCTGACAGTTCCTAGTTTTGAAACTCCGAGGGTTCAGGAGGCACACCTGGTTATTATCCATATTCTTTGTGACCTGGTTGAAAAGGGTCTTTTTCAATCCTGACTCTGTGGGGTCCGGATGTTGATGAAATGGAGATTTCTCTCCCCTTGAAATGTCTCACCCTGGAAAAGTATCAACAATTTGTCGCGAACTCTGCGATTCTGGAACAGGACAGTTACGGCGTCAAGGTCCTTGAGACCCCTGAAGGCTTGATCGTCAAACTTTTCCGCAGAAAAAGGTTTCTTTCTTCGGCAATCTTCAAACCGTACGCGGCGCGTTTTATCAAAAATGCAAATCGTCTGAAATCTCTCGGGATAAGGACCGTTAGTATTGAAGCTGTCTATCGTTGCGCGCCGATCGAACGATCCCTCGTTGTTTATCGCCCTGTCCCCGGGCGAACACTCAGGAGTGCGCTTCACAATGCCGCAGACTTTGAGAGGCTTATGGAACAGTACGCAGCCTTCCTGGCAGAGCTCCACGACAAGGGAGTCTTGTTTCGTTCTATCCATTTTAACAACGTGATTGTCCCTGAGTCTTCGGGCAATCTGGGTCTGATTGATATCGCTGACATGAAAATCTTCAGCAGAGGGTTGTCTTTCAGCCGGCGCATGAGAAATATCAGGCATCTGACACGTTACAGTGAAGATCGCCAGTCTATCAGGGCTTTCGGTATTGAGCGATTTGTCGACATCTATGCCAATGCGGCTAGACTGGCAGATATGCACAAGAAGGCTTTTCTGGTGAAGATGCAATCTGTCATCGATGCAGATGGAAACCCCTGAGTTACGATCCGGAGAGCCCGTTATTGTCCGGTTTCTTTAGCCCGAGATGAACATTAAACTGATCTGAAATGGCTTATTCCAAGAACGACTTACCCTTTACACTCGACCTGAAAAGCCTTCACGGCCAGGACTCGGTATTGTGCGAACGCCTCTTGCGGGATCTGCACGGCAAGCGCAAAGTCTTTAAAGGCTTATGGGGGCAGCGCAACGTGATTGTCAAACTTTTTCTCGACCCAAAAACAGCACGTCGACATTGGGGTCGGGAGAAAATCGGCGTCGAAGCATTGCAAAAATCTTCTGTCCCTACGCCCGAGCTTCTTTTCGCCGGGCAATTGTGTGATGCAACGCCGGCCCTGATCTTCGATTTCCTGCCCGAAGCACAAACTTCCCTGCAGGTATGGGACAGCCTGACAACCCAGGAGCAAAGGTCTGATTTCCTGCTCCAGCTTGTCGCGGTCATTGCCGGTCTACATGATTCCGGTCTTGTCCAGGAGGATCTCCATCTGGAGAACTTCCTGGTTTCAGATGGGAAAATCTATGCGATCGATGGTGATGCAATCAACAACAAGGGCCAGGGTAGAGCTCTTGCTGATGCCGTTAGCAGCAGAAACCTGGCGCTGTTTTTTGCGCAGTTCTCCCCAGCGGTTGATTGCCTGGTTGAGCGTGTGGTAAGACGCTATGCTGAACAGCGTAAGATTGCTGCGGCAGAAATTATGGCCCGCCTGTCAACGGAACTGCCGGAAGCACGGCGTCGACGTCGGCATAAATATGTCAAAAAATGTTATCGGAGTTGCAGCGAATTCAAAAGAACACGGCAGCCTGGCCAGGTCGCTATTGCACGCCGAGACCAGCAGGGTCTGCCCCTTGCCGCGTTTTTCGCCGATCCTGATGCCTTTATGGCCAAAGGAGTTCCAGTAAAAGCCGGCGCCAGCTCCACAATCGTGCGGGTCAATGGCAACGGCTATGACTGGATTGTGAAACGCTACAACATCAAAAGTTCGTGGCATGCTCTCAGTCGCTGCCTGCGACCGACCCGCGCCTGGATCTCCTGGGGCAATGCGCATCGGCTGAGGGCTTCCGGTTTGGACAACCCCAGGGCTATTGCTGTTATTGAGAAACGTTTTGGCCCTTTCCGTTCAAAGGGTTATTATGTCTGCGAGCACATCGCTGCGCCGCGTGCCGGAGCTTTTTTTCTCGATGACTCCGTGCCCGCTGCCGAGAAGCAGCAGGTTCGAGATGCGTTCGTACAGATGTTCGAACAGTTTTTCAAGCTTGGGATTTGCCACGGCGACTGCAAGGCTGCCAATTTTCTAATCCTGAATAAGGTTCCCTGGATCCTTGATCTGGATGCCATGCGGGAATATCGTCCAGGGCCGCGTTACAACAAACTTTATCAAGGGGACAGAGAGCGTTTCCTGCGCAACTGGCAGTCTCAGCCTGAACTGCAGCGCTGGTTTGATGACCACCTGCCCAAAGGTTCTTAAATTTTACATTCGGGAGAATTATATCCTATGCCAAAAGTCATTCTCGGCCTTTCCGGCGCATTGACCCACGATCCCTCCGCCGCCTTGTATATAGATGATAAACTGGTCGCTGCTGCCGAAGAGGAGCGTTTTCTCCGCGACAAGCACGCCAAAAACCGTATGCCTCTGGAGTCGACCCGGTTCTGTCTCGAATACGCTGGCATCAAGCCGGAAGAAGTCGATATCGTTGCCTTCCCCTATGCCAAGATTAGCCTCAAGGGTCCCGAACGCTGGCATTTCGCCAAACGCTACTGGTACGCCCCCGATCGTGCGTTGACGGCCCTGTTCAACGGCAACCGCCGCTATCACCGCAATGTTTCGAGAGTGAGGGAGATGTTGGGCCAGGTTGGCATCCGCTGG
>CAVQRZ010000023.1:0-183540 GCA_963715335.1 uncultured delta proteobacterium
GCCGTCGATCGTTTCCTGCTTGACGAAGTTGCGATCGCGGGTCTCTTTCATCAATTTCGCAATCCGGTCCATGGCCCAGTCCCAGGACTTCTCCTCCCAATGATCACTCTTCGGTGCCCGGTACTGAACCTTGGTCAAGCGGTGCTCATTGTTGGCCACCTGGAAGAGCGCACTTCCCTTGGAGCAAAGCGCGCCCTGATTGATCGGGTGCTCCGTGTCGCCTTCGATATTGACAATCTTGCCGTCCTTGGTATGCACGATCATGCCGCAGCCGACTGCACAAAAAGGACAGATCGTGGTGGTGTGCTGCAATCCCTTGGTGCGCATTTCCGCAGGGATTTCGCCGGACTGGGCCACCTTCCCCGTCAAGGCCAGAGATCCGGCAGCTAGGCCGGATCCTTTCAGAAAGTTGCGTCTTGAAACATCCATTCCCGCTCTCCTCTCAAATCACCAACCTTATTGACATGGCTCGTTTTTCTTTGGAATTCCGTATAGATCGAATCTATGAAGTACTGTCCTCTAATTCAAGCTGAGTTCCCTTCAGGAGGAAGCTCCTTGCCAAGAGGCGGTTTAAGACTCTCTGCCTCTGTGCTACCCGCTCCATACAGGTGAATATCTCGTTGCGGAAAGGGTATCGAAATTCCGGCTTCGCGGAATTTCTGGACGATCTCATGATAAAGCTTACTCTTCACGATCAACCGGTTATCACCATCCTGGATCCAGGCACGCAATTCGAAGTTGAGAGAACTATCTCCGAGGTTTATGAACAACACCTCGGGGGACGGTGATTTCAAAACGTATTCCTGTTCATTCGCGCAGGCCATGAGGGTTTCCATCACCAGGGGAACATCGGATCCGTAATCCACACCAACCGGAAGGGACAGTCGCACCTGACGATTGGTCAAGGTCCAGTTGGTGACATGATTGTTGATCATATCCGCATTGGGAATAACCACTTCCGACTGATCAAAAGTCTGGATGATCGTCGCTCGCATGCCGATCTTTTTGACCTGTGCCCAGTGCTCGCCCAATTCGATCGTATCGCCTTCCCGGATGGGTCGTTCAACGAGCAATATCAATCCGCTAACGAAATTGTTGACAATTCCCTGCAGGCCAAAGCCAATACCGACGCCGAGAGCACTCAGGATGATCGTGACGTTCGTCAGGCTGAAACCAAGCAGCGAAAACGTCAGTAGCAGCCCGACAAAGATGATGAGATAGCGGATCAGATGGCTGATAGACCCTCTTACCCCGCGATCCATCTGGCGTCCCAGGATCTGCTCGTCGAGGAGTATTTTCGGCATAATTTGGGACGCATACAAGGAACCGTAGAGGACGACAATTGCGGCGATGATCAAGCCGACCGTGATCTTTTGCCCACCCACCTCGAATCCCGGCGACAAGAGTCCGCTCAATGCCTCCGGCAAGCTGTCGTACAGATCCCAGATGAATAGAAATGCCGGCAAAAGCAAAAACAGACCGATGAGAGACTCAACAATGACCTGAATTTTGCGCTCATTCTTCTGTGCGTCGCTGCGCAATAGTTTGACTTGCCAAAGGGGAGACGAAAAAAAGATCCAATGAATTCCTCCCCGCAGCAGGTAGATAAACAAGACGATGAGCGCAGTAATCGCCATGCTAATCACCGAATTGACGAACATCGAGTAAGCCATACCGGTATCCCCGAAGATCTCCGCAAGCAGTATGACGGCAAACCACAAGGCGAGCGCCCGCGATCCCCACAGAGGATAAGGGCCACTCGTCAAAAGATTGCACTCCGCTGCCAATTTGAGGGCGAATACCAGGATCACGGCCGAGGCCACCACGATGAAGAGATTGAAAATCGGAGAAGGCAGCCCTAACAGAATCAAGGTCATGGTACAGGCAAATAGGGACATGACAGCAATAGAGAGTTTCTTTGCCCAGCTGCTTTTCAACACTTTGACCAACAAACAAAGGCAGGACATACTACCGACAAACAACATGAACGTGGTCACCATGGCCGAGCGAGATTCCCAGAATTGCATCTGGAAGGTGGCAAACAGGGTCGTTACGAATAAGGCTGTTGCGACAGGGCGGTCCGCAACGAAAGACCAGTTTTCTGATTCTGCGATGGCCTGGCGTTTGCGATAAATCACAGTGAAGACCATGATAAGGAGAAAGGCAAGAATTCCGAGTTGCCGTTCATGCAACCTAAAAAACTCTTGACCCGGTCGAGGTATGAACTTCAGGTTTTCCCAGGTTACGCGCCACAACTCTCGATTGAATTGGGCGTAATAATCCAGCGAGTACATCGGTGGGGTCTTGCCAAGCTGTAGTTCCCGCTGGAGCGCATCTCCCTGCAGGACAGTCATTTCTGTCTCCAGACCGTCGATCTTTGCTTTGAGCCTGGCCCCAATCGTCTGAGTGGCCAAAAGCGGTTCCATCTGCCGCGAAATAAATCCGAGGGCCGCAGCTATGGTCGAATCTGCGTCATCGAAAGCAGTCTGGATTTGACGGTAGGAACGATCCTTGAGTAATGAAGACTGCCAATCCTTCCAAAGCCGTTGTTTCGCCTGCCATTCCCTGCCCCACCCATCAAGTTGTTCGATTGCCATGTCAAGCGGCAGGTTGATCTTGTTGAGACGTACCTTTTCATAGGCAAAGCTCATATTGAGACTGAGGTCTCTGACGTTTTGGCCTGCCCGCGTTGTCCTTAAGTCCTTTACCTTTTCCGAAACCGCGTTAACCCGAGCGTCTATATCGGCGTAATCTTGTTCGATCGCAGCCAAATCAGGAAGGCCCAGCTGGATGTTTTCAAGCTGAGCTAAACGCGCTGACAGCTCTGCGGAGAGTGGAATAATCTCGGAGAGTTTCGGTTCGGCTGAAGCGTTTTGTGAAACGACAGTGGAGGCTTTCCCCTCCGGGGTGCTCTGCGCAGCGTAAAGGTTTCCGCACAGGCCCAACACCACCGCGGTGGCAATAACGGCCAGACAGACAGAAGAGAGCCACTCGAATTTACAGGCTTGTTTTAATCCCATATAATCAGACTATCCTCAGTCGTTCGCCGCGGGAAGCGAAATGCCTCGTCATCCAGAGCCCTCTACTTTGAATGGCTAAGTCTTGCCAAAAGTGAACACCAAATGCTTCTTCATCTAATTAAGGTGTCCAAGTTGAATGACATTGTAACGCAATAACTTTGTATTTCCAAAGCCGTCGCCCACTTTCACATCATTCATCTTTAAAACAATAGGGGCTTTTTCAGGGGTTATTTCTTATTTATCACGATTGCCAGTACGGATTAAAGGCAGGATCAGATTCCTAGGATTGCAGGATTTACAGGAAAAAGAGAGCGCCCCCGCGAAGGTCGCTCTCCTGTATAGAATGGTCGGGATAACTGGATTCGAACCAGCGGCCCCTGCTCTCCTGCATCCTTTACGTTGCTTTGTCCTTATCAAGAGGCCATTGCGACTGAAACCTCGCTTTCCGGTTCATTCTGCCAAGCCGCAAGATCCATCTGGCCCTCTGATTTTGCCACGACGCAGGTTACTGCCAGGTCGCCGGTCACGTTACAAGCAGTCCGCCCCATGTCCAGCAAGGCGTCGATACCGAAGATCATGGCGTATGCCGTCGCCACCGGTGAACCCGGCTCCACCTTCAGGCCAATGGAATCGAGAACCATCATCAGCATGATTGCGCCGGCACCGGGGACCCCGGCCGTGCCTATGGACGCCAGCATCGAGATGGCGACGATGGACAGCTGCTGGGAAAAGGTCAGTGGTGCGCCGATGGCGAAGCCGATGAAGATGGCGCAAACCCCCTGGTAAATAGCGGTCCCGTCCATATTGAGGGTTGCCCCCAGAGGGAGGGAGAATGAATAGACTCCCTGTGAAACCCCCATCTTGCTGCCGGCGATATTCATGCTGACCGGCAGGGTGCCGCCGCTGCTGCGGGTTACAAAAGCAGTCACGATAGCTTCTTTGGCTTTCAGGAAAAAAGCGAGGGGGGAGATTCTGAACAGTAGCAGCATGCCGCTGTAGGCAATCAGCATGTGGCCCAAAAATGCGAGATAGATGGCCAGGGTTGTCCACCCCAGGGGCCCGAAGGCCTCGGCCCCCTGGCTACCGAAGACATCGGCAATCAGGGCGAAAACACCAATCGGTGCGAACTCCAGGATCCAGTGCACCACCAGGTACATGATTTCCGCGCCACCGTTGAAAAACAGAAAAACGGTCTCAGCCGAACGCTGAATCTGCTCATTCTCACTGTTCCTGGCATGGGCCAGCCCGATGCCGAAAAAGAGGCAGAAAAAGATCACTGGCAGTACGTTGCCTTCGGCGATGGCGCCGAAGGGGTTGACTGGTACGATGTTGATCAGGGTGTCGACTAGCGAAGGTGCAGCAAGGGCGTCCGCCTTGATGCTTTCGGCCGCGCCGGCGGCAATCTGCATCCCCTTGCCCGGTTGAAAAATGTTGCCGAACAGCAGGCCGAAACAGACGGCGAAACCGGTCGTGATCATGTAGATCACCAGGGCCTTGACCCCAACCCTGCCCAGTTGCGAGGGGTGAACGCTGGCGGCGCCCACCGTCAGCGTGAAGAGGATGACCGGCATCACGATCATTTTCAACAACCGGATAAAGATAGCTCCGAGAGGGCTGGCCCATGCCATGGCCGGGCCAAACAGCAACCCGCAAACCGCGCCGAGGACCAACCCGGCGAGAATGCGGGTCAGCAGGCTCGGTTTAAAATACCATCCGATTAATTTCATGCCGACCTCCTCTGCGAAAGTCTAATGTCTCTCTATATCAATAAGGATGTAAATTGTTGAGGGGCGGAAGAAGCTACTCATAGTTGTCACCTTTGCCCTGGAAGGCTCTGCGACGCTGCTCAATCCGGGCCTTTTTGTCGATGATGAAGCGATTTTTCAGGAACTCGGCCCGGCTCTGTCGCGCGGGCGGTTCCCCTGGCTTTGCAGCCCAGGCCATCTGCTCAAAATACTCGTGGACCAGCAGGTCAAGGGTCCCGTCGCTCTTGATCTCTTCAACGAATACGTTGAGCCAGCTCAAAAAATCTGCATCCCCTTTGCGGATTGCGAAAGCGTAAAACTCCCTGGTGACCGGTTCCAGCAGTGCGGTGACCGCAGTGTAGTGCTCAACGTGCGTGTTGTGCCAGACGCGCACGAAGGGCGAATCCGCCACCATGGCATCGACCTCTCTCCGGACGACTGCTTCCGCTGCGGCCGCTGCTGTCGGGTAAAGCTTGATGGCTGTGGCAGGAAACAACTGTCGAGCAAAATCTTCATGCGTGGTACCTGCTTTGACCCCTAGGCGGATGCTCTTGATTTCAAGCAGGTCAAAGTATGCTTTTGCGTCTGCCGGGACCTTGTCCCGCCTGACCAGGGCGGCCTGGCTGACTTCGAAATAAGGAGTTGAGAAGTTGACCAGCAGGGCCCGTTGCACGGTTCTGGTCATTGCCGCCATGATAATGTCGGCCTCGCCAGCCAACAGTCCGGGGATCTGCTGGTCATAGGTCTCCGGACGAATAAAGCGCACCTTGACGTCGAGGTGCGCTGCCAGCAGGTGGGCCAGATCCACATCCAGGCCGAAGAGGGTGCCCGATTTTTCCATGCAGAACGGAGGATAATCCCGATTCAGCGCAACAGTGATCACCCCCGCTTTCTGAATTCGTTCAATCTCACTGGCCTGGCTCATGACCGGTATCAAAAACAAGACGGAAAAGAAGAACAAAACATATCCCTTCATGTCACCCCCTTCAGCCTTTGATTATTTCTTCGGCACACAAAAGTAAAATTAGTTCGGGTAGAGCTGTCTCAACCCTCTCTAAGTTACGGCGTCAGGCCATGTTGCCATTGTGCAAAATGATTCGCAGTTTGTGCTGGCTCAAAAAAGCAATTCACAAGAATTATAATAGATTCCATGCAATATAACCGCTCATGGGCTGTGTGGTCAAATAGAGGCGATTAAGCATGTCATGCATAGTCTCTGAAGCCTTTTACAAACCAAAGGTAAAATTATGACCTTCTTCATAACCCATCAAAATAAAGCCTTAGCGTAGCTACTCCTGAATCAGGTTTGCTAGCAGAATGCGCGAATTCTTGAAAATCACGATTTACAGTAACGACTGGTCCACCTTCTGGTGGTATTCTTGTTTATGCTGCTGCAACTGATTCCAAAATACATTAGGGGTTTTAGTATACTGTTAGCTGGTTTATCAGGAAATTCTTGGGGACGCGTGAGGAATATGCAAACCTAAGCATCACTACATCTAGTGTGAAGTGGAGATTAAGTACATGCCCCAGGAACAAATATCTGAACAAGGCTGGACATGGCCATGGCGAATCAGATTATAATGAACAAAAGTCTTCGCTCGGCACTTGCAATGTGAGGTTTATTCATGTCGGTTAGCTATCCATTAACGATCTTCTACGATGGGGCTTGTGGCGTCTGCTCCAAAGAGATGAAATATTACCGCAAGATAGCCGATCATCGAGTTCGCTTCGTCGATATTGCCGCAACGGATTTCAGCGCCGGGTCCTACGACAAATCAGATGACGATTTCCAGAGAGAACTGCATGCATGCGATGCCGATGGGCACTTTTTCACTGGCGTCGACGCATTCCGCATGCTCTGGGAAGCTCTGCCGTCGCCCTTCTATCCCCTGCTATCAAAAACCATCGGGCTTCCAGGGATCAACCTCGCGGCCCATACAGGTTATGCCATCTTTGCACGCTACAGGCATCTTTTGCCATCGGGCAAAAAAAACATGTGCTCCCTTCCCAGACAGAATTGATCGGGGCCTGCGTATCCCGATAATCCAATGTTTTCATGTCTCAACAACGTCCCCACGCCAAAATTATGGTAGAATGTCGAGGGTATGCCCATAAAAGACGAGGGGGTAAAAATGCGCATCCTTATTCTTGATGACGATCCTGACATTCGAAGCCTTTTTGATGCCGCTCTGACCAGCAAGGGGCACGAGGTTTCGACCCTCTCTGATCCTACCGAGTTCCCCTTGCTGAACAACCAGAGATGTCCCTGCGAACCGAAGGACTCATGTACTGACGTTCTTATCGCAGATATCGTGATGCCTAACATCGAGGGGATAGAATTCGTCAAGGGCCTCAAGGAGGGGGGGTGCTGGCCTCTCACGCTGGGCAACGTGGCAATTATCAGCGGCTACCTGACGTTGCATTACATGAACGAGTTGAATGCCATGGGCATCCACTACTTCCGCAAGCCTTTTGAATTGAAGGAAATTTTTAAGTGGGTGGAAGAATGCCAGGAACGGCTTGACAAGGGTTGAGGCGATCGAGCTTAAACTGGGGTTAATACCGGCCCCCCGAATCCACATCCGATCCGACCAGAGCTGAAGAGATGAATAACTACGCAATTGTTCGCCAGGAGCATTTGAACCATTACGGCTTCCTGTTCGGCGGGGCCCTGTTGCAATGGGTCGACGAGTACGCGTGGCTGGTTGCATCGCGGGATTTCCCGGGATGTCCGCTGGTGACCGTTGGCATGGACAAGATCAGCTTTCGTAAGCCGGTACTCAACGGCTCGATCCTGCGCTTCAATATCAGGCCGGTGAAACAGGGGAGGACCTCAATACAGTACACGGTGGACGTGTACGCCGACGCCCCCGGCGCCAGCACCGAGGAAACCGTGTTTTCGACCACTATCACCTTCGCCCACGTTGATCAGGGCGGTACCAAACAGGCGCTACCCAAGCAAGACCGGCTGCGTTCTGAAATGGAAGAGCCCTAAAGCTTCCCCTTACCACTGATACACGCTTTCAGTTTTGCGATGGCGCCCTTGCCCATCGAGGCAAGAGTCAACAATAAGCCTCCGGCGAGTACGCCGATGATTGCGGCTAAAAATGTCGGTATCAGAGCAGAACTGGCGCTTCCGGCCAGGGGAATGCCCTGAAGTGACTCCACCAGATGATCTGTAAGTTTATGTGCGCCGGGGAGGCCATGCATAAGTATGCCGCCGCCGACCATAAACATTGCCGCCGTGCCGACAATCGACAAGGCCTTCATCAGCAATGGTGCCAGACGAAGAAGTCCACTGCCGGCCTTGCGACACAGACTCCCCCAGGCATCTATTGCAGGAACCTTGGCAAGGTACAGGCCGGCATCGTCCATCTTGACGATGCCAGCGACCAGAGCATAGACCCCGACCGTTATGAACAGGGCCATTCCGGACACCACAGCGACCTGAACCGCCATGGAAGAACCCTGGACGGTTCCGAGAACGATGACAATAATCTCCGTTGAGAGTATGAAGTCTGTCCTGATGGCCCCTTTGATTTTTTTGCGTTCAAGATCGACCATATCGACCTTTGGGTTAGCCAAGGCCTGAATTCTCTCTGCCCGCTTTTTGCCATTCTCCTTTTTGGAGGGCAAAAACCTGTGAGCAACCTTCTCGAAGCCCTCGAAACACAAAAAGGCTCCGCCAAGCATCAAAACCGGGGTGATGACCCACGGGATGAATGCGCTTAAGAAAAGCGCTGCGGGTACGAGAACCAGCTTATTCTTCAGCGATCCCTTTGCGACCGCCCATACAACGGGAAGTTCGCGCTCAGCGCGAACGCCGCTTACCTGCTCCGCGTTCAGAGCCAGGTCGTCACCGAGCACTCCTGCGGTTTTCTTGGCCGCCATCTTCGACATCAGGGCAATATCGTCAAGAAGGCTCGCAATATCATCAATCAGGGTGAGTAAGCTGGTTCCTGCCAAGGGACATCTCCAGTCAAAGGCTCATCTTCTGCCTGAGCAATTTACAATAGCTTGATATTATTTGACAGCCAAACTGGCGAACAAAGCCGTTTCAGCGCCCTCCTGCGTGCCCTGCCAGTCATAAACGTCGAAATGACAGGGTTTAAATCATTACACAACTTTTACCTTCGAAATCTGGCAACACAGGCATAATGAGCCAGGAATTTTGCATCAACAGGCTGCCTCCTGCCGGGAGGCTTATGCATAGGAGAGTTGTGATGTCTTTCAAGATCGACAAGCCGCGATACACAACCGGCGAAGAAGTTGCCAACAGCATCACCCACGGGGTCGGCCTGATTCTGGCCATTGCTGGACTGGCTGTATTGACCACTTATGCCAACCGCCTCGGCAACGCCTGGCACATGGTGAGTTGCGTGGTCTTTGCATCGACCCTGATCCTCCAGTACGCCTTCTCCACGCTCTATCACAGCATTCCACAGCCACGCGCAAAGAACATCATGCGCCGCCTTGATCATTCGGCTATCTTCCTCTTGATCGCAGGCACTTACACGCCTTTTATGCTCGTCAATTTGCGCGGGGTCTGGGGTTGGACCTTGTTCGGCATCATATGGTCGCTGGCCCTGCTCGGTGTGCTTTTCCAGGTCAGTCTCCTGCATCGATGGCAAAAGCTTTCACTGGCACTTTACATCGGCATGGGCTGGGTAGTGCTCGCGGCGTTCAAACCGATGCTCAACGAGGTTGCGCCCGGAGGCCTCATCCTGCTCTTTCTCGGTGGCCTGGCGTACACAACCGGAGTCATCTTCTACCGATGGAAGGCGCTACGATACCACCATGCAATCTGGCACGGTTTTGTCCTGGCAGGGAGCATCCTGCATTACTTTGCGGTGCTTTTTTATGTGATTCCCCTGGCCTGAACGACTACAGGATACTCTTGCCAAACAGGGAGGCGATCAGGGACACAGCCGTCTGGGCTGTTTTATTGCGATTGTCAAGAATCGGATTGATTTCGACGATATCGAGGGAACTCAGGCGCCTGGAGTCGGCAATAATTTCCATAAGCAACTGGGCCTCGCGATAAGAAATGCCACCATCGACCAGGGTGCCGGCACCTGGCGCAGCCTGGGGATCAAGAGCATCGATATCAAGGCTGACATGCAGTCTTTGCCGATGACTGAGTTTTTTTAAAGCTTCAACCGCGACGGCACCGATCCCTCTCTCATCGATGTCACGCATCGTATAAACCGTTACGCCACTCTCTCCAAGACTCTGCCGTTCGCCCGGATCCAGGTCGCGAACGCCGACCATAACGACATCTTTCGCCTGCAGTGTGGCGTGGGGACCGCCGACCCCGACCAGCTCCGGGTGGCCGTGACCCAGCAGGAGCGCAAGGGCCATGCCGTGGATGTTTCCGGAACGGGAGGAATCGCAGGTGTTGAAATCACCATGCGCGTCGATCCAGAGCACTCCCGTAGACTCCTGCTGGGTAACTCCGGCGATCGTTCCTACGGAAATCGAATGGTCCCCACCCAGAAAAACCGGGATGTAGCCATTTTCTACCGCCTTGCTCCCGGCAAGACAGACGGCTTCACAGACTTTTTTTATCGAGGGGAGATAACGTTCGGAGCGTTCGCCGGAAAGCGATTCCCGGACCGGGACGTGCAGGTTGCCGTAATCGTAGACTTCATAACCCAACTGTTCGAGTCTTGCCGAGAGGCCGGCATACCTCAAGGCACCCGGACCCAGGTCAACCCCGCGGTGTGACTGCCCCAGATCAACTGGCACACCGATTATCTGTATCGTCTTTTTCATGGCAGCCACAAAATCGACATTCAACCTTTGAGGTTGTTCCACAGATTGACAGTAAAATCCTGGGCGTTGGTCAGAATCGCCACAGCCTGCGCAGAACCGCGATTGGCAAGCTTGTCTGCGCTGAACTCTGTCATATCCACGATATAAAAAAATACCGGGCGGACCACACCATCAGGCATGACCCGGTAGCTGGGTACCATATTGCCGAAGGCGATCGAATGTAATTGCGTGGCCAGGGCAACCACCGTGGTTGCCTTTCGGGCATGGACGCGCATGGCATCCTGGGCAAGGTAGACATCTGAGATAACCTCGGGCAATGGCCCATCATCGCGAATCGACCCGGCGAGGACATAGGGGACGCCCTGCTTTTCGCAGGCATAAATAATCCCGTCCTTGAGTTGCAGGTCTTCAATTGCCCGCGCTATCGAGCCTCTGCGGCGCACTTCATTGATAATATCGAGATGGTTGTAGTGGCCGAGCGGCTTGAGGGTCTGCGAATAGATATCCTGCCCCAGGCCAGTACGGTACAGGGCGGCCTCAAGGTCATGAGTGGCCAGCGCATTGCCGGCCAGCAAGCCGTGACAGAAGCCGTTCTCTATCAGGCCCTGCATGGAGTCCCTGCTGTCCTTGTCAAAGGCCACAGCGGGCCCAAGGACCCAGACTATGTGGCCATGCTCGCGGTCATGGCGAAGGACCTTGTAGAGGTCATCGTAGCAACGTGAGAAAGGGGTTTCACGGGTACCGCGGGTCCGAAAGGAGAACTTGTCGGCGGCTGGGCCCGCTTCCTGCTCGAAGCCCTCAACATGCACGTAAATCCCGTCCTCGCCATTTTCGGTACGGCCAACCACCACCAGGTCGCCCTTGCGCACTCTGCGCGCCTCAGTGACGTCAATCATTTCACCGTTGAGAACGAGCACTGCATCCATGCGGCTCTCGGGAGCAAGCAGCCACCGGCCGTTACCGAGATGAAGGTATTCAGGATGGTTTGAAGTGCCGTGAAAATTAGCCGGGACAACCCCGTGGTCGGGCGCTGGTTCGGTTTTTACAGGCGGAGAGAGTTTCAGCCGCTCGGAATTGAAATCTGGGGGGCTGTAAGACGGTACAACGCTCATCGTTCATAGCTCCTCTTGGAGAAACACCTTTGCCATATTCATCTTGGCAAGGATGTGACAGAAGTCAAGCCCGGCAGGACGTGTGGCCGGATGTTGCCTCGCAATCAGTCTCTTTCAACGACTTTTTTTACCGCAAGCCAGTTGGCATAGAGGACCACGGCCAGGGCCGGGATGCGGATCAACTCCAGACCGCCTTGCAGACCGTCACGGAACGTGTCCATGATAACGACGCCGAGATAACACAAGGCAAACAACTTGATCACCTTCACAGACCAGGCTTCCCGACTGCTCCATGCGAGACTGAGGATTGCGAGGCTGCCAAGGCCGTAGGCGATCGTGACATAGGAAAATGTCAGGGCGCGGCCCGGGACGGTTCCGGACATGACAATATTCATCCCGTAATAGGTCAGGAAGAACGAGGTCAGAACGGTCAGCGCGACCAGCCCGACCATAAGAATGTAGTCACGATTATTCATTGGAGCCCCTGTGGATGATATTTTCATTTAAAGTAGAACAGCGGACACTCTACCTTTTCTAAAACCAAAAAGCATGGATATTTTAAAATGGCATATCGATGACATAGAAGTTCAACCGAGGGGCTCCCGATTCACGTTTCAGATGGCTTCCGTGAGCGGGTCGCCAGGAAGATTCCCGTGCCGATCAGGCAAACACCGAAACCGTGGTACCACCTGAATGCCTCGCCGAGAAAGACGACCGCCATGAGGCTGCCAAATACCGGCATCAGGTGAATGAACAGCCCTGCCCGGTTGGCACCGACAAGTTCGACACCACGGTTATAGCAAAGGTAGGAGACGATCGACGGGAAGACCATGACATAGCCGATCACCAGCAGGTTGGCCAGTGTCACCTGCATGACGGCCACCGTCATGGATTCCCACAAGTAAAGTGGCAGGAGCACGATGGTTCCGATCCAGAAGATTGTACAGATAAACGCAAGGGGATGAACGTGCGGCCGCTTGCGAAGCATCACCGAGTAGCCTGCGTAGCAGGCGATAGCAGTCATGACCAGGAAATCTCCGCGATTTACCGACAGGGACATCAAAGCCACTGCATCACCGCGAGCGATGATCACGACCGCCCCTGAAAGAGACACCACGATGCCGGCACACTGCAAAATCGTCACACTTTCCCGGAAAATCAGGAATGACAATGCCACGATCATCACCGGCATCAGGGATTGAATCAGGAATGCGTTGATGGCCTGGGTGTACTGAAGACCGGAATACGCCAGCGAATTGAAGGCAGCGATACCCAATACTGCCAGCAACAGGATTGCAGGCCAGGCCCGTGTGAGAGAGCGGTGATCGCGACGCAGATACGGCAAGGCCGGCCAGGTTACCAGAACAGAAGCACCCAGCCAGCGCCAGAATGCGAGTGCGATCGGCGGGATATCGTTGTGAAATGCGCGGCCGAGAATGAAGTTCCCGGCCCAGAAAAGCACCGCCATGGTCAGCAACAGGTATGGACGATCCTTGATCTTCATTGCATCACGCGGTAGACGATCAAGCCCGTTTTCCCGCGCATATAAGTCATCAGCTCTTCGTCTATGACCCGTTCCACACCACCGCGCGAAGAGGCATGACGAAACATGATGGCCCCACCCGTCTTGACAATCAACCCCGTGTGACTGACATCCAGCCCCGGACGGGGACTGAATACCCCTATGTAATCGCCCGGGTCAAGAGCATCGAGAAGCTTTGCGTCCAGTTCACCGGCGGGGATATAGATGATCGTTCTTGGTATCACGTCGATCCCATCCACCCAGGTGGCCTCGCCATCTCTCGCATTCAGTTCTTTTTGGGCAGAACGTTCCCTGCCCTGGCCGACCATTGCCGTAATATCCTTGATTGGTGACTCTTTAGCCGACACCCAATCGCTGAAGAAATGCCTGCGATTTTCAAAGGAGACCACCCCCGCCCGGTAACGAACCTGCATCATCTGCATCGGGAAGTCACCCGCAGCAGTGCTGCGACGTAAAGCCTCTACGGTATCCAGGAAGGTAAAACAGTCGAAACCGTCCAGCCTGGTCACCAGCTGCTCAGTTTCTGCGGGGCCTCCGATCAGGCTGTTTGCCAGATAAGGAACGCCGAGGAAATGGCTGGAAATGGACGTGATGCGGCCGCCGGGAGCCTCGCTCCCGGCAGACTCCCGCAAAATTTTTTCAACGTAGGTAGATTGCCGCAGAGGAGATTTGCTGCCGTCGTCTACCAGCATGGCGGCGTCACAAAAAACATAAAGTGAAAGGCAAAGACCCGTCACGCAACCTGCCGCAGATAAAGCCTTTATCACTGAAGATGGGCTCAGCACGATGGCGCACCTGTCATGCCTGTTTGAGGAAATATCCGACCACCTGCCACTGATCATCCTCTCCGAGCATCAGGGTGAGTTTTTCAAAAACCCGTTCACTGAGCGCAAACCTTGAGACAAAGGTCATGACCACGTACTCACCGGCCGGGACATCGCCCGCCGAATCAGTGTATGTGATATCGTGGTGTATCCGTTCGACGATCGGGCCGAGAAAAGACCTGAGACGATCAATCTCCTCGCTCCAGGCTGCCTGCGTCAGCATGTTTTTGAGAGCGACCGAAGTCACCTCCCAGCTTTTTGCATACTCCTCGGTATCAACCAGGTATAAAAACTCTGATGCAGCGACCAGGCTGTGCCGGGTCACCAGCTCGCTGGGGACCTTGTTGATTGCTGGAACGATAATCCAGAGCAGACTCGCCGCGAACAAAAACAGGTGTATGCGCACTTGCCATGGTATGGCCAGTTTCTTAATCATTGTGTCCTCCCGTCGCAATCAAGAGGAAAGGTTTTATTTCATTTTAATATGGGATTCGGCCAGTGGCAACCCGGCGGCCGGGAAATGCTGCTGGAGACAGTCAACCGAATAGCTCCCCCTGACTCCAGGCTGGTTGCTGCCGCTCTCCCTGCTTGATGATTTGACAGGCGGAGAGCCAGAGTTCACGGGTCAGTTCAATGTCGTACTGCGAATCGTGCAACCTGTCTTCATCGACTTCGATGCCGCAATACTTCGCGACCGTTACGAGTTTGAAGTTAGGCAGTTCGGCACGCACCGGCAGCAGGATCTGTGCCCAGACCAGCATGACGTCCAGGCACGGGTACCAGAACCAGCTACCGAAGAAGCGGTCGTTGTTCTTTTCCCAGAAACGCCGCATAAAGGGCATGTCGAAGCTGTGCGCGTTATAGCCTACAAACTGGAATTTATCGGACTTGTCATACTGGCTGACATATTTCTTGAACATTGTGTGCATGCGCACGTAGATCTCTCTCGGGTCCTCGAATACCTGTCCGGCAACAGCCAGGTGGTCGGGGTGATCAGGAAGGAGAAATTGTTTGCGGTCAATCCCGGTCACTTCGAGGGCCGCGCTCTCTATCACGTCCTGAGGGAATGGCCTGACAAAATAGTCGAACGATTCCATGACCTCATTATCAACCTGCACACAACCGGAAATCTGTGTCAGCCCATTACAGTCGGGGTTGACCCCTGTCGTCTCAACGTCGATAAATATTAATTTCTGTTGCATAGCATCATTCCATTAAAGAAGTATCGACACTCAGCGCTTTCTCATATTGGGAGTCGAGCCCTGGAACAGCGTCGAACCGGTCACATCCAGAAAGTTCTCGGTCAAAACGCCCCGCGGCAGGACTTTTTCTCCATAAAGGACCCTGTTCCCCTCCTTGATAAATATCTCGATATCAGGATTTCCGTCCTCGCAGGGCAATTTGACCGCAAAGACCTTGTAATTCTCAGGAAGTTTGTCGAGCGGAGGTTCAGCATTCATCTGGCGGAAAGCATTAACCAGCCCCAGGGCGGTATCGTTATTGGCTTCCGAGACCCCGCCAATGCCGGCCCGGATACAAGCAGCCAGGTAATTCTTGGTAAAATTCCTGGTGTTCTTGGCCCTGGTCAGGGGTCCCAGGGTCAACGCGGAGTTGTCAAAAGCTGAATCGATCTCACCGCTTTCAACAGCGGCGATGACATCAACGAGAAGGCCGTCGAGATCCGCCGGGGTCCATTTGTCAGGCTTGAATTTTGTCATGAGTCGATTCTAGCGAAGATAAGACAGCAGGGCAAACGGGAACTCGCGCAGTCTGCAAAAAAAGTCCCCAGCTTGAAGCGAACGGGCTTCGATGGCATCAATCGGGCGCGGCTGAACACCCGGACAGGGCCAGAAGGTGTTGACAACCCTTCACGTCTTGAAAAAGTTCGGATTGGAAAGGATTGGCGCCATGCCTAATTGTAGCCCTGGTCTGCTCCGGGCGCCGGTTTAATCAAGGCAACGATCAAAATGGCAAAAGGCCCCAGCAAAAGTCCAAGGAGACCCCAAAAGAGGACATTACGATTTTTGCCCCGGGCAAGTGAGCCTGTGGCAAAAGGGAAGACAAGCCATGCAATCAGGTATTCCATCATATCTCCATGGTGGTCGGTTAATGCCGGCTGGCACTACAGAGGATACACGCTTTGGAAACAGGATGATATCGCTAATACTGACAGGCACGGATTTTCAGATCGAGCAACCCCACCAGCCCACCCCCGGAGACGGTCCGGCTCGGACCGTCTCCGGAAGCGGCGTCGGCCTGCTCTCAGCGAAGCGTCTCAGCGAGGTACGCGACAAAGCGCTGCCACGATTTACGGTCGGCGTCCTCGCGATAACGGTCCGTGCCGAACACGGTGAAGGCGTGCGGCGCACCGCTGTAGGTAATCATCTCGTGCTTGACGCCGTGCGTTTCCAGCTGTTTTGCCAGGGCGGCGAAGTCATCCATGCTGACGCTGGCATCAGCGGTACCGTGCAGTATCAGGAACTGCCCCTTTGCCTTGCTGTAATCCTGCCCTTCAGGAGTTGTCAGCCCGCCGTGGAATGCAACAAAGCCCTTCATGTCGGCGCCTGACCTGGCATGTTCAAGGACTGCGGCGCCGCCGAAGCAGTAGCCCATGACAACTGCATGCTCAGTTTTGCCGCCTTTCTTTTTGGCTTGATCGACAGCGCCCTGGATCAGCGCGCGCATCTTTGCGCGATCCTTGTACAGCTCTCCGGTCTGTTGTTTTTTGGCCTCGAGCTCCGTCGGGCGGACCCCTTTACCGAACAGGTCTGCAGCAAAAACTGCATACCCCAGGTCTGCAAGCATATCGGCACGCTTGACCTCGTAATCGGTCAATCCATCCCAGTCATGGATTATGATTACCAGCGGGGCGCCTGGCGTGGGGCTGGTGTAATAACCCTCGTAATCCGCACCATTGACCTGGTAGACGACGGTTTCACCGGCAGCCCAGGCTGTAGCGGCGAAAAAAAGTACCAGTAAAAAACTTGATAATATTTTCATAACGACCTCCAGTGCTCTTAACGATACTGATCTAATCAGGATTCTATCAGGTTTTTGGGATCGCGTGAGCAGACAGGTGCGACTGATTGCCGAGGGGGAGAGATATTTAAATGCATAGCAAAGCATCTAACTTGCTTAACCAGGCAGCGATCTTGGCATAATGAGAACCTTGCCAGTAGAGCCGTTCGCAACTGGAGCACCGATGGAACTCCTCGTAATAAAGCCTGGTCTTGGGTTCCAGGCGATCCAGGACCTCGGCCTTTTCCACCCTGGACAATAAACCGTTGCAAACCATGCAGCGCTGCCACAGATGGATCCGCCCGGACAAGTCATAGCGTTTCAGGACTTCGCGCAACTGGCAGTCGACATGGTCACTGCGCACCAGGTAACCGTGCGCGACCTTGCGGTGCTTGAGGATACCAAGATCGCGAGTCAGAATGATGCGGTCTTCCTGAGCGGCTATCGCCATGATTTCCGCATCATCAAGATCGTTCCTGTAACAGGCATCAAAACCAAGCAGGCGCATGCGGCGAGCGAGTTTGCCGAGATGAACGTCGAGGATGAAGGTGGCAGGGTCAGGTGGACAAGGGGTAAGCTTTAACGGCCTGGTGACCGGAACGTCCGATAAAACCGGGTAAACATCAATCGTGTCATTGTCCTGCAGAGGATAAGAGAAGTTTACAGAAAGACCGTTGGCGAGGATAACATCGACTTCGGTGTGGGGAATGCCCATGGTTTCAATAGCATCCTTGATGCCCGGGTTACCCCTGAAACGATAGGTTGGCCGATCCGCGCAATATCGACGCACCAGCAACTCTGCAAGCCCGCCATGGAAACTGAACCGGGCTGAAGACTCTGAAGAATTGTCGTTTAGCCGCGTACCGCGTGCCACGTTCCGCGTCCCTTGTTTATATCATTCCCGGTTCGCCAGTGAAACACCGCAACTGCCGTCACAGTAGGGTTGGTCACCGGTCAATCCGCAGCCGCAGATGAAAACCTTCTGGCGGCGCTGGACTTTGAATTCGATCGGCGAGCTTTCGCTGCCGCTGTGCGATTCATCGCAAAAAGGCAGGTTTTGCGACTTGCCGCAGGTGCAGCGGTAGTAGGTTCCGGGATCCAGGATGATACCGATCGGCATGCCGACATCTTGGTTTTTCATAAAATCTCCTTTTAAAAACCGGTACGCGAGACGCGGTTTAAAACTCAAAACTCAAAATCTACAACCTACATTAACAAGACAGCTTTAACTAATCTAAAAAAATACATTTTCTCGTTCCGCGTCCCGCGTCCCGTTATTTAACAAACCAGTCATACACAAAGATACTGACCACACCCAGGACCAGTAACTCCGACGACAGTGACCACGACTACAACCCAGGCCTTGCCCTTCCCTTTCGGGGTACGTTTGGCGAGGAACTGGGCATGAACCTGGAAAAGTCGTTGTTCATGTTCTCCCAGGCTTCCTTGAATATGCTGCCCTGTTCGCTGTTGTGGCTCATTGCAGGTTTTTTCTTTTTCAGCTTATTGCTCATACATGTCTTTCGCCTGGTTTTACAACATATAAACAACATAAAAACTAAAAGCCGCCTGGCCCGGGATCCGGACAAGACGGTGTCGACGTCAGTTTACATTTCTCCCCACAGCCGAGCCTTGCAATTCAGGTCAAGTAACGCATTTGAGACTACCGTTTTTAACGGTGGTGGTCAACTCAAGTGTTGGCTGCATGCTACCAGAACGCAGAGACTCCCACGATATAGGAGTCCGAATCGATGCCGGTCTTTTCCTGGGTGCGGGTGCCGATATAAGCAAGCTTGAATCCCAGGTGTCGACTGACCGGAAAACCGAAACTCAAGGCCCAGCCGACATTCTGCTTGCGATCGTCTTTTTCAACGCCATCGATCGTCGACCGTCCGCCATAATCATATCCTGCACTGACACCGGCCCAGACGCCCGGCCTGAAAGTATGGATCAGGTGACTGTGAATCACGTAGAGAGGCTCATTTTCGAGCGTCTTGCCATTGAAGAAGTCCGTATTGTCAGTGTAGAGCTCAACCACGCCGGTCATTTCCACAGACCATTTGCCACGGGTGTGAAGCACCCCGACCCGGGGCCGGAAGGTAAAACGATTGGTGCCGAGGTTGATCAGCTTGTCATCCATGTAGTCGCCGGTCGGCAGTTGCACGGACAGTCCGGCTCCGACAATGGTTTCCGTGTCGATCGCTGCCCGGTAAGCAGCGTACTCCTTCCCCTCTAAAGGCGGTGCGCCGTACAGGTTGACCGCAAAACCCAGTCTGGTATCGGCCCAGCCGCTGCGACGGACCGTTGTGGGAACGCCGTCCAGGAGGCCGGTCCAGCGCCCCTCCTGGTAGCCCTGCAACAGCTCAACCCGGGCCGTTTTATCGAACAGGGAGAAAGTCCGGATATACTTCGCGACCCAGGTGTGCAGATCCACCTGCCCGTCTTCGATCTTGAGAACGGGGTCAAAACTGATATCCGCATCGGTGTGGGCAAACCCGCCGCCGATAAAATTGGTGTTGATCGGCAGGTGGGTCCATCTCCTCGGCTCCAGTTCTTCCGCCAAACACGGAGATGAGAAAAGGAGAGGAAAAAGAAATCCAAAGACAAAAAAACAAGCCGACTTAAAATGAAAATTCAATAGGGTCCCCGGTTAAACCTCAAATGACAGAAGCGATTATGCCGTTCATAGTATATCTGCAAAAGGATGATTTCAAATAAATTGAAGAAATCAAATCAGTTGGCAGAATAATCATCTGAAATTTCACCTGCGAGCGCCCCCCGATTCCGGCTGATCTGAATTTATTGGAAATGGTGCAATATAAAAGGGACCTTCCGCACAGAATGGGCCATTCTTAATCTGATCTGCAACGAACAAATATCGCTCTCGAATTAACAATTAGATTAACAAAAAAGCTCTCCATTCTGGAGAGCTTTTGATATCAGATTTATAACCTGGCCGAAACAACCGTTGCATACAATTTATTTAGTGTTTCTACAAAATAAGGAGTGTTTTTACCAGGACCTCACGTTACCGGAGTCGATATGGACGAAATTCGATTTCGGGTAGTAGCCAACGCCACCCATGCGCAGTTGCATCGCTGCCTTGCGGAGAGTCTTGAGCGGGACACCGGGAAGGCGCAGGTCTACGGCCATCCCCTTGACGTGATAACTTTTCTTGGCAACGCCTCCGGAGGCCTTGCGCAACAAGGCGTTGGTTTTTGGCGAGCGGTAGCCTGAAATGATTTCGAAAGGACGATTTGCAGCAAGCTTTCGGTTAAGCGCAGTCATCAGGTCGAGGGTGATCGGGTCGATTGTATGCACTTCGTCGGTGCGATGATCGCGCAGAACGTAATTGATGTCATTCAGGGCCTCCGGCAAATAGACACCCTTTTCCCAATAGACAACCTGCTTCAAGCTCTCACCGGTATGAGTGTTAAGCAGGCTCAGGGCGCGCTCGGGGGTATTCAGAAGACTGTAACGCGCCCAGGCCGGCAGAGGGCTTAGACAGACAACGGAAGCCAACAGGCCAACCTTGAGCAGTTGCCTGCGGTTGATAAGTGCGTCTGTCTTATTTGGTTGGCCTTTAAGCATTGATGTCCGTATTAGCATACAGGTGTTTTGTGCAGCAGGAGTCTTCGCGTTTTAATCAGCAAAAGCCGTTCCAATCCGGGAGGCAATTGCATTTCTTTTGCTCAGAAAATCATCTGAGTGGGATTTATTCAAATGATTTCAGTCTGATAGGAAGGGACCAGGGGGAAATAAACCTGTTTTGCAGACAAACTTCCAGCCGCGTAATCCGCTAATAAACGTTGCCGGGTGACACAATTGCGTCACCCGGCAACGTTTTTAACACAGCGATGTATACGGTTCAACTTATTGTTATCTAATATTGCCCGAGTTCACGAGAGTTCAAAAGCAATCTTGAGAACAACCTGGTACTCCGTGACCTTGCCATCGTCACCGATATGGCCCCGCACTTCCTGGACCTCGAACCAGGAGAGCTTCTCCAGCGACGACTTGGCCCGGTCGACCGCACTCTGGATTGCTCCTTCAACGCTCTTTTGCGACGTGCCGATCACCTCTACCTTCTTGTAAACGCGTGACTCACCGTAAGACATTGGATACCTCCATATCTCTGGAATGGAATGATGCAACGTGAAGGAGCAGAACAACCATCACGCACCCTTGGATTCTATCAGAGAGGCTGTAATTTGCCAGAAGAGGTTATGTGATTTGTATCAACAGGCGACGCTTACTCGCCGAAAGAGTTGCGATGAACATGGCCAAAAGGAAGCTCTTCCGATAAATGTCCGGGTTTATTCTCTGCCGGGTAGCCGATACCGATAACGCATTCAACTGCGTGCGTATCAGGAAGGCCCAAAAGTTCCTTGACGAAGTCTTCCGCAGAAGATGTTGCGTCATGAGGTCGTAAACGGATCTGAACCCAGCAGCTGCCCAGGCCTAGCTCTTCTGCAGCCAGTTGAATGACCATGGCAGCGATGGAGCAGTCTTCGGTCCAGACATCACTCTTGTCAGCATCTGCTGCCACAACGATCGCCAAGGGAGCCTTGGATAAAAATGCCGAACCGTGCTGCTTGGCTTCTCCGAGCTTGAGCAGCAGTTCCTGATCGTTGACGACGATGAACTCCCAGGGATTGCGCCCGCGTGATGTCGGTGTGCGTACGGCAGCTTCGATCAGGGTCTCAATCTTGTCCCGCTCAACGACCCGGGGTTGAAATTGACGAATGCTTCGGCGCTTGCGCAACAGGTCCAGAACTGCAGAATGCATGGTCAGTGAGCCTCCAGATAAGTACGAATGGCTTCGGCCGAACCAGTGTCAATCGACTGGATTGCGACGCCAAAACCTTGCGGCAAGGTCATGTTTTGCCGCGGGAAACCCTGGTTGATCCAGGTAATACGCCCCGAGATTTCAATCTTTTTGGCGCTGGCTGTCGGCAACAGGAAGTTTGCCGTGATACGACTGTTCGGCGGTATTTCATCGCGAAACTCGACATAAAAGCCATGCCGGCTGATATCGACTCCCCTGCCCCGGTATTCTTCTCCATTGATCGAAAAATTGACCGTCATCTGGCAGGGGACACGGCGTTCACGACGTTCAATATTGAACAGATGGCTGTGCCCCAAATTAAGGAAATCCTCACGACCGAAAGGTTTTGCCAGGTAACCGTCACAGCCCGAAGCCGCTACCTCTGCGACCGTGGCATCACGATCAGGGGTAAAGACCAGGAGAACAGGGATATTTTTCAGGGTCGGGTACGCCTTGATATGCCGACAGGCTTCAATACCACTCATCTCCGGCATCGCCACATCCATATAAATGAGGTCCGGCAACTCACGCATGGCTATGTCAATTGCTGCCTGGCCGCTCTCAGCCAAAAGGATGGTTGCCGGCGTGCGCTTGAAATAATCGCGCATGACTTCGCGGAAAAAAACGACATCATCAACCAGAAGAATTTTCAGCATCAGTTCGTCTCGTCGAGGAGCTTGTGCAGTTTGTTGATTTTTTTCTCGACGGCAGCATTAAAGTCCTCTTCACCGAGCATGTAAATAAGCTGACCTACCATCAGGTACACATCGGCAAGTTCATCCACGACGACTCGACGCTCAACTTTTCCCCGGGCAAAATGCTGTATCGTGGCAATCAGTTCGGCGCATTCCTCGACAGCCTGTTCGTACTGGGCTTTTTCACCCCATTTAGCGATCGTTTTGACGTAAACATCACGGTGCCGCATCATAGACGGTACAATCCTCCCCGGGGTTTATCCGTTACAATGGACAATACTGCAAATTTTGCAGTGTCTAAGCGACATTAATCGCTCACTGTCGAGACGAAGGTTAACAGGAAACAGCAGAGAAATGAAAGACTAAATGGATTCCCTCAAGAGATCCGGAGAGCGTTGGGAAGGAAAGGTCCCCAAAGGCTGTTGCAGGTATTGACTAATCAGGCCTGTCGGCTTGAAACCTGCTGTTTATTCGTCGTTTTCCTGCACGGCGACGCAGGGCTCCATGGTCTCAAGGCATACCCCCTTGACCAGGTCATAAGAGAGGCAGAGGCCTTCAATGACTTCCTTGTTAGCGTGATCGCATTTGGATTCGTCGATCGTTTTCG
Source organism: uncultured delta proteobacterium (assembly GCA_963715335.1). Lineage (GTDB taxonomy): Bacteria > Desulfobacterota > Desulfuromonadia > Desulfuromonadales > BM103 > JAFDBW01. Next base: position 23,171 of record CAVQRZ010000023.1, read on the forward strand.
TGTTCATGTTGATCTCCTTTTCGGACCGGTTGTACCTGCCAGGAGCAACTTCTACATAGCTAACGAGCAAATGCCATGCCATTTCCCTGATCTGTAGAGCCGGCCGCTGCAGCGGATGAACCTTGCGGCTACAGACGACTGCTGGCGGCGGACAAAAAAACCCGCACCTGTCGGGTGCGGGTTTGTAAATCGAACCGGGAGAAAAACTTCAGGGACTGGTCAACGGGCTAAAAGCCTGCGTTCCGGACCGTGATAACTGCGATCTTCGCGTTTGCCGGCCCTTATCGAGTCAACCCCTACGGTTGCCCAACCGTCGGCTCTCTTGAACTTATGGACGCGATGACTTTCCAGCAGGATATCGAGGACTCTCGGAGTAAAGTGGTGGTAGGAGCCATCCTTCAAAATGACATCAATGTAGAAGTGCTCCATTTTGGTTGGAAATACCGGCCCCGACATGAGTCTCTCCACTAAACTTGAAAATTACAGCATTCTTAACTTTCTTGGCCTTAAAATCAAGACAAAACTTTTTTTCAGCGTCTACCAGAGCCTCTTGGATTTTCTCCTTGTCGCGTACAAACATTCAGAAGAATCTCGCGCTGGTTAGCACTGCCGATGCCGCCAAGCCAGCCAGCAATACCCACAGTCCGTTGCGAATCCAGAAATATTTCCGGGTCAGCCGATATTTGCCAAGATAGTAGATTTCCCTCAAATAGGCATCATACAACTTGTCCTTGTCGGCGATCGTTTCCTTGAAGGCAGACTTGAATTCTTCTTCACTGATCTGGGCGTAGGAACGGAAATAAAAGAGGTTCAGCACGCCCTTGACATGCAGCGCCGGGATAATCGCAAAGATCGAAAACAGGATTGCCAGACCACCGGTCAGCATCAGCACCACGAAAACCGTGAAATCGAGTTTGTCGTACTGAGTCAGGGAGATGGTCAGCATCAGCGATGATGCCGTCATGATCATGGAGGCCTTTTGATCAGCCATCTGGTTCAACGTCATGTGCTTGGTCAGGTTGGCACGCAGAGCGTTGCTTGCCAGAAGCCGGGGCAGGACCGGTTCTTCGCTGTTGTACTCGTCCATGGTTCTCTCCTGTTAACCGTCGCTTGATGAAGCAGGGTCTCCTGATCCCATCTCCTAATCATTTATACCAAGTAAAATGGGCTACGCTGAATGCGTAACCCATTAAATCTGGCGGCCCCGGCGCGATTCGAACGCACGACCTACCGCTTAGGAGGCGGTTGCTCTATCCTGCTGAGCTACGGGGCCGTAATCTAAAAGCGCTCAGAAGTTGAGCAGGCTGAAAACTTTGCCTTCCGGCAGCTTCTTGCGCCCCTCAAGAAAATCAAGCTCAGCCATGAACGCACATTCAACAACCTCGGCACCTAGCCCTTCAACCAGCTTGACGACCGCTGAAACCGTACCACCGGTGGCCAGCAGATCATCAGCGATGATAACCCTGTCTCCCTTGCTGAAGGCATCTTCGTGAATCTCGAGGGTATCGGTGCCATATTCGAGATCGTAAGTGACCTGCCGCACCTTGGATGGCAGCTTTCCCGGCTTGCGAACCAGGGTCACGCCGATACCGAGTTTGTATGCCAGGGCCGAACCGAGGACAAAGCCGCGCGCCTCGACACCGACGATCTTGTCGATCTTCTTCCCCACGTAGCGATGGGCGATCAGGTCGATCATACGATGAAAACTGCGCCCGTCAGAGAGCAGTGTAGTGATGTCTTTGAATATAATCCCTTTTTTCGGGAAATCCGGGATATCACGAATAATGCTTTTCAATTCTTCCATGCTTTGTGCTCCGATGATGGGATTTACATCAATCTTCTTCCAGAGAGACGTCACGCTCTGACAGCAATAGACGTAATTTGTCCAGGCTCTTGGCTTCGATCTGCCTGATCCGCTCCCGGGTCACCCCGAACTGGCGGCCGATCGTATCAAGGGTTTGCGGTTCGCGGTCATTGAGACCGAAACGCAAGGCAATAATTTCTTTCTCATTGTCGTTGAGAGTCGCCAGCAAATCGGCAATGATGCGAAACTTTTCCAGCCATTCGGCGAGATCAAGCGGATTGACCTGGCTGGTATCTTCGATCGTATCGATCAGGCTGTAATCGTTGTTTTCACCCATCGGGTGCTCAATCGAATAGGTCTTTTTCAACAGCACCATCAATCGGCGCACATAAGCAGGTTCAACACCCATGACATCGGCAACTTCCTTAACCTGCGGCTCGCGGTTGAGGTCACGTACCAGTTCACGAGTAATTTTGATCAGCTTGTTGATGTCATCCGAGACGTGGACCGGCAACCGGATGGTCCGGCTCTGGTTAACCAGGGCGCGCTCAATCGACTGACGGATCCACCACGTCGCATAGGTTGAAAAGCGGCACTCTTTACTGAGCTTGAATCGTTCAACCGCCTTGATAAGACCAAGGTTACCCTCTTCTATCAGATCGAGAAAAGGCAGCCCGCGATTCATGTAACGTTTGGCAATCTTGACAACCAGTCGCAGATTCGACTCGATCATCTTGTCGCGTGCAGCCATGTCGCCGTCATCAATACGCCTGGCCAGGGCCCTCTCTTCTTCCGCTGTCAACAGACTGGTCTTCTGGATATCCTTGAGATAGAGCTTGATGGCATCCATCGCAAAGTCTTCATAATCCTCGGCGGTTTCCTGTTCTTCCTCTTCACGCTCAACCTGGGCCAGGGACTCTTCATCAGGCTCTTCTTCCCCTGTGACTTTTGAGGGTTTCGACAGGTCCTCGAGGTCGACATTTTCGCTGTCCTGCAATGCATCGCTCATGACAATGACCCTTCTGTTCCTTTGCTGCAGACTGTTTCAGTCCGGTCTCATTACGGATATGGAGTCTAAGTGACCACCACGACTAAGGCAAGTACAAAATCGGGTCGACCGCTGCCTTGCCTTTGCGAATTTCGAAATGAAGTCGGGCACTTTGTCCGTTCGACGGAACCCCACTCAAAGCAATCTGATCCCCTTGCCCGACAAAATCATCCATCTTCACAAGGTTCTTCTGGTTGTAGCCATAGACAGTGAAAAAACTGTCAGAATGTTCGACGATAACCAGGTTGCCATAACCGGGAATCGCGTTGCCACTGTAGATGACCCTGCCCGGGGCCGCGGCGCTCACTCTGGTGCCTTCAGGTACGCCTATCTCTATACCCTTGTATACCTTTTGCCCCTCGGTGCCGAATTTATGAATGACCTTTCCCTTAACCGGCCAGGCAAAAAGGCCCTTGACAGGTTTGGCAGACTCTGCCGATTTTGCAACAGGGGATTTTCCGCCCGCAGGTTTCTGGGTAACTTTATCCGGCGTTTTTTGGGCCGTCGGGTTGGATGATGTCATCTGTGCGGGAGGACTGACGGGCGAAGGTCTCGCAACCGTCGCTGGCACATTGCGCAGTTGCGTCACCCCTGGGATAAAGAGTTTCTGGTTGACCTTTAAGTGAGTCGGGTCTTTGATATTGTTAATGTCAGCCAGTCGATCTTCGTCAATATCATAGGTCATGGCAATGCGGTACAGGGTCTGACCAGGTTTCACCGTGTGGTAAATCCCCGTCGGAGCACAGGAGAGCACCAGGCAGAGCAACAGCAGCGGCAGGCATAATTTCATTATGGTACACATCATCAGAATACCAAATTCGACTGGATAGATCCTCGAGCCACGCACCACGAGCCTCGGACTCTGCTACGGCCAGTGTCCTACATCAAAAAACATATTTCAATAGCAGGAAGCCTCCGACCAGCAATAGCAGAAAAATAATGCTGAGCAGATTGAAGTAACGCTCGATGAATTCACGCATTCCCGTCCCGTAACGACGCAGCAGCCAGGCAACCAGAAAAAATCGCAGGCTGCGGCTGACCAGAGACGCTATGATAAAAACCAGCAGATTGATCTCGAAAACGCCCGAGCCGATAGTGATGACCTTGTACGGAATCGGGGTAAATCCTGCGGTGAAAACTACCCAGAAGTCGTATTCGGCGAACAGTCCCTGCACCCGCTCGAAGATAGCCGGTGTAAAGCCGGGGATGTAATCAAAGAAATAGGTACTGACAACCGGCCAGGCTCCCCAGCCGATGCCGTAACCAATCAGCCCCCCCAGCACAGAACCGACCGATGCCAACAGGGCAAAACGCCAGGCCCGCGAGGGCAAAGCCACACAGAGGGCGATCAGGAGAACATCCGGGGGCACTGGAAAAATCGATGATTCTACGAGCGCCAGCAAAAAAAGGGCCGGGCCACCATAGGGGGTCTCGGCCCAACCCAGAACCCAATCGTAGAGTTTCCTCACCAGTCGCATGAATCAGGGTCTCTCTTCACGCCAGCCGTGGTTACCGACCAGCGGCACGAACCGACAACCGAGAAGCTGCTCTTCCTTGAATTCGGTTTCGGCCACGCGGGTGATTCGCATCAGCACCTGGTTGGTTCGATCCCCGACCGGTATAACCAGGCGGCCGCCAACGGCCAGCTGGTCAAGATAACCCTGGGGCACATTCGGGGCCCCGGCCGTGACGATAATAGCGTCAAAAGGAGCCATCTCCTGCCAGCCGAGAGTGCCATCCGCCAAACGGATATTGACTTTGCTATAGCCACAGCTATCAAGGACTTTCCTGGCGCGGCGGGCCAAGGCCGGGATGCGCTCCAGGGAGAAGACCCGATCTGCCAACAAGGCGAGGACAGCAGCCTGGTAGCCTGACCCTGTGCCGACCTCAAGGACTTTATCTGTGCCATCAAGCGCCAGGGCCTCACTCATTACCGCGACCATGTAGGGCTGGGAAATCGTCTGTCTTTCACCAATCGGCAGCGGCGCGTCCTGGTAAGCCTGGCTCTCCATGGCTTCTTCAACAAATTTATGCCGCGGCACCTGCAACATGGCAGCGGTGACTCTGGGGTCCTTGACACCACGCGCTATAACCTGCTCCTCAACCATGCGCCGACGGGCGATAGAATAGTTTTTCATGCCGGAGGGGTCTCATGGTCCGCATCGACCGACAGATCTTCCATGCGCCAATTGCGCAACCTGTCCATGGCGGCGTAATTCGTCAGGTCTAGGTGTAGTGGCGTTACCGATACATAGCCGTGCTGTACTGCATGGAAATCAGTGCCGTCCAGATCCTGAAAATCAAGTCCTCCGGCACCGATCCAGTAATAGGTGCGTCCGCGAGGATCGATATTCTCGATCACGGCATCTTCATAGATCCGCTTGCCTTGCCTGGTCACGCGAATCCCCAGAGGCCTCTGGGCCGGGACATTAACATTAATGAAGGTGTCAGCGGGCAGGCCATGTTCTTTCAGGGTTAAAGCCAGTTGTCCTGCGACCCTGGAGGCGTCTGCAAAATCGGCATACTTGAAATTCCTGGAGGCAAGGGAAACAGCTATGGCAGGAACACCCATCAAGGTTGCCTCCATGGCTGCAGCGACAGTGCCCGAATACGTCAGGTCGTCTCCCATGTTGCCACCCTTGTTGATCCCCGAGATGACCAGGTCTGGCTTTGTTTTGAGAATTCCGTGGATTGCAAGATTGACCGCATCTGTCGGTGTGCCGCTGACGGCCCAGCGATCGGTAAAGATCTCTTCAGCGCGCAGTGGTGCGTGCAGAGTCAGGGCATGACCTATTGCACTTCGTTCGCGATCGGGGGCGACAACCACAATCCGGCCAAGTGGCTGCAAATGATCAGCCAATGCTTGTAAGCCAGCGGAATGGATACCATCGTCATTCGTCAGTAAAATAAGCACGGAGTTATTTCAGGCAAAGGGTCAATAGAGGGACAATATCTCAAGGGGTGGCTTTCAGACTTTTCTTCAACTGCAGGACATCCTCGCGAATCTCCTTGAGCAGTTTCAGGTCAATGGCCCCTGACAGGGGAAGTGCAAGCTGGTCAACCGCAGCTGCTTTTACTCTGGGTTTTGACGCCGGACCAGCGACCTTCTGGCCGGGTTTTTCGCGCAGTTTCTTGCGCGCACCGGCGATGGTAAACCCCTGGCTGTAAAGGAGATCTTTCAGGTGCAGGATGAGTTCCACGTCCTGCTTGCGATAGAGCCTTTGATTGCTGCGGCTCTTGTTTGGTCGAATAGCTTTAAACTCAGTCTCCCAGTAACGGAGGACGTGCGTCTTGACACCGGTAAATTTGGCAACTTCACCGATCTTGTAATAAAGTTTATCGGGAATCTGAAAGTCCATGCGCCGAAACCCTGGAGATGGCGGAGCGGACGTGCTTTATCCCTCCGAATCGTTCAACGAAGCCTTGAGCACCTGGCTCGGCTTGAAGGTCAGAATGCGACGGGAAGATATCTCGATCTCCTGGCCGGTCTGCGGATTGCGACCACGCCGAGTCGCCTTATCCTTGACGACAAAGTTGCCAAAGCCGGCTATCTTGATCTTGTCGCCACCCTCAAGTGTATTTTTCATAATGTCGAAAACCATTTCGACGATCTCGGCGGACTCCTTTTTGGAGAAGCCAGTTTTCAGATAAACATTTTCGACAAGGTCCGCCTTAGTCATGAATATCCACCTCCGTTAGATATCTACGCGAATTTTCACGTTTTTATATCACAGGCCAACGAAAATAAGCAACTATTTTTTAGCGCAGCTCGGCACTCAGTTCCTTTTCCATCGCTCTGACCAGTTTGCCATGCAGATTCTGGATCAATTCGTCGGTCAAGGTTCTGTCCAGCGCCCGGTAGCTGGCACGAATGGCCAGGCTCTTCTTGCCTTCCGGGATCCCCTCACCGGAGTAGACATCAAAGAGCTCAATCTTCTCAAGGTCCTTGATCCTGACCTGGCCGAGAACCGCAAAAACCTGTTGCGCAGAGACCTCCTCATCAACCAGGAATGCCGAGTCGCGCTGCACATCCGGGTAACGTGACAACGGCAGGAACTGAATCTTGTCGCCGCCGATTTCAAACAGGGCCTCGACATCCAGATCGCAGATGATCGCCGACTGGCCGAGATCGAATTCGTACAGGATCTGAGGATGCAGCTCGCCGAGTGTACCGAGCAGTCGATCAGCACTATACAGGGCGCATGATTTGCCCGGATGGTAAAAAGGCTCAATGCTCTGGCTGTCCCAGGTCAGACCTGTAATTCTCAGGCTGGACAAGAGCTCCTCAACGACACCCTTCATGTCAAAGAAGTCAACTTTGGCGTCGGTCTGAGCCCAACCCAGCGGCTCACGGCGACCACAGAGGATCGCCGTCAGGCGAAGACTTTCCTGCGGCAGATCTGCGCCATCGATAGGTTGATAGACATGGCGAAGCTCAAACAGGGCGAGGTCATCACTGCGATATGCAAGGTTGCGGGCAGCGGTTTCCAGCACGCTCGGCACCAGAGTGGTGCGCATAACGCCCTGATCCTCTGTCAGCGGATTGAGAATCCGGACATTCTGCCGGCGCGGGTCTTGATCACCGAGACCGATTCTATCGGTGGACCCTGCGTTGACAAAGGAATAATTGACAACCTCGGAGTAACCCGACCGGATCATCTGCTCGCGGACTTTGCGCTCCAGGGACAGATGGGCGGGCAATTGCTGGCAGGTCAGGCTGCTGGTCGGCATTGTTACGGGTATCCGGTCATAGCCGACGAGACGGGCGACTTCTTCTATCAGATCGATTTCACGTTCCAGGTCGGGCCGAAAATTCGGGATTGTAACGTTCAGCGCACCATCGCCTGAGGCGCATTTCAGGCCGATTGCTGTAAGCCTGTCACCGATATCGCCAAGTTCGAGCTCCAACCCCAGCACTTCGCTGGTACGAGCGGCCGTTATCGTCGCGGTGCGTTTGACAATTTGTTCTGGATAAACATCGACTGCACCGGGGGCAATCGTGCCACCGGCAAACTCGGCGATCAGCGCGGCGGCACGATCCAGCGCCAACGGGACCATGTCGACATCAGTGCCGCGCTCAAAACGGTGTGAAGATTCCGTATGCAGGCCGAGACGTTTACCGGTGCGGCGGATCGCTACGGGATTGAAGTAGGCACTTTCCAGCAGAATGTCTTTGGTGTCGTCCTGAACTTCCGAATCCTGGCCGCCCATAACTCCTGCCAGGGCTACCGGGCCAACGCCGTCACAGATGACCAGGTCGCTCGCCGTAAGGATGCGCTCCTGACCATCCAGCGTTGTAAACTTATCCCCTTCCTCCGCCCTGCGCACAACGATCCGTTGTTCACGCAAGAGGTTGAAATCGAAAGCATGCAACGGCTGGCCGAGTTCCATCATGACAAAGTTGGTAATGTCGACCACGTTATTGATGGAGCGCATGCCAACAGCCTTGAGACGACGGGCCATCCAGTCCGGTGAAGGACCGATCTTGACTCCCTCGATGAGCCGCGCGGCGTAACGCGGACACAAATCCGCGTCTTCGATAATCACAGAGGTCTTGTCCGAGGCCTTGGCCCCCTCTTCACGAAGACCGGGCTCAGGCAGTCGTAGCGGTTTCTCAGCCATCGCCGACACCTCCCGCGCCACACCGACAACGCTCAGGCAGTCAGAGCGATTGGGGGTCAAGCCGATCTCGTACATGACATCTTTTATTCCCAAAACTTCGAACACTGGACGACCCAGTGGCAAGCCGGCAGGTAAAATCATGATGCCCTCGGCATCTTCGCCGAGGCCCAGTTCTTTGGTCGAGCAGAGCATCCCGTACGATTCCTGGTTGCGAATTTTGGATTTCTTGATTTTGAAATCACCCGGCAGAACGGTTCCTACCTGGGCAAAGGCGACCAGGTCTCCGGTCTTGTGATTCTTCGCGCCGCAGACGACCTGGAGAGTTTCACAACCCGTTTCAACTTTGCAGACGGTCAGGCGATCGGCATCAGGGTGTGCTGACACATCGGCAAGCCGGGCGACGACGACACCGTCAAGTCCATCGCCATGATGCTCCATGGCATCAACTTCAAGGCCGACCATGGTCAGACGATGGGAAAGATCATCGGCTGAAAGGTCAAAATCAACATAATCCTTGAGCCAGTTCAAGGTGACTTTCATACTTCAAGTCCTTTGTTATATAACTCTATGTAAATAGTTAATAGTGAATGGTAAAAATGAAATGCAACAACCAGCCCCAAGCCCCCAGCCTCCAGCTTCCGAATCCAACCCAGCCGCCGATTCTAGAATTGTTTCAGGAACCTCATGTCGTTTTCAAAAAACAGGCGAAGGTCATTGACTCCGTACTTCAACATGGCGATTCGCTCAATCCCCATGCCGAAGGCGAAGCCGCTGTAGATCTCGGGATCATAGCCAACCGACTTGAAGACTTCCGGATCGATCATGCCGCTGCCGAGAATTTCCAGCCAGCCGGTCTGGCTGCAGACACGGCAACCGCTCCCACCACAGATGACACACTGGATGTCGACCTCGGCGCTTGGCTCGGTAAAAGGAAAGAACGACGGCCGGAACCGGACATCTATCCCCTTGCCAAAGCATTCATTGACAAAGGTCGTGAGAATCCCCTTGAGATCACCAAAAGTCACCTTTTTGTCGACCAGGAAACCTTCTATCTGGTGGAACATCGGGCTGTGCGTAAGGTCTGAATCCCTGCGATACACAGTCCCCGGAGCAACCACCCGTACCGGCGGCTGGTACTCAAGCATGGTGCGGATCTGGACCGGTGAGGTGTGGGTACGCAGCACGACATCATCAGAGACATAGAAAGTATCCTGCATGTCTCGTGCAGGATGGTCTTTGGGAATATTCAAGGCCTCGAAATTGTAAAAATCTTTTTCAACTTCAGGGCCCTCGGCAACACCGAAGCCGAGCGCGGCAAAAATCGCTACGACATCCTCAGTCACCTGGGTTATCGGGTGTTTTGAACCGGGCATCTGTCTGCGTCCCGGCAAGGTGACGTCAATTCGTTCGGTGGCGAGCTTCTGATGCATCAAGTCCTTGCGCAAACCCACCTGGCGCTGACTAAAAGCCTCTTCGAGACGATCTTTGACCTGATTGGCAAGTGCCCCGACCAGAGGGCGTTCCTCAGCGGACAGCTGCCCCATACCCTTCATCACGGCGGTAATTTCACCCTTTTTGCCAAGGTAACGGGCGCGTATCTGTTGCAACTCTACCTCGGTAGACGCTTCGTCAGCATGCCGAAGGGCTGCTTCTGCTATTTTGTTCAATTTGTCTTTCATAATAGTCCGGCCAGAGAATGCACCGGCCTGGCATTTAGCCAGGCCGGAGTAAAAAAAAGAGATGGGGCAGGCCCCATCTCTTTAGTCTTGGCAATTACTGCAACTGGGTCTTGGCTTTCTCTACAATCGAGCCAAACCCTGTCGGGTCGGTGACAGCCAGCTGGGCAAGAATCTTGCGGTCGATCCCGATCTCGGCCTGTTTCATACCGTAGATCAGACGGCTGTAAGACAGGCCATTGTCGCGGGCCGCGGCGTTGATCCGGGCAATCCACAGGGCCCTGAAGTCACGCTTGCGAACACGACGATCGCGGAAAGCGTAATTTAACGCGCGATCAACTGCTTCGGTTGCACTGCGGAACAATTTACTGCGCGCGCCGCGGTAACCCTTGGCAAGCTTTAATACCTTGTTCCTCCTGCGTCTTGCTTTGAATCCTCTTTTTACTCTTGGCATCGCTTTTCTCCTTGAGAGTAGATGTGCGGATAACCCGCGCCCGGATCTGAAGGGGGAGCCATTATACCCAACAGTTCACGGGTGTGATTGTGCTGCGACCCTTAGAGGTAAGGGATCAGGCAGCTGATATTCTTGGCGTCAGCCTTGTGGACCTCTGTCGCCTGGCGCAGGTCACGCTTGCGCTTGGTCGATTTCTTGGTCAGGATGTGGCTGGTAAAAGCTTTATTCCGGCGGATTTTGCCGGTTCCGCTCTTACGGAAACGCTTGGCTGCGCCACGGTTGGTCTTGATTTTAGGCATTGTTCTTCTCCTTAGCTATTGTGCAAACTTTACGACTGTTGAAAAGTCGTCATCTTATTTTTTGATGGGGCCGATAACCATGCTCATAAAGCGGCCGGACATATTCGGATGACTCTCAACCTGACCGATCTCAACCAGGTCTTCGGCCACTCTTGTGAGGATACGGCGACCGAATTCAGGGTGGGTCACTTCACGGCCACGGAACATGATCGTCACTTTGACCTTGTTGCCCTCCAAGAGGAACCGCTTGGCATTCTTGACCTTGAACTGGTAGTCATGCTCATCTGTTTTAGGCCGCAGCTTGACTTCCTTTAACTCAACCCTGGCCTGCTTTTTCTTGGCTTCTGCGGCCCGCTTGCTCTGCTGGTACTTGTACTTGCCATAGTCCATGATACGGCAAACCGGCGGGGATGCATTGGGAGAAACTTCCACAAGGTCGAGACCCTGCTCCCCGGCAGCCTGCAATGCAGCACCTAACTCCATGATACCAAGCTGTCCACCCTCATCATCGATGACACGCACTTCACTTGCGCGGATAGACTCGTTGATATTGGTCGTGTCCTTACTTATGACGCACCTCCTAATGGTACAGTTTGCACTCTTCCTGTATAAAACGAATAAAATCCGCAGGCTTCATCGGTTCCAGGTTTTCACCGGAGCGATGCCGTGCGGTTACTGTGCCGGCGGCCACTTCCTGGTCGCCAATCACCAGCATATACGGTATTTTTTCCATCTGGGCCTCACGGATCTTGAAGCCCAATTTTTCATTGCGCAGGTCAGCCTGAACACGGATACCCTCGGCGCGCAGTTCTTCACAAACCTGCTCGGCATAAGCGGCCTGGCTGTCAGTCACATTGAGGACTTTAACTTGTACCGGTGCAATCCAGAGCGGGAAATTGCCGGCGTGATGTTCGATCAAAACACCGACGAAACGTTCAATGGCCCCCAGGATAACCCGGTGGACCATGACCGGCCGGTGCTTCTCGCCGTCACTCCCGATATAGCTGAGGTCAAACCGTTCCGGGAGAGTAAAATCGCACTGGATTGTAGCACATTGCCACTTCCTGTCAAGAGCGTCCTTAAGCTTGATATCGATCTTCGGGCCGTAGAAAGCGCCGTCGCCTTCATTGATTTCATAAGGCAGACCGGTGTCATCGAGGGCACTTTTCAGCGCGTGGGTGGCACGCTCCCAATCCTCATCGGAGCCGATGGCTTTCTCCGGACGGGTTGATATCTCCAGTTCATACTCAAAACCAAAGATGCCCATGACGTCGCGGACAAAACCGAGGACCTTCTTGATTTCGCCGTCAAGCTGCTCTGGCATGCAGAGAATGTGGGCATCATCCTGGGTAAATCCGCGTACGCGCAGCAGGCCGTGAAGCACCCCGCTCTTCTCGTGGCGGTGGACTGTACCCAGCTCGAAATAACGCTGCGGCAGGTCGCGATATGAGCGCTTCTTGGATTTGAAGATCAGCATATGGGCCAGGCAGTTCATCGGCTTGATCCCATAGCTCTGCTCGTCGACTTCCGTGAAGTACATGTTTTCACGATAGTTGTCGAAATGCCCCGAGGTCTTCCACAGTTCGGTACGCAGAATCTGCGGACCCATGACAATGTCGTAGCCGCGCTTGAGATGCTCCCGCCTTTCGAAATCTTCGATAATGGTACGGAGCAAGGCCCCTTTCGGGTGCCAGATCACCAGGCCAGCGCCAGCCTCATCGTTGAAAGAGAAGAGGTCCAGCTCCCGGCCAAGCTTGCGGTGATCACGCTTTTTTGCCTCTTCGAGACGATGCAGGTGCTGTTTCAGTTCCTTCTTGTCGGTGAACGCCGTCGCATAGATACGCTGCAGCATGGCGTTCTTTTCGTCACCACGCCAGTAGGCACCGGCAACGCTGGTCAACTTGAAAACTTTCAACATCCCGGTGGACGGGATATGCGGGCCGCGGCAAAGATCAACGAATGTTCCTTGACGATAAAGAGTGACTTCCTCTTCACCAAGATCCTCGATCAGCTCGACCTTGTAATCTTCACCCAGCTCCCGAAACAATTTGATGGCTTCGGCGCTCTTCACGACCTGGCGCTCGATCGGCAAGTTCTGGTTAGCCAACTCGGCCATCTTCTGCTCGATCCTGTCGAACTCTTCCGGGCTGAAAGTATGGGTATCACTGAAGAAATCGTAATAGAAGCCAGACTCGATCGCCGGGCCGATAGTAACCTGGACCTCGCGGCCGAAAAGTTCTTTCACTGCATGTGCCATCAGGTGGGCAGTCGAGTGACGGTAGAGTTTCAACCCTTCAGGAGTATTCAGCGTCACCAGGCGCAACCGGACATCAGACTCAATCGGCCGGCAAGCATCGACGAGATCCTCACCAAAGTATGCTGCAACAGTCTGGCGCGCCAGACCCTCACCGATTGAACGTGCAACATCCAGCGGAGTCGTCCCAAACGGGACTTCCTTAACCGCACCATCGGGCAATGTTACATTCAGCATTGACATGATCGTTATCCCTAACGAAAAGAGGCATCCACGGATGCCTCTACGAGATTTGGGCGAAGATTATGGTAGGCACGGGCAGGATTGAACTGCCGACCCCTACCGTGTCAAGGTAGTGCTCTCCCACTGAGCTACGTGCCTGCACCCAAAATGCCGGATACATTTAACAAAGGCGGCAGACTCTGTCAAGCCTTTTTATGCGCAATTTCCGCTATTTGTTAAACATTCATGGCACCGACACAAATACTTTAACACAGCAACACAGGACTGTGTTGGCGCGGTCAGTGAGACAACGCTCCCGGCACGCGCAGCAGAGAGAATATCCTGATCCAGGCGTTGCCGGGGAAAAGGCCTGTCGTAATCAGAAAAAGGGCCTTGCAGAATGTGCTGCAAGGCCCCTTTTGAACTGGTGCAGGTAGTTGGGATTGAACCAACGACCCCTCGCGTGTGAGGCGAGTGCTCTCCCGCTGAGCTATACCTGCGTTTTCTCCTGCAAATCCGCTGGAGAGGAGAATTTTTATAACAGTAAGGGCGATGGAGTGTCAAGCCGTAAGCTGGGCCTGGACCGTCAGGGCAAAATCGAGGGCCTGTGTCCCTTCAGACATCTCATGTGGCTCTCAGTATCCCTGATGAAGATCCTGCGGGCGATGCGGAAACCGGGTTCGGTGACCATATGCTCCTGCAGAAGGCTCTCGATCTGCGCTTCACTCTTTGCGGGCAAAACTTCAGCGAAATTGACCAGGGCGTCTGCATCCCAGATTACACGAAACTCGGGTGAGTCAAGACCATTGCGGGTGTGGTGACTGGCGACGATTGCGGCGACCTGATCCGTAACAGCCTCCCCTGCACCCAGATTGGCCAGGATCTCCCTCGCGATCGGCGGGCCTTCGATCTCCTGCCACCGGCCCGAATTGGAACCATGCTTGCGTTCCGCCTCGTGGATGCCTATATCATGCAGATAAGCAGCAGCCAGGGTTATGACCGGGTCGGCGTCAACGTAAGCCAACAGCTCCTCTGCATAGAGAGACACCTGCAGAGCATGGTCGATGCGCCTCTGGTCAGCACCGAAATAGTCTTGCATGGCAGTTCTGGCTCGTGCCAGAAAAGCTTTCTGATCTGTATCCATTTTGACAACAATATTGAACATTCCTCAGCTCGAAAAGAGTTATGGGGACACAATACGTATTGTGTCCCCATAGATCAAGCCTTGTGAATAATCTTGTTGCCTCTCAATTTTTCGCGACACACGATTTTACTTTCTGTCGCCACGGATGCCGATACAGACTGTTTCCAAAGGAATATCGCGACCACTCTTTTCAATCGCCTGCCGGGCCATGAAGATCAGGCCATTGCAACAAGGGACCTCCATGTGGACAACGGTCAGGCTCTTGATGTTGCTTTGCGTGATCATGGCCACCAGCTTGTCAACATAAGGCTCCGTGTTGTCGAGCTTCGGGCAGGCAATGGCCAGGGCCTTGCCTTTGAGTAGATCTTCCTGGAAATCGGCATAGGCAAAAGGAGCGCAGTCGGCGGCCAGGACCACGTCGGCATTCTGAAAAAAGGGCGCGGTCGGAGGCAGCAGGTGCAGCTGGATCGGCCATTGGGCAAGGCGTGAGGGCCTGGAGCCGACTGCCTCAGCACCTTCTTCTCGCGGTGCGTTGAAATTCATGGTTCTTGCAGAAGGGCATCCGCCGCCGGCAGCCGGAACGGCAAAGTTTTTCACGGCAGCCGAGGGGCAGCCGCCGCCGGCCGGTGGGGCCGGTTTGTGCTGATGCGGTTGTGGCTCACGACCGATCTGCTTGAGATGATCCTCGACAGCAGCCTCATCAAATTCATCCGCATCGCGTTCTTCTATGGTGATGGCGTCGAGCGGGCAGTCCCCGAGGCATGCGCCGAGACCGTCACAGAGGTTGTCAGCGAGCAGCCTTGCCTTGCCGTCGATAATCTGGATAGCCCCTTCCGCGCAGGACGGGACACAGAGGCCGCAACCGTTGCACTTCTCTTCATCAATCTTGACCATTTTGCGTTTCATGGTGACAACTCCTTATGAAAATTATCAGTAATGCGTATCGTTGAGGCCTAATTTACCGGCATACGGCTCCGTCTGCCTTGACCGGGGTCAAGCATCAGAAAAAATAGTGCCAGAGCAGATCCAGCCGGCCGCGCCTGATCAGGTATTGACCGGAGAAGCGCATGACCTCCCGCACCTTCTGTCTGTATTCCGGCTTATAGCAGTGCACGGGGCAGTGTTTGCAGACAGGTTTTTCCTCCAGCGGGCAGCGTAACCGGCGCTCGAAAGCATACAAAAGGAATTCCCGGCACTCATCGCAGACCGGAAACCTGCCCAGCGGCAGACGCTGGATTTCAGGCTCGTCAGCCGACACGACCGACTTGCGCCCGCCGTGCTTGACCTTGCAGTAGACCGCGGTGAACTGCAAAAGGACCCTGAGATCCTTGAGTTCCTTGCGGGAGAGTGGTTGCGTTGAATCTTCCATATCATTTACTTACTGCAAATTTTTCAACTTTCCTTGCATTTGTCCGCGAGCTCTTCGAGACGATCGAAATCGATAATTTCGACGGTCCTTCCTGCGACCGCAATCAAATCATCTTCAGAGAGCTTGCGTAAGGTCCGGGAAAGGGTTTCACTGACGGTGCCGAGGTTTGAGGCCAGTTGGCTTTTCGAAATCGGCAGATCAACAGACCGTTTTGTCCCACGGGAGAGGTCCATAAGATAACGGGCCAATCGCGAGGGTACGTCCTTGAAGGTCAGGTCTTCAATCTGGTTGGCAAACTGACGCAGAAACCTTGACAGCCCGGCGATCATGTTGATCGAGATCCTGCTGTTATCCCGCAACAGGGCGAGAAAAGCATCCTTGGGCAAAAAAAGCAGTTTTGATACTTGCAGCGGTTCGGCATAGGCCGGGTAAAGCCCTTCAGCAAAAATTGCCGCCTCCGCAAAAGTCCCGCCCGGCTGAATAACATGCAGGATCCGCTCTTTGCCTTCCGGAGAGAGCTTGTAGACTTTCACCCTGCCATCCAGCACAATAAAAAACCCCTCTGCCGGCTCTCCCTCGGAAAACAGCAGCTCGCCCCGGGGGTGTTCATTGATCCGGACAATCCCCATCAAGTCATCGAGGTCCGTCTCACCAAGGCCGGCAAACAGAGGGACGTTCTTCAGTATTTCACGATAATTCATATTCCACCCCAGCTAAAAGACTGTAATCACATGGCAATCTCATAAGTCGCAGACTTTTTTGTTCGTCATTATATATAGCATATCGTGAAAATCCTGACAAAACTGATAATATTTATCCAAACCCGAACAAGTCCCTGGAGGAACCCATGAGAATTCTAGCTATCACAATCTTTGCCTGCATCGTCCTCGGAGGACAACTCCAACCGGCAAAAGCCCAGGATGATGCAGAAGCACTGTCCGGACTGACTTCGGTCCAGGCCGTATATGATATCCGGGCCAAGGATGAGGAAACCCTGCAATTCATCTTTACGGTGATTCGCGACACTTATGATGAAACCGTACAGCAGAACGTCAAGGCGCACTACGTTGCCAGCATGCGCGGCCCCACGGTCAAATTGCTGGTTCGAAGTCGCCAGGGGGACGCTGGATTACAGCAGAAGACCACCAACCTGCTCAAGGAGTTGAACCAGCGAGGGGTCCGCCTGGAAGCCTGTGGCTATGCGCTCAACCTGTTCGGCGTCGAACCGGAGGACCTCTATGACGGGGTCGTTACAGTCGGCAACAGCCTCAATTCATTGATTGGCTACCAGAACAAAGGGTATTCGCTGGTCGTTATGAATTAAGCACCGGGACGCGAGTTAATCTGTTGCCCTTGATTGATGTCCTCTGTGATTTAAAGACAAAAGCAAGACCGGCGGGTCGCGTCCCTCCGGTCTTGCTTTTATCATCTAAAATTAAAAACAAAGCAGAACCCGGGGGTCGCGCCCCCCGACTGCGCCTTACTCTTTTGCTAGCCCAAAAGAGTAAGAGAAAAGGGCCTGCGCTGCGCTGGGCATGTCTGGCTCGGAGTAGCGGCAACCTCAATCCGGATACTTCTAAACGATCAGGAGCCTACGCTTCCCCCGCAGGAGCCGAGGCTCTTGAGAGCCTCTCCTGCTGTGAAGACTTGGTAGGTAGGGGATGTTTTGGCTTTTCCCCTGTAAGTCGCACGGCAAGGTCAGGCCCTTTAACACAGGGCCGGATCCCCAGTACAGCAGGTTCTTGACGTCACAGAAATCCGGCCAAGGAGATGCCCTCCGCAAGGAGAAGGCACTTTTGCATACTTTTGTTGCCGGACAAAAGTATGGCGTCGGGCGGGACGCGACCCGCCGGTTTTAGTCTTAAGAATCCGATTTTACTCTTAGACATAAAGGATGAGGGCAACAGATGAACCATCTGTTGCACGCTCTATCATAAATTCCGGCTGAACCTTGTCAGCACCCTGCGAAACACGCTCCGCAGCCTGATTCAACGGGCAAAGCCCGTTGAATCACCCCCCGGCCTTTTTGACCGGCCAACCTTTCGCCTGGAGCAGTTCGATCAGGGTATCGCGATGATCGCCCTGGATCTCGATAACGCCGTCTTTGAGGGTGCCGCCGGTACCGCACTTCTGTTTGAGCTCTTTAGCCAGCAGCTTCAGCTGATCGACGGGCAGCGGCACACCGGTCACCAGGGTCACGCCCTTCCCCTTGCGGCCCTTGGTCTCGCGCCCGACGCGTACGATGCCATCACTTTTAGCTTCCGGTTGCTTCTGCTTTTGCGCGCCACAGCCACAGTGTTCAAAATATTTTTTGCATTTCGGGCAGATCCGTCCTGATTCAGTGGAATAGACCAGCCTTGAATCGGTCTTGCGCATTTTTCTTCCCTCTTCCCCTAGCATCCAGCCTCCAAACCCCATCCCCCAGCCCTCTACCGCTTTTCCCTGCGCAGCAGGTGTCTTATCCCGTACCAAAGCAACATGACCATGGCAATCAATGGCAACGCCGGGATAAACAGGCCGGTCACCTGGGCCAACATGTTGGCGATGAACAGGGCCACCACCGAGACCGGCAGATAAGCGCCGATCCGCCCGCGTCGCGCCAGGGATTCGCCGGTGCTGCCGAGCAGGTTGTCATTAACGTCATGCTGCCGGGCAACAAGGGCGAAAAAAACCACCATGATCCAGTCCGAGATGCCGAAGACCGGAGCCAGGTTGACAGAACCGGGGAAAGCCAGCTTGACCAGAATCATATCGATCAGTGGCGGTGGGCCCTCGAGGGTTCGGTAATAATGTTCGATCTGTCCGACGAAGCCGGACGTCGGGCCTTTGAGCCAGCTGACAAAGTCAGCCAGCGTCATGACGATACAGACCGGCACGATCTCCCAGAGCCTCTTCACGTAGCGGGCCAGCGCCGCGCCGACAATTGTTGCAACCAGCAGCAGCACGGCCGACTTGAGGGCCCAGAAGACGACCTGCCACGAATCCGAATAAGTAAGTTGGTTGACCAGCCAGAGCAGCAAGATCAGCGCACCGCTCCAGAACAGGTAAAAGCCGCGTGACCTGTCTTCAGGATGGAGCAGAAGCGCGGGGAGGATAAGCTGGGCCGCGGCGTAGAGCTGGACCAGCAGGAACACTGCGGACCAAATCGCCAGATCTGAGTCGATCAGCTGTCCGGTTGACCAGAGGCCGACTATCGCGCAGCTCCAGACCAGATGACTGGCAACCAGCAGAGCAATCAGCCGCCAGTTTGATTGATTGAAAGAGAAGAGGGATTGTAGCGACATGGGCCCATTATGCCTTGACGACTCCGGGAGATAAAGAAAAACAAAAAGCCGCAACCAGTCGGTTGCGGCTTTGTATTATGTGGTGCCGAAGGGGAGACTCGAACTCCCACGCCCATACGAGCACTAGACCCTGAACCTAGCGTGTCTACCAATTCCACCACTTCGGCAATCAAGCGAGGGCAATTTATAGCAAAAGGGAAATACCAATGCAATAAAAAAATCGGGGGCTTGGCACTCGGGGGCCGGGGGCTGGCAAAAGCGGACAAAAGCAGCAGTGGCGTTATTCAGACAGCCTTGCAGGTGCAACCATCAGCGTGCGGTAGGAGTCGACCGTAACCAGGCCTGGCCTGGCCCCTTTTGGTTTCTTTACGTCCCTGCCCCTGGCAACGATCACCTCGACCTTGCCGGCGTCCCTCCCCCTGGAGTAGCCGGCAGCGAATGCCGCGGCAAACAGCAGGTCCTCTTCGGCGACCCGGTCGGCGCTGTCTCCACATTTGAGGACCAGGTGGGAACCGGGCATCCCCTGGGCGTGAAACCAGAAGTCCTGTGCTGCAGTCATGTTGCGGCTGACATAGTCATTGGTCTTGCTGTTCTTGCCCCAGTAAAGCTGCCACCCGCCGGGCGTCACATTTTGGTACAACTGGTCCTCGGGTCTCACTGCCTGCCGCCTGCCGAGCTGCCCCTTGGTCTGTTTCAACAATCCAGCCGTTTCGAGTTCAAGCTGCACCTGGTAGAGATCATCACCGGTAGCGGCTTCCTGCAGCGAGAGTTCGACCTGGTCGAGCCACTCCATTTCCTCGCCGGTATCCTGCAAGCGCCGTTCATGATGCTCGGCAGATCGCCTGGCCTTGCGATAGAGCTTGAAATAGCGCTCGGCATTCTCCTGTGGGTTTGCCTTATCGTCGAGCTCAATCGTCACCGGGACTGCCGGAGACCGGTAGTAGTCTTCGACGACAACTTTGGTATCACCGCGCTTGAACCGATGCAAATTGGCAAGCAGCAGATCACCGATAATGCGGAACCGCTCCGGGTCGGCCTGCCGCTCGCTTTCGGCAGCGATATGTTCGAGTCTCTTGTTGAGCCGTTTGCGTTGTTTGTCGATCACCCCGGCCATGCGCGCGGCAAGATCTTTGACAGACTCTTTGCCCTCATCTGCCAGGGCCGCCTCGACCAGGGCCGAGAGGTCGGCAAACTCTTCCATAGCGCAACCGTGCTCGCCCAGCGAGAGCGGCAAAAACCCGCAATGATCACCCCACGTGACCCGCAGCGCGACAAACTTGCCCGACTGGAAGACCTCCCTGATGCGCGTGATGATCGCAGCGAAACTCTGCCCTGACTGCCTTGCCATGGAGATCGCATGGGCCAGGGCTGGCGACAGCGGGGCTATGTTGGCGCGGCTCAAATCACCCTGTGCTTCGGCTTCCTGCAGCACCGCGACAACCTCCCGGGAATCAGCGAACAGCGACAATCGTTCTTTCTGCTTCGGTAGTGCATATGGCTTCTCCAGGCAGGAGCTTGCGCGGGCCTTCTTCCCTGAAGAGCAAATCGACGATACGACCGGCATCGTCAACCAGGACCAGGTTGCCCCGCGCACCGAACGCCTCGAAGACCAGGTCGTAAGGCTCTTTATCTGGTCCGGTAAAATGAAAATGGACGACACGGTCCAGCGGCTCAGGCCGCACACCTGTCAACCTTCGCAGTCGAGCTCGCAGAAGTTGACAGAACCTCGGCGGGCTGGACGGGGCTGGATGGACTTGCACGGGTCTCGAAGAAGGCCCCGCCGTCAGCCTTGAGCAGCAGCTGGAGCTTTTCCTGACCGGTCCAGAATTTCAGGACCAGGGTCCCGGCCGTGACCTGCACAACCTTGTCGAGCCGGCTGCCGGCAAATTTGCGCCCGACCTCCGCAGCCATCGCCTGAAAGAGTACACTATCCATGCGCAGAGCTTAGAGCAACTCCCTGCAGGACTGCAAGACATCTCTCCAGGGACCCTGAATAAATGACCCGGACTGTTGCTTCCCGCCGGTTGGCTCATGCCCTATAAATGGTACGATTTGACTCAGATTCGACCGGCTTGTACAATTTAACGGCTTAAAGCCGTAGAATGCTTGTCTTTTCTTCTTGACTTAAACGATAAATTTGGCATGATTAAAACCGATTTCTTTGCAGAAATGACTTAAGGAGACCAAACATGTCAGACCAGCCCGAATATCGCCTTGGCACCAAGGGACTGCATGCCGGACATACGCCGGATTCCGATACCAACTCGCGTGCTGTACCGATTTACCAGACCAGCTCTTACGTTTTCAACTCCAGCGAACATGCGGCCAACCTCTTCTCGCTTGCCGAGATGGGCAACATCTATACCCGCATCATGAACCCGACTACGGACGTGCTCGAGCAGCGTCTGGCCGCAATGGATGGCGGGGTTGGCGCCCTGGCCGTGGCCTCGGGGACCGCAGCAATCAACCTGGCGATCCTCAACCTGGCCAAGGCCGGTGACAATATCGTTTCGACCCAGTACCTGTATGGCGGGTCTTATAACATGTTCAACTACACCCTGAAGCGCATGGGCATAACGGTAAAATTTGTCGACAGCAGCAACCCGGCAAAGGTTGCCCAGGCGATTGACGAAAAGACCAAGGCGGTGTTCAGCGAATCAATCGGCAACCCCAAGAACAATGTCGATGATTTCGAGAAGATTGCGCGTATCGCTCACGACAATGGACTGCCATTCATCGTTGACAACACCGTAACGACACCGTTCCTGTTCAAACCTTTTGAGCACGGCGCCGACATCATCTGCTACTCGCTGACCAAGTTCATCGGTGGCCATGGGACCAGTATCGGTGGCGCCGTCGTCGACAGCGGCAAGTTTGACTGGTCGAGTGGACGCTTTGCTGAGTTCACGACCCCCGACCCGAGTTACCACGGCCTGATTTACCACGAAGCGCTCGGCCCCCTGGCCTACATACTTAAAATGCGTCTCACCCTGCTCCGTGATATGGGGCCCTGCATTTCGCCGTTCAACGCGTTCCAGATTCTACAGGGACTCGAAACACTGCATGTGCGTATGCCAAGGCACTGCGAGAATGCCATCAAAGTCGCCCGCTTCCTCGAAGGTCACCCTTCGGTCGCATGGGTCAATTATCCCGGACTGGAGAGCCATCCCGACCATGAGCGCGCCAAACGTTACCTGCCAGCAGGACAAGGGGCAATCCTTGGCTTCGGCATCAAAGGCGGCCGGGAAGCAGGTGCCAGGTTCATCGATTCGGTTAAACTCTGCAGCCATCTGGCAAACATTGGCGATGCCAAGACCCTGGTTATTCACCCGGGCAGCACCACGCACCAGCAGCTTTCCGAAGCCGAGCAGCTGGCTGCCGGCGTTAGCCCTGATTACATCCGGGTCTCGGTTGGCATCGAGGATGTTCAGGATATTATTGAAGACCTTGATCAGGCACTCAAGGCAAGCCAGTAGAAGAGAGTGGGCTGCAAGCTCTGCTCGACCAGCTGACAAAGGCCAGCCGGATTTCACGATAGAGAGGGCAACAGATGGTTAATCTGTTGCCCTCTTTCCTTTTCTTGAAATGCTTAAAAGCAAAACCGGCGGGTCGCGTCCCGCCAGACGCCATACTTTTGTCCGGCAACAAAAGTATGCAAAAGTGCCTTCTCTTAGCAGAGGGCTATAAACGTTCTCGGAATTTCTATGGCTTTAAGGGAAAGCAGAGGAGACGAGTCGGCCCGTTACATGGGGCCTCGCAGCACAGCTCTCAATATGGTGTGGCAAGTTCACACTGAGGAGACATCCTGCAACCGGCAGGTACGGAACTTAAGCCCTTGAATCTGAGCGACACTTAAAATCAAGTATCCCGATTAAAATACAAAAAAACCAAACCGGCAGTTTTGTATACTGCCGGACGGCATAACCTTGTATTTTTTTGCCAGTCAAACAGCAACATGCTATCCTGCCGCAAATTTCACAGAGAGTCTCTGCATCATGCGTTATTGGCTGGAATACATCCCTTTTCTTACCATTGCAACGATCATACGCCTTTTGCCCCGCGGCGCCGCCCTGGCCCTTGGCCGGCAACTGGGTGCCGCAGGGCGGCACCTGCAGCCGAGACGGGTAAAAATTGCTGACGATAACCTGCGCCATGCGTTCCCGCAAATGTCCCGGGAAGAGAGAGAGAACCTCGTGAAACGGGTTTTCCGTGACTTGGGGCTCGGCTTCATCGAGATGCTCCGTCTCGACAAGTTTCACGGCAAAGATGGTCTGGAAAAATTCTTTACTATTGAAGGGATTGAACACGTCCATGAAGCGCTGGCGTTGGGCCGCGGATGTATTCTCCTGACCGGGCATCTTGGCTTCTGGGAAGCCGGCAACTACGTCTTCCCGGTACTCGGCATTCCTACCGGAATTGTGGCAAAACCGATGAAGAACCCCCTGGTGGATGCATACTTCCGGCGCATGCGCGAAGCTTATGGCGGCTACATTATCGACACTCACAAAGGCGCAAGAAGGATCTTCAAAGCCTTGCAGAACAATCACGCGGTCGGCATCCTTATGGATCAGCATATGCCACGCAGCCAGGCGGTCCGCGTGCCGTTTTTCGGCCGGCCGGCCTACACCACACCGATCATCGCCCAACTTGCCATGAAGAATCAGGTACCGATCGTTCCGGCCTTTGCATACCGTAATCCTGACAACACATACCGGGTCAAGGTGTCGCCGCTGTTCTTTCTTAAGAAAGATCTTTCCGACGAGGGGATTCTCGCCAATACAGCACTCATGACAACGGTAATTGAGAATGGTATCAGGGAGGATGTCAGTCAATGGTTCTGGGTCCACCGCCGTTGGAAACACATGAAAAAAGATGCCGAATAATCTTCCGCCTTTCCATATCGTACTGATTGAACCGGAGATCCCGCCGAACACCGGAAATATCGCCCGGCTGTGCGGGGCCACCGGCAGCATACTGCACCTGGTCGGAAAACTCGGTTTTTCGATCGACGATAAACACCTCAAACGGGCGGGGCTGGATTACTGGCAAGCGATCGATATTCGCAGATGGGAATCCTTTGCCGAACTGCAGGCCGCGCATCCTGACAGCCGGTTCTGGTACACCTCGAAAAAGGCTACGAAAACTTATTTTCAGGCAGCTTTCGAGCCCGGCGACTTTCTGGTCTTTGGCAAGGAAACCCTCGGCCTCCCAGAAGACCTCCTCAGTGACAACAGCGAAAGCGCTATCCGGATTCCGATTAAGAACCCGATCGTGCGCAGCCTGAACCTGTCAACCGCAGCAGGAATTGTGCTCTACGAAGCGTTGCGGCAGACCGGGCAAGTCGGTTAACAAGTCTTGCCCGCAGCCTGGGGCACTCAATAGAGCGCCTCAGGCTGCGGAAAAAGTTCAGATTTCATGTATAGAGATGGCAACAGATGGTGAATCTGTTGCCCTTTTTCCTTTTCTTTAAATCTTAAAAGCAATACCGGCGGGTCGCGTCCCGCCCGACGCCATACTTTTGTCCGGCAACAAAAGTATGCAAAAGTGCCTTCTCCTTGCGGAGGGCATCTCCTTTGCCGGATCTCTGTGACTTCAAGAAGCTGCTGTGATGGGATCCGGCCCTGTGTCAAAGGGCCTGACCTTTCTGTGTGATTTACCAGGGAAAAGCCAAAACAATTTCTACCGACGCAAACCTCCACAAAAGGAGAGGCTCTCAAGAGCCTCGGTTCCTGCGGGGGAAGCGTAGACTTTTGATCGTTTAGAACGTTCTGCATTGAGGTCGCCGCCACTCCGAGCCAGACATGCCCAGCGCAGCGCAGGCCTTTTTCTGCTTACTCTTTTGGGCCAGCAAAAGAGTAAGGCGCAGTCGGGGGGCGCAACCCCCGGGTTCTGCTTTTGTCTTTGTTTTCCAGAGAACAAAAGCAAAGGGCAACAGATGAACCATCTGTTGCCCTTAGTTTCATAAAAACTCCACTTGCCAGGCAAAAAAACAGACCCCGCATCGGTGCGGGGTCTGTCAACAATCTGACACGCCCCAATAGGGCGCCATTTTTAATGGAGCTGAGCTTACTGCAGCTGGTTTTCAATGCGAATCAGCAAAGTTTCCTGCTGGATCACATCCAGTTCATCGATCTCTCGCAACGCATTCGCAACGTTGCTTTCTGATGCCTCATGAGTCACGAATACAATCGGCACGGCCCCGACTTCATGTCGATGA
Source organism: uncultured delta proteobacterium (assembly GCA_963715335.1). Lineage (GTDB taxonomy): Bacteria > Desulfobacterota > Desulfuromonadia > Desulfuromonadales > BM103 > JAFDBW01. The sequence goes on from CAVQRZ010000023.1 coordinate 48,564, forward strand.
GGCTGGACCATCGATTCAATACTGATGTCATACTTGCCCAGAATCCCGGAGATCTGCGACAGGACACCGGGCTGATCCTTGACCATACACCTCATGTAGTAGGATGAAACGATCTCTTCCATCGATCTGATCTTGTACATGGCAAGCTTGGATTGTGGGCAGCCAAGGGCGGTCGATCTTTTGCCGGTGTCGGCAAGCAGATCCCTGGCGATCGACAGCACATCCCCCACCACGGCACTTGCCGTGGCATCCATCCCCGCACCATACCCTGAAAGCATGACAGGGCCTGAGAAATCCCCGACCAGGCGAACACCATTAAAGACACCGTTGATCGCTGCCAGGGGATAATCTTCGGGGATCATGGTCGGGTGCACGCGGGCTTCAATCTCGTCGCCAATACGTTTGCCGATCGCCAGGAGCTTGAGTTTGAAGCCAAAGTCACGCGCATACTCAATATCCAGGGCCGTGACCTTGCTGATCCCTTCCGTATAAACCTTGTTGAAATCGACTTTTGTGCCAAAGCAAAGACTGACCAGCAAGGCCAGTTTATGGGCCGTATCGATCCCCTCGACATCAAACGTAGGGTCCGCTTCAGCGTACCCTTGCTGCTGGGCATCGGCAAGTACATCGGAGAAGCTGTCGCCGGCGTCTTCCATCCGGGTCAGGATATAGTTGCAGGTACCGTTCAGAATGCCATATATGGCAGAGAAGTTGTTGGCACCGAGGTTTTCCTTGATCGCTGAAATTACCGGGATTCCCCCGCCCACGGCGGCTTCAAACATGACTGCCACGCCGGCTTCTTCCGCAGCCCGGAAGATTTCATCACCATGCAGGGCCAACAGGGCCTTGTTCGCGGTTACGATATGTTTGCCATTGCGAATCGCCTCCAGGACAAAGGTCCGTGCCGGCTCATAACCACCGATCAGCTCGATAACAATCTGGACTTCGGGGTCACTGAGCATGGCCTGAGCGTCATCCGTCAACAATCCGGCCGGCAACTGCACACCGCGATCTGTCGTCGTATCGAGATCAGCGATGCGTACCAGGTCGATCCCTGTACCAAGACGACTGGACAGAACCTCCTGGTTCTGCTGGATAATCTTCACAACACCGGTTCCGATTGTGCCGAAGCCCAACAATCCAATTTTTATATTCTGCATGAGGCCAACCTTTTCTTTGCTAGTACTTTACCTGTTTCGTAAAAGCTAAACCGCCACATCAGTGGAGCAGGTATAGCGACAAAATTGAATGCCTTTTCCAGCAGTTTCGAGTGCACCCTTGATCTGCTCGTGAAGGACTTTCACATCGATCTCAGCATGCGGGGAAAACGCCAGAGACAGATCGTTGAAACCGGCCTTCTGTGCGACCATCAGCATATGTCGGACCAGAGAAGCGTGGGTCTCCTCACAGAGGCCCTGCCATTTGCCGCCGCCGACAAAAAGAACCCGGTCAGCCTTAACCTTGCCGTTTCCCTGTAAAAGCACATGCTCACCGGCCCGGCCATGCACCTCGCCAGCGAGGAGCATTCCGGTCAACTGACCGTCCAGCCGCCAGTCAAGGACTGCAGCAGGACCGTCCAGCGGTTTCTGATCAACAAAATAGAGAGCAACAACGGACATACCGGTCAGCTGATCGGCAGGTTGCTTGACGAGTTCAGGCTGAGTCATGATGTTGAGGGACGATGTTGTTGCGCGATGTGATCAAGGACACCGTTAATAAATGAAGGCGTTTCCTCTGTGCCAAACCGCTTGCCAAGTTCTATCGCTTCATTGAGCACGACATTGTGAGGGACATCCGGGGAATAAATCAGTTCGAATGTCGCCAGCCGGAGAATTGCCAGATCGACCCTGGCCATACGGTCCAATGCCCAATTGGTCGAATAGGAATTAATTTCCCGGTCTATCTGCTCGAGGTTTTCGGCGACGCCGCAAACCAGCAGCTCGGCAAAGTGCCTGACTTCAGGCCTTTGAGAGTCCGGAGCATCCTCTACAACCTCGCCCAGGACATCATTGCGAAACTGAAAATTCTGCCAGAAACCCTTGAGAACGGCCTCAAGCGAACCACCCTCGTGGTCCTCCAGACTGTATAGGACTTTCAGGGCCATTTCGCGTCCCTGCCGCCTTATTCCTCGCGCCATTATGTTATCAGAGTGCCTTGTAGAGGTTGGCCATTTCAATAGCGGCGACTGCGGCATCAAACCCCTTGTTCCCGGCTTTGCTGCCGGCGCGCTCGATCGCCTGTTCAATCGTATCGGTCGTCAGTACCCCAAAAGTGACCGGGATGCCCGAATCAATGGAAACACTGGCAACCCCCTTGGAGACCTCCGCACTGACATATTCGAAGTGCGGAGTCGCGCCGCGGATCACTGCTCCAAGGCAGACAATGGCGTCATAACGCCCGGATTGAGCCATCTGCTTTGCAGTCGGCGGTATTTCAAAGGCCCCGGGGACACGCACGACGCTGATGTCGTCTTGCTCGCCACCATGTCGCAGCAGCGCATCGATTGCTCCCTCAACAAGTCGGTCGCTGACAAAACTGTTGAAACGACTGACCAGCAAGCCGACCCGCAACCCTTTGGCATCCAATTTTCCTTCGATAATCTTGGGCATATCAATCTCCCGGGACAAGGTCCGAAACCGAAGTTTCGGAGTTATAAATTTTCCAATAGATGACCAAGTTTTTCCTGCTTGGTCTTGAGATACTTCAAGTTGCTCTTGGTGGCCTTGATCTCGATCGGAACCCGCTCGACAATTTCCAGGCCATAACCTTCAAGCCCAATTATTTTACGCGGATTATTGGTCAACAGACGGATCTTTCTGACCCCCAGTTCGCTAAGAATCTGTGCGCCGATACCGTAATCACGCAGGTCGGCCTGAAAACCAAGAGCCTCATTGGCTTCGACAGTGTCGCATCCATCGTCCTGAAGGTTGTAAGCCTTGAGCTTATTAACCAGGCCAATACCGCGACCTTCCTGGCGCATGTAGAGGACGACGCCTCTGCCTTCCTTTTCGATAATACGCATCGAGGTATGCAACTGGTCACCGCAGTCACAGCGCTCCGAACCGAAAACATCTCCGGTCAGGCATTCGGAGTGGACCCTCACCAGGATCGGCTCATCTGGCTTGATGTCCCCTTTGTACAGGGCGAGATGCTGCGAGCTGTCAACTTCATTGTCATAAACCACCGCGTTGAATTCTCCCCCTGACCTAGTCGGCAGACGGGTTTCCGCAACGCGTGTAATGAGCAATTCCTTGCGCATGCGGTAAGCAACCATATCGGCGATTGTGACTATTTTCAACTGATGTTTATCAGCAAATTTAACCAGTTCTGGCATGCGTGCCATGGTACCGTCATCGTTCATGATCTCGCAGATGACACCGGCAGGCTTCAACCCTGCCATGCGGGCCAGGTCAACCGAACCCTCGGTCTGTCCTGCGCGCACCATAACTCCGCCTTTTTTGGCACGCAACGGAAAGACATGGCCCGGTCGGGCCAGGTCATTGGCGGTGGTTTCATCAGCTATGGCAACCTGAATGGTGCGGGCCCGGTCTGCGGCAGAGATTCCGGTCGTCACCCCGCGGCGGGCCTCGATAGAAATGGTAAAGGCGGTACCGAAAGAGGATGAGTTATTTTGAACCATTAATGGCAAGTCAAGGTGATCCGCACGGTCTTCGGTCAAGGAAAGGCAGATCAGGCCACGGCCTTCCCTGGCCATAAAATTGACTGCTTCCGGAGTAACCATTTCAGCCGCCATGCAGAGGTCGCCCTCGTTCTCCCGGTCTTCGTCATCGACCAGGACAACCATTTTCCCCTGACGGATATCTTCTAGGGCCTCTTTGACACGCGCTAATAGCATAAAACTTCCCAATCTCTATAGGTTTCGCAAGGCTTCAAAATATCTCACAAAAAACCATGCTTGGCAAGGGTCTCCATCGTTACGCCCTGCACCTTGCCATGGCCGCCATGCTGTAAAAAACGGGCAACATACTTGCCGATCAGGTCGGTCTCGATATTGACTTCATCACCGACTTTACGCTCCTGTAAAGTGGTCATGGCAAGAGTGTGGGGAATAACCGCAAGCGAAAAGGAATCGCTTTTTACTTGATTGACTGTCAGGCTGATCCCGTCAACGGCGACGCTACCCTTGTCAACCAGTTGACTGAACAAGGTCGCGTCACCCTGGAACCTGAACCGCCAGGAATTGCCATCCTGCCGGCGCTCAACAAGCCGTGCCAGTCCATCCACGTGACCCGTGACCAGGTGCCCCCCGAGGCGATCAGAAAGCCGCAGTGCGCGCTCCAGGTTGACGCGCGATCCCGCAGAAAGTCGGCCCAAGGTTGTACAGTCGAGCGTTTCCGGAGAAACATCCGCAGAAAAAGCCCCCTCTGCGAACCGGGTTACGGTCAGGCAGACACCGTTGATCGCAATACTTTCACCGAGAGTGAATTCCACCATTGGCAAAGCCGTACCAACCGTCAGGACAGCCTGGCCTGCTCCGGTGCGGATGTCGCGTAAGATGCCGAGGTCCTCAATCAGGCCGGTGAACATACTGCACCTCCCCTTCTATAAGAATATCGCAATCAACCCACCGGGTCTGCAACTCTTTCAAAGTGAAAGCCTTGCTGATGGCGTCAACGCCTTCACCCGTGAAGAGGCTCCGGCCTTCCCCACCGACCAGCTTCGGCGCGACGAAAATCATCAACCGGTCGACAAGCTCAGATTTCAGCATCGCCGCCGCCAGCTTGCTCCCCCCTTCAAGGAGGAGAGACTGAAGGTTTCGCCTGCCGAGTTCAATCAGCGCCTCATGCAAATCCAGGCCAGCTGCATGGCGCCGGACCTGTATCACCTCAACACCTGCGGCCAGGAATGGTTGAACTTTCTCGGGACCATGTTCAGCAGCAGTGATCAAAAGAGATCCTGCCTGCGACGACTGAGTGTACACGTTCGCCTGCGGCGATGTTGAGAGCGAGCCGTCCAGGACAATTCGCACCGGGTCGCGACCTGGTACAGTCAATCTGGTTGTCAGTTTCGGATCGTCCGATTTCACGGTTCCCGAGCCGACCATAATGCCGTCGACCTGGTTACGAAACAGGTGGACCAGCTGCCGACTTTGTTCGCATGAGATCCATTTGGAGTCACCGCTGGCTGTAGCCGTCTGACCATCCAGGGTCATGGCAGCCTTGTAGACAACGTACGGCAAGCCAGTCTTTAAAATCTTGCTAAAAGGCGCAATCAGGGTTCGGCATTCCGATCCGTTAAGCCCTTCGGTGACCTGGATCCCGGCATTCTGCAGGCGAATGATCCCTTTGCCGGCAACCTGCGGGTTGGGGTCAAGGGTTCCGACATGGACCCTGACGACACCTGCCTCGATGATCGCTTCCGTGCATGGGCCGGTTCGGCCAGTGTGACAGCATGGCTCGAGAGTAACATAGAGGTCCGCTCCTCGTGCGAGGGCGCCCGCCTCCCGTAACGCAAAGATTTCGGCATGCGGTTCCCCGGCTGCAGGGTGAAACCCTTCACCGACAACCTTGCCATCGCGTACGAGTACGGCACCAACCGGAGGATTGGGTGCTGTTCGGCCCAGCCCCATGCGGGCCAGAACAAGGGCTTGCTGCATGAATTGATCAGACTGGATTGTCATGATGGCTCGCTGTGCACCACCGAGCAGCGGAGAGGTGCTACGCTTGAGCGCCTTTGGCCAGGATGTCCTTGAGTTCGGACATAAATTCGTTGATATCGCGGAATTGCCGGTAGACGGAGGCAAATCGCACATATGCAACTTCGTCGATTGATTGTAGTGCGCCCATGACCGCCTCACCGATACGACTGGCGGCGATCTCCTTCTCACCACTTTCCTGCAGGGTAAGCTCCATCTGGTCGACAACTTTCTCGATGGTAGAAATAGAGACCGGACGCTTTTCACAGGCGCGCTGAATTCCGGAAATGATTTTCTGACGGTCAAAAGTTTCCCGTCGACCATCTTTCTTGATCACCAGGGGCAGAGTTTCTTCGACCCGCTCATAGGTTGTGAAACGTCGCTCGCAATCGATACATTCACGGCGTCTGCGAATATTATTGCCTTCCTTGCCGAGACGGGAGTCCACAACGCGTGTATCATCATGACTGCAAAACGGACATTTCATAATCAGTCTCCTGGTGTTTTACCAACAACTTCGGCAAAAAGTCGGGTCTCAATTCCAGCCTCTTCAAGCATCTCCATGGACAGTTTGTCAGAGTATCCCTCGAGGTAAATAACTTTGCGGATGCCGGCATTGATCAGCATCTTCGTGCAGATGATGCAGGGTGAATTTGTGCAATACAGAGTCGAGTCAGAAATGTTCACCCCATGCCTGGCCGCCTGGATTATCGCATTCTGCTCGGCATGCAGGCCACGGCACAGCTCGTGGCGCTCTCCGGAGGGAACATTCAATTGCTCACGCAGACATCCGGTCACATCACAGTGCGTAATCCCCGACGGGGTGCCATTGTAACCGGTGGTGAGAATGTTCTTCTGTTTGACCATGACCGCACCAACCCGGCGGCGCATGCAGGTCGAACGTTTCGCCACCAGGCTGGCAATGTCCATGAAATATTCGTCCCAGGACGGTCTTTGCATTAAACAAGCCTGTGGGCGTAAAGCGGGAACTGCTTGCACAGCTCGCTTATTTCTCCGCGGATCCTGGCCAGCACGGCGTCATTTTCAATGTTCTGCAGGGCTTCATCAATCCATGCGCCAATCTGTCGCATCTCATTTTCCTTCAAGCCACGAGTCGTGCTTGCCGGCGTACCGATGCGGACCCCGCTGGTAACAAATGGTGAGCGCGTATCAAAAGGCACGGCATTCTTGTTAACGGTAATTCCTGCCTTTTCGAGCGTTTCCTCGGCGACCTTGCCAGTCAGGTCGCTGCCGCCGAAATCAACCAGCATCAGGTGGTTGTCAGTCCCTCCCGAGACGAGGGTGTAGCCACGTGCAACCAGTTCTGCAGCAAGGGCCTGGGCGTTTTTGACGACCTGCCCGGCATAGTCCTTGAATTCTGCTGTCAAGGCCTCCTTGAGAGCGACGGCTTTGGCCGCGATAACATGCATCAGCGGTCCACCCTGGATGCCGGGGAAGATATTGCTGTTCAGCTTCTTGGCAAATTCTTCCTGACAGAGGATCATGCCGCCGCGGGGGCCACGCAGGGTTTTATGCGTCGTGGTCGTCACGTATTCCGCATGCGGGACCGGTGAGGGATGGACACCAGCAGCGACCAGACCGGCGATATGTGCCATATCAACCATGACCGGCGCACCGACCATGTCGGCAATCCGGCGAAAAGCTTCAAAGTCGATTGTCCGCGGATAAGCGCTGGCCCCGACCACGATCAGCTTGGGTCGGTGCTCTTTGGCCAACGACTCCACTTCGTCGTAATCGATCCTGCCGGTATCCCGGCGAATCCCATATGGGACAATGTTGAATAATTTACCGGAGAAGTTGACCGGAGAGCCATGGGTAAGGTGACCGCCATGGGCCAGGTTCATACCCAGGACCGTGTCGCCCGGCTGGCAGGCGGCGAAATAAACCGCCATATTGGCCTGAGAGCCCGAATGAGCCTGAACATTGACATGTTCGGCACCAAACAGTTGCTTGGCACGATCGATCGCCAATTGTTCGACGACATCAACAAATTCGCAACCGCCGTAATACCTTTTGGCAGGGTAGCCTTCGGCGTACTTGTTGGTCAGAACGGAACCTTGTGCAGCGAGGACTTCCTCACTGACAAAGTTTTCCGAGGCAATAAACTCCAGACTGTATTCCTGACGCTCCGTCTCCTGACGGATCGCTGCAGTGATTTCAGGGTCGAATTGAGCGAGCTTGTCAAACATTGACACAAACCTCCAGTTTAATGATCGGGAACCTTGCTTAAAATAAAACGGGCAGGCACTGGGCCTGCCCGCACACACCAACTATATTCTGCCGGCGCGGAGGTCTTCTTCCAGCCGGGAGATCTTGTCGAGGCGCCGTTGATGACGACCAGCCTCGTAAGGTGAATCAAGCCACACGTTCACCATCTTTACGGCCAGGTCTTCGGCAAGGACCCGGCCACCCAAAACCAGAACGTTGGCATTGTTATGTTCTTTGGCCATTTGAGCCATAAACTCATCGGTTGCAAGAGCAGCGCGCACTCCAGGAAACTTGTTGGCCACAATTGACATACCAATACCCGTTCCGCAGACCAGGATACCAAGCTCAACATCGCCGCGGGCAACAGCACCGGCTACTTTTTCCGCAAAATCCGGATAATCGACCGAATCGCCGTTGTCCGTTCCATAGTCGTCGACGTCCAGGCCGCGTACAGCCAGGGCGGACTTGATGGCTTCTTTCAGTGCCAGCCCACCGTGGTCACTTCCGACAGCAATCATGATCAGACCTTGCGGAAAAGAATTGTCGCATTGGTGCCGCCGAATCCGAGCGAATTGGAAAGAGCGACTTTCACGTCTGCCTGGCGGGCGTGGTTCGGCACGTAATCGAGATCACACTCAGGATCCGGCTCCGTATAGTTGATCGTCGGCGGCACGACCCCGTGAGTTATGGCCAGAAGCGTGAAAATTGCCTCTACACCGCCGGCTGCGCCGAGCAGATGCCCGGTCATGCTCTTGGTCGAGCTGATCATTAACTTGCGGGCGTGGTCACCGAACACCGACTTGATCGCCATCGTCTCGTAGAGATCGTTGAATGGCGTGGACGTGCCGTGGGCATTAATGTAATCGACATCTTCGGGATTCAGCCCGGCCGTATCAAGAGCCATCTGCATGCAGCGGGCCGCGCCCTCACCACCTGGCGACGGTGCGGTCAGGTGATAAGCATCAGCGGTCAGGCCATAGCCGAGAACCTCGCCGTAGATTCGGGCCCCCCGCTTTTTCGCCGACTCATATTCTTCGAGAACAACGATACCGGAGCCCTCACCCATAACAAAACCATCGCGGTTCTTATCAAAAGGACGGCTTGCCGCGGTCGGATCGTCGTTGCGGGTTGACAGCGCCTTCATAACAGAAAAGCCGCCGATACCGAGAGAACAGACTGTCGACTCGGCGCCGCCAGAGATAACCGCGTCGGCATCGCCACGCTGGATCATACGAAAAGCATCGCCGATGGCATGCGTGCCCGTGGCACAAGCTGACACAGGGGCGATATTGGGCCCCTTGGCACCATGCTTTATGGAAATTTGGCCGGCGGCCAGATTGATAATCGACATCGGGATAAAGAAAGGGCTGATTTTACGATAACCCCCTTCAATCAATGCACTGTGGTATCTCTCTATGGACGGCAGCCCGCCCATTCCCGAGCCGACGACAACACCGACACGTTCCGCGTTATCGTCATTGATCTCGAGACCTGAATCAGCAATCGCCATGGTTGCAGCGGCAAGTGCATAATGGATAAAGAGGTCCATCTTGCGGGCCTCTTTCTTGTCAATAAAATCATCAAGGGGCAAGTCCCTGATTTCACCGGCAAACTTGACTGGAAAATCGGTCGTGTCAAAATGAGTAATCGGCCCGATTCCGGAACGACCACTGGTCAACGCATCCCAGTTTTTTTCGAGACCGGTTCCCAAAGGGGAAGTGATTCCCAGACCTGTTACAACGACTCTGCGCATGAGGGTTATCTCCTCCAGACACAAAACCAGTCCCCGACAACCCGCCTGGGTCGCCGGGGAAGGTCATGTTATATATGACAACCTCGCTTAAATCCTGTGGTTGCCCGAAACTTAGGCACCTTCGCCGATATAATCGATGGCATCCTGAACCGTCTGAATTTTTTCAGCATCCTCATCGGAGATCTCGATGTCGAATTCTTCCTCCAGGGCCATTACCAGCTCAACTGTATCCAGGGAGTCCGCACCGAGGTCGTCCATAAAAGACGCTTCGTTGGTCACCTGGTCCTCATCCACCCCCAACTGTTCTGCAACAATCTGCTTGATACGCTCGTTAATACTGGACATTGTAGATCCTCCTTTTGGTTTCGATTCGATCTGTGACCGTCTCGTTTATGTTGTGTATCATCCACCGGTTGTTTACATATACATGCCGCCATTAACTCCCAGGACCTGACCGGTCACATAAGATGACTGGTCAGAACAGAGGAAGATTACGGCATTTGCGATATCATTCACCTCACCAAGCCGCCCCAGCGGAATCTGCTCGGTCATTGCCTCACGAGCTTTATCCGTCATGCCGTCCGTCATATCCGTGACAATAAAGCCAGGCGTAATGGCATTAACAGTCACGTTTCGTCGCGCCAGCTCGCGCGCAACAGACTTGGTCAAGCCGAGCAGTCCGGCCTTACTGGCACAGTAGTTCGCCTGGCCGGCGTTACCCATTTCACCAACGACTGACGAGATGTTGACAATCCGACCCGACCTTTGTTTGCTCATAACCTTTGCCGCGGCACGAATACAGAGGAAAGCCCCTTTCAGATTCGTGTCAAGGACCGCGTCCCAGTCTTCGTCCTTCATGCGAAGCAGAAGACCGTCACGGGTAATGCCGGCGTTGTTGACCAGGATGTCAACCTGACCATACACGTCAACAGCCTGTCCGATAAGGTGTGCGGCATCGGTGCCGACAGCGATATCACCAGCAACAGCGGTCGCCTCACCGCCCTGCCCCTTGATCTCGGCGACGAGAGTATCCAGAGCTTCAGCGTTTCGGGCCGACGCAACAACTTTAGCGCCTTGTGCGGCAAGTGCAAGAGCAATTGCGCGACCAATGCCGCGTGAAGCACCGGTCACTATAGCAACCTTTTCCGTCAACATGTCAAGAATTCCTCCAAGGTTATACGGTTAACGCACTGATATCAGGTGACATTTTGTACGTTCTGAACAGTGCACTCCTTGGCCATCCGCTTGACCAGTCCAGCAAGGACTTTACCAGGGCCAATCTCAATATAACGATCGACGCCAAGCTTGACCATGCAGGCGATTGACTCTTCCCAGCGAACCGGCGCACTAACCTGATCAACCAGCAACTGGCAGACACGCGACGAGTCCTGGTTGAGAGTCGCCTCAACATTCGTTATCACCGGGACCGTCATGGCGCCGACCTTGATAGCGGCAAGGATGCCTGCCAATCGTTCACCGGCAGGGGCCATCAGGCTGCAATGGAATGGAGCGCTGACAGGCAGCGGCAAAGCACGCTTGGCGCCATTCTCCTTGGCCAGGGCTATGGCACGGTCTACGGCTTCGGTATGCCCTGCAATAACCACCTGCCCTGCACTGTTGAAATTTGCCGGAGAAACTACCTGCCCCTGAGCTGCATCGTTGCAAACCTTGTCCAAGGCCTCCATATCAAGGCCCAGAATTGCTGCCATGGCGCCAGTGCCTACCGGAACAGCTTGCTGCATGAAGGTGCCGCGCTGGCGGACAATCCGCACCGCATCGGCAAAGGTCAGGGCGCTGGCACAGACCAGGGCACTGTATTCGCCTAGGGAATGGCCTGCTGCACAATTCGGAGCAATCCCGGTCTCGGTCTCCAGAACACGCAGTGCTGCAATACTGGTTGTGAGTATTGCCGGTTGCGTATTGGCTGTCAACTTCAGATCTTCCTCGGGGCCGTTGAAACAGAGAGACGCCAGGTCAACACCCAAAGCGTCGTTCGCCTCTTCGAAAACTTGCCTGGCAATCGGAAAGTTCTCCGCAAGGTCCTTGCCCATTCCGGCATATTGTGACCCCTGTCCGGGGAACAGAAAAGCAATCATATCGATTCGAACTCCAAACTTACCAGCGCAGACAGGTTGCAGCCCAGGTGAAGCCGCCACCAAAAGCATTCATTACAATAATGTCGTTCTTTTTCAATTTTCCGGCCCGATTCGCTTCATCAAGGGCCAGGGGGATCGTCGCCGCAGACGTATTACCGAAGCGATCGACATTAATATAAACCCTCTCAGCAGGCAGCTTCATCCGTTTCGCCGTTGCTTCAAGAATCCGGATATTGGCCTGGTGCGGAATCAGAAGGTCAACATCGTCAACCGTCATGCCATTGGCATCGAGTGCTTCCTGGGCAACTTCTGCCAGCATCTTTACCGCAACCTTGAAAACCTCGTTGCCCTGCATCTTCAAAAAATAACCACGATCACGGACAAGCTCCTCAGTCGGCGTCACGGCAGTGCCGAACCCCGGTTGGTACAGTAACTCAAGATATGATCCGTCAGCGTGCAAATGTGAAGAGAGAATGCCCCGCTCACCTTCCCGGGCCTCAAGGACCACAGCGCCGGCTGCGTCGCCGAACAGAAGACAGGTGTTGCGGTCATTGTAATCAACGATGCGTGAGAGCGTTTCTGCACCGATGACCAGCGCCCGTTTAATCGCGCCCGATTCAATCTGGGCGACCGCATTGCTCAGCGCATAGAGGAAACCGCTACAGGCCGCAGAAATATCGAAAGCCCCGCACTGCCTGGCGCCGAGCTTGTTCTGAACGATACAGGCCGTTGCCGGCCACGGATAATCTCCGGTGATCGTAGCTACAATGATCAAGTCAATATCTTCAGCCTTGATGCCGGCCATATCAAGGGCGTTACGGGCGGCATGAACACACAGATCGGAGGTGTTCTCACCTTCAGCAGCGATATGTCGCTCGCGAATGCCAGTGCGGGCCACAATCCACTCATCGGTGGTGTCGAGATACTTCTCGAAATCCTGATTGGTGAGAATTTTTTCAGGGACGTAAGATCCGGTACCGGTAATCCGTACTTTAATCACTTTTCTGCTCCTTGCGGTGTGCAGTTAACTGACAGCTTCAGCAGGATCAGCATCATCCTTGATTTCCATGCGAACTTCATCGAGACGTTCAATCATGCGTTTCTCTACCTGGCGTTTACCGTAATCATGAGCCATCTTGATAGCGTTCATGATCGCTCTCGGGCTGGAACTGCCGTGGCAAATCATGGCAGTACCCTGGATGCCTAACAGGGGGGCGCCGCCATATTCGGCATAATCAACCTTTTTGCGGAACGCTTTCAGGGAGGGCTTTACCAGAAAATAGCCGATTTTAGACATGAGTCTGGAACTGAGTTCCCTGCGCAGCATCAGCCCCATTGCTTCTGCAAGGCCTTCTGAAACTTTCAGCACGACGTTCCCGACAAAACCGTCACAGACAACCACATCGAGCTTGCCATTGTAAATATCGCGGCCTTCGGAATAACCAGCGTAATTCAAGGAGGTATCCTTGAGTTTCAGGTTGGTCAGGCGTGTCAGTTCATTCCCCTTGGACTCTTCTTCCCCATTTGACAGCAACCCGACACGCGGAGATTTTTTTTCGAACATCTGGGCACTGAAAACGCTCCCCATCAGGGCAAACTGGAGAAGATGCAAGGGTTTGCAGTCTACGGTGCCGCCAACGTCAAGGATAATCGTCTGGTCCTTCAGGTTCGGGACCACAGTTGCAATCGCCGGGCGGTCAATCCCTGGGATGCGTTTCAGCACAAACATCCCGGCGGCCATCGTGGCGCCGGAATTACCGGTACTCACAACCGCGCTGGCTTGCCCCTGTTTGACCAGGTCAAAGGCAACGCGAATTGACGAATCCTTTTTCTTGCGGACCGCATCAGAGGCCGAATCGTGCATGCCGACAACTTCACTCGCCTGCACGACCTTTATATCAAGGCCCTGGATATCGTGGTTTGCCAGCTCCTGTTCAACAAGTTCGGAGCGACCAACCAGGATAATAGGAATCTGCCACTTTCGGGCAGCCATGACTGCACCGGCAACTTCATGGGCAGGAGCGTTATCTCCCCCCATGACATCAATGGCGACGATAGGACGACTATTCAAAGGAAGCGCCCTTATGCTTCAGTGTTGAGGACTTCCTTGCCCTTGTAGCTGCCACAGGAAGGACAAGCGCGATGAGCCTGTTTGGGTTCCTTGCATTGCGGGCAGAGAGCGATACCGGGAGTTTTCAAGCTGTCATGGGAGCGGCGCATATTGCGCTTGGATTTCGAGGTTTTTTTCTTCGGGACTGCCATTGTCTAAGAGTCTCCTTAAAATATGCCGATTTTCTGGTCTGATATGTTGGTGGGCGCCATGCCCTTGTTCCTGGCTATTCTACTCTGAAGTTTTTCAATGCGGCAAGGCCTGCATGAAAAACCGGCGGTTCGCATGGACATTGTCTCTGGTTCAGATCGACGCCGCAAACCGGACACAGCCCTTTACAGTCATCTCCGCAAATGAGTTGCTGCGGTAAAGCCATGACAATCTCCTGCTCGACATCAGGCCGCAGGTCAATCTCCGTACCGGAGTAGGTTATCAGGCCCAGCTCTTCCCCCTGGATTTCCAAATCCTCGGCGATGTTTGCTTCGTCACTGGCCAGGTCGCTGTAACAGAACAACGCCTGAATCTCCAGATGACTGGTGACGGGCTTCAGACAGCGGGCGCACGATGACGTTACCGTTGTCTCCAGATTGCCGCCCACCTCGATGATCTTACCTGCCCAGGTTGCAGTCAAAGTACCGTGGATAGTATCATTAAAGACCACCGTTCCCTGATCAATGAGCTCACGCAGGAATGTGAAGCCGGAGGCCTGCTCATCAATCTCGATCCGGCGCGGCCGCCTTTTCAGCTTGTCGATCTGTATAAGCACGACAATTCACCTCATTCCAACTCAGGCAGGGCGCCAGTATAGGAACCTCTCGGCAACAGTCAAGAGGTTTTCATCCCAGCCTGAAACCAAGTCCTCTCTATTAACGTATTAAAGATAAATTTGCAAGTCTTAAGTGCCCCGAAATTACGGTCACTTGCAATCTCTTATGAGCTGCGGTAGAAGGAGTTAACACAGTTTGGGAAAAGATCCAATATGACTCATAAACTCCCCCATGAAAGCATTGCCACCCTGCTGCAAATCATGCGCGACCTGAGAGCCCCGGATGGTTGCCCATGGGATGTGGAACAGACTCCGGAAAGCCTGACACCATACATTCTTGAGGAAGCCTGCGAGTTGATAGATGCCATTGAAGAAGGCGACTCGGAGCTCATACTCGATGAACTTGGCGATCTGCTTCTGCAGGTTGTGTTCCTGTCGCAAATTTTTTCGGAGCGGCATGAGTTTGATTTTTATGACGTGTCGGCGTGTATTGCAGAAAAGCTCCTGCGACGCCACCCCCATGTCTTTGCTCGTGAAGACCATGATTCTGCAACGGCCGAACTGGACACTCAGTGGGAAACAATCAAACGTTCTGAAGCGACCCACAACAAAAGCTGCCTCGCAGACCATCTGCCAGGTAAGCTGCCAGCCCTGCAACGTGCGCAGAAACTGGTCGCCAGGGCGTACAAGGCAGAGCGTCAGCAGGAATTACCCGACTACAACGGAATTTCTGAAATGGCAGACTGGATCGCAGACCAGGGCAAAGATCGGGTCATCGATGAAGAAATCATTGGCCGACTCCTGTTCCAACTGGTACGCGCATCACATGATACAGGCCTTGACGCCGAAACAGCCTTACGCAAGACAACCCGCAAATTATTACAGGAGCTGGACAGAGAATGAAGCCGTCTCCCGCCCTGACGCTTGCCGGATTGCAATGAACTTCCCCGGGCTGGTAAATGCCGATATTCAAAAAAACGAAGTGTTTCAAGCATCTCCACACCTTGTCCACAAAAAGTGTGGACAAGGTGTGGAAAACCATGTGTACAAACTAAACCTAAATCGGCTTTATAACCACTTCAGCTATATGCCCAAAAAATGTGCACTTTTTTTGTTCCATAAAAACGGATAGTTACCAAATAATCCGTTCAAAAACTATATATGATGTTTATTAGTAAAGCCTTCATTGCCTGAAATCCATTAAGCGAGGTGCCATGTTTATAAAACTCCTGTTAATCTTTGTTTTTGTACCGGTTATGGAGCTGTACATACTGATTGAGGCGGGCCGCATAATCGGCATCGGTGCGACCATTGGCCTGATCATGTTGACAGGGGTTGCCGGGGCCTGGCTCGCTCGGAGTCAGGGATTGGAAATCTTGAGAAGAATCCAACAGGACACTGCCAACGGCCAGATGCCAGCCCGGACTCTGATTGACGGCGCGCTGGTTTTAGTCGGTGGCTTGCTGCTGCTGACACCGGGCTTTTTCACAGATGCTCTCGGTTTCAGC
Organism: uncultured delta proteobacterium; assembly: GCA_963715335.1. Classification (GTDB taxonomy): domain Bacteria; phylum Desulfobacterota; class Desulfuromonadia; order Desulfuromonadales; family BM103; genus JAFDBW01. The sequence continues at coordinate 64,682 of CAVQRZ010000023.1, forward strand.
TTGCTGGTTCCGATCACACGTGAGCTGTGGCGAAAAGGTCTGACTGCGTGGCTGGAAAAGCAGATTCGACAAGGTTCTGTGACGGTCTATCGAATGTAGGAGGCGATCCGGAACGTTCAACCAGACTTCACGACAGAGAGGGCAACAGATGGTTCATCTGTTGCCCTGGTTCCTTTTCTTGAAATACTTAAAAGCAAAACCGGCGGGTCGCGTCCCGCCCGACGCCATACTTTTGTCCGGCAACAAAAGTATGCAAAAGTGCCTGCTCCTTGCGGAGGGCATCTCCTCTGCCGGGTTTCTGTGACTTCAAGAACCTGCTGTAATGGGAATCCGGCCCTGTGTCAAAGGGCCTGACCTTTCTGTGCGATTTACCAGGGAAAAGCCAAAACAATTACTACCGACGCAAACCTCCACGAAAGGAGAGGCTCTCAAGAGCCTCGGTTCCTGCGGGGGAAATGTAGAATCTTAATCGGTTAGTATGGTCTGAATTGAGGTTGCCGCCTTGACGCGCCAGACATGCCCAGCGCAGCGCAGGCCTTTTTCTGCTTACTCTTTTGGGCCAGCAAAAGAGTAAGGCGCAGTCGGGGGGCGCAACCCCCGGGTTTTGCCTTTGTCTTTGAATTCTAGAGAACAACAGCAAAGGGCAACAGATGGTAAATCTGTTGCCCTAAACTTCATAAACACTCCACCTGACAGGCAACATCAATCGCTTTTCACACCTTCTGTGTTAACTCTCGCCAGTAATTGGTTGCTCCGATCCAGAAAACGCGACATGCGCTCCTGATCAAAGGCCCGGCATGTCAACATGGCCAGATCATACACCTGGGCAACCAACAGCTCCACATCTTGCGTTTGCTGCTTTGCATGTAACTCGAGGATGTTTGCCACGACCGGACAGGAAGCGTTGACCAACAACGACGGCCCCTTCTCGGAGAGGGAGACATCCCTACCCAGGGTACGCGACATCTCCTGAAAACGCCGATCCTGTTCGGAAAAAAGCGCCATTGCCGGAACCGAACTATCCTTCAGTCGTTCAACACGGATCTCGATTGAATCGTCCTGAAGATTTTGTTTGAACAAGTCGGCGATCCTCTCATCGCGGGTCTTGCCATCCTCACCATCAATCAGGTCGGCAGCCTTGTCCTGCTGGAGCAGGTTCTCCGTGACGTCTGCATCGACCCTGGCGAACTTGATTTCGGTGTTTTTCATCTCCAGGAACTGGATGAAATGTGAGTCGATCTGGGCATCCAGGACCAGCACGTTCAACCCCTGGGCTTTGAACAGTTTGAGATAAGTCGATTGGGCAACGGCATCGTTCGTGTAATAAACCGTCGTGGCTTTTGCCGCAGAGTTGCTCTCTAAGTATTCCGGCAGGGTCGTCCACTCATCAGAACCGCTCAGGGCGAACAACATATGGTCCTTGAGCTTTTCGTAGAATTTGTCATCCTTCATCATACCGAACTTGACAAAAGTGTGAATATCCTTCCAGACAGCTGAAAATGCTTTTCGATCGTCCTTGTCCAGTTCTACCAGTTTCCCGGCAACGCGACTGGAGATGACATCGCGAATCTTGCGCACCTGCGGCTCATTCTGCAGGTAACTACGGGAGACGTTCAACGGCAGATCCGGGGCATCAAGACAACCCTGCAACGGCATCAGAAATTCAGGGATCAGTTCCGGGCAGTTGTCGCTGACAAAGACCTGGTTACAGAATAGCTTGATGTGACTTTTGGTCACATCGAACTCATTTGTCAGCCTGGGGAAGTAGAGAATCCCCTTGAGATTGAAAGGAAAGTCAATATTCAGGTGAATCCAGAACAGAGGCTCATCGGAAAACGGATACAACTTACGGTAGAACTTTCTGTAATCCTCCTCGTTAAGTTCCGAAGCCATTCGCGTCCACAAGGGGTTCTGATCATTGACGACATCACCTTCAAGGTGAATGGCAACCGGGAGAAAGTTACAATAACGGGTCAGGACTTCGCGAGCACGGGCAGGCTCAAGAAATTCCAGCTCATCTTTTACGAGATGGAGAACAACTTCAGTCCCCCGCTCGCTTTTTTTAATTTCGTTTATCTCGTAACTGGTCGAGCCATCGCACGTCCAATGGACACCCGTGGCACCCTCCTGGTAGCTGAGGGTCCGTATTTCGACCTTCCCTGCGACCATGAACGAAGAATAAAAGCCGAGTCCGAAATGTCCTATGATCTGGCTCTTGTCTTCAAGGTCTTTGAATTTCTGCACAAACTCCTCTGCCGAGGAGAAGGCAATCTGGTTGATGTAACGGCGCACTTCATCTGCCGTCATGCCGATCCCGTTGTCCTTGATCGTCAGGGTCTTGTCGGCCTTGTTCAGGTAGACGTCAACACGATATTCCTCGGACTGCTGCAAGCCCTCCATGAGGTTGACATGCTGCATTTTATGAATCGCGTCAACGGCGTTGGAGACGAGCTCACGCAGGAAAATTTCTTTTTCGCTGTAAAGCCACTTCTTGATGATCGGAAAGATATTTTCCGTATGAATGGAGATACTACCCTTTTCTGTTTTTTTTCTGGCTGACATAAAAACCTCCCGGAGACATAAATACCCGGGAGGAAGATAGTTACGATGAAGAGGAATGTCAAGTCTGCCAGGTGCCAGGGTCAGGCGCCGTGGACGTCATCATGGGTATCCAGAGGCCCTTTCTGCTTCCACAAACGCATGAGGTCGCGATAAGAGTCAACGTTGAGATTCAGTTCTGGTTCGTTATGATGCAGCACAACCGTAGCGTCATAATGACGTACGCCCCAACCGAGACAGAAGACACATATCAGCATGGGCAAGGCGACCCTGGCGAAAAAATACAGAGAGTGACCCAATGTACGGCCCCACAGTCGCCGCAAATTGGCCAGGATCCCATCCTGACGGCCGGAAAGGACCATATACAGAGACACGGCTGCAACATAAAGGGCAAACAACCCGAATACAATATGTGCATTCATGACGCCTACCTCCGCAGAGTTACAACAGAACCTTAACTCTCTTTCATTATAAGCAACACTCCTGAATTTGCAAGATAATATAGAACAATGTTCTAACAGATGCGCCAGAGATCGCGCATCATTCGCCGATAATCTTGACCAGAACACGCTTGCGTCGGCGGCCATCAAATTCACCATAGAAGATCTGCTCCCATGGGCCGAAATCAAGCTGACCGGCAGTGACAGCAACCACCACCTCTCGCCCCATTATGGTTCGTTTCAGATGCCCGTCGCCATTATCCTCGCCGGTGTTGTTATGCTGGTAGAGTGACAAAGGCTCATGGGGCGCCAACAGTTCGAGCCAGCGCTCGAAATCCTGGTGCAGCCCTCTTTCGTCGTCATTTATAAAGACGGACGCGGTAATATGCATGGCATTGCACAGGACAAGTCCTTCCCGTATACCGCTTTCACGTACACAGGCTTCGACCTGGGAAGTGATATTCATAAAGCCACGACGGCTGGAAATTTCGAACCATAACTCTTTGCGATAAGACTTCATATTCGCTCCCTTGACCCAGGTCATTGAATAAACTGCTGGTTGTTTATACAAAAGACATCATGATAAAATGCCGGTTGAGGTTCTGTCGATGCACAGGCAGGCTGACCCACTCCATCGAGGTCACTTGATGACTGTTTCCCCGTTCATAATATCACCCAGAGTGTTATTGCTCACCTTGATTTACATTCTTCTTTTATCCGGTCACGCCGTACCGACCCGTGCGGATTCGACACTGGTCGACCTCGAAGAAATCCCGGCAATTAGCCTGGAGACGACAAACGGGCTGCAGGCCTTTTTCCAGACCCTCGATTATGACTGGAAAGAACTGGAAGAAGGCGTCCCACCATTGATACTCGAAAACATTCCAGACGACATCGACCGGACAGCGAGCGCCATGGCAAAGAAACATACGTTTTTTATGGGCCTGCTACCAATGGTTCTGCTGGCCAACCAGGAGATCGAACAGGAGCGGGAAGATATTTTGGCGATATTGGACAGACACAAATCAAATCGGATACTGGACGGAGATATCGAACGTCTGGATGAAGTTCTCAAGCGTTACGGTCTGCGTGGCCACCCGTTCACTGACCACCGGACCCGGTCCCGATTACTGCGGAGAGTCGACATCATTCCTCCAGCCCTGGTCCTGGCCCAAGCGGCCAACGAATCGGCGTGGGGGAGCTCGCGGTTTGCCCAGCTCGGCAACAACCTGTTCGGTGAATGGACATACAAGCCAGGGACAGGGATCGTGCCGCAGGGACGGCCGGAAGGGGCAACTTACGAGGTCCGCAAATTCTCCAGTCTTTATGAATCGATCCGCAGTTACATGAACAACCTCAATCGCAACGGGGCGTACCGCAAGCTGCGTGAGATACGGGAGAAGCTGCGCAAATCGGGTCAACCAGTGACCGGAATGGCGATGGCTGGAGGGTTGGAAAAGTATTCCGAGCGTGGCCATGACTATATCAGGGAGATCCAGGTCCTGATCCGCCAGAACAAACTCGCACGGGCCAACGATGCCTCCCTGCGCCGGCCAGAGATGGACACCAGCACGATCATCGGTACATCCGGCTCCGGTCTCTTCTCTACGCGCAGCAGACTGATCGGGCATCGTCTACCGGCGCGGCAAAACCCATAACTGGCTGTACCAGTACCAGGTCCTGCCGTCACGTTCCGATGCCGTGACCGTATATTTGCTGCGCCGCCCGGCAAGCGGACGGTTAGGCTGGATCTCGTAGAGGTTCTCCTCGCCCGGCACCACCCTCACCTGGCATTCCGGCTGACCGGGCACGAAACAACGCAGCGTCCTCCTGTCAAACGGACCGTCTTCAAGCGAGAAGACCAGTCTTGGAGGATTATCGTCCTCAATCACGGGGGTCTTGGGAGTGACAACCTTGACAGGCAGGTGTTTTAAGAGAAGTTTGTCCTGGAATTCACCGGGATCGGCATAAACGCCTCCCGTCGGGAAACGCGGCAAGCTGAAAAGATCCTGGTCTGACGTCAATACGCCTGATTGCTGACCGAAGGCGGCATCGAACCCGACTTGCCTGACCAGTTCGACAAGTTCCGGGGAAAATTCACCATAGGGATAGGCGAACAGGCGCGGCGCAAAGCCCAGGTTTTTTTCAAAGAGCTGCTGGGCCTGGCTGAGATCTCCAAGAACTCTGGCCGCCCAATTCTCATCGTTCATCTGGTCAAGCAGATAAGCATGGCTGGCAGAGTGATTGCCTATCTCAACCCCCTCTCCGCGCAAAGCTCTCAACTCATGCCAGTCTAGATATTCCCCCTCACCCACCGTATCCGCACTGACAAAAAGAGTTGCCGGGAAACCAAAGCTCTTGAGAAGTGGCCAACCGGCGGTGGCAAAAGAACGATAGGCATCGTCTATGGTGATTACCGCGCAGCGTTGCGGCAGGCTCTCCCCACGCTTTATCCTGTCAACTACCTCCCCGAGTGGAAGAACGGTAAAATTCAGCCGTTGTATGGTTTCAAGGTGGGCGCGGAAATCCCGGGTGGGAATATTGGTCGAAGGGAAGCGGGCATCGTCGAAGCGGTGGTAAACAAAGACATTCGCCTGGCCTGCGGCTGCTGCCTGCACAGACAGGCAAAGCAAAACGACTCCGAAAACCAGTAAGCTGGAGAGGAGATCAGGCTTTCTCCTTGCCGCCGCGCTGCTTGACTTTGGAGCGCAGGTAACGACGGATACTGTTGCGGGCCCGCGGCGTGACAGCCCACTCCAGCCATTTGGGCAACACGGTTGGTCGGTCTGCTGTTTCAACATCGATTTGATCCCCATCCATCAGGCGTGCCTTGAGTTGACGAATCTTGCCGTTGATGCGTACGCGAACGGCGTGCAAGCCGAGTTGTTCGTGGATATTAAAAGCAAAGTCCAGCGCGCTGCAACCTTCGGGTAACGTACGGACATCCCCCTGAGGGGTATAGACCTGGATTGATGCAGAGGCAAGGCGCAGGCTGTCCATGTCAAAAGCCGACTCGCCTTCGATCAGAGACTGCATCAATTCTTCAAAGTTCTTGCTGCGGAATTCGAAGCCTGGGGCCAGCACACCGGAATCGTTGAAACGCGCAAGCTTGCGCGTTGTGATTTCGATACGTAAACGCGCCTCTCCGGCCTGGACGCTGGTTTTCAAGGCCTGGTAACCATATTGCGAAGGCACATTCAGGTGGTCCCGCAGTTTACCGGGGATCGGCGGGTAGAGACGATGCAACAAACCCAGAGTGTGGTAGGCATCCATAAAACTGTCCACCAGGATATCCAGAGTATAGAGGGCCTGCAGTCCGCGGGGAGTGGAGCGGGCGGCGGCGATTGAAAACGAGCGCCAACGATCCTTGACCAATGCATCGATCTTGTGATGTTCGAGGATATTATGGACTTCTGAACGGATCAACCCGAGACTCGAATCATAACCTTTGCGGAGTTCAGCGACGGCGGCTGCGTATCGCTCTGCACGGTTCGGATAGAGGATCGTCAGCGACAGCGCTTCGAGCTCAGTCGCAACGCGCCCCATGCCAAGATGCCTGGCGAGGGGAACGTAAATAGTCCTGGTTTCCTCGGCGATCAGGCGCTGTTTCTCAGAGTTCAGGGCCTGTATGGTCTGCAGGTTGTCAATCCGATCCCAGAACTTCAGGCACAGGACCCGAACATCCCGAACCGCAAGCAGGACCTGTTTACGGTACGTCTGTTCCTTGAGGGCACTCCGGCTGAGCAAGTCGTCATCCACCTTGGTCAGACCGTCAACCAGCAGGCGGGTCTCTTCGCCGAACATATCGTTGATATCCTCAAGGGTTGTCGGCGTATCTTCAACGACATCGTGTAATATGGCTGCGTTGACCGAGGCGAAATCCATCCAGTGCCGGGCGGCCATGTGAGCAACTCGCAGGGGGTGGAAAAAATAGGGCTCACCAGACTTGCGCAACTGTTGGCGATGCGCTGTCTGCGCGAGTTTGATGGCCTTCTGCAATGCATCGATCGATTCGTCGAGGACAGAATCACTGAGACTGCCGCCATAATGCGTTACCAGCAACTCCATGATTTCGTTAATCAGGCGCAGCTGACGCTTGTCGTCGTACTTCTCCGGCGCATCAGGCTCGGCTATTGGTTGATGAATCGTCTCCATTCAGAAAACTTCCAGGTTAGGGATATGGCCGATATTAAATCAGAAATCACCGTGTCGCAACCCTGTTCCTGCCGATCGATCGAAGTACGGCAAGGCCCCTTCTAACCGGGAGGCCAGGTCATGTCGCGGCCGCCCATCAGATGAAAGTGAATGTGCCACACAGTTTGGCCGCCGGCATCGTTGGTATTGTTGACCATACGGAAGCCATCTTCGGAGAAACCGAGGTCATGGGCGAGTTTGCCCGCCACCTGGTAAACGTGTCCGATCAACTCATTATCGGCGGTCGTCAAGTCCAGAGTTGTGCGGATATGCTTCCTGGGCACGATCAAAAGATGGTTGGGGGCCTGGGGGTTGATGTCTTCGACGACAACGACCCGGTCATCCTGGTAAACAAATTTCCCCGGGATGTCTCCGGCGATGATCTTACAAAAGATGCAATTGTCGGGCATGCTCTCCTCCTTCCTCATCCGTGTTCGCGTCGGCAGTGCCCCCGTCCAGCGGGACCACATGCCAGCGCTCTCGTGCGGCCCGCTTGCCTAGTTCCAGGTTATGACTAAACAGGACCAGTTGTCCATCAGCTGAGGCAAGGTCAACCAGGTTCAGCGCAGTCGCGAGGCGTTTCTGATCAAGGTGCACAAAAGGGTCGTCAAGCATCAGGGGCAAAGACCTGCCATCATTACGGATCTTTGTCAAACTGGTACGCAGGGCCAGGTAAAGGGCGTCTAAAGTCCCTCTGCTCAAGTTTTCGGCCGACAGCCAACGGCGCCCGTCAATCTGGACTGACGGGATCATGTTTTCATCCAGCCTGATTGCCGTGTATTGACCAGCCGTGATCTTGGCAAACAACTTACCGGCCTCCTGGTTGAGGCGGAGAAGATGCGAGCGGCTGAATTCATCAACAGCACCGGCCAGAAGATTGATCGCTTTGCGCAGCAAAGCGATGCGAAGCTCAAGTTCATGCTTGCGCTTCTGCAATGCGGTGCCATCGCCTTCTGCTCTGCCAGCCTGTGTAGAATTCAGCTTCTCAAGCTGCATAGTCAGGCTTTGCAGGTGATCTTCTTTCCGGCTCATTTCAGCTTCAAAGTCTGCCAGCCGGGCTTCCAGCTCAGACAGCTCATCGGCAGGGCCATCCTCTTCATGAAGTCCGGTTTCCACGTTTTGCTCTTGCGGTCGAGGCTCAATGTGCTCCGCAACATCGTCAACCGGCTGCTCGGCAGCCGGCTGGGACCAGTAACGCTCCAGCAGTTCACGGTTCGATGATACAATTTTCTGCAGCCGGACCAGGTCGATCGGTGAGCATGGCAGGCCAATAGCTTCGCAACGCTCACTGAGTACAGACTGACGCTTCTGTGTGGCAAGTTTTTTCCGGTCCAGCTTGCCGCGTTCTGTTTTGCATTCGGCATGAGCCTTTCTGCTGCACATCAAACGCCAGCCGCACCAGCCTGAGAAGAACGCCACGACAATGCCGGCAAAGACTGCAACGGCGAGTGGATAAAGCTGCCGCCACCACGCGGCGCCGGTTACCAGTGCAAGCAGGATGCAGACCGACAACAGCGCCGTCCAGGGCGTCCCTGGGATCTTTTTTTCACGGTTGCCGAGGACGGCATAAGGCTGTTGCAGTGTGCTCATCTCCTGCCTGATCTCGGCAGCCTCGGCCAGCAGTTCGGGAAGGTTTCTCGGTGGGTTCTCAGGCAGGCCGGCTGCTGCCAGCTGCATACAGATATGATCATTTTTTACCGCATCGACCGGTTGAGATTGTTTGTCACTAACCGTTTGAAAGATCTTTACCGGGGATGTCGTTTGCTGGCTGCGGACATGCTCGACATAGCGGAGACCTTTTTCATGTTCGAGACGATCGCTGACCAGTTCAGCAGACAAGGTTTCGATCTGCCCTGCAATTTCAGTTGCGTCATCTAATTCAACGAAAACCGGCACCGTATCGACAGGTCCGAGGTTACCCAGCTCCCGACAGATGTCTTCATATTCACGATCACGCTGCTTGTCACGACCCCATGGGTTGCTGCGCGTCAGGTTGAAGTGTTCGTCCAGCAGGCTATCAAGGATATCGGCGTAGTCGACTTCAGCTGTGCCGCTGACCAGGGTGCGGAGCTTCTGCGCCAGTTCGTCGTCACTCCATTCCTGGGGTCGGTGGCCAAAGAAATATGTCGCCCGGAACAATTTCTCGTCAGAGATGCCAATTAAAGATTCAAGCAGTTCCCGGTATTCACGACACGATGAACTACGCCCGCGCAGGGGAACTTTACCGGAGAAGTGTGACAAAGGCTGATAAAGGTCGTCGCGTTCAACCAGTTCGACATCATCGGTGACCAGATTGCGTTTGACCTGGATCGTCCTGCCGCCACCCTCAAAGAAAAGCGTCGCCGAGCAGGCATTACGGCCCCAGGGCTTGAACCTTTCCAGGCGATCCGTGCCAAACAGCACCGCCGGAACAGCTTCTGCAATGGTTGACTTGCCCGCTTCATTGGGCCCGATCACAAGGTTCAAACCACGTCTGAATTCGACGGTCTGACCACGAAACCTGCCGAAATTCTCCATTTCGATACTGCGCAGGATCATATCGCGTCACCTTCCATTGCCTGGAAGCGGGTCAGGAGAAGTTGCAGGGCCTGTTCCAGCAGCGTCACCTCATCGGTGTCTGCCCCTTCAGCCTGTTCAAGTACCATGCGGACCAGAACACCCCGCACACTCTCCTCGCGGGCCAAGGCCTTGATCTGGTCGCTTCCCAGCAATCCTGTCATTCGACTCCCCCATCAAAGAATTCTGTATAATAACAAACGTGCTGTCGGCAGGCCACACCGAACCTTATACAGTAACCACCCACTGTTCGGCGACAAGCGTAGATTAATCCGGTAAAATTTTCCGCCAGGGCAGCAAATTCTTCAGTCAGCATCACGTTACTGACCCTCTGTTTCAGCATCAAAAAAGTCGTTATCCCGGTTCTTCCAGATATGATCCCGTCGGTAATCCCACCAGCTCGAGTCAGCATCAAACGACAAACTTTCACCGACCAGAATCAGGGTCAGTGCCGGACGCGGGTTCGGGTTTTCGAGGTTGAAAAAATCTCTCGAGCCGACTCTATCCACAATCGTGTCGAGTGTCGCCATGATCAACTCCTCTCCTGGCAGCCCTACCTTGTGCGCCAGTGCTATCGGCACATCTCTACCATAACCGGTTCGCAGCTGTGATACCAACTCGGCCAGCGGCAGATTATTCATGTAAATCACCAGGGTCACCCCGGGGGCGGCGAGGTCTGTCATGGTTAGAGCGTCGGGGCCATCACCGAGCGTCCGTGGCGAAGCCAGGACGGCTCGACTGCAGGCCCCCGGGAGGTCCAGGGTCTTTTTCAACACCGCTGATGCGGCATTTACCGAACCGACACCCGGGACAACTACGGCGAGCTCACCCAGCCCGTCAACCAGGGCCTGAAACGGTGAGTAGAAGGTCAGATCACCCGGCACCAGGAAAGCGACCGGAGCTGTTTCGAGCTGGGCCCTGATCATTCTGGTCAGATCGGCAAAATAGTATGCAAAGGGGACAAACAGCTCCTTGCCAACCAGAAGTTCGGCAAAAGTCTGGTCGTAAAACGGTGGGACATAGACGACCGGACAACCTTGTAGAATGCGTTCGGCACGACGCGTCAACAGTTCCGGGTCACCGGGTCCGGCACCGAGGAAATAGACCCGGTTCTCCATCACGGTCTCCCCGAACGCAGATGAATCAGAAATTCACGGTTGCCTTTCGGCCCGAGGAGCGGGCTCTCGCAAAGGCTCACCACCTGGCAGCCGAAATTTTCGGCCAACAGCTTGATTTTCTCTATTACCTGGGCATGTTGTTCGGGATTGCGTACTACCCCTTGTTTACCGACCTGCCCTTTACCGACTTCGAACTGGGGTTTGATCAGGGCAATGATGTCACTGGCAGGCCGGAGGAGTGAAATAGTGGCCGGCAGAACCTTCTCAAGGGAAATGAACGAGGCGTCAATCACTGCGAAATCCGGCACATCGTCAAGTTGGTCCGCAGTCAGGTGCCTGATATTGGTGCGTTCGAGATTGACGACTCGCACATCATCCCGAAGCTTCCAGGCCAGTTGACCATAGCCGACATCAACAGCGAACACCTTCCTGGCACCGCTTTGTAACAGGCAGTCGGTAAAACCACCTGTCGAGGCCCCGACATCAAGCGCCGTACGACCTGCAGCATTCACCTGAAAAGTCTCCAAGGCCTTCGCAAGCTTTAATCCGCCGCGCGAAACATAGGGGATATCCTCCCCTTTGAGACGGATGAGAGCCTCGGAATCGACTTGGGTTCCGGCCTTGTCGACAGGCTGGTCATCGACCAGAACACGGCCGGCCATGATCAGGGACCTTGCCCGTTCACGCGACCCGGCCAATTGTCGCTGCACCATCAACTTGTCGATTCTTTCCTTGCCAGTCATAGCAAAAACCGTCAATCAGGCAGTCTATAAGGTTGCCAGAAGCCTTTCTTTCGCTGTGGCACCTGCGAAACCCATGCAGTTCTGCAGAAAATCAGCAAAAATCATTGCCAGCCAATCGAGCTGTTCGACAAGGGCATGACCGGCCGGGACCACGTGCAGCATCGCCCGGTGAGTGCGGGCAAACTCAAGGACCATGTCGAAAGGCACTATATCGTCGGACCAGCCGTGAACGATGGACAATTTCCGTGCGTGTGGTTCCGGCATCGACTCCTTGTAACCAGGCATGCCCAGGGCCGGGGCCATCAGGAACAAACCGACCGGCTGGATAGCCTGAGAAGCCGTGGTTGCAACGTACCCCCCCATACTCGAACCAACCAGGACAACGGAGCCATCGATAGCCCTGGCTTCATCTATCAGCCGGGTCACCCGCAAATCAGGGTCGAGGGTATCGCTGTCATCACGGCTGACGACCCGGTAACCCAGGGTTTCGGCAATTTTGGCCATCACCCTGATCTTTATTCCCCACGGTCCGCTTTCACGCCCATGAGAAAAGCACACGGTAAAATTCTGCATCCGTTACTCCCGGCAAAAATGATGGCAGACTATACCATGATTCAGCATGCAATCCCACAATCAAGGCGAAATATTTATGTCAATTTCAATCACGATTTCCATGGTCGGCCGCAACAGCCAGTTGGTCAACTGGAGGGCCTGCGTCTAACCTGAGGGGTAACGGCAAAGGGCAGAGGACAACGCATTGAGCAGAAGGTCGGCGACCTCAACATCCTCAAAGCACTCATGGGCCATAACATGGCGCAATGGCAGGTTGAATAGCCGATCGAGAGAAAAATCAGCCGGTTCTCCGCCTGTGCACGCTGAAAGGCAGATTCAGCCCAGGATGCCAGTCAACCGGATTGTCAACGTGTTGTAACAGGTAGGGGCTTTTCTCGGTCTGTAAATGGTTCATATAATTAAAGTAATTTATTATACATTATAGCATAAATTACTGTTTTTATTATATTAAATTCGGCATTAGTCCGTATTTAGTGAGCGTCCCGAGCCGCGCCAACGCGACATGTGCCCCTCCAGAAGCTGAAGATTCTTGTAGCCGCGAAACTTAAGCAGCATCCTTGCCATCTGGGCTCGCGGTCCGTGTTCACAAACGATAACCAGAAGGTCTTCTTTCCTGGTGTTTACGGCTTCCACAGCTTTGAGCACTCCAGGCAGCGGGGCATGTATCGCCCCGGGAATATGCCCGGATTGGTATTCGAAAGCGCTTCGGACATCGAGAAGAACTGGCGCATCCCCGCTTTTTAAATGCATTGCAAGCTGTTCAGCTGTCATCTTCACCCTTCTCCATGAAATCTTCAGGTCTCTCCAGGCTGACCCGGCTGATGAGGCCGGCGCGCAGCTCCCGCAACAGCAGCTCCGAGGCGCGCTGCCGATCAACGTCACCACCGGCAATCAGACAGCCTCGCCGACGTCCGATCTCGTTGACAAGTTCCGAGGCACTCTCCGGAAGGCCCTGAATCTTGTAGCGAGCGGCCAGCGGTGCCGGGTAATGGTGCATCAGGTAGTCGGCGGCGTACAGGGCCACATCGACATAGTCCATGGCCGCATCACCAATTGCGCCGCTTGCGGCAAGACGGTAAACACTCTTCTGATTGCGGATATCCGGCCACAGCAGTCCGGGTGTATCGGCCAGATGGATACCGTTGCGAAGATCAATCTGTTGGGGACAGGTCGTGATAGCCGGTTTGTCGCCAACCCGGGCCATCTTTCTGCCTGCCAAAGTGTTGATCAGAGTCGATTTGCCGACATTGGGAATACCGACCACCATCGCACGCAAGGTCTTCCCCGGTACACCTCGGTTCGGCACCATGCTACGGCACAGGCCCGTAATCTGGCTCACGGTTGACCGTTTTGACGCCTCAATGGGAAGGGCCTTTACGTCCGCGAACTGATCGAAGTATGCGACCCATGATTTTGTCACGGCAGGGTCTGCAAGATCATTCTTGTTCAGAACCTTGATACAGGGCTTATGCCCGCGCAGTTTCTCCAGCAAGGGGTTGGAGCTGGAAACCGGCAGACGCGCATCAAGCACCTCGATGACGATATCAATTCTCGGCATGACTTCGGCGATCTGCCTTTTGGCTTTCGCCATATGTCCTGGAAACCACTCTATTGCCATAAATCAATACCCTGTCGGAGAAACGGCACACCGATGTGATGACCTGACCAAGGCCGATGCATTACGAAGTTTTCGGTGTTTTGAGTCTAATAGGACTTGCGGAAAACCGTCTTATGACATTTGGGACATGGCGGAATACGCGCGGTCTTTGTCATATGCATCTCGGCTTCGCAATCTTTGCAGGTCAGGGTCCCGGCACTGGTTATTTCCCCGGTTTTATACTCCAGGGATTTCTCGGACCGTTCTGCCAGTTCCGTTAAGGTTGTCGCCGCACCGGTCAAGATACGGGAAAAGGCGCTCTGTGCACCGGCCGCAAGGCGCTGCGGCTCAATGGCCTTTTTAACCGCCTCTGCAGCTTTGGCAGCGTTCTCCTTCAAGTCACGCCTGACGTAATCGCCGAGCCTGTCCGCCTGTTCTCGTGAGAAATCACCAGCCGAAGCGAGTTCCTCCTTGGCTTTCTTCAGAGCCTCATCGAAGGTTTTCTTCCCTTCTTCAAGGAGATCTGCAGTACGGGAAGCCAGCTTTTCATAAAGGCCAATCTCTTCGTGTTCATTTTTGTTTTCATTCTGGTCGCTCATGAGATCTCTCCTGGGGAATTTATAGATGAATCTTATTGTAAAGACTACCACAAAAGACACACTTTGGTTATCAACGAAGGCTCATTTTCCTGTACTCTGCCGCAATTTTATACTGGAGCTTGTCGTGCCTGGTGCTATTGAGATAATTATTTGAAGAAATAACCAGAAGGTGTAAAAATAATGCAGTCTTTATGATTGTTTCTTAACAACCACTGGAGGTGAATATGCAGAAGAGATATATCATGACAGCATTCGGCAAGGACCGCCCGGGGATCGTTGCCGATGTTACGGAAGTCCTTTATGAGAACGGTTGCAACCTAGAGGATACCAGCATGTCAATGCTGTCCGACGAATTTACCATTAACCTGTTGTTCTCATCCGGCAACAACGACATCGAATCCATTCTTGAGAAAGAGTGTGCTTCACTTGAACAACAGAAAGACATCTCGGCTTTCATTCGCCCCGTCAAGTCTATCCAGCAGGAGGCCCTGGAAAAACTTCCCCTTTGCACCATTCATGTTGAAGGCCTGGACCAGGCTGGTATCGTCTATAAGATCAGCAGGTACCTGTCGGACAATCAACTCAACATCGTTGACCTGAAATCTACAGTAAAAGCCACACCGGAAAGCGGTACGGCGCTCTACCTGATGGATATCCACATTCAACTGCCGGCAGCCTCCTCAATCCTCTCGGTTAGCGATGCTCTGAACGCCGTTGCCGAAGAGATCAATGTCGACATAACGGTCTCTCCCTGACAGACTGGCCACAGAATGCCAGAGCGCTGCACATGAACGGTGTTGCAAAGGCAGACAAGATGAATTTATTTGCTAGAATGCATAAATAAACCAACTGTGATGGACCTGAAGCGGTCAAGGGATGCCATGCACCGGGACCATGTTCTCAATGTTCTGCAACAAACAGAGGAAAAGCGCGTCCGCTTCCTTAAGGCCTGGAAACACGGCGTCGAATACCTCGGGCCACGGTTTTTTGGTCCGGGTCTGCCTGAAACGGCCAAGAGCAAGGCCGAACTCATACCGCTTCGGGATATCGTGGAAGCCGAATTCGAGAAAGAGAGTGAGGGGGAAGAAGAATTTCTGGCTGCAATGGTGAGCTTCTACGACCCGGCATGGGGAGAGGAACTCGCCGCGCGCATCGAGTGTCACAAATCGCTCAGCGGTCTCACCCTCGACCTCGATCATGAATGTACTGAAATCATTTGCGAACTTCTACTGAACCATGAAGGCTGGTAGCCTGCTGGTCGACCTCAAAGTCACATGAAACAGGCAGCGATTTACGCGACTCCATCTCCGCGACAGCGGCAAAAGAGCCGATTACACAAAAAAGTCGGCTGAACAAAAGAAGTGCTTCTGCAGGGGTGAAATCTGTTGCAACTTGGATATAATTACAACAGCAACGTTGCTGCCAACGTCAACCCCTCACAAGGAGGTCTCGCCTATCGAAATAAACCTGATCATTGCGAAGAGATTCAGACCAGCCGGCGTCAAGCGCCGGATTTACCCGTGATTAGGGTCAGAAGATAGGTAAAAATAAAGGCCTGCGCACAAGTGGCAGGCCTTTCACTTCTCCAAAACACTATCGCCCCCTACTCTCCCCGTTGCAGATCAAGATCGTCACAGAGGCCGCGGTACAACTCTTCGCCAGACAAGAATGAGATGATCTCCACGCCCATCCCGCCCTTCATTTTATGGATCATGCTCGCGGGTATTTTTTTAGACCAGCAAACCTCCCCGAGCAAAGCAATCAGACCGTCAGGATGACAGATTTCAACCCTGATCTTTGATCCTGGTTTCGCGACGACCGCGGAACGGATAAAGAGCCCCTGGTAATTAATGTCATTCGTAAACCCCAGTTTCTCAGCCTTGTCGAAACCGAATTTCAGCGAGAACCTTTTAGGATGACGTCTTTTGATGCGGTTTTCCGGCATAAACTCCAGATATCATCCTGATTAATTGGCAGAATATTTTGCACGCCGCTCTTGCAGAATTTTGGCGTGCCGGCTTTCCTCACCCGCCAGCCAGGAGAATGCTTCCCTGCCGTCGTCCGACTGGGCAAGCTGGCTGGCTTTTTCGAAGTATTCGGCAAATTTTACTTCTGCCTCGATAGCCATGTCGAGTGCCTGGATGTCGGCATTCTCTGTTTTCAATACCGCTTCCAGACGTTCCGCATCGGGGAAGATCTTGTCATCGGAGAACCGGTTGAGGTATGGCAGGAACTCTTCTTCGTAATCGGCAAACGAACCGTCCTGGTATTTTGCCTCCAACTGGTTCAAACGTCGGAGATGTTCCACCTCGTCCTGGGCAAGCCAGGTGAAGAGTTCCTGCAATGCCGGGTCCGTGGCACGCTCGGACATGGTCGAATAAAAGCGATGGCCGTTCTTTTCTACTTCCTTCGCGGCCCTGACGACTTCAAATCCGCTGAAGTGCTTGATACCACTCATAAAAGACATCCTTAATGGAAAGTAAGGGTTGTTGTATACCAGGCCAAAAGACCTGTCAATTGCCAAAAAGTTTTTTCAGTGAATCCTGCATCGACTTGTTCGTCGGATTGTCGACCGGGTTGGTCTCCTTAGCGGGCTGTTGCTGGTCATCTTGCTGTGCTGCCGGAGCTGGTGAACCGAACAATTTATCAAGATGGCGGCCCAATTCCTTGCCAAGCACTTCCGATGCCTGCTTCTGCACCCCTATCGGGTCCAGTCCGAACTTCGGCGCAGCGTAGTTGCCAGAGACAAGCAACGGAATCTGGCTCCAGCCGTCCTTGTCGGCCAGGTATTTTGCCATATTTCCGCCTGAATCGAGCCGGGCGGCAAGTTGTGGACTCAAACGGGTATCCACCGACAGGTTCATGGTGCCGTCCAGGCCGATCGTCCCTCTGGGGAAAAGCTTTAGCTCGTCACTGAGGATACTGCTGTCGATGTTTAATTTACCGTCGACGATTTTAATATCGCCCTGAAAATTTTTAAAGCGTATTTCATCCTTATTTGCAAGTTGCAGGAAGGAGGCGAAGCCTTTGACAAGCCCCGGACTGACTACACGACCGTTGGCGATCTGCATGTTGCCCTGGCCGTTAAGCTGCTTGCTCAGGGATTCCCACTGGGTCCCGCGACCCTTGAGATTGAGATCGAGGTCCATCGCCCCAAACAGTGCACCGCTGGCCTTGGGAATGAACGCAGTCAACAAGGGGTCTGCCTGGATTGTCTTGACCGCGAGGTCAGCGCTGTAGGTCAAACCTTTTGTGCCGAGGTTAACCTGCGCCGTGTTGGAAAATGAGCCTCCTGCTATCTTACCGTCCATTTGGCTGATCGTCAGGACATTGTCCTTCAATTGGTACCTGGCAACAAAATCATCGATCGCAAGCGTCTTGTAGACGGTCTTGCCGATACTGAGTGTGCCACTGGCCAGAACGGGGATGTCAAAGGGGCCAAGTTCTTCCCCATTGCCTGTTGCCGGCACTCCACCTTTAGCGGCAGCGACCCCGGCGGCTCCGCCAGCACTCAGCAAAGGATCAAGCAAAAAGCTCTCGGAAGCAACGTCGGCCTTGACGACTATCGTTTTACCGAAAAGGTTGCTGGCGTTCAGGTCAATACGGGCACGATTCTCGCCCATGCGCATTTCCAGCCCTTCGGAAACCAGCTTTTCATCAGCAAACCTGAGTAGTCCAAAAATTGCCGGGCGCTGGCCGTTTGCAGCTATCTGGACATTGTCCAGGGTGACAACGGCCTTGCGGAGCAGCTTGACCGGATTATCCAGGCCTCCTGCCAGTTGTGCATCGACCTTGACCATACCGGAAGGGTCGGTATCCCGGGCTCCGGCGACCAGGCCGGCAGGCAAGCTTTGCATGGCCTGTCTCAGATCGATGCCTGGCACGTTCAGTTGCATTGCCAGGTCCTGCTGGCCGAAGAGGTTCTTGATTTTTCCGGTCGCCTCGGCAACCAGCCCATTATAATCGACACGCCCGCGACGCAAATCCAATAGTCCTGATTTCAAGTCAACGGACAGATCATAACCGATTTCGACTCCGGCATTTTTCAGGGGCGCGTCGGGCAATGCATCAAGCGTCAGGTCAATACCTGTCATATTGATTGTGCCGGCAGCAGAGACATCTTCAATGCCCCCTGAAATTTTCGTTTCAAGATTCAGCTTGAGACCATCAAGCTTACCCGGCACAGAATCCTTGAAGTAAGGTGCAAAGGCCATGGCATCAAGGCCCTCAAGCGTAACCTCAAACACTCCTGAACCATCTAAAAGGCTGACCGTTCCATCCATATCAAGGCTGGCCTGATCGATCTTGCACTTGATTGCAACCGGCACAGAACCGGTCAGGGTAATGCCTTTTGCGGCGACTTGCAGTTCGCTAACCTGGATGGTGTGCGGAGGTTTATCTTTGACTGTGTTGTCAATAAAGACAAGGTTTCCATCCTCGATACTCACTTGCGAAATCAGGAGACTGATCGGCGTTGTGGCCGATTCCCCTTGCTTACGCTCTTTTGTGGTTTTTTTATCAGTTCCGCCGACTATATCATCAAAGCTGAATTGGCCATTGCTCATACGAACAACCCGGATCCTGGGAGACTCAACCCTGACCTCGTCGATCACCACCTTCATGGCCAATAGTGGTAAAAGTTGGTACTTCAGTCGAACCAGTTTCGTGCCGACGAAAACATCCTTACCGTCTTTCTCATAAACCTTGAGGTCGTTCAGTTCGATCCCTGTAAACAGGCTGACGCTGATATCACCAAGTTCAACCTTGCGCTGCAATGCGTCCTCGGCAAGCGGTAACACGGTCTGCTTGACACGCTCTGGTGTAATCACAATTTTGGCCAGCACAACCAGACCAATGACAAGCACCACTACAACTACGGCGACGACGGCAAGTATCTTCGAGAACTCATTGTTCCATTATGTACCGTTCAAATAGATCAAATCGGCTGGAAAATATTTGATATTGGAAAAATTTTTATCAATGTGATTGGCTCAACGGGTCTTCGATCTGGTTGACCAGCAACACCTCACGCCACTGTTCTTGGTGACCGGTTGAACGGACAATCGGTTGCCCTTGCGCAGGACATCCATCCCCGACAGGACCGGATGCCTGCGGAGGTCGTCCCGGGTCAGCGGGCATGGCAGGTGACACAAGTACCGTACGTCCACCACAAACCAGATCGGTTTCGCATCAGAAGCGTTCGGATCAAAATGCTTTTCACGCGGATCCAGGGCAGTCAGGTCTGGATACCCTTCACGAACAACCTTCGCCAGCCCGACAATTGCCGGCTCCTTGCAGTTGCTGTGATAGAACAGTACGCCGTCACCGGCCCTGATTTGATCGCGCAGGAAGTTGCGTGCCTGGTAGTTGCGTACACCATCCCACCGGTCCGTACTCTCCGGGCAGGCTTTCAGATCATCGATAGAGAAACAATCCGGTTCGGATTTCATCAACCAGTAGTTCATTATAACCTCGATGAGCGAGGGTCGAAGCGAGAAGTGTGAAAGTTCATGACTTTATTCCTCCAACCATCCTCACTTCGCGTCCCGCACTTCATTTTTCGATTTTTTTGACCTCTGTCAAAGCGCGCTGAAACAAAACCGGATAAGCTCGCGTCAACTTCACTCACATGTGTAAGTATATCAAATCACCGAGTTGAAGCTGCGAGATATTTTACATAAACCTGTTAAACTCGTTGTGATTTGAACGCCCGATTCATAGATTGCAACCCAACCGAAGGAACGGAGGAGAACCATGTCCATGTTTTGCTACCAATGTGAACAAGCTGCCCAAGGCACCGGCTGCACCGCAATCGGCGTCTGCGGCAAGCAACCCGATGTCGCCGCCCTGCAGGACCTGCTGGTCTACACCCTCAAGGGGATCGCATTCTGGGCCGACAAGGCCCGGACGAAAGGCGCCAGGGACCAGGAAATCGACCGCTTCATGATCGACGGCCTCTTCACCACAGTTACCAATGTCGACTTCGATCCGGAAGCCGTCTCCAAATTCATTGCCGAGGGCGTCCGCCTGCGCGGCAAGGCCAAGCAGCTTGCCGGTGCGTTTGACGGCAAAGTTCCCCCGGCCGCACAGGACTGGGCTCTGCCGAAATCAATTGACGAGCAGGTCAAGCTTGGCGAACTGCATGGCGTGAAGGATTACACCGTCGATCCCGACATCCACTCGGTACGTGAGATCACCATGTACGGGATCAAGGGGTACGCCGCCTATGCCGACCACGCCAAGATCCTCGGCAAGGAATCCGAAGAGATTTATGCCTACACGCACAAGGCCCTTGCCGCCCAACTCGACGACAGCCTCGACCTGATGGCTAACGTCGGCCTGGCCATGGAGGCCGGCAAGATCAACTATGTGACCATGGAGCTGCTCAACCAGGCCCATGTCGAGGCTTACGGTCATCCGGTCCCGACTCCGGTCCAGCTTGGCACCAAGGCCGGCAAGGCGATCCTGGTCTCCGGCCACGACCTGAAATTCCTCGAAGAATTGCTCAAGCAGACCGAGGGCACCGGCATCAACATCTACACCCACGGCGAGATGCTGCCGGCCCACGGCTACCCCGGCCTGAAGAAATATGCCCACCTGGTTGCCAATTTCGGTGGCGCCTGGCAGGACCAGCACAAGGAATTCGCCGAATTTCCCGGTGCCATCATCTTCAACACCAACTGCATCCAGAAGCCGGCTGAGAGCTACAAGGACCGCCTCTTCACCTGGGGCCTGGTCCAGTGGCCCGGCGTCAAGCATGTCAACGGCTGGGATTTTTCCGAAGTCATTGCCAAGGCGAAACAATGCGCAGGTTTTACGGACAACCCCGGCCAGGAGATCCTCACCGGCTTTGGTCACAACGCCATCCTCGGCGTCGCCGACAAGGTCATCGCAGGCGTCAAGGCCGGCGCCATCAAGCACTTCTTCCTGGTTGGCGGCTGCGACGGTGCCAAGTCTGGTCGTAACTACTACACCGAGTTTGCCGAGCAGGCACCGAAAGACACCGTCATCCTGACCCTGGCCTGCGGCAAGTTCCGCTTCAACAAGCTCGACCTCGGCGATATCGGCGGCATCCCGCGCCTGCTCGACGTCGGCCAGTGCAACGACGCCTACAGCGCCATCCAGGTCGCTCTGGCTTTGGCGGACGCCTTCGAGTGCGGTGTCAACGACCTGCCGCTCTCCATGGTCCTGTCCTGGTACGAGCAGAAGGCGGTTGCGATACTTTTGACCCTGCTCCACCTCGGCATCAAGAACATCAAGCTCGGACCGTCACTGCCGGCGTTCATCACGCCGAACGTGCTCAACTTCTTGGTTGAGAACTTCAATATCGGACCGATCACAACTGCAGAACAGGATCTCAAAGAGATTCTCGGTTAAGCGTTACAACAGACTGCAGAAAATAAAGGGCGGCCCATAAAGCCGCCCCGGATTGTTGACAAACCCCGCACGTGATGCGGGGTTTGTTTTTTTACCTGGCAGGTGAAGCTTCTATAAAGCATGGGGCAACAGATGGTTAATCTGTTGCCCTCCTAAACATCAATGCTGAAATTTGTCAGCAGCCTGGAGCGCCCCTTTTGCCATCGGCTTAAACTGTTTTTCGTGACAAACAAAAGGCCCCCGATCCGCAAAGAGGGGGCTTTTGAATTTTATAGGCAGTGACACACGACGATCAATGCAAGCTTTCAGGCTTGCGAGATCCGGTCCTTGCCCGACAACTTAGCCTTGTACATAGCCTTGTCAGCAAGTTGCACGAGTTGGTCGCAAGATTGGGCGCTGTTACCTGTCAAGGTTGAGGTTCCTAAGCTGATAGTGACCTGCTCACCATCGAGACATTCAAACCGGTGGTCACGGATTATCGAGCCTAACCGGGTTGCCAGCTGCAGGGCTCCTTCAGAGGTTGTGTTCGGCAGGACAACCGCAAATTCTTCTCCTCCATATCGTGCCGGCACATCACTCAACCTGGCGACGTCCTTCGTGAGCTTACCGATTTCTCTTAGGACAGTATCTCCCTGGGTATGGCCATAATTGTCGTTGATCCGCTTAAAATTATCTATGTCAAAGAAGACCAGAGAAAGGGGTGTGTGGTAGCGTCTCGCTCTGCTGAATTCTTTTTCAAGACAACTGTAAAAATGTTGATGGTTGTAGAGTTTTGTCAATCCGTCCCGAATCGACATTTCCTCAAAATACTCTTGTGCGGTTTGCATCGACTCAAACAGGACAGCCGTTTCCAATGCGTTGGCGGAGAGGTTCGCCACCAATTGACACAACTTGTGGATTCTTTTGGTGACGCAACCGGGTAGCGGGCTCGCCATCCGCAAGAGGAAAGTCCCTATGACACTTTCTTTTTTAATAACCGGAATGACAACGATTGAATTGAAATTAAGACCAGCGATCTGTGCTCTTACAGAATCCATGAGCGGGTCGTTTTTTATGTCATTGATGATGACGGGTTGTTTGGTGGCTAGGGCCTTGCTGATTTCCGGGTAGTTGCATAGTTCCAGTTTTATCTCTTCGTAAATCTCAAGGTCGCTACTGGCTTTGACATAAGGGATGCCGTCATCCTTGATGCTGACAATGGAACAGCGTGCTTCATCAATGATGGCCGACATCCTGTCGACGATCAGATGAAGTATCGTCATGGGATTGCGTATCGCAGAAATGTTTTCTGCCAGTTCAAGGAGCAGTATCAAATCTCTTGGTTCTAAATCGGCATAGTAATCTTTGGGCCTGAGATGGGCACCTACACGTGCAAGGATTTCTGGAAGACACATCGGTTTTGTAATGTAATCGTCCGCCCCAACCTTTAACCCCCGAGCAATGTCTTCCTTTTTTGCAAGGGAGGTGAACAAGATGATGGGGATTTTTCTTGTCTTGACACTCTCCTTGAGAGTACGACAAGCATCAATCCCGTTTTTTCCTGGCATTTCAACATCCATGATAATCAGATTGGGTTCCTGTGTCCTGGCAAGACGGATGGCCTCATCACCACTCACTCCTTCTATGATGTCGTATTGATCTTTCAAAGCATCTTTCAGAACACTCCTGAAAAAGAGCTCGTCATCGACAACTAGAATTTTCAGTCCTGTTTTCACAAATACCCCTAATATATCCAGAGCTTGAATTAATTATCACTTTAACAGTACTCATTTACTGATTCGTTTACAAGGCAAGAAAGCATCGAGATGCTACTGAATCGAATAAAGTTGGCAAAGTCGAGCGTGGTCGAGGATTTTTGCTGCCCCTGATTAACAAAAAAATGGCCACTTGGTGAGATCCAAGTGGCCATCATTGTGTTAATTGGCAAGCGTCCCAAATGCCTCTATCAAAAGTTGGGACTGGATTTGAATACTGATCCTATCCTTCAGGCTGAAACCAGCTCAAGAGAATGTTCGATCCGGATACACCCGGTAACGCTCATCGCTGCGGGGCACTTTTCAATATAATTTTCCATTGCCCATCGAGCATCAGCTTCTTCTTGGTGACTGAGTTTCAGTACATAGTGAACGCGAATCACAGTAATTTTGAGTATACCCTCTACGTTCTCAATATCGCCTTCGACATTGGCCCGAAAAAGATCGGTGTGGGTTCTTATCTTTTTGGTCGCCAGCACGCTGGCGAAGGTGCCCATCATTCAAGCCGAGACTGCACCGACGATGTGATCCAAAGTAGCCGCGTGCTCTTCTACCGGATCGACCTTGTAAAATTTTTGTATTCCGCCATGGACCCCATAGAAGACCGGATCAGAAAAGCCTTCTATTTGAGCTATCCTGATCGGACCCCTGTCTCTTGTGATGGTGATGCGTGATGTGTGAATTATTTCAGCCATTGTAATGTCTCCTTTCTTAAGAACATCGACATGTAAAACGTTACCACATTGCAGTGACCGCGCTCACAAGGCAGAGGGGAAATGTGTCATGGAAGTTGTTTGAACTAACCTGGTCAAAAATAGCTGACCTGGTCAAAATTTCTACAACTTTCACGAACAAGACGTCATCTTCCCCCTGCAAAATCTACTTGAACAAGACTACTTTAACGCATTGACTCTATATAGCAAAGCTGTTGCATCCAAAACCTTGATAAAATCAGCAAAATGGTTTACCAATGGTGACGGATTGCTGCGATAAACCAGGCAATTCCGGGTTTGCCTGAAGAGCTTGACAGGAGCGCGTGGCGCACTCAACTCATGCCTTCAAAAGTCAGAACCTTTGCCGTAAAATCAGCGTCCAGCCTTCTCGGTTTACGTTTCTGGTAATCGAAACAGACCAGCGCCGTTTCTCCTTCGGCCGTGACTTCACCATTTCGTTCGATGCGATATGCCATACTGAAGGACGAGCGGCTCAAATCGCGCACCCTGACAGCAATCAACAACTCATCATCGTGAAACATCTCCGCCCGATACTTGACATGCGCCTCGGGCAGAATAATCCCACAGCCCCCGCCTATATCGAGCTCTGAATAGCCGCCGAGATTTTTCAGGTAACCAATCCGGGCATCCTGAAAAAAATTCAGGACCGCAGAGTTGGCGACATGCCCACCGTAGTTGACATCGGCAATCCGTACTCTGTACGGGAGCGTGAACTTGAATCCTTGCATGTTTGACTCCTGGGGCGAGAACTTCAGGGCTTTATATCCTTCAAGACCTGATCAATTCATTTCTGGCATTTTGCGCAATGGTAAGTCGATCGCTGTCCCAATCTTGTCTGTATAATGGCGCTACCGCAGGCTGTACAAGGTTCTCCCGCCCTGCCGTAAACCCGGAGTTCCTGTTTGAAATAGCCGGGCCGGCCCTCGGTGTCCATAAAATCCCTGATCGTAGTCCCACCGGCGGCAATCGCTTCGGCCAGAACCTCCTGCACAGATTGGACGAGCAGCGCAAACGCTTTTCTGCTGACCCCGCCAGCTTGCCTGCCTGGTGAAATGCGCGCGCGGAATAACGCTTCGCTGGCGTAGATATTGCCGACTCCAACAACCACATGCGCGTCCATGATGAACGGTTTGACGGCTACTTTACGATCCCGAGAGGTGCGAAAAAGGTAATCGGCGTTGAAAAGACCGGTTAACGGCTCCGGCCCAAGGCTGACCAGGCGTTCATGTTGCAGGGGATTTGTGTCTGTCCAGAAGATGGCACCGAACCGCCTTGAGTCATTGAAGCGCAAAACCGAGCGGTCGGTAAAGAACAACTCTACATGATCGTGTTTGCGTTTCTCTTCGCCAGACCGGCAAACCCGCAGATGACCGGTCATGCCCAGGTGGATTATCAGCGTTCCCTGTTCGAAGTTCATCAACAGGTACTTGGAGCGCCGCTCCACTGCGCAGACTTTTTGTTTTATGAGGGTTGCATTGAGGTCCGGCGGGACCGGCCACCGTAATGAGGCATTGTGAACCAGCACCCGTTCTACATACTTGCCCCTGACCAGTGGCTCAATCCCACGTCGGGTGGTTTCAACTTCCGGCAGTTCAGGCATACAAGACCGGGACGCGGAAAATGATTTGCATCATTTTTGGGATACTTTCTCCATCAGATTCGCTAGATAGCTTTCTGCTTCAATGGATCCTTCGGCAGGCGACCAGGGAGCGAAATCTTTATCCGACATGGGCACGTAAGGGCCGGGTTTGGTCTCGAAAAACACACTGCCGGGCTCAAGGGCCAGCAACGTGTGCCAAAGACCTGACGGCAGTTCTATGGCCACAGCATTGTGGCCATCGCCGAGAGGTACGATTTCTTCAATCTCACCGTGGGCATCGAAAACAAGCAGAGCCATCCTGCCCCGGACTGCCAAAAAACATTCGGGCTTAGGGGGATCGATGTGACGATGCGGACGAATATAAGTACCAGGCTCCACTGCATTAAAGAGCCTTTGGCACGGATCGTCGTACTGCTCATGCAGGTTGAGGTTCTTGCGGCGGCGGTCAGACTCTGCCGCCTCTCTGCTTAAACCGTCGAGAATGCCTTGATTGATTATTTTCATGGCTGAGCGCACTCAGTAGATCGTGTTCGGATCAAGGTTGTCAAAGTCGCCAATGGTCAGGGCTTCCGGTTCAGCAGGGAGTTCACTTGCGGTCATCTTCAGTCCCCGATGATATCGCCAGGCTTGATCTTCCATTTTCAGCCAGACGAGTTCCGCAAACCACAGCAGGTCGCCCTGGACATCCATCTGCATCAGAAAAACCACCCTGGATTCCTCACTGTCGAGCTCTTCGTCGAGAACTCTGCAATCGAGGATTTTATAACCTGGGCCGAGGTTCTCTTCACCGAAGCGACAGTACTCGTTACGGTCCGGGAACTGCCGCCGAAAATTCGACGCGGAGTGGTAGGAGTCATGAATAAAACCGAAATCGCCTGCCGAAAAAGCATGATTTCGGGCCAGGATCAGTTCAGACGGCGTGTAATCGGACAGGCTCTTCCTGTTCATTCCAGCGACCCTGTTAATATAGAAGAAAAGCCACCGTTCCAGGGCTTAAAGGCCTTACAGCCCTGCAATTCAGTCCTTGATCCTAGGATCCATGGCATCGCGGATTCCCTCACCCAGCAGGTTGTAGCCAAGGACGGTGAAGAGAATCGCCAGGCCGGGGAAGACCGACAACCACCAGGCCGTGCCCAGGGTCTGCTTGCCGGCAATCAGCATGTTGCCCCAGGACGGAGTCGGGGGTTGAACGCCGATACCGAGGAAAGAAAGTGCACTTTCCGTCAGGATCGCACCGGCAATGCCGAGCGTCGCAGAAACCAGCACCGGCGAAATGGCGTTCGGCAGGATATGCCTGAAGATAATCCTTGTATCCCGTGCGCCGATTGCACGTGCTGCGACCACGAAGTCGCGCTCCCGCAACGACAGGAATTCTGCCCTGACCAGCCTGGCTACACCCATCCAGCTGGTCAGGCCGATGATAATCATGATGTTCCAGATCGATGGCTCGAGAAAGGCAATCACGGCCAGGATCAGAAAAAAGGAAGGGAAGCAGAGCATGATATCGACGAATCGCATGATCAGGGAATCGATCCACCGACCGTAAAAGCCGGCAAGAGCACCGAGCAGGATGCCGATGAAAGTCGCGATGCCTACGGCGACGAACCCAACCAGCAGAGAAATCCGTGCCCCGTACAGAATTCTGGCCAGCACATCACGACCCAGGTCGTCCGTACCGAGAGGATAATCGAAACTGGGGGGCTGGAGCCGGTGGACAATGTCTATCGCGCCAGGGTCGCGACCCGAGACCGGCGCGAGCATAGCAAGACAGAACATGGCCAGAACGATCAGCCCACCGGCCATGGCCATGTGGTTTCGTTTCAGGCGTGTCCAAAGCACTTCACGAAAAAAAGCAGCCATTGAATCCTCGAAATGTCATTTATACCATTGTCGGCAGGTTACTTTGAGCCATTCGGCACTAAACCCGCGCGAATCGACATTCTAACATAACCCCGCATGAAACGCGGAACGGGGCCGGCGACCCGGCAAATGGACGGAAGCCGTTCAATGGTCTCGCGCAACTCAGCGCCGGCCGATGCCGAAATACTCGAAACCGGCCTCTTTCAGGCTGCGCGGGTCATACTGGTTCCGACCGTCGAAGATGACCGGTTGCTTCATCATCTCTTTCATGGCCCGGAAGTCCGGATGACGGAAGGGTTTCCATTCCGTAACCAGTGCCAATGCGTCAACCTGCTCCACAGCCTCGTACTGATGCCGCACGAGAGTCACTGAGCCGTTATCGAGCCATGCACCGGGCAACTCGTCACGGGTAGCCTCCAGCGCCTCGGGATCGTAGGCACGCACCCTGGCCCCTGCGTCGACCAATTCCCTGATCAGGATGAGGGCCGGAGCCTCGCGGATATCATCCGTGCCGGGCTTGAATGCCAATCCCCACAGGCCGAAAGTCAACCCTGAAAGATCAGCGCCAAAGCGGGCTTTGATCTTGCGGAACAGGACGTGTTTCTGGTCTTCGTTACGCTCATGTACAGCCTGAAGTATCATCGACGGGTAATCATTCTCGCCAGCCATATGGATAAGCGCCCGGACATCCTTGGGGAAGCATGACCCCCCGTAACCGCACCCCGGGTAGATAAAGGAATAGCCAATCCGGCTGTCGGCGCCGATGCCGAGACGGACGTTCTCGACGTCAACATCGAGATGGTCACAGAGGTTGGCGATTTCGTTCATAAAGGAGATCTTGGTTGCCAGCATGGAGTTGCCGGCGTACTTGGTCATTTCCGCATCCTTGACGCCCATGAACAGGATCCTGTCATGGTTGCGGCTGAAATCCTTGTAGAGTTCACGCATGACCTCACGGGAGCGATCCGAATCAATCCCGACCACGATCCGGTCGGGCTTCATGAAATCGGCGACAGCAGCCCCCTCTTTAAGAAACTCCGGATTGCTGACCACGTCAAAAGCTACGCTGACTCCACGGCTTTGCAGTTGCCTGCTGACTGCCGCCTTGACTTTCTCGGCCGTCCCGACCGGCACGGTCGATTTGGTGACAACGACAACGTAATCAGACAGGTTTCTGCCGATCTCGGAGGCAACGGCCAGCACATGCTGGAGATCTGCCGAGCCGTCCTCGCCGGGGGGTGTCCCCACGGCAATGAAGATGACTTCCGAATCTTGCATGGCTTCGGCCAGAGCCGTCGAGAAGACCAGCCGCCCTTCTTCGCAATTACGTTCGACGATCGGCTTGAGCCCCGGCTCGTAGATAGGAATCCAGCCATCCCTTAGCCTGGCCACCTTTTCGATATCTATGTCCACACAGGTCACGTGATGTCCCATTTCCGCAAAACAGGATCCTGTGACCAGTCCGACGTATCCGGTTCCAACGACAGTTAACTTCATAAAACCTCCGAGACGCGCAGCGCGAAACGCGCAACGCGACAAATGATTAACCTCTCAAATAACGGCCCAAACCTGAAATGGAGCTTGTTCTCACCTCTCACCTCGCGCCGCAAGCTTTTTCTCCCACTCCCAGGCCGTGCGCAGGATTGTTTCAAGATCATCAAAGCGCGGCTGCCAGTCGAGCTGGTTGCAAATCTTATCACATCCGGCAATCAGTTCAGCAGGGTCTCCTTCACGCCGGCCGACCTCCTCAACCGGGAAATCGACGCCGCTGACCTGCTTGGCCATGGCAATGACGTCCTTGACCGTGAAACCATGGCCGTAGCCACAGTTAAAAATGGCTGAGGCGTGCCCTGCGTTCAGGTAGCGCAAGCCATCGAGATGGGCCTGTGCAAGGTCGGAGACGTGAATGTAGTCGCGGATACAGGTACCATCGGCGGTGGGATAATCCGTGCCGAACACTTGCAGTCTGGGGTATATCCCCAGGGCCGTCTTCAGCGCTCGCGTAATCAGATGCGTCGGGTTGGCATAGTCCTGACCGAGACGGATTTCAGGGTCTGCACCGGCCACGTTGAAATATCGCAGGGCAACGTACCGAAAGTCGGCGCGCGCCTTGCTCAGGTCTGCCAGGAAACGCTCTGTCATCAGCTTGGACATGCCATAAGGGTTGATCGGCTGCAACGCCGCCTCTTCGGTGACCGGCAATTGCTCCGGGTTGCCATAGACCGCTGCCGTCGACGAGAAGATCAGCTGCCCGACGCCAACTTGACAGAGAGCTTCAATCAGGTTGAGCGCGTTGACAGAGTTATTTCGGTAGTATTTGAGCGGGTCAGTGACGCTTTCTCCGACTTCGATGGACGCAGCGAAATGCATCACCGCATCAGGCCTGAAATCCGCCAGGGTTTTTAACAACAGGTCCCGGTCCGCCAGATCGCCGACTACCAGATCTCCGGCAAGGACAGAATCCCGGTTACCGGTCGAGAGATTGTCGTAGGTGAGGACTTCGCAGCCAGCCTGGCCCAGGGCCAGGACGACATGGCTGCCGATATAACCTGCGCCACCGGTGACGAGCACACGGGTCTTTTCAAGTAAATTATTCATAGCCGAATTCCTTCATCATGCGTCCGGACATTGTCCAGTTCTTCTGCACGCGCACGAAAAGCTCGAGGTGGACTTTGACGCCGAGCATACGCTCGATCTCCTTGCGTGCCGACTGGCCGATTTGCCGAACCATCATCCCGCCTTTGCCGACCAGGATGCTCTTCTGCGAATCGCGCTCAACATTGATCACCGCCGAGATGCCAACCATGTTCTTTGCCGGGTTGTCCTGAAATCTTTCAACCAGAACAGCGACGCCGTAGGGGACTTCGTCCCTGGTGCGCATCAGGATCTGCTCGCGAATCATCTCGGCAACAATGAAACGCTCCGGGACGTCGGTCAATTGATCTTCCGGGTAATACCGCGGACCCTCCGGCAACAGTGCGGGTATTTCATTCATCAGTTGATCGACACCGTCGCCTTTCAGGGCGGAGATCGGGATGATTGACGCGAAAGGACAGATCTGCCGATAGGTATCGATCATCGGCAGAAGCCGCTGCCTGGGAATGGTGTCGATTTTGTTGATCACCAGCAGCACCGGACGATCACCTTTTCCCAACAGTCGCGGAATCATCGGGTCCGTGTCGACCGGTCGGTCCGCCTCAACCAGCCAGAGGACCACATCAACGTCCAGGCATGCCGAACGAGCCTGGTCCACCATGTAGCGGTTGAGGGGGGAACGCGCCTCGTGTATGCCGGGTGTATCGACATACAGGACCTGGGCATGGTCAAGGTTTTGAATACCGAGGATCCGGTTGCGGGTCGTCTGGGGTTTCGGCGAGGTGATAGCGATCTTCTGACCGATGATGCGGTTCAGAAGTGTCGATTTGCCGACATTGGGCCGACCGATGATTGCAACAAATCCTGAACGGAACTTAGCTTCTGTCAATTCAACCTCCAACACACGTGAGTTCTGCCAGGGACAGGTTTCGGTCATGGAAATGCAGGCTGCCACGGGCGACAGACGCATCGACCCGTAGCGAAAAATCCGGGCAAATGCAACTGAGCCACGCCCGGTTCTCGCCACGGTGGCCGACGGCGTCGCTGAGATCATCAGGATGCACGGTGAGCGGATGCCCGTGATTACCGGCCCGTACCAGCGCCCGTCGCCAGATCCGTGAGCGAACCAGCTGCCCGAACGCCGGGTGAAAGGGGCCGGCCAGCAGGTTTCTCTGCAGGGCGCTGTCCTGCTGCAGACCAAGCCGTATAACCGGTATATCACGCTGGCGACAGAGCAGCATCATGTCTGCGCAGAGCTCGACGGTTTGGTCCAGCGACCACGGCTGGTAGCCCCCGGCATGCCAGAGCTCCGCCAACGCAGTGTCTGCGATCACAACCGTCGGATAGATTCTCAAAAAATCGGGTTTGAGTTCCAGGGCCTGGTGCAATGAACTCATGGCCTCCTCAACGCTGCCACCAGGCAACCCGGGCATCAATTGGACGCCGACGTTGAAACCGGCCGCCCGACAGCGCCGCACCGCAGCAATACTCTCGGCAGCGCCATGACCGCGCCCCGCCTGCATAAGCACGCTGTCGGAGAAGCTCTGGCAGCCGATTTCGATCGTCCGCACACCGCCTTTCTGCAATCGCTCGAGACACGCTTCGTCGAGAGCGTCCGGTCGGGTCGAGATACGGATACCGGCCGCCCTGCCGGTCGCTATGAACTGACTAGCAGCAGCCAGGTAGAGCTGCTGCTGGCGTAGCGGCAGGAGAGAGAAGGTGCCGCCGTAAAAGGCGATTTCACCGTTGCCGTGGTCCGGCAACATGTCGTCCAGCCGGCTGACAACCGCAGCAGCATCAGGGACATCGACCTGGCTGACAGACCTGTCCTGGGCACAGAAGAGGCAGCGGTGCGGACACCCTGCATGGGGGATAAAAACCGGATATATTTTCACGAGTCTTTGTCCAGGAGCATCAACGCCGCGGCTGCGGCCGCCTGTTCGGCGCTTTTTTTCGTCCGGCCCTTGGCCGTGCCATATGCACGCTCGCCGATCAACACCTCGACCTGGTAAACACGTTCATGGGGTGGGCCGGACTCGTCTAACATTCTGTAGACAGGGAGTTCCTTGCGGGTTGCCTGCAGCAGCTCCTGCAAACGGCTTTTATGGTCCTGCCCGGCTTCGGCAGAGGCCTGTTTCAGCAACGGGACAAACAGCGGCAGGACAACCGATTTGGCGGCTTCATAGCCACCATCAACAAAAACCGCACCGAACAAGGCCTCCAGGGTGTCTGCAAGCAGACTCGGCTTTTCCCGGCCACCGCTGCCGGATTCACCTTTGCCCAGCAACAGCTTACGACCGATCCCGAGCGAGCCAGCCAACCCGGCAAGGCTTGGCATGGCAACAACCTCTGCCCTGATCCGGGTCAGTTCTCCTTCATCAGCAGCTGGCAGCGCATCCATCAGGTACTCGCTGACGACCAGGTCCAGCACCGCGTCGCCGAGGAACTCTATCCGCTGGTTATCCGGGCCTGCGGCTTCAGGATACTCGTTGGCATAAGACTTGTGGGTCAAAGCATTGACCAGCAGCGACTTGTCCCGAAAAGAATATCCCAGGGTCTTTTCCAGCTTCTGCCGGTCATCGTCATCCAGGCTGACAGGTGATTTCATGAACAGATGTTTTCTCGACGGCTGAGGAATTACCTTGCCACACAGCTTAAACTACGATGTTCAAAGTCAGTCATATTACACCAACTCACCATATATATCAATTGCACCAAACCACAAATTCATTATAGTATGGCGATTCATTTCAAGCGTGTGAATACACCATCCACCAGACGATCCAAGATACTGTTTTATGTCATTTTTTATTACTTTGGAAGGGATTGAGGGGAGCGGCAAAACAACCCAGTTGCTGCGCCTTCAGGAACACCTCCGGACGTTGGGGCACCAGGTCGCCGTAACCCGTGAACCGGGAGGTTGCAGAATATCCGATGCCATCCGCACCCTGCTGCTGCACCCGGGGAATCACTCGATAGCGCCGCACACGGAACTGCTGCTCTACAGCGCGGCAAGGGCTCAACACGTTGCTGAGTTCATTATCCCGGCCCTGGGACAGGGCAAGATTGTCCTCTGTGACCGCTTCGCCGATGCGACAACTGTTTACCAGGGTGCAGGACGCGGATTGGACATGGCCCAGCTCGAAACCATCAACCGGTTTGCCAGCAAAGGGCTGATCCCTGACTTGACACTCTTGCTCGACTACCCGGTCGAGGATGGTTTGCCTCGAGCGAGAGCGCGTAACCACAGGGACAATCTCGAAGCGGAGGGTCGTTTCGAGTTGGAACCTCTCGATTTTCACCAGCGAATTCGCCAGGGCTACCTCGACCTGGCGGCCCGCGAGAAACGGTTCCGGGTAATCGATGCACAGGGTGATGAGGATGCCGTTGCTAAGCGCATGATCACCGTGGTTGACCTCTTCCTGGCCGGCAGGAGATCGGCATGACCTTCGACCAGATCCTCGGCCATGACCGACAAAAGGAGATCCTGAGCCGGGCCCTGGAAAACGGCAGGCTTGCTCACGCCTACCTGTTCTCGGGTCCGGATGGCATCGGCAAGCGGCTTATGGCTCTCGCCCTCGCACGGGCTGTCGTCTGTCACGAGCAGCGCGGTTGCGGCAATTGCCAGGCCTGCCGGAAAATAGACCATCAGAACCATCCCGATCTGCACGTCCTCGAACCGGACGGCAGTTCGATCAAGATCGAACAGGTCAGGGCCTTTCAGAAAGACCTCAACCTCAAACCTCTCGAGGCATCCCACAAGATATGCCTGATTGAAGAGGCCGACAGCATGACGGTCGGTGCTGCCAATGCCCTGCTCAAGACCCTTGAAGAACCACGCGGCGATACGCTGCTGATTTTGCTGACAGCCCACCCGAACCGACTGCTCGAAACGATTCGCTCCCGCTGCCAGCTTTTGCCGTTCACACGGCACCCGAACAGCAGGATTCAGGCGCAGCTCGAGAAACAGCTCAACATCGATCCGACGGAATCTCACATTCTGGCTGCGCTTTCCGAAGGCAGCTTCAAAAAAGCCTTCGGCAAAGACCGCCAGCTCTACCTGGAGGAACGCCGGAAACTGCTAAAAACCTTGACGGGGCTAACCACAGGCAGTATCTTGCCAATTCTGGATTTTGCCGAGCAGATCGCTGCCGACAAATCCGTTCTGCCCGATATTTTGGAAATTTTCCAGGCTTTTTACCGGGATGTTATGATGATGCTTCAGGGCCGCGGGGATGATGATCTCGTTAACCTCGACCTGAAGGAAAAAATCCGCAGGGTTGCCAACCGTGAGAACCTAACGTCAATTCTCGCCAAGCTTGACGCCCTGATCGAAGTCCGCCGCCAGCTCGACCGCAACGTCAACCGGCAATTGGCCATGGAAGTGCTGCTGTTGAAACTGGCGAACTGAGCTGATCGCCAGGTACAGGATTTGCTCCCCCTACTTAAAAAAATGACCTTATGATACGCATTGTCCCATTAAAATTTCAGCAGGCCGGTCGCCAGTACAATTTCAACGCCACAACACTTGAACTCAAGGCGGGCGACAAAGTGATCGTCGAAACCGATCGCGGTCGCGCCATGGCGAGCGTTGTCGTTGTGCCTCGGGAGATAGAAGACAACAAAGCCCCGGAAGGCCTGAAAAGCATCCTTCGCATGGCCACGGAAGAGGACTTGGCACTGGCAGAAACCAATGCGGCCAGGGAAATGGACGCCTACAAATACTGCCAGGAACGGATCAAGTCCCGCCAACTGGATATGAAGTTGGTACGTGCCGAATACGCCTTCGACGGCTCGAAAATCATCTTCTTCTTTACCGCCGATGGCCGTATCGACTTCCGCGAACTCGTCAAAGACCTCGCTCATCATTTCCACACCAGGATTGAAATGCGTCAGATCGGTGTCCGTGATGAAGCCAAACTGGTTGGCGGCCTCGGCATCTGCGGTCGGGAGCTTTGCTGCAGTAGTTTTCTCACCCAGTTCAACCCGGTTTCGGTCAAGATGGCCAAGGAGCAGGGGCTGGCCCTCAACCCGACCAAAATATCCGGCCAGTGTGGGCGTCTGCTCTGCTGTCTCGGCTACGAGTTCGAGACCTACTGTGCGCTTAAAAAAGGCATGCCGAAATGTGGCAAGAAGGTCTCCTGGCAGAATCGCGAATGTGAAGTCACATCCGTCGACATCCTGCGCCAGCAGATCAGCCTGCGAGACCAGGAGGGCAATAGCTACCGCATAACCTTGAAAGAATTGCAGAGCGGACAGGCCGAGCAACCGGCGGCCCAGGAGCAAACCACCCCTGAGACCCATGCCAGTCGCCTGAGCAAACGCAGGCATGAGCCCCGCAAGCAATCGGGCAGAGGCCAGGGCTCTGCCGAGAAAACCGGCGAGCAGCCGAAACAACCTGAGGAAGAAAAGAACCAGCCTGAGCAACGGGCTGCGGGTGAGGACAGGAGCCAGAAGAAGCCTCGTCGGCGCGGCAGGCGCAGACCCCGTGGCGGCCGCAAACCGGGCCCGGGCAAGCAGGGAGAATAATACTCATGTCGGATGCAAAGCCTTATTACCTGACGACTCCGATTTACTACGTTAACGATGTTCCGCATATCGGTCACGCCTACACGACACTGGCATGTGATGTCATGGCACGATATAAGCGCGCCCGCGGCTTTGAGGTCAGCTTCCTCACCGGCACCGACGAACATGGTCAGAAAGTGGAAAAAGCTGCCCATGCCAAGGGTGAAACCCCGCTGGAGTTGGCGGACCGGGTTGTCAAACGCTTTCAATCACTGTGGGAAAAGCTGAATATCTCGCACACCGACTTCATTCGCACATCACAGGAACGCCACAAGCTGGCGGTCCAGGAAATTTTCCGGACGATTGAAGCCAAGGGCGACATCTACCTCGGCGAATATGAAGACTGGTACTGCACTCCCTGCGAGACATTCTGGACCGAAACCCAGTTGCTTGACGGCAACTGCCCCGATTGCGGACGTCCGACCGACAAGCTCAAGGAGGAGTCCTACTTCTTTCGCATGAGCAAATACCAGGACCAGCTACTCGCTCATATCGATGCCAATCCTGATTTCATTCAACCAAAGTCACGGCGCAACGAGATCCTCAGTTTTGTTCGTGAGGGGCTGCGCGACCTTTCCATCTCACGGACAACTTTCTCTTGGGGGATCCCCGTACCGGACAATGAGAAACATGTCATCTACGTCTGGTTTGACGCCCTGACCAACTACATCAGCGCTCTTGGCTACCCGAATCGGGACGGTGATTTCAGTAAATTCTGGCCTTGCGACGTTCACGTTATCGGCAAGGACATCCTGCGTTTCCATACCGTCTACTGGCCGACCTTCCTGATGGCTGCCGGGATCCCGCTGCCGCAAAAGGTCTTTGCCCACGGCTGGTGGACAGTTGAGGGCCAGAAAATGAGTAAAAGCCTGGCCAACGTCGTCGAACCGAACATGCTGATCGACAAGTACGGCGTCGATGCGATCCGTTACTTCCTGCTGCGTGAAGTTCCCTTCGGGCTCGACGGCGACTTCTCCCACAACGCACTGGTCCACCGCATCAACTCGGACCTTGCCAATGACCTTGGCAACTTGGTCAGCCGCTCCACGGCAATGCTCAACAAGTACTTTAAAGGAATCCTGCCAAGCCCCTTAAAAGGTGATGCTATTGACGACATACTTAAAGACAAGTTTGTCAAGCAAACCGGCGTTGTCGACGAGCAGATGGAGGCTCTCGCCTTTAACAAGGCCCTGCAGTCGATCTGGGAGTTGGTCAGCGCCGCCAACAAGTATATCGATGACTCGGCACCCTGGACTCTGGCCAAGGACGAGACGCAGCGCGAACGCCTTGGCACCGTCATGTACAACCTGCTCGAAGCCGTACGCCTGATCGGCTTGCTGGTCACCCCTTTCATGCCTGACACCGGCATCAACATTTGCAACATCCTTGGGATTGACTCCGCAGACCGGCAACTCGATGAACACGACAGCTGGGGGCTTCTGCAGCCAGGCAGTTCAATCGAAAAGGCGGCCCCGCTCTTCCCCAGGATTGAGACGGAATAGACCGAAGTGCGAGGTTTGAAGCGAGAGTGTGAAGAAACTCTTTTGATAATTTCTCGTCTCGCACCTCGCGCTTCACGCTTCTGATATTTATATGAATAATTTACAGTCAACCCTCGTCGACTCTCACGCCCATCTCGATTCAAAGCCCTACGCAACCGACCTGGACGATGTCATAGTGCGCGCCAAAGAGAATGGTGTCGCATACATCCTGACGGTCGGCTGCGACCTCGAGAGTTCCCGTGCCAGTGTCGACCTGGCAATTCGTTACCCGAATGTCTACGCCAGCGTCGGCGTCCACCCGCATGATGCCGACCAGGTCAATGAACAGGTCATGGCAGAACTGGCTTGCATGATCGAATCGGTAGACAAGATCGTTGCCGTTGGCGAAACAGGACTCGACTTCTACCGCGACCGCTCACCGCGCGACCAGCAGAAAGAGGCTTTTCGCCGTCACATACAGCTGGCCAAAGAGACTGGCAAACCACTGATCATCCACGACCGCGACGCACATGATGAGGTCGTACGGATTCTGCGGGACGAACACGCCGCAGAGACAGGTGGTGTCCTGCACTGTTTCTCCGGCAATCTGGAGATGGCCCGCAAATGCGTAGAGATGGGCTTTTACATTTCCTTCGCCGGCCCCCTGACCTACCCGAAGAATGACGCTTTGCGCAGTATCGCGGCAGCGCTGCCGGTCGATGTCATGCTGGTGGAAACTGACTGCCCTTACCTGTCACCGCAGAGCTGGCGCGGCAAGCGCTGTGAACCGGCCTACGTCCGCACAACTGCCGAGAAACTGGCGGAAATCAAGGGACTGACCATCGAAGATGTGGCTCGCATCACCAGCCTCAATGCCTGGCGCCTGTTCGGTATCGGTGAGATCGATCAAAGCACCAGAATCGCGTACGTCATCCGCAACAGTCTCTATCTCAACATAACCAACCGGTGCACCAACAGCTGCACCTTCTGTGCAAAGTTCAGGGATTTCACAGTCAAGGGGCACCAGCTCTGCCTGGAACGAGAACCGACCGTCGAGGAGGTCATGCAAGCGATCGGCGATCCATCCTCTTACGATGAGGTCGTCTTCTGCGGCTACGGCGAGCCCCTGCTTCGGCTGGACCTGGTCAAAGAGATTGCCAGCTACCTGAGGCAGAACAACATAACGGTCCGGATCAACACCGACGGCCAGGCCAACCTGGTGCATGGCCGAAACATCCTGCCGGAGCTCGCCGGCCTGGTCGATTCGATCAGTGTGTCGCTCAACGCTCCCGACGCAGAAAGCTACCAGAAGATCTGCAGATCAGAGTTCGGCGAAAAAGGCTATGCCGCCATCAAGGATTTCCTCGCAGAAGCGGTACGGCACATCCCTTCCGTCACTGCCACGGCTGTTACCCTGCCAGGAATAGATATAGATGCATGCCGTAAGGTCGCCAAACAACTTCAGGTGGAATTTCGTGAAAGAGTTTACAACGAAGTAGGATGAGCTTGTCAGCTCCTGACTTTCAAACGGGGGCAGGTTTCACGTCTGACTCCGCTTGATATCCTGTCGGTTTTGCTTGCCATGACAACGGTTGCGGGACAACCCTGCGGCTCTCAAGCCGACCATCAAGACTTACTCGACCTGCTCCGGCGTCACCAGGTCACCCAGGAACAGACTGCCATTGTGGACAAAGAAGCAGTTCTGAAAGCCCGCCGCAAGTTCAGCCAGCCGTTCTGCATAGTTTTCCTCATCACCGGCATTCGGTGTCGCCAGGCCCAACAGGACGGTATCGGCATGAGCACTCTCCCGATGCATGATTTCCAACACGCTTTCATCTTCTGATTTGAGTGTGATTTCAACGTCCGCGTCGATTCGTATCTCCGGAATCAACTGTGCCAGGAATCGCTCAGTCCGCCCTTTCATGAGTTCGTTTGAGGCAATACTCAAGATCCTGATCTTGGCCTGCCGCCATTCCGGATTACGGGTCAACAGATATGCCAGAAGCAGCATCAGGTCGCCGTTACGTCTAAGACCACCCCACCAGACATGAATCTCCTGGCGCTGGTCTTCTCGAAACGACATCAGGGGGTTGGTTTTGCCGATAATCAGGCTTTTATTGATATGTTTCAGTGCTCGAATAACCCGCAGGAACCTGACCAGTCGCGACAGGTCATCCGGCCAGCCAACCAGAACCGTATTACTGGCCAAACCGGCAATTCCGTTCGACTGGGTGACGGCGAGAACACCGCGCTCCAGGTCCTGAACAATATTGACTTCGCCGAAAGCAACGATCCCATGTGCTTTAAGTACGGCATTGATCTGTTGTTCTCGTGCGAAAACATCGACATTGAGCTCGATAAGGTCCCCTTGGTAAAGCTCGCAGATCGAGACCACTCCGCGATTCTCGGCAAACCAGGCACCGAAGCGCACCAGATCAAGACGCTTCTCCACATTGCTGACAAATACCAGCATGTGTGGTCGCCAGTTGCGGGCGGTCATCGGACGATTATTCAGTTTGACCAGCGCCCAGCGGATCAGGGCCTCGTAAAGGTCGCGCCAGACATCGCCCCAGGAATCCTTGCGCACGCGTCTTTTCAGATAGAGCCAGATCGCGAGTTCGACGGTCATGGCAAAAATGGTTGCTGGCCAATGGATCAGCAACATTACACCGAAACAGCCGAACCCCCCGAGCAGGCTCAAGGTCCAGTGGATATTCAAGGTGGGCCGCCAGGATGGGTTGCCGGAAAGATATTCCAGGGCGGAGACGAGGTTGACTGTGCCGTAAACGCTCAGGAAAAACATCGTCGCTACAGTGGCGACAGTATTCAGATCGCCGAGAAAAACTGCGGCCAGGCTGATTACCAGAGTGACGATCATGCCCAATTTAGGTTCTTCTCCAGGCCCTGAAGACCCGGCGAGCCGGTGTGGCACAAGTCTGTCAAGAGCAAGGGCCTGAAGGGTCCGTGGAGCGGCGAGCATCGAGCCGACAGCAGAGGAAAAGATCGCACCCCATAGCCCCGGCAGAACCAGCCATGGCCCGAACAGGGCAATCCGGGTCCAGATCATCGGGTCGCTGTTGAGACTGCTTGAATCGGCGCTGAGATAGAGCAAGACCGGAATCGCCAGGTACACCACAAGGCCAACCAAGGTTGCTGCGACACTGCCACGCGGGATCGAGTGGCGCGGGTCGGCAAGGTCTCCTGACATACTCAACCCGGCCATAATGCCGGTGACGGCGGGGAAAAAGACGGCGAAGACAATCCAGAATCCGGCTGGGGTAAAAGTACCGGGAACTTCGGCCGAAGCCTGGATGCCCGGCCCGGTGAATACCCCGGAAGCAAGTGCCAGTAAAGACAGGGCAATCAATACCATGACCGGAAGTTGAGCGCGCAAAGCAAAGGTGGCCCCACGGAACGACAGAATCGCGACCGCGAGGATAATGGCACACGCCGCAATCGACACAGGGATGGCCGGCCAGACAAATTTCAGTGATTCTGCAAGACCGAAGGCATAAAGAGTTACAGACAGTGCCTGGGAGACGTATAGCGGGAAACCGATAGCGCCGCCGATTTCCAGTCCGAGGCTGCGGGAGATCATGTAATAGGCCCCGCCGACGCCAACGTGGCTATTCGTGGCAATGGCAGAGAGGCTTAAAGCTGTAAGCAAAGTAATCAGGTTGGCAAGCAGGACGATCAGAATGGTTTTGAAAAGTCCGACCTGGCCGACCACCCACCCAAAGCGTAGGTACATGATGACACCGAGAATCGTCAGGATGGTCGGTGTGAATACACCGAGAAAGGTCCCGAGTTTTCCGGATGATGAAGCACTCCTCCCGAACATGCTCAGTCTATTTTGCGATTTGGTGGATGGCATTGACAGTCTCCGCTAACAGAAATTAACGAGAGGATACCTTGAATGCTGCAAAAACAAAAGGGCGGCCTTAATGGCCGCCCTTTCAAAACTGGTCGATATGCTATGTATTAAAGCTTAACGACGTTCGATGCCTGGGGGCCTTTCTGGCCATCAGTAACATCGAAAGAGACTCGCTCGTTTTCGGCGAGAGTCTTGAAACCATCGCCCTGGATCTGGGAAAAGTGAACGAATACGTCAGGACCGTTGTCCTGCTCGATGAACCCAAAACCCTTAGCTTCGTTGAACCATTTCACTGTGCCTTCAGCCATCTTGAAACTCCTTCACTCCGGTTGGGAGGTGTTCTGTTGTGTATTTTCGTCTGCCGTAAATAATAAACCACTCAACGAAAGCTTGTCTGAGTGGTCTCTTCCAAACTGACTACCTTTAATCTGTCTGTTGAGCAACGAAATAGATACACAAACTTGTTATGATGCGCCCTTCTATCACAGTCAAATCAAAAAAAGCAAGTGTTTATTTATTTTTCATGAGGTTTTTCTTGCCTGGACTTCTGTTACTAAACCCGCTCAGCCAGCAGGACAGATTCATCCCAGGCGACCGGTTTGACCATAACACATTGGCCGACCATTGACTGGTCCCCATCAATGCGCACATCCAGATAATTCCTCGATATCCCCTTCATCAGGCCGTTTATGGAACCGGTCTCAACGATCACCTCGAGCTCTGCATTGATAAACCCTTCGGCAAAAAGCTTATATTTCCGTTCGGCAAGGCTTCTTAATTTCTCAGCCCTCCCCTTGCTGACCTTGCCCGGAACCTGGTTGCTCATGGTTGCAGCCTGAGTTCCCGGACGTTTGCTGAAGGGGAATACGTGCAGGTCCGTAATTGGCAAGCCTGCTATAAAATCGTAAGCATCGTTAAATTCCTGATCAGTCTCTCCCGGGAAACCGGTGATCACGTCCAGACAGATCGCAGCGTTCGGCAAAGCTGCCCTGACCTTTTCAATCAACCTTGAGAAGAAATCCCGGTTATAGGTACGGCCCATGCGCTGCAGGACAGCATCGTTTCCGGCTTGCAAAGGAATGTGTAAGTGTGGGCAGACAATTTTCGAATTGGTCACTGTTTCCAGCAGTTCGTCAGTCAGTTCAGTGGGCTCAATGGAACCGAGACGAAGGCGGTGTATGGTAGATTCTGACTCGACCCGTCTAACGAGGCGGTGCAACGTTGAGGAAGGAACCAGATCCGCACCGTAGCCGCCGACATGAATACCGGTCAGAACCACCTCCCGAAATCCGGAGTCCGCCAGTCCGTTGATCTGCTCGAGGACTTCATGCTCCGGTGCGGATCGACTGGCACCGCGAGCATACGGGATGATGCAATAGCTACAGAACGCGTCGCAGCCATTCTGGATCTGGACAAAAGCCCGGCTGCGTCCGGCAAAGGATATTGATGCCGGAAGACAGACTGATTCAGCCTGTCGGATGTCTGAGACTTCCACCAGGGTTGACGGGTAATCCTGCTGAAGAAAATCGAGCAGGCGCTGTTTTTCTTCGTTGCCAATCACCAGGCTCACACCGGGTAGATCGTGCAAGGCGTCCGGGTCGACCTGGGCGTAGCATCCCGTCACAATCACCCGGCATTCGGCATTCTGTCGCCGCGCCCGACGAATCAGGTTGCGCGACTGGGCATCGGTCGC
The DNA here is from genome assembly GCA_963715335.1 of uncultured delta proteobacterium. Classification (GTDB taxonomy): domain Bacteria; phylum Desulfobacterota; class Desulfuromonadia; order Desulfuromonadales; family BM103; genus JAFDBW01. Next base: position 107,597 of record CAVQRZ010000023.1, read on the forward strand.
ACTGGTCACTGTGCAGGTATTGACGACTACCAGGTCAGCACCATCCTCAAAACGAACAATCCGGTAACCAGCCCCCTGTAAGGCCTCCTGCATCGCGGCAGACTCGAACTGGTTGGTTTTGCAGCCTAGCGTCGCAAACGATACCGTTTGTGAAGACGGGACGCGGGACGCAGGACGCGGGACGCGACTGTTGTCTTTATCGGGAGTAGTCATAATGTCTGTTGAATTACCTTAAACTTCACTATCGGAAAACAAGAGGCCAGTTATTTGGTTTCCGCGTACCGCGTACCGCATTCCTCGTCCCGCGTCGCGGAGTTGCTGATCCAACCGCCACCAATCACCCGATCATCATCGTAAAACACCGCAGCCTGGCCTGGTGTCACACCGTTTTGCGGTTCGTCGAAATCGACCCGCACCGTACCATCGTCCATGGCTGTGATCTTCGATGGAACCTCCTGATGACGATAGCGGATGCGACAGGCCGCCTCGAGTGTTCCGGTCGGAGGATCAATGAACCAGTTGACATCAGAAACAAGACATTGCGAAACACTGAGGTGCCGTTTTTCACCAACAATGACCTGGCGTTTGGCCGCATCGATACCAACGACATAAAGCGGTTGCGGCCACGCGAGCCCCAGTCCGCGGCGCTGACCGATCGTGTATCGATATGTCCCCTGATGCCTGCCGAGGACCTGGCCATCGATGTGGACGATCTCGCCGTTCATCGTCCCGGGGCCACGCTGTTCTTCAAGGAACCGGACGTAATTGCCATCGGGGACGAAACAGATGTCCTGACTCTCCGGTTTTTCAGCGACCTGCAAACCAAGTCGCACAGCGTGGTCGCGTACCTCATTCTTGGTCATGCCGCCGAGCGGGAAACGGACATACCGCATCTGTTCCCCGGTCAGCGTGAAGAGAAAATAAGTCTGGTCCTTGTTGCGGTCATGCCCTTTCCTGAGAACCATGCGACCATCTTCTTCGACCAGTTGGGCATAATGCCCGGTAACCAGGTAATCAGCCTGCAGCTCTCGAGCCCTGCGCAGCAATATCTCGAACTTGAGCAGCTGGTTGCAAAGCACACAAGGGTTGGGCGTACGACCGTTGAAGTAGTCATCACAGAAGCGGTCGATGACTGCCGCTTCAAACTGTTTTTCAAAATTGACGACATAAAAGGGTATGCCGAGAGACTCGGCCACCCGGCGGGCATCGTAGACATCGTCGAGAGAGCAGCAGGTGCCGAACTTTTCGCCGTGCTCCGCGGTAAAGCCGGAATAGTCCCAGATCTGCATGGTCATGCCGATCACCTCACAGCCCTGCTCCTTGAGTAAAGCAGCAGCAACCGAGGAATCTACCCCGCCGCTCATGGCAACGACGACTCTTTTGCCTGGTTCAATCATGTCAGATCTGTACGAACACTCACGGGAATGATCAATAGGTAATATTCGTCCATAAGGAATTCAGAATACAGTATCCAGTATCAAGAAGAAAACCTAAAGTATAGGGTCTATAGGCTTCCGGCTTCTGGCTTCTGGCTTCTGGCTTCTGGATTCTGAATTCTCGGATACCCAACAAAGAAAGGGCATCCAAAAGATGCCCTCCTTTACTTCAAGTCGATTCTTCGAAATGAGCTCTAACCATTCTGTTCTTTATAGTTTTTAATGGCCTCGTGCAAGGCATCTGCGGCCAGGTTCGAACAATGCATCTTCTGCGCCGGCAACCCGTCGAGGGCCTCAGCAACCGCCTGGTTACTGAGCTCAAGCGCCTCATCGATCGTCTTGCCAATCGCCATCTCCGTAACCATTGAAGATGTGGCAATGGCCGCGCCACAGCCAAAGGTCTTGAACTTCACATCTTGAATGACGTTGTTTTCGACCTTGAGAAAAATTTTCATGATGTCGCCGCAGGAGGCATTACCCACCTCGCCCACGCCGTTGGCATCTGTTATTTCACCCACATTGCGCGGGTTGGTAAAATGGTCCATTACTTTATCTGTGTACATGTCGACTCCTTAATATTCACTGAAGACTTTCAACAGTCTGCCTTTAAAAAACGAGAAGTGCGAAGTGCGAGGTGCGAAAGGTCTTTTCGGGCTTCGCGCCACTCGCCTCGCGTTCCTAAATTCTCCTCACCGTTTCACAGGTCTCGCACCCTTCCGGAGTTTTTCCACAGTTATACAGGGGGCTCATATCGCGGAGACGCTGCACGGTAGCCGGCAAGACCTCCAGGACCTTGTTAATCTCTGCCTCTGTGGTTTCAGGGCCGAGACTGAAACGCGTACTCGAGTGTGCCAGGGTCACTTCGACGCACATAGCTCCCATGACATGGGATGGCTCCAGGGAACCGGAAGTGCATGCAGAACCTGACGACGCTGCAATGCCAAACATGTCGAGGTTGAGGAGCAGTGACTCTCCCTCAATGTATGCGAAGCTGACATTCAGGGTGTTCGGCAGGCGCTTGTCACGATCAGGCGTTCCGTTCAGCTTGATGTCCGGGACCTGACTGAGGACGCCATCTTCCAGGCGGTCACGCAGTGTGCGGACACGGCGGGAACAGGTTTCGAGTTCGGCGGAAGCCAGTTCACAGGCCTTGCCCAGCCCCACGATACCGGCAACATTCTGAGTTCCGGCACGCCGGTTGCGTTCCTGGTGGCCGCCATGGATCAGAGCGGACATCCGCGTGCCGCGTCGCACATAGATTGCGCCAACCCCTTTTGGTGCGCCAATTTTGTGGCCAGAAATCACCAGCAGGTCGACATTGGCTTGCTGCACGTCAACCGGGATCTTGCCGACAGCCTGTACCGCATCGGTATGAAACCGGATGTTGTACTTCCTGGCGATTCGGCCGATCTCCTCGACCGGATAAATGTTGCCGGTCTCATTGTTGGCCCACATCACCGATATCAGTATGGTTTTGTCAGTAATTGCAGCTTCCAGGTCAGCAAGATCGAGCATGCCGTCCTTGTCTACCGGCAGGTAGCTCACAGCATAGCCCTGCTTTTCGAGATACTGACAGGTTTCAAGGACTGCAGGATGTTCTATCGCTGTTGTAATGATATGGTTGCCTTTTTCTTTCAGGGCATCCAGCGTTCCCTTGATAGCCATGTTGTCACCCTCGCTGCCACAGGAGACAAAGACTATCTCGGCGGCCGAGGCGTTGATCAACGCGGCAACCTGCTCACGCGCCTTCTCCAGGGCACCGGAGACCTGCCGTCCCGCCCAGTGAACGCTGGAAGGGTTGCCGAACTGTTCGCGGTAAAAAGGCAACATCACCTCCAGGACCTCTGGCCTGACCGGTGATGTGGCGTTGTAATCTAGATAAATGTTGCCCAATTCCCTGTCCTCCACTTACAAAATTTAATGGCTACCTTTTGTTTCCTTGAACTTGCCCCTTGCTTCCTGGGTCAACTCTTCGAGAGTGATCGAGGCAAGGAAGTCGCGGATCTTCTCACCCAACCCATGCCAGACATTATGTGTGACGCAATGGTCATCACAAACGCAACCGCGCTTCTGGTCCATGCAGGCGACCGGGACCAGAGATTCCTCGACACTGTCGATGATCTCATCGACCTGAATCTCCCGCGCAGGTCTGGCCAGGAGATATCCTCCTCCAGGACCGCGAACACTTTTTACGATCTTGCCGCGGCGTAATTTAACAAAAAGCTGTTCAAGGTAAGTCAATGAAATACTCTCTCGCAGAGAGATATCGCGCAGGGATACCGGTGAGCCTTCGGAATAAAGATTCAGATTTACCATGGCCCGCACGGCGTACTGTGCTTTGGTGGACATTCGCATGTTTACGCCTCGGTTTTTTCCTTTTTACGAGAATCCGTCGGGCTCGCGACTGATTTTGCCGCAGCGCTCCTGGTCGACGCAGCGCGTTTGACGGTCTTTTTCACAGCAGGTTTTGCTTGCGTCTCTCCAAGGCGGGACGTCAGGTCTTCAACTTTCTTTTCCAGAGCTCTAATTTGATCAAACAGGCAGCTGATCGCCTTGGCTTCGGGGTCGGGCAGATTGCCATGTTCGAGGTCGGGGCGTTGTTCCTCATCGACAACCTTCTTTTCCTGCTGCATCACGACCCGACCGGGGATGCCAACCACCGTGGCATTCTGCGGTACTTCCTTGACGACGACCGAATTGGAACCGATCTTGGCACCCTTGCCGACGGTGAACGGGCCGAGAACTTTCGAACCGGACCCGATCACGACATTATCCTCGACAGTCGGATGACGCTTGACCTTGTCCCAGGTCACGCCGCCGAGAGTTACGCCATGATAAATGGTAACATTATCACCGATTTCGGCTGTTTCGCCGATGACCACGCCCATGCCGTGATCGATAAAGAACTTCTTGCCGATCTTTGCCCCGGGATGGATCTCGATGCCGGTGAAAAAACGTCCCAGGTGAGAGGTTAACCGGCCAAGGAAGTAAAGCTCGTGGGTCCAGAGCCAGTGTGCGACGCGGTAAAACCAGACCGCGTGCAATCCTGGGTAACAGAAAATGATCTCCAGGACACCACGCGCCGCAGGATCACGGTCAAAAACTGAATAAATATCCTCGCGAATTTTATCGAACACTTGCAGTATCTCCTCCACACCCCATCAGACATGATTCGAGTTACATTATAAAAACACCGGCGAAACATCAGCCGGTTACCGAGCATGGTCTAGGGATAGCATACCTGAGTAAAACTGTCAATTAATTTAGATGAAGGAATCGGATAAAAAAGGACCACTGAAAAAATCGCAGAGAAGAAAAGTTTCTCCGCGTATATACGTTACAAAAACAGCTGGTAGGCCTGGTTGCGAGTCTCTTCGACATACCGGTAACCGAGATTTTCAAGGAAGGCCTGCAGCTGCGGCTCCTGCCCTTTTGGTATTTCCAGGCCAACCAGGACCCTGCCAAAATCACCACCCTGTGTGCGATAGTGGAACAATGAGATATTCCAGTCTGCGCCCATTGATGCGAGGAACCGTGCCAAAGCACCGGGCCGTTCAGGGAACCAGAAGCGGAACAAGCGCTCCCCGGTCACGTCAGGAGAACGACCGCCGACCATATAACGAACATGGGTCTTGGCCAGTTCGTCGTCAGTCAGGTCGATGCTTTCAAAACCTTGCTGCGTCAATTGCTCGCGAAAGGCCTGGCGCTTTTTATCGCCATCAATGGCTATACCGACAAAGATATAAGCCGATTCACGACCAGACAGGCGATAGTTGAACTCGGTAATATTCCTGTCACCGACAACTTCACGGCAAAAACGGAACAACGCTCCGGGTTCCTCCGGAATGGTGACAGCAAATAACGCTTCCTGTTTCTCGCCGATCAGGGTGCGTTCAGCCACATAGCGCAGGCGATCGAAATTCATGTTGGCGCCCGAATTGATCGCGACCAGCGACTGACCAGTCACTCCTTTGTCGCGTACATATTTTTTCAACCCCGCAACAGCAAGGGCTCCGGCCGGCTCAACGATTGAGCGGGTGGCCTGGTAAACACTCTTCACCGCACTACAGATTTCATCCACATCGACCAGGATAATCTCATCGACATGCCGGCGACAGATATCGAACGTCAGTTTACCAACCTCGCGTACGGCAACGCCGTCAGCGAAGATCCCGACTGAATCGAGTTTGACGCGACGGCCGGCGGCCAGCGAGCGGGCCATGGCGTCACTGTCGACAGGCTCGACTCCAATCACCCTGATATCCGGGCAAAGCTCTTTGAGAAACAACGATACGCCTGCAAGCAGTCCGCCACCACCGACCGGGACAAAAACCGCATCGATCCGGCCGGCGCTCTGGCGAAGGAGCTCATCGGCAACTGTCCCCTGCCCTGCGATAACCAGTTCGTCGTCGAACGGCGGGATGAAGACCATACCGGACTGCGCGACCAGGGAGTCACAATGTTCAGCAGCTTCCGAGTAGTTGTCGCCAAACAGAACCACCTTGACGCCAAACGCCTTAACTGCTGCAACCTTGATGGCAGGGGTCGTCACCGGCATCACGATGGTTGTGTCAATCCCGAGCTTCTGGCCTGAGAAAGCGACGCCCTGGGCATGGTTGCCGGCTGAAGCCGTAATGATGCCCAAAGCTCTTTCTGCATCGCTTAAGTTGGCGATTCGATTATAGGCGCCACGAATTTTGAAAGAGAAGACTGGCTGCAGGTCCTCACGCTTGAGCAGCACGCGATTGTTCAGCAATTGGGACAGGTAGGCCGACTCCTCGAGGGGGGTCTCAATGGCAGCCTCATAGACCTTGGATGTCAGAATTTGTTTGAATAATTTATGCATGCAGGGATTCTGCCACGAAGACCTGGAGAGACAAAGAAAAAACTGGCAGATTCGTCGTCCGTTAACGAACATAAGCCAATAATTTACAGCTTCTTTGCCAGGCTTCGCCATGACCCAGGATCGTAGGGCCAATAATGACAAGTGCCCGCCAGAAACAGAAGATTATTTCCACTTAATGATCGACAACTGTATACAGTTTCGCTATACTTCAAAATCTGATTCTATCCGGGGTTCAGTCCTCCGGAGCATATATTTATTGACGTCATAAAGGAGAGAGATCATGCCGGAATTCTTTTACCAGAACCCGTATCCCGTCGGTGCAGACAAGACCAGCTACTACAAGGTCGAAGGTTCGGAGAAGTATGTCTCCGTCGAAAGCTTCAATGGTCGGGATGTCCTCAAGGTCGATCCGGAAGCACTGACTGTGTTGTCCAGCATTGCCATGAAGGATGTGTCCTTTCTGCTGCGCAAGGAGCACAACGAGCAAGTCGCCAAGATTCTGATGGACCCCGAAGCCTCCCGTAACGACAAGGGTGTGGCGATGGCATTCCTGCGCAACGCCATGGTTTCGGCCCAGTTCGAACTGCCGACCTGCCAGGACACCGGCACGGCAACTATCGTTGCCAAAAAAGGTCAACAGGTCTGGACCGGTGTTAACGATGCGGAATATCTTTCCAAGGGGGTTTTCAAGACTTACACCGAAGAGAACCTGCGCTACAGCCAGACCGTGGCCCTTGATATGTACGAAGAGAAGAACACCGGCACCAACCTGCCGGCGCAGATCGACCTTTACGCCACAGAGGGTGACGCCTACAAGTTCCTGTTCGTAGCAAAAGGTGGCGGTTCCGCCAACAAGAGCATGCTCTATCAGGAGACCAAGGCGCTGCTCACCCCGGAGAAGCTCTTTGACTATCTGGTCGCCAAGATGAAAACTCTCGGCACCGCAGCCTGCCCTCCTTACCATCTCGCCTTCGTCATCGGCGGGACCTCGGCCGACGCAGTCATGAAGACCGTCAAGCTGGCGACTGCCAAGGAACTCGACAATCTGCCGACGGTCGGCAACGATCACGGCCAGGCCTTCCGTGATATCGAGCTGGAGAAGAAACTGCAGAAAGCTGCCCAGGACCTCGGCATCGGTGCCCAGTTCGGCGGCAAGTACTTTACCCACGATGTCCGCGTCATCCGCCTGCCCCGCCACGGCGCATCCTGCCCGCTCGGCATGGCGGTTTCCTGCTCGGCTGACCGCAACATCAAGGCCAAGATCACCAGAGACGGCCTGTTTGTCGAAGAGATGGACCGCGATCCGGGCCGCCTGCTCCCCGAGCAGTATCGTATGGCCAAGCATGAGCATGGTCACAAGGTCGACCTCAACCAGCCGATGGAAGCCATCCTCGCCGAGTTGACCAAGCTCAAGTGCGGCGACGCCCTGTTGCTCAACGGCACCATCGTGGTCGGTCGCGACATCGCCCATGCCAAGTTCAAAGAGATCCTCGACAGCGGCAAACCATTGCCCGACTACCTGAAAAAACACCCGATTTACTACGCCGGACCGGCCAAGACCCCTGCCGGCAAACCATCAGGCTCCTTCGGCCCGACTACGGCCGGCCGGATGGACTCTTACGTCGGCCTGTTACAGGAGAACGGCGGCTCAATGGTCATGATCGCCAAGGGCAATCGCTCGCAGCAGGTCACTGATGCCTGCAAGAAATTCGGTGGCTTCTACCTCGGCTCCATCGGCGGCCCGGCCGCCTTGCTCGCCGAAGAAAACATCAAGAAGGTCGAGTGCATCGACTTCCCCGAACTCGGCATGGAAGCTGTCTGGCAGATCGACGTCGTCAATTTCCCGGCATTCATCCTGGTTGATGATAAGGGTAACGACTTCTTCAAGCAGTTGGGTCTGTAAATCAGCCAACAAAAAGCCCCGGGGATTTCCCGGGGCTCAGATTGTTGACGAACCCTGCACGTGATGCGGGGTTCGTTTTTTTTTGCCTGTCAGGTGGAGTATTTATGAAGTTTAGGGCAACAGATGGTTAATCTGTTGCCCTCGTTCTCTTATTTGAGATCCAAACACAAAAGTTGAAGAACAAAACCGTCGGGGTTGCCCGACAGCAACTTCATTTTCTTTGTAGCGACAAAGAAAGGAAGCAAAAGAAAGCTTGGCGCTACGCTGGGCATGTCTGGCTCGGCAGGGCGGCGACCTCAATGCAGAACGTTCTAAACGATCAAGAGTCTACGCTTCACCCGCAGGAGCCGAGGCTCTTGAGAGCCTCTCCTGCTGTGGAGACTTGCGTTGATAGAGGTTGTTTTGGCTTTTCCCTGGTAGATCACACGGCAAGGTCAGGCCCTTTGACACAGGGCCGGATCACCATCACAGCGGGTTCTTGAAGTCACAGACATCCGGCAAAGGAGATGCCCTCCGCAAGGAGAAGGCACTTTTGCATACTTTTGTTGCCGGACAAAAGTATGGCGTCGGGCGGGACGCGACCCGCCGGTTTTGCTTTTAAGCTTTTCAAGAAAAGCAAAAAGGGCAACAGATTAACCATCTGCTGCCCTCTCTATCATGAATTCAGGTTAAACTTTTACAGCAGCCCCGCCCCGGGGGTTTCCGGGTGTTTTTAATTTCATGGCGGCGAAGAGAAGACTATTGAGAGAAGACAAGCTGAGATACCTATCGTCCCTGATAAAACCCGGCCTGGGCATTATAAAGACCGGCATAAGCACCAGCAAGCCGCAACAGCTCAGCGTGGGTTCCTTTCTCGATAATCATTCCATCATCCATCACATATATCCGATCAGCCAACTGCACTGAAGAAAGACGGTGGCTGATGATCAGCGCGCTACGTTGACCGATGACATTGCGAAACGAACGGATCATCTCAGCTTCAGCCAGAGGGTCGAGGGAACTGCTCGGTTCATCAAATATCATCAGGTCAGCGCTACGGAACCAGGCCCTTGCGAGAGCGAGACGCTGCCACTCACCAATACTGAGCTCCTGACCGGCCTGAAAATGCGTGCCGAGCTGCGTATCAATGCCATCAGCAAACCGGTTTATGAACTGGTCCGCACCAGCAATTTTTGCCGCAGCAGTCAATTCATCAGCATTTGCTTCCTTCTCTGAATCTCCCAGCCATATGTTCTCGGAGATTGGCAGATCGAATTGTGCGAAATCCTGGCTCACAACACTCAAATGGCGACGCCATGACCTCGGCAAGAACAATTTCAGGTCCTTGCCTTCCCAGCTAACCTGTCCTTCATCAGGGTCGTAAAGCCGGCAAATTAATTTTGCCAGGGTTGTCTTTCCTGCTCCATTCACCCCAACCAAAGCGACTATCTCACCTGGACGTACTTCGAGATTCACATTCTTTAGAGTATGCTCCTTACGACTTGGATAAGTGAATGAGAGATCACGACAGACAAGCCCCAAGGCTGCCGGCTCCGGCACGAAACTTTGTCCGTTCTCCAGCTCAACCTTTACCGGTAGGTCAATCAAATCATAAAAATGTCTCAAGAACAGGTTGTCCTCATAGAGCCAACCCAGCCCCTGAAGAACATTCTGCAGAGCTGTCAAGGCTCTCTGATAACCTTGAAAATACATAACGATAACACCAAGAGTCATCGCCCCCTGGATCGCCACAAAAACCATCGCGGCCAGAGTTCCATATAGTGCGATTGTTGCACCGCCCTGCGCCAGGATGTCGCGCCTGACACGCCTTTTACTGATGTCGAGGCGCCCCTGACGCAACTTGTCACGCAAATCCCGGTAACGCCCACGGAATAAATCACCGATACCCAGCAGACGGATTTCACGAGCAAAATCAATACTGGTCATCATCCAGTGGTAGAACCAGGCTTGCCGTTCGAGTTCAACCCGGTCTCGCTCAAAGGTATAGAGTTGGCGGGCATAGATAAGACGCACCAGCCCTGCAGGGACAGCGGCCAGAAGGAGAGCCAACCCAACGGCCCAATGAAAGGAGAACAACAGCCCGACGATACCAAAAAGTATCAGGAGGTTCTGCAGAGTCTGCTTCAACCCATTGACGATGTTGGCCGGACGTGACAAGGCGTCTTGTTGAGCAAGATGGAGGGTATTGTGATATGCAGGGTCTTCATAATAACCGAGATCGACTGCAATTGACTTTTCGTGGATAAGGTCTGAGACAAAGTCAGAGACAGCCAGAGATTGTGCTTCCGTGACATATGCAGCGATACTGTTAATTGACGCAGTCGCCAACGCGACCAGGCCAGCAAGCCCGACCCAGATTAAAACTTGCGTTACCGCACCGTCACCTCTTTCAAGCAATGCGGCACCGAGAGAATCAACTATCTGCTTCAGCAGCAACAACGCGAACACCGGCAAAGCCGTCTGTACTATCATCAACAACAGGCTTGCAAGAGTCCAGCGAGGGGTTGCTGCCCAAACCAGTCGCCAGGCACGGTGCAGATTGAAGATTCCTTTGATTCGCATTTTTATCGAACTATTCATAGATCCTATCCACATGGAGTCATTACATTTTTCACCAGAAACACATAAAAAAAATATGCATACTATAGCATTTAAATCATATATTTGTCGTAACAACCATATTCGACATATAATAGCTGCCTTATGTCTGATCGTGACAAAATATACGGGCAAGAACTTGCTATTGGCCCCCTCATCTACCACCTCTATGCGATTGATGAATGGGGCGCAAGTATTCTTCATGGAATCAGCACACATCTTGCCTGTAATGAAATTTCGAGAACGGCTGATCGAATAATATTATTGTTTCATAATGAGCCGGCAGCCTTTACTTCGAAAAAAGTTCCCGCCGCTTTTTCAACCTGTGAAGTTGAAGAAGATTCGTGGTATTTCCGCAAAAACCTGATTGACACGACCTGGCAATCGGATCAATCAACCTGCACCTTCTGGTCAGCAGGGGTTGACACGTTAATCGGGCCCGTTCGTTTTCATCTTCCATGGAGCCTTGTTGTTGATGATCTTGTTGCACGGGGGGGAGGACTGATCCACGCCGGGCTGGCCGACCACGGAGGCTCCGGATATCTGTTTGCTGCCCCGCCAAGCGGCGGTAAGAGCACAACATTGGCAACAGCCCCAGCCGAGTGGATGATTATGAGTGATGACGCTGCTCTCGTCTGGCCAGACGAAAATGGCTGGCTGGCCAGTCCCCTGCCATCCTGGGGAGACCAACTCAAGCCTGACGAGCCCTGGCCCTGGCCACAGATGGCGCTTGACTCGACTTGCGCTCTGAGCAACATTTTGCAGCTTGATAAAGGCGCCCATGTCGAACTCGCCAGGCTGAAAGAGTCAGCGGCCCTCCCCTTTATCTACCAGGCTTTAAGTGAGTATCCCGTCATTATTCTGGCAAACATCAGTTATAGAGAAGAATACTTCCGTAGCGCAGCGCAAATGGCCCGCGTTCTCTCAACATGGCAGCTTACCCTGCCGAAGCATGGCGACATCTGGCACCTGCTCCAGCAGAGAACCAAATGAACACACTAACCAACACCTTCATATACAAAGGCAGAAGCATGTGGCCATGTTTTCAGGAAGGCGACCTCCTGGTGCTGGCTGACATCGAATTCAACCAGATTCGTGCAGGCGATTGCATAGCGTACCAGAGGACCAGCGGCAGAAAAGCGGTGCACCGTGTAGTTGCGCTTCAAAGCTCACTTATCACACGCGGCGATTCTTTACCTTGCGTTGACACTGAATCGGTCAAATCGGAGCAGGTTATAGGGCGGGTTGTGAGTTTTTATCGCTTCGGCAGGCGGCATCAAGTTGTCGGAGGGTTCATAGGCAGGATTGTGGGTCTGTTCTACCGATATGCAGGCCGTATCGATCCGCAAAGACAGGCGCGAGGCGGCTGGCTAGCGCGCAAAATCCGCTTTTTCAGCATGGCGATACTGAAAACAATTCAATGTGATGGGAAAGCTGAGAGGCTTAAACTTGATGGGGCAGATGAATTGAAGGTGTGGACTATAGCCGGGAGGGTTATCGGACAACAGGATCAGGACTCAAGGCAATGGAAGATTGCCTGGCCATGGATGTTTTTGTTGAAATCAGGGAGACTTTTAAGATGGGGCAGAGGTCTTATTTTTCGCCGTTACCTACAGAACAGTAAACACTAGCTCCATTGCCACGCGTACAGTTACCCTGGTTTGACGCCCCTGACCCAGATGCGCATTGGGTTGGACCGCCAGGCGTGGGCGTAGTACCAGTCGCGCATTCACCGAAAATCGGCTGACATGAGTCAACAGACCTGACCATCGGCTCTTTCCATAAACGCTTATTACTCATACAACAGCCCCCTCAAAAATGATTTCCGCGATTATAGCCCTATCCGGGTATCTTGCCAACCCCCAGATTATGTAGCCAATCTGCAAGATGAGCCTCGACACCTTTAGCCTCTGCGCCTCTTTAACGGGAACAACCCTTGTTCAGCGGCTTGTTGACAGAACCAGTATGGTGCCAGCAGGTCACCGGAGAGCTGATAATTGGAGGCGACACAACTACCAAGGCAGTTTTCCTGCATCAAACAATCACGGCAAATCCCCTGAAGACTCTTCGGCAAGCCTTCCCTCAGGCCCATAAGCACCTGGTGGCTCTGCCAAATCTCCTTGAGCTTTACTGACATGACAGCACCCATCGACAGTTCCGGAACATGTTGACCAACACCACACAACGAGTAGGCCCCTGAGGGCAGGATGCCGAGCACGTGCATGATGTTACAGACCCCGTCATCCTCCCCGGAGATTATGCGTGAGAGAGGTCGGAAAGCATGTGGAACGCCCATTTGAATGGGGAGGCTGAACTGCTGTGACCACTTCTCAGAAACTTTTGCAGATATATCCAGGATCTCCTTGATACTCAAGGCATCTCCTTCATTAGAGAGGGTCTCAGCTCTCAGGACCGGTTGCAGCACGTTCAGTTTGACTGCGCCAGCGCCCAACCCCTCAGCCAGGGCAAAAAAATCAGGCAGTTGTCTTTTGTTCGATTGTTGCAAGGTCAAAATCAATTCAGGACGGAAACCCGCGCCAACCAATGCGCGAATCCCCATAATGGTTTTTTTAAAACCACTTTTGACGCAGCGAATCGCATCGTGGGTCCTGTCATTTGCTCCATCCAGGCTCACGGACACCCTGCTCACTCCGCTGTCCCGCATCAAGCTTGCCAGTTCATCATTAACCAACATACCGTTAGTCTCGACAATCGCCTCTAGATTGTATTCTCTCTGCAAATCAAGAAGCTCACGGAAACACGGATGCAGTGTCGGTTCCCCGCCAGTCCACTTGATGGCAGAAAGACCCAACGGGAGAGCCTGTTCGATGGCATGCCTCAATATTCGCGGCTCAAGGACAACTTGCTCATCCTGCTTTTGACGTTCCGGCACGAACCAGCAATGCCGACAAGCACAGTTACAACCACTGGTCAGGTAAGCATAGAAGGTATTCAATGTCGGCACAGTCACGGCCATAACGATAGCCCCTCTGCTGCAAGTTTCTCCTGAAATCGTTTGAGACAGGTCGACGGGCATGGCTGGTCAACTTTCCCGGTCGCTGTAAACGCCGTACCGGGACAGTTCCCGGTACAACTTGACTGCCATTCACACAGACGACATTCGTCAAACTCTTCAAGCGCAATTTCCCACCGTTCACGCAACCGGCATAATGACTCGGCATTCTGCCAGACCTCAACCAGTGGAGTCTCTCCGACCTTGCCGAGGACCATGTGCGGCAGCATGACACAGGGGATATAAGCACCATCTGAACGAACCGCAAGGCTGTCGTAAATACAGCCACAACCGACCAGACGTCCCCGACCCGGCACAGGAGTCCCAGACCGTCGTGCCTCCTCCATTTCACTGAACATACGCCAGTCCGCCAGAGGCCCTGCATTTGCGCGAATCCGCCCCGGATATTGTTTGTCAAGGTTCGCCATGATTTTTATCGCTTTTAAATGCTCTCTGGTGTTAAGCAAAACACCCGTGCCGTATTTTGTCGAAGTCCCGAGCGAGGAAGCGGCATTGGTACTGAAAGAAGGGAGCCTCAGTTCTGTCAGCAATAGTCGTGCGATTTTCGGAAGGTCATCTATATTGCCGGGATGGATGGTCACTCTGACTGTTACTGGCAGTTTGGTACTCTGCAAAGCTCTGATTCCTGATAACGCCGGCTCAAATGTTCCCTTACCGCGAAGACTTTCATGAATTTCTGCTGTCGAGCCATCCAGTGACACCTGGACCATGTCACACCGGCCTGTCTGCTGCAGGTGAACAGCAATTTGCGAGGTCAGGAAACTGCCGTTGGTCAACACGGAAAAACGCATGCGATTGGCAACAATCCCGTCAACCAAGTCTAAAAAATCATCCCTGATCAACGGTTCACCACCCTGCAGGGTTACATTCATCACCTGGCAGTTTGCCAGTTCCTCGAAAAAGGTTAACCAGAATTCAGTAGGCAGGTCGGCGTAGATTACATCAGGGTTGTTAAGATAGTAACAATAGCTGCAGTTCGCGTTGCAGCGGCTGGTAATTTCAAGATCCAGAGAGCGTGGAGTACGCATCACTTGCGGAGACATTAATCCTGCTCCCAAACCCCTACAGCACCGAGGATTGCTAATGTCTCCATTAAACCAATGACCTGCTGGGCCGTCGAGTCATCAATGCCCTCGTATCTGTTCCTTAGGCAATCAACAACTTCACCCAGGCTACGTTTTCCATCCAGCAACTTCCATACGTCAACCGCCGTGCTGTTGAGCATCTGCACCTTTCCATTATCAGGGTCAAACAACAGCGCGCAATCATCGTCTTCGATGCGCAGAACGAGACCTGGATTGACCGCCAGGCGACTGTCCATATCGATTTTCAATTCGTTGTTATCCAAAGGAATCCTTAATAGAAGAGACTATTCTATTGGCAGCTTTACAACGAGACCGTGACGTAGAGCGAAACCAAGGATGGATCGAGTCTGTCGTTCAGCATCAGCCCGGTTGAGGTCAAAGTTCTGCAACAGGAAATTCAAACAATCACTACGGTTAAAAAATCGTCCTTCAGGCAGCAACGACGCCTGCTCGAAGAGCGCCGCGGCAGCGTGATTGACAGTAACCATCACATCCCGATTAGCAATCAGCATAACTGCATCCTCGTCAAAAAATTCAATGAAAACATGAGGAGAGAGTTGGTAGCAATCCACCAGGCGTACACCTTTCGAATATGATCCTTCATGTTAGTTGTTTTACAAGTGGACTGTCAAATAAACGGAGGGATGAAATCATTCACCGCCAGAGAATGATCAAAACCCTGACAGCGCCATCAGCAGCGGCAGGAGAAAGGTTGTCATCAGACCATTCAACCCGATCGCCAAACCAGCAGCGGCACCGGCAAGACGGTTGACCTCGAGCATTCTCGCCGTACCGATGCCGTGGGCGGACGTGCCGATCGCAAGCCCCATCGACACCGGGGAAGTCACACCGATGCGGCGGCAGAACTCCGGGCCGCAGACCGCCCCGAGACAACCGGTCAGAACGACCAGGGCGGCGGTCAGAGGCGCAATGCCACCGAGCTTGTCAACGATACTGATGGCAATCGGTGTGGTCACCGACTTCGGTGCCAGGGAGAGGATCACCTCCCGGCTGCCACCGAGGAGCCAGGCCAGTCCGCAGGCTGAAATAATCGAGGCGAGAGAGCCGGCAAAGATGCCGGCCAGGATCAGTCGCTTGCGTTTCCAGATCTCTTCACGGCGCTGGTACAGAGGGACTGCCAGGGCAACCACGGATGGACCGAGCAGGAACAGGATCATGTCGCCGCCACGGGCATAATCACGGTATTCGATCCCGGTGCCTTTAAGCAGCAGAATGATTGCAACGATCGCCAACAGGACCGGGTTGGCCCATACGCTGTTGACGCGCCGGTAGAGGGTTTGCGCCAAGCAGGTAGACGACCAGCGTCAGGCCGATGCCGAACAGCGGAGTCTTGACCAGTTCAGCCCACATCATCGCTCCCCCGGTTTTCGAGTTTCTGGGCCAGCAGACCGGTGACAGCCATGACTACAAAAGTACTGATTATTGTTGCGACGGTAATCGGCAACCATTCTGCAGCGATCAGGTCACTGTAAACCATGACGCCGACGCCGGCCGGGACAAAGAACAGCGTCATGTTGGACAGCAGGATTTCCGCTGCCTCCTCGATCCATTTCACATCAACCCAGCCGACAATTAAACCAAGCAACAGCAGCCCCATCCCCATGACGTTACCTGGAATCGGTAAGCCCAGGGACCGGCTGATGATTTCACCACACAGCTGGAACAGCAGCAGGAATGTCAGACCACGAACCATGAGGCTCCCTCATTCTGGATACTGAATACTGAATTCTGAATACCAGTCACTCGACACATCAGCCTTCGTCCTGGAGGCCTTCGATAAGCGCCTTGACTTCGGCGCAGATATCCTTCGATGCCTGGCTCTTCTCATGTTTGAGAAATTCCCTGAAACAGTGCAGAGACTCCTGAATCTGCTCCTGGTCCAGGTAGATATTTCCCAGCGTCAGGTAAGCAAAGGAGAAATCCGGATCGAGGGCTATGGCCTTGCGGCAGTATTTTTCTGCCTCGGCCAGATGCATCATTCTCATAGTGGAACTCGGCCAGGTTGAAATGGCCCTGCGGATCTTCAGGTTCGAGCTCGATGGCCTTCTCAAAACAATCGCGAGCTTCATCCGCACGTCCGGTCGCGAAACAGACATCGCCAAGTGAATAGAGGGCAAAAGCCGACTCCGGGTCCTGTTCGAGAGCCTGTCGATAGCACTCCTCGGCCTTGTCCATGCGCTCCTGATGAAAGTGGATCAGGCCGAGACTGACTCGGGCGTCGATTTGACCCGGGTCACGTAACAGAACATCCTCGTAGACCCGGCATGCTTCTTCAGGACGTCCCAGTTCAAAATAAACATCGCCCAGGTCAAATTGCAGATCATATTCTCCAGGAAGTTCTCCAACGACTTTCTCAAGCACTCTGGCCGCCTCTTCAAGATGACCCGCCTCGACCAGGGCTTCCCCCAGGAAGGCACGGGTTTCGACGTCGTCCCCCTGCTCCTGCAAAAGCCTTTTGAGGATCCGTACGGCCTCTTCCGCCGCACCTTTTTCAAGCGCCTGCTCCGCCCTGCTTATGGAAATTTGTCCTTCATTCATCTGCATTCTCCTCGTATTCTGTGTTAAGAACCGGCGCAAACTCTTCATTCAAGGTGTCAAGCATGTCCCACACTCCCCATGGCTCAGCCGGAATGACTTCAACCTCGACCTGCAGGTGGTCGGCAAGGTCGCGAATGGACACATCGTCCAGGAACACATCTTCAGCTTCACGCAGCATGACATCCGGAACCAGCAGTATCTGGCCGAGTTCTGCATTGGCCAACTGCTCAAGCAGATCCTGGCCGGTCAGAAGTCCGGCCACGGTAACATCCCCGGCAAAGAAGCGATTCTCAACCGTATGCACCCGCAGGTCAGTACCGCATTTTTCGTTCAGTAAATCAGCAAACCAGCGGAGTTCCCCGGCAGCGGACACCCCGGTCACCAGGCTGACCGGCGGCAGCTTGAGCGGTTGCGCCTCTTTGATCACTGCCTCGGCCTGCATACGAAACATCGGGACCAGGCCGACGCCATTCTCAATCTGGGACAGTTCTTCGTAGGACTCCAGGGGAGGAAAATCCTTTGCCGCCCTGAGATAGAGTTCGTCAGCGGCGAACATAAATCGTGTGCCGAGCGTTTCCAGCAACTCGGACTGTTTCTCCCCTATCCAATCTGCCAGTTCCAGAGCTTCGCCCCT
Source organism: uncultured delta proteobacterium (assembly GCA_963715335.1). GTDB lineage: Bacteria > Desulfobacterota > Desulfuromonadia > Desulfuromonadales > BM103 > JAFDBW01. The sequence goes on from CAVQRZ010000023.1 coordinate 125,692, forward strand.
GGTGTGGATCCTCAATTCTGGAAGACGCTGCCGGTGCCCGGTCAATCCGACCGGGACAATCGCCAGAGATTTGACTCCGGGAGCAAGGCAGGACAGTTCTTTCAAGGTCTGCTCCAGGTGAACACCATCGTTAATTCCGGGACAGACAACGACCTGGGTGTGCAACTCTATGCCTCCATTGACCAGGGTCCTGATTATCGGCATGACATCCGGTGCAGGTTTGCCAAGCAGTTTTTGCCGCAGCGTGTTATCGACGGCATGCACTGAGATGTAGAGTGGCGAGAGCTGCTTACGCAAAATCAGCTTCAGGTCATCCTCAGTCAGGTTGGTCAGGGTGATATAGGCCCCGTAAAGATAGGAAAACCGGTAGTCTTCGTCCTTGATGTACAGGGTACGCCGCATGCCCTGCGGCAGTTGGTGGACGAAACAGAAGATACAGTTGTTCCCGCACTGTTTCGGTTCCGGATGCGGCAACAAGATGCCGAGCGGCTCCTCGCTGTCGTGCTCGATGTCGAGTTCCCAGATTTCACCATCGACGCGTTCAACTTCGATCCACAGCTTTTCGCGAGGTTCTTCGATCAGGTAATCAACCAGGTCATTGACCTGTTCGCCGTTCAAGCGAACCAGACGGTCACCGGGCTGCAACCCCAATTCATCGGCAATACTGCCGGGCTCTATGGCAAGGATTTCAAGCATAATGCAACCTGGGCAGCGATCTACCGCCTAAGACTTAAATCTTAGCCCTCAACAAAAACAAAGGCCCCAAGCCGGTATTTCCGGCAAGGGACCTTTGGCGCATACAGTTCGACAATTCAGGGCGAAAATCAGTCCCTGCCGCCATGCAGGCGGAAGCTGCCGTCGGCTGATGTAATTGACGTGATTGCATGTTTGTAAAGCAGCAGATCACCGTTACTGTCAACCAGCACGCAGAAGCTGTCAAACGATTTGACGTAGCCTTGCATTTTCTCGCCGGACATCATGGCGATGTCGACGAGGACTCTCTCTTTGCGAGCCTGGTTAAGATATTGATCCTGAATATTGAAGGGGGACTTAGCCATAACAACCACTCCTTTTCTAAATGACATGGAAATTTTCAATCAACTTCTGGATTGTAGCAAAGTCACTAAATGATTCAAGCCAAATTATTGATTTATCTTTACGAAACCAGGTTATCTGTTGTTTTGCGTAACGCCGTGTCGAGCGTTTCAGGTCTTCTACAGCTTCTTCATGAGACATTTCGCCGCGCAGCAACGCAAAGGCCTGCCGATAACCGATGGTTTTGAAGATTTTCAGACCAGGATCATATCCGCTCTGCAGAATCTGCTCAGCCTCTCCAAGCAGGCCCTGCTGGAACATCGCCTCGGACCGCCGGTCGATCCGTTCATAAAGGGCTTTCCGCTCACAGGCCAGGCCAATCTTCAGGACACGGTAACGCTCGGTCTTGAATCCGTGCTCATCCTGCAACTCGGAGAGGGGGCGGCCGGACTGGCGAAAAACTTCCAGGGCACGAACGATTCTGATCAGGTCGTTGGGATGCAAACGGGCCGCTGATTCCGGGTCAATCTCTGCGAGCTCTGCATGCAGGGGCGCACTGCCCTCCCGTTTTGCCCGGTCATGTAAATGCTTGCGCAGGTCCGGATTGGCGCCCGGGGCATCGAGCAGACCTTCCGTCAATGCCTTGATATAGAGACCGGTTCCGCCAACCAGAAAAGGCCGTTTGTTGCGCTGGCAGATGTCCTGCATGGCTGCCTCGGCAAGGGTGATAAACCGCGCGGCATGGAACTCCTCGTTGGGCCAAACCACGTCAATCAGGTGATGCCGAACCCGCAGCTTTTCCTCTGGCGTCGGCTTGGCTGTGCCGATATCCAACAGGCGATAAACCTGGCGGGAGTCCGCGGAGATGATCTCACCACCGAAGACCTCGGCAAGCGCCAGGGCCAGCTCCGTCTTGCCAGCTGCAGTCGGGCCGCAGATGACCGTCAGAGGGGAACGCATGTCTGTCGTATCCGGCACAGTCAGCCCCTGTGAAAAAACTTCTCAACTTCACGTTTCGACAGACGGTGCGTAACGGGTCGACCATGAGGACAACAACTGCCAAAATCTATTTCGGCAAGATCTTTCAACAGCTGCTGCATCTCACTTGACGAGAGAGCCTGGTTGGCTCGCACCATACTGTGACAGGCCAGAACGGAGAGAACCCGTTCGATCTCGTCATCGAGTTTTCCGGCCCGCCCAATCACGTTGAGTTCTGCAGCAAGGTCGCGGACCAGTCGTTCGGCATCGACATCGGCGGCCAATGCCGGGACAGCCTTGACCGTGAAAGAACGGCCTCCGAAAGCTTCCACTTCGAACCCGAAGCGTGCAAAGTCATCGAGATGTTCGGCCATGACGGCGGCCTCACGATGTTCAAGTTCGATAACAACCGGGAAGAGCAGGTTCTGGCTTTCGATGCCGTCCGCCGCCAGTTGACTGCGCAAACGCTCGAAGCCTATACGCTCGTGGGCGGCATGCTGGTCGATCAGGACCAGTTCATCGCCAGCCTGGCAAAGCAGATAGCTGTTGAGATATTGCCCTATCAGCCGCCAGCCATCGGGCATTGCAGGTGATTCGGATGACCATCCGGAGATTTCTCCTTTGACAGTAGAAATGGCCGAGATTATCGGTGTTCTGGCAACCTTCTCGTTGAATGCAGTCAGCGACTCCTGGATGCGTACAGGGTATTGGCCGAAGCCCGGACCTGGTGGCGATGCCGGCAACGGGGGCCTTTCGTAAGGCGTTACGCTGAAGGGTGCCGCAGGCGCAAAGGCCCCTTCATGCAACCTTTCCCGAAGCGCTGAGGTTATGAAATCGTGGACTTGTTGCTGGTTGCGGAAACGCACTTCGTGCTTGGTCGGATGAACGTTGACGTCCACAGTCTCCGGTGGCATGTCGATAAAGAGCACGGCAATTGGATAACGGCGCTTCTCAAGCAAAGTTCGGTATGCTTCCAGAATCGCATGCTGGACGACCCGGTCACGAACGAAACGGCCGTTGATGTAAGTATAAATCTGTGCTGTCGAGGAGCGGCTGACTCCCGGTGCGCCGAGCAGGCCGACCAGCATCTCACCGTTGCCGGAGTCGGCATCCACAGGGAGCAGGTCTCCGGCAAGGTTGCGCCCGAGCAGAACGGCGACCCGTTCCTCAAGACGGCCGTGCCGATAGGCGTCCAGGACGTTACGCCCGTTGTGCGACAGCCGAAAGTGAATATCGGAACGTGACAGCGCCAGGCGGGACACGACATCGGCTATGTGACCGAATTCGGTTTCATCTTTGCGCAGGAACTTGCGTCGCGCCGGTGTGTTGAAAAAGAGGTTGCGCACCTCGACAATCGTTCCTGGAGCGGAGCCAACGGCCTCAGCCTGGCGAATCGTGCCGCCCTCGGCATAGATCTGCCAACCTGATTCATCGTCGACCGAGCGGGTCGTCATTCTCAGTCTGGAGACGGAAGCTATGGCAGGCAGAGCTTCACCACGAAACCCCATGGTGTGCAAAGCAAAAAGATCGTCTGCATTTTTGATCTTGCTGGTGGCATGTCTTTCAAGCGAGAGGAAGGCATCATCCTTCTTCATGCCGTAGCCATTGTCAGCAACCCGGACCATACTCTTCCCGCCTTTTTCAATGTCAACGAAAACTTCAGTCGCCGAGGCATCGATCGCATTTTCGATCAATTCCTTGACCACGGAAGCCGGGCGCTCGACAACTTCACCGGCGGCGATCTGGTTGGCAAGGTTTTCCGGGAGGATTTGGATTCGGTTGTTCATAGGCTTCAAAAGGTAAAAATTCGATTTTACTTGGTGTCTTGGTGTCTTTGTGGCAACAAATCTGCTACCACAGTCTTACATGCTAACAGAGGAAACTATTAAAGGTCAGCTTTCCGCCAAAAAAAACGGCCGGTCATACCGGCCATCTGTTGCCTGAAATCATTTTTTCAGTTCCAGCTTGTCGAGCATGCTGTCGATTTCATCCAGTTCATCTTTGATTTTATCCCGGGGTGAGACGACGATCGATTGCTGCAGTAAACCGAGGTCGCCGGCCACGCTATGCGCTATGCGGTTGTCGATCATTTTCATTTTGCACAAGTAGGCTTCAAATAGACAGTTATCGCTGATCGTATTGACCAGGCGCGGGACACCGCCAGCATAACGATGGATCAAGGGGATCACTTCATCACCAAACAGTACCTGTCCGGCTCCGGCAATCTGCAGGCGGTGCTTGATATAGGAGGTCGTCGTGTCGACAGTCATTGACTTGAGGGTATACTTGACGGCAACCCTCTGTGCCAAAGGTTCATCCAGGGCCAGGCAGTCTTCAAGTTCCGGCAGGCCGAAAAACACGATATTGAGAAGTTTTTTGCCCGGCACCTCGAGATTCAGAAGGCCGCGGAATTCTTCCATGAGTTCACGGCTCTGCAGCATTTGTGCTTCATCAATTAACACCACGGCACGCCTCCCCTCAGCCTCGATTTCCAAAAGCCTGGCATAGAGCTGTTTGAGGAGCTTGAGACGATCACCGGCTGGATCCCTGACCCCGAGCTGCAGGGCGATCCTGGTAAGGATCCACTCCGGGGTAATGCCTGAATGAACCATCACCAGAAGCGAGGACTCGTAATGCTTTTCCGGCAGGTTGTCGAGCATGCGACGGGCCAGAGTCGTCTTCCCCGTTCCGACATCACCGACCAGTACGGCCAACCCTTTGTTTGAATCAACGGCGTACATCAGCCGGATCAACGCCTGGCTGTGCTGGTCGCTGTTGTAATAAAAACGGGCGTCAGGCGCATTGGAGAAAGGTTCGCGCTCGAGTCCGTAATGTTCAAGGTAACTCATAAACTGTCCATAAAGCTCTGGTTAGACATAAGACACGCGGTCACGGTCGCCCTGAGGACCGTCGTCATCGGATTCACCAAGACCCAGCTCACGACGCAGGTTTTTGATCAGCTCAGAAACGTTGCGGAAGAACGAATCCCTTTCAGCCACTAGCTGGAAAGCTTCCAGGGCCTCGAGAAGCTGACCATTCATCTGGTAAAGCATGCCGAGTTCAAAATTCAAGGTCATGCGGCCCTCATCACTCAGGTTATCCAAGGCCAGGCCTTGTTTGAAGATCTCCATGGCCAACTCGGTTGCACCGGATTCACTGTGGCATTGGCCGATCAAGGTTACGCAGTCGATTGCACGAGACGGGTCATGGGAGGCTTTTTCAAACTCCGCTATGGCATCATCATAAAGACCCATTTCCTTGTAGGCAATGCCCAGGTTGAAGTGTGATTCCGTGTCTGCCGAATCGAGTTCCGAGACCGTGTTCTGAGTCAGTTCTTCATCAACCTTGCTGTCAGCACCGAAAGAATCGAGGAGATCGGTCGCGGCAAACAGATCATCATCCCGGAGGTCTGTCATAAGATCTACGAAATCAACGTGTTCGGACACTTCTTCAGCAGTTTGCAGCCTTTGGTTGATCTCACCCATCATGGCGTGCAGTTCCGGAAGATCAGGGCAGTACTCCAACAGGGTCTGAACGACTCTTGTGGCATCCTCATAGAGTCCCTGCTGCAGGTAGAACTCAGCTTCTTCGAGCTCTGCTCCAACATTGAGAGAGGCAGCAAAACTCGATCTGTTGCCAGTTACTGCGGCGACTGCAGGAGCCGCTTCGTCGAAATCTTCGAGTTCATGAAGTTCTTCGAACTCCTCGAGTTCTTCAAGGTCTTCCACTTCATCGAGTTCTTCCAGCTCCTCGAGATCGTCCGGTCCATCGAGTGCCTCCAGGCCCTGTAGCTCTGCCAGCTCATCCGTTTCAACCGGCTCGTCAGTGCCAGTGTCGTCCAGATAAAGGCCTGCATCGAGGGCGGGGCCACGTTCGGATTCAAGGCGATGTTCTGCCCCGACGTCCACCAGGAGAACTGCGTCAACCCCGGTTTCCTTACTTTCACCAACGGTTTCTTCAGTATCGGACCCTGCCTGTCTCCCGCCGCCGAGTCATCAGCAAAATCATCGTCGAAATCGAGGGACAGGTCGCCCATATCGTCAAAGTCGATTTCCACTTCTACTTCCACTTCGACATCAGCATCGGCAGCCGGAACAGTTTCAGACTCCATCTGAGGCGGCCCAGGAGAATCCTTGACTGCGTCATCGACTCCAGCGAACGGTGCTTCAAGGTCAAGATCGAGCAGGATGTCTGCGGCCGCGACCTTCTCTGCCGGGAGGCCTTGTTCCTGCATTTCAGTACTGAGTGACGGCACTTTGAGATCGGGGGAAGCTTCCTCGCCAATCATGTCCAGCTCTTCTACATCATCGATCGCTCCGTCGAGGACGGCATCATCGGCCGTCTCCTCGGGAAGATCAGAAGAGGCATAAGATCTGTCCAGGTCATCGAACTTCGACTTATCACCAACCGCCTCGTAGATGGCAGAAAGCGTATCGGCAACAACCGCATCATCGGCTAAAGACTCTTTCAGCTCTTCGTAAAAGCCCTTGAGAGCCGCGACGCGACCTGCCCGTAAAAACGCGTTTTTCCAGCTTTCGAGGCGGTCGCGGGCACGCTCGAACTCACCGAAATCGATACAAACCCTGACATAATATTCACGGAGATCGAGATCCCCCTGGTTAATTTTCAAGAGATGTTTGAGGGTGAGTCGGGCGTTGGCAAAATCCCGGCTGGCAACGTAAGCTTCAGCCAGGCACCGATTTACCTCCTGGTCTTCAGGGGCTTGTTTGAGCAGCTCCTTGAGAAGCGATATGGCCTTCTCAACCAAACCATTGCCAACCAATGCGGCAGCCAGCGGTAGACGCGACGGCCCATCTTCCGGGCAAATGTCCAGAAAGCGGTCGTAGAGCTTTATAACCTTTGCATGCTCACCCTTGGCGGACAGGGAGGCAATAAGCTCATGAAACCGCTCCAAAGCCTGGTCGTTCTGACCGGTGATCATGTAACATTCTGCAACCTTGGCCAGAACGTTGAGATTGCCCGGATCCAGTTCGGCCATCTTCTCCAGAACTTTGAGGGCTTCATGGTGCATCTTGTTCTTGTCATAGAACGAGATCAGGTTGCGATACTCGGTCAGGGCGTTGCCAACCAGCCCCTGTTTTTCATTGAGTTCTGCGAGACGATGGTAGAGATCGACGCGTGACGAATCGATCTTCTGCATCTGTTTGTAGACCGCAATCGCCTTGAGGTAGAAGCCCGTTTCCGTGTAGTGCTTGGCAACGACTTCGTATTCCTTCAATGCATCCTCGGTGCGATTATCACGACTGAGAAGTTCGGCAAACTTCTGCCGATTGCGCACATCCTTGGGAAAAGCGCCGACCAGTTTCTGGTACTCACCGATCGCTTTCGGCAGCTGCCCTTTTGCAAGGAATTTCTGTGCGCTTTCGAGGAGTTTGTCTTTACTTGCCAATGGATTCCCCTAACGGGTTAATAGCAAAAGATTTAAATGTGTACTTTATATGAATAAACTTGAATGTGTCAAGCAAACAAACCTGCGCGAAGTGATGAGTTTTACTTAAAAAACAGCTAAGTAGACATTATTTGCAAGTCAGCACCTTAAAGCTCAGCCTTGCCATGATCGATGCATACTCTTCCGCTTTCTCTGCGTAATTCTGTCGCCCCATCAACGCGTAGGTAAAGTGTTTGCCCTCCTCCACCCCGGGCTGGTCCAGCGAATTGACGTCAAACAGGTAACCGGCAAAAAGGGTCTGCACTTCAAACATGTAGAGCAGAGCGCCAACCGTCTCTGCAGTAACCTCGGGGATAGTGATCGTGCAGTTCGAGCGCTGGTTTTTGACCAGCGCCGCTGCGGTTGCCTGCTGTTCGACACGCAACAGCTCCCCCATGCTGTGTCCCGCCAGGTACAACATCTGCGGTGACGACGGATACTCAGGAAAAGGCAGGTTCTGACCAAAGCTCTCGACACCGATGAAGGTGACAACCTTATCGAAAGGCCCTTCGACGTAAAGTTGCACCTGCGAGTGCTGGTCCGTGGTGCCAAGGGCGTTCACAGGAGTCGGTCCGGTGTGAATCACGGTTCCGTCCATCGCGAATTTCTTGCCGAGACTTTCTGCCCAGAGCTGGCGAAACCAGTCAGCGATGTCTCGCAGGCGATCGCTGTAGGGCATAAGCACGGAAATGCCCAGACCTTTCCGGTACGCCAGATACTGCAGTGCGGCATTAAGATAGGCCGGGTTTTTCTGCAAGTCTTCGGCACAGACATGACGTGAAAATTCAGCCGCTCCCTTGAGCAGTCCGACGATATCGACACCAACGCACGCCAACGGCAGCAGGCCGACCGGGGTGAAGACACTGAAGCGGCCACCAACACCGGCCGGGATGGCAAAGCTGCGATACCCTTCCCGTGCCGCAAGCTCGCGCAAGGCACCGTGCTGCGGATCGGTAATCATGACAAAATGATCACGGAATGAGTCACCAACCGCCGCCTCGATCCACTCTCGCGCAACCAGAAACTGGCCGGTCGTCTCTACCGTAGACCCCGACTTGCTGATCACCAGGAAACAGGTGCGAACCGGGTTACAGAGGGAAAGGCTGGTGGCAAAACCATCGGGGTCAACATTGTCGAGAACGAACAGACGCGGCAAGCCGTTGCGTTCGGTTTTGCTCCGCAGGTTGTGACCGGGACACAAAGCGTTGAAAATTGCTGAGGTACCAAGGGCAGACCCACCGATACCAAGCACGACCAGGTCATCAAAATCGCTCTGCACCTGCTGGGCAAAACCCAAAATTTCCGCTACCGATTCAGCCTGGTACGGCAAATCATAAAATGGCAGCTCACCATTTTTGCGACGCGACTGGATCTGCTGGTGGTACTCTTTCGCCTTTGCCGCCAGGGTGGTTATCTCTTCGTCAGCGATGCCATACTCAGGACCTATGGCGCCCACCATCATATTGGTGTAATCAAGGGTAATTGTCATATTTCACTCCAGTTGCTTCTGTAAATACAGGGGGAATCAGGGTTATCTCCGATCGAGGTTCTTCAATCGGTTCACTTCCGATTTTGTCAGAATTCGCGTCTGTCCGGGGGCCAGGTCTCCAAGAGTCAAAAAGGCGTAACCGATACGGACCAGTCGGCTGACCTGGTAACCCAGGGCTTCGCACATGCGTCTGACCTGGCGGTTGCGACCCTCATGAATACACAACTCGAGCCAGGTGTGGCCGCCGCGCGTACGCACCTTCTCGACCCGGGCAGGGGCAGTTATACCGTCATCCAGCAAAACACCTTGTGCAAGTTTGATTTTCACCTCGTCAGTCAACTGGCCACGGATCTTTACCAGGTAACGCTTATCTATTTGGTGACTCGGATGTGCCAGGCGATTGGCAAGATCGCCGTCGTTGGTCATTAACAAGAGTCCGGAGGTATTGATATCCAGTCGCCCGACAGGGAAAAGACGAACAGGCTGGTCCCGCACCAGGTCTGTGACAACGCGGCGTCCGTCAGGGTCATTCAGTGTCGTCACGACTCCAAGGGGTTTGTTAAGGAGAAGATAGGTCAGCTCTTCGGCAGCTCTGACAGGCTTGTCGTCAATCAGGACCTGACAGCTCTCCACGTCCGCCTGGTCGCCCAGTTTGGCAACCTGACCATTGACGCGGACCCTTCCCGCGGCAATCAGTTCTTCAGCGCGACGCCGTGAGCAGTAACCGGCGGCGGCAATTATTTTCTGCAGGCGTTGCTGCATAATCAGATCTAAGGAACGCCCCTGTTGATCACAGACCGCAGAAAAATCTGCGGATCAATGGGTTATGGCGGCAAAAAGCAATCGGTGCAGAATCTCCGAAAGCTCCGTATTGTCCGTGCCTTTGGCATACATGGCCGTCAGGTCCGAGAAGACTCCACAGTAATGATTGACCAGACGGGGCTTATCTGTAGCAAGGTTGAAGACCAGCTTTGCCTGACCTTCCTGGTGCAGGGTTGCAAGCTCTTTGGCGTGATCCAGTTCGACGAGGCCGTCTTCGTAACGCAGGTGAGTTGTCTTATAGTTTTTTCCGAGTGTCCAGTTGGTATCGACCATTCCGTAGCAGCTCCGGCCCTGCTCGGCGAACTTGTAAATTCCAAGGCCCTGGACCTGGGCGCAACCCAGAGACTGGATAACCGTCATACGGCCATTAACCAGTTTCATTGATGCCGCGTCGATAAGACGTGACAGAGCACTGAGGCCGCTGACACCACTGTCCGTCCAGGCGCCTGCCTTGCCGACTGCACCGAGGGTCAGTTTGCCATCAATGTAATAGGGGTCAGCAAAGCAGGTATTGAAGCCGAGCAATTCACCAAGATCGAAATTGCGTGATTCCCGCTGCTCGCGCCACCAGTCGACTTCGCGCCCGTAGGCCGGATGAAAAGCTGTATAAAGGGGTAATTTACGGGTCCGGGCGGCCGTTATCAGGGCATCCATTTCCGACTGGCTGGTACAAAGTGGTTTTTCCACAATCGCAATCCTGTCGGACTCGATGACCCGCATTGCCACTTCGAAATGGGAATATGTGGGCGTGGAAACAAGGAAGGCGTCCGCTTTCGACTTTTGCAGCATTTTCTCCAGGTTTTCGTAGAACTGCACACTCCCCGGGAGCTCTTCGGCCTTATTGGGATCAAGGTCATGGGCATCCACCAGTTTGATCCCTGGAGTATGGGTAATGGCCTGCATCTGGTAGTTGGCGATCTTACCGATTCCGATCAGTGCAATCTGCATAGAATCTCGCTCCATCCATTGATGATTTCAGTTTTCATTAACAAGTTTGTTGATCAAGTGAAGCATATTTCACGAAGTTTTTCACTGAAAAACATTACCGGGGGCCCGACACGGATCACGACTTACGATTTCGTGCTTATTCAACCCAACAGCGCATCAATAGCGTCGAAGTTGAAACGCTTGTCAGCCAGTTCCTTGATCAGGTCAATCTTCTGGGTGTCTGTGGCGTTGAGCTTGGACACGTCGTCATTGATGATATTGTAGACTTCCGCCGTATTGCAACTGACCCGCATATACGGTATGCCGCTTCGGTCAAGGATCTTCTGGGTAATCAAACTGACCTGGGCCAGGCCCGGAATCAGCAATCCGGCCAATAAGTGATGATATTCCGGAATGTTATAGATATTCGCCAGAGTTACGAGCAATTCATCCCTGCTGCTGGTGACGATCACCAGGGAAGATTCACACAGCATCTCAGTGACCCGCTGGGTCGAAGCGGCACCGATCTGCACATGATGAACAATCTGCCCGGCAACTTCCGGGTTGCCGTGCAACTCGACACCGAGCACCTGGCTGATACGCCGCAGGGTCGGATTGGCAAGGATCGGCTGGTAATTGAACCCACCTATCACCTTGAAAGACTCCTTGGCAAAGGCCAGGGAGAGGTAATGCAAAGTCTTTTCGCGTTTATCGGGAATAATCTTGTTGGCCAGGACAGCCCTGACCTCGGCACCCTCCTGCCTGAACAGGGCCATGTTCATGTAGGCGGCGTCGACGACATTGCCGATACCGCCACCGGTCACCATGAGAACCGGGGCGTCAGCCAATCGCGCAATCCGTGCATTGGATAAACCGATCACCGATCCGACCCCGGTGTGCCCTGCCCCCTCTATGATGAGAAAATCGTTCTTGCGGTCGAGTTCCTCGATTGCATGGAGGATTTTCCGTTCCTGGTCCTGGGCGGAGATTTCACCGTCGAGGATTTTCTGCGTATCCCCCGGCATCAGGACGACGGGCGACATCAACGCCAGGTCGTCTTCGAGGCCAAAGACTTCTGCCATCAAAGCCGCGTCCTTGTCTGTAACCATCTTGTTTCTGGCCACGGTCGGTTTCGGACCCAACGGCTTGATGAAGCCGACCCGCGCGTATTTCTTGCGGGCCATATACATCAATGAGAGGCTGGTCGTGGTTTTACCGCTGTTCTGGCCGGTTGCGGCGACAAATACCTTGCGGGCCATAAAATACTCCATAAAAAAAGACGTGGCGAGTGGCGTGTAGCGCGTAGCGAGGAACGGCTCATGGCTTTTTCTCGCTACACGCTACTCTACTTTAATTCCTGTCTTTCACCAGTTTCGAGATCGCCTTGAACTGGTCGTGGGTCGATTCCTTCAACATCTGGAACAGGACTGTCTCGGCAGTCGTCACAACGGCACCGGCCTGGGCAGCACTGGCAACCGCGGCCAGGAAATCCAGCTTGCTGCGCGAGCAGATGGCATCGCGCACCAGATGCACATGGTAACCATCCTCGAGCAGGCCGAGGACCGTCTGATAGACACAGACATGGGCTTCCATGCCGGTCACGATGACCTGGCTGCGACCGGTTCCCCTGATTGCCGTCAAAAAATTCGGCTCACCACAACAGCCGAAACTGACTTTTTCTACCACATTGTCGCCGCAGGCATCGGCCAGTTCCGCGACGGTATGCCCGATCCCTTTAGGATACTGTTCCGTAGTGACGATCGGGACCCCGAGCAGCTTGGCCGCCTCGACCAGCATGGCAACCGTATTGAGCAACCGCAGATAAACCTTGTGCGGCATTGCCGGCACCAGGCGCTCCTGAATATCGATCACCACCAGGACCGCCTTGTCCGCTTCCAGCTTGAATTTCCCCATATCAGTCGACATTAATAGCTCCTGTGATCTGGATTGACCTTCTTCATGCCTCGCACTTCGCACTTGCCGAGAGGCTTTTCCCGCACGGGAAACCTTTTAAGGATACACCCGCATCACCTGTTCGGCAACGCAGGCCGGCTTTTCCCTGCCCTCGATCTCAATGGTCAGTCTGTAAACAATCTGCGCTCCCTTACTGACCCCTGCTGCCGATTGTACTGCTGTTCTGGCACGAATCCTGTCTCCGCACAGTACCGGTGCCGGGAAACGCAGCTTGTTCAACCCGTAATTGACTCGCAGGCGCATGCCGGGATAATTGTTCGAGAAAAAATCCGGATGATTGCTCTGGGTCAGGTACGGCAATAGCGACAGGGTCAGGAAGCCATGGGCAATGGTCGTGCTGTAAGGGGATTCTTTCGCAGCACGGTCGGGATCAACATGAATCCACTGCTCGTCGCCGGTCACCCTGGCAAATTCATCGATGCGCTGCTGGTCGATTTTCAACCAGGGTCCGACGTGAACTTCCAGGTCGACCAGCTTTTGGTATTTATCGATCAACTCATCTGTTAACGTCATGCGCAGTCCCATCCTCAAGCGTGTTTCACAGCAATCTTAAATAACGTTATTCGGCAAACCCTGCAAGCCAAATCAGCCGCCGTCAAGATAAAGATAATTTTCCCCGTTGCTGATAAACCTTGAGCAATTACGCTTATTTCTCGATAATAGGCAGAAATCGACCATCTCCGCAAAGAACGCAATCGTGGGAAAGCAAGATCGCGATCATGGCAAGCTCGGCAGACGGTCTTTTCAGGTCGTCAGCTTTATTCACAGCATGAGGTCCATCATGTCACAAAATGACAAAAGCAATCACCAGAGCCAGGCACATCCGATGAATCGAGCCACGGACAAAGTCGTGCCGAACAAGTATATGCTGACGATCAAGGATGTCGCCAAGCTCCTGCATCAGCGTAGCAGGCTCAGCGACGAGCAATACCAGATGGTTCTCGAGCGCGGCGATGCCCAGGCGGCCAGGTTGAACAGCCACCTGAAAACCGGCAAGGTAAAAAAAGATGTCTACCTCGCGGAACTCGCATCTCCGGCCCAGATCATTACCTCATTCAACCTGGAGATTCCGGCGACCCAGAAGAAGTTGACTGAAGATGTCATAACCGAGCTGATCGCCCAGGCCGCGGGGATGGAATACATCAAGATCGACCCGCTCAAGCTGGAGCTCGATGTCGTCACCGACCAGATTCCCCGCGCCTTCGCCCTGAAGAATCTGGTCGTACCGATCGATGCAAAAGAAGGCGTTGCGACCATCGCAGTGGCTGATCCATACAATATCAGGCCGATCGAAGACCTGCAGCATGCCCTGGGTATCCAGATCAGGCGCATCCTGGCCTCGCGCAGCGATGTCCTGAAAATTCTCGAGGAGTTTTTCGGCTTTCAGGCCTCGGTGAGGGCCGCCCAGTTGGATATGGGGCTACGCTCGGAGTTGTCAAACCTTGAACAGCTGTTCAAGATGCGCGGCCGCGATGAAATCGAGAGTAGCGACCAGCACATCATTTCCGCCGTTGAATTTCTGCTCAAATACGCCTTTGATCAACGGGCCAGCGATATCCATATTGAACCGAAGCGCGAAAAATCGATGATCCGTTTCCGCGTCGACGGGGTACTGCACAACATTCACACCGTGCCGATCAACCTGCACCCGGCCATGATATCGCGCCTGAAACTGCTTTCCCGGCTTGATGTCGCTGAGAAACGCCGCCCCCAGGACGGACGCATCAAGACGGAACATATGGGCAAGGACATCGAACTGCGCGTCTCAACCCTGCCGGTCGCTTTCGGCGAAAAGGTAGTCATCCGTATTTTCGACCCTGAGATTCTCATGCAGAAACTCGACCGGATCGGCTTTAACGAGCGCGAGTATAAACTCTACAGTTCATTCATCAGAATGCCGCACGGCATCATCCTGGTAACCGGCCCCACCGGCAGCGGCAAAACCACGACCCTCTATTCGTCCCTGAAAACCATCTCTTCGCCGGAAATCAACATTATCACCGTCGAGGATCCGATCGAGATGGTCATGGAAGACTTCAACCAGGTCGGAGTCCAGGCGGCGATCGACGTCACCTTTGCCACCGTCCTGCGCAACATCCTGCGCCAGGACCCCGATGTCCTGATGATCGGTGAAATCCGCGACCGGGAAACCGCCAGTAACGCTGTGCAAGCGGCCTTGACCGGCCACCTGGTTCTCTCGACTCTGCACACCAATGACTCCCCCTCTGCGATCGCCCGGCTCCTGGATATCGGCATCCCGGCCTTCCTGATCAGCTCCACGGTCAGCGGCATCATCGCCCAGCGCCTGCTCAGGACAATCTGCCAGGAATGCAAGTTCGAGAGGGTCCTCAGCGATGACGAAATGGTCTACCTTGGGCTGGCGAAAAAAATATACAAGGTCTGGCAAGGCAAGGGCTGCGACGCCTGCCGTGGCACCGGCTACAAGGGGCGGACCGGGATCTTTGAGGTTCTTGAGATAACCGAGCGACTCAAGGCCCAGATTACTGAGCAGACCGACATGACAAAAATTTATGAGATCGCCAGAGCGGACGGGATGGTCAGCCTGCGCGAGTTGGCCATTCAGAAGCTCCTTGACGGGCACACGACCTTCCAGGAGATCGTTTCCGTCACCGGCTGATCGGCAGAGAATACTTTTTCACGTAAAAGTTAAGACAAAATTTCTATACCAGATTGACTTCCTGCTGAATCGTGATTCTGTTTAAAGACAGAGCCATTTCAGGGAGGCAATCATGCGTCGATACAAGCCGTTACT
This sequence comes from uncultured delta proteobacterium, assembly GCA_963715335.1. Classification (GTDB taxonomy): domain Bacteria; phylum Desulfobacterota; class Desulfuromonadia; order Desulfuromonadales; family BM103; genus JAFDBW01. The sequence continues at coordinate 141,139 of CAVQRZ010000023.1, forward strand.
CGCCATTACTATGCTCATCCTCGGCATTTTCCTGCTGCAAATCTCCATTGCGCCGCCAGCCGTTGCCCAGATGGACTGGCTGAAGACCGGCAAAGACCTGCTCGGCACAGTCGGTGCGACGCCAACGAACGAAGCTTCCGATCTGACCAGCGGTGAGATCGCCAGCGGCTTGAAAGATGCTCTGCGGGTCGGCACTGAAACGGTGGTCGCACAGCTCGGGCAGCAGGATGGCTTCAACGCCGATCCGGCGATTCACATCCCGCTGCCGGACAGCCTCAAACAGATCAAGTCGGCCCTCTCAGCGGTCGGCATGTCGTCGATGATGGACGATCTCGAACTCAAACTGAATCGCGCTGCCGAAGCGGCAACCCCGCCTGCAAAGAAGCTGTTCCTGGATGCGATCACAGCCATGACCCTCGAAGATGTCAAAAGCATCTACAACGGCCCGGATGACGCTGCCACCCGCTATTTCCAGGACAAGATGTCTGCACCGCTTGCCGCAGAGATGCAGCCGATCGTCGAAAATGCCTTAAACCAGGTCGGTGCGGTGCAGAGCTACGATGCGGTTATGGGTGAGTATGCCAGCATCCCCTTCGTGCCCGACGTCAAGGCGGATCTGAACAAGTATGTCGTCGACAAGGGGATGGAGGGGATTTTCCACTACGTCGCTGTAGAAGAAGCCGCGATCAGGAACGATCCGCTGAAACGGAGCACGGATATCCTGCAAAAGGTGTTCGGTGCCAAATGAGACAAGAAAGGCAGCTCCAGAAGTAAGAGCCGCCTTAAGTCTGCTGACAAAGTTCATCCAAAATTCGTGATGGAGAGGGCAACAGATGGTTCATCTGTTGCCTTTTTCCATTGGACGTTGGAATTCAAAGACAAAAGCAAAACCCGGGGGTTGCGCCCCCCGACTGCGCCTTACTCTTTTGCTGGCCCAAAAGAGTAAGCAGAAAAAGGCCTGCGCTGCGCTGGGCATGTCTGGCGCGTCAGGGCGGCAACCTCAATTCAGACAGGGCTATCCGACCAAATGTCTACATTTCCCCCGCAGGTGACGAGGCTCTTGAGAGCCTCTCCTTTCGTGGAGATTTGCGTCGATAGGGGTTGTTTTGGCTTTTCCCTTGTAAATCACACGGAAAGGTCAGGTCCTTTGACACAGGGCCGGATCCCCATCACAGCAGGTTTTTGAAGTCACAGAAATCCGGCAGAGGAGATGCCCTCCGCAAGGAGAAAGGCACTTTTGCATACTTTTGTTGCCGGACAAAAGTATGGCGTCCGGCGGGACGCGACCCGCCGGTTTTGTCTTTCCGAAAAAGCAAAAGGACACAGATGAAACGGCCTTTTATCATGTTTCTATGTACTTTTAGCCCCACAGTATCCTGCCTCCGACGAGAATCAACAGACACCCCAGAATTCCCTGGATCACCGGACGGTAGCTCAGGAACAGTGGTTGGAACGTCCGACTCGACACCAGGCAGGCAACGCTCGTGTACCAGACCAGCGAAATCAGGAACATCGAGATATTCAGGAATACTTTGCCCCACAATGGAAAATCCGGACCCATCACCAGGGTGAAGAGACTCAGGTAAAAGGCCCAGGCCTTCGGGTTGGTCAGGTTGGTCAACATGCCGGTCCGGTAAGGCACCATGGCTGACGACCCGATCGGCTTGTCCGTTGCTTTCGGAACAAGCTCACTGCGGCGGGTTCGCAACATGCCCAGGCCAATCCAGGCCAGGTAGCCGCCGCCGACAAACCGCATGATCTCGGCAAAGTGCGGTAGCGAGTGGACTAACGGCAACAAGCCGACCAGACCGGCGAAAGCAAAGATCCCGCTGCCGGTGGCCACCCCCATCGATGTCAGAACACCTTCACTCCGGGAACGGTTCAAAGCAGTGTTGGTCACGAGGATAAAGTTTGGTCCTGGTGAAATGATAGCAAGGGCGAAAACCCCCAGAAAAGTAAATATGGCCGGCCAGATTGATTCCATGGCGACAGTTTAGCGATAGTTGTGCAGGAAACAAGAGAAATTGCATCACAAATGTTTTATGTGGCCGCTATCACAAATAACACAAAAGCTCCGACCGGGAATCAGTCGGAGCTTTTGCACAGGATGGTGGAGGTGGCGGGAATCGAACCCGCGTCCGAAAATCTTTCACGTCAGGCGTCTACATGCGTAGTTCGTGTTTTGCTTAACCCGTAAGAGCTCCCACGAACAGGATATTCTTGCGGGGGAGTCCGCTTAAGTTTCGCCTTCACGCCACGGACACTCGCGAAGACTATCCCACTAAATTAGCGTCTCAAAACCCACATGGGCGATGAATCAGGAGACGAGGCAGCAATTAAGCTGCCAGTGCGTAACGAACGTCAGTGTCGGCGTTTGTTAGTGTTGGGCTTTGTTACGGAGCCAGCCCACTCCGGCATGCAACCAGCGCTTCCAATCCCCGTCGAAACCTTGGCACCCCCTTTAAGTTCGGAACCGAGAGGCGCGAGGCGAGTGGCGCGAAAAGGATTATTCGCACTTCGCACTTCGCACTTCAATAGTCTCATATTTATTGCTATAAATCAATCGGTTAAAAGAACTATCTCGAGTGATCTCTCACCGCACGGCTGGCCTCTCGATCAGCCTGCTTGCGCTTGAGAGTCTCGCGCTTGTCGTAAAGCTTCTTACCGCGACAGACGCCGATTTCAAGCTTGGCGCGACTGTCTTTGAAGTAGATCTTGGTCGGCACCAGGGTCAGCCCTTTTTCATCGACTTTTTTGCTCAGTTTGTCGATCTCGATGCGGTTCAGCAGCAGCTTGCGTGAACGCAGCGGATCGTGGTTCTCGCGGTTGCCCTGCTCATACGGGCTGATGTTCATGTTGTCGACGAACACCTCGCCATTGCGAATCCGGCAGTAAGATTCCTTGATGCTGACCTGCCCCATGCGAATCGACTTGACCTCGGTCCCCTGCAGAGCAAGGCCCGCCTCGAATACTTCGTCAACGAAGTACTCGTGGTAAGCCTTCTTGTTGTTGGCGATAATTTTTATACCCATAATTAACCGAATCGCGAGGTGCGAAGTGCGAACCGCGAGAAATCTTTCTCTAGACCAGCATGTTTCAGGATGTCTTAATCGTAAAAGCCGAATAACAAGTTTTTAATAATTATCCTGCCTCGCGCCTCGCACTTCGCGCTACGGGACTTCATCCCTAAGGATAGCAACGATTTTAGGCATATATGCCTCTTTCGACAAGGCGCTGCTGCCAACCCGGAGGATGACGAAACTGCCGATCATGAAGAAAACCCCGAATATCGCCGAGAGCAGGTTCGGTTCGAGGCCGACGTCCAGCTTCTCCCCCACGGCCTTGCCGACCAGAGCACCGAGCACCAGGGCGATCAGCGGGACGATGTAGAGCAGAAACGATGACTGCAGAAAAGACCGGGTCGTGGTAGCGATCCGTACATGGTCACCCACCTCCGCCCCAAGATCGTTCCTGACCTCGATCAGGCGGGTGTGATTATCATCACCGATCATGCAGCTGCCACTGGTCGCACAGTGCTCACAGAGACTGCTCTTGCGGCACATGACCACAGCGGTGGCCTTGCCCTTCAATTCAACGACTGTTCCATTTTCTTCTATCATGTCATATATTTACACTAGTAAAAACAAAACTGTCTTAACGATGCCGAGCCTCGCACAACTTCAGTCTACCACATCGGCCTTTTTTACAAGAGGAGGGACCTTCTTTTCAGGCGGAGTCACCATGCCGCCGCTGATGATCAGCTTGAAAGCCTCTTCCACCGTCATTTTCAGCACGATCAGGTCTTCTTCCGGGACCAGGATGTAAAAGCCCGACGTCGGATTCGGCGTCGTCGGTACAAACACGTTGACCAGGTTTTCAGCGGTCACCCGTTGCACTTCACCCGTGGACTTCCCTGTGACGAAAGCGACCGCCCAGATCTCCTTGCGCGGGTATTCGATCAGGACCACTTTGCGGAAAGCCCCATGGTCGCGTTTCAAAACTGTATCGGAAACCTGTTTGAACAGCGTGTACACCCCCTTGACGAGCGGGATCCGGTCAACCAGATTTTCCGAAAAAGTCACCAGGGAACGACCGAAGATATTCGCTGCCAGAACACCGACCAGCAAAATCAGCAGAAACGTAGCCACCAGGCTGATGCCTGGCACCGGGATCCCGTACAGCACCTCAGGCCGCAGGATTTCAGGCAGAACTGAGATGAGCAGGCTGTTGATGAAGCGGAACAGCCAGCGGATCACCAGGACGGTCATGCTGATCGGCACGACCACCAGCAGGCCGGTCAGAAAATATTTCTTCAGCTTGTGACGAAACAGCCGGTTGAACGCAGAAAGTCGAGCCATAAAACCTCATCGGACAGGGGTTGCCAGCGGTGTATTATAGAGGCAGCTTAAGATTCCGGCAAGACGTTCCGCGCACCAAGGTAAAGATGGTTGACCACAGCGTTCTCACCAGCAGCACAGAGAGCCTCTTCGAGTTCGGCCATGGAGGGCAAACCGGGCAGGCTGACGATCTGAAAAGAGGCGTCGCAGCCAACCGCAAGCTGCCCTGTCCTCCCCTGCAGTCCCAGCGCACGGGAGCCTCCCAGGGTTGCAATTTCCAGCCATTTGCGCGGGGCAACATCACCGTCAAACCAACTTCGCGCAAAAGCCAGTTCATCCCAGATCGACAGGCTCGTTGTACTGGCCAGGCTGTCGGTACCCAGAGAGAGGGGCAGACCAGCCTTCAGGTAGGCTGCGACAGGCGCCTTGCCGATATTCAAGGCGGCATTGGAGCGCGGGCAGAGAGCAAGGCTGCAGGCTTGGCTTTTGAGCAGGGCGATATCTGCTTCATTTACCTGTACGCCATGCACCACGAGATCATTCTTGCGCAACCGCCCTGCCCGGCATAGAGCCTGGACCGGGCTGCAACCGGCAGGAGGCTCGGTCGCGGGGTCCCAGCGCGCAGCGGCATAGAGTTTTTCTGCAATGGCCCCCTTCCCCTCCTGCATAAAAAGGGTTTCGTCTGCAGATTCAGCGAGGTGGATGCTGCTTTGCAGCGCCTGCTCCGAGGCAAAGGCAAAGACCTGGTCCATGGCAGAGGCAGACAACGTATAAGGGGCATGAGGAGAGAGGCCCCAGTTCAACGCCGGTCCGGGTCGTCTGCAGAGCATTGACCTGATTATGGCCAATCGGTCGGACACGACGCCTGAATCGTGCCCAAGGACCTCCGCAAACACCTGCCCATACAATGGTGATTCCCGATAAGCATCGACTACCGGCAAAGTTGTGAAGATGTCGCCAACGGCGCCGGTCCCTGACCTCAAGGACTCTTCCAGGCCGCTGGCAAGAGACTCTCTGACCTGCTTGACGTCAACAGTGCGGCGCACCCTTACCAGCCGGAGGATCCAGTCGACAAAGTCTTCGGGTGCTTCAGCCTCATCTGCGGCAGCGGCCCAATCAGGGAAAGAGCTGAGCTCAAGGTGGGTGTGTGCGTTGACCATCGGCGGCATCAGAACCACATCACCGAAATCAGTCTGCTTCGCCCCGGCAGAAGTCCCTGTGCAGCTCGGAGCGCGAGCCGACAGCAAGAATCCGTCCGTCAGCAACGAGCAAAGCCCCGTCTTCAATCGGCGGGGCCGCTATCGGCAGGAGATACCTGGCCGTGTAGAGAGAAAGTGCCATAGCAGAATCGATCAGGCACACGCCGTGGATGGCTGCTCACTGATGCCGGCGCACAGCGACTCGACGTGCTGCAGGAGTTCCTGAATATCCTGCTGCAGAACGATGGTGCATTGTTCGTCGAGCACCGACCTGAGAAGATCATCCGTGGTCAGCGGGTTGGCCAGGACAACACGCAGCACAGTGACCTGTTGCCCTGAACTGAAAGTCTGCAGCCGGGTTCTCGATACGAAGGTTTTACCGGCTTCACGTTGGTCCTTCTGCAGCAGTTGGTTGACCTGGTCCAGATGCTGGTTGATCTGATCACGCTGTTCGTCCGTCGCCTTGCTCAGGGCATCCTGCACGGCCGCCGGGCAATACCGATAAGTCAGGATGTTCAGTTCCGGGGGGCTGGTCAACTCGAAATGGGGGTGCTGGCGAATCATTTCAGCAAAGACTCTCGCCCTTTCGATCCCCATATCGATCAGCAGTTCATAGCCCTTGCGGCCGATGATCGACAAGCCGGCATGGACCAGCAGCGCCTTGCCGGGGCGGGACCCTTCCAGCGTGTGGCTGCCGAGGTCCTTGGAGCCGTGGCGCAAGATGTAATTGGCATGATGCTCAATAGCGGAAAGAGCCGTGGGGTCCCTGAAAACAACCATCCCCGCCCCCATCGGCACATACAGCTGTTTGTGGGCGTCGATCGTTACCGAGTCTGCACCTTCGATACCACCCAGGAGGTGACGATGGCGTTCCGAGAACAGGGTCGGCCCGCCCCACGCCGCATCGACGTGGAAGTGGCAACCGGCCTCTGCGGCCAGCGCCGCCATCTCTGCGAGCGGATCGACATTGCCGGTCTCGGTGGTACCGGCGATCCCGACCAGGGCCAACGGGCGGATATTTTCCTGGTGCAGGCGTTGTAACTCGGCTCTGAGGCTAGCCATATCGATCCGGTTATCCGCATCGGTGTCGACCAGGACCAGGTTGTCACGTCCCAGGCCGAGAAGGTCGACCGCCTTGCCGAGGGAATAGTGGCCACGGCGGGAGACCAGCACCGCCAGGCCTTCGCAGCCGAGGTGTTTCAGGGCACGCGACAAGCCTTCCTGGGCGATGCCCCGGAAAGAGCCGGATGGGGCACAGAGACGATTCCGGGCAACCCAGAGCGCAGTGACGTTGGCAATGGTCCCGCCGGAACAGAGAGCGCCGAGCGCATACCGGCTGTCATGAATCCAGCGGTCATAGAAGTTATCGGCGCCGCAATAGACCAGGCGATGGAGCATGGCGAGCACCTGACGTTCCAGGGGGGTAAAGGCCTTGGAGGTTTCGACCTTGACCAGGTTCTGGTTCAACGCTGTCATGATTCTCGAAAGCGGCAGCATGAAGTACGGCAGGGCCGACGTCATGTGACCGATAAAACCGGGGGCTGCGGTGTGCACCGACTGGGCGACCAGGCGCTTTTTGACGAATTCGGTATACTCGGAAACGTAGGTCGGCTCTTCCGGGATCGTCGAGTCCGAGAAATCCGCCTCGATCTCTTCAATGCTGCGCTCAATAGCGACGATATGAGTTTGCAGGAATCCGGCCAGATCCACGGAAATGGCCTGATCAATCTCGCCGAGAGTTGATTCAGGCGCTTCGGGGACCGTAAAGATCCGGTAGAGGCTTTCCAGTGTGGCGCGTGCTGTTTCGCGAGTCTTGTGCATGACGCTACGCCTGCTCCATCAGGAGACCGTTGTCTATCAACCTGGTCTTGCCGACCTTGACCGCCAGAAGCATCACCGACTTCCGGTCAATCACATCAACCTCCTCGAGCGTCTCGGCGTCACAGATTTTCACATAATCGATTTTCAGGTCCGGTTCCGATTCGAGACGACCGATCGCTTGTGCCACAACAGTTGACGCCACCCGTTCACCGGCCCTGACCATGGACATCGACCGGTTCAAAGAGTCGATCAGAGCCAGCGCCTGTTGCCGTTCGCCGGCAGAAAGATAGACGTTGCGGGAACTCATGGCCAGACCATCAGGTTCTCGGACGATCGGCATGCCGACGATCTCCACCGGCACGTTGAGATCGGCCGTCATGCGCCGGACAACCGCCGTCTGCTGAAAATCCTTGCAACCGAACAGGGCAAGGTGCGGCATAACGATGGTGAACAGTTTGGCAACGACCGTTGTCACGCCGCGGAAATGGGTGGGACGGCAAGCCCCCTCCAGGGAGCTCGTCAGGGGGCCTTCGACGGTGACATAGGTGGCGTATCCATCCGGGTAGATCGACGCCGCATCCGGGTAGAAGATCAGATCGACGTTGCATGCGCGGGCCATCGTCTCATCGCGGTCGAAATCGCGCGGGTAACGCCCGAGGTCCTCGCCCTGGCCGAACTGGGTCGGATTGACGAAAATCGACAGGACCAGCAGATCTCCCCGTTTGCGCCCTTCCCGCAACAGCGAGAGATGGCCCTCGTGCAGATAGCCCATGGTTGGCACGAATGCAATCGTCTGCCCTGCTGCTCTTGCGACCAGGCAGCGCTTCTGCATCTCTTTGATATCTGTGATTGTTTCCATAAAACTCGTGGCGCGTAGCGCGTGGCGAGTAGCGCGATGTCATAACGCATAAGTCGTGCCACGCGCCACGTCGTTTAAAAAGAATGCTCCGGTCCGGGGAAAATCCCCTCCTTGACTTCGCGAATATAATCGTCGACGCCCTGGCGGATGGTGCCTGAGACATCGGCGTAGCGCTTGACGAATTTCGGCGAGTACTTCTCGCAGAGGCCGAGGATGTCATGGATCACCAGCACCTGGCCGTCACAGTCTGCGCCGGCACCGATACCGATCGTCGGGATTATCAGTTCAGCTGAGATTTGCGCTGCGAGTTTGGCCGGAATCCCCTCGAGGACGACTGCGCAGGCGCCCGCTTCGGCGACAGCCCTGGCATCGGCCAGCAACTGGCTGGCACGGGCCTGTTCACGCCCCTGGACCCGATAGCCGCCCATGCGATGCACCGATTGCGGGGTCAGGCCAACATGGCCAACGACCGGGATATCCATGGCAACGATGGAGCGAATCGTTTCCGCAACCTGTACGCCGCCTTCCAGCTTGACCGCATGAGCACCGCCTTCCTTGATCAGGCGACCGGCGTTGCGACGGGCCTCGACCAACTCGACCTGGTAAGAGAGGAAAGGCATATCGGCAACGATCAATGACTTTGAGGCACCCCTGGCAACGGCTCGGGTATGATAGATCATCTCTTCCATGGTTACCGGCAGGGTGTTTTCATAACCGGCCACCACCGAGCCGACGGAATCGCCGACCAGGATGACATCGACGCCGGCCTGGTCCATAAGTCGTGCAAACGGGTAATCGTAAGCTGTCAGGACAGCGATCTTTTCTCCACTGGCCTTCATGGCTTGCAGGTCCGGTATCGTCCGGCGTTTTTTCTGTTTAGCGCTCAAACGGTTAACCTCCTGATATAACTTTACATTCTTTCAACAAAAAAGCCCCCCGAAGCGACACGGAAGGCAGTCACAAGCCGCGGCAACCGGTGCCGGACACTTGTTTTGCTGTTACTGCCGTCCCGGTCACGTGGATCCAGGCGGTATGTCCGGGCCCCCTGTTTCAGTTGCGGCTCCGGCACATGTTCCGGGCCTGAAACAACAGGGCCAAAAAAGCGTTCTACTCTATAACACAGGCCTTCGACGGAGTCCAGCCGGATTTAAAAAACACCCCCCTGGCCACCTGCGCTTCGCCAACCTTTACTTCTTCAACAACGCTGTGCCAGCACTGTAAGCATCAGCTGCCTTGCCACCCAGCGACCAGTACTCCCGGAGACCGCCCAGGTAGACCAGCGGATCAAACTCCCTGGCATCGGCCTTGCCGCTGTCATTGAAAGCGCTCTCGCAGGCGTGTATCTCGACGATCTCCGCCATCACCAGGCGATAGTCCCCAAGCTCGACTTCACGCAGGTAGCGGCACTCAACATTCAGGGGCGAATCAGCCAGCAGAGACACCCCTGCAACAGTGCCGGGAGCAACATCCAGACCGGTCAACTCATGTTTGTCTGCCGTGCTGCCGGAGACGAGTCCGCAGGCATCCGCAGCGGCCGCAAGCCTGGCGGGGACGAGATTTACGGAAAAAACTCTGCTGGCCATGATGTTGGCGTAAGTTTTCCGGCCATGGTGCAGTGATACGGCGATAGTCGGGGGGGTCTTGCTGACAATGCCCACCCAGGACGCCATCATCAGGTTGATCTTGCCCTGCCGGTCGCTGCTGCAAATCAGCGTGGCCGGCTGGGGGAAAAACGTCACACACGGACCGAGTTGTCGCTTTTTCAATGCATACTCCTTAACCGAGAGGCGCGAAGTGCGTAGCGCGAAAGGGCCTCCAAGACACTTCCCACTTCCCACTTCCCACTTCCCACTTCCCACTTCCCACTTCCCACGTCTCGCACTTCGAGATTAATCCTCTATCGACTCCAGCGCCCGCAGCAGCACCATGTATGGACTGGTACTGGTCGGTGGAGTGGATCTCATGCTCTCAAGCAGGTCGAGGAAATAATTGACGCGCTGGCGTTTTCCGGACAGGAAGGTCTCAGCATCAAGCCCTTCAGCAACAACAATTCTGGTCAGGTTGACAGTCTGACGGATGAAAGCGCTCTGCAGGTTTGCGACGGCCATGCGGTCCCATTTGTCGTGCGGTGAAAAGTCCCTGAGGCTTGCCATGATTTGCGAGGTTTTCAGGCGCAGGCGCATTTTAGCCATCGCCGTGGTCACAGACAACAGGTCGGCACCGGTATTCTCGGCGATATAAACGGCCGGGAGGAATCCGGCGAGATAACGGAAGCTGGTCATTTCAAGAGCCATCCCTGCAGGGAAACCCTCTTCGGCCAAAGTGCCCGCCGCATCCTTGCAAAGCTGCCATTCATCGGTCGGCAGCAACTCTTCCAGATGGGTGCGGAATATCTCCAGGCACTGGCTGTATCTCTTGACATAACCCTTGTCGAGACAGATCGGCAGACCCTGCTCAATGGCCTGGTGACACAACCCGGCCAGGGCCTTCTCCAGGCCGATCAGCAGTTCGTACTGGCGACCGGCGGCCAGCTTGTTGTCTGCAGCCATAATCCTGCCGCGAATGGCCGCTCCGCCAAGGACTTCATCGAAGACCAGGTAGGCGACGACCCCCTGGACAAGGGTTGCACCGGCCTGACGCACCAGGGTGTTCAGGAAGGCGCATCCGGCCTGGTCGACGATCCGGTTGGTTATCATGGTAGCGATGATCTCACGCTTCAGCGGGTGGTGGCTGATTTGGGACGCAAAGCGCGTGCGGGTTTTCTCAGGGAAGTATTGCTTCAGAAAAACCTGGGCGGCCTCCTGGTCAGGGAGTTCGCTTTCAAGCAGGGATTGGTAGAGGTGCATTTTGCTGTAGGCCAGCAGGATCGATAATTCAGGACGCACATACCCCTGTCCCCTGGCGACCAGCTCCTTACGCGAGGGGAGAAATTCTCCCTGGCGGTCAAGCAGGCCGGCATTCGCCAGGCGTTCGCCCAGGTCAATAAATGGGTCGCTGTCCCGCTGCGAACGCAGAAGGTCGAGCGACAGGCAAAGGCTCTGCGTGTAATTGTTGGCCAAAACCTTGTCGCAAACCTCATCGCCCACTTCCTGCAGCTGCCGGTTGCGCGTCTGCTCGGTCTTGATAACTCCCGCTTCGCGCAGCACCTGGTAGAAGATCTTCATGTTGACTTCGTGGTCCGACGTGTCGACACCTGCCGAATTGTCGATGGCATCGGTGTTGATCGATCCTCCGGCCATGGCGTATTCAACTCTCGCCAGCTGGGTCAGGCCCAGGTTGCCACCTTCACCGATCACCCTGGCCCTGACTTGCGCGGCGGTGACGCGGACATTGTCGTTGGCACGATCACCGACATCGGCGTTCTTTTCCGTGGAGGCCCTGACGTAAGTACCGATGCCACCGTTCCAGAGCAGCTCGACTTCGGCCGTCAGCAGTCGTCGCACCAGTTCATCCCCTTCCATGGTGGTGTGTCTGACGCCGAGCCATGCGCGGACTTCGGCCGAGAGAGGAATATCCTTCGAAGACCGCTCCCAGACTCCGCCCCCCCTGGAGATCAGAGCGGCGTTGTAATCCGCCCAGGTCGAGCGGGGCTTGTCAAACAGGCGCTTGCGCTCTTTCCAGGATCGGGCCGGGTCGGGATCCGGATCGATAAAGATATGCATATGGTTGAAAGCTGCAAGCAAGCGTGTATGTTTCGACAACAACATGCCGTTGCCGAACACGTCGCCGCTCATGTCACCGATACCGACTACGCTAAAGTCCTCGCTCTGGATGTCTTTCCCCAGCTCCCTGAAATGGCGCTTGACACATTCCCAAGCCCCGCGTGCCGTGATCCCCAGCTTCTTATGGTCATAACCGACCGAGCCGCCGCTGGCAAAGGCATCGCCGAGCCAGAACCCGTAGTCAATGCTGACCGCATTGGCAGTGTCCGGAAGGTGTGCCGTGCCCTTGTCTGCGGCAACCACCAGGTAAGGGTCGAAGTCGTCATACACAACCACGCCCTTCGGCCTCTCAATTTGGCCTGCGACACGGTTGTCAACCAGGTCGAGCAGGCCGCGCATCAGCGTGATATAGGCCAGCCGCGACAGCTCGGCACCCTCCTCCCTGGTAGAGAAAGAGTTCTTGACCACAAAACCGCCCTTCGAGCCGACCGGGACGATCAGTGAGTTCTTGGTCATCTGGGTTTTCATCAGGCCCAGCACCTCGGTGCGGAAATCGTCCGGACGGTCCGACCAACGGATACCGCCGCGCGCAACCTTGCCGCCGCGCAGGTGAATCCCCTCCATGCTCGCCGAATGCACGAAAGTTTCGTACATTGGCCGCGGGAACGGCATATCGATAATGCCGATGGCGCTGACCTTGAAAGAAAGGAAATAATCCGGGTCATCGCGACGCAGGAAGAAGTTGGTCCGCACGGTCGAATCGATCAGGTTGAACATGCTGCGCAGGATGCGGTCTTCATTGATGTCGCGAATCTCGTCAAGGACCTGCGAAAGCTCCATCCTGACCGGCATCAACGCTTCCTCTTCCCGTTGCAGAGCATCCTGCCAGACCGGGTTCGGCTTGAAACGCGCTTCAAAATACTGGTACAGGAGCAAAGCCGCCCGGGGGTTGCCGATCAGAGCGAAGGCAACGCGACGCTTGGTAAACGGGTTGCCCAGTTGAAAATAGTAACTGCGATAGGCCCTGAAAACATCAATCTGCTGCCAGTCGAGTCCGGTCAAAACGAGCAGGCCGTTGAGATAGTCGTTTTCCACCTTTCCCTTGCGCAACCCGTTGAGGATTTCAAGAAACTTCTCCCGCAGCGACGACAGCGGCAAGGCTAGCGGGTGACTGTTGCGAATCGCGAAGCTCTTGATGTAGACGGTCTGCTCCTCGACCTCGACGATCAGGTCTACCTCGTCGACGACGACCAGGTTGAGGTTTTCCAGGAACGGCATCAGTTCATTCAGATAACTTTCCCTGAGGCTGTAGAATTGCAGACGAAAAAACTCATGACGCTCCTGAAACGGGCCCCATAGGTCGAATCCGTCTTCACCGGTCTCTAGCACCCTTTCTATGGCCCGCACATCCCTGATTGCAAAGCGTGGATGGATCAGGTCTTTGTATTCATGCGAGAAGGTGTTGATGTACTTTTGCCACAGCTGCAAGCCGTCACCTTCCCCGGTGCCGCGCTGGAGCAGCAGGCGAAGTTTTTCATCCCATGGCCTGGCCAGGTCCGTCAGGACCTTCTGCAGCGATTCGATGTCGATTTTGACCTGCTCGCCCTGCGGGACGATATGGAAGTGCAGGCTGACGTAGTCGGAAAAGAAGTGGATCACCCGTGACGAGATATGCTCGGCATTGAGAAAACGGCCGAGATATGATTCCATGCGCCGCACTGAATCACTGCTGTAATAATCGCGGGGCATGATCACCAGCAAGGTTATGCCGCGCAGGCTGAGACTGCGGGTCACAACCAGTTTGACCGATTGTTCGCGCTGCAGGCTGATGAACGAACGGACCAGCCGGTCAAGTTCCGCATCGGTCAGGAAGAACATCTCCACTTTCGGGAAGGTATTGAAGATCTCTACGAGCTTCCGGTAGTCGTAACTGTCAGTCGCGACATGCTGACGGGTCAGAGCAGTCAGCAATTTATCTCTTAACGGCGGAACATTCGTCGCCAGTTCATTGACACTGTTCTGCGAGAAAAGTCCGACGAATAAGTGTTCGATCCGCTTCCCGACCTTGCCGCATTCGCGGAAACCGAGATAGACCAGGTTGTCCTGCTTGTAGAGCGGGCTTTTTTCTTCGAGTATTTCAACAACCAGCGGGTTATTGCGGGCGAGCAGTTGCTTGGTCCCTGCAGTTGGCTGCAGGATCTTGCCGCCCCGGCCTTTTGACAGCAGGGTTTCTGGCAGCCAGCCGACAGGCGGCTCGACAATCTTCGCCTGGCCGGCGTTCCCTTTGGCTGCCGAAGTCTCGATCGAGGCATAGCCGAAACAGATAAAATTACCCTTGAGCAGCCATTCGGAAAAATCTTTCTGTTCCCGGTTCTCCGCAATCTGTGCCAGGCTTTTGAGCTTCTGTTCAAGCATCCCGCGCTGATTGCCTACGGCCAGCACAACCTTAAAAACCCGGCGAACTTCCTTTTCTATCTCTGTGGTATCGAAGTCGCGGACACCTTCGAACTGGACAAGCAGAAAAGACTCTTTGAGATCGGCTTCGGCATTGTCTCCGAGCGCGACCAGCAACCCCTTCCTGCGCTGCACAGGCAGGATCGGGTGGGAAATAATCATAGCCCGGTACGACAGCTTGCGCAGGATGTTTTTCAGTGAATCGACCAGGTATGGGACATCAGGTGTATTGACCAGCAGGAAAGAGGACCCGCTGTTGCCGGGAGTGAACCGGCACACCTTGACATCCTCGTCACGCTGGCGAAGAAATTCATGAAAAGCACCCAGCCATTCCAGCAAGTCGTCGACAGGCAGCTTGAGGAGGACCTGTGAATGGCTGTATACCAGCAGGGCTTCGGCCAGGGCCAGGATTGAGTCTGCGTCTGTGCGGGAGGATAATTTTTTCAGGCGACGACGGATCTCTGCGATCCTCTCCTGAAGGGTCTTGGTAAAGTTTTTGCCGTGCTCTTCAATGATGACGTCCATTGGCAGCCTCTCTGGAAAGGTTTGTGTCAGGTATGGACACAAGTCTAGGCGAAGACCGTCACAATGCAACCCCGGGCAGCTGACAAAACAAGTTATTGCAGTCAGTTGCCATGCATGACGATATCAGCGTCGCGGCGCAGTTCAGAGACCCACTGCTCCAGCAACTTCGCGCCCCTGGACTTTTTCAGGAAAGCAATGATTTTGTTCCTTGAATCATCGATGGTCGGCGGCGCCGGGATCTCGTGGGCCGTTACCCTGATCAGGTGGTAGCCGTAAGGCGTTTTGACCGGGTTGCCAACTTCGCCGACAATCTGGCTGAAGGCGGCATCAGCAAAAGCAGGATCGACATCCTCGCGTCGAATCAGGCCAAGTTCACCGCCGCCCGGAGCACTGACACAGGCCGAGTGCCGCCGGGCAATTTCAGCGAAGCCTTCCTGTTCTGCACGAACCTTGAGAGCCTTGGCGTGCTCCAGAGCCTCTTCCGGGGCGTCAGGATCGATCGGCAGCAGGATATGACTGGCCTGGATCCGCTCCTGATCGCGCAGCTGGTCCGGGTGGTCGGCAAAAAATCTTCTGATTTCGTCTTCACCGGGCTCCTCCACAGCGGCCAGCCTGCGCGCAGACATCTGGTCCACGGTGACGTCCTTGCGCACCATCCGCAGGAAGGAAGCTTTGTCCAGGCCACGCTCTGCCAGGCGGCCCCAGAAATCTTTCGGGTTGCCCATCATGCGCAGGATTCTGGCCGTTTCCGCTTCGACGGCAGCGTCATCGGCAACCAGGCCTTCCGACAATGCCGCCTGGAAAATCAGCTCTCTGGCGATCAGACGCTCCAGGGCCATGGCCATTAATTCGGCAAGAGACTCCGACGGCACCTCAGCGAGAGTGGCGTGAAAATTTTCCTGGGCCAGGCTCTGCATCGCCGCATTGAGGGCCTTGTCATCAATCGGCGAGCCGTTAACGGTTGCGATCCGTTGTTCCATCCTGTACTCCTGTTTCATCTGCCTCCAGAGCATTGGCCAGGCGGCCAAACTCCTCCAGTGCCAGTGTTTCACCGCGACGACGGGGGTCGATATCGGTCTCTGCAAAAGCACGGTCAACCTGTTCAGGTTGCCAGCCTGAGCCGAGCAGGCTGTTGCGCAGGGTTTTGCGCCTCTGGGCGAAAGCGCCACGGACGAGTCGCCTGAATCGCTCTTCATCGCGCAGCTCGACGCGCGGCTCCGCTAAAGGCGTGAGGCAAAGCACGACGGAGTCAACCTTCGGCGGCGGAAAAAAGGCTTTCGGCGGCACCTTTACAACCCTGTCAATCTGAAACCAGGTCTGCATCAGGACGCTCAGGATGCCATATTCACGCGAGTTTTGCTCGGCAAGCAACCGCTCGCCGACTTCCTTCTGGAACATCAGGACCAGGCGTTGGAACGCCTGGCGATGTTCAAGCACGCGAAATAAAATCTGGCTGGAGATATTGTATGGCAGGTTGGCAATCAGCTTGTAGGGAGGGGTGCGCAGAAGGTCCGCCCAGTCGAGACGAAGGACATCGCCGATAACGATGTCGAGGTTATGATTGGTGCGCTCCTGCAAGGTGGCAGCGAGGTCGCGATCAATTTCAACCGCCAGGACCGGCAAACCGGTCTCAAGGAGACGGTTCGTCAGAGCTCCTGCCCCCGGCCCGATTTCCAGTATCCGGTCACCTTCCTGAAGTTCCGCAGCATTTACGATGCGATCCAGCACGTGCTGATCTCGCAGGAAGTTCTGACCGAACCGTTTTCTTGGACGATGCATAAAATAAGTGGCTCGAAGTGAGAGGCGCGAAAATGATTACGTTTTAATCGCGCTTCGCATCTCGCGATTCACGATCCTTGAACTTACGATGCCACCGCCGACGCGGCCAGCGGGGCACCCGCCAGTTCTTGACGATTGGCACCATGCGCAGGGTTACGAAATAACACAGCGTGCCAAGAATGAGCCCGGAGATGATACCGCCGACCCACAACGGATAGATGATATGCCAGCCGAGATCGGCGTAGGCGCGCCAGGTAAACTCGGTCGGCAGCGATGCCCGGGGCATACCAAGCAGGATGCGTCCCATTTCGTATTCGATTGCGTAGATGACCGGCGCCGTCACCGGGTTGGTCACCCAGACGCCAAGGATTGCCGCGAGGCGATTTTCCCGCAGCAGGTAGGCAAACAGCAGCGCAATTGCCATCTGGAAACCAAAGGTCGGCGTCATCCCGATAAATATCCCGAGCGCAACACCCTTGGCAATTTCATCCGGTAGCCCGCGCAGGCGAACGAAGCGAACCAGCATCAACTTGGTTTGTCTGATGAACCCGACGCCACGCCACATCGTTCAAATCGCTCCGTTTTCGCTTTGAATCAGGTTACACCAACCATATCCAGAGGCCAACTCGAAATGGCGTTCACCTTGTCATCTGCATGTTGTCCATTTTCCAGGTAGTAATCTGCCGGGACACCAAGCATGGCGGCATTGTCCCCGCAAAGCGATGGGCTCGGGAAATAAATCCGGACGCTTTGCTTCTCGGCCAATTCGTGGAATCGCAACCGCAGGCCCGAGTTGCAGGCGACTCCACCGGCAACCACAATCCGTTCCAGCCCTTCCTGTGCCGCGGCACGCAGGGTTTTGCGGGTCAAAACTTCGACCACCGCCTCCTGGAAACTGGCGGCGATATCAGCCAGGTGCCGGTCATCGATCTGTTTGCCGGCACTTTCGATATACTGCAAGACCGCGGTTTTGATGCCGCTGAAGCTGAAATCAAAGTTCGGCTTGTGCAGCATGGGGCGCGGAAAGGCAATCGCGGCCGGGTTGCCCTGCCCGGCCAGCTTATCAATCAGTGCCCCGCCAGGGTAGCCCAGACCGAGCAGTTTGGCCACCTTGTCGTAAGCCTCCCCAGCGGCATCGTCCAGGGTCTGGCCTATGATCCGGTAATGACCAATACCGTCAACCCGGTAAAGGTGGGTATGCCCGCCGGAGACCGCCAGGGCCAGGAAAGGAAACTCAGGCGGGTCCTCGAGGAAAGGGGCCAGGATATGCCCCTCCATGTGGTGCACGGCGGCCAGTGGGATATCGAGCGCCCAGGCCAGGGACTTGGCAGTAGAAAGCCCGACCAGCAGGGCTCCGACCAGGCCAGGTCCGCGGGTAACCCCGATGCCTTCAATTGCATTGAGGGTTACTCCGGCCTTTTCCAAAGCGGCATTGACCACCACCGAGACGGCTTCGACGTGCTTGCGTGATGCGAGCTCCGGGACGACGCCACCATACCGGGCGTGGACATCCACTTGCGATGCGACGATATTCGAAAGCACGCTGCGGCCATCGCGAATGACTGCCGCCGCGGTTTCATCACAGGATGATTCGATACATAAAGTCAGCATTGCAATCGGGGGTCGGGGGCTGGGGGCTGGGGGTCGGCAAAAGACTTTCTAGTCCCCAGCCCCCAGCCTCCGCCTCAAAGGAGGTTGGCGGCCAATTCGGCCAGACAGGAGCGCTCGCCTTTGGTCAGGGTCACATGGCCGGCAATTTGCTCGCCTTTGAACTTATCTACGACGTAGGTCAGGCCGTTGCTGGCAGAATCAATATAAGGGTTGTCGATCTGGTACGGATCCCCCGTGAGGATGATCTTCGTGCCTTCACCGGCACGGGTGACAATCGTCTTGATTTCATGTGGCGTCAGGTTCTGGGCTTCGTCGACGATCATGTACTGTTTCGGAATGGAGCGGCCGCGGATATAGGTTAAAGCCTCGATTTCGAGCAGGCCGAGGTCAACCAGTTCCTTGTAGCCGCGCTTGCGCTTGCTCCCCTCTTCTACAGCACCGAGGAGCAGCTCGACATTATCGAAGATCGGCTGCATCCAGGGAGACAGTTTTTCTTCGAGGTCTCCAGGCAGAAAGCCGAGGTCGCGGCCGAGCGGAAAGACCGGACGGGAGACCAGCAGGCGGCTGTAGCTGCCTTCATCGGCTGATTTGCTCAAACCGGCAGCAATCGCCAGCAGCGTTTTCCCGGTCCCGGCCTTGCCGACCAGGGTCACGAGCTGAATGTCTTCATTGAGGAGCAGATCAAAGGCAAACTGCTGCTCGCGATTCCGCGGGTGGATTCCCCACAGGCCTTCCTTGGGTGCCCGCACCAGTGATTCAGCCTGGCTCAGGGCCCGGTTGAATCGCGCCAGGGCCGTGTGAGACGGGTTGGCAGCATCCATCAGGGTCAGGCACTGGTTGGCCAGGAACTCCTCTTCCAGGGGAAGGAAGCCCTGGCTGTAAAAGAGATCGATATCATCGCGGGAGAGCAGTACTTCGGCGGTCCCGGAATAAAGTTCATCCAGAGAGACCTTGTCTGACTCGTAATCCTGGGCATTCAGGCCGATAACATCGGCCTTGATGCGCAGGTTCGTGTCCTTGGTGACTAAAATCACCGACTCATCGGAACGGCTCCTGATATCCAGGGCGACCGCAAGGATGCGATTGTCACCACGGTCTGAACGCAGTTCGGGCGGCAGTTTTTTCATTTGCTCTTCGGTATACAGGTCAACCCGCAAATGACCACCGTTTTCCAGTTCTATGCCATCGACCAGTTTTGCCTTGGCGCGCAGGCCATCCATGATGCGGGAGAACTGACGGGCGTTCCGGCCCGTCTCGCTCAGTTCTTTCTTGAACCGGTCGATTTCCTCGACCACTGTCATGGGGATGACCAGGTTGTTATCGACGAAACGGAACAGGGCCTGGGGATCGTGCAGCAGAACGTTGGTGTCGAGAACGAAGGTTTTCTTCATTATCGTCGACTTTCTCGGGCTAAAGGTTAGTGATCGCAGTCCGGCAACAAGCTGTCGAACCGTGCTTCTTCATAGCGGCGGCACGATCCGGAGATCAAGGGTTTCTGCTAGTTTTCTGTCGCAATGATTTCGCGCAGAGCTGCCAGGGTTTTCTCGATATCTGCCATAGTATTAAAATACCCCGGGCTGAGCCGTACGGTCCCTTCCGGAAGCGTCCCGATGCTGGCATGGGCCTCCGGTGCACAGTGCAAACCGGTTCGACAACAGATACCATATTCACGGTCCAAGCGGAAGCCCAGCATTGATGGATCGACATTTTTAATATTGAGCGACAAGGCACCACCGTGCCGCTCCGATCCAAGCGGGCCATAGAGTGTCACAGCATCAATTCCCCGCAGGCCCTCGATCAAGGTGTCAAGAAGTTCCTGTTCATGTGCGCGAACATGTTCGAGTCCTACCGACTCGAGAAATTCCAGCCCGGCCTTCAGCCCCGCCAGTCCGACGGTATTCAGGGTGCCGCTCTCCAGGCGCTCCGGCATCTCTTCCGGCTGGCTTGTCGACTGTGAGAAATTGCCGGTTCCGCCATACAGCAGTGGCCGCAAGACGAGATCGGGATGGACAAACAGGAAGCCCGTGCCGGTGGGCCCGAGCAGTGACTTGTGGCCGGGGACGGCGAGCAGATCAATCGCCATATTCTTGGCGTCAATTGTGAAGACCCCGGCACTCTGGGCAGCATCGACCATGAACAGGATGCCCTGTTCACGACACCACGGGCCGATCTCCTCAATCGGTTGGAGGGTGCCGGTCACATTCGAACAATGGTTCATCACCAGCATGCGCGTACCGGGCAGGCATGCTTTTCTGATCGCAGCAGGGTCAATTCGTCCGTCGGAATCGGCCTTGACCCGGACAACATTTACCCCCCTGTCACTGAGCGCCTGCAAAGGGCGAACGACGGCATTATGCTCCATCGAAGTTGTCACGACCCGGTCACCGGGGCTGAGAGAACCGAACAGGCCGAGGTTGATCGCCTCCGTGGCATTCGCGGTAAACGCGATCCGGCTCGCATCGTCAATATTGAAGAACCGTGCCACAGTCTCGCGGCATTCCATGACCATGCGCCCGGCCTGCAGCGAGAGCTGATGACCGCCACGCCCGGGATTGGCAGCATTCAGCCGCAGAGCCGCTTCAACGGCTGATATGACCCCGGCAGGTTTCGGAAATGATGTGGCAGCGTTATCGAGGTAGATTGGCATGTCAGGTTTCGTTGCAAAGCATCTGTCATCGGCTGTTGGCATAGACTTTGTTCTTCTCCTTGCCCTTGGCCTTGGACATCAGTTCATCGACTATCTTCAGCAGGGATTTCGTATTAACGCCATCATCAGGCAGGGCAGCAACACCAACGCTGACTGTCACCCCGTGGGTCTTGGTTGTCCGGATCAAATAGTACTCCATGATACTTGTCCCGGCAAAATTTCACAAGTGACATGGATTAGCCAACCGGCTGAGATTATAAGGCCGCCACATGGCATGAATCGACATTTCCAGTGTGCATGTTTTGCAGGGTTGACACACGACATCTTGTGGTTTAATTTTCGATCAACTCAATATAGTGGCCCTTGGTTACTAATCAAATAAAATGCATTTCCATTGCAGGAAGGCCAACCCATGTCGAAAGAGGCGCAAAACACCACTCCATTGCTGTCTCACAATGCTCAGACTGTCCTTGAACGCCGCTATCTGCGTCGCAATCAGGAAGGTGAGGTCCTGGAAACGCCCCTGGACATGTTCACGAGGGTTGCCGAGACCATTGCCTCGGCCGAAAAGGACTTCCGGACGGGACGGGTTCCTGCAGAACTCTCGAAAGAATTTCTGCAGGCAATGATCAATCTCGAGTTCATGCCAAACTCCCCCACGTTGATGAACGCCGGTCGCGAACTCGGTCAACTCTCCGCCTGTTTCGTGCTCCCGGTAGCTGATTCCATGGAGGAGATCTTCGAATCGATCAAGAACACCGCTCTGATTCACAAAAGCGGTGGTGGTACCGGTTTTTCTTTCAGCCGCATCCGGCCGGCCAATGACGTGGTCTTGTCGACCAAAGGCGTTTCCTCTGGCCCCCTCTCCTTCATGAACGTTTTCGACGCGGCAACCGAGACGATCAAGCAGGGCGGCACCCGGCGTGGCGCCAACATGGGAATCCTGCGGGTTGACCATCCCGACATCATGGATTTCATCATGTGCAAGCGGGACCAGACCGTTCTGACCAACTTCAATATCTCGGTCGGTATGACTGAAGCCTTTATGGAGGCGGTTGAAAAGGATGCCGACTATGACATTATCAACCCGCGTACCGGGGGAGTCGTTGGCCAGCGCTCGGCACGCAAGGTGTTTGACCGGATTATCGATCTTGCCTGGACCAACGGCGAGCCCGGCATCATCTTCCTCGACCGCCTTAATCGCGACAATCCGACCCCCCTGGTTGGTGAAATCGAGGCGACCAATCCCTGCGGCGAACAACCGCTGCTCCCCTACGAATCCTGCAATCTCGGCTCCATCAACCTGGCCAGGATGGTTAACGAAGAGGGGCAGTTAAACTGGGATCGCCTGGCCGAAGTCGTTGAACTGGGCACCCGCTTTCTCGACAACGTCATCGAGGTCAACAATTACCCGATTGAGGAAATCGGTGTAATGACCCGGGCCAACCGCAAGATCGGTCTCGGCGTCATGGGCTGGGCTGACATGCTGATTCTGCTCGGCATCCCATACAACAGTGAAGCAGCCGTTGAACTCGGCGACCGGGTCATGCGATTCATCACCGACAAGTCACGCATGATGTCTCAACTTCTGGCCAGGGAACGCGGGCCCTTCCCGAACTTTGAGGGGAGTATCTTTGACGGCGGCGAACCGCTCCGCAACGCCACCTGTACCACGATAGCTCCGACCGGGACGATTTCCATTATCTGCAACGCCTCGAGCGGCATCGAACCGCTGTTTGCCGTTTCCTATGTGCGCCAGGTGCTCGACAATGATGTGCTGGTCGAGGTCCACCCGCTCTTTGAAAAGATCGCCGTGGCGCGTGGCTTCTACTCCAAGGAGTTGATGAAGAAAATTGCCGAACAGGGCACGATCCAGGCGATGGCGGAGATTCCTGAAGATATCCGCAAGATTTTCGTCACCTCGCACGACATCACTCCCGAAGACCATATCCGCATGCAGGCGGCCTTCCAGAATCACACGGACAATGCGGTCTCCAAAACAGTCAACTTCTGCAATACCGCCACCCGTGACGACGTTGCTACGGTCTACCGTCTCGCTTACCAGAGCGGCTGCAAGGGCGTCACCATCTACCGGGACGGCTCACGAGACAAACAGGTCCTCTCGGTCAAGAAGGACAACACCAAGCCCGAGGACACCGTGCCGCACGAGTCCGCGAAGAAGCGCATCAAACGCGACCGGCCGCGCGCGCTGACCGGCAGGACCTACCAGATGCAGACCGGCTGCGGCCCGCTTTACGTCACCATCAACGAAGACGAAGCCGGGGTCTTTGAGCTCTTCACAACCATGGGCAAGGCTGGAGGTTGTGCCTCATCTCAATGCGAAGCAATCGGCCGCCTGGTTTCACTAGCCTGGCGCTCCGGGATTCAGGCCCGTCAGGCTGTCAAGCAGATGATCGGCATTACATGTCACAAACCGGCCGGCTTCGGTGATAACCGGATCACCTCATGTGCCGACGCGGTCGCCAAGGCAATTCAGATGCACATGGCCGACCACGAGGAAGTCACCCTGTCACATGCCAACAACGGCGGCGCATGCCCTGATTGCGGGGGCCCGGTCGAACACGAAGGCGGCTGTTGCGTCTGTCATGTCTGTGGTTTTTCGGAGTGTGCCTGAGCGGTGTAAGACTTTTTACCGGAAAACAGATCGCCAACCTGTTGTCCTTTGTTATCTTTGGACGAAAAAGACATTTTTAAACTTGGATCAAAACCGGCGGGTCGCGTCCCGCCCGACGCCTTACTTTTGTCCATGCGGCGACAAAAGTAAGCAAAAGCGCCTTTCTCCTTGCGGAGGGCATCTCCTCTGCCGGATGTCTGTGACGTCAAAAACCTTTACTGATGGGGATCCGGCCCTGTGTCAAAGGGCCTGACCTTGCCGTGTGACTTACAGGGGAAAAGCATAAAAACATCACAACCGATACAACTCTCTACAAATGGAGAGGCTCTCAAGAGCCTCGGCTCCTGCGGGGGAAGCGTAGGCTCTTGATCGTTTAGAACGATCCGGATTGAGGTCGCCGCCATTCCGAGCCAGACATGCCCAGCGCAGCGCAGGCCCTTTTCTGCTTACTCTTTTGGGCCAGCAAAAGAGTAAGGCGCGGTCGGGGGGCGCGACCCCCGGGTTCTGATTAATAAACCAAGAATCAATGCCGGCAGTTCGCTTAGTGCCGAAAAGACTTCATAACTATTCACATCATTTCGACTCCTCTGAAAGCGCAAATCACTTCCCCATCCACGCAAAGTCTGATAAAAAAGTCTCGCATCTCTCGATCAGGTAAATCGACATATTTCAAGGAGTCAACAATGTTCACTGCCAAAGCCTGGCGTCTTCAGCCGCTTGTACTGATCATCATTCTGCTTGTCGCCCTACCGACTCTCACGACAGCGGCCAGCTTGGGAGACCTGTTTGGCAAACAAGAGGTTGATGAAGCTGAGCGTGAAGAGACTATTGAGCGCATCCAGAGCATCCAGGAGAAGCTCCAGCTCCTGCAGGATAAGCTGCGTGCTCTCGAACGCCGCAAGGCGGCGAAAGAAGCAGCCTTGAAGGCAGAAGAGGTAAAAGGTGTCATCTCCGCGACCCCGGTTCAGGTCAACTGGATACCGGTTGATCAGACCACGACGAATCCGGGCGAATTCGGGTTGTACACCTATCTGCTTTTCAATGGGGAGATCTCGAACAGCGACGCGATCGGCGCGCTTGAGGACTTCATTCTGACGATTGAAACCCTGCCGGAAAATGACATCCCGCCTGTCCTTGCCAACCGTTTTCTGGTGCCGGTGGAAGCACCGCAGTCGCTGGTCAGCCTGGGGCGCCAGCCATACGACTTCGAACTGAACGATACCTATCTCAAACGCCTGGGGATTCACGGAGACCTGCCGATCGGTCCGATCCTCGTCTCAATGAGACAGCCGATTGACCCCTACTCTGCAGACGATATCCCACCCTACCTTGCGGTCAGTCTCGGTCGCCAGACTCCTGAGAGATCCGCAGAACTCGCCCGGACCTGGAACCAACAGGAGAAAAATGCCGTCACCAGCGCAGAGCATCCGGTCACTGAGCTCTTCTGGCAAGTGATTGACGGTGCCGGGCCAACGCAGGTCCAGCGTAGCCAGCAGCGGATTACCGTTGCGCTACCAAACTGATGAACGACTGGGAAGACATCTGCCTGCGCTGCGGCCTCTGCTGTTTCGAAAAATCCGTCGACAGGAAGGGGCGCTTTGTGACGACCAGGATTTCCTGTCGCCACCTGGACGTTATCAGCCGGGAGTGCCGGGTTTACCATAAACGCCTGGAGGTCGGTGAAGGCTGCGTCAAGTTGACGCCGGAAGTTGTTCAACAGGTTGACTGGCTGCCCGTGGGTTGCGCATACCGGACTCCTCCGGAACCCGAGGCGTGAAACGAGGAATGCAAAAAACTTGAATCAAAGCATCAATGACAGAGCGCAGTTCGGCTGGTGCCTTTACGACTGGGCCAACTCGGCTTTTGCCACGGTCGTGCTGGCGGCTGTACTGCCAGTCTACTTTGCCAGCCTGGTCCCGGCTCAGGGGGCGGATGTTTTCTGGAGCTCCACCCCGGTCGCCGCAACAGCCCTCTGGGGCTACATTGTTTCACTCTCGATGGCCTTCGTGGCAATTACCGCACCCGGCCTTGGCAACCTTGCCGACCGCCGGGGCTGGCGACGGCGACTCCTGATCATATTCTGCTTATTGGGATCGTTTGCCACCTGCGGGCTCTTTTTCGCCGGCCCCGGCCGCTATCTTCTGGCCGCGGTTCTGTTCATTCTCGGCAATATCGGTTTCGCCTCGGGCAACATTTTCTACAACGCTTACCTGCCCGACCTGGCACAGGGACACGAAGCCGACCGGCTCTCGGCGCGCGGCTTTGCCCTGGGTTACATCGGCGGCGGACTGATGCTGCTAATCGTGTTCCTGCTGATCCAGAAACACGCGATATTCGGCCTCCCCGATAAAGGCATGGCCACCCGCCTCGGTTTCCTGCTGACCGGAGCCTGGTGGCTCGGGTTCGCCCTGCCCGCATTTACCCGACTCAAAGGTGTTGCCGTCTCTGCCGGCGCCATGCATACGCTGCGCACCCCTCGCGATTATCTCAGAGCCTTTGCCAACCTGCGCCAATATCGCCACCTTGGCCGCTTCCTGATCGCTTTCCTGCTCTACAACGACGGGATCCAGACGATCATCGCGGTATCCGCAATTTTTGCGAGTGAGGAATTAGGCCTGGGCACCGGCACGATCCTCGGCTGTTTCCTGATGATCCAGTTCGTCGCGATGCCTGGTGCGTTACTCTTTTCACGCCTGGCCGGACGCTTCAACACCAAGCGGGCGATTTTGGCAAGCCTGTTGTTTTTTACCGCAATAACCGTCTACGCTTCGATCATGCGCAACGCCATCGAATTCTGGATTCTCGGCTTCGCGGTCGCCATCGTCCTTGGCGGCAGCCAGGCCCTTGAGCCGCTCGCTTTTCTCCAGCATGGTGCCGAAAACACGCAGTGCCGAGTTTTTCGGCTTCTATGCGATCAGCTCGAAGTTCGCTTCGATCTTTGGCCCGCTCACCTTCGCCCTGTTCATAGACATGACCGGATCGAACCGCCTGGCCATTCTGGCCCTGGTGCTCTTTTTCGTCCTGGGGATCGTGCTGTTACTGGGCGTGGATACAGAGGAAGGCCGGCGGCAGGCTGAAAGTTGACCACTGACGCCAGACTGACCGTATCCTGAAGACGATAGCAATGGCATCTTCACTCACATCGCCCTATCAGATTGCCAACGTACGGCTGTTCATCCTGTTCCGGGTGCTGTTCAACGCGCGCTTTTACTACCCGGTATTTTCCATCCTATTTCTCGATTTCGGCCTGACCCTTTCGCAATTTGCCATTTTGAATGCAGTCTGGGCGGCCACCATTGTCATCTGCGAAGTTCCTTCCGGAGCCCTTGCCGACACCATTGGTCGCCGCAACCTGCTGGTCTTTGCCGGTGCCCTGATGGTCATTGAAATCGCCCTCTGGGCATTCGTGCCGCGTGATGACCTCAATCTGCTGTTCTGGATATTTGTCCTCAATCGGATCCTGAGCGGCATGGCGGAGGCAGCGGCCAGCGGCGCCGATGAGGCCCTTGCCTATGACAGCTTGAAACAAGCAGGAGATATCGGCCAGTGGGGGCAGGTTCTGGAACGCCAGATACAGGTCCAGTCGGCCGGATTTGTTGTGGCGATGACTTTGGGTGGAGTAATCTACGATCCGACATTGCTGCAAAAACTCGCGGATTTTTTTGATATAGGCATGGTCGTCACCCGTGACTCGACCTTGCGGCTGCCGATCTACCTGACCCTGGCAACGGCGATCCTTACCCTGCTGACAACCTTGAAAATGCGCGAAGTGCCGACCGACAACGGCACCGCAAACCGCGAGGGCGAAAGTCTTGCCGCCGCCTTGCAACTGGTCTGGCGGGCTGGCCGCTGGATCTTCCGGACCCCTTACGTACTGGGGTTGATCCTGTTTGGCCTGCTCTATGACAGTGTCACCCGCATGCTGCTGACCATGGCCAGCCAGTACTACCGGGTCATCGGGGTACCGGAGGCGCTATTCGGTGTTCTCGGCTCGACACTGGCGCTGTTGGGATTCGTCATGCCGGGCATAGCCAGAAGGTTGAGCGCGAAACGTTCGCCGGTCTTCAACCTGCTTTTCAGTGCGACTTTGATCATGCTCGGCCTGGTCGGCATGACCTTTGCCTGGCCCTGGGTCGGCATCATTCCGGCGCTACTGCTGTTCAGCAACATGTTCCTGATCGGCTTTTTCCTCAGTTATTATCTGAACCAGGTCACGAGTTCCGAGCAACGCGCCACAGTCCTCAGTTTCAAGGGGCTGTTTCTCAACCTTGGCTACGGCTTGATCGGCAGCTTCTATGCACTGTTATTGGCTTTTTTGCGAGGCAGGACAGCCGAATCGGCGCCGGAACTGGCAGAGGGTGCGATCAAAAACCTGGTTTTTATCGATTCCCTGCCCTGGTTTTGCGGTTATTTCAGCCTCTGCCTGCTGCTGCTTCTGCTCTTCTTCTCCCGCAGCCTGCGGCGTCAACTCAAATAACTAGCCCTTGCGAATCCGCGGGTCGGCGATCGCGTAGCTGAGATCCGCCAACAGGTTGCCGACCAGGGTCAGCACCGCACCGATCACCAGGATCCCCATAATCAGGGGGTAATCGCGCATCATGACACCATCGTAGAAGAGTTTGCCCATGCCGGGGATGGCGAAAATTGTCTCGAAGATAACGCTGCCGCCGATCAGCCCGGGGACGGAGAGGCCAAGGATGGTAATCACCGGCAGGAGCGCGTTGCGCAGGGCATGTTTGTAGATGACGACCCGCTCCGACAGGCCTTTGGCCCGGGCCGTCAGGATATAGTCCTGGCGGATAACCTCCAGCATATTGGATCGCATGTAACGCGAAAACCCTGCCAGTCCGCCAAACGCGGAGATGAAGACCGGCAGGATCAGATGGCGGGTCATGTCCCAGACCTGGCCCGCAGGGCTCAGGTAATCGTAACCAACCGACTTTAAACCGGCGACCGGGAAGAGCCCCAGCCTGACCCCGAAATAATCCATCATCAACAACGCCAGCCAGAACGACGGCATGGCAAAACCGAGGAACACAAAAACCGTCGTCCCCCGGTCAAACATCGAATTTCTGCGCACCGCGGAGAGGATCCCGATCGGTATCGACACTGCCAGGATGACCACAATCGACAGCACGTTGATCAGAATGGTAATCGGCATGCGTTCGCGGACCTTGACAAGCACCGGGCGGTGGTCCTGGGCGAAGGATTCACCGAAATCCAGCGTGGCGACCTGCTTCAGCCAGAGCCCGTACTGAACATAAAGCGGTTTGTCGAGATTATAGCGTTCACGCAGCCGATCTCGCATCTCGACACTCGACTTCGGATTCAGGTCGGTCTGCATGTCGGTTGGCTCGCCGGGCGCCAGATGGATGACCACGAAACTGATCAGCGTGATACCGATCAGCAGGGGGATCATCATGAGCAGTCGTTTGGCGAGATAAGTCAACATAATGAGATGTGTTCGGTTAATGGTTTCGAAACGTAATCCGTATTCTGCAAACCGTAACAAAAAAGCCGTAACAAATATACCGTGATGATGAGCGGTGACCAGTGACCAGCCCCCAGCCGCCAGCTTCCAGTCCCCGCTTTAAACCAGTCCCCAGCCTCAAGCCCCCGGCCGCCGATTTTCGCTGGTTTTCCGCCCGGACTTGATCCTCTCGATCTGCAAGACGCCTTTGACCTTCTGAATAGCCTCCATGACGCGAGTCAGATGCTGGACATCCTGGACATCCACCTCGAAATTCAGAACCCCCCTGCCATCGTTGGTGGAATAGGCGCTGGCACGCAGGATATTTGATTCGCACTTGGTAATCACCTTGGTGGTCGCTGCCAGGATCCCCTTCTGGTCAAGGCTGTACACGCGGATCTTGACCGGGCGGGTTGCGCCCTTCTGCCGGTTCCAGGAGACTTCGATGCGACGCTCGGGGTCGGTCTCCAGAACCCGCAGGCAATCCGCTGCGTGCACGGTCACCCCCTGTCCTTGCGAGATAAAACCGATAATTTCATCGCCGGGCAAGGGGTTACAGCATTTGGAAAAACGCACCAGGATATCTTCCAGCCCCTGAACGTTGATCGCGTCGACAGGTTTTTTGCGGATTTTATCAAGGACCTGGCTGAGACGACTCGGTTTGGGCGCTTCGGCCTTGAACTCTTCCGGGATGAGTCTCGTCAGCACCTGGTTGCAGGTCACCTTGCCATAGCCGACAGCTGCCTGCAGGTCCTCAACCGTACGGAACCCGAGTCCTGACAGGGTTTCCTTCATGGCAGCAAGGTTGACCGCGCGGTTGAAACTGAAGCCATACTTGCGCAACTCCTTCTCGAGGATGTCATGCCCCAGATCCAGGCTCTGCTGACGTTCCTGATCCTTGACCCAGTTGCGAATCCGGTTTTTTGCCTTCGAGGTTTTAACGAACTTCAGCCAGTCCTTGCTGGGTGTCTGGTTGGGTGATGTGAGAATTTCAACAATATCACCATTCTTCAGCTCGGTCCGTAACGGCACCAGTCTGCCGTTTACCTTGGCGCCCGAACAACGCTGGCCGACATCGGAATGAACGCTGTAGGCAAAGTCGATTGGCGTGCTCTGTTTGGGCAGCTCCTTGACATCACCGTTCGGGGTGAACACATAAACTTCTTCAGGAAACAGGTCGACCTTGACGGAGGACATGAACTCGCTCGAATCCTTGAGTTCCTTCTGCCACTCAAGCATTTGCCGGAGCCAGCCGAAACGGCCCTCGTCAGTACGTTTTGAAGCCCTGCCCTCCTTGTACTTCCAATGCGCTGCGATCCCTTGCTCAGCGACCCGGTGCATTTCCTCGGTGCGGATCTGTACTTCCATGCGCTGACCGGCCGGCCCGAACACTGTTGTGTGCAGGGACTGGTACATGTTGGCCTTGGGCATGGCGATAAAATCCTTGAAACGGCCCGGCACAGGCTTCCAGGACGAATGAATCGCACCGAGCATGGCGTAACAATCACGAATTGACGGAACGATGATGCGGAAAGCAATCAGATCATGAATCTCTTCAAAATCTATGTTCTGTTTGATGATCTTGTTGTGAATCGAACAAATATGCTTGAACCGCCCCTGGATCTGGCCGTCGATATCATGTTCCTTAAGGATTTCATCGAGACGTTTTTTCAGGTCCGCGACATAGTTGCCGGATTGACGGCGGTGCTGCTCGACCTTTTTCGAAAGGTTCCTGTAGATCACCGGCTCCAGGTATCTGAGAGAAAGGTCTTCGAGCTCGCTTTTAATCCAGCTGATACCGAGCCGGTTTGCCAGCGGCGCGAAGATATCGGCTGTTTCCCTGGCGATTCTGAGACGGCGCTCCTCCGGCTGATGGTCGAGGGTGCGCATATTGTGTAACCGGTCGGCCAATTTGACCAGGATGACACGAATATCCCTCGCCATCGCCAGCAGCATCTTGCGGAAATTCTCTGCCTGACGCTCTTCACTGGTTTTGAAGCTGATTTTGCTGATCTTGGTGACGCCGTCAACCATTTCGGTCACTTCGTCACCGAACAGCTGGCGCAGTTCCTCCTCTGTAGAGAGGGTGTCTTCAAGGGTGTCGTGCAGAAGGCCGGTGACCACGGTCGGCACATCCATCCGCAGGTGGGTGAGGATGAAAGCCACTTCCATCGGATGGGTCATGTACGGATCACCGGAGAGGCGCGTCTGGCCCTGATGAACCTTGGCAGAATAGACGTAGGCCCTGCGCACAGCGTCCAGGTCGGCGTCGGCGTGATAGGTACGGATGGCTTCGAGGATGTCGTCGAGACGAATCATGCTGTTCAGATCAATACAGAGTGCGCACAAAAATGATGCCGGCCATCTCTGGCCGGCATCGTAAACTTTTCAGTCGGCTCCATCAGGAGACCGTGCACAATAACCAGTCAGCGCTACTTACGGGCAGGGATTTCAAAATCCACCTTGCCGGCAGCAATCTCCCGCAGCGCCAAAACGATATTACGGTTTTTTGACTTGTTCTCAATCAGCGGCTCAGCGCCCTTAAACAGCTGCTTGGCGCGCTTGGTCGCTACCATGGTCAGCAGAAAGCGATTGGGGACTTCACGCAAACAATCTTCAACGGTGATACGTGCCATTTATAACTCCTGTTGATAAATTAATTTGTTAAATGATCGGTTCGGGCAAGCGGCCCAAGTTCTTCAACAGAGTCAAGATATACGGCAATCGGAACTATTTCAAGCCGAATTCTTCGGATAAGCAATCAATGACCCTTTTTGTCCGGGCGGTTTCGGCCTTTATGATCGCGCCGACGGTCTCCACCGCTTTCTCAAGCACATCGTTAACAACCAGATAATCGAACTTGACCGCCTCGGCAATTTCAGCGACGGCATTTTTCATCCGCCGCTCGATGATCTGATGGTCATCCGTATTGCGGGTGTCCAGTCGTTTGCGCAACTCACCCATATCCGGGGGCAGGATGAAGATGGAAACCACGTCAAGATCGCTGTTTCGCAGTTGTTCAGCACCCTGGAAGTCGATGTCCAGGAGGATGTCCGCGCCTTCTGCCGTCGCTTTTTCCAGCGCAGGACGCGCAGTGCCATAGCGGTTGCCATGGACTTCGGCCCACTCTACAAAAGCCCCTGCATCAACCATCTCCCGGAACACGTCGTGTGTCACGAAATGATAGTCGACACCATCTTTCTCCCCATTCCGTATGGCCCGCGTCGTATAGGAGATCGATTGCAGAAGATCCGGGAACATTTTCAGAATTTCACGACAGATAGAGGTC
The DNA here is from genome assembly GCA_963715335.1 of uncultured delta proteobacterium. Classification (GTDB taxonomy): domain Bacteria; phylum Desulfobacterota; class Desulfuromonadia; order Desulfuromonadales; family BM103; genus JAFDBW01. Next base: position 173,427 of record CAVQRZ010000023.1, read on the forward strand.
TTCCCCGCACCGGATGGTGCGGAAATCACGAACAAGATTCCTGCTCGTGATTTGGAGGCTGGATTAGTGGCGGCGGCTGGGGACTTGGGGCTGGGGGCTGGCTTTTGCATTAATCGACCTTGTCTTGTAGTGACTTTTGCAGGCTTCTTATTCGCTTGCCCAACAGATTGGTTTGCCCGAGGATATTTTCCGTTCGGTCGAGGGCAAGATATTTCAGTTTGTTGGCAACGGTCAAGTGTGTTTCCAATTCAGCCAGCGATCCCAGGGAGATTGACAAAAAATGCAAAAATTCTTTGCGCGAAGCACGCGCGTGACCTTCTGCAATATTGGCCGGGATTGAAACCGCCGCCCTTTGCATTTGATCACAAAGCGCATATTTTTCTTCCCCGGGAAAATTTCTCGACAAAGCATAAATATTGGTGACCAGATCAACCCCTTCTCTCCAAACAACCAAATCGCGATAACATTTCATAGTTCCCTCCATTACATCAAATAATATTCCAGTCCCCAGCTCCTAGTCCCCAGCCGCCGCCTCCAACCAGCCTCCAGCCCCCGGAGACCAGCCTCTAACATCGAGTAGCATTTGCAATGCTACTCGATGTTCTGCACTTGTTCACGAATCTTTTCGAGTTCGGACTTTAACGTGACAACGGCCTTGGTCAATTCCGCATCATTGGATTTGGAACCCATGGTGTTGACTTCGCGGTTGAGTTCCTGGACCAGGAAATCCATGCGCCGGCCGACCGGCTCCTTGTCATCCAGCATGCCGCGGAACTGGACCAGGTGGCTTTTGAAGCGGGTGATTTCCTCGCAGATGTCACAACGATCCGTATAGACGGCGATTTCCTGCGCGACCCTCTGCGGATCCCATTCGACATTCTGCTGCAGGCGCTGCAGGCGTTCGGTCAGACGCTCCTGCCACTCGGCCGGGACCTGTGGCGCCCTTTGTTCGATCTGGGCGAGGATGGTTTCTGTCACATTGAGACGTTCCTCGATATCCTTACGGGTTTCCTCCCCCTCGGTCGCGCGCATTGCGAGCAGATTGTCCAGGGCATTGGCCGTTGCGGAGTGGAGGCAGGATTCCAGCGTTTCTGCATCGATTTGAGCCTCTTCAACCTCAACCACATCCCTCTGATTGATGATGTGGTTGAGGGAAACCCGGTCCTGCAGTTTCAGGTCATCGGCCAGTTCAACAAAGAGCTGATGATACGCCATCGCCAACTCACGATTCAGCCTGGGAACGGCCTGAGCTGCGCTCGCCAGCTCATAGTTGACGTAAACGTCAACCTTGCCCCGGCCAAGCACCGCTCCAACCTGCTTGCGCACCCCGTTTTCGAGGCTCAGGAATGTGCGCGGCAGCTTCACCGAGATATCGGCGTAGCGATGGTTCACCGTCTTGATTTCGACGGTTACCGTTATGTCGTCCTGCCGGGCTTCGCCCTTGCCGTAGCCGGTCATGCTGTTTAAGCATGGTCTAACCTTCCTAGCATCGCCTGATAGCTTTGCCTAAATGATAATGATGGGTAAGCTGGTCCAGTTTGTTTTCGCGTAGTGATTCTACTTCATGAGTTTGCACATTGCCACTGTTACGCTGCCGTCAGAATATTCATCCATACTAGATGAAGAATCCATGCGGCTAATAAGATAAGTTAGCAGATTGCTCTTTTTTGAGCACAAGAAAACGTGAATATTCCCGTGAAAGTCGTTTGCCACAGTAAATTTGTGCATCCTTGATACCTTGACGAAGCCTTGTGCCATCCGCTTCAGCCCAATCATCAAGATGATAAAATAGACCATCGAAGGCTTTGAAGCTACAGCGGCCCTCCCATGATGCTGTTCGCAACGCCAAAGATCCTTTGCCGCTAAGGACTTGTCCAAAAGGGATGATTTTTGCGATCACCCCCACTTGCAGTTGGTTCATCGAGAAATCAGGGGGGAGCCGTCGATAAATAAGGTGCCAATCAGAATGAAAGAATAGTACTGGTTCATTTTCACTCACAAGCTGCTTGCTGGCATTTTCAGGAAGGATGATCTGCGTCCCTTCAAGGTCGGGCGTAATGGCCAAAAATCTTTCGATGACGCCAATTATTGGGTTATGTATTTCAAATTGTCGACTGAATTTTTTACCAATGTCTTCCATCCCAAAGACTAGTAGCTTGTCTTCCGTTTTAAGAGGTGATGGTGTAAAAAAAGCATAATGCTCGAATTGAGCAGAGAAGGCAGCGCGCGCGCGATCCGACTCTTGTCGTGGCAAAAGCGAAGAGCACCCGGCAAGTACAATGGCAACGAAGGCAAGCCAAAGACCGAGGCAAACAATTTCACTCAAACAACACTAGAAGCTTTCGCCTTAAACATCGACGTTTATGATTAAAGCAAATCCCCCTAACAACTACCTTGACGGGTCAGAACAACCCAAATAGTTTTGAATAAAATACGTAAATCCAATCCAAGCGACCAGTTATCAATATACTGTAGATCAAGTTTGACCACATCATCGAAATTTGTCAATCTTATTTCTGCCACTAACCTGCCATAAACCGGTGATGCCAGGCTTGATGCTAATTCGGCGACGGTGCCAGTTCTCATATTGATGAACTTCATCAGGTGTCGGAGGCCGCGTACCAACCAGGCTCATCTGCTCCTTTCAAAACATTCCAGAACTGTGGGAATTCATCAAGGCTGGTTTTCGCAAGAAATCTGCCAATTTGGTGATTCGTGGATCATCTTCGATCTTGAAAATGGCCCCGTTCATTTCGTTCTGGTTCGTAGAGCCTGGATTTTCGGAGATCAGCATCAGCGTACATTGAACGAAACTTCCAGATACGAAAAGGTCTACCGCTTTCACCAATTCTTTCCTGGCTGTAAAAAATCCGACCAGGAGACTCGATCTTAATCGCCATTGCCACAAAGGGAAAGACAAGGAGAATAAGCACTAACCAGACGAGCGCCCCGAAGATATCAAGAATTCTTTTCAGGAAGAGTTGCTGAGCATCCAAGCATTTTGTATAAAAAGTTAATATCGGTAAAGAGCCTCCAAAAAAACTCAGGTCCCGCTTGTATCGAGGGACATGATAAAAATCCAGGACCATGCGTGTCGTAATACCGAGTTCTTCTAAATCTTGAAGATAGTTCTCAATATCAACGACCTGGTCCTTAGCAAGACAAAACACAACCTCATCAACAGGATAATTTTTACATCTTTCAACCAGGTCGTCCAACCTGCCCAGTACCTTATAGCCGGAAACGCTTTCCTTAAGGTCACCTGAGGCAACCTGCAGTACACCGAGGACACGGAGCCCCCAATCAGCATGGTCTTCAACAAGCGTGATAAACTCCTGTGCACGCTTCGTTGTGCCAACGATGAGGAGTTGACGATAATTCAAGCCACGCCGACGAAAGTAACTCAACAGAAATTTGAGGAAGATTCTTTCGACAAGGATGAAAACGAATGACGTGACAATAAAAAACAGAATGAGCAGCCTGCTAAAAAAGTCACGATCGAAGAATAGGACCAGGGCGGAAAGGATGACGCCTGAGAAAAGATGGGCTGAAATAATCCGGTAGATTAGGTCAAAAACACTGATTTGTCGTATAGATTTGTATAGATTGAATTTTACCAACAAATAATACCAGATGGGAATGGCGGGCAACAAAATCCATATGTACTCTTGGATTCTCCCGATCTCACCGGCAAGAAAATTTTTTCTGAAATAGTAGGCAACGAAGAAAGACAATGCGACCAGAGACAGATCGGCAACGATAGTCAACCGGCTCAGTAGTTTGGCTTGTTCTTTAAGCAAATTCCAAAACCCTCTAGCTTATTGAAAATCTGAATTTCGAAGGCGAAATATAGCAGAGTTTGGATTTAAGGACGAACAAATCTTAATATCAATTTTTCATAAGCTTCCAGAACAGATGGCCATTGAAATGATTCACTGTATCTTGCTTGACTCATTTGTGACAGGGTATCCAGCTTCACTTGATTTGCCAACAAGTCATCCAATATCTCCGCACAGGAGTCCTCATCTGTGAAGAATTCCGCTCCGGAGCCGGCAACCCAGCGATTGAACCGATTGTCATGAGCAAGCACCGGCAAGCCGGACGCCATGGCTTCCACCAGGGTCCGGATTCGTTCCTCCAACTTTATGGCCATGCAGGTATAACACAGCATTGTTGCGCAAAGCGGCAAGGCACTTTTTATCATAGATTGCGCCCGGGAAGATAACTTCATCGCTCCCTGCAGACACAACATCACTCTGGTACCTATTTCTGGCATCGTCGTATTGACCAAGAACAACCAGTTTCATGCCACGCTTTTTTCGAGAAAAGGCTTTTACCATCTCAATAATCGAATTTTCAGGCTCTGGCCGTGCAATAATCAGAGCATATCCATTTTTAGTTAACTCTAGGGGGTCGAGGACTGTATCTTCAGAGTCATCCGGGACGTCTGCACCATAGGGGATCATGGTGATCTTCTCTGAATCCACTCGAGTGCTTAAATGCTTTTCTATCTCGGGGTGATCAGCAATCAAGTGATCCCCTAACCAGCAGCCTAAACGCTCATTGAGATACAACCATGCCTTGGCAGGAACGGACCATTTGTCACGTTTCCATTCAAGCCCATCCATATTGATGAGGTGTGGACGTCTTCGGAGTTTGTGATGTAAAGAGAAGATGGCAGTATTGTAGCCTAGGGTCAATGCGATCCCGTCACTTTTTGCGGCCGCACTTGCTGCCAGCCAGTCGAAAAGAATTGACCCTTTGGCTCCCTTGAAAGGGACGTAGAACTTGACCAGATCAACCCCTTGCCATGAGTCGATTTCTCTGGAGAATGGCCCAAGGTTCTGACAATAGACAGTGACTTTCCATCCCCTGGGCACCAGGTACAGCGCAAGTTTTTGTGCAAACGTTTCAAAGCCACCATATTGAGCAGGAATGCCTCTTGTTCCCAAAATTTGCAGATGTCGTTTAGCTTCATTCGCTGTAAGGGGTGTTGATGACATTACAGCCTCAGAAATGTTTTTTGCCCCAAAAATATGAACAGGCAAAATTTAGAACCATGGGGGGAGCGGCAAAGAGAAAAAGTCCGAAGCGTAGAAATTTTTGCAATAAACCATAACGTACAAGTTGATTCATGGAAAGGAATTCACCGGCAATTTTATCCCAGGCGAACTCATTCTCCAAAGCAGCCATATTTTTGCTCATCCGAGCAATCTTGGTTTCATTCTGAGCAAGTTCAAGGAGAGTTTCCGCCAATGTTTCTTCGTCGACAATTACTCCGCATTCATTGTCTTTGATAAGCGGGCCCCAGCAATCATCCCAATTCTGGACAATCGGCAAACCAATCGAAATGCAGTCAAAATTACGCGTGCGCATGGCGTAATCGTTCTCAAGCCCCTGTTCGCCAAAAACAATAGCAAGATCAAGCCCTGACCATGTCTCCAGGCGCTTGTCAAACTCAATCCAGGGCAAGAACAACAAGCCCCCGTCCACTCCACCTGCATCCTGGTATATATTCTCCATTTCAATTTTCTTGTCGTCAGATACTCCAAAGAAAATAATCTTTACAGAGGGATTACTAAAAGATATTTCGGCAAAGGTCTCTAGAACTGGGCGGGGATCAAACCACTACCACATCCCGCCAAGCCAACCAAATAAGAAATCATTGGTACCGACCTGACCACCTGAAAGGGCTATTAAATGTTGGCGATCATGATTACTCAACACTGGTTCACAACCAAAAGGGATCACCCTCAGCCGCTGCATATCGTTCGGATTGGCAGATATCAGAGATACCCCCCTATATAAATCCAGTTGCCGGCGACTTCCGACAATCAAGCCATCAAACATTAATGTCGCATAGAAAACTCGTAGGAGATTAAATACAATCTTTAGAAACATCTTAAAGGAACAGTTTGTGGAAACGCAGTGCAACTCCAACCAATGAGGAGAATAAGCATCAAGATAGACTTTTTTACCCAAAATCATGGCAAGGGTACTTGCTAACAGTATGATCGGTCCCCCACCATGCACGTAAACAGCATCAGCCCACAGAAGTTTTCTCAGCAATTCAAAAGGAGAGGAAATATTGACCAGACATTTATGGGGTGAGGATGATGTCGGATAGGTCGTGGCCAGCAAACAGCTGTGACCCAACAGATCAAGTTCTTCGGAAATACGCACATAACGTAGTTCAGGCCCAGCCAAGTGAGCCCCGAATGGACCTTTGTAAACAAACAAAATGTTCACTATTTCAGCAACCCCCCAGCTTTCCTGACTTATTTTGGTATTGCAGTTTTGAACATTGAACGTAACTTTTTGCCTTCATCGTATGTCCTAGGTTGGTAGCTGATAGCACACTCCCATACACGACAACGCGTCTGAGAGACCTTTGTAACCATTTCTGGCTCAATTCCGAAACGATTTTCTTTTAAATCCAATGTCTGAATAATGTCGCGTCGAAATACATAAATATGTTCTTTACAATTTCACTCGAAGCACTGCTTTACTTTCTTGATAAACTTATTCAAACGAACAGCCACATTTGCAATTCTGCCAAATGTTCTACTACCTTTGAGCTTATAGCAGAGTTTTTCAACATTATCCGCTGCAATTGCAGCGGAAACAGCATTATTATCAGTATCTGTTTCGCCCCTATATATCTTATAAATAGATGATATGCTTAGGTTTATATCAGTATGATACGGGTGATAGGTTTTTGGCTTGACCGAATGGATCTTTTCATAAAACTTCTCCAAAGAATCGATCGAAGCTTCCCACCTCCACTCTTGAGCTGTCTTTAGGCCATTCTTCTTGAGGTTTTCGTACAATTTTTTATCACTGATCAACAAACGCAAAGCATCCGCTGCTGCAGAGACATCACCAGGTTTAACCACCAGAGCATTTTGTCCATCAACAATGTACTCATCATATCCTGTTACTTCTGCAACAACCGACACCCCTCCACACGCCATCATTTCCATCGGGGGACCGAAAAAACCTTCTACCTTACTTAGCTTTAAAAGAATATCGCAGCTGGAGTACACCTCTCTCATTTTATGCATGGGAACATGTTCAAAAAATCTGTCACACCTCCATCCAGGCTTAGGTTTCCCGTGAGAGCTAACACACCACACTTCTGCGTCAAGCGACTTGACTGCCTGAAAAGCTTCTTCCATCCCCTTGTACGGCAAACCTATTGCACCCTCTAATAGAATCCTAGGTTTCGACCCTTTGGGTTCGAGAGGCTGGCAAGGGAAAAACAAATTTTCATCAAGACCATTAGGGACTAATTGAGATTGTTTATTGAAATTACCAAGAAGCCAGCTCTGAATCCATCTTGCCTCTGTTAGGAAATGAAAATCAAAACAGTATGTTAGGGCAGTGAGATGGTGCCAGATACTACCTCTCGGGTGAAATCGAGTCTCGTCTGATTGCACAAAATAACATTTACTTTGTGCAGGAAGCCCTGCAACACGAAAAGTTGTCGACCAAGATGTAGCAACAAGGATATCTACATTCTCCGGGTAACTCTTTAAACCAAAAACGGGGACATCTTGCCCAGGGAACCAAGACATATCACTCAGAGGCGTCTCGCTAACGAGGATGACATCATGCCCTCTTTTTAAGAGTCGATTAGCATGCTGGCAGACCACAGCAATACCACCTGACACCTCACAACCAGGGATTAGATAAGCTATTTTCATTTTTCCTACTTTATAAAAGGGGCTGTCCTAGATAACTGAATTTCGTCTAGGATATCAGCATGCGTAAAAGTCGTTTAAGTCAGCTCAAGCAACAACGCTTAATAGAGCTCTTTATCTCAGGCTCAACAGCTCGAACAGCGGCGGCCCTGGTTGACGTTAACAGAAACACTGCAGCCTACTATTTTCACCGGTTGCGCCAACTTATTTTTCAGGCCGTTGAAGATGAAACGCTCTTCTCTGGCGAGATCGAAGTTGATGAAAGTTATTTCGGTGGCAGACGCAAGGGCAAAAGAGGCCGAGGCGCTGCCGGTAAAATTCCTGTATTTGGCCTGTTAAAGCGTGGTGGCAAGGTTTACACCAAGATAATTCCGGATGTAAAAGCTGCCACTCTTATGCCAATAATCGGGGAAAAAATACATCCAGATAGTATAGTTTATTCAGACTCACTGCAGAGTTATAACGTGCTTGATGTTTCTGACTTTCAACACTATCGAATTAACCATAGCGAGTTGTTTGCAGATAAAAAGAATCACATCAACGGAATTGAGAATTTTTGGAATCAGGCCAAGCGTCACTTGCGTAAATTCAATGGCATTCCTAGGGATCATTTTCACCTGTATTTAAAGGAATGTGAGTGGCGATTTAACAACCCGGATCCAATGCAACAATTAAAACAGTTAAAACAATTAGTTAAAGACAACATTTCCTAGTTATCTAGGACAGCCCCTTATAAAATAAGTCTGATTAACATTATTTACAAAGGGGCTAAGGCATTGACTGCGTGGTAGTATATGTGATACACCTTAATATTTTTCTTAAAGAATAACGGATATTAAGCAACTTTTGTAGCAAATCAATACGGTGCGTCCTCGGCTTCTCGAGAATTCGGGAATATCCCCGACTCTATGCCTTGTAAAATAGCCTTAAATGCGTTTACTGAATCAAGGAGTCACGGAGCCCTCTTACAGCCACTCTCGGCAATCTCAGTTCGTTCTATTGGGTTTGAGAGGTAATATGAAACAGCCTCATTCAACTCTTGTGGTGAAGTTATTTCCACATAATCAACATTGGGCCTAAGAATGGGATTGGGTGTTATTTTCTCACTAACAACAAAGGCTCCAGCTGAAAGGAGCATTGCATCTAGGCTCCCAAGATATTTCATTTTCTGCATGAACATTAAGGCATATTTTAGCTTTGTGAAGATATTCAACAAGCGCCTTCCCCCATACTCCATGGGCAATATGTAAAAAGTTGTAATGATGTTTTAGTTGGCCAAAATATTTTTCACGATGATCCGTACTTCTGCCTACAAAAAAAGGTCCCACTCCTTATCCGCTTTATCAACAGACTTTGGTGCATATGTTTTAGTTGCTACAGGGAATGGAAATGCCCAGAAAGGTGTAATCCACTTTCGACAGGAACGGAAGTAGGCCTCATCATAATGAAAGACATAATCAAAAGCCTTGCCCCCTATCGCTCTGAAATTCAATAACGTTCGAGGGAATCAAAAGTATATTCAAGGCGTCTATCTATATACCGAGGGAATGGTTCACTGGAAAGGCAGACTTTAACACCTCTCAGGCGCGTTAAAACCTCCTCAGGAAAAAACTCACCTCGGAAAAAAATATTATAATCTGCATCATAAACTTCTAAGTCTTTAAATGCATCAGCACTCATACCAAAGTTAAAAGGAAATTCTTTAACATAAGCGATAGCATCTTCGTCATTCTCATATATAAATCTGAAGTACTCCGGTTGAGATATAAAAGCTATTTTCTTTCACTTCATTAGTTCCGATTTTTTCTTAATGAGGCTATCGCGCGTAGAGGTTTTGTAATTCTCAGGATCGAGACCCTTCGTATTGTTCACAAGTCATTTTCAAACGATGATTATAATCAGCAATAAGTTCATCAGCTTTTTTTATTTTTTCCTCAAACTCATTTGTACGATTAATTAGTAATAGATCTGTGAAAAGCGAGCCCCTAAAGAACTATAAAATGCGCAAATTCTTTGCTTTTCAATCTCAGAAGAGTCACAAAGATTTATAATTGGCTGTGGAATGTCTTTACCAACGCACAGGATCCCAAGTCCATATCCATGAGCAAACTCGAATGATGGATATGATTCCTAATTTCACCCCAAAACTTCCAAACCCCAAACCCCTCACTTCTCACAGCTATATCATGAAACAGAACGACGCCAAATTCAGACATCTTTGGGAACCAACTTTCAAAATCATGCTTTACTGCTTCGTAAGTAAGACCATCAATATGAAGTAGATCTACGGAGGAGTCCTGATTGTATCAACGCTTCATCAAAGGTTGCACGAAGGAGTGCGAAAATTGAGCGTATTGTGGGTCATGATAGTTCTTTAGGTCTTGATAAACCTCATTACCATAATAACCGGC